>NZ_NWSV01000009.1 GCF_002531935.1 Rhizobium chutanense | reverse complement strand
AGCAGCACACACGACAGAATGAAAACTGTCAGGTATCATCCCGGTCCAAACTGTCGACCATCAACCCGGTCGTTCAACAAAGGCTAACGGGAACGGAGAGTTTGCGGCATTGTCCCTTCGCCCCGTTTACGGGGAGAAGGTGGCGGCAGCCGGATGAGGGGCAGCCGAGCGCGTGAGAAGCAGTGTCTGGAAAGAAAACTGGTGCTGCCGAGTGGGATTGAACCACCGACCTCACCCTTACCAAGGGTGTGCTCTACCACTGAGCTACGGCAGCAGGACCAGGACCCGTGGAGCCAAGCGGCTCAATTGCGGGAACGGGGCGGCTATTGCCACAGCTTGACGGCAAGCGCAAGCAGCAAATTCCAACTTCGCGTGGATTGGCATGCAAGGGCCTTTTGGATCGGCGCGAATTCGGCTAATCCTGTTGGCATGAACGACAAGACCGAAACCGGCCAGCAGAGCCGCAAGCAAGCGCTCGAGGCACAGGCGAAACTGCGCCGCGAGCGCGCCGCCGACAAGCTCAGAGAAAATCTTTCGAGACGCAAACAGCAGGTGCGCGCCCGCCGTTCCGGCCAGGCCGATGAAACAAATGGCCTGCCCGCCGCAAAAATGGACGAATCGTAATGTTCCGTCCCTCGCCAATTGAAGCGTTTTGATAAATCCCCTAAACACCCTCCTTCTTTCAAGGCAGAACTTTCAGGAAGTAAGCGCACATGGATCGTATCAGAATCGTCGGCGGTAATGAGCTGAATGGCATCATTCCGATTTCCGGCGCCAAGAATGCCGCACTGCCGCTGATGATCGCCTCGCTTCTGACCAGCGATACGCTGACGCTCGAAAACGTGCCGCATCTGGCCGATGTCGAACTCCTGATGCGCATCCTCGGCAATCATGGCGTCGATGTCGCCGTCAACGGCCGTCGCGAGCGCCAGGAAGATTCCTACGCCCGCACCATCCATTTCACCTGCCGCACCATCGTCGATACCACGGCCTCTTATGAGCTGGTCTCGAAGATGCGCGCTTCCTTCTGGGTCATCGGCCCGCTGCTGGCGCGCGAAGGTCATTGCCGCGTATCGCTGCCGGGCGGCTGCGCCATCGGCACGCGCCCCGTCGATCTCTTCATCGACGGCCTGACGGCGCTCGGCGCGACCATGGAAATCGATGCCGGTTATATCAATGCCAGGGCGCCGGCCGGCGGTCTGATCGGCGCGCGCTACACCTTCCCGAAGGTCTCCGTCGGCGCCACCCACGTGATGATGATGGCGGCAACCCTTGCCCGCGGCACGACGGTCATCGGCAATGCCGCCCGCGAGCCCGAGGTCGTCGATCTCGCCAACTGCCTGAACGCCATGGGCGCCAAGATTTCGGGGGCGGGTACCGCGACCCTCACCATCGAAGGCGTCACCTCGCTCTCCGGCGCCCGCCATCGCGTCCTGCCGGATCGCATCGAGACCGGCACCTATGCCATGGCGGTTGCCATGACAGGCGGCGACGTCGTGCTCGAAAATACCGATGTGGCGCTGCTCGAAACCGCGGTGGAAACGCTGCGCCGGGCCGGTGCCGAGATCTCGTCGACCAACAATGGCATGCGCATCAAGCGCAACGGCGCCGGCATCAAGCCGGTCGATATCGTCACCGATCCCTTCCCCGGTTTCCCCACAGATCTGCAGGCGCAGTTCATGGCGCTGATGACCCGCTCTTCGGGCGTTTCGCACGTCACCGAGACCATCTTCGAAAACCGCTTCATGCATGTGCAGGAGCTTGCCCGCCTTGGCGCCCGCATCTCGCTCTCCGGCCAGACGGCGAAGATCGAAGGTGTCCAACGCCTGCGCGGCGCCCCGGTCATGGCGACGGACCTGCGCGCCTCCGTTTCGCTCGTCATCGCCGGCCTTGCCGCCGAGGGTGAAACCACGGTCTCCCGCGTCTATCACCTCGACCGCGGCTTCGAGCGGCTCGAGGAGAAGCTGACCCGCTGCGGCGCCATCGTCGAGCGCATCAGCGAGTAAGCACCCTTCATCGCGGTTGCGTAATTGATCGCAGCATCTTATTTCCCTTGTCTGACGCATCGCCATTCCGGCGGTGCTTGCTGGGATGAGGCCGAATGACCGATCTGAAGCTTGTGGCGCTCGATGACGAGGACCTTGCGGTCGTTTCCGCGCATATGCAGGACAGCGTCTTCAAGGTCGGCGATATCGACTGGTCGCCGCGCGACGCGCAGTTCGCCCTTGCCGTCAATCGTTTCGTCTGGGAAGGTGCCGAGCGCAAGCGCAAGGGTTTCGAGCGCCGCCGGGCGGCCCTGGTCTTCAAGCGGGTGCTGGCCGTGCGCTCGCTCGGCATCGATCGTGGCAAGCGCGACGAGGTGCTGTCGCTGCTGGCGCTGCGTTTCGAGCGGAAGGACGAGGGGCCGGAGGGCACGATCGAGCTGTCTCTGTCCGGCACCGCCTCGATCGCGCTCGACGTCGAGTGCATCGAGGTCCAGCTGGCCGATATCGGCGGTGCCTGGGAGGCTTCCTCCAAGCCGCGTCATCGCTGATGTGCTTGGCGCTTGAAGTTTGAATATTGCGGTTTCGAGTTGAGAAGGAATATCGGCCTTGGCAATCTGGCTGGATCAGGCATCTAAAGGTTTCGAGCAGCATTTTGCCGCCTTTCTGACGACGAAGCGCGAAGTTTCCGAGGATGTGAACGCCACCGTTCGCGCCATCATCGATGATGTCAGGGCCCGCGGCGATGTGGCGCTCGCCGAATATTCGCTGAAATTCGACGGCATCGATTTCGCCAAAGTCCCGATGCGCGTCACCCCTGAGGAGATGGACGCAGCGATCGAGGCGGTGCCTGCCGAAGTGTTGGGCGCGCTGAAGCTTGCCGCACTGCGCATCGAATCCCATCATCGCCGGCAGCTGCCAAAAGACGATATCTACGAGGATGATCTCGGCGTCGGTCTCGGCTCGCGCTGGACGGCGATCGAGGCTGTAGGCCTCTATGTGCCGGGCGGCACCGCGAGCTATCCGAGTTCGGTGCTGATGAATGCCGTGCCGGCCAAGGTCGCCGGCGTCGAGCGCATCGTCATCGCCGTTCCCGCCACCGGCGGCGCCGTCAATCCGGCGGTGCTGGCCGCCGCCAAGCTTGTCGGCGTCACCGAGATTTATCGCGTCGGCGGCGCCCAGGCGATCGCCGCTCTTGCTTATGGCACCGAGACGATCGCGCCGGTCGCCAAGATCACCGGCCCCGGCAATGCCTATGTCGCCGCTGCCAAGCGCCACGTCTTCGGCACCGTCGGCATCGATATGATCGCCGGCCCTTCCGAGGTGCTTGTCATTGCCGACAAGGACAACAATCCGGATTGGATCGCCGCCGACCTGCTGGCGCAGGCCGAGCACGATGTCAGCGCCCAGGCAATCCTGATCACCGACGATGCCGAATTCGGCAAGGCGGTGGAACAGGCGGTCGAACGCCAGCTGAAGACGCTGAACCGGGCCGAGACGGCGGCGGCAAGCTGGCGCGATTTCGGGGCGGTCATCCTCGTTGCCGATTTGAAACAGGCCATTCCGCTCGCCAACCGCATCGCCGCCGAGCATCTGGAGCTTGCCGTTGCCGATCCGGATCGGCTGCTCGACGGCATCCGCAATGCCGGCGCGATCTTCATCGGCGCCCATACGCCAGAGGTGATCGGCGATTATGTCGGCGGTTCGAACCATGTGCTGCCGACGGCGCGGTCGGCGCGTTTCTCGTCCGGTCTTTCGGTGCTCGATTTCGTCAAGCGCACCTCGATCCTGCGCCTCGGCCCGCAGCAGTTGCGCACCCTCGGGCCGGCGGCAATTGCGCTAGCCGTCTCCGAAGGCCTCGATGCCCATGCGCGATCGGTCGCGATCCGCCTCAACCTCGAAAGGTGAGGGCATGGCCAAGGGCGATTTCCGGCTCTGCGACGTCGTTCTGGACGATACGATCGGCCGTTCGACGCCCGATGTCGAGCATGAACGCGCCGTCGCCATCTTCGATCTGATCGAGGAGAACAGCTTTGCGCCGCTCGGCCATGCCGGCGGGCCTTACCGGCTGAACATCTCGCTGGTCGATTCCAAGCTGGTCTTCGCCATCACCACCGAAGAAGGCGGCGCGGTCGCCACCCATATCCTGTCGCTCACCCCCTTCCGGCGGATCGTCAAGGACTACTTCATGATCTGCGAGAGCTATTATGAAGCGATCCGTTCGGCCACACCGAGCCGCATCGAGGCGATCGACATGGGCCGGCGCGGCATCCACAATGAAGGTTCGCAGACGCTGAAGGACAGGCTGGCCGGCAAGATAGAGGTGGATTTCGACACCGCCCGGCGGCTTTTCACCCTGGTCTGCGTGCTCTACTGGCGCGGGTGAGGGCGATGGATCTCGGCGCCGACATCGAGGGGGGAAAGCGGCCGGGCGCCATCCTCTTCATGTGCGGGATGAATGCCATCCGCTCGCCGATGGCCGAGGCGATCGCCCGCAGCATGCTGCCTGGCAACACCTATATCCGGTCGGCCGGCGTTCGCGCCGGCGAGCGCGATCCCTTCGTCGATGTGGTGCTCGATGAGATCGGGCTTTCCCTCGGGCGCCGCCTGCCGCAGACGCTGGAAGAACTCGAGGACGATTATTTCGATCTGATCATCACGCTGTCGCCGCAGGCCCATCACGCCGCCCTTGAGTTGACCCGCTCGAATGCGATCGATGTCGTCTACTGGCCGACCATGGATCCGACCGTTGTCAGCGGCACGCGCGAGCAGATTCTGGAAAGCTATCGCGAGGTTCGCGATCACCTGACCGGCCTCATCGAAAGCCGGCTCCTCAAGCGAAATGGCATAGCCGCGCAATCGGCTTGAAAACAAATAAAGGAAAGCCTGATCAACAAGGTTCACAAACCATCGTTGATTGTGTAGTTTCCGCGCAAATTTTTAAGGCGCGCGCTGCGCTGCCTCTTCAACCCACAGGAAGAAAACACCTATATGCCTAAAGAAGAAGTCCTCGAATTCCCGGGTATCGTCACCGAACTTCTGCCGAATGCGACGTTCCGCGTGAAGCTCGAAAACGAACACGAGATCATCGCCCATACCGCCGGCCGCATGCGCAAGAACCGTATCCGCGTTCTCGCCGGCGACAAGGTGCTGGTGGAAATGACGCCCTATGACCTGACCAAGGGCCGCATCACCTATCGTTTCAAGTAAGCTTGCCCGAAGGTCCTGCAAGGGCTTTTGCTCCCGTCTGCCGATGGTCGAGGTTCCATGACGCTGAAATACAAGCTCATTCTGGCCTCGGGCTCGCCCCGTCGCGTCGACCTGCTCAACCAGGCCGGCATCGAGCCGTCGCGGCTGATGCCAATGGATATCGACGAGGCGCCGAAGAAGTCGGAGCATCCGCGTTCGCTCGCCCGCCGGCTTTCGGCTGAGAAGGCCGAAGCTGCCCTTGCCGCCATCAAGGGCGATATCACCTGGAAGGGCAGCTATATCCTGTCCGCCGATACGGTGGTCGCCGTCGGCCGGCGCATTCTCGGCAAGGCCGAGTTCGCCGACGAGGCGTTGAGCTCGCTGCATCTCTTGTCGGGTCGCAACCATATGGTCTACACCGGCGTTTGCCTGGTGACGCCGGATCGCAAGATCCGCCAGAAGATCGTCGAGACCAAGGTCCGCTTCAAGCGGCTGTCCGGCTTCGAGATCGAGAACTACCTGGCCTCGGGCCAGTGGCGCGGCAAGGCAGGCGCCTACGGCATCCAGGGCCTTGCCGGCACCTTCGTGCAGAAGATGGTGGGCTCCTACACCAATGTCGTCGGCCTGCCGCTTTATGAAACCATTCTGCTTCTGACCGGCGAAGGCTTCGATGTGCACAGCCGGTGGCCCGAGGGCTGAGCCGCACGGCTCATTCCTGGATGAGGACGGACCGAGATGCCTGAAGACAAGAAAGCCGCCGCCAAGGTCGAACCGCTGCGCAAGACGCGCCCTTGCCCCGAATGCGGCAAACCCTCCCACCGCGAACATTACCCCTTCTGCTCCAACCGCTGCCGCGAGGTCGATCTCTCTCGCTGGCTGACCGGCGCCTATGCCATCCCGGTGGCCGAGGATGAGACGAAGGCCGATTACCCGGACGAGGAAAACTAGACAACTCCGCCCGCGAAGCTCTTATTTTTCCACATGAATCCGCAAAACCGGCAAGACCGTCAAAAAAGAGTCATTTGACGCTTGCCATGGCCGAACAAGATGCTATAACCCCGCTCGCTTCCGGGGCGAACCAAGGCCCCGCGGTTCTTTTTCTGAAAGGCACCAGCGGAAGCAGGTTAGCCCAGGTAGCTCAGTTGGTAGAGCAGCGGATTGAAAATCCGCGTGTCACTGGTTCGATTCCGGTCCTGGGCACCACTTTGATTTCCTTGCATCATCAGGTGATTTTGAACCTTCGGAAAAGACGCTCATTTGTCGGCCGTGGCTGCACACCGGTAGCAGCGCGAAACGTGGTGGCGAGGGTCTAAAAACGGTTCGGCCCGCGCGATGGCGGGCCGGGGCAAGGATCTTGGTTCGTTGGCGTTTGCCGCAGGCTGGTTCGCCTGTCTCGATGGAATGTTTGCTTGGGTCCCGTCAAAAGCACAGCGCTGTTTCCCAGCGACGCGTCCATGACGGCGGCTGTCGCGGCCTGAAGATATCGTCAGGCAGGCCGTTCGGAAGCACTCGTTCTCCACTTGATCAGATGCTTTTCGGCGACGTCCAGGATGCTGTCGATAATCAAGACAAAGATCGCCAGGATGAGGATGCCTGCGAAGACGCCGACCGCATCGAAATTGCCTTCGGCCTGAGCGATCAGGTAGCCGAGACCAGCGGAAGAGCCAAGGTATTCACCGATAATCGCCCCGACAACGGCGAAGCCGACCGAAGTGCGCAGCGAAGACAGAATCCAGCTTGCCGCTGCCGGGAAGTACACATGACGAAGCAGGTCGGATCGTTTGGCCCCCAGAATGCGGGCGTTCGACAGGACCACCGGATTGACTTCACGGACCCCTTGCATGGCGTTGAAGAAGGTGACGAAGAACACCAGCGTCACGGCGAGCGCCACCTTGGACCAGAGACCGAGGCCGAGCCAGAGAACGAAGATCGGAGCAAGGACGACACGGGGAATCGCATTCAGGCCCTTGATGAAGGGGTCCAGAATGCGCGCAGCCGAACGGCTGAGGCCGAGCCAGACACCTGCTGCCACGCCAAGCGCCGTTCCGACCAGATAGCCGAGTACGGTTTCCGTCAGGGTGATGGCCACATGGCTGTAAAAGCTGGTGTCCAGGACCCAGGAAACGACCTGCTTGAAGATATCGGCCGGAGCGGGGAAAAAGAAGACGTCGATGACGCCGGTCGCGACACCGAGCTGCCAGCCGCCGACAATTGTCACCAGCAGCACGACCTGGATGAGGCGTTCAGTCATGACGTTCATAGCTTTTCTCCACTTCGCCACGTAGCGACGACCAGATGTTGCGGTAAAGATCCATGAAGCGCGGATCGAGTTTGATTTCGGCGACATCGCGCGGGCGTTCGAGATCGACGGGGAAGCTATCGATCACGTGCGAGCGCGGTCCGGCGGCAAGCACCACGACCCGATCACCGAGAGCAATAGCCTCCTCGAGATCGTGGGTAATCATCACCACGGCGCGCCGTTCCTCCTGCCAAAGCCGCAACAGCTCGTTCTGCATCAGGTGGCGAGTATGGATGTCGAGCGCGGAGAAGGGCTCGTCCATCAGGATGACTTTGGGGCCGGTGATCAGCGCCTGCGCCATCTGCACGCGCTTGCGCTGGCCGCCGGAAAGCTGATGAGGATAACGATGCTCGAACCCTTTGAGTCCGACTTTCGCCAGCCATGTCGTCGACTGCTCGCGGCGTTCAGCAGCGCCGACACCCTTGAACATGGGGCCGAGTTCCACGTTCTCGATCGCAGTCTTCCAGGGAAGCAAAGCATCCTGCTGGAACAAATAACCGATATCGTTCTGGACCCCGCGCACGGCCTGACCATCGATTGACACGCTGCCGCTGGCAGGTTTCAGAAGGCCGGCAATCGCATTGAGGATGGTGCTCTTGCCGCATCCGGTCGGTCCGACGATGGCGAGGAACTCGCCATCTGAGACCTTCAGGTTCACATCCTGCACCGCCACATAGGCGCCGAAGGACATGGTGACCGACTCGATGGAAACCATCGGCTTTGCTTGATTCGCACTGTCCGTTGGGGGTGCGGTTTTCACTGCGGCCAATGTCATGACCTCCTCCTGTCAGTTGGCGGCGACGTTCGGGACCTTGCCGACGAACTCGTTCGTATAGGTTTTCGTGAGGTCGATTTTGGCCGTGGCGACCTTTTCGTTGAAGCTCTGCAGAACCGCGAGCGGAACCTCGATATCTTCCGCGTTGATGCGCCCGTCCTTCGAGAAGATCGCCTTCGCGTTCTCGACCGCCTTGACGTAGGTGTCACGATCACCGGAAATGAACTCCTTCGGGAGCTTTTCGACGATCTCTTCCGCTGAGTGGCTATTCATCCATTCGAGTGCCTTGACCGTCGCATTCGTGACCTTCTGGATGGTCTCCGGATTCTCATCGATATAGCTCTGTGTGGCATAGAGCACGGAGGTTGGGTAAATCCCGCCGTAGATCGCCTTGGCGCCCTCGTCACTGCGTGCGTCGATCAAGATCTTGCCGACACCCTTGGCCTCGATGACGGTTGCTGCCGGGTCGTAATTGACGAGGAGGTCAACCTTGCCCTGTTCGAGGGCCGCGACGGCGGCAGACCCGGAGCCTACGCCGATCAGCGAGACGTCGTCCGCGGACAAGCCGTTGCGCTGCAGATAATAGCGGACGAAGAAATCGGAGGACGAGCCTGGCGAGGTGATCCCGACTTTTGCGCCCTTGATCGTTTCCGGTTTTGCCGGGTCGAAACTACTGTTCTTACCGCCGGCCAGCACGAGCCCCGAATTGCGGGCGAGCTGCACGAATGCCACGACATCCTTCTTCTGCGACTGCATCTGGATCGTATGGTCGTAGAACCCGACGGCAATATCCGTCGAGCCGGCAACAAGCGCCTGAAGCGTCTTCGATCCGCCCGATGCAAAGTTTTCGACGGTCACCTCCAGGCCTTCCTTTTCATAAAGGCCGAGCCCTTGGGCGACCGGAAAGGGAAGATTGTTGAGGTTGTAAGAGCCGACGCTGATGCGGACGGGATCCGCGAAGGCGGAGCCGGCGAAAGCGATAGATGCTGCGAGGGCGAGCATGAGTTTGCGCATGATGTTTTCCTCCTGTTGGTGGCGCCCTCCCGGCCGCCACGGTTATTATGCCGCGCAACCCAGTTGCGTGACAGGTTTTGCGAAGACTTGCCCTTCGAACAGTCGTCTGGCTGTTCGCAGGATTCCGGCGACGACCTTGCCGTCCCTTTCATAAAGCTTGACGTCCAAGTGGCCGCTCGGGTGCTCAATCGAGAGCAGCAGTGGTGGCGTTTGCGTCCCCAGCAGCAGCGAGGCGACCGTGCCTTCCTTGATGCAGGCGGTAGCGATCCCTACAGCCCCCGTGGTTGCAAGCGAGGGGTGGCATTGATGCGGCATGAAATAGCGCACATTGATGTGCCCACCCGAACGCGGCCTAGAGATGAGGACAGGCTTCGGGGTCACCTGATTGCGCACATCGCCAAGGCCCATCCTTTCGCCGGCAGCGATCCGCAGCTTTTCCAGCCTTCCTAGCAATTCCTTATCGGCATTGAGTTCAGCCGCGGATTCGAACCCGCTTGCGCCGATCGAACCCGCCTCGATCAACATCATCGGCATTGCGCAGTCGATACAAGTAACGGCCACACCATCGATCAAGTCGACCGGCTTGCCGGTGGGAAAGAGCTTTCCGGTACGCGCTCCCGCGGCGTCCATGAAAGTCAATGCGATCGGCGCTGCACTGCCGGGCACGCCGTCAATTGCAGCTTCGCCGAGATAGGAGACGCTGCCGTTTGGAGTGGGGACGTCGGCGTCGATGAGCTTACCGGTGTTGACGTTGTGGATCCGGACGAGCGTCGTCTCTCCCCGCACGGGGATAAGTCCGGCTTCGATGGCAAACGGACCGACCGCAGCCAGCATGTTGCCGCAGTTTGGCGAAGTGTCGACGATCTGTTGATCGACACGCACCTGCGCAAAGAGATAGTCGACATCGGCACCGGGGATGGTGGCCGGCCCGACGATGGCCACCTTGCTGGTGACGGGGTTGCCGCCGCCGATGCCGTCGATCTGCAGCGGATGGCCCGAACCCATGACGGACAACAGGATCTTGTCACGCGCGTCGGCGGACGCGGGAAGATCGCTTGCCAGGAAGAACGGACCCTTGGAGGTGCCGCCTCTCATCAAAACGCAAGGGATCGCCAACAGGTCGTTCATCGCTTGTGCTTCCATTGAAATTATGTCAACGCCGTATCAATCGGCGCGTTTGATCCAATTATTGGAAGAGGCGTTGATTTGTGAATTGCTAAGAATCGGGGAATTGATGCGTAATGAGCATTAATTGTGACATCTTGGATCTCCGCGCCTTCCTCAGCGTGGTCGAACTGGAGAGCTTTCATCGCGCTGCCGATGCGCTGCATCTGTCGCAACCCGCCTTGAGCCGCCGGATCCAGAAACTGGAGCAGGTGATCGGAGCGCCTCTGCTGGAGCGAACAACGCGACATGTGTCGGCGACGGCCCTCGGGACAGAGCTCGTTCCGCTTGTTCGGCGCATGCTGGAGGAATTCGATGGCTCACTGTTCGCGGTTCGGGAGGTCGGAGCCAATCGAGGCGGATTGGTGACGATCGCGTGTCTTCCGACTGCTGCCTTCTACTTTCTGCCAACGGTCATCCGCCAGTTTAACGCGGAGTATCCGAACATCCGCTTTCGCATCCTCGACCTGCCGGCAACCGACGGCCTCCAGGCCGTTGCGCGCGGCGAGGTGGAGTTCGGCATAAACATCATGGGCACCTCGGATCCGGACCTGATCTTTGACCGGCTTGTGGAAGACCCATTTGTGCTTGCGGCACGCAAGGATCACCCCCTTGCCAACAAGCCATCGGTCGGCTGGGCGGAACTTGAGCCCTATCATTTGATCACCGTCCATCGTTCCAGCGGCAACAGAACCCTCCTCGACGCGGCCCTGGCAAAGTCGAACATCAAGCTTCGCTGGTTCTACGAGGTAACCCATCTCTCGACCTCACTCGGACTGGTAGAGGCGGGACTGGGGATTTCGGTGCTGCCGCGCATGGCGACCCCGCAAGACGATCACCCGTTTCTAATCACACGCCCTATTCGCAATCCCGAGATATCGCGCACTATCGGCGTCGTTCGCCGTCGTGGCGGCACCTTGTCGCCCGCGGCCGAGAGGTTTCTCGAAATGCTGATGGGCGCATGGGGAGGCGAATGAAATCGCCTCCATGGGCCGCTATCGGATTAGCCATTCGGTTTCACAGCCAAGGCGGTGGGTGCAGAGCGGCTGAGGTGTAATCGGCATATGAGGTTCTCCACAATCATCCGGAGCCGATGGTGAGGTCGATCATTTGGCAAACACTGTTTCGGTTCGGGGCTTGCCGAGTGAGAGGTGCCTGAGCCTGCTTGAGGGGCTGCGTGGGACCCTCATACCCAAAAACCGCAGGCAATACGCAGTACCCGCAACATACGTTGCATGCGCCCGGCATATTTACATTGTGTCAATCATTCGAGCCCCAGTTTGGGCTATCCGAAGGGGCGCGGTCTGTACCTCCTATCGCCATAAAGGCGACCTTCGGTGCAGGGCCTCCTGCACCCATCATTAGGAAACATCTGTCCATTTGACGCCCCGATCTCGGCATGTGCACCGACATCGGGACGGTCCAATCCGAGCCGATCAAGTGCAAGCAATCCCCGAAATCACCACGTCCTTTGATCGGAGCGTCGCCCAAGGAGTGATCGCGCATGAGAAGGGCATGATCTGTTTTCTTGATTCTCCCGTCTGTTCCTACCAAGCGACATCGAGACCGTCGCTGCCTGATCTCAAAGCGAAAGAATTTCAATGAGCAATATTATCACCTTCCCTATCGGAGACACTTTGCCGGCGCCCGAGCCGGATGAGAGCGACCTGGCCCTTGCGCAAGAAAAAATGAAGGATGTTCGCAACCAGATCCAGAACGTTTTCGCCACGCTGATTGCCTTTCATGACGAGTTGGCCAAAAGGATGATCACCTCGGCCAGCCTGTCAGAGCCGGCAAATACCAATATCCCGGAGGCACAAGGGCAGCTATAGCGATCGGTTGGAACGACCTGCCGATGGCTATCGTGCCGACGATCCGGAGTTAGTTCGACAAGGCTGATCGGGTTGAGAGTTCCTTCGTCAGCAGGCCGCCGGTATGGCTGATTTCGGCATCATTGCCGGCGCGAAACTCCTTGGGCGGAGCACCGAATTCGCGTTTGAAAGCGCGGCTGAAGGCAAATTCGGACTCGTAACCGACGCTGGTTGCGACCTTCATCAGCCGGTCATCGCTGTTTTTCAGCTGTCGAGCCGCCAATTTCATGCGCCATTGCGTTAAATAGGTCAGCGGCGGGACTCCCATGCAGCGGTTGAATCGTCGGGCAAACACCGAGCGGGAAAGGCCCGCGGCCTGCGCCAGCGACTCGACGGTCCATGGATGGCTGGGATCCCGATGGATCTCTTGCAGCACCCTTTCCAGTGCGGGATCCTGCAAAGCCGACAGCCAGCTCCTCTCGCCGCCACTGCGAAGGTGAGCCATGCGAAGCGTGCAAACGAAGACCGCTTCAAACAGGTGAGCGATCATCAGCTCGCTGCCGCTATCGGGATTTTGGCACTCGCTGCGGACCGCGCTCATAATGGCGGAGAAGCGCTGATCTGCGGCAATATCCTGAGCCGAGAGGTGGACGAACCTCGGGAGCATGGGGATGGCGGTCCTCATGGCCGCATTCTCCACTCCGAAGCTTGCACACACCAACTCGGTCACATTGTCCGATACGGCCTCCAACGGCAATCGTTTGAATTCCTCGAGCGGCTGCGGCACGAATTCCACGGGGTCGACAATGCTATGGCTGCAAGCGTGCGTGATGATGACATCTCCGGGGCCGAACCGGTATAGGCCCGTCTCACCGGTGCGAACCCAGCACTCTCCTTCCATCAGCACGTGAAGGAGCACGTCGCTTTGCGCATCGATCTGGACACCCCATGGCGGCTTGATGCGGCTGATGGAAACCTGGAGCAGGCGGCCGACGCTCGACTTCAGCCAGTTTGAGAGGACATCCATTCAAAATCCATCCGATCGACACGATCTGCTATGTTTTAGTGATTTTATATCATGGATCATCCCATCCGGGAAGGCTAGATCGGATCCAGCGCTGAAGCGCAGATGCAGCCTTTCGAACGAATAAGAGTTTCGAAAAGCGCTGAAGATCGATGGAAGGAGAAACCATGAAACGACTATCCAATGCCGTCTTTGCGGCCACATTGGCCATCGCCGTTCCCGCAATGGCAGCCGAGCATCAGAACGCTGCCGATGTTTCGCACGCGACGCCTGAAACGGCGAAAATGTTTGAGAAGTACTTCGCGACAAAAACGTCCGAGGACGTTGAAGGTACGATGTCCTTCTTCTCGAAGAAACTCGCCACCTACACCGACGCGACGCTCGGCTGGCCTATGGATTACGACTACGTGCACGGCCTTTTCGAAAAATACATGCCGAACTGGGGGAACGGAAAATCCTATCCGGTTCAGGTGCTGGGCGGTGCGGAGAAAGGAAACGGAAGCGCGATCGTATCCTTTGTCGATACGCCGGAACTTTTCGGCGGCGAGCTGCGGATCCTGGGTGCGGTCGATTTCAAGGACGGCAAGATCGTCCGCTGGGTCGATTATTGGGACAGCTCGGCCTATGACGACGGTCTCTATAGCAAGTATAAGACCGCACCGGCAAGCTTTCCCACCGATTTCAAGGAAGGCGAGGTCGGAACCAACGCCAGCAAGAAAATCGTCGACATCTCCACGCACCTGCAAAGCGCGCTGTCGGAGGGCGATGCAGGTGAAGCTGCGGCGCTCTTCTCCGACGACGCCGAGTTCGAAGATATGGCGATCCGAACCAAGATTCGCGGAAAGGCTGCAATCGAGCGATATCTTCAGCGTGTCGCTTCGGTCGCCCCTTTCGCCGACCAGTCGCGGCTGCGCCATGTCGTGGGCAGTGATGCAGGCGGCGGCTTCGAATGGTTCGCCTCGTCAAACTCGACGGTGAAGGGCGGGATTACGGCGCTGTCGCTCGATGCTCAAGGCAAGATCATCTCCGCGACGACGACCTATGACGAGCGCCTGCTCGATCGCAAGGTCGCCGAGCAACTGGCAAGCGCGTCGCTGGAGCCGTAACGCTGGGGAAAGCGACCCGCTTACGAAAGAGCCCCCGCGCTATCGTTCATGGCGCGGGGGCATCGCCGATCACCGGCCGAATATTGAATGCCTGGCTAGGGATGACCGCCGGCCTGAACCATCATGATGTGCTCATCCTACTCAGGATCGTCGTGAGGCCGTGAGGGCCGATTCCATCGCAGCCTGACATTCTCGCAGCGCTTCTTTGAGAACGGGCAGGCGCTGTTCGTAGCGCGATGCAGGCACTACGACCGAGATCGCGTGAGGCGGCATTCCGGGAACGCGGATCGGCATGCCGACGGCGCAGACCCCCGGCGCGTGCTCCTCGCGATCGTAGGAGAAGCCCTCAGTTCGGACGTTTTCCAGTTCGGAGAGCAGGCTCCTCAGATTGGTTAAAGTGGCCGGCGTCAGCGCTGTAAACGGTTCGTCCAGGAGCGCCTCGATCTGTTCCGTGGTCATCGAGGAAAGCACTGCCTTGCCGTTGGCCATCGCATAGAGCGGTCGCGGCCGGTCGGTAATCGGAACGACACGCAGTTCCTGATCGGAAATGATGCGATCGAGAAACGCCACTTGCCGTCCATGGCGCGTGGAGATGTCGACCGTTTCATGCGTGCGTTCGAACAGTTCTTGCAACTGCGGACGCACACGCACCGCGATCGCCGATTGGCCGGCCTGCGCGAGTTGTTGCAGGCCCCAGCCTGGCCGCACGCCGCTGTCGCCGGTCTCAACCAGATCTTCGGCGGCCAGGGCATCGACAATCCGCTGGACGGTCGAGCGGGGCAGGTTCGTGATCTTGGCGAGCGCGCCGAGGCTGAGGCCATCCTGCTTCAAGGCGCGTAAAATCGCGGCGGCCCGGGCAATGACCTGGACGCCGCCCTCTTTCGAGCTGTTTTCTACTCCATCGCCCATAATTTTCTCCTTGCCGCGATTTCCGCATTGCGGTACACAATAATCACAATACGGTACAAATAACCATGTGCAGTGTGAGGACATACATGAGTGGCCACGCTTCCCGCAACCTTGTCGGAAATGCCCGCGGCAGCTGACGGGTTCTCAGCGCGCCATCATCGCAAAACTCCTGAAACCATCCGCTCGTAGCAATGACACTTCCGCTGCTCGATAGAGAGCAGCGAGTTCTTCAAATTTTGCTGCAAGCCATCACCAACTTCATGCGCCGCCTGCCGTGACCAAACGGCAGGCGGCTGGAGATTGCCTATGAAAAATATCAAGCCGGCGCCGCTTCTCGCTTTCAATGCCGGATATGTCGATACATTGGGTTTCCTTTCGCTCCATGGCCTTTTCACGGCGCATGTGACCGGCAACTTCGTGACCATCGGTGCGGCCATGGCGCAGGGCGCCACAGGGATTTTGACGAAGCTGCTCGCTCTGCCGGTCTTCTGCCTCGTCGTTATTCTTTGCCGGGCCGCAAGCCACACGATGATCGCAAGGCGGCTTCCGGACTTGCGTGTGCTTCTATGGGCGAAGATCCTGTTGCTGATTTTCGCCGCCGGCCTCGCCTTGCGGTTCGGTCCGTTTGCAAATGGCGATGCGCCGATGACGATGCTCGTCGGCATGGTGCTGGTCGCAGCAATGGCCATTCAGAATGCAACGCATCGCATGCATATGTCCGCAGACGCGCCGAGCACTCTGATGACCGGAACGACGACACAGATCCTGCTCGACAGTGTCGATCTGATGCGGAGTGCTACGGTGGAATCGCGCGAAAAGCTGCGTGCCCGATGGGCGAGGTTGCTGACCAGCCTTGGCTCCTTTGCCACGGGATGCGGCATAGCTGCTGGGGCTTGCATCTACCTCGGCATGGCAGGTTTCATCCTGCCGCCGGTCGTCGCGTTTCTTTCCTGGTTCGCTGTTGAGCTAGGGGCGGGGACCGAAGCGAAAAACTAGGCCCGTATGAAGACGTATCTGGCGAGGCGGTGCATCGAACCGCCGGCATTTCGACCGGCGGCCCGCTTTGAGTTCGCTGACAGCTCAAGCTGCGTGGAGATGCCGCTCGATCTCAGGGCGGCCTTCATTGACACGGAAACCGCGGATAAGAGCAAGCAGATCTTCCGTGTCGGCAGCGAGTGTCTCTGCTGAGGCGGTCGTCTCCTCGGCCATCGCGGCATTCTGCTGGGTGGCAGCGTCGAGCTGGTTCATCGACGAAGAGATCGAGCGCAGCGTCGTATCTTGTTCCGAGGCGCTGTGGGCGATCTTCGCGACGATGTCGCTGGCGCCCTTGATCTGATCCGAGATGCGCTTCAGCGCTTCACCGGCTTCGCCGACCAGACGGACGCCTTGGTCGACCTGATCTGACGAGCGGGCGATCTGGTCTTTGATCTCCTTGGCGGCCGCAGCGGAACGCTGGGCCAGCTCGCGCACCTCCTGGGCGACGACGGCAAAGTCCTTGCCGGATTCACCGGCGCGGGCCGCTTCGACGCCGGCGTTCAGCGCGAGGAGATTGGTCTGGAAGGCGATCTCGTCGATGACACCGATGATCTTACCGATCTCGGCAGAAGATTTCTCGATACCGCTCATCGCTTCGATCGCCTGGGCGACGACGGCGTCGCTGCGCAGCGCTTCGGTGCTGACGGCATGCACGCGCTTGCTGGCGTCGCCGGCGCCTTCCGCAGTCTGACGAACGGTGACGGTAAGCTCGTCGAGAGCGGCCGAGGTCTCTTCCAGGCTGGCGGCCTGGCGCTCGGTCCGTTGCGACAGCTCGTTGGAGGCGCGGCGGATCTCTTCTTTGCTGAGACCGATGTCGTTACCCCTGGCCTTGACGCGTCCCATTGCTGCTTCCAGATGCGACAGCGCTTCGTTGAAGTTGTTGCGAAGGCCTGCATAATTCACGCCAAGATCGCCGCAACGCACGGTCAGATCGCCGCGAGCCAGCTCTTCGAGCGCCTGCCCGATAGTGGATACGACACGGCCTTGTTCACGAGCCTCATTCTGCTGCTGTTGCAGGTTCCGTTCGCGTTCGGTGTTGATTTCCAGCTCCTGCACGGCTTGGCGCTCAGCCAGCGCATGGCGCTCGCGGATTTTTTCCTGCAGCGCCTGGATAGCCTTGGCCATCATACCGATTTCGTTGCGCATCTTCTCATGCGGGATGACGATCTTCACGTCCTCGTCGGCTACGGCCTTCAAGGCCGCATGGACGTCGGCGAGTGGCCGCGTAATGCCGCGAATGCAATAGAAGGCGACACCGATGCCGATGAGGAAGACGATGCCGCAGATGAGGAGAGCATCCCACATGGTCTCGTTGATCTGTGCCTGCAGGTCGTCCAAGTAGACACCGCAGCCGAGCACGATCTGCCAGGGTGCGAAAGCGGCGGAATAGCTGCCCTTCAGGAAGAAGTCGCTATCGGGATTGCCGGGCTTATTCCAGTAATAGATCGTGCGTCCGCCGCCCTTGATGCCCTTCTCCACCATTTCCCTGCTGAAACGGGTGCCGTTCTTGTCGACCTGCGAGGACATATCCTTGCCGATACTGGCCGGGTTTGGATAAATGCGCAGAATGGTATTGTAGTCCAGGCCGAAGATAAAACCGTTCGGCGCGAAATTGATATGCGAAATCACCCGGTACGCTTCCGCCTGGGCGGCCTCGTGCGTCATTTCTCCGGATTTCTCGCGCTGGTAATATTCGTTTAAAACCGAAATGCCGGACTCGACCTGAGAGCGCAGCATTTCGAAGCGGCTATTAAAAATAGAATCGGCATTCGACCGGATTTGAAAATAAGCAGACACGCCGAAGGCGGCAACAAGAACGCCGACAAGGGCGAAGAGCTGATGGGCAATTTTGAGATTCTTCATAAGGCCTCGCAACAGGAGCAATGGGTCGAATCCGGCGCGGTATCCTACCGCCTGTGCGACCGTTCAGATGAGACCTGACGAATCTACAGCTGCTGAAGTATCATGCGGCTGCCGGCTGCAATCAAAATTGAATTGTTTCTCTAAGAAAACTTTAAGCGGCACATCGGAATTTGCCGCTTGCGTGGGATAGACTACCCATATTCCGCAGACCTTCCCGTTTAACGCATCTTTCGACGATCTGCCGTAAAGTCACAGCCGACCTCAACCTCACACAGGCGCACGAACGTCCGTCGACCACGCGATTTTGCGAGCACTCCGTCAGCTCATATCTTCCAGACGAACGGCGATCCATCGAAGGGAGTGAGACAGTTCCAGCTTCTGTCGAAGCTCCTCCATAGGCAAGATCGCTCGAGAAGGTCGCTATCTGCTCCGCAACGTCTGCGACGGCGTCTGGCCGAAGCGACGCTTATAGTCGGTGGCAAAGCGACCGAGATTGGTGAAGCCCCATTTCAAGGCGATGGCCGTGACCGTCAGCCCAGGCATTGCGTCCTGAAGTTCTCCATGGGCTCCCTCCAACCGCAGGTGCTGGAGATAGGCCATCGGCGTGGTCATCTTGAAATCCTTGAACCCTTGTTGCAGGGAGCGTTCGCTGACATGGCAAGCCTTTGCTATCTCGGTGATCGAGATCGGCTGCGATAGATTGGCCCGCATGAAATCAATGGCGCGTTTGACATGGCGCGGTGCCGGCGCCGGCGCCGGCCTGGCGAGTTCTTCGGAAAAGCGATGCGGCACCGTTTCCAGGATGAGGTTCGTCATGGCGCTGGTAAGATTCGACAGGACGAGAGGCGATTGGCGCAGCACGGCATCCCGCACCAACCCGCTGAAAGTTGCCTCGGCGAGTTTCTGCAATATCCGTCCCGGACCGGAGGTCAGGTCAATGTCGGGACGAAAATCGAGGTTGCTGCCGACGAGCCTGCCGAGCATCATGCTCAGCCGGCTTGCCACCTCGTTTCGTGCCAGCATCATAATCAGATGCTGGCGCGATCCGTAAATATGGAGATCGCCTTGTGGCGCTCCATCGGAAATGAAGCCATGCCCCGGGCTGGAATGGTAGCTCTGGTTGTGACTGCTGAAATCTGCATTGCCGTATAGGGGGATGAACAGCAGGAACTTGCCGCAATCTGCCTCGCGCTTGCATCGAAAATCACCCTCCTCGCTGCAAAGACCGAAGGAGATCGAGCCGGCCGAAACGAATTCGCAGTGGAAGGAGATGGTCTTGCTCGCCGTCACCTGGACTTTGATCGGCGAGGCCGCCGTCGAGAGTGCCGCCGACAAGCCATCCGCATCATTGCCGATATAGCGGACGCTTCCTTCCCCCATTGTCGATTTCAGTGGTGATGTCATGCAGCATCTCTATGCAGCGGGGCGCCGAGCTTTTACCAAAAGACCACCTGCCAGGCAGTGAACGCAGCCGTCCGCCTGCTGGCCAAGCCTGACCCGCGGGGATACCCGCGATAGTCGGCAGCGGTGATCGGTTGAATCTCGGTCCACGACATTTGGACCGAGACGCCGGTTTCACACATGGTGCACGATTGCCTTGCCACCGTGCGATCTTGCGAGCACCCAGTCAGCCTGCACCTTCCAGAAGAACGGCGCTCCGTCGAAACCCGCCTCGGCGGCTTCCAGCGTGTCCTCCACTTTCTCGAAGTGGCCGACGAGGCTCTCCTTGACGCCAAAGACGGTATCCTCGCGCAGATAGCGGCAATTCGGCTCGAAGATGTGGGTGATCACGGTGTCGTAGCCTTCCGCCGTGACGATCGCATGGATGTGTGCTGCGCGGAACGGATGGCGCCCGAGCTGGCCGAGCAGTTTGCCGACAGGACCGTCGTCGGGAATGGGATAGAAGCGCGGTTTCACGGTGCGGAACCAGTAACGTCCCTCTGCGTCGGTCGTAAATGCACCGCGCATGTTCTCTTCGGGCTGCACGCCTTTCTGCTGCACGTCGTAGAAGCCATCGTCATTCGTCTGCCAGACATCGACCACAGCGCCCGGAATGAGCCGGCCTTCGGTGTCGCGAACCGTACCGGTGACCAGGCAGGGCTCGCCTTTCATATCCTTGCAGATGTTGTCGCCGTTCGGCAGCATCGGCCGATTCGCGACATAGAAGGGTCCGAGGATCGTATTCTCCGTTGCTCCCGATGGGCGCCGGTTGTTGATCGCGTCGACAAGCATGGAGACGCCGAGGATATCGGAAAGAAGAATGAATTCTTGCCGCCATTCGGTGCACATGTGACCGGTTTCGGTAAGGAATTTGATCCCCGTGAGCCATTCCTCGTGGGTGGGCTCGACCTCCTTTATGAAGGCATGCAGATGCCGGGTCAGCGCATCGATGACCTCAGCCATCCGCGGATGGGCCTTGGTCTTGTCAATGCGTGCATTCACCACAGCGGCCGAGTTCTCCTCGGTGAAATAAGCGAGATCGGTTTGTTTGTTCATCGATGCCTCCTCTGCTTCGTTGCCGAACATGGTCATGAGGCCTGTGGCAAGTCGCCGTGCCAAGCGCGCTCGATAAGCCCATGAATGGCTCCGCGCTCGATCGGCGCGGGATTCCAATAGGGGTTTTGCAAAGCGATATCGACCGCCTTGCCGATTCCATCTGCCGGCATGCCGATATCCCTCAGCGCCGTCGGGGCACGCAGCAGCTTCGCAAGCCGGTACAAACCGAGTGGCGCCGAGCGGGCCGACAGCGCGCGAGCGATACGCTTCATCGCATCCGGCGCGGCCTTGGCATTATAGGCGGCCGCGTGCGGCAGAACGACGGTGTGCGTTTCGGCGTGCGGCAGATCGAAGGAGCCGCCGAGCGTGTGACAAAGCTTATGATGCAACGCCATGCCCACCGCACCGAGACAGGTGCCGCAGAGCCAGGCGCCGTAGAGTGCATCCGAGCGCGCATCGGAATCACGGGGATTTTCCATCAATCGCGGCAACGCCCGGGCGAGCGAAGCAATGCCCTCCTCGGCCATCATCGAGATGATCGGATTGCGATCCTGAGCGTAGAGCGCTTCGACGGCGTGGGCGATGGCGTTCAGACCGGAGGTGGCGGTCAGCCCCGCAGGCAGCGTCAGCGTCAGATCGACGTCGTAGATCACCGTCTCGGGCAGCACTTTTTCGGAGCGGATTGTCGTCTTCAGCCCCTCCTTGGTCTCGCCGAGAATTGGCGTCATCTCGGAACCGGCATAGGTCGTCGGCACGACGATTTGCGGCAGGTCCGAGCGAAGCGCAATGGCCTTGGCGAGGCCGGTGGTGGAACCGCCGCCGATGGCAACGACACCATCGGCACGGCTCTCGGTCACTTGCTCCAAGGCGCGTTCGGTGATTTCGACCGGTGTGTGCATCGCGGCCTCCGCAAAAACGCCGGCAGCGCGCCCGTCAAGGCCCGCCGCCGTCTTCTGCGCTTCCCGTTGCTGCTGCGGCGTGGCCAGGACGATGACCCGTTTCAGACCCAGGCGATCGATCTCCGCCGGCAATTGTCCAAGCGTGCCGAAACCAAAGATCACGCGCGAGGCTAAGCCATTATAGATGAAGGGTTGCATGGAATATCCCGTTGGATCGCGGTTGTTTCAGTTCTGCGGGGTGATGTCTCCGACGCTGCCGCGCCGGAGATGGAAACGGCTGACGCTGAGGCTGATCCAGAGATTTGCCCTGGCAAAGGGATCGGCAGCGTTGAACGCGCGCACATCAGCCTCGTTCTTTGCCTCGACGATGAAGAGCGAACCGATCATCTGCTCGTCGCCGTCGCTCATCAGCGGACCGGATGCATGGATAGTTACGCCGTAATCGGCGCTCGTCTCGAGGAAGGCGCGATGCGTCGCGTAGTGCTCCGCTCTCAGCGCTCCCGCCCCGGGGCGGTCGAGACCGTGGATGCAATAGAGCGGCATGTCAGTGTTCCAATCTGCGGACCTGGCCGCGCTCGATCGAAAAGACGTCGTCGAGCAAATCGGCAACGTGGTGATCGTTCGATTCGGAAATAAGGACGCAAAGCCCTTCCGTCTTGAGGTTCGACAGGATTTCGCCGATGCGCTCGGCCAGCGCCGGGGCGACGCCCTCGGAAGGTTCGTCGAGCAGCAAGGCGCGTCTGCCGACCATCAAGGCGCGACCGAGTGCCGCGAGCTTCTGCTGGCCGCCGGAAAGCTGCGGCGCGTAACGGTCCATCAGGGGGCCGAGTTCCGGGATAAGATCCACGATCCAGTCGACACGCTTCTCGGCATCCTGGAGGCGCATCGCCCAGGCGGGAACCAGGATATTCTCGCGAACCGTCAGGTCGGGGACGAGCCGCCTGTCTTCCGGCATGAAACCGATGCCGAGTGCCGCGCGTCTGTGAGGCGAGGTGGATGTGATATCCGCGCCATCGAACCGGACCTTGCCGGACTGCGGAACCAGCAGCCCTATCAGGGTCTTCAGCGTCGTGGTCTTTCCCGCACCGTTGCGACCGACAAGGCCGATCATGGCGCCGGTCGGCATCGTCAGTTCGACATTGCGAAGAATGGGTGTTCCTTCGATCGATACCGATGCGTTTTCGATCTCAAGCATCTTGTACGCCTCCTTTCTTCAGGCGGGCGCTCACCTTGCCCTCGCCGACGATGTGCGTTTGCACCGTTGGGTGGGCGAAACACTGCTGCGGCGAGGCATCGGAGATGATACCGCCCTCGAAGAAGGCGAGAACCCGGGCGGCATGTTTTTCGACGATCTCCATGTCGTGCTCGATGAACATGACGGTGACCTCGCGGGCCTTGAGAGCACCCATCACGATGTCCATCAGCTCCAGCTTCTCGTCGATCGAAACGCCGGATGTCGGTTCATCGAGGAGAAGCATCTTCGGCATTGCGATCATCGCCATGGCGATGTCCAGGAGTTTGCGAATGCCTTGAGGCAGTTGCGCGGTCTTTCGATGGAGATAGTCGCCGATGCGAAAGTCGCGCAGCAGCATCTCGCAACGGGTAACCCGTTCCTCGGTGAAGGGATCCGAGAACAATGATAGTCCAGACCGCTCCGCGACGGCGGCTGCCATGACGAGGTTTTCCAGCGCGCTGCGGCTGCCGAAAACCTGGGGCACCTGGAACGAGCGACACAGACCGAGCTGCGTCATCTCACGAGGCCTGCGGCCCACGATGGAGGTTCCGAGGAAGCGGATGTCGCCGGAAGTCGGAGCGAGCCAGCCGGTCACCATGTTGACGAAGGTGGTCTTGCCGGCGCCGTTCGTTCCGATGATGGCGACGATTTCGCGCTCGGCGACGCTGACATTGATGTTCTTTGCCGCGGAGACCGAGCCGAAACGCTTTTCGAGGTTCATGACGTTGAGGATGGTGCTCATGCCGGCCTCCGGAAGCGCCCAAAGAGAGACCAGAGGCCGCCTGGTACGAACATGATCGTGCCGAGAAGTGCTGCCCCCAGGATGATCCGCCAGGCCTGCGGGGAATAGTGCATGGCGCCGGCATGGATGATCTCGAATGCGATCGAGCCGACAAAAGGTGCGAAGATAGACCCGGTACCGGAAAGGATGAGCACGAAAACCATCTCGCCCGAATTCGTCCAGTTTGCCATGTTCGGATCGACGTGGCCGATGACAAGCGCCATCAGGGCGCCGGACAGGCCGGCGAGGGCTGCCGCAAGCACATATTTGACATGAACGATCTGTTCGGCGGAAACACCGAGATATTCCACCCGAACCTCGTTGTCGTGGATCGCTTCGGCAAGCCGCCCGAGGGCCGATCTCAGATAGGCGTCGACGCCGAGGCATGTCGCCCAGGCAAATAGCAACACGATGCCGTAGAGCACATATCGTTCCATCGCGGGATCGGGACGCCAGCCGAACCAGGTAATCTCACCGACCGGGAAACCGTCGGTGGAGCCGAGCGCCTCCGAGCGGACCAGAAGTCCGTAAAGGATCATGGAGAATGCGAGACTGAGCATCGCAAAGAAGATTGCCCTGTAGCGCCGAAGCAAAAAGCCGAGACCGATCGAAAGTGCAGCGGCGGCGAGAGCCCCGATCAGCACCCGCAGAAACCCGTCCGTGATTCCGAAATGGAGCGACAGGAAACCGACGGTGTAGCCGCCCAGTGCGAAGTAAAGCGCCTGACCGAAGGAGACGAGACCGGCGCGCAGAAGGACCAGCAGTCCGACGACGACGAGGGCGCGTGCCATCGAAAACAGCAGCAGGGTGATCCCGTTGGGCGGTATCACGAAAGCCATGGCAGCGAAGGCGATGAGACCGAGCGTCGCGGCTGCCGGAACGGAAAGGGGAGATCTCGGCATGTTCAGATCTTTCGTGCTGCAGGCCGCACGAAGAGGCCCTGTGGACGGAAGATGAGCACCGCGGTCATGATTGCGTAGATCACGAAGAGCTCGAGCTCGGGAACCAAGTAGACGGCGAAGGCCCGCCCAAAGCCGACCATCAAGGCGCCGATCATCGTTCCGGCAATCGACCCCATGCCGCCGATCACCACCACGGCGAAGGCAAGGATAATGACATCGACGCCGATGCCGGGTGCGACCGAAATCTTCGGGGCGGAGCTGGCGCCGCCAAGGGCGGCGAGCATCGCGCCGATGATGAAGACCGTCGGAAAAATGCGGTCGACATTGACGCCGATCGCCCGGGCCATGTCGGGATCGTGGATGATGGCAATCAGCAGCTTGCCATAGTTCGTGCGGTTCAGCAGGAACCAGAGGCTGCCGCCGATGACGACCGCCAGCGCAATCAGCAACAGATCGTAAAGGGCAAATGGAATCCCGCTGATGTCGATGGTGCCGAGATCGGCATAGGGCTGGAAGGCGGGATAGGCATCCGTGCCCCACACGAGCAGGATCGTATCGTCCAGGATCAGGAAGAGGGCGAAGGTCGCGAGCACGATGGCGACCTCGTCGCGGCGCTGCAAATGTTTGAGGATCCCCTGCTGAAGCAGCAGGCCGAGCAGACCTCCGACCACGATCGCCGAGAACAGTATGATCGGATAGGCGCCGATCGAGGGGAGGCCGGCATCGAACCAGCGGCCGATGAGGATCGCGCAGACATAGGCGCCGAAGGCATAGAACGAGCCGTGGGCGATATTGAGGATCCGCATGACGCCGAAGATCAGCGTCATGCCAACCGCTACCAGGAAGAGCCAGGCTGCGTAGCCGAGGCCATCCACGAAGATGATGGTCAATATAGACATGGATACACCTGGAAATCGGTTCCTAATGACGGCATAGGCAAAGCCGCGGCTTCAATCGCACTTTGCCCCTGGCATGCCGGCGCTCAGCCATTCCACGGCCTTGGTGCCGTCAGGAGGGTTCACGCAGTCGGCGGAGTAATAAGTGACGTCGGTAACGCCGGGACGGCCGGTCTCGCGATCGAAGCGATAGACGCCGATTGCAGACTCGGTAACCGCCTGCTGACCCTTGTCGTGGGACATGCGTACCTTCGTGCCGAAGGCCTCATATTCGAGGCCGCGGAAGTCGGCCATGACTTCCTCGGTGTCCGGCAGCTGCCCGCCTTTCTTTTCTGCAGCGTGATCATAGGCGATCTTCAGGCCGAGCACGGCCTGTGCGGCGTGGTAAGCGGTGTAGGTCGGCTCGTCACCATAGCGCTTCTCGTAAGCGCTTCTGAACCAGCGATTGAGTTCGGTGTCGCGCGCAAACACGCCGTAAGGTCCGCGACCGGAAATGATGGCGCCATCGGGAAGCCGGTTGCCGAGGCGGAACATTGCCGTCTCACCGGTCGAGAAAACGAGCTGGGTCTGCCGTTGCAAACTGCGCGGAACAAGCTGATAGACCAGCGCCTCGAGGTCGGAGCCGAAGAAGCTCGAGAAAGTTACCTCGGGCCGCTTGCTCAACAGAGCCGAAATTTCCGCACCATATTGACCGGCGCCGACCGTTGGAAATTGCTCGAGCGAAACGGAAAGGGAGGGCTTCAATCCTTTCATTGCGAGGTTGAAGTCGCGCCAGGAATCTTGTCCGAAGGCGAAATTCTGGTTGATGCCGGCATAGTTTTTCAGTTCCGGCATGCGGTTGTTGATGTAACGCGCCGCAGTGACACCATCCATCGTCACATTTGCAGAGGTGCGGAAGACATAATGGAAATTATTGTCTTCAAAGACGCGCGGGGTGCCGCAGGTCGAAAGCACGGTCAGCGTCTTCAGCTCCTCAAGCACCGGCAAGGCCGCAAGACAGGTTCCGGTCGTGACGAATCCAATGACGGCCTGGGGCTTGACGCTCTCCACCAGCGACCGGACTTCCGTGACGATCCGCGCAGGAGAGCCGGCTTCGTCGAGGAGCGTCGTCGCGATCTGTCGTCCCGCCATGCCGCGCGTGTTATAGGGGGCAGGCATCTGACCATTGTTGATGGCATCGATGACGAGTTCGGCGCCATTGCGGGCGGGTATGCCGAATGGTCCGGCGGCTGCGCCGGACAGGTGCGTGACGAGACCGATCTGGATCGGTACTTCCGCGTGAGCATTCATGGCCAACAGGCACAAGGCGCTGGCCGCCAGCATGCAGTTTGTTGCTTTCATGTCATTTCTCCTCCCGTTTGGTGTCGCTATCCCTGGTCGGCCGGCTCCCGACCGGCCGGCAAGGACGTTTCGATGTGGTAATCGACTTGATGGCGCGCGATCCTGAGGTCGCCGAGCTCCTCACGAACCCTCAAATGTTCGGGGTGAGAGGCATAGTTTTTCAGGGCGTTCGCGTCGGTGAATTCGGTGACGAGCACCACATCGCAGGCGTAGTCCACGTCTGAGATATCCATGCCGACTTCGACATGAGTCATGCCCTCGATCCGCCCGCGCAAATCCTCGAAAGCGGTTTTCACCCTGTGGCGGGCCTCCCGGCGCGCCTCGGGCGTTTCGCCTCGTACGCGCCACATCACAATGTGTTTGATCGGACCGCTCACAATGCCTCCCTCGGTGCGCTTGCCTGGTTCTGAATTAACCACTTGCGCCAATCGGAATAAACCGCATAGTAAGGAAAGCTTTTTTCCACCTAGAGGAAAAATGGACCGTCTCGCTCAAGTCGAAGTCTTTGTAAGAACCGCTGGATTCATGAGTCTGTCGCGTGCGGCGA
This sequence comes from Rhizobium chutanense, assembly GCF_002531935.1. Classification (GTDB taxonomy): domain Bacteria; phylum Pseudomonadota; class Alphaproteobacteria; order Rhizobiales; family Rhizobiaceae; genus Rhizobium; species Rhizobium chutanense. The sequence continues at coordinate 202,828 of NZ_NWSV01000009.1, read as the reverse complement.
TCAGCCTCAACATGTCCAACGCCGCGGCAAGCCGGCACTTGAGTGCGCTGGAGGAGCGACTTGGCGTCCGGCTCATCGAGCGCAATACGCGCCGGCTGTGGCTGACGGAGGCCGGCCAGGAGTTCCTCGTTCGCGCAACGCAGTTGCTCAACGAATTCGACGAAGCGGAAAATGCGGTTCTGGAGCGCGTTCTTTCACCCTCCGGCCTGCTCAAGGTGACGAGCTCTCTGTCCTTCGCCATGCTCTGCATCGCGCCGGTGCTGCAGGAGTTCCGCGCGCTCTATCCCAGGCTGAACGTGCAGATCGTCACCGCCAACCGCTATCTCGATTTCATCGAAGCCGGCATCGACGTCGCGATCCGTACCCGTGAACACGAGCCGGATTCGGGCATCATCGTGCGAAAGCTGGGCTCGACGCCGCGATTGCTGGCGGCGGCGCCCGAGTATTTGTCGAGACGTGGAATGCCGGTGAAACCGGCCGATCTCATGAGACACGACATGCTCGTCTACAATCTCGCCAACGAGCCGAACATCCTCAATCTGACGCGCCAGGGACGCTCGGAGCGAGTGAATATCGGCAATACGCTCGACTGCAACGATGGGCAGGTGATCCGGCAAGCGGCACTGGCGGGCATGGGCATTCTGATCCAGCCGCTTTATATCATCGCCGATGATATCCGGGCGGGAAGCCTCGTCCCGGTGCTGACGGACTGGGAACTGCCGATCCTCAACATGAACATCGCCTATCAGAACAAAACGCGGCTGCCGGCCAAGGTTAAAGTTTTCTCGGACTTCTTGATCAGCAAGATCCGTTCGAACCCCGACAACGGGATCAGCTACTCCTGATGTCTTGGCGGACGACGAGTATGCTTGCCGATCTCACGCTGTTTCTCATGAAGCCAGCCGGAAGGGGCGTTTGTTTGTCTCTTTGCCGAATATCGATACAAGTTCGTTGAGGTCGTTGGTTTGAGTTGCGAGTCCCTCAGTTGCCGCTGCCGTCTGCTCGACCATCGCGGCATTTTGCTGCGTACCTCTATCGATGAGGCCGACGGACGACTTGATTTCGCGAATTGCCGTCGACTGCTCATGAGCCGATGATACGATGGCGCTCACATGCTGGTTGATTTCTTGCACCGAGATGACCATCGTCTCCAGTTCCGAGCCGGTTTTTTCGACAAGCGTGACGCCATTCTTCACTTGACCGCTCGATGCGGAAATCAAGCTTCGTATCTCTTTGGCCGCTTTTGCCGATCGTTGCGCAAGTTCGCGGACTTCCTGCGCGACGACGGCAAACCCCTTGCCCGCATCACCGGCTCGGGCGGCCTCCACTCCGGCATTCAACGCCAGCAAGTTCGTCTGAAAGGCGATATCGTCGATAACGCCGGTAATGGTGTTGATCTCGTTGGAAGATTTTTCGATTTCACGCATCGCGGCAACGGCGTCGTTGACAACTTTTCCGGACAATTCTGCGTTTGCGCGCGTCTGGGCGACGAGATTTCCCACCTGTTCCGCTCGTGCCGTAGCCTCTGTCACCGTTGTCGAAATCTCCTCGAGTGCTGCTGCCGCCTCCTCTACCGAGGCCGCCTGCCGCTCCGTTCTGCCGGCCATATCATGTGCCGCCCCACGGATCTCCTCCGTTGTCGCGTGCATTGATGTAACATTGGCTTTGACCTGCAGAATGACTTTGGAAAGCTGCCCCACCGCTGTGTTGAAGTCGCTGCGCAACGACTCGTATTCCTTGGGAAACTGCGCCTGTATCTGGCAACCAAGGTCACCATGCGCCAGCTGGTGCAAGGCAGAGGCCATTGCGCTAACGACGGCTTTCTGCCCCGCGGCCATTTCAGCATCGCGTGCGCGAGAAAGCTCTTCCGCTTGCCGGGATTTGACGAGATCGGCGATATCTTGCCAGGAACTGATACATACGGCCCGCCCACCGATATTCGCCAGCTGAAGCGTTACCTGAACCGGAAACGGGGTGCCGTCCAATCGCTGGTGCATCCATTCAAAACGGGCGATCCCCTCGCGCGCGACTTTCTCGAATATTTCGGCCGAGGCGGCACTGGATAGACGCCCGTCGGGCTGGAACTTCGGAGAAAGCTCGGCGGGATGAAGACCGATAATTTTCTCCTTTGTCAGGCCAAGTATGGTTTCCATCGCGTGATTGCAGTCGATGACGTGTTGATCTTCCACAACAAAGCATGCGTCAGGCGAATTTTCAAAGACGTACTCCGCGACCAGTTGAGGAAACGCTGGTCTGGACTTGAAGATCGACATTTTATGGGAAACCTTTTCAGCCAAGCAGCATATGTCTGGGCTATTGTGGTGGAGGGTTCACGGCGATGTGCGCGTGTTTAATTATGTATCTTATTGGAGTTGTGTGAATTATTTCATGATATCCAAATAAGGTTTGAAGCTAATTCTAGTCGTGATAAGTAGATAGTGTCAGATTGAACCCGATGTCCGCGACAATTCAAAATCTCTTCATGAAATTCTGTGGGATGAGGGAGTTTACTTCGTTGATGAAATGCTGATCCCCCGGTAATTCCGAGTAAACAGCCGGAAAATTAACGGACTATTACCCAAATCAAAGTGTGTGCGGATCGTGCGGAATTCGAGTGTCTTTTGCGGATTTTGGGTATTTTTGATGGACTAGGGGAGGCGATCGGCCTCTATGGCGACCTTGATGTTCCGGATGGCGATATCGTTCACGCCGGGGATCTGCTTGTCGCAGTTGATGCGACGGAGGCTTTCGCGGATCGCGATCGTGCTGCCCATGACTTGAGCAAGGCGCAGCTCGACGTCTCCGTACAATCGGAAGAAGTGACGCAAGCATTGAGAAGCTCACCGCAACACTGCCGCTGCCGCATAGATGAGCGTCGTAGAAAAGCCTCAGTTGAAATTGCATTTACGCAAGACGAGCGCATCGCGTCGCATATCGAATCTAGCTATTTGTTTATAGAGAATTTTTGATGTCAGTCGTTCGCAAGCTCTTATTCGGGCTGACCGCAGCCTTGGTCATTGTGATTGTTGTCGCCGCTGGTTGGCTCTGGCAAGTCGCGGGCGCCTATGGGTTTAACACGGTGTTGCGTCGCGGCGGAACCTATTGGATCACCGTGAAGCCTGATGACGAGCGGCTATCCGCCTCCATGCAATTGGCGTTGAAGAACCCAGTCCCGGCCGTGCAACCGGGGTCGCTGGTCTGGCAGGAACCTGAGATTGGCTTCGAGGTGGCGGAGCTGCCGGTGCTGGCCGATGGTCGCGAAGTCGACCGGATTTTTCTCAGCCGGATCGATCCGGCGCGCTTCCGCTTCGTCGTCCATAACGCCTCACAGGGGGATCGGGGCATCGACGAATGGGAGCATGCCTTGCCCAAGGCCGTGCTGATCGTCAATGGCAGCTACTACGACATGCATGGCCGGCCCGACACGCCCTTCATCAGTGAGGGTGTCGCGATGGGACCCCAGCAGTATGATGCGAAGGCCGGCGCCTTCTTTGCAGACGCAAACTCCGCTGACATCCGTGACCTGACCCATCGAGATTGGGGAAGTGCCCTTGCCGGGGCGACGAATGCGATGGTTTCCTATCCGCTCCTGATCGGCGACGATGGTCAGACTCATGTGAACGTGAAAAGTCGCTGGCTGGCCAATCGAACCTTTGTCGCGACGGACGGCTCAGGCCGCATCGTCATCGGCACGACGAAGGAGGCGTTCTTTTCTCTCGATCGGTTGGCAGAATTTCTCAAGGCGTCGCCGCTCGATCTCAAGATCGCCCTTAACCTCGACGGCGGCCCCCTCGCGCACCGCAGCGTCCGGCTGAACGGGTATAGCCAGAAATTTTATGCGCGATGGGAAGCGCAGGTCGAGGATGACAATGTCAAACTGCTGCGTTGGCCGGTTCTTCAGGCCAATTGGGCCATGCCGATGGTTTTGACGGTCGAGCGGAAATAGTTTGAGGTCAAAGCCGCAGTCGGATGCTTGTCGTCTCCGCCCGGCCGCTTTGACCTCTATCGGCACGCGTTCCCAACTTACCGGCATCCAGCATCCGGGCCAGTTCTGCGGTGGTCAGATCGGTCGGTTGCTGCCCCGCTCGATATTGAAGTCTCGGATTTACATTTACATTTCTGCGACCTCGACCGATAGGTGCGGGGCGAGCGCCCGCAGGAAACTCGCGGCATTGAAAATCGCAGCCGGTGGCTTCGCGCCAGTATCGCGGATGTCGCCTGACAGGATGCGCTGGACCGCTTCACAGATGATCGGCGCCGTGACGGCGTAGATGTCCTGTCCTTGGGCGACGATCCGGCGTCGCACCTCGCCTCGCGAGACGATCACATCCACGGCAAAGCGCTGCGCCGAGCGCCCGGTGTCGTCGACAGGCTGTGGCGGCGGCGTCGACGGGTCGCGAACATCCCGCAGTGCCGTTGTGCCGAGAAAGCTGTGCAATTCCTTTGTCTGCGTGCGACGGGCGATCAGCGGTACTTCCGAGAAGGAAAGTTCGACGAATGTTTGCTGGCCGAATGGTTCTGGCAATATGGATACGCGTTCGGCAGGCGGTTGGCGCACCGGCTCAAGCTGCCCGCCGTTGATGGCCAGGCGCCTCGCTGTGTTCTTTTCCCCGGTCACGCGCGTACCTTTTGTGGGCAACCAACTGTCGAGCGCAACGAAAATCTCAATCGAGTCGGCATCGTCCCACTCATCCATGACGGTTGCGACCAGCAGGTCGGCCAGTCCGCCGTAAAATCCCATGGCCGGGATGATGGCTACGCCCGCTTTTCCGGCCGCAGCCTCGTGACGGTCCAGCGTCGTCTGTACGCTCGGCTGCTCGGCTGTCACGTCGAGATAATGGACGCCGGCCCGCAACGCTGCACGCACCACCGCGTCGGCCGTGTCCATGAACGGCCCAGCGCAGTTTATCACAGCCGCCGCCCCGGCGAGCGCCCGGTCCAGAGCCGCGTCGTCCTCCACCGCAGCTTCACGGCATTCGACGCCGCGTTCCGCAAAGCCCGCCTCCGCCAGCCGCCTGATATTCCGTCCAATCGCGATAGGCTTCAGCCCGCGCTGCAAGAGTTCGGCAATGACAAAACGCCCGGTATGGCCGTTTGCGCCCAGGACCGCTACGGCCTTGGGTGTCGTGTTGATATCGGCTGAATTGCTGGTCATCATCATCTCCATCGCTACAGACCTGTCTGTACTTAATAAAACATACAGGTCTGTAGCGTGTCAATCGGCTTTCTGCTATGGTGGAGGAATTAGGAGATACCGACATGCCAAAGAGCACAGCGAATGCCCCTGCCACCGGCGCCAAGGAGGTCCGCGACAGGATTCTCGAAACGGCGTCGGAGCTCTTTTACCGGCGGGGGGTGCGCGCCGTCGGCGTCGATCTTGTGGTGGAAAAGTCAGGCGTCGCCAAAACCAGCCTCTACCGCCATTTCGGCACCAAGGACGACCTGATCGCGGCCTTCCTCAAGCGTGAAGATCTGGATTTCTGGAGCACCTGGGACCGGGTGACGGAGCAGCATCCGGACGATGCCTCGGCCGAACTTGACGCCCATCTGGAGTGGATCGGCGAAAGGGTCGGGCGGGAAAATTACCGCGGCTGCCCGCAAATCAACACGGCGGCCGAGTTCCCCGAAGCCGATCACCCCGCGCGCAAGGTCGCAGAGACGCACATGCGTGAGATGAGGCGGCGCCTGAAGACCATAGCCGAGAGGCTGGCAGTTGCAGCGCCTGACCGGCTCGCCGGCCAACTGACGGTCCTGATCAACGGCGCCTTTGTCAGCATGCAGGCCTTTGAGCAGGGCGAGGCGATCGGGTTGCTCCGCGATGCCGCCCATGCGCTGATCGCCGCCAGCCGCAGTTGATCAGAGTTGCCGGCCTCTCAGCGGTTGTCTGTCGTCAGGCGCCGATCTGCTGTATCTCAGTGTCGGCAGAAGGCTCGGCTATGACGGCTTGATTCCGGCCCCGCTGTTTGGCTCGATAAAGCGCGCGATCGGCTTCGAGCAGCAGCGCCTCCGGAGAGATATTTTGATCCGGTGTCGCCAGCGCAATCCCGACGCTGATCGTTACGTGGCCGAAAGGCGACCCCTCATGCGTCCGCTTGACGGCTGCCATTGCCGAACAGAGGGCCTGTCCGATGATGGGCGCGTTGCCGGCTGAAGCGACTCGCGCAATGATGGCGAATTCCTCTCCGCCGTAACGGGCAACGAGATCCTGTTTGCTGCGCGTATTGCGTTCCAGCACCCCGGCGATTTCCTTCAGGCAGGCGTCTCCGGCCGGATGGCCGTATCGGTCATTGTAGCCTTTGAACCAGTCGGCATCCACCATGGCAAGCATCAGCAGCTCCTGACCCTGCCCAAGCCCGGCGAGCTCGCTTGCGAGAACTTCGTCGAAGCGGCGCCGATTGGCCACACCAGTCATCTCGTCCGTCTGGCTGATCGTCAGGAGCCTCTGATTGAGCCGCTCCAGCTCGGACGTCCGATCCCGTATCTTCCCCTCAAGCGCTTCATGGGCCGCGTGAACGCGTGCGGCCATCGAGGCAAAATCGCGGGCAAGCTCGCCGATCTCGTCGTCGGAATGCGTGGGCAGGGCGTCGTTGGCAACGGTAACGCCGGAACGGCCGACCAGCTGCGTGGCGTGGATCAATCGCACCAGCGGTTCGGCGACCTGCTTCTGCAGGATCGAACGGAGGATGAAAAGTTCGACGAGCAGGGTGAGCAGCCCGACGGCGATGACGATCCCGAGATTGGTGAGGATGGCGGACCGCATCAGAGATTTCGGATAGTGCACGGCGAGCACCCAGGGCGTATCCGGGATCCGGCCGACGGCGGTAATTTCGGTGTTGCTGTCGATCAGCGACACCGAACCCGCTCCGATCGACTGGCTTGCCTTCAGCAAAGGCTGGTAGTCGGCGATTTCAAGCGAGGAAATCGAGGCTTCGCCGGCGCTGGCGGTGATCTTATCGGCGTATTTGCCGTCGAAGATCAGTGTGCCCTGAGCATCGGTGGCAAAGATCGTCGCCCTGGCGCCCGGCAGTGTCGGACTGGCGGTTCGCTTCATCAGATCGTCGAGCAGCACGTCGACACAGGCCATGATGCGATGTTTGCCCGAAGCGTCAGGCGCGTCGGGCGTCGCGATCGTGGTCATCCACGCATTGTTGGAAGGATCCCAGTAGATGCGGGTGAAGAAGGTATCGTTCTGCGGCCCAGCGAACCCGCGGGAGTAAAATTCGAAGGTCTCGAGCTTCAGTGCATCCGGGCCTTCATATTGGAATACCTTGGCGATGTCGGCAGCCTGATAGATCGGGAAACCTTTTTCCGGCACCACGCCGTAGAAATTGAAGAGGCGGCCCTTGGCGGCAGAACCGAATTGGTAGGAGAGCAGATAGGACAGCGCAAACCGTGTCTTCACGTCCTCATCCGGCGTCACGTCAGGCGCGTAAGTCGCCGACATGCCGGGAAACCTGCGCCCATCAGGCAACGGCTCGCCTTCGAACAATCCCGGGCGCTGGGTGTAGGATCCGTCCTCATGGCGATAGAAAATATGGTCGAAATCGAGTGCCAATGATTGCCGGGCTTCGGCTGCCGCGTAGATCCGGTCGAACTCGACAAGAAAATTCTTTTCGAGGTCCTTCACCTCGCGGAATGGCAGAGACTCGCGCTGCAAAGCCTGTTCGGTCGAAAGCGAGAGCTGTTTGCGCACCGACTGCTCAAGCGCTGCATGATTGATGAAATAGGACACGCCGCCTGCACAGGCGCAGACCAGCGCGATGCGCAGCGCCGCCAGCCGCAATGCCCGCGACGCCAGCGTATGGCGTGTTTTCCGCTTCACCTTCGATCCGAAGACAATCTTCAACAGCGCGCTCAGGCTGCTCGATATCATCATTTACCTCAGTCGCTGGAAACAAGCCTGTCCGGCCGCTCTCGAGGGCAGCATCAGGACATCGTGCATGGATGGGCATCGCGGGAAAGCGCCACAATTCATTCGTGACGTGACGAGTTCGGCGGCGGCGCCGAAGCTCGTTCAGCGCATCGAGACATTGCGCGATGGGCTGGAGCAATTAAGGGTGCCCACAAGTTAACAAAGAACGCTTTTGCCGAAGCGCCGCCGATTTTCCTGCGCAACTTGGATAGAATGGGAGAAAACCGGATCACATGGTTGCTTGTCGGGCGCGCGGCTTGGCGGCTGTTCACGTCAGGAACAGGCCGGCCGCGCCGGCAAGGATCGCTATGCCGGTTGTGACCGCCAGCCGAACCGAATAACCGAGGCTTCCGGCGCTTGCCGCAAGACCGGTTTTCGCCAGAAGATTGGCGCAGGCGGCGACCGCTATCGCCCGCGCGGCCGCATCCGCGGGCACGGCTTGTGCCGACAGCTTCGTGATGGAGAGGGTTATCGCATCGAGATCGCCCAGTCCCGTGATGAAGGCGACCACGACCAGCGACTGCGTTCCAAAGACCGCCAATGTTGCTCGCGTCACGATGGTCACGGTGGCAAGCAGAAGTGCAAAGCGGAAAACGACCATCACCTCAAGCGGATTTCGCGGTGCAAAATCGGAACCGCCATCGGAGCGGCGCGCCAATCCGGCAAGGCCGCCGCCCGCCGCAAGGATCGCGGCCGCCGGGCCGAGCGATGCGGCAAGCTCCAACAGCACATCAGGCGCGACGACGCCGCAAATCAAAAGCACGCGGGTGAGCGATACGGCCCCGGCCAGCATCGCTCCGGCCGAAAGCAGCGGCGAGAGAGCGGGCATTTCGGTCGACTGGCGGGCAAAGGAAAGCGTCAGCGCCGTTGAGGACACGATGCCGCCGCAGGCGCCGGTCAGCAATATTCCGGCCCTGGCGTCGCTGAGCCTGATCATGACGTAGCCGGCAAATGAGACGGCCGCCACCAGGACGGTCAGCATCCAGAGTTCGAAGGGATTGATCATTTCCCAGGCATCGACCGTCTCATTGGGAAGGATCGGAAGAATGACGACCGTCATGGTCAGCAGGATCAGCGCGGCCCGCAACTCAAGCCAGGTCAATTTCCGCAGAAATCCGTGCAGCGGCTCCCGCGCCGCCAGAAGCGCCGTCACCGCCACGGCACTTGCGGCCGTCGCCGTCATGTCGGCAACGACGGCGCCGAAGCCGAGCGCGAACACCGTGATCGCAGCAACGGCGCCGGTTGCGCTGTAATCTTCCTCGCGCTCGGCCTGCATCCGGCTGAAGCTGAGGATCGTGATGCAGAAAAATGCAAAGATGGCCGTCGGCAGGATCGGTCCCGTCAACGGCTGCAGGAAACCGCAAAAGCCGCCGAGAAAGCTCGACAGGCCATAGGTGCGGATGCCCGCCACTCTCTTGCCCGGCGCGGCATCGCGGTCCTGCCATCCACGCTCGATGCCGACGAGGATGCCGATCGCGAGCGCGAGGCTGAGGCGTTGGAATGCGTCCGTCATCACCAATGAAGTCATTATCGAATCTTCGCAACATGCGGCGCGAGTGCTTGAATCCCGGGTCCTCGACCTGCCGGGTCATTCGACCCGTTCGCGAGGGCAATTTCTGCCGGCCCTATTCGGACGGACGGATCGTCACCGGAATCCGGCCACTGTCTTTCGATGCGCTTTTCATCTGACGCCAGCGATCCGGCTCGCCCATCCTTCTTCCCCCGCCTGACTGTGGTTCAAGTGTCGCCTCGCCATCGAAAGCGGTCAACTCAAACTTTGCCCGACCCATCCTTGTCCGCGGTTCCCACCGGCCATCGCCCTCCCGATGGGAACCGCGAGTCCGACCGTCCGTTACCATTTGAGGAACGGAGGATATGGACATGCGCAGGAAAAAAGCCATCGTCGAGGCAGCGATCGAATCTGAGTACGAGCGCCAGGCACTGGGAATCATGAATACGGAGCAAGCCTTGAAGCTTGAGGATTCCGATGGCCTGGTTTTCAGTCATCCGGATAAAGAGGCCGGCGCGACGGATCAATTTGTCGATCAGGAGCAATTGCGCCGATTGGTGCAGTAGCAACGACGCCGCTTTATGCGTCCGACGCGGACGCCGTGCATGACCTGAAGCGCGCCAACCCTCTTGGTGACGTCGCGAACCTGCACGTTTGCCGATGTCGTTCCTCCTAAGCAACGATTTAAAATGCTACAGCGTCCCTTGGCGGCTTTCGAAAAGACGCCGCCTGCGGTCTTGGGAAGAACGCGCAATCAGCATCAGGATAGGAGGAGACGTCGATGACGGAATTGAACGGGAAGATCGCGGCGGTCACGGGTGCTGCGTCCGGCATAGGATTGGCCTCGACGGAGGCGATGCTCGCCGCAGGCGCGACGGTCGTGCTGGTGGACCGCGACGAGAAGGCGCTGGAGACGATTTGCGGCCGGCTGGGCGAGCGCGCCATTCCGCTGGTGATTGACCTGCTGGACCCCAACGCCTGTGCGGGACTGCTCGAAGGTGTCCTGTCGAAGACCGGCAGGCTCGACATCCTGCATGCCAATGCCGGCACTTACATCGGCGGCGACCTGATGGAAACCGATCTCGATACCATCGATCGGATGCTCAATCTCAACGTCAATGTCGTCATCAAGAATGTACGCAGTGTCATTCCTCATATGATCGAACGAGGCACCGGTGACATCGTCGTCACCAGCTCCGTCGCCGGACATTCGGCAATTCCATGGGAGCCGGTCTATTCGCCGTCGAAGTGGGCGATGACGTGTTTCGTCCAGACGATGCGACGCCAGCTTCTGAAAAGCGGCATTCGCGTCGGCTCGGTTTCTCCAGGCCCGGTGATCAGCGCTCTGCTGGCGGATTGGCCGGAGGAAAACCTTCGCAAGGCCAAGGAGGCTGGCGCCTTGATCGAGCCCAAGGAAGTCGCCGACGCGATTATCTTCATGCTCACCCGGCCGCGCAACGTCACCATCCGCGATATCGTGGTGCTTCCAAGCGCCTTCGACATCTGAAGGAGCCGTGAAGTACCGGGGCTGATGTGGAAACGTTACCACATTTTCTTGACTCGCAATCCTGCTCCCTTTATTCGAATGTGGAAACGTTGCCATATCTGGGAGGAGCTTGATGAAATCCGCGCGGTTGAACCGTCTTTTCGGCGTGTCTGGAAATTGTTTTGACGTTGCCATCGATCACGGCATGTTCAATGAACGGACCTTTCTCGCCGGCATCGAGAACATGAAAACCGCCATCGAGGTGATCGCCGAGGCCGCACCCGATGCCATCCAGCTTCCGCCGGGGACCGCACCCATTCTGCAGGCGATCCCCGGCAAACATCGCCCGGCACTGGTGTTACGCACCGACATCGCCAACATCTACGGCAATCCGCTGCCGTCCCAGCTGTTTTCCGAAATGATCGACAGGGCGGTGGAACAGGGCGTTGCGCTGGATGCCGCCTGTATCGTCGTCAATCTCTTGATGCTGCCGGACCAGCCGGAAGTCTACCGCGCCTGCGTGCGCAATGTGAACAGCCTGAAGCGTGAATGCGAGATTTACGGCATGCCGCTGATGGTCGAGCCGCTGGTCATGCAGGACAATTCCAAGGGCGCCTATATGGTCGACGGCGCGATCGACAAGATCCTGCCGCTGGTGCGCCAGGCGGCCGAACTCGGCGCCGATATCATCAAGGCCGACCCTTGCGACAATGTCGAGGAATATCACCGCGTCGTCGAGATCGCCCAGGGCCTGCCGGTGCTGGTGCGCGGCGGCGGCCGGGTTTCGGATCAGGAAATCCTGGTCCGGACCAAGCAGTTGATGGAGCAGGGCGCCCGTGGCATCGTTTATGGCCGCAACGTCATCCAGCACAACAATCCCGGCGGCATGACGCGGGCCTTGATGGCGATCGTCCATGACAAGGCTTCCGTCGAGCAAGCCGCGCGGCATCTTGGCTGAGGCGCGTCTGGGAGGAGATGTCATGACGAAAATATTCCGCTTCGGCGTCATCGGCTGCGGTCTGATGGGGCGCGAGTTCGCCAGTGCCGCGGCGCGCTGGCTGCATCTGGCCGATGTCAAGGCGCGGCCGGAAATCGTTGCCGTCTGCGATACCAACACGACGCTGCTCGATTGGTTCAGGGATCACGTGCCGAGCGTTCGGCAGTTCACCGCCGACTATCGGGAGCTTCTGGCCAATCCCGAGGTCGATGCGGTCTATTGCGCCGTCCCGCATGTGCTGCACCAGCAATTCTATATCGACATCCTGAAGGCCGGAAAACACCTTCTCGGCGAAAAGCCCTTCGGCATGGACGCCGCTCAGAACCGCGAAATCACCGCGGTTCTCGCCGAACATCCCGAACTCCTGGTCCGCTGCTCCTCAGAAATGCCGTTTTTCCCCGGCGCACAGAAGGTCATCGCGCTGGCAAAAAGCGGTGAGATGGGGGAAATCCTCGAAGTCGAGGCGGGTTTCCTGCACTCTTCGGATATCGACCGGCAGAAGCCGATCAACTGGAAGCGCATGGCCGAGATCAATGGCGATTATGGTTGCATGGGCGATCTCGGCATGCATGTGCTGCACGTGCCGCTGCGTCTCGGCTGGCGCCCGGCCACCCTGCATGCGCAACTGGTCAAAAAGGTTACGGAACGTCCTGACGGCAAGGGCGGCATGCTGCCCTGCACCACCTGGGACAATGCCACGATCAGCAGCCGCGTGCGCACCGGCGATCAGGATTTCCCGATGGTGCTGAAAACCTGGCGCATCGCGCCCGGCGAATCCAACAGCTGGTACATCCGCGTTCTCGGCATGAAGAAAAGCGCATTCTTCAGCACGAAATCGCCGCGCCAGTGGCAATGGATGGATTATAATGGCGGTGCGCAGGCTTGGAGCACCGAGGATCTCGGATACGGCTCGCTGTTTCCGGCCATTACAGGCAAGATCTTCGAATTCGGTTTTGCCGACGCCATCCAGCAGATGTGGGCGGCCTTCGTCGACGAGCTTGCCGGCGGTAATGCCAACGGTTTCGGCTGCGCGACGCCTGATGAAGCGCAAGCCCATCATGCGGTCCTGACGGCCGCCCTCAAATCCGGCCGTGAAGACGTCGTGGTCCCGGTCGCCTATAACGGGGCGTCCGCCTGATGCGGCGCTCCGAGATCAACGCCGCCTTGCGGCGGGCAACCCAGACTCTCGAGCGCTGGCACTGGTCGCTGCCGGCATGGGGATATTGGACGGCGGCGGATTTCGCCGCGCACCCGCAGGAATCGGCCTATTTGCGCGCCCATCAGCTCGGATGGGATGTCACCGATTTCGGCTCGAACCGGTTTGCCGAATGCGGCCTCGTGCTGTTTTGCCTGCGCAACGGCATCGTCGATATCGAGGATGAACGCAGCTATGCCGAAAAGCTGCTCTTCGTCGAAGAAGGGCAGGTCACGCCGACGCACCGCCATGCGGCGAAGATGGAAGACATCATCAATCGCGCCGGCGGCGATCTCGTCATTGAATTTGCCGCGACCGATGCCGACGGCACTGTGCTGAAGGAGGATGTGACGGTTCCGGTCGACGGGCTGCCGCAGCGGCTCGCCGCATGGGAGCCGCTCATTCTCCGGCCTGGGCAGAGCGTCACGATCCGCACCGGGCTCTACCACCGCTTCTACGGCCGGAAAGGCGGTGGCCCCGTCCTTGTCGGCGAGGTCAGCCAGGTCAACGACGACCACAGCGATAATGTCTTTCTGGAGCCGATCGGCCGCTTTGCCGCGATCGAGGAGGATGAGCCGCCGCTCAGGCCCTTGTGGAACGAAGGGGGCTGCTGATGCGAACCGGGGAGGAGGTTCACCATCACGACAGTCGGAATGAGGGCGGCATCGTTTGCGCCGGAAACTTCATCGTCGATCGCGTCCACACCCTGTCCTATTGGCCCGAACAGGGCAATCTCGCCCATATCCTGCACCAGGATCTGGGTGTGGGCGGCGGGGCGGCCAATGTCGTCACCAATCTGGCCTCGCTCGGATTTCCCGGAAAGCTGGCGGCGGCCGGCTGCATCGGCGCCGATCAGGACGGTGAGATCGTCAAGGCACGCCTTGCGGTCGCCGGCGTCGATGTCGGCGGGCTGACGGCGCTCGCCGACCGGGTGACGGCGCATACGCATGTGATGAATGTGCCCGGCCAGAACCGGACCTTCTTCTATCATGGCGGCGCCAACGATGCCGTCACCGACAAGCTTATCGCACCGGCGGCCTTCGCCAAGGCCGGCTATCGGCTGTTCTATCTCGGTTATCTCATGCTGCTGCCGGGTCTCGACCGCATCGGCCCCGACGGCCGTTCGGGAGCCTCGCGCCTGCTCGAAGCCGCGCGCCGCGCCGGGCTGACGACCTGCGTCGACTTCGTTTCGAGCGAAGACCCGGAATTTGCGGCCAAGGTCGGCGTCTCCATGCCCTTCTGCGATTACCTGATCATCAATGAGATGGAGGCGGGCCGGGCAACCGGCGTTGCCGTTCGCGACGCCGAGGGGGATTTGATCGAGGCGGCGCTTTTGACGGCGGGCGAGCGCCTGCTGGCGGCGGGCGTCGCCAAGGGCGCGATCATTCACGCGCCGGAAATCTGCTTCTGGTTTGCGTCGGGCGCTTCGCCAATCACGACACGGTCGCGATCCGTCGACCCAGATGACATCGTCAGCACGGTCGGCGCGGGAGACGCCTTTTGCGCCGCCGTGCTCTACGGCCTGCATGAGAGCTGGCCGGTCGAGCATATCTGCGCCGTCGCCCATGCTGCGGCTGCGCGTTGCCTCAAGGGTGCGACGGCCACCGACGGCATTCCCGATATGTCCGTCCTCCTTCGCGAGGCAGAGGAGACGAACGCGCAACCCGCTTAGCCCTCGACGTCGCCTCAGGAGAAGGCGACGCCGATCGGCGTCCAGTCAGGATGGAGGAGCAGACATGAAGCTATTCGTTATGGCAGCCGTGCGCGCCACACTCATCGGTTTAGGTGCGACCGGGGAGGTGGGGCGATGACCTATGCGGAAACGGCGCGGCTTTCCGGCAAGGTGGCACTGGTTACGGGAGGAGCGAGCGGCATCGGCAAGGCGGTATGCGAACGCTTCGCCGCCGAGGGCGCCAGAGTTGTCGTGGCGGATCTCGACGGCGAACGATGCGTCCGGGTGGCGGAAGCGATCGGCCCTGATGCCTGGGGTGTGGCGCTTGATGTGACCAGCCAGGACAGCATCGAAGACGCTACGCGCTTCACGATATCAACCGCCGGTCAGATCGACATCCTGGTCAACGCCGCCGGCATTTACGAGGTCGAGTCCATTCTGGAAATATCCCGCGACCGGACCGCTCGGGTCTTTCAGGTCAATATCGAAGGCCTGATCTTCATGACGCAGGCCGTTGCCCGGCACATGGTGGAGCGAGGGGCAGGCGGACGCATCATCAATTTCTCGTCCCAGGCGGGGCGTCGGGGCGAGGGACCTGCCGTGGCCTACTGCGCCTCCAAGGCGGCCGTCATCAGCATCACGCAAAGCTGCGCCCTGGAGCTGATCCGTTACGGGATCAACGTCAACGCCATCGCTCCGGGCGTCGTCGATACGCCGATGTGGGACGTCGTCGATAGAAAACTCGGCAGCCGGGAAGGGTTGAAACCCGGCGACGTCAAGCGCCGCGTCGCTGCGGCCGTTCCTGCCGGACGATTTGGCGCCCCTGAGGAGCAAGCGGCCATGGCGGCCTTCCTGGCCGGCCCCGATGCAGCATACATCGTGGCGCAGTGTTACAATGTCGATGGCGGCAATGTCATGAGCTGACGCTTCGTTTCATCGGCAGCAAGAGGCAATCAAGCTTGAGGTCTGGAGGAGTGGAATGAGAGCTGTACGTTTGGAGTCGATCGGGTCTTTGACCATGCGCAGCGTTGAGAAACCGGTTGCCGGGCCGGGCGAGCTGCTTGTCCGGGTCGCCGCCGCCGGCATCTGCGGTTCCGATCGCCACATGTACAAGGGCGAATATCCGACGGCGATCCCGGTCACGCTGGGCCACGAATTCTGCGGCATCGTCGAAGAGATCGGTGATGGCGTCACCCGCTTTACCGGCGGCGAGCTGGTGACGGTCGACCCGAATATCGCCTGCGGCACCTGTCCGGCTTGCACGCGGGCGCGGCCGAACCTGTGCGAGAGGCTGACCGCCATCGGCGTGACGCGGGATGGCGGCTTTGCCGAATATGTGGCCGTGCCGCATGCGCAGGCCTTCACGCTGCCGGCTGGCCTCGATCCCGTTCACGGCGCCTTCTCGGAACCGCTGGCCTGCTGCATCCACGCCATCGACAAGGCAGGGATCCGTCCGGGCGACAGCGTCGCGATCCTCGGCGGCGGCGTGATCGGCCTGCTGATGGTGCAGCTGGCCCGCCTGGCCGGGGCTGGCGAGATCATTTTGATCACGCGTCAGCAATCGAGACGCCAGGCCGCCCTGCGCCTGGGGGCGACGCACGCCTTCGACCCGAATTCTTCGGACACGGTCGCGTCGGTTCGAGAGGTCACCAAAGGCGGCGCCGATGTGGTCATCGAGTGCGCCGGCGTCAGCGACACGCTGCAAAGCGGTCTGAGGATGGCGCGGCGCGGTGGCACCTTGGTGCTGTTTGGGGTCACGCCTGCGGGTGTCGAGGTACCGGTTCTGCCCTTTGATCTGCTGATCAACGAAGTCGATATCAGGCCGGCCTACCTCAACCCCTTCACCCATTCGCGCGCTGCGGCAATGGTCGCAAGCGGAGCATTGGAACTGGACGCATTGGTCACCAGAACCATAAGTCTCGAGGAGGTCGCCGACGTGGTCGGCAACGCGCCGTTGCCGGGCGAGATCAAGGTCATCGTCCGGCCCTAACTTCGGAGACCCATCTGCTCAGCTGCGGACGGGGCCGGTGGAGTCGCGCGCGATCAGTGTGACCGGCACTTTGACGATCGCACCCTGTCGGGATTCGTCGCCTGTCTGCTGCGCCTCGATCAGCGCTTCCAACAGCCGCGCGGCCTGCTGCCCGACATCGCGGATCGGCTGTGCGACCGTTGTCAGCCGCGGAAAGACATAGGCGGCCTCCGGCAGGTCGTCGAAGCCGACGACCGAATAGTCGTTCGGAACGGAAAAACCGCGATCCTGGATGGCATGGATGGCGGCAATCGCCGAAATGTCGGTCGTGCCGATAATCGCGGTGACATCAGGCCGGGACGCCAATAATTCTCGCGCCAGCCGGTAGGTCTCGGCGAAACTGTGCTCTTCCGCCATCGCCACGACGGCAGGCGCGATGCCGCCCTTCGCCATTTCCGCCGTGATGCCCTGAAGGCGAAGCTGGATGGGCTGGCTGTGTGCCGGCGCCCCGACGATGGCGATCGTCCGGTGACCGAGGCCGATCAGATGGCGCGCCATCAGCCGTCCGCCTTCCTCGTGATCGGCCATGACAGCGTCGTCGGCGACGCCGTTCAGCTCGCGGTCGATGGCGATGACCGGGATGCGAGCGTCCCGCAGCACCGCGAAATGCTCGATGCTGCCGAAAGCGCTGGCAACGATGACGCCGTCGACGCGCTGGGCGAGCAGCATGGAGATGTAGCGCGCCTCGTGCTCCATATTTTCCGCCGTGCTGCAGATCAGCGTCTGATAGCCATGCTGGAACAATTCCTGTTCGATCGCATGGGCGAGGATGCCGAAGAAAGGCACGTCGATCGACGGAAGCATCAGCCCGATCATCCGGCTTGGCGCCCCGCGCAGCATGCGCGCGCCCTTGCTGGGCGTGTAATTCAGCGTTCGGATCGCCGCCTCGACGCGGTCCCGGAGCTCAGGCGAGGCGTAGCCGCTGTTGTTGAGAACGCGCGAGACCGAAGAGACCGACGTTCCTGCAAGTTTGGCGATATGTCTGATGCTGGTCGTCACGTGCTCGCATTTCTTTCTGGCGGTCGAATGAGTCACATCTAGATCACTAGCGGGACGCCGCATCAAGCGCACGGCGCCATACCGGACTTATGGCTATCCGGCTTGATCGACAAGGTCCGCCGTGAAAGCTACAGGATAGATGATTGATCGATAACGGCACCTTTGGCGGACACATGATGAACGACACGGTCATCCTTTTTCACGGGATTGCCCGGACAAGAAGAAGCATGCAGAAGCTCGCCAACTTCCTGTCCGGCAACGGCTATCGGGTTGTCAATGTCGGCTACCCCTCCACCCGGTTTTCGATCGGCGACCTCGTCGACATCGTCCGGCCGGAGATCGACGGTGCCGCGAAGGCGGCAGGCGAGGGCCGTGTCCATTTTGTCGGTTATTCGATGGGCGGACTGATCATCCGCGCTTTCCTCAGGAACGATCGCCCAGCCAATCTGGGGAGGGTGGTCATGGTCGGAACGCCGAACAACGGCAGTCAGGTTGCCGATTTCCTCAAGGACTGGCCGCTATACAGGACGTTCTATGGACCGGCGGGCCAGCAGCTGATCACCGAACAAACCGCAATGACCGAGCTGTCCGGCACGGTCGATTACGAACTTGGCATCATCGCCGGCAACAGGACCATCGACCCGGTCTCCTCCCTTATCATCGGCCGAAGGGTGCCGAATGATGGGAAGGTGTCGGTGGAGAGCACCCGTCTCGACGGCGCGGCAGCCCATATCGTCATTCCCGCGAACCACACTTTCCTGCCCGTCAACAAGACGATGTGGAGCCAAACCCTGTCGTTTCTGAAAGATGGGCGGTTCACAGCCTGAATTTCCGGATATTCAAACATCCGCCACATGCCATCGTCTTAATCTCTGCCGCACCGGTATCGAAGGAAAATGCAATGACCGCCATCTTGCGAAAGAAAGTTCACGGCGCCTTCACGCGCGCGCAGGTGATCGATGGCGCCGAAGATATCGGCGTCGCCTATCAGGTGTTTTCCGATACCGTGGTCGAAGACGTTATCGTCAAGAATTCACCGCGCGGCTTCAAGTTCCACAACGGCAAGAACCTCACGGTCCGGCGCTGCGAAACCGAGAATGTCAACGGCGACGGCATCTACCTGACGAAGGTGACGGACGTTCTCCTGGAAAACAATCGCATCGGCGCAGCACCCGGTCAGGGGGCGGACTGCTGCCAGTTCGCCTACGAAAACAAGGACGACTATGTCAGTTCCAATGTCGTGATCCGCGGCAACCTCCTGCTTCAGTCGCCGACCAGCACCTCGAACAAGGGCGCGCTGGTCTGCGATAAAACCCGAAACTACCTCGTC
The DNA here is from genome assembly GCF_002531935.1 of Rhizobium chutanense. Lineage (GTDB taxonomy): Bacteria > Pseudomonadota > Alphaproteobacteria > Rhizobiales > Rhizobiaceae > Rhizobium > Rhizobium chutanense. The sequence goes on along the minus strand of NZ_NWSV01000009.1, from coordinate 183,698 downwards.
GAATACAACTTCATCGGCGGCAAGAATTTCTCCTTTTCGTCGATCGGCGATGATGCCGTCGTGCGCAGCAACATCATGCGCGACGGCAGGATGAATGATTATTCCTTCGGCTACGGCATCGGCGACAAGGTCGATCACGCCGGGCACCACGTCTATGACAACTGGATCGAAAACACCAATCGTGGCGTCAGCCTGAGCGGTTTTTCGGATCAGGAACAGGCATTCCGCAAAGACATCGATATCCACGACAACGTCATCAGCCAGTGCGACATCGCATTCTTCGCCAACCGCCCGTGGTCCGGCAGTTTCCGGCGCAACATATTCCTGCGCTGCGAGCAGGATATCGTTCTGAAGGGAAGGGGCAAAGAGACTGCCGGCGATATCGATGGCAATTATGTCAATGACGGCAGCTTCCTGAACGTCACCCCGCCGCCGCTTGCCTTCAAGCCCGACGGAAAAGCCGCCGTTTCGTCAGGCCAATGGACATCCGAGCCCGATGAGATCCGCATCCAGTGGCGTGACAAGGGGATCGACATACCAGGCGCCAACCGGCCGTCCATCGCCGTTGCGCCCGGCATGGAATTGTCCTGCGTGCTCTTGGCCCGCAAGGACCAGAACTGGATGCTGGCGATCGCCGAGACCGCCTATGACGACTTCACGCCGCGCGCATGGCAGGAACACAGACTGCCTTGGCAGAGGCGTTATCTCTCGATTTGAGCGGCGTGGCGCTGCGACCTAGCATCGGCCTAAAAATCAGGATCGACGCCAGCGAAGTCCTATCGCCTTTCCTGCGCTGAGCGCTTTGCGAACCGGTTCATCGTAAAGGCGGGTGACGACAATTGCCAATAGGACGATCAGCGGAAGAACAATGGCAAAGATCGCCCAGGCTGGCGGTTGTCCGAGGCCCGCGGCCTTCCAGGCTCCCAGTACCAAGCCTAACAGGGGAACATGAATTGCATAGAGCGCGTAAGACGCCTCTCCCGCTATAAGAAGTGGTTGCCGCAGCACGCCATCGAAGTTGGCGGTGTAAAGGACAAGCACCGCGATGGGAAATAAAGCGGTGATCACAATCAGGTCCTTGATGCCGATCAAGGCGGCTGGCGCTTGAAAGATCAGAAGAGCGGTCGCGATGACGATTGTTGTCACTGCGATTGCTTTTCCGATGTCCGAAGGGGAAAGCCGCTGCCGATAGCGATACATCAAGATGCCGAGGGTGAAGGAAAAGAGAACGCGAGGAAATCCGGAGAGCAAGGCACCGTCGAGAGGGATCAGGTCAGCGCTTCCGTGCGTCAGCGTTTGCGCCGCCAACCAAGCCCACGACGCAACGAGGATGACCGCGAGTACGCCGCTGGAGAGCATTCTGGCCGCATAGCCGTAGGCCAGGTTGATCACGATCTCCAGGAATAGCGACCATGACGGACCATTGAAGGGGAAGAGGTTCGGCGCCTTCAGTGATGTTCCGCCAATCGCCGGCAGGAAGAACATCGAGGCAATCAGGGAAGTGGCAAACAGCGTTGGGTCGATTTGCTGATTTCTGCTGAGTGACATGCCCGCATATGCGAGTACGCCGAGCAACAGGCCGAACAAATACATCGGATACAAGCGGATGAGGCGCTTGATGGCGAAATCGTTGGCAGAAAGGGAAGACTCTTGAATGAGTTTCCGCTCATAAGCGTGACCGATTACGAAGCCGCTGAGACAAAAAAACAAATCGACGGCGAGATAGGCGGCGGGGGCGGCATCGAAACCGACAAAGCCTTCGGTATGATGCACGGCCACACAAATGGCCGCCAGCCCGCGAATCCCATCGAGGCCGACCAGTCTGCGATTGCTAGAATTCATATTTTTAGCCTGATGCATGTTGGTTGCCAGCCTTGGTCGGTTTGCGGAAACGAGACAAAAACTCGGGACCAAGGCTCGTCAGTGCGATCACGGTATGGGGCCACAAGATGAAGGGAGCGAGCATCATTCCAGCTTCGGTGAACGCGCCGATCAGGATCAGGATGATGATGACAACCTCCTTCCTCTTCGTGATGGCAAGCGCTCGATTTAAGGGGGCCGAGGTCATTTTCGCCACGACGCGCATCACAACGAAGGACGTCCAGATCACTGTGGCTGGGATGCCCATGTTCAGCGCCAGTTCGATATAGGTGTTGTGTGTCGATTGGGCGTCCCAGGTGAGACGAACATATTGCTCCATGATCTCAGGCTGTCGGAACAGGGCAAATCCCCAGCCCGTAAGAGGACGCTCGAAGATCAGTGGCAGCAACTGTTCCCAAACATTTGTGCGTCCGCTGAGGGTGAGGTCTTTCCCGAAGGACTCGGCAACCGCCTGTGCCACGCCCATCAAGGCGACGGAGACAAGAAAACCCAGTATGGCGAAACCGAGAAGGACGACGAAGGACCTGAATACTCGGCCTGGAAAGCGCTGAATGAAACCCATTCCGTAGAATATGGCTATCCCGATCGAAAGCAGGACGACCGCAGTTGACGATTTTGCCACCACGATGAGCAGGAGGTAGAGCAACATGGCTGCCCATCGCAATAAATCGGAGTACCGCAAACGCGGTCCCGATTTGAATGGAAGCAGCAGGATGAAGTTCGTTGCCGAGAATTGGCCGAGCATGTTCTTATGGTAGAATGCCCCCTTCACCATCCCGGCGTAACTGCCTCTCATCACCGCAAATTGCGGAAAGGCTGCCGTATAGAGGACATTTATGAAAGCCGCCGCAATCGCAAATTTCGCCAAACATTCGAATGTTTCGACGGCTCCGTAACGGGCTCTGTAAAGAATCGGTCCCGCTGTCAGCAATGCAACGGCTACTAGGGCCCGCAGCGAGGATCCCACGCTGACGGAAAAAGCAATCGAGAGAAAGACGCATAGGCAGATGATGCCCACCAGCGGCGAGGCGCTGCGAATCAATTCAAAGACCCGCCTGGGCTCCAGCACGCAGTAGAGCCCGATCAGCGGAACGAGCGACATCAGCAACAGCCGCATCGGCATGGGATCTTTGCCGACGCTGTCGTCGAAGTTGGCCGGCAGCCCATACCACATGCCGGTCGCTCTCCAGAGAGAAACATAAAATATTACGGAAAGGACAATCCGCACGAGGGTTTCTCGCCGCATGCGATATTGCGCGCGAGTTCTGGGTCGATGTCTTTGCAGGCCAATCGGTTGGTAGCTGTCAAATGAGGTGCTCATGACATTCCGCCTTACTTTTTGGTAGCCACCTGTCCGGCAAAAATCAAAGCTGTAGACCCGCAGCGGTGAGGAAGCTCGTGATCAGCTTGTATGCCCCTTCATTGAAATGAAGATGGTCAGGCTTGTAGTTGGAACATTCCTTATCGCTTGGCTTTCCGCACCGCAACATATCATCGGTCATTTGAATAAAGGTGACACCGGGCATTTTAGCCAATGATGACACCACCAGTTGATTGGCGGAAATTCTTATATCCTCGTACGAGGCATAATTTTTGCCCCGCGGAGGTATGGACAATGAATAAATATGGGCTGTTGGCCAGAGAGCCCGAACCTTGCTGACAACAGCAACCACACCAGCCGCCACGGCGCACGGCGCAGATTTCGCACCCAGGTTGTTCGTGCCGATAAGCACGACAACATCTTTGGGATGAAAATCCGGAAGGTTCAGTTCGTCGAGCCGGTAGAGTGCATTTTGCGTGGTATCACCCGCGACCGCCAGGTTCATGACGTGGCGACCGGGAAAACTGTCCGCGATCAAAGGCTGCCACTGTTCGACAAGGGAATCTCCGACGAGAGCCATGTCATATCGAGCGGATTTGTCGCGATAGATGGGAAGGGCGCGATCATATCTCTTGCTTGCTGGCTTTTGCTGGACCGAAACATTTGCCGCCATTGCCGGCTCGGGGCATTCCTGTCCGAAGGAGAGGCCGGGAGCGCCGATGATGAGAAGGAAATTGAATATGAAGGTGATGGCAAGTTTGGCGAAATGTCGCAACATTCAGATTACCGCTATCCTGAGGTCTTTGCCCTTTCATTATTGAGTAGGAAAATGGACGCAGCAAGGCAAGAGCGGCTCTGAGGCACTTTGCTGGAATGCTCAAGTCCGTTTGATCCATGAATTTTAGAATGCACTGGCCTATCCTCGATACGAACTTCAATGGGAACCAAACACCGCATCCGCCGTTGATAACAATGCCCAACCGTGTCCGGGAGGCAGGACAGACATGGCACGTCAGACATTCTGGAAAGGCTATCTCAAGCTCTCGCTCGTCACCGCCGCCGTCTCGCTCACGCCAGCGACGACCGAAAGCAACAAGGTGCGGTTCCATGTGCTCAATCGCCAGACGAAGAACCGCGTCGAAAGCCGTTATGTCGACAGCGTCACCCATAAGCCGGTGGCCGATCGGGACCAGGTGAAAGGCTATCCGCGCGGCGAGGACGATTATGTCATGCTCGAAGACGAGGAGATCGAGGAGGTCGGGCTCGAAAGCACCCGCACCATCGATATCGACACATTCGTGCCGCGCGGCTCGATCGACTGGATCTGGTACGATAAACCGCATTTTCTGGCCCCCGAGGACAAGGTCGGAGTGGAAGCCTTCTGCGTCATCCGCGAGGCGATGAAGGCGAATGATGTCGTCGGCATCGCCCGCCTCGTGCTCTATCGTCGCGAGCGTGCCGTGCTGCTGGAGCCGCAGGGCAAGGGCATCGTTCTCTGGACCCTGCGTTATGGCGACGAGGTGCGCGAACCGGCGGCCGAGCTCGACAGCAACACGGAGATCGACAGCAAGCTGCTGACGCTGATGAAGCAGCTGGTGAAGGAAGAGACGAAGGATTGGAGCCCGGCCATGGTGCAGGATCCGATCCAGAAGCGCCTGAAGTCGATGATCCGCAACAAGCAGAAGAGCCTGAAGCAGGCCGTGCCTGCGAAAAAACCCGCACCGGTGAAATCGACCGGCAACGTCGTCAATATCATGGATGCGCTGAAAAAGAGCCTGGCCGCGGAGGACGGGAAGCCGTCGCGTTAAATCGCGTCACGCCTGATCCGTTCGAGACCCGTTTCAGCTTGCCTTCTTCCTGTGGCTGTCGCTGCGCGCCGGCGTCTTCTTCGCCGGGACCTTCTTTGCCGAACCTTTGCTGCTCATGCCGGCGCTCTGGCGCAGTGCTTCCATCAGGTCGACCACTTTGCGTTCCGGCGGCTGCTTCTTCTTCGGCGGTGCCCGGCCCTCGATCTTCGCCTTCACCAGTTCGACGAGGGCAGCCTCGTAGCGATCCACATATTCGCTCGGTTCGAAACTGCCCTGCTTGGTGCCGATGATATGTCCGGCAAGCGCGATCATCTCCTTGTCGAACGTGATGTCGGGAATGTCCTTGAAGACGGTGTCGGCCGAACGCACCTCGTAGTCGAAATTCAGCATCGTCGCGACGATGCAGTCGTCATGCGGGCGGATCAGCAGCGTCCGGTTGCGCCGGAACAGCACGGCTTCGGCGAGTGCTGCGACCTTGCCGTCGCGCATGCCCCTTGCGATCAGCGACAGCGCCTCTTCATCATGCTCGTCGACGGGGGCGAGGTAATAAGGCCGGTCGAAATAGAGCTTGTCGATATCGTCGTAGCCGATGAAAGCTTTGATATTGAGGATCTTGTCGCTTTCCGGCATGAGTTGGGCGATCTCATCGCCCTCGATGACGATGTAATCGCCATTCTCCATCTGGTAGCCCTTGACCTGATCGTCCCGCTCGACCGGTTTGCCGGTCTCGCTGTCGACGAATTGCCGTTCCACCCGATGGCCGGTCTTGCGGTTGATGATATTGAAGGAGACGCGGTCGGAGGAGGAAATGGCGGTGTAAAGCCCGACGGCGCAGGCAAGGTCGCCCACCTTCAGATGACCTTTCCAGCTTGCCCGCGCGGCCATTCCATCCTCCGTTGTCAATCAGAGCCGACCGTTGCTCTTGTCGGTTTCGAGTTCCTGGAATGCCCAGCCGCGACCATCGGGCGCGGGATAGGCAAGCAGCGCGTCGCCGTCGCCGATCTTCTGGCGCGACGCGGCGTCCCTGGCGTGAACGATCGCTTCATCGGCCGTCGCATAGGTTTCCGACAGCGTGTCGCCGAGCTTGTAGGCCCAGCCATTGTCATGCGGCACGACCTGATAGGTGATATCGGCCATTTCGGATCTCCTCTTCTCAATTGGATAGGGAGCATGACGGCATCATACTCTAATTTCGATTGGTTTTGCGCCCCTCGTCGAGGGCGATGATTTTCTCCACCGAAGCGATATCCTCGCTGGTGACGACGGGAACCGGATCGGTGGCAATCGCCTCCAGCACCTCCTGCGAGACGGCGCCGTTGCGGATCGCCCATTCCAGCGTCTCGCGCGTTTCCCGCTCGGCCTTGAGCTGTGCGTAAAGCGCGACGATCAGCCGATCGCGGGCGTCCATGCGCCCGCCCTGGCGATCCATTCTGCGGACATGCGCCATCGCAATCCACCTTTGTCACTGATTTCGTTCAGGTGTAATCAACTGCTGACGGATGGAAAGGTTCCGAAAACCGCGGGCAGCCGTTGCCCGGTGCGGCGCCGGGCTGACATTGTCATCTGCAGAATGTTCATGAGAGGATTTCATCATGGTCGATCTCAAGGCTCGTCCCCGCCCGACCGGCGCCACCGCCGTTCTCGGCCGCACCGGTTTTCCGCATGTCACCTCCGCCACCAAAGGCGAGATCGATATCGTCACGTCGCCGTCGCAGCCGGGCTTCAACCCGCTCGACCTGCTCTATTCCTCGCTGTCTGCCTGCCTCGTGCTCAGCGCCCGCATGGCCGCCAGCCAGTTGGGCGTTCTCGACAAGATCAGCGAGATCACCGCCGAGGTTACCGGCGAGAAGGCGACCGAAGGCCTTTCGCGGGTTGCCCGGTTCAACATCGCCTTCTCGATCAAGGGCGATATAGATGAGGAAAGCCGGCGGAAGATTGTCCAGGCCGCGGAGGATGAGATCTGCACGGTGAGCAATACGATCCGCGGCAATCCCGATTTTTCGACGACGATATCGGGATAGGCTGAATCTACATAATAATTATAGACAATTGCCGGCAGAGGATTGCGCGACCAATATCCGACTTCTATGCTCGGGCATCGCAAGCAACATCCCGGCCGCCATGCATTCCAAGTCTCCTCCGACGTCCGAACCATCAGTCGTCGCTATCATCGGCGGCGGTGTCTCCGGCGCGGGTGTCGCCTATCATCTCGCCCGGGCGGGCAGCAGTGAGCATCCCGTCATCCTGGTCTTCGAGCCGCGCGCCGAGCTCGGCCGCGGCTTGGCCTATGACACATCAGATCCGGCCCACCGCATCAATGTTCCAGCCGCCAAGATGAGCCTGCAGCCCGACGAACTGGGCGAATTCCAGGCCTGGATCGAAGCCCGTGACGCCGTCGCTGACGACCCCGGGGCAAAACGGCCCGATGGTTCGCTCTTCCCGCGGCGCCGGCTCTTCGGCGATTATGTCGCCTCGCTGCTGAAACCGTTGCTGGAAGACGGCAGCGTCCGTCACTGCCGCACTGCGGTGACCGGTGTCGAGCGCCATGCCGGCCGCTGGACGATCCGCGACGACAAGGGCGGCGTCACTGAGGCCGATATCGTTGCGATTGCCACCAGCCATCCGCCGCCGGCAGCCCCCGGCCGGCTGGCGAGCCGGCTTGCAGCCCATCCCCGTTTCGTCGCCGATACCACCAGGCCCGGCGCGCTCGACGTGGTCCGCCCGCATGACCGGGTGCTGGTCATCGGCAACGGCCTGACGGCTGCCGATGTCATCGCCTCCCTGGCCGAGCGCGGTCATGACGGTCCGCTAACGGCGATCTCGCGTCGCGGCCTGCGTTCGCGCGGGCATGCACCGGTGCCGCAGCCGCTCTTCGGCGATTTCCTCTCCGATACGGCCCCTTCCGCCATGTCGCTGCTGGCGGCGATTCGCGCCGCCGTCGGCGCGGCGAAGGCTGAGGGCATAAGCTGGCACGGCGTGATCGATCAGGTGAGGGCGCAGGGATATGATCTCTGGCAGGCGCTGCCGGTTGCCGAACGCCGCCGCCTCGTCCGCCATCTCAGACCCTATTGGGACGTGCACCGGTTCCGAATCGCGCCGCAGGTCGAAGCGGTGCTCGACACGGCGGTTGCCGCCGGTCGCCTCGAAATCCTTGCCGGCTCTGTCGCCGATGCGCGCATCGACGGCGAGCTCATCCTGGCCAGCCTGCAGCCGCGCCATCAGCGCCGATCGTTGGAGCGGAGCTATGACGCCGTCGTCGTCACCACCGGCCCGGCCCATGGCGGCATTCTCGAAACCCAGCCCTGGCTCGCAGCCCTGGCCGCAAGCGGCCACCTGTCGCTGGATCCCACCGGCCTCGGCCTTGCCTGCACCGAGCGCTCGGAGGCGATCGGCCCGTCGGGAAAGACAGATCCGTCGCTGCTGATCTCCGGGCCCTTGGCGCGCGGCACCTTCGGCGAGCTGATGGGGCTGCCGCAGGTGACCGAGCATGCCTTCTTCGTCGCCACCGAGATCGCCGGGAAGCTGCAGGTGAACGACACACATACCGCCTGAATTTACATCCCTGTGTCGTTCATCGGCTGTCGTTGATGATCGACTTCTGATACGCAGGCGGCTGCACCTCCCCCGCCTGCTTTGGGCGATCAGAAAATATCGAGATCATGTCACAGGCTGACTCCACCCTTTCCGAAGCCGCGCCTTCCAACCGCCTTCCCCTGACGGCGCTCATTCTCGGCGGGGCGGCGATCGGCGGCTCGCCGATCTTCGTCCGGCTTTCCGAGGTCGGGCCGATGGCGACGGCCTTCTGGCGCGTGGCGCTGGCGCTGATCCCGATCGTCATCGTCTCGCTCATGAAGACGGAGAGGGGACGGAAGCCGCAAAGCCTTTCCGACTACGGCCAGCTCATCCTTCCGGGCGTCATGCTGTCGCTCGATCTCGCCGCCTGGCACCTTTCGATCACGATGACATCGGTCGCCAATGCGACGCTGCTCGCCAACCTCGCGCCTGTTTTCGTCACCGTGATCGCCTTCCTGTTTTTCAAGTCGCGCATCAGCGGCGTCTTCCTGCTTGGGCTTGGCCTGGCGCTGACCGGCGTCGTCGTCCTGAAAGGCGGACCGGCGGCGATCGGCAACGGCGACCTTCACGGCGACGGCCTGGCAATGATCGCCGCCTTCTTCTATGCCTGCTACATCCTTGCGCTCGGCAGCTTGCGCAGCCGGTTCGATACGATGCGGATCATGCTGTGGAGCACGGCGTCCGCCGCCGTCTGCATCTTTCCGGTCGCCTTCTTCATGGAGGGACACATGCTGCCGGCGACCGTCTATGGCTGGTCGATGGTCTTCGGTCTCGCCTTCATCAGCCATGCCGGCGGGCAGGCGGCGATCACCTATGCGCTGGCTTATCTGCCGCCGGCCTTTTCCTCGCTGACGCTGCTGCTGCAGCCGGTCATCGCCGCTATCCTCGCCTGGGCACTGCTCAATGAGGCGATCGGGCCGATGCAGGCGCTGGGCGGCGCCATCGTGCTTGCCGGGATCATGGTTGCCCGAACATCTCGTTCTCCGGCTTGATCGCCTGCTGCTCCAGCGGCGGTGGATCGTCGCCCATTTTCTGCAGCAGCCACTTCTGGATGATTGGCACATCGGCGTCGCCGAGGTCGTGGCCGCCGGCGATGACGTCGGAATCGACGGTAGCGCCCGAACTTTTCAGCCTTTCCTCCAACTCGCTCGCATATTTGCCGTAGGCATCGGTCTTGCCGCTGATGACGAGCAGGTCCGTGCCCTTCAGATCGGCATGCGGATAGTCGCTGAGGACAGGCATGGAGCGCAGCAGCACCGCCTTGTGAACCAGGTTCGGGTGCAGGTAGAGCAGCGAGTTCAACAGATTGGCGCCGTTCGAATAGCCGACATAGACGATCTTCTTGGGGTCGAGCCCGTAGGATTTGACGGCGCCATCGATGAAGGCCGCGAAGGCCTCCGCCTCGGTCTTGATGTCGTTCTGGTCGAAGGAGAACGGCGTAATGCGCTTGTACCAGCGGGGAAACCCTTCTTCCGTCGCCCGCCCGCGCACGCCGAGCAGCGTCGCGTGCGGTGCCGCCTTGTTCAACAGCGGCATCAGCGTCGTCTCATTGCCGCCGGAGCCGTGCAGCAGCACGAAGACACTGCCGTCGGGATCGGGCGGCGTATAGAAACGATGGACGAAGGGCAGCTCGCGATAATTGATGCGCGGTTGGCCGGGCATCGAGAACTGCGGCAGCACCACCTTCAGATCGTGGAGATTGGTGATGGCTTCGGGCGGCGCGAAGAGTTTCGTCCCGAGCGCGGCGTGTTCTTCATCGACGGTCATGCCCGGCTTGTCGGTGGCAAGCTCTATCAGCGTGCCGCCGGGCTCGCGGGCATAGAGCGAGCGGAAATATTTCCGGTCGTGCATGTTGGTTGGCGATGCGTCGGTGGTTTCCAGCGCCTTGCGGACGGACAGCAGCGTCGCCTCGTCCGGCGCGCGGAAGGCGACGTGATCGACCGTCCCGGTGCCCGGCGCCCCGGACCAGAAGCCGCGCGCATCGCGCACGTCGATGACGTCGCCGGACCCGGAAACCAGCCTGTCGATCGTGCCGCGATTGGCCTGGAAGCGATAGCCGAAATGGCGCTCGAGAAAGTTCCGGCTTTCGGCGGGTGCCTCCGTCAGCATGGTTGCTCCGCGCACGCGCTGGATGGCGTGTTCGACCGGGATCGAGCCACCGTCCCAGACATCAGCCGATGTCAGGTTCTTGGCGCCGGCGAGCTTGAGAATGATGTTGTCGGGGTCCTTCAGCCTGAGCACCGGTTCGCCGAATTCGTCGGCCGGCCCTTCCGAGCGCAGGCCGAAGCTCATGGCGCGCGTCAGCCAGTAACCGATGCTGGCGGGGTCGATCGACAGGGATATTTCGCTGATCTGGCCGTAGCCGGCCCGGCCGGGCGCGCCATCTTCCCAGGCGAGGAAGGTCAGCAGCGAACCCGGTGTTCCCGCTGCATCGCCGTAGAAGAGATGAAGTTGGGTCGCGTCCTCGTAACCGGCCGTCTGCTTGACGAGCCGCATGCCGAGAAAGCCGGCGTAAAAGTCCACATTCGCCTGCACTTTTCGGGTGACGGCTGTGATGTGATGTATGCCTGATACCATCTGGAGCAGTCCTGATTGAAGCGGCGTCGTCAGGAGCGCGAGTATGAAAGCTGCGAAAGTCATACCGTTGCCAATGACCATCGCTTAGTTTTGTTCCGCACAAAGTGCAAGCGAATCGCCGCGCTGCAGCAATTCCAGATGATCGACATCTTCGAGGGCCTCCTCCAGTTGCTGCAGGGTCGGCGGCTTGACCATATAGGCGCGCGCCCCGAGATTTCTGGCCCGTCGCCTGTCGCTTTCGTCGCTGGAGGTGCTGAGAATGCAGACGGGAATTTGGCGAAGGCGGATATCGGCCGAAAGCGCATGCAGCACCTCGAAGCCGTCCATGATCGGCATGTTGATGTCGAGCAGCATCAGGTCGATCTGAGGCAGATCGGCGATGCCGGCGCGCTCTTCCAGCAGCCGCATCGCCTCGCGTCCGTTAGTGGCGACATGCAGGTTGAAGTTCACCTTGTCCCGCCGCATCAGCTTGATCTTCAGAAGCTGGATGTCGGCCGGGCTGTCCTCGACCAGCAGCACTTCGGCGAGCCTGCCGGACCCTTCGCCCGGCTGCTCCGCCGGTTTGTCGCTATGCGGGATGGCCGGTGTGGCGGGTGGCGCGGGCCTCGCCTCGGCGAGCGGCACGTCGACGATGAAGGTGGCGCCCGGCCCGTTTTCCGCCTCGCACCAGATCGCGCCGCCATGCAGCTGCGCGATGCGGCGGCAGATGGCGAGGCCGAGCCCGGTGCCCTCGATGCCGCGGCCGACGAGACGCTTGAACGGCTGGAAGATCAGCTCGCGATGCTGCGGATCGATGCCGGGCCCGTTGTCGCGCACGGTCAGGCGGCACATGTCGCCATGCGCTTCGCCTGAGATCGTCACCTCGGGCATTTTCTGCTCGCAGTAGCGGATGGCATTCGACACGAGGTTCTGCAGGAGCTGGGTCAGCAGCGTCGCATCGCCCATCACCTCCGGCAGCGCGCCGCGGATGATGACGGCGCCGCGGCTTTCGGTCTGCTGGCGCAGATTGTTCTCCACCTGATCGAGCACGTCGCAGAGCGAGACCGGCGTCAGCTCGGGCCCCCCGGAAGCCTCGAGCCTGGTGAAGCCCGAGACCTTGACGATCAGGTCTTCCATATGGTCGGCGGCGCTGAGCACGTAATCCAGCAATTCCCGGTCGTCGGCCGGCAGTGCCTGAGAACCGTGCAGGATGCGGCTGAAGGATTTGATCGTCCTCAGCGGCTCCTTCAGATCATGGGCCATGGCGCGAGTGAAGATCTCGAGCGATTGCCGCTTCTGCTCCAGCTGTGCTTCCAGCATGCCGTGCATGATGGCGTTCTGGATGCAGCGATGCAGGGTTTCCGGCGACAGCGAATCCTTCGTCAGATAGTCGCGCGCGCCGCTCTTCATCACCTCGACGGCGACGGTTTCACTGCCCTGGCCGGTCAGCATGATGACGTTGGCGACCGGATCGTGCTCCAGGATGTCGGCCAGAACGCCGAGCCCGTTGCGTCCCGGCAGCGAATAGTCGAGCAGGATACAGTTCGGCCGTTTGCGGCGATTCAGCGCCAGGCCCTCTTCACCCGTCTCCGCCTCGAGAACGGTATAGGCGGTGCTGGAGACGCGGCCCAATATGCGGCGATAGACCTCGCGATCGTCGATATTGTCGTCGATGATGAGAATGCTGCAGTCTTCCGCCAATCTGTCAGTCCTCGAGCGGCAGGATGGCGATTTCGAACCAGTATTCCTTCAGGCGCTGGATCGCGGCGAACAGCCCGTCGAGATCGACCGGCTTCTGCACATAGGTATTGGCGCCGAGCGCATAGCAGCCTTCGATGTCGCGTTCGTCGTCGGAGGTGGTGAGGATCACCACCGGGATCTTGCGCCAGCCGGCGTTCGATTTGATCGCCTCCAGCGTCTTACGGCCGTCAAGGCCCGGCATGTTGAGATCGAGCAGAATCAGCCCCGGCTTCGGCACCATCGCCGCGAGCATGTCGAGCGCTTCCTGCCCCGAGGCCGCCCAGCGGATCGAATTGCGCAGGTTGGTGCGTTTGAAGGCGCGCATCGTTGCTTCGAAATCGTCTTCACTGTCCTCGACGATCAGGATCGGTTGCGTGTCACGCTGCTGCATTCTGCCCCTCGCGCTTTTTTCCCAGGGTGAAATAGAATGTGGTGCCGGCGCCGACCTCCGATTCCAGCCAGATATCGCCATTGTGGCGTGCGATGATCTTGCGGACGAAGGTCAGGCCTGCTCCGGTGCCGTCGTCGGAATCCTGCGACTTTTCCAGCCGTTTGAAAATGCGGAAAATGTCCTCATGGAATTCCTGGGGAATGCCCTTGCCGTTATCCCTGACGAAAAACACGTTGCGGGCAACCGTGCCGTCCTTGCCGACGAACCGATCGAGATAGCCGATCGACACGAGCGGCGCCGGCTTGTCGTTGTATTTGATCGCATTGGTGATGAGATTGCGGAACACCTCGGTCAACCGCGGCGCGTCGCAGACCACATCCGGCAGTTGGCCGTCCATGATGACCTTGGCATGCCGCTCCTCCAGCAGGAGCTCCATCGTCGCGACTACATCCTTGACGATCAGGCCGATATCGGTGCGCTTGACCGCCAGCTGCTGCCGCCCGAGCCGGGAGAAATAAAGAAGGTCGTTGACGAGTTTCTCCATGCGCTGGCTGAGGCGCACCAGCCGGTTCAGCCGGCGCACGCCGTCGTCGTCGAGCTTGTCTTCGTAGTCCTCCAGCAGGAATCGGGAGTGGTTGTGCAGGCCGCGCAGCGGTTCCTTGAGGTCATGCGAGGCGATATAGGCGAATTCGTCGAGGTCGTGGTTGCTGCGCTCGAGTTCGGCCGTATAGGCCTCGAGCTGGGCCAGCGTCGTCTTCATCCGCTCTTCCTGCCGGGCGCGCTCGCTGATGTCGCGCACGATACCGACGAAGATCTTCGAATCGCCGGTGGCGACGGCGCTGATGGAAACGTCGATCGGAAAGACGATGCCGCTCTTGCGCCGTCCGGAAACCATGCGCGTCGTGCCGATGATGCGCTCCTCACCGGTCTGCCGGTAATGGGCGAGATAGCCGTCGTGCTCGGAATGGTAGGGTTCGGGCATCAGCATCTTGATATTCCGGCCGATCGTCTCCTGCGGGGCGTAACCGAACATGTTTTCGGCCGCCGGGTTGAAGCTCCTGATCGTTCCACTCTCGTCGATGACGATGACGGCATCGGGCGTTCCGCGCACCAGCGCGCCGAAGCGGACGCGCTCGGTTTCAAGGTTATGATTGTTGCGCATGAAATAGAAGACGAGGATGGCGATCAGCCAGAGCGTCGCCGCCGTAATCGTGCGGTTGGCGATCTCCTGCCAGAATGCCACCTCGTTGTGCCTGACGGCGAAAAAGCCGAGCATCAGGAGCACGGTGCAGACAAAGGCGAAGAAAAGCGGCGCGTTCCTGTTGCCGAACCAGAGCGCCGTCAAGACCAGCGGCACATAGAGAATGCCGTTGGCCACACCGAGCGGCGTGTAGAGATCGACGAGAAGGCCGGTGAAGCAGACCGCGGCCGGGATCCAGAGCGGAATCTCAGCCCGGTTTGCCGGCTGCCTCCACCAGGAGCGGGCGAGAAGCCCCGAGCCGAAGATCACCATGCCGACCGCCGTGTGCAGCGCCATCGCCGCATAGGGCCCCCAGCGGTAACCCTGTTCGGCATCGGTGACATAGCTGGCGAGCGCGATCATGCCGAGGGTGATGACGACGTAGCTCGTCAATTCCTGCACCACCTGGCTTTTCCGCTCCGCGTGGAGAGCGAGCAGCAGCGAAAGATTGGCGATCAGGAACACCAGCGCCGTGTTCGGCCCCATGCCGCCGCCGATCTCGGCGATGAATTCCGGTGGAACCAGGAACTGCGTGATCAACACGTCGACATTGTGGAAAGTCCGCCCGATGGTGATGATTTCCACCAGCCGGGCCGCGGCGAACGCCGCCGCAAGCCCTGCCATGATCGTTGCCGCCAACCGAAAGCGCCTGGCGGTCAGCGTCGAAGCTGCAAGCCCCAGGCCGGAAAGCACGAAGCAGAGCGCGGTGTTGAAGGCCATCGACGGGAAGCCGGGAACGAGCGAAATGATCACCTTGATCTGCAGCAACCAGCCGGCAATCGCGCTCAGCCCGAGAAGGACCATCAGGCAGCCGACCGCAATCGCAAAGCCGCGGTAGTGCTGCCGCCGCCGCTGGTCCTGAAGGTCCACGTTGCCCCTATCCTGCACCCGTCGTGTCCTCCTCGCTTCGCGTCGCCATTTTTTCCGAAATCGAGGAATACTCAATAGGCAGTGGAGGGCGGCGCCGCGCTTTTCGCGAAATGATTTTTCGATAAGATGGATCGAATTTTCGTGAAATCGCGATATCGTGACGTTGAAGGACAGCGAAGTTCATTCGAACAATATCCAATCACGGTGCTGAATGCCTACCATAATTTACGTCGATGACAGCAGGGATGATCTCTTCTATCTCGACTATATCCGCAGGAAGCAGCAGCTAGAGGTCGACCTATTCTGTTTTTCGACCGCCGAGACGGCGCTGGCGGCGCTGGAACAGCGCGCGGCGGAAGGCTGGGCTCTGCCGGAACTGCTGGTCGCCGATCTTTACATGCCGCTCGACAGCGGCATCGGTCTGGTGAGCAGGCTGCGCCTGGACGATCGTTTCAAAGCAATGCGGCTTGCCGTCTGCAGCGGATCGGATGCGGCCGAGGACCGAGCGCGCTCACTTGCCGCCGGCGCCGATGTCTATCTGGAAAAGCCGCTTGACCTTGCCGGCATTCTTCTCAATCTTGAGCTGTAGGAAACGGCGTAAGCCCGCCAAGCCGTTCCCTGTCCTTTGTCCCTGCCATATGACAAGCCGCGATTGACAAGGTCGAGGACGCATCACAAGATGCAACCGATGCGAAGGAAATGCGACGCAAAATAAGCGTTGAGAGAACCGATCAACCCGTGTTCGCCGCCACGAACATCAGCCAACCCCTTAGCTGAATGGGCTTGTCGGCTCTCTCTGGCGCTTACGTCTGGCACTGCCTTCGCGCATTCATGGATGTTGAATGCGCGAAGAATACGACACCCAGGTAAGAACTACTGCCCTCAGTAAATTAAACCCGTGCATCACCTGTAGTTGAGATAATTGATGATTTCCGCCTTAGATATCGAAAGTCCCCGTTTTCGATCTCCGTCATCAATCGTCTCGCAATTTTTGTAGCTCTTCGCGTTTAAGACGTATATCCCAAGATTTCGGGATTGGAGGCATTGGCGGAGGAGAGGACGAGTGGGAATGAATAATGCCCCGGCAATTCCCTTTCATGCCGGACCGGAGCTCAGCCGGGCGATCAACCGCACCGATTTTTTCCGGCTGCTGAAGTCGGCGGCGCAGCACTACAATTTCGATAATTTCGTGCTGGCCCGCATTTCCGAGGCTTCGGCGCCTTTCGGTGAACGCGATATCGTCATCACCAATGTCGCCGAACGGCGTGTCGGCCTTTTCATTGCGACGTTGAAGGAAACACTCGGCACTGTCCGGGCAAAATCGGCCCAGTTTCTGGCAACGCCGGTTCATGGCAGGGGCGCACGGCCGGAAGATTATCGGTCCGATCTCGTATTCAACGAGTTCCTGAGCGGCGTCTTTCTGTTCATCCCGTTGTTCACTCCGGAGGGGCGGCGCTATTGCCTGGTGCTCAGCGGCGAGCGTCAGGAGCCGGATCAGAGCGAAATCGCCGACATGCTTCTCGACGCCATGCGCATTTTCGACAAGCTTTACGAGGAAATCCTGACGCCGGAAATGTCCGGGCGGCTGACCCAGCGCGAATCGGAAATCGTCAAATGGACGAGCGAAGGCAAGACGTCGGCTGAGATCGCGATCATTCTCGGTCTTTCCGAACATACGGTCAATTCGCACATCACCGCGGCCGCGCGCAAACTTGACGCTGTCAACCGCGTTCATATGGTGGCGATCGCCTTGAGAAACGGTTTGGTTACGTGAAGCTGGTTTCGGGATTGGGGAATTAAGACGATGATCACCGAAGCGGGCCGAAGGAACGCCGTGAAGGTTCTTTTTGTCGACGACGAATTCATCGAATTCCGTGCGCTCAAGAAGAAGATCGCCGATCTCTCCGAGCCGGCCGTCGAGGTTGAATATTCACCATCGATCGGTGACGCGCTGGAAAAGATCCGCCTGGCGCGTTTCGATCTCATCCTGCTCGACAACCGCCTTCTGCCGAACGCCGATTTCCGCGAAACGGTGCCGGAACTGCGCGGTATCGGCTATACCGGCCCGATCGGCGTCGTCTCGACCGATATATCGGGCGGCTATTTCCAGGAATTCCCCGATTACGGCGTCGATTTCCGCATCGGCAAGGATGAAATCGATGCCCAGACGCTGCAGCACATCATCCGCGAATATGTGAATTATGACGTCCCGGATTTCTGGAAGGACGATTACAGCATCTAAAGCGCGACGGCAAAGGCTCAAGCCTTTCCCGAGGGAAAGGCTTGAGCCTCAGGCAATCGGAAGGCGGATGATGAAACGGCTGCCGCTTGCATCCGAATCTTCCAGGCCGATATCGCCGCCAAGCGCGGTCAGAAATTCCCGCGCCGTCGTCAATCCGAGGCCCGCGCCCTGGATCGTTCCCGCCTTCGGCAATTTCCAGAACGGCTCGAATATCCGCTCGCGATAGGCGGGATCGATGCCCGTCCCATTGTCGGAAATCCGGATGAACCAATCCGTTCCCTTTCGCTCCGCCGCAATCGCTACATGCAGCGGCGATTCGCTGCGAAAGGTCAGCGCGTTGGCCAGCACATGTCTCAGCACCAGGCCGAGCAGGGCAGGGTCGGTGCGGATGGAGGGCAGGCCCTCGCTTTCAAGCGTCGCATCGCCGATCTCGATTTCATCGGTCAGCTCGCCCCAGACATTTTCGGAGAGCGCTTGCAGATCTACCTCTTCGGGTGCCACCTGAGGAGCTCCGCCGGCAAGGCTCATCAATGCCTTGGTGAGGCGTTGCGCGGTTTGCGCTTTCTCCATGATCATCCTGAGGCTCTGAAGCTGTTCGCCATCGAGCGTTTCCCCGAGGTCGTCGAGCAACAGCTCGGCATACATGGCGATATGGCGCAGCGGCGATTGCAGGTCGTGCGAGGCGGTCGCGAGAAATCGTTTGATGCGCTCCTCGCTGTCGCCGGCAATATTGGGTTCCGATTGTCTCTTCGGGTCGGATGACATCTTACGGGTTCCCGATCTCTGTGGCAGCGCCGCGTTTCTTTTCAGACGCGCAAGGGACGCTGTAATCCTTTGAAAGGCTGCATGATTTTATCCTTGCAGTCACCGACAATAGAAAGAGGGCGCCGGCTCTGCAACCGGCGCCCTCTTCAAGCATGCGTCAACAGCAAATTTTAGCTTGCCGACTTGCGGGAGCGCCCCTGTTCCGGCGGGATGATTTCAACGGCCGTATCGTCTCCCGATGCCGCCTTGGCGTGGCGGCGGCGCCAGTCGCCGAGGAAGAGCAGGATCGGGGCTGCGATGAAGATCGAAGAGGCGCCGGCGACGAGAATGCCGAAGACCATCGGGATGGCGAAGCTCGAGACGGCGCTGCCGCCCCAGATCGCCATCGGCACCAGGGCGAGGAAGGCCGTCGCATTGGTGTAGAGGCTTCGTGCCAGGGTTTCGTTGATCGACTTGTCGATGATTTCGCGCAGCGGCATCGATTTGTAGAGGCGCATGTTTTCGCGCATACGGTCGTAGACCACCACCTTGTCGTTCACCGAATAACCGACGAGCGTCAGGACGGCGGCGATGGCCGTCAGGTTGAAGTCGAGGCCGGTGATCGCGAAGAAGCCGATCGCCTTGGTGACGTCGAGCACCAGCGTGACGATGGCGCCGACGGCAAACGGCCATTCGAACCGCACCCAGATATAGATGAGCATCGCCAGGCTGGCGATCAGGACCGATTTGATGCCGGCCGAGGCAAGTTCGCCGCTGACCTTCGGACCGATGACGTCGGTGCCTTCGACAGTGGCGTTCGGGTCGATCTTGGCGACTTCGGCCTTCAGCTTGGTCACCGCCGCAGTCTGTGCCTCTTCGCCGCCTTCCTGCCGTTGGGCGCGCACAAGAATGCTGCTGTTGTCGCCGAAGGTCTGCAGCGTGATTTCGCCGAGGCCGAGACTATCAAGACCCTCGCGGAACTTCGCAAGATCGGCCGCCCCTTGAGTCTTGACGGACATCTGGATGCCGCCGCGGAAGTCGACGCCATAGTTGAGGCCGGGATGGATGAAGAGCACGATGGAGGCGATCGACAGCAGCGCCGAAACGGTGACGCCGAAGAAGCGCGCCTTCATGAACTGGATGTGCTTGTCGTAAGGGCTGAAGGGGATCAGCGGCCGGATGTTCAGCACCTTGAACTTGCGGCGGCGGGTGATCTCGATCATCGCGACGCGAACGAAGGCGACCGAGGTGAACATCGAGATGATCAGGCCGAGCGCCATGGTCACGGCGAAGCCGCGAACCGGCCCGGAACCGAAGTAGAACAGGATGGCGGCCGCGATCAGGGCTGTCATGTTGCCGTCGATAATGGTCGAATAGGCACGGTTGAAGCCGGTATCGATGGCGGCAAAGGCGCTCTTGCCCTTGCGGGTTTCTTCACGAATACGCTCATTGATGAGGACGTTGGCATCGACCGCAAGGCCGATGCCGAGAACGACACCGGCAATGCCTGGCAGGGTCAGCGTCGCCCCCACCAGCGTCAGCGCCGAGAAGGTCAGGATCGTGTGGATCAAGAGCGCCACATTCGCCAGGATGCCCCAGGTGCCGTAGAGAACGAAGATGAAGAGTGCGACGAGCGCAAAGCCGACGAGGCCGGAATAAATACCCATCTTGATGGCATCGGCGCCGAGGTCGGCGCCGACGGTGCGTTCCTCGATGACCGTCAGTTTGGCGGGCAGGGCGCCGGCGCGCAGCATGGCGGCAAGCGTCGTTGCGCTGTCGGCCGAGAAGTTGCCGGAGATCTGGCCGGAACCGCCGGTGATCGGCTCGCGGATATTGGGGGCGCTCAACACCTTGTCGTCGAGGACGATGGCGAAGGGATTGCCGACATTCTGGCGGGTGATATCGGCAAAGCGGGTGGCGCCGGCGCTATCGAAGCGGAAGCTGACGACCGGCTCATGCGTGTTCGGATCGAAGCTGACGCGGGCGTCCGAAAGGCGGTCGCCGGAGATTTCGACACGGTCGAGAACAGCATAGGACCGGCCTTCTTCGTCCTGCATCATGGTGATGCCCGGGCCGGGCTGATTGTTCGGCGCCACCATGTGGAACGACATCTTCGCCGTGGAGCCCAGAAGCTGGCGCAGGCGCGACGGGTCCTGCGTACCCGGAAGCTGGACGAGCACGCGGTTGGCGCCGATGCGCTGGATGGTCGGTTCGGAGACGCCGACCTGGTCGACGCGCTGGCGAATGACTTCAAGGCTCTGCTGGACGGCGTTGTCGACATTGGCGGAGACGCCGGCCGGCGAGAAGCCGATGGTGATGGTGGCGCCGTTGGCGGTGACATCCAGATCCGCCTGACCGGCGCTGAGGCCGGTGCTGATCGGATTGGCGAGCGTCTTGAGGTCGGTGACGGCGGCATCGCTCTGGGTGGCATCGGCGAGCGTCACGACGATCTGGTTCTGGTTGCGCACGACGGCCTTCGGCTGGATGCCCTTTTCGCGCAGCACGCGGCGTGCGTCCTGCAGCAGCGATTGCAGCCGCTCCTTGGTCAGATCCGCTTCGTCGACTTCCAGAACGAGATGCGAGCCGCCGCGAAGGTCGAGGCCGAGCGACACCTGTTCATGCGGCAGCCATGCCGGGATGCGCTGGAGGGTGGATTGCGGCAGGACGTTCGGCAGGGCGATCAATAGGCCGAGAAAGATGATCACCGTATAGGTGAACACCAGCCATGGTGAAGTACGCATGTTGTATTCCTTAGATAATCGGGGGCCGGCGTTCGGGCGCTGGCGGCATGTCGTCAAATGTCGGAAGCGCGCTCGGCGCAGACGTCAGGCAGCCGGCGGCGCGCGCGGCTGATGGGCCTTGGAGACCGCGGCATGAAGCAGAACTTCGGATGCCGGAAAAGCGGCTGACGTGTTCCAGCCGGCGAAATCGAGAGCCGGGGCGGCCGCGAGGGCGGGCGATCCGCTGTCGTGAGCGGCCTGCTTTGGCGCAAGCTTGCGCTCGGTGGCAAGCAACCCGCGCACGGCGTCGCGCGCAGTCAGCTGCGGCGGCTGCGGATCCCGGCCGGAAGAGGACAGCGTATTGACGGCAGCAGTCGGTGAGATGATCAGATTGCCGCCGAAAAGCAGGCCGAGATAGGCAAGGATGGCGATGAGCAGGGCGGCGGCGACACGGTTGGTCAGACGGTGCTGGTCCAGCTCCATCTTCTCCGTCCCGGCGATGTCACTCCCGTATCGGCTCAAAAGCGCGCCAATCTCTCATTCTCTTTGCGGCGGAGGTTCATCCGCAGGCATAATTGTATCAGGCCCATGCCCGTCTTCATAGGGCACACTCTCATGATGCACTTGGGCGAGCCGGTCAACCATGCCAAGCGCGATTTCACGCTCACCCATGATGACGGTGTCGGCGCCATAGTGCTTCAATTCATCGACCTCGGCGTCGGAATGGGCGCGGGCGACGATGAGGATCGACGGATTGACGCTGCGCGCCTGCTCGGTGATGCGGCAGGCCTCGAAGGCGTTCGGAATGGCGATGGCAATGCTGCGGGCGCCGGCAAGATTGGCGAGGTCGAGCGTTTCCCGCATCACCGCATTGCCCATCAGGGTTTCGACGCCCTGCGCCTTCAGCTCGCCGATGCGCTTGTCGGAATCCTCGATGACCAGAAATGGTGTGGCCGAGGATTTGAGATTCTGTCCGACGATGCTGCCGACCCGCCCGTAGCCGACGAGAATGGCGTGGCCGCTGAGCGCCGTCGGGTGCACCTCGTCGTCTTCGGGCGGCGTCTCCTCCTGCGCCGCGATCGCGTCTGCAGCGGCAGGATCCGCCACGACATCTTCACGCTTTGCGCCTTCGAAAAACGGACGCATGCGGTCGCAGAGGAAGAACAGCAGCGGATTGAGGATGATCGAGATGATGGCGCCGGCAAGGATCAGATCGCGGCCTTCCCCCGGCAGCAGCCCGAGTTCGACGCCGAGGGCGGCGAGGATGAAGGAGAATTCGCCGATCTGGCCGAGGCTGGCCGAAATCGTCAGCGCCGTGCCGAGCGGCTTCTTGAAGGCGAGCACGATCAGCAGCGCTGCGACGGACTTGCCGATGACGATGATGAAGATGGTGGCCAGAATCGGCAGCGGCTTGTCGATCAGGATGTTCGGATCGAACAGCATGCCGACCGAGACGAAGAACAGCACGGCGAAGGCGTCGCGCAGCGGCAGGCTTTCCTGCGCGGCGCGATGGCTGAGCTCGCTTTCGGCCAGCACCATGCCGGCAAAGAAGGCGCCGAGCGCCAGTGACACGCCGAAGAGCTTTGCCGCCCCGAAAGCGACGCCGAGGGCGATCGCCAGCACGCCGAGCCGGAACAGCTCGCGCGACCCGGTATGGGCGATGCGGTGCATTGTCCACGGAATGAGCTTGCGGCCGAAGACCAGCATCAGCGCCACGAACAGCGCCACCTTCACCAGCGTCATGGCGATCATGCCGCCGATGCCGAGATCGAGCCCGAACAGGCGGTTGAGCCCGGCCGAGAGCGGCTCGACAGGCGCGTGACCCTCACCGCCGATGCTGGCGGCGGCCGGGATCAGCACCAGCGCCAGCACCATGGCGAGATCTTCGACGATCAGCCAGCCGACGGCGATCCGGCCGCGCTCCGTCTCGACCAGGCGCCGCTCCTGCAGCGCCTTCAACAGCACCACGGTGGAGGCGACCGAAAGCGCCAGGCCGAAGACCAGGCTGCCGCCGGTCGGCCAGCCCATGAAGGCGCCGAGCCCCCAGCCGAGCAGGGTGGCAAAGGCGATCTGGGCGATGGCGCCGGGCACTGCGATGCCGCGCACCGACAGCAGGTCTTTCAGGGAGAAGTGCAGCCCGACACCGAACATCAGCAGGATGACGCCGATTTCGGCAAGCTCCGGCGCCAGGCTCTGATCGGCCACATATCCCGGCGTATGCGGCCCGACCAGCACGCCGGCGATCAGATAGCCCACCAGCGGCGGCATGCGCAGCCGATGGGCGAAGGCGCCGAAGATGAATGCCAGCACGAGGCCGCCGACGATTGTTGAAATCAAGGGCGTGTCGTGTGGCATAATCGTCTCCCGATCTGGAAACCCCGGTCGTAACGTGACATATATGGTCTATATCGGCCAATATGGGTGAGTTGAAATCATGGGTCAAGGCGCCAGGGAAACAATTCTGAGTCCCGCTCTCTGCCGCGCGGCACGCGGGCTGCTCGACTGGACTCAGACCGATCTTGCCGAAAGGGCAGCCGTCTCGCGCAGCACCATCCGCGATTACGAGGGTCGCCACCACGACATCCACCGCGCCACGGAGGCGCAGCTGCGCCTCGCCTTCGAGGAAGGCGGCGTCAAATTCGTCGAGATCGAAGGGGCGGGCACCGGCCTCTGCTTAATTCCTTAAATCGGAATCGATCGGCTCAGGGCGCCAGGCAGGCAGCGGAGACCTTGTAGAGGGAGAGCGCCTTGCCCTTGTAGTAGCCTTCGGTCGGCTGCCAGTTCTTCACCACCTCGGGCGTCTCGGTGGCGCAGCTGAAGGACCCGAGCGTCAGGTAAAGCACCTTGCCGGTAATGTCGGCCGGCAGGGCGAATTCCTGCTCGTAATAGCTCTCGGGAAGGCCCGCCGGCGCGCGCGCATAGATCCTGTAGGATGTGTCGCGCAGCGTATAAAAAAGATCGGCGACCATGTCGCGATCGTTGGTGACGATGATGTCGGTGCCGGCCTGGCCGGCAAGGGCTGCGGCCTGGCGGCTGACCTCGGCGCGGCCGAGATAGCGCTTCATTATCTCGTCGCCGTTCGGCAGAAGCAATTGGTGCGGAAAGATTGTCGCCAGCGGAAAGAGCAGGCTGGCGATGCCGTTGATGGCGAGCGACAGCCTGAGCCCTTTCGGCCAGAACCGATGGAGCAGCCAGACGGCAAGGATGGTGCCTGCGACATAGGCGGTTACGGCCCAGTTGGCATAGGCCTTGGCGACCGTTGCCTGCAGGGTGATCAGCAGCACCACCGGTATCGACAGCCAGACCAGCAGCTTTTCCCGGTCGTCACTCCTGCCCTTGATCATGCGATAGACCGCCCAGAGCATTGCGAAGAAGACGATCGGCCCGACGACGCCGAATTGGGCAGAGAAGAATTCAAGCCCGCGACGGAGATTGATGCCAAGTTCGCTCCAATGGGCGATGTCCTGCGTATGCCGCACGGTCGTATTGTCGTGCTGCAGGTTCCACCAGAGATTCGGCAAGGCGACAATCGCGGCGACCGCGACCGCGATGATGAAATCCCGAATGGCGATGCGCGCGGCCGGAACAAGCAGGAGGGCAAGCGCGCCGCCCGGAACGACGAACAGCACGGCATATTTCGTCAGGAAGGCGAGGCCGACGCCAAGGCCCATGACCAGCGCCAGCCCGACCGAGCGCCGCTGCGTCAGGCCGAAATAGGCAAGCAGGGCGATCGCGATGAAGAACAGCAGGATCACGTCTGTCGAGAAGAACACCGAAGACAGCGCGACGCCCGGCAGCGTGATATAGGTGGCGCCCGTCCAGCCTTCGATCTCCGGCCCGACGAAACGTTTTGCAACCTTCATCAGCACCAGCGCCGCCGCCATGTGGATCAGCGGTCCGGCGAGCCTGATCCAGTAGATGGCGTCGGAACCGGAAAGCTCGGTCATTGCCCGGATCACCCAGGCAATCATCGGCGGCTTGGAATAATAGCCGAGATCGAGATTCTGCGACCAGAACCAGTACTGCGCCTCGTCGACGAAAAGGTCGGTCGCATCGAAATGCAGCGTAACGACACGCCAGAGCGTGAAGCCGAGAACGATGAGGAGACCTGATCTGGGGGACATGAATCGACTGTTCCGCTGACATGAAAAGCGCGAGTGCGATAACACCAAAGGCGCCGGGCTGCCAACGGGAAAGGGCGAAGATGCGCTTTAGAACACCCGAAGCCCGCGGATATCGCGGTTTGCGGCGAGAAAATCGAGACGGGCGACGGCGGCAAGCAGCGTCATTGCAATCAAGCAGGAACCCAATCCGAGAACAATCATTGCTCTGTCCTTGTCGACGTCATGTCTTGGTTATCGACCGGCCTATAACACGGAGCTTGCGTGTGCCTTGTAGCAGCCGTGCAACTCCGCAGCAGTATTTTTTGCCAACGGCCTTGAATTGCTTCAAAAGCCGGCACTGCGAAAAGGCTTATTAACCTTCAGGCAAGGAATTAACCATAAACATTGGTTTACACGTCGGAATGGGAAGATGCACTCGTTCCCACCAGGCATGACGCCGTCCCGCCGTACCGGGTTGATCCGGTATCCATCTCTTCAGACAGCTCCGAAACATAGCTGATCAGGGGGCTCGACCCACCGGTTGTCACCGGTGGCAAGGACCGTCTCCACGCTTGGTTCTATCGGATGCTGCGAAAGTTTTTAGCCGGGCATCGCCTGGAAAGCGGGTTGGGGACAGGTGTTGAGGCAGGACATGCCATCAGATCAGGCTCGTGGAGCGCAGGCAGGCAGCTTGCGCGACCGCCTGCGCTTTGCCGGTCTCGATGCCGAGCAGTGCGAACTGGTGCGCCGCAATCGCCCGGCCCTCGAAGTCCATCTGAAGGCGGGCCTCAGGGATCTCTTCCACCGGTTCCAGTCGTTCCCCGACGCTTCGCGCAATTTCGAGAGCGAGCGCCAGGTCGAACGCCTGCATGATCTGCAGTCCTCGCATTGGGACGTGCTGACCGATGCGCGGTTCGACAGCCTCTATGCCGAGCGCGTCAAGGTTCTCTCCGATACCGAAAGCAAGATCGGCCTCGACCCGCGCTGGCACGTGGCCGGCCATGGCGTCATGCTGGAGCATGTCGTTTCCGGTCTCGCCGAGGAAATTGCCGGCCGTCCGCTGCTGCCGTCTGCCAAGCGCCGCGCCCGCGAAATCTCCGATCTGATCACGGCGATCATCCGCATCGTCATGGTCGATGTGGAAATCGCCGTCTCGCTCCGTTTCAACGCGCAGCGCGCCGGACAGAGCCGTGCGCTCGCCAGTCAGCGCGCCGACAACGAGGCCGAGATCGCCAGGATCTTCGGCGATGTCATCGAGGGCCTGTCCGCCCGCGACCTGACGCGGCGCGCCCCCGTCGACGGCGACCATGCCGGGATCGCCGCCGCGCTGAACGGCGCGCTGGATGGTCTCCAGGCCGAATTCACAGCCATAACAGAGCGCACGCTGAAGGCCGAAGCGGCGACTGGCTCGCTTGCCGGCCTGTCACGCCAGTTCGCCGGCACGGCGTCCGGCCATGCCGACCGGCTGCAGCTTTCCGCCGCCGCCCTTGCCGGCATCGCCGGCAGCGTGCGTGACGGTGCAGCCGAAAGCCGCGCTGCCGAACAGGCGGCCGCTTCGACGCGCGCCGCAGTCGAGGAAAGCGGCGAGGTCGTCGGCCGCGCCATCAGCGCCATGGCCGATATCGAGCAGTCGGCCGAAAAAATCGGCCAGATCATCGGCGCGATCGACGAGATCGCCTTCCAGACCAATCTCCTGGCGCTGAACGCCGGCATCGAGGCCGCCCGCGCCGGAGATTCCGGCCGCGGTTTTGCCGTCGTTGCTCAGGAAGTCCGCGCGCTGGCCCAGCGCTCGGCCGAAGCCGCCCGCGAGATCAAGACGCTGGTGACGGTGACCAAGGCGCAGGTTGATGCCGGCGTGCAGATGGTCGGCCGTACGCAGGATTCGATCGGCAGCATCGTGCGCCAGGTCACCGACATCAACGCCGCCATATCAGGCATCGCCACCCGAACCGGCGAACATGCCGAAAGCCTCGACAGCGTCACTTCTGACGTCAAGAGCCTGGGCGGCGAGGTGGCCGGCAGCGCCGGCTTTGCCGAGCGCTCCGCCGAAGGTGCCGATCACCTGCACACCGTTATTGTCGAGCTCGGCCAGACGATTCGCGAATTTCGCATCGCCCGGGAAAATGCCCATACAGGGCGCTTGGGCCCGGCGCGCGTGACGCCGCGCGCCATCGAGGCCGCCGCCCGTCCGGCACCGGCCGAGAACGAATATGAAAATGATGATTTTAGCCTTCCGCAGCCTCTCGCAAGCGTCGGAGGTGGGCGGAATGTTTACTAACCTATCGGATGATTGCCTCAGCCCGTCTTCTCGGGCCGGGGACAAGGGGACAAGGAAAAGCTGATGGTAGCAAAGAAGAGTGGCAAGACGCTGGATCTGACAGCGGTGCTCGACCTCAACGAGGCTTCCGCCTTGCGCGATAAACTCCTCTCCCTCAGGGGCAGCGGTCTGTCGATCGACGCTTCCGGCGTCGAACGGATCGGTGCCCTTTGTGCCCAGGTTCTGATGTCCGCCGAGAAGACCTGGGAGCAGGACAAGCAGCCATTCACCTTTTCCAAGGTGTCCGACGCATTTCAGAAAACCATGCAGCTGGTGGGCGTCAATATTGATCACCTGCTTGCCAAGGAGATTCGGCAATGAAGAAAAAAGTTCTTACCGTGGATGATTCCCGCACCATCCGAAACATGCTTCTCGTGACGCTGAACAATGCCGGCTTCGAGACGATTCAGGCGGAAGACGGCGTCGAGGGCCTCGAGGTTCTCGAAGAGTCCAATCCCGACGTCATCGTCACCGACATCAACATGCCGCGCCTCGACGGTTTCGGCTTCATCGAAGGTGTCCGCCGCAACGAGAAATATCGGGCGATCCCGATCCTGGTCCTCACCACCGAAAGCGACGCGGAAAAGAAGAACCGCGCCCGCCAGGCTGGCGCCACGGGCTGGATCGTCAAGCCTTTCGACCCGGCCAAGCTGATCGATGCCATTGAGCGTGTAACCGCTTAAACCCAGGATTTTCTCCTATGGATATGAACGAAATCAAAGAGATCTTTTTCCAGGAGTGCGAGGAACAGCTCGCCGAGCTGGAATCCGGTCTTCTGAAAATGAATGATGGCGATCGCGATCCGGAAACCGTCAATGCGGTGTTCCGTGCCGTGCATTCGATCAAGGGTGGCGCCGGCGCCTTCGGCCTTGATGATCTGGTTGCCTTCGCCCATGTTTTCGAGACCACTCTCGATTGCGTTCGATCCAACAAGCTCGAGCCGAACCAGGACGTCCTGAAGGTAATGCTGAAGTCGGCCGACGTGCTCGCCGACCTGACGAATGCTGCGCGCGACGGCGGCAGCGTCGATGAAAGCCGCAGCCGCGGCCTCGTCAAGGAGCTCGAGGCGCTGGCCAACGGCGAATTGCCGTCTCCCTCGGCCGAGGCGCCGGCGCCGAAGGCCGCCGCAAAGCCCGTGGCCAAGGCTGCTCCGGCCCCGGCCGTCAAGCCGACCGACGACAGCGGCTTCCAGCCGATCCCCTTTTCCTTCGACGATTTTGGTGGCGAGGGCGATGCGGGTGCTGAAATGCCGGCTTATGAAATCACCTTCAAGCCGCGCTACGAACTCTATTCCAAGGGCAATGACGCCACGCTGCTGCTGCGCGACCTCTCGCGCCTCGGCGAAATGACCATCTACTGCAATACGGATGCTCTGCCCGGCCTCGAGGAACTCGATCCGGAAGGCGCCTATTTCTTCTGGAACGTCACGCTCAAGACGGACAAGGGCGAGGACGCCATTCGCACCGTCTTCGAATTCGCCGAGTGGGATTGCGAACTGACGGTGAAGCCGATCGCCGACGCAAGGGCCGGCGCGACCAGCAACGAGGAACTGCCGATGGTGCCGGTTCCCTTCGATCTGTCGATCCTGGATGAGTCGGGCGCAGCGGAAGAGGTTTCCGGCGCCGCCGCCGAGACCGCCGCCGCCGTTGCCGCTGCCGAGACGGCCTCCAACGTCACGCAGATGGCTGCTGCCGCCGCCCGCGTCGAGAAGAAGGAATCGGCAGCTGCCGCAGCGGCCGCTGCAAGCGCCGCCGCCCAGAACAACGCCGCCGGCGCCGGCCAGACGATCCGCGTCGATCTCGACCGTGTCGACCGCCTCATCAACCTCGTCGGCGAACTGGTCATCAACCAGGCGATGCTGTCGCAGAGCGTCATCGAGAACGACACGACCGGCACCTCCTCGATCAACATGGGTCTGGAAGAGCTGCAGCAGCTCACCCGCGAGATCCAGGACTCGGTCATGGCGATCCGCGCGCAGCCGGTGAAGCCGGTGTTCCAGCGTATGTCGCGTATCGTCCGCGAAATCGCCGACATGACCGGCAAATCGATCCGTCTCATCACCGAAGGTGAAAATACCGAAGTCGACAAGACGGTCATCGACAAGCTGGCCGAGCCGCTGACCCACATGATCCGCAACGCCGTCGACCACGGCATCGAAACGCCGGAAAAGCGCGCAGCCGCCGGCAAGAACACCGAAGGCACGGTCCGTCTGACCGCCAAGCACCGTTCGGGACGCATCCTGATCGAGCTTGCCGACGACGGCGCCGGCATCAACCGCGAAAAGGTCCGCCAGAAGGCGATCGACAATGATCTCATCCCGGCCGATGCCAACCTGTCGGACGAGGAAATCGACAACCTGATCTTCCTGCCGGGCTTCTCGACGGCCGACAAGATCTCCGACATTTCGGGCCGCGGCGTCGGCATGGACGTCGTCAAGCGTTCGATCCAGGCGCTCGGCGGGCGCATCAACATCACCTCGAAGCCCGGCCACGGCTCGGTCTTCACCATGAGCCTGCCGCTGACGCTCGCCGTCCTCGACGGCATGGTGGTCACCGTCGCCGGCCAGACGCTGGTCGTGCCGCTGACGGCGATCGTCGAAACCCTGCAGCCGGAAGCTTCCGCGATCCATTCCTTCGGTGCGAACCACCGGCTGATCTCGATCCGCAATTCCTTCTGCCCGCTGGTCGATGTCGGCCGCATCCTGAACTTCCGCGCGACCCAGGCCAATCCGGTCGAGGGCGTGGCGCTTCTGGTGGAATCCGAAGGCGGCGGCCAGCGCGCCCTGATGGTCGATGCCATCCAGGGGCAGCGTCAGGTGGTCATCAAGAGCCTGGAAGCCAACTACACCCATGTGCCGGGGATTGCCGCCGCCACCATTCTCGGTGACGGGCGCGTCGCTCTCATCCTCGATGTCGACGCGGTCGTCGGCGCCTCGCGCGGCCAGTCGCTCAAAGCGGAAATGTCGTTGGCAGCGGTAGGATAAGGGCATGTCGTACGCCGTAAAAAATCTGAACGAGGGGGATCGCGAGCTGATCGCGTTCCGTATCGGGCATCAGGAATTTTGCGTGAACATCATGTCGGTTCGTGAGATCCGGGGCTGGACCCCGGCAACCGCGATGCCGCACTCGCCTGCCTATATGCTCGGTGTCATCAACCTGCGCGGCGCGGTGCTGCCGATCATCGATCTTTCGGCCCGGCTCGGCATGAAGCCGGCCGATCCGACGGCCCGCCACGTGATTATTGTCGCCCAGGTCCGGCGCAAGGTCGTCGGTCTCCTGGTCGACGCCGTGTCCGATATCCTGACGGTGACCGACGAGACAATCCAGCCGACGCCCGAAATCTCCTCCGAACTCGAGCGCCAATTTGCCCGCGGCATCCTTGCCATCGACAAACGCATGATCTGTCTGATCGAACTTGAAGCCCTCTTTCCCGAGACCGAAAGCGAAGCCGCATGAGTGCAATGGGCGCAAAAGATCAGAGGCAGGGAGCCGACGAGGTCCTGGCGAGCGGAGAATATCCGCTGACGCGCCGCGACCTGACCGAGATCGCCGCGATGATCTATTCGGATGCCGGCATCTTCCTCAATGAGACGAAGGCGTCGCTCGTCTATTCGCGCCTGTCGAAGCATATCCGCAGTCTCGGTCTCTCCGGCTTCCGCGAATATTGCGACCTCGTCGCTTCGCCGGCCGGTGCTGCGCCGCGCCGCGAGATGCTGTCGCATCTGACGACCAATTTCACCCGCTTCTTC
Source organism: Rhizobium chutanense (assembly GCF_002531935.1). GTDB lineage: Bacteria > Pseudomonadota > Alphaproteobacteria > Rhizobiales > Rhizobiaceae > Rhizobium > Rhizobium chutanense. The sequence goes on along the minus strand of NZ_NWSV01000009.1, from coordinate 152,444 downwards.
CGCGAGAACCACCATTTCGAGCATCTGCGCGACCATGTCCTGCCGGAGCTTCTGCAGCGGGCGCGATCGGGCGGCCGGGTGCGCATCTGGTCGGCGGCCTCCTCCGACGGGCAGGAGCCTTACTCGATCGCGCTCACCGTGCTGTCGCTGATGCCGAATGTCGCCGACTACGACTTCAAGATCCTGGCGACCGACATCGACCCGAAGATCCTGGCGATCGCCCGGGCCGGCGCCTATGACGAGAACGCGCTCGAAACCGTTTCTCCGGCCATGCGCAAGCAGTGGTTCAGCGAAGTCGAGGTGCAGGGCCGCAGGAAGTTCCAGGTCGACCACCGCGTCAAGCGGCTGATCACCTACAACGAACTGAATCTGATGGCGCAGTGGCCGTTTAAGGGCAAGTTCGACGTCATCTTCTGCCGCAACGTCGTCATCTATTTCGACGAGCCGACGCAGATGAAGATCTGGCAGCGTTTCGCCGGCCTGCTGCCGGAGGGCGGCCATCTCTATATCGGCCACTCCGAGCGCGTGTCGGGCGAGGCGAAACACGTCTTCGACAATATCGGCATTACGACCTATCGCTATACGACCAAAGGTCTCGGGAGGAAGGCATGAGCGCTCCGGCAAGAGTTCTCGTTGTTGACGACTCGCCGACCATGCGAGGGCTGATCACGGCCGTCTTGAGCTCCGACCCGGAGGTCAATGTCATCGGCCAGGCCGGCGACGCGCTGGAAGCGCGTGAGGCGATCAAGCGGCTGAACCCCGACGTCGTGACGCTCGACATCGAGATGCCGAACATGAACGGTCTCGATTTCCTCGAAAAGATCATGACGCTGCGTCCGATGCCGGTCATCATGGTCTCCACCATGACCCATCGCGGCGCCGAGGCGACGCTTGCGGCGCTGGAGATCGGTGCTTTCGACTGCGTCGGCAAGCCGGGGCCGGGCGACCTGCGACCCTTCGGCGACCTCGCCGAGAAGGTCAAGGCCGCCGCGCGCACGCAGCGCCCGTTCTCGCAGCCGGTGACGGCCGCAGCGGCACCGCCGCCCTCCGTCGCCGATTTCCGTGTCGGCCGCAAGATCGTCGCGATCGGCTCGTCGACAGGCGGCGTCGAGGCGCTGATCGCCGTGCTGCAGAAGTTTCCGGCCAATTGCCCGCCGACGGTCATTACCCAGCATATGCCGCCGACCTTTACCAAGAGCTTCGCCGAACGGCTGAACCGCCTCTGTGCGCCGGTGGTGCAGGAAGCGACCGATGGTGCCCGCCTGGAAATCGGCAAGATCTATCTGGCGCCCGGCGGAGAGCGTCACCTCCAGGTCAGCGGCGCCTCGGCGCCCTGCTGCCGTCTCGTCGACCGCGCACCGGTCAACGGCCACCGGCCATCGGTCGACGTGCTGTTCGATTCGGTGGCGGAGTTGGCGGGCCGGAACGCCGTCGGCGTGATTTTGACCGGAATGGGCCGCGATGGCGCCGCCGGATTGTTGAAAATGCGCCACGCCGGCGCCAGAACACTCGGCCAGAACGAAAAAACCTGTGTCGTTTACGGAATGCCAAGGGTTGCCCACGAACTTGGCGCCGTTGAGCAGCAGTTGCCCCTGTCTGCCATCGGTGAAGAAATATTGAAAATGACAGCCGCCCGAAAGGAAGGGACCGAATAAATGTCGATCGCGGAGAAAATCAAAGTTCTGATCGTCGATGATCAGGTAACGAGCCGGTTGCTGCTCAGCGATGCGCTGACCCAGCTCGGTTTCAAGCAGATCACGTCCGCAGGCGACGGCGAGCAGGGCATGAAGATCATGGCCGAGCAGCCGCACCACCTGGTGATCTCGGACTTCAACATGCCGAAGATGGATGGCATCGGCTTCCTTCAGGCCGTGCGCACCAACCCGAACACCAAGAAGGCGGCCTTCATCATCCTGACTGCCCAGGGCGACCGCGCGCTGGTGCAGAAGGCAGCCCAGCTCGGCGCCAACAACGTGCTCGCCAAGCCGTTCACGATCGAAAAGATGAAAGCGGCTATCGAAGCCGTGTTTGGAGCCTTGAAATGACCAATGAGGGGGCAGCCCGCCGCGTGCACATCATTCAGGGCGAGTACAAGGTTCTGAGCGATCCGAATGCGGTCCTCTCGACCATTCTCGGTTCCTGCGTGGCTGCGTGCCTCCGGGACCCCGTCGCTGGCATCGGCGGCATGAACCACTTCCTGCTGCCCGGTTCGGCGACGTCGCCGACATCTGGCGGCGATGCCACGCGTTACGGCGTGCATCTGATGGAACTGCTGATCAACGGTCTTCTGAAGCAGGGCGCCCGGCGCGACCGGCTGGAGGCGAAGATCTTCGGCGGCGCGAAGACGATCTCGACATTCTCCAATGTCGGTGAGCAGAACGCGGCCTTCGCCATGCAGTTCCTGAGGGATGAAGGCATTCCGGTGGTCGGTTCCTCCACAGGCGGAGAGCATGGACGCAAGCTTGAATATTGGCCGGTCTCCGGTCGTGCCCGGCAATACCCCCTGACCGGTGCCGAAACGCAGAGAACCGTCGCTCTCGAGCAGCGCCCCGCCGCTCCGTCGAAGCCCGTCGAAACCAGTATCGAATTCTTTTGATGGTGAGGATTTTTATATGACATTTAACCCGGTGATGGAGCCGCCTGCGCCTGTCGAAGCGCTGAGCGACATCCTGATGCGCATCGTTTCCGAACTTCACGATGTTGCCTACCTCATCGAGCGCATCGAGCCGCAGCTTCTCGACCTCGGCGGCGCCGAAATCCTCAATTCGCCTGATGCCATGAAGGTCATGCAGGGCATCGATCTGGCCGTGCAGAAGTCCCGCGGCCTTGCCGAGTTCATCGACACCATCACCGGCGAAATCCCGCACGGCTGGGCAGTCGACGTCGCGACCGCGCTCAGCCTCGTCAAGCTGGCGGAGATGCAGAAGGCGTTGGGCGGCGCCACCCGCCACGGCCATTCCCAGCCGCTGAGCAAGGCGGCCGGCGACTTCGATTTCTTCTAATGCATGCCGCCGCGACGTGTGCCGCGGTGCCGGGATAACGACTGCATGAAACGGGGAGCCTTTCGCTCCCGCACGCGCTTTACGAAACGCTCGCACAAGTTTCGCCGATTATTCGTCAGATGAGGCAATAAGCCTGCTTTGTCTTTGACGGATCGCGCGAGAACAGAATGAATCTGTTAAATCAATTAGTTCAGATATTTAAGAACTTCGGTTCCCTTGGCCGAACACGCCTGATGATTCTCGGAGGCGTCGGCGCCGTCTCCATCGCAATCGTCCTTGCGGCCGCCCTTTTCGTCAACAAACCGGCACAGGAAACGCTCTATGTCGGTCTGGACCAGCCGGATCTCAACCAGATCAGCATGGCGCTTGCCGAAGCCAACATCAATTTCCAGGTCGGCACCGACGGCTCCAGCATCAGCGTCCCCGCGGGCATGACGGGCAAGGCTCGCCTGATGCTTGCCGAGCGCGGCCTGCCGAACAGCGCCAATGCCGGTTACGAACTTTTCGACAATGTCGGCTCGCTCGGCCTGACCTCCTTCATGCAGGAGGTAACGCGGGTTCGAGCGCTGGAAGGCGAAATCGCTCGCACCATCCAGTCGATCTCGGGTATCACAGCCGCGCGCGTGCATATCGTCATGCCGGAGGTCGGAAACTTCCGCAAGCAGGAGCAGAAGCCGACCGCCTCCGTCATGATTCGCGCCAGCGCCGCCACTGGGCGGAGTGCGGCGACTTCGATCCGCCACCTCGTCGCCTCGGCCGTGCCGGGGCTTGACGTCGATGACGTGACGATCCTCGATTCTGCCGGTCAGTTGCTCGCCTCCGGCGACGACGCGAGCAACAGTTCGTTGAACCGCTCGCTCGGCATCGTCCAGAACGTTCAGCAGGAAGTCGAATCCAACATCGACAAGGCCTTGGCCCCCTTCCTCGGCATGGACAACTTCCGCTCCAGCGTCACCGCCGATCTCAACACGGACGCGCAGCAGATCCAGGAAACGACCTACGATCCCGAATCCAAGGTCGAACGCTCGGTCCGCTCGACGAAGGAAGCCCAGCAGTCGCAGCAGAAGCAGTCCGATAGCGCCGCGACGGTCGAGCAGAACATTCCGCAGGCCGCTCCCGAGGCCGGTGGTTCCACCGGGCCGGCATCGGAGGACAAGTCCGACAAGCGCGAAGAGCAGACCAACTACGAAATCAACAGCAAGACGACGGCGACGACCCGCAACAGCTACAAGGTCGAGAAACTTTCGATCGCCGTGGTGGTCAACAAGGGCCGCATCGCCAAGATGGTTGGCGAACCCGCCGACCAGGCCAAGATCGACGCCTATGTTGCCGAGATGAAGAACATCGTCGCTTCGGCAGCCGGCATCGACGCCAAGCGCGGCGACGTCGTCACCGTCACGGCCATGGACTTCCTCGAAAACCAGCTTCTCGAAGACGCCACCGGCGGTGTCCGCGTCATGGACATGCTGAGCCGCAACCTTGCCGGCATCATCAACTCGCTGGCCTTCGTCGCGGTCGCCTTCGTGGTGGTCTGGATGGGCCTGCGGCCTCTGGTGCGCAGCGTCAGCGGCAATGGCGCCACCTCGGTTCTCGGCGACGCGACGCCGGAAGCGGCCGGCCTCGAGCTTCCGGACTTCGCGCCGGCGGCCGGCGCCCCTGGAGGCGCCCTCATGGACGGCTTCGGCTCCGACTTCGGCTTCGACAGCACCGAAGATCTGCTCAGCCTCGGCGACGACGACGGCAACTTCAACCGCCGCGTCAAGGAAGGCCCGGAACGCAAGCTCTCCCGCATGGTCGAGATCAACGAGGAGCGCGCCGCGAAAATCCTCCGGAAATGGGCGATCGACGACGCAGCATAAGAAAAGAGGCCGGGCAACCGGCCTTTTTTCTATCGGTGCCAGGTTTCATTTCCTGTAGCGTCGTCAGTGTCCGTGATTCCCCGCGCTGCCGGGAACTCGATGGGCGGACTCGCGTAAAAGGCGAATGAAGTTGCGAGACCGCCAGAATCATCTTAGCCTCCCCATATCTTGAGGGGTGGAATTGGTCATCGAATCAGTGCATGGGCGGCAGCGGAAGTAAATCCCTAGAAGTCGGAGATGGCGATTTGCATCGTCTCGCTTACCCTTAGGTGATTCGAAGTGGGATTCGAGCGGACTTGAATTGAATCCCTTACACAAAAATTGCTGTTGCACCGATTTTGATCGTTTCTCAGCCGCAGGACATTGCCGATGGATATGGACGTAATTCTGGCGAGCAAAGGCGAGAGGCAAATGTCGAATTTCGCGAGTGCGGTGGTGCCGGATCTGTTGCCGCGCGATGAACTGCTCCAGCGCCTGCACGGTGTCGCCGACACTGGCAGGTTGCAGTCCGGTCTGCGTGCGCTGACAGAGTATGTCGGTGCTTCGCACTACCTTCTGGCGCGCTGCGATCTTCTCCAGGAAAGCGGCCTCGATTTCATCGTTTCGTCCGATTGGCCCTTCGACCTGGTCAGGGATATCGCCAATGATCTGGTGCGCGGCTATGCCCGTTCGACGGAGCTGGAAAAATGCATGCAGGTCTTCCAGCCGAATTTTGCTCTCATGCCTGACAATGCCGACGTGCCGGACGGCGCCAGCCGCCAATATTGTTCGGTGACCTTCAATGTCGGCCGGTCGCGGCTGGCCCTGATGTTCCTGTTCGGCGAGGGGTTCATCCTTTCGCCGGAGCGCCTGCGGGATGTCGGCCTGCTTGCAGGTTATGTCGCGAGTTTCCTGCGCTGCGGTGGCACCAGGGTCGATCGCGATTTCGATTTGACGGATCGCGAGCTGGAATGCCTGTTCTGGATCGCCGAGGGCAAGACCAGCGACGAGATCGCGATGATCCTCGGAATTTCCCGCAACACCATCAACAACTACATCACCAGCGTGATGCGCAAGACGGCGACCAAGACCCGGTCAGAGGCCATTGCCTTCGCCGTCCGCAATAATCTCGTATAGGGGGATCTATGGGGCACCCATCAGCCAGGACGATGAGCAGCGCCGAGCAGCTGCGCATGGTGCGTGTGAACAGGATTTCCAGCCGCTCCGATCTTTTCCCGCGGCTGATTGCGATGCAGAAGCTTGCCGACGCGCAGGGGTTCGCGATCTTTCGTGTCAGCGGCTCGGGTATTCCGGCAAAACAGCGCCTGGTCTGCGAACTCGAGAACTGGGGTTCTGCCAATGCCGGTTTCGGCAAGGCTTTCACCGATGCCTACGGCGATATTCTTCTCGACCATATCGAAAAATCCTTGTTGCCGCTCTCATGGGCCGGCGGCTACGACCGTGCTGCGCCCGGTCCTGCCGACTTCGCGCCGTTCATGACGCGGCTGCAGGACGGTATTCTGCCTTTTTCCGGCCTTGCCTTCCCGGTGCGGCTCGGCGCCGTCGGCAACGGTTTCATCCTTTTCACCGGCGACGAGATCGACCCCTCGAGCGATACGATCGTCGAGCTGCACGGTCGCTGCTGCCATATCATGATGGACCTGCTGTCGCTCGACGAACGCCGCACGGCTGCCGCCGAGGCGCTCAGCGAACGCGAGATCGCCTGTCTCCAGCTTGCCGGCGACGGCCGCATCAGCGAAGAGATCGCCGAGAAGCTCGGCCTCTCCGTGCACACCGTCAACGCCTATCTCGGCTCGGCGACCATCAAGCTCGATTCCGTCAACCGCATCCAGGCGATCGCCAAGGCAATCCGGCTCGGCTATATCAGCTGAAGCCGACGGCGCAGGAGCCCGAAAATCGGTTCCGATTTCGGGGCCATTGTTTTTATGCATGTCGCGCGAAACCGCTGCACGGTTTGGCGCGACATGCTTTATGCGCTGTCGAAGGCGGATTCAGTTGTCCTGAGAGCAGACCTCAGCCGGCCAGCGCCCGTGGCGGCTGGTTGACGTTGTAACGCGATTCCCGAAGGCTCTTTTTCAGGAAGATGGTGTTCTCGTCGGGATCGGCCGAGGGATTTTGGAAGGCGATGTGGTTGATCTCGATGCCGGCATGGTCTTCGGCAAGCGTGAGCTGGGCATAGACGGTGACGCCGCGCGGCTTGATTTCCAGATCGAGCACGACTTCGGGTTTGCCGCCCCATTCCAGCGTATAGTTGCCGCCCAGGCCGAAATTTACCGTGCCGGGATGAAAGAAAAGCTCGGCTGCCGAGGCGACGAGATCGGAAAGATTGCCGTAATACTCGAAGCGCAGCAGTGAAATAAGGTCAGAGGCATCCAGAAGGCGCAGTTCGGTGGCGACCGGGCTGATCGCTTCTGCCAGGATTTTCTCACGCTGGGTAGAGTGGGGGCATTTTTTCATTCGGCTTATCTTACCCGTTTGTTCTTGGCGTCTGCGGCGTAGACCCGGTGGATCAGCTCCGCAACGGCCTTATAGAAGACTGACGGGATGACACTATCGACCGAGACTTGCGCAAACATGGAGCGCGCAAGCGGCGGATCTTCGAACACCGGGATACCGTTCTGCTCGGCGATCTCCCTGATCTTGAGGGCGATGAGGTCCTGGCCCTTGGCCAGCACCACCGGCGCGTCGTTCTCTTCGCGCGCGTAACGCAGCGCCACCGCATAGTGCGTCGGGTTGGCGATGACGAGCGTTGCGCGGTGCACGTCGGCGATCATGCGCCGGCGCGCGCGGTCGCGCATCAGCGAGCGCTGCCGGCCCTTGACGACAGGGTCGCCCTGCGCCTGCTTGTTTTCTTCCTTGACCTCGTGCCGCGTCATCTTCAGTTCGGTGAACCAGTGATGGCGCGTCCAGAAAACGTCGGCGATCGCCACGATCGCGGTCGCGATCAGCATGACGATGATGATCTTGCGCATCGCCGCGGTGATCCGCACGAGGATCGTCTGCGGGTCGGAGAACATTGCGTCGATCGAGCTGAAATATTCGCTCCGGAGCACGAAAAACAGGATCACGCCGACGACGACGACCTTGAACAGCGATTTTCCGAACTCGATGAGACCGGGCAGGCTGAACAGCCGTTCCCAGCCTTTGACGGGAGAGATGCGCGAGGCCTGCGGACGGATGCGTTCGAGCACCGGTGTCGGCAGGTTCTGGAAGATGGAGGAGGCGATGCCGAACACCATGAACAGGATGAGAGCCGGCGCCACCAACGCCGCGGTTGCCCAGCCGAGCCGGACGAATAGCGAAAGGATATCCGGCCCCGTCTCGATCTTCCATTGGTCTGGCTGCTCGAAGATGTCGCGCAGCGTCTCCGTCATGCGCCCGACGCCCTCGGGGAGGAAAAACACCAGGTAGATGTAAGTGGCAAGGATGGTCGAAAAGATCGACAGCTCGCGCGAAAACGGGACGTTGCCTTTCTCCGCGGCATCGGTTTGCTTTTTCGCGGTCGGGGCTTCTGTTTTGCTGTCCTTGTCATCGTCTGCCAAGTCGCAGCCCTCCATAAAAGAAACAGGCCGCACCCAGTGCATGACGCCGAAACTGCGAAGCGGTGTTCGGATGGCGATCTGCATCAGCGTGAAGAGCGAAAGCGCGTCGCGTGACCGAGGTCCGTGCGACGCGCTTTAGCGCAACCTATTGCTCGAAGGGTAGTCGCCTCAGGGATGGCGATCAACAGCCGCCGTTCGGCATGCCTGATTTGTCAACAGTCTCGCGGTGCCAAAGCATGTCGCCCGGAAGGGCCGAGCGCTTCCGGGCGACATGGATGAAACGAAGGTGCTGAAGCGTGCCGCGTGACTCCGATGCGATCCGCTTTACGCGGCTGCCGAAGCGTCGCCTTCCTTCTCCTTGAGCTCGATCTGGCCCGAGTTGGCCAGGCGAATCGCTTCCTGCGCCACGGCGCGCCGCGCAATGGCAATCTCGCGCGGATTGACGCCGCCCATGCCGCTCTGCAGATCCGATTCGATCATGCGGCGCTGACGCGGGCTGATGGCGGAGAGAACAGACTCGCGGATATCGGCCGGCGAGCCGCGCAGCGCGACGGTGAGCACATCCGTCGAGATGTCGTTGAGCAGCAGGACGCGGCTGCGCTGCGGCATGTACATGAGGTCTTCGAACAGGAAGATCTTCGGGCGGACCTTGTTGACCGATTCGCGGCTGATCGATTCGAGCGAAGTGAGCAGCGTATCGACCTGCGGCTTGTCGAGCTCGTTCATGAGATCGGCGACCTTCGTCGAGCCGGCGGCGTTGCGCTCTGCCTCGATCTCGGCAAGCAGCGTCATCACCTGGTTCTCGATGATCTGCGCAGCCTTCGGGCTGACGGTCTTCATATTGACCGTTCGGTTCATGATGTCGGCACGGCGATTGTCGGGAAGCTGCAGCAGCACCTTGGCGCCGAAGTTGGACGGCATCATCGAAAGAATATAGGCAACGGTCTGCGGATGTTCGCGCAGCAGGAACTGGGCCACGAATGTCGGCTCCGCCTCGCTGAGGCGATCCCAGATCGAGGTTTCGTAGGCCTGGAATGCCGTGCGGCGGCCGAGCAGGCTGTCGACTTCGTCGGGCGTCAGGCCTTCTTCCAGAATGGCTTCGATCGCCTTGGCGTTGTCCATCAGGCCGGCGCCCTCGGTGAAGAGGTCTTCGAACTCGCCGACGAGCGAGAGCAGCTCGTCCGGCGGAATGGCGCGCAGCGACTGAGCGGATGCAATAATGGTCTGCAATTCGGCCTGGGTGAAATATTTCAACAGCCGGCCGGCGACTCCCTTTCCCATAGCGAGAAGAACAGCCGCCGCCTTTTCAGCCTGGGTCAACGGTTTCCCGGCTAGCGCGCCGCCGAAATCGTCAAAGTCCATCATGGTCTAACCTCTCCGTCCCACACAGGGATCAGGCTTTTTTCGTACTCAAAACTTCTATCAGTTTCACACCGAATCGGGTGTCGTCGTTATCAAGCACCGTAATTTCACCGCGGGCAATCCTGCGGCCGTTCACCATAATCTCGACCGGTTCGCCGATTTTCTTGTCGAGGGCGATCGTCGCCCCTTCATTGAGGTTCATCAGGCCGGAGACCTGCATGCGGCTGGTGCCGAGCATGATCTGGACGTCGATCGGGATATCCATGATCAGTTCGAAGTTGGAATTCAAGGCGCTGCCGAGCGGAGCCGGAGAAGCCTCGAAGGAGGAACTGCTGCCGAAATCCATGCCCGCCGCCGCGCCGGCATTGCCGCCGCCGAAATCGCCACCGAAATCGCCGCCGCCGAACGGCGTTTCCGAAGCCTCGCCGCCGAAAGCCGCCAGGTCCGTTCCGGTTGCGAAGGGATCGTCCTGCAGGCCGCCGCCAAACTGCGACAGGTCGCCATCGGCATCCTGCTTCAGGACGCCGCGCAGATCGTCGATCGCCTGGTCGAGATCCGCTTCGCTGCCCGGAAGATCCAGGGAGAGGTCGCTGTTCTGCTGTGTTTTCTTCGTTGCCATGAAATCACTATTCCAGTTGAAACTTGCCTCAAACTGCCTTTGCAGCCCAAAAGCCAGAGAACCGATTAATTCATTAAATGACGGATGAGTTCGTCATCCGAGTTCATCGTATCCTTGACGCGGACCATGTAGTTTTCGCCTGAACGCCCGAACTCGCACACATACAATTCCTTGCTGTTGGCACTGACCTCGACGCGCACGTCGCCGCTGTCGTGGAACGGGATGACGTCGCCGACCATCAGCTTCGATATCGTGCGCAGCGTCAGGTCCTGCAGCCTGATCTTGGCCTCGAGCGTGACGTGCGAGCGGCGGACCTGGTCGCCGAGCTGCTCGGTCCATTCGGCCGATTGGCCGGTCTGGCGCTTCGGCTTCGGCGCCGTCACCTTGGTCTTGAGCAGCGCCGTCTGTGGAACGATCAACGAAAATTCCGAAACGATGCCGGCAAGCGTGATCGACATGTTGATAGCGGCGGCGAACTCATCCGGGCGGTCCTCCGGCGGTCGGGCGCGCATCTCAAGGGCGTGCGGGGCCGAAAGGCTCGGTTCGAAACCGCCGGGCGCGTTGACGGCCGAGCGCAGCACCTTGGCGATCTTGTCGAAAACCATCACCGCCAGATCGGTTTCGATGATCGACAGCAGCCGCTCGGCCGGCTCCTCGATCGTATCGGCGGTGGCGCCGAGCAGGTGCTCCATCAGCGTGATGACAAAGCCGTTGCCACAGGCAAGCGTGATATTCTGCGACCAGTTGCGCAGCGTCGCATCGACGAGCGTGACGTTGGCGCTCAGGTCGTCGATCAGGTGGTTTTTATAGCCGATCTCGCAGCCGAGATAGTTGACCGTCACCTCGAGGCCGGTCTCGCTCTTGATCACGTCGGGAAAGAATTCGCTGTAGATTTCCCCGAAGGAGCTGCAGATCTTGGCAACCCTGCCCCTGTCGCCAAGCCCGCCTGTGAGCTTGGCGAGAAGCGCGGGATCCATTGCCGGTTTGTCATGCGAAGCATTGCTCATGGTCATTTAAGCCGCCTTGGTTTCGCCGCCTGGGTTCATCATTTCCTGTTCGACCGCATCGATCGACGGACGCTCGTAAGCCGAGATCGTCTTGCGGCCGTATTCGAGAGCGACCTGCGGCACCGAGCCGTTCATGTAGGCAAGCAGCGTCTGCTTGACGATGACGTAGAGGCGGTGCTGCTTGTTGCGGACGACCTTGATCTGGGAGACCAGCGGCGAGCAGAGGCAGTAGGACAAGAGAATGCCGAGGAAGGTGCCGACGAGCGCCGAGCCGATCAGGTGACCGAGCACCTCGGGAGAGTCGTTGATGTGGGCCATCGCCTTGATGACGCCGAGAACGGCCGCGACGATACCGATCGCCGGGAAGGAGTCGCCCATGATCTGGATGGCGTGGTAGGGTTTCATCTTGTCGTGCATGATGGTGTTGAGTTCTTCGTCCATCAGCGCTTCGATCTCGTGGCTGCGGGCGTTGCCGATGATGATCAGGCGCACGTAGTCGCAGATGAACGCCGTCAGTTCCTTGTTCTTCAGAACGGTCGGAGCCGACTGGAAGATGGTCGATTCTGCGGGATTGTCGATATGGGCTTCGATTTCGTTTCGCGACTTGGTGCGCAGGTCGCGCATCAGCGAATAGAGCACACCGAGCGTATCGAGATAATTGCGTTCCTTGGGAACTGCGTGCTTGAAGGCTTCGCCGAGCGCCTTGCCGGAATCCTTCACCACCTTCATCGGGTTTGCCATGATGAAGCTGCCGAGACCGGCGCCGCCGATGATGACGAATTCGAAGGGCTGGAACAGGGCGTCCACGTGGCCGCCCATCGCCATGAAGCTGCCGATGACACAGCCGCAAACAACTACAAATCCAATAACAATGTTCATCGTCAGCCCAATCTGAACGTTACTTTTCTCTAGGACGGATAGGGTTTCTGCCTTGCGTGAGGCTGATGAAAGGCCGCCGGCAAGGCATTTTCGCGTGCCAGCTTCGCGCAAGCATCTGCCGTCAGTCTAAAGGCGACGAATGGGTGCCCGCGCCCGTTTCTGAGATGCCGCCTCAGCGAAATCCCGGCCGAACCAGACAGACGACGCCCGGCTTTTCGTTCCGTTCATCGCCAATGCTTGGAGCTTACCGACATGCAATCCGGTCTTTATGTTTCTCTGTCGTCGCAGATGGCGCTTGAAAAGCGCCTGACCACCATCGCAGACAACATGGCGAACGTGAACACGACCGGCTTTCGCGCCACCGAGGTGAAGTTCGACGAGATGGTGGCGGCGACCAAGAACAAGCTGAACACAAAGGTCGCCTTCGTTTCCCAGGGCAATGATTATCTGAACGAAAGCAACGGCGAACTGCAGCATACCGGCAACATGCTCGATTTCGCCATCAAGGGCGATGCCTGGTTTGCGCTCGATACGCCGGCCGGCCGGGTTCTGACGCGGGACGGCCGCTTCACGCTCAAGGATACCGGCGAACTCGTCTCGATCCGGGGATATCCGGTTCTCGACGCCGGCGGCGCGCCGATCCAGCTCGACACCAAAGGCGGCGAACCGGCTGTCGGCACCGACGGCATCATCTATCAGAACAGCCGCCAGGTTGCGTCGCTCGGCCTGTTCGAGGCCGATATCAGCAAGGGTTACCTGCGCTACGAAAACAGCGGTATCATGACCACCGAACAACCGCGCGCCGTCGTCGACCGTTTCAATGTCGGCGTCGAGCAGGGTTATCTCGAAAACTCCAATGTCAACGCCATGCGCGAGATCACCCAGCTGATCGAAGTCAACCGCGCCTTCGAAAGCGTCTCGTCGCTGATGCGCGACAGTGAGGATTCGTTCAAGGAAGCCGTCCAGACGCTTGGGGGCAGCCGCTGAGCATGAACACCACGCTCCTGTCCGAGGACGGCCTTTCCCCGAAGCTGGCGCATCTTGCCGATCTCGTCGACCGATACGTATCGCCGGACTTCGCCGTTGCCCATGGCGGTCGCGTGCACACCATCGCCGCCGGTCACTACACGGTTCGCGGCCTCTCCCGCCACGTGCGCCTCGGCGAGTTCGTCGCCCATAAATCGGCAACCGGCATCCATCTCGGCGAGGTCGTTCGCGTCGAGCCGGACCTGATCTATGTCTGCCCGATCGAACCTGGCGAGCCGATCGGCATTCACGATACGGTCATCCGCAAAGGCGCCTTCCGCATCTCACCGGCAGACAGCTGGTGTGGGCGCACCGTCAACTCGCTCTGCGAGCCGATCGACGGGCTGGGGCCGATCGCCGAGGGTCTCGACCGCCGTTCGATCTCCAATACCGCGCCGCCCTCGATGACCCGCAAACGCGTTGCGACCGGCTTCAAGACCGGCGTGCGCGCGATCGACATCTTCTCGCCGCTCTGCCTTGGGCAGCGTCTCGGCATCTTCGCCGGCTCCGGCGTCGGCAAGTCGACGCTCTTGTCCATGCTCGCCCGCGCCGATGCCTTCGACAAGGTCGTTATTGCGCTTGTCGGCGAACGCGGCCGCGAGGTGCGCGAATTCATCGAGGATACGCTCGGCAGCAATATGAAGAAGGCGATCGCCGTCGTCGCAACCAGCGACGAGAGCCCGATGCTGCGCAAGATGGCGCCGCTGACGGCGGTCACCATCGCCGAACATTTCCGCGACAAGGGCGAAAACGTTCTCTTCATCGTCGACAGCGTCACGCGTTTCGCCCATGCGATCCGCGAGGTGGCGACCGCCTCCGGCGAGCCGCCGATCGCGCGTGGCTATCCCGCCTCCGTCTTCACCGAGCTGCCGCGCCTGCTGGAGCGCGCCGGCCCCGGCCCCGAGGGCACCGGCACGATCACGGCGATCATCTCGATCCTCGTCGACGGCGACAATCACAACGACCCGATCGCCGATTCGACGCGCGGCATCCTCGACGGTCATATCGTCCTGCAGCGCAGCCTCGCCGAAGAAGGGCGTTATCCGCCGATCGATCCGCTTGCCTCGATCTCGCGTCTTGCCCGCAAGGCGTGGACGCCGGATCAGGAAAAGCTGGTGTCGCGGCTGAAGGTGCTGATCCACCGCTTCGAGGAAACGCGTGACCTGCGCCTGATCGGCGGTTACCGCCAGGGCGCCGATCCCGATCTCGACATGGCGGTCAAGCAGGTGCCCATCATTTACGACGTCCTGAAACAGTCTCCGGGCGATCGCGACTCGCCCGATGCCTTTGCCGATCTCGCCGGCGCGCTCAAAGCTGCAGCCGGCATGGGCAATCAGGCCGCCGCCATCCAGAGGAGATAGACGTGGCTGAATTTGACGACGAACGCATCGCTTCCCTGAACCAGCACAGGAAGACCGTCATGCTGGATCGGTTTCTGACCTTTACCGGCCTGGCGCTTGCCGGGGCTTCCGCCTTCTTCCCCTGGTACGTCTTCTTCAACGCTGACAAGTTCGGCATGAATGTCGCCGCCAGCAGCAATTCGCGCGAACTGCCGAACTGGCCGGCGCGCAACGTCTTCAGCGTTTCGCCGCTTGCCATGGTCAACAAGAATGAGGCGGACAAGAAGCCGCCGGCAGTCGACCCGCTGACGACGGCGACGGTCTCCGATCTCGGCAAGGAACGCCAGGGCCGCGCCATATTGGAAGATCAGCCTTTCCCCGGCACATCGTCCTTCCGGCTGCTGCACGTCTCAAACGGCCGGGCGCTGATCGAGGATCCCTCCGGCATGTATGTGGTGCGCGTCGGCTCGATCCTGCCCGACCAGAGCCGCCTTGCGACAATCGAACAGCGCCAGGGCAAATGGGTGATCGTCACCTCCAAGGGAGAGACCTACCAGAACAACTGAACCTTACGGCAAAGGCTGAAGGCAAGAGGGCTCCGCCGTAAACCGGCCGGAGCCCGGTTCATTTGTAGCGGAAGCTTTCGCCGAAAAGCGTCTCGAAGCCGGAATTCCCGTAAGTCCCACGCAAGATTACCACACTAGGTTCGGGGCAGTAAAAACGGAGAGTTCTCATGCAACCGATCCAACTTTTCGACTTGGCTTCGCGACAGGCGGAATGGCTGACGATCCGTCAGCAGGTTGTTGCCGGCAACATCGCGAATGCCAATACCCCGAAATTCCACGCCAAGGACGTCACGCCCTTCGATGCGGTGCTCGATAAGTCCGACATCACCATGGCGCGCACCAATCCGGCCCATCTCAGCGGCAACGATTTCAGTGCCAGCGGCGATATCGACGTCAAGGACGCCGCACTCGACCAGGAAATCGGCGTTCAGGAATCCGGCAATACGGTCGGTTTGGCCGAGGAGCTCTCCAAATCGGGCGATATCAAGCGCCAGTACGATCTGAACACCTCGCTGGTCAGTTCCTTCAACCGCATGATGTTGATGACCGTCAGGAAGTAAAACTCATGGATCCGCTTTCAGCAGCAATGAAAATCGCCGGTTCCGGCCTCGAGGCGCAGTCGACGCGCCTGCGCATCGTTTCGGAAAACATTGCCAACGCCCGCTCGACCGGCGACACGCCGGGAGCCGACCCCTATCGCCGCAAGACGATCACCTTCGGCCAGCAGATGGATCGCGTGAGCGGCGTCGAGACGGTCAACGTCAAGAAGGTCGGCGAAGACGAAGGCGATTTCAGCACGGAATTTGATCCCAGCAATCCGGCGGCGGATCAGAAGGGCGTCGTCAAGCTGCCGAACGTCAACATCCTGGTCGAGATGGCCGACATGCGCGAAGCCAACCGTTCCTATGACGCCAATCTGCAGACCATCAAGCAGACCCGCGATCTCATCTCCTCCACGATCGACCTCCTGAAGAGCCAATAATAATGATCAGCAGCGTCCAGAATGTCAGCAACCTTTCGATGACCCGTGCGCTCGGCGCCGTCGACACCGAAAATTCCGCCTCGTCGTCCGCCGCCACCACCATGCCGGGCACCGCAGGTGCAGCCAACGGCATGAGCTTCGCCTCCGTCATGGGCAACATGGCGAGCGACGCGGTCACCAGCCTGAAGGGTGCGGAAAGCATGTCCTTTGCCGGCATCAAGGGCACGGCGACGACGCGAGAAGTCGTCGATTCCATGCTCCAGGCCGAGCAGACGCTGCAGACCGCGATCGCCATCCGCGACAAGGTCGTCTCGGCCTTTCTCGAAGTCACCAAGATGCAGATGTAACTGATTTGAGGACGAACACATGAGAGCGCTCGCCATCGCAGCAACGGGCATGGATGCCCAGCAGACCAATCTGGAAGTCATCGCCAACAACATCGCCAACATCAATACGACGGGTTTCAAGCGCGCCCGCGCCGAATTCTCCGATCTTCTCTACCAGACCGAACGGGCCAAGGGCGTCGCCAACCGCGCCAACCAGGCCGTGGTTCCGGAAGGCGCCAATATCGGCCTCGGCGTCCAGACCTCGGCGGTCCGCAACCTGCATCTCCAGGGCGAATTGACCCAGACCGGCAACGACCTCGACGTGGCGCTGATCGGCAAGGGCTTCTTCCAGATCCAGTCGACCGACGGTACGACGCTCTATACCCGCGCCGGCGCCTTCAACAAGAACGACCAGGGCCAGCTCGTCACCGTCGATGGCTACGAGGTCCTTCCCGGCATCACCATTCCGACGGGCTCGACCGAGCTGACGATCAGCCGCTCCGGCGAGGTTTCGGCCAAGCTGCCGGGCGCGACGAGCGCGACCACGCTTGGCCAGCTGACGCTTGCCGACTTCGTCAACGAGGCAGGCCTCCAGCCGATCGGCGACAATCTCTTCCAGGAAACGGCGGCTTCCGGCGATGCCGTCGTCGGCAATCCCGACGAGGAAGGCTTCGCCTACATGAAGCAGGGTTACCTGGAATCGTCGAACGTCGACCCGGTGAAGGAAATTACCGAGCTGATCTCGGCCCAGCGCGCTTACGAAATGAATTCCAAGGTGATCACCACGGCTGACGAAATGGCCTCCATCGTCAGCAAGAACCTGAAGTAAAGGGAAGGGCCGAAACATGATGTTTTGCCGGGCAGGACACATCTCAGGATGGGTGGCGGCAGCCACGATCGCAGTTGCGGGCATGTTTTTGCCCGCGAAGGTGGATGCCGGCATGGGTTATGCCGTCGTCCCGACGACGATCATCTACCCCGGCGACACATTGTCGGCCAGCCAGCTTCAGGAGGTCGAGATCACCAATCCCAACCTCGCCGGCGATTTTGCCAAATCCATTTCCCAGGTCGAAGGCCTGGTCTCCAAGCGCACGCTGCTGCCCGGCCGGACCATTTCGGTTTCGGGGCTGCGTGAAGCCTATACGGTGACCCGCGGCTCTTCGATCCGCCTGGTCTTTTCGCTCGGCGCGATGACGATCTCGGCTGCCGGCACGCCGCTCGAAGACGGCGCGACGGGGCAGCTCATCCGCGCACGCAATATGGATTCCGGTGTCATCGTCAGCGGCACGGTGCTTGCTGACGGCACGATCCATGTGAGGGCAAAATGAAATTGTTCTTCCGCTTTTTAACCCTTGTCGCGGTTCTCGCCATGAGTTTGGCGGACGTCGCGCCCGCTTGGGCGCTGACATCGCGTATCAAGGACATCGCCTCGCTTCAGGCCGGCCGCGACAACCAGTTGATCGGCTACGGCCTGATCGTCGGCCTGCAGGGAACCGGCGACGGCTTCCGGTCGTCCCCCTTCACCGAGCAGTCGATGCGGGCGATGCTGCAGAACCTCGGCATCTCGACGCAGGGCAGCCAGTCCAACGCCAAAAACACGGCGGCGGTGATGGTCACTGCCAACCTGCCGCCCTTCGCAAGCCCCGGCAGCCGCATCGACGTCACGGTGAGCTCGCTCGGCGACGCAACGTCGCTGCGCGGCGGCACGCTTGTCATGACCTCGCTTTCCGGCGCCGACGGCCAGATCTATGCCGTCGCGCAAGGGGCGGCCATCGTGACCGGTTTTCAGGCCCAGGGCCAGGCGGCGACGGTGACCGAAGGTGTCACCACTGCCGGCCGGGTTCCGGGCGGCGCCATCATTGAACGCGAGCTGCCGTCCCGCTTCAAGGATTCGGTCAATCTCGTCCTGCAGCTGCGCAACCCCGACTTCTCGACGGCAATCCGTATCGCCGACATCGTCAACGGTTATGCCTCGGCGCGTTTCGGCGGCCCGGTCGCCGAAGCCAAGGATTCGCAGGAAGTGGTGATCCAGAAGCCACGCACCGCCGATCTCACCCGACTGATGGCCGACATCGAAAATCTCATCGTCGAGACCGATACGCCCGCCAAGGTCGTGATCAACGAGCGCACCGGAACGATCGTCATCGGCTCGGATGTCCGCGTCTCGCCGGTTGCCGTCAGCTACGGCACCCTGACGGTTCAGGTCACCGAGACGCCGCAGATCATCCAGCCCGAACCCTTCTCGCGCGGCCGCACCGCGGTCCAGCCGCAGACCGATATCGCTGCCGAGCAGACAGGTGGGCGTGTCGCCATCATCGACGGTCCCGACCTCAGGACCCTCGTCGCCGGCCTCAACAATATCGGCGTGAAACCGGATGGCATCATCGCCATTCTCCAGGGCATCAAGTCGGCGGGCGCCCTGCAGGCGGAGCTCGTGCTGCAATGAAGACGATCCTCAATCCCGACATGACGGTTGTGCAACTGCTGCGCCGGCTGGCGTTGCCGGCGGCAGCCCTCGTGCTCCTGTCGATCCCGGGCGCCTTCGCGCAGGAGCATGCGCCGGCGGGCGACATCACCTCGCAGGACGAGATCAAACAGTTCTGCACCAATATCGCCGACCCCGCCCGCGACCAGCGTTACCTCCTGCAGAAGCAGGAACTTGAAAAGCTTCGCGCCGACATCGACGCCCGCGTGGCCGAGATGGACAAGCGTAAGGCCGAATATCAGGATTGGCTGAAACGGCGCGACGATTTCCTGAAGCAGGCTGAAGCCGGCCTCACCGAAATCTACAAGAAGATGAAGCCGGATGCCGCGGCGCTCCAGCTGCAGGATATGAACATCGAGGTGGCCTCAGCCGTGATCATGCGGCTCAGCCCGCGCCAGTCGAGCCTCATCCTCAACGAGATGGACGCGAAAAAGGCCGCGGCCATCGCCAGTATCATCGCCAGTGCGTCCGATCCCAATACGTCGAAGGATCCTTCATGAATATGCGTTTCCCGGCCGCGATCGCCGCCCTCGCACTCCTTGCAGGCTGCCAGTCTCCGACCGCGGTCAGCGAGATCGGCCGTGCGCCCGCCATGAGCCCGATCGGCAGCGGGCTTGCCTACGGCCAGACACCGCAGATGGCGCTCTATCCGAAGCAGCCGCGCGCCGTCGCCCAGGGTTATTCGCTGTGGAGTGATTCGCAGGCCGCCCTCTTCAAGGATGCGCGCGCGCTCAACGTCGGCGACATCCTGACCGTCGACATCCAGATCAACGACAAGGCCTCCTTCGACAACGAGACCAACCGCAGTCGCACGAATTCGAGCGGCATGAACTGGGACGTCAACGCCCAGATCTTCGGTTGGACGCCCGAGTCCAAGACCGACCTGACCTATGGCTCCGACACCAGCACCGACGGCAAGGGCAAGATCGAGCGCACCGACAAGATCACCCTTCTGGTCGCCGCCGTCGTCACCGGCATTCTCGAAAACGGCAACCTCGTCATCTCGGGCTCGCAGGAAGTCCGCCTGAACCAGGAGCTACGCATTCTGAATGTCGCCGGCATCGTTCGTCCGCAGGACGTCAATTCCGACAACCAGATCTCCTACGACAAGATCGCCGAAGCCCGCATCTCCTACGGCGGCCGCGGCCGCCTGATGGAAGTGCAGCAGCCTCCGCGCGGCCAGCAGGCCGTCGATCTTTTCTCGCCGCTTTGAGGCTGAACGACGATGGCAGACGAAGACACAAGCGCAGGCCAACCAAAGAAGAAATCCGGCCCGCTGATGACGATCATCGGCATCGCCGTCCTGACGCTCCTCGGCGCCGGCGGCGGCTGGGCGGTCGGCACGATCGTCGCGCCCAACATCAAGGGCGCCAAGGAGGCCGAGCAGGCCAAGGACGCCGAGGCAAAGAAAAAGGCCGAGGAAGGCCTAGCCCGCATCTCGACCGAGGCCAACAACATCGTCCAGCTCGAGCCGATCACCTCGAACCTCGCCTATCCCTCGGAAAACTGGGTGCGACTCGAGGTCGCGCTGCTGTTCAACGGGCCGCCTGACGTGAAGGTTTCCGAGGATATTCATCAGGATATCCTCGCCTATATCAGGACCGTTTCCCTGCAGCAGATCGAGGGGCCGCGGGGCTTTCAATATCTCAAGGATGACATACAGGAACGTGTTGACCTTCGCTCGCAAGGGCGGGTATCGAAGGTCATGTTCAGGACATTTGTCATCGAATGATTCGTCTCATAGTTTTCCTTGCCGCCATGATGGTGGTGCCGGAACTGGCGGTGGCACAGCAGCTGCCGACTGACTTGTTGAACGTGCCGGTCGATGGCTCCGTCGCCGCCTGGATCATCCGCACATTCGGCCTGCTGACCGTTCTTTCGGTCGCGCCGGGCATCCTGATCATGGTGACGAGCTTCCCGCGCTTCATCATCGCCTTCTCGATCCTGCGCTCGGGCATGGGCCTCTCCTCGACGCCTTCCAACATGATCCTGCTGTCGCTGTCGCTGTTCATGACCTTCTACGTCATGTCGCCGACCTTCGATCAGGCCTGGCAGAACGGCGTGCAGCCGCTGCTTGCCAACCAGATCAACGAGACCGAGTCGGTCCAGCGTATCGCCGAACCCTTCCGCACCTTCATGGCGGCCAACACGCGCGACAAGGATCTGGCGCTCTTTGTCGATCTGGCGCGCGAACGCGGCCAGAACATCCAGACGACCGATCCGATCGACTACCGCGTGCTGATCCCGGCCTTCATGATTTCCGAGATTCGCCGCGGTTTCGAGATCGGCTTTCTCGTCGTGCTGCCGTTCCTCGTCATCGACCTGATCGTCGCCACCATCACCATGGCGATGGGCATGATGATGCTGCCGCCGACATCGATCTCGCTGCCCTTCAAAATTCTCTTCTTCGTGCTGATCGACGGCTGGAACCTGCTCGTCGGCAGCCTGGTGCGCTCGTTCCACTGACCGGCTGCGGCCTTTGCTTTGGCCGCGAGGAACTTCGGTTCCTCGACAGAGCGGTTCCTGCTATGCGCGGCTCGCGAAATCCATCAGCAATGCCAGGCCTTCGGGCCAGTCGCCCAGATCGCTTTGGCCATTGATGTGACCGGCCGCGCCGATGATTTTCAACTCGCTGCCCCATTGCTTTGCCCGCGTTTCGGCATAGGGCAGCGAACCATAGGGATCGTTGGTGCTTGCGACGATCAGCGATCGAAAGCCGAACTGCGTTTGCGGTACATCTGCAAAGCCTGCAGCGTCCGCAGGAAAGCGCGAAGACAGAGGGTCTGGCACGGCGGCGAGGAACGCTCCCCTGATCGGCGAAGGCGCGCGCTGGTGCCAATGTGCCACAAGCAGGCAGGCAAGACTATGCGCCACGAGAACAGGTGGTGTTTTGGCTCTGTTCACCGCTTGGTCCAAGGCTTCGATCCAGTCGGAAAGATCCGGCTGATCCCAGCTCGTCGGCGCAAAACGGCGAATAGCTGGATTGGCATCCTCCCAACGGCTCTGCCAGTGCGTGTTTCCGGAATTGCCGATGCCCGGCAGATGAATGAATTCGGTCATATCTCGCCCCGTCTTTGCTACGGCGGAAGTATGGCGGTTTACACCTGCGAACCAAATTGGCATCTATCGGAAAAGTACGGGCTCATCCGATAGATTGAAGGTTGATGGCAAAGCGCACCGATACCACACCGGATCTCGATCCGACCGACATCGCCATCATCGAAGTCTTGCAGGATGATGGACGAATCAGCGTCTCCGAGCTCGGAAGGAAGGTCGGCCTTTCCCAGCCGGCCACGTCGGAGCGTCTCAAACGGCTTGAAGAACGCGGTATCATCGAGGCATACAGAGCCGTCATCGACCCCGCCGCCGTCGGGCTTGGCATGATGGCCGTTATTCGCCTGCGCACCACGCACGAGCATATCAAGACATGCCTGAAGCAATTTTCCGACATGCCTGAGATCATCGAGGTTCTAAGGCTGACAGGAGAGGATTGTTTTCACCTGAAAGTCATTGTTCCCACGCCGGCCGACCTTGAAAGCATCGTCGATGCCGTTGCGCGTTATGGCTCGGTCACGACGGCCATCGTTCTGCGCCGAGAGCCGCCTAAACGTATCGGGCGTGAACTGATCGCAAAGAGGTAAATACCCGCTGAGGCGAACAGGATCGCCTCAGCGGGTATTCCATCTCGGAAAGCCTCACTCGGCCGCAAACGGCGCCGTGCGTGGCGGCAGCGCCGCAATGTCCATGTGGTCGGGTGCGAGACCCTGCTTGGCGCGCTCGGCCATGATTTCATAGGCCCGCTCCAAATGATCGCAGAAGCGTTCGGCATCGAAGAGCGGCGCGATATAGCGCTTCTCCTTGAGGTGTGCCTTGTATTCGGCGATCCGCCCGGGATTTTCGGCCAGCTCGACGGCAAGGTCCTCGTAGGCCTGCAGGTCGTCTGCCACGAGCTCAGGCAGATCGATGGCTCTCAGCAGGCTCTCGCTGACGCGCGAGGCGAAGTTGGTGCCTTTGACGGTTAGCACCGGCAGGCCGCCCCAAAGCTGCTCCGAGGTGGTCGTATGGCCGTTGACCGGGAAGGTATCGATGCCGATATCCGCCGCCTGCTGGCGGTCGATGTGGTCTTCATAGTGAGCGCGCGGGCAGAAGATGATCCGCTTCGGCGAAATGCCCGCCGCCTGGAATTGCTTCGAGAGGTTTGCCTGGTTGCGCGGTGTGTTCGCCATCAGCCAAAGCACGCTGTTCGACGCGCGCTTGAGAATACGGCACCAGCTATGGACGACCTCAGGCGTAATCTTGCGGTTGCCGTTGAAGGACGCGAAGATGAAGGCGTCTTCCGGCAGACCGAGCTGCTCGCGGGTGACAGCGCGCGGCTTCGGACGGTGCATCGGGTCGTTCGGCTGATAGCTTTCCGGCAGCCGGCAGAATTTCTCATGGTAGAAGGGCTTGGCCACCTCGGGCAATACCGAATGGTCGCCGATGACGTAGTCGAGGTCGATATTGACGGTGCTGCCGGGAAAACCGAGCCAGCCGACATGCACCGGCGCCAGCGGCAGGTTGAAGGCTGTCGCGCGGCTGCCGGAGGTATGGCCCTTCAGGTCGACCATGATGTCGATATTATGCTCGCGCACGACCGCCAGCACCGCTTGGTCGGAGTAGCCGTGAATGTCGACGATCCGGCCCCAGCGGCTGCGGTCGGTCTCGTTGTGCTTCAGGTGTTCCGGACCCGTATGGCAGAAGAGCGTCACCTCGAACCGGTCTTTGTCGTGCAGTTCCAGGATGCGCTGAAGGAGCTTCATTGTCGCGTGGCGATCCCAGAAGTCCGATGACATGTAGCCGATCCGGATCTTGTTCGACCAGCTGTGCGGCTGGTTGCGGCGGAAGGCCACCCGTTCCGGATTAAGGGGGGTGGTGCCGATCGTTGCATAGCGGTTGTGGTCTTCGTTGCCGCACCAGTGCAGATGATAGAACGGGTTATCCTTGCGCAGGATCTCGAGATCGCCCTTTGCAAGTGCAGCGTCGATCACCGCCTGATGCTTGCTGGCCTCTTCGAACTCATTGAATTCGCGGGCGAAAACGAGATGCAGAAAGCGGAATGCGTGATTGCCGGGAAACCGCTTGAAGAGGTTGCGCGAGAGGCTCTGGTTGGTTGCGTCGTTCAGATCGTCGCTGAGCAGCAGGGCGGCGAGGCGCATATGATCGGGATTGGCACTCTGTGACAGCACCGTCTTGAACGGGCGAATGATATCCCGCTGCTGGCGCTTCAGATAGATCGCGGTGATGATGAAGGCGAGTTCCGGGTCTTCCTGTGCCTTGGCGAGGTTTCGCATGGCGATCAGCAGCGCATCGTCCTCGTTGCCGGTCTCGTAATGCAGCTTGGCAGCCTGTTTCTGGTATTCGTAGGCATTCGGTCCTTCGCAATTGCCGGCCAGACCATAGGCTTTCGCAGCATCGGCCTTGAAGCCGAGCTGCACGAGGTTTTTGGCCAGCAGCGCGTAGGTCTTGGCGTCCTGCTGGATATCCATGAGCTGGTTGAGCGTCGCCAAGGACTGTGTGTAGCGGCCCGCCTGGTAGTCTCTGGATGCCGCAGAGAACGAAACTTTGCTGTTCAAAACCCAACTCCGTAAAGGAAATCTTCTGGCATGGCTGTCGATCGCCGGGCGGGCAGGAGCCGTCCTCCACCGAAAACAGGTGGATCGATCCGATGATGCTCTCCCGGCGGCTGCCACATTGACATGCGAAGCTTGCTTGAAACCGGTGCGTCGCATGGAGACGCTTTCTTTTCGGACAGAAAACGGTTTCTTTCCCCGTATGTTAGCATGCGGAGGAATAGATTCAGCCGGCATTAACTATGCGATGTAAGGAGCCGGTGCGGGCGCTTCATTTTTAAGAAGTTGGCAAGCATTGGCTGCGAGATTGCCCTGGACATGACGGGTTTGGGCCAAACAAAAAAAAGGCGCCGAGTAGCATGAAGCTGGTCCGTCATCGCCGGTACTACAGTCCGGTATGTCCTCCTTTTTGTATCTAGTTTCCAGGGGACAGATTTATGACGAGCATTAACACCAACACTTCCGCACAGGCCGCTCTCCAGACGCTGCGCAACGTCAACCAGAACCTCGGCAGCACGCAGAGCCACGTTTCGTCGGGTTACCGCGTCGAAAAGGCTTCCGACAACGCGGCTTACTGGTCGATCGCAACGACCATGCGTTCGGACAACAAGGCACTTTCCGCCGTCTCCGACGCTCTCGGCATGGGTGCTGCCAAGGTCGACACCGCTTACACCGCCATGGACAGCGCCATCGACGTCGTCGGCGATATCAAGGCCAAGCTGGTTGCCGCCACTGAAAACGGCGTCGACAAGGCCAAGGTCCAGGAAGAAATCGGCCAGCTGCAGCAGCAGCTTCTCAGCGTCGCTCAGTCGGCTTCCTTCAACGGCGAAAACTGGGTCGCCGGCGCTTCCGGCACCAAGAGCGTCGTTTCCTCCTTCGTCCGCGACGGTTCCAACGCCGTTTCGGTCACCACGACCGACTATGTTCTCGACAGCGGCTCTGCGGGCAACGTGCTGTTCGGCATGAGCGGCGGTTCGGTCGAAACCTCGACGGGTATCCTCGGTACGTCGAATGGCGCGACCGGTTCGATCTACTCGATGGACATCACCAACTTCACCGCCGGCCAGATCCAGTCGGCTCTGACCAACGTCGAATCGGCTCTGAAGTCCATGACCAGCGCCGGCGCCGCTCTCGGCTCGCTCTCCAAGCGTATCGACAACCAGGACACCTTCGTCTCCGCGCTCAGCGACTCGATCGACTCCGGTATCGGCCGCCTCGTCGATGCAAACATGGAAGAGGAATCGTCCAAGCTCAGCGCCCTGCAGACCCAGCAGCAGCTGGCGATCCAGTCGCTGTCGATCGCGAACTCCTCTTCGCAGAACATCCTGTCGCTGTTCCGCTAAGACCGGTCGGCACAAGGTTTCCAGGTTTCGCGGCCGGGTCATCCCCGGCCGCGAAATGTTTTAAGATAAGGTTAATGAAAATCCATCTAAGTGCCCGATATTTTTACGTTATTTTCAATTTCAATTTAGCTTTCCTTAACCATCTTGCTGTTTTCTAGGCCCATCGAAACGGCGAGTTAACCTTAACGAGAATGGTTAACAGGCATGATGCTGATCGCTGTGGGCCGGCCGAAAATCCGGAATGTCCCTTCTTAAAATCTGCCAACAAGGGGCAAACAAACTATGACGAGCATCAACACCAATAACGCTGCAATGGCAGCCCTCCAGACTCTCCGCGGCGTCAACCAGGGTCTCCAGACGACCCAGGCTCACGTTTCGTCCGGCTATCGCGTCGGCAAGGCTTCCGACAACGCTGCCTACTGGTCGATTGCAACGACCATGCGTTCGGACAACAAGGCACTTTCCGCCGTTTCCGACGCTCTCGGCCTCGGCGCCGCCAAGGTCGACACCGCTTACTCCGCCATGGACAGCGCCATCGACGTCGTCGGCGACATCAAGGCGAAGCTCGTTGCCGCCACTGAAAACGGCGTCGACAAGGCCAAGGTCCAGGAAGAAATCAGCCAGCTGCAGCAGCAGCTTCTGAGCGTCGCTCAGTCGGCTTCCTTCTCCGGTGAAAACTGGGTTGCCGGCGCTTCGGGCACCAAGAACGTTGTTGCCTCCTTCGTCCGCGACGGCTCCAACGCCGTTTCGGTCGTCATGACCGACTATGTACTCGACGACACCTCCGCAGGCAACGTGCTGTTCGGCATGAGCAACGGCGCGGTCGAAACCTCGACGGGCATCCTCGGTACTTCGAACGGTGCGACCGGTTCTGTCTACGCAATGGACATCACCAACTTCACCCTCGGCGAAATCCAGACGGCTCTGACCAACGTTGAATCGGCTCTGAAGTCCATGACCAGCGCCGGCGCTGCTCTCGGCTCGATCTCCAAGCGCATCGAACTGCAGGAAAACTTCGTCTCCGCGCTCAGCGACTCGATCGACTCCGGTGTTGGCCGTCTCGTCGACGCCGACATGGAAGAAGAATCGTCCAAGCTCAGCGCCCTGCAGACCCAGCAGCAGCTGGCCGTCCAGTCGCTGTCGATCGCGAACTCCTCTTCGCAGACCATCCTCTCGCTGTTCCGCGGCTAATAACCCGCCGAAATATTTGCCCGCCGGTCTCCGGCGGGCATCCAAATCGAGCCGCGCTTCGATGGAGCGCGGCTTTTTTAATGTCTGTTAACGATCGATTAACCATAATGCTGTTTTCTCAGGTCAACGAGACGGCGGGTTAACCAAATTTAAGAGCCGGTTAACAGGCATGAGGCTGGTCCCCGTTCCCGGTAGCTTTCCGGAATGTCCCTTTTTTCCACCTGCCAACAAGGGGCAATCATTTCATGACCAGCATTTTGACGAACGTTGCGGCGATGGCCGCTCTTCAGACACTCCGCGGCATCAACGACGGCCTTGAATCGACGCAGAACCGCGTATCGTCAGGCTACCGTGTCGAAAAGGCCGCCGACAACGCCGCCTATTGGTCGATCGCAACGACCATGCGTTCGGACAACAAGGCGCTTTCCGCCGTTTCCGACGCTCTCGGCCTCGGCGCAGCCAAGGTCGACACCGCTTACTCCGCAATGTCCAGTGCCATCGACGTCATCAGCGAAATCAAGGCGAAGATCGTCGCCGCGACCGAAAAGGGCGTCGACAAAACCAAGGTTCAGGAAGAAATCGGCCAGCTGCAGCAGCAGCTGCTCAGCATTGCCCAGTCGGCTTCCTTCTCCGGTGAAAACTGGGTTGCCGGCGCTGACGGCACCAAGAGCGTCGTTTCCACCTTTGTCCGCGACGGCAACGGCAATGTCTCGGTCAAGACGACGGACTACCTTCTCGACACGACCTCCACGGGCAACGTTCTCTTCGGCATGGACTCGACCGGCGCCATCGAGACGAGCTCCGGCATTATCGGCACATCATATGGGACGATCGGTTCGATCTACTCGATGGACATCAGCACCTTTGGCTCGGTCGAGATCTCCATGGCCCTGACGTCGATCGAGGCCGGCCTGAATGCGATGACCAAGGCTGCATCGCAGCTCGGCTCGATTTCCACCCGCATCGACCTGCAGGAAAACTTCGTGGGAGCGCTGAGCGATTCGATCGACTCGGGCGTCGGCCGCCTCGTCGATGCCGATATGGAAGAGGAATCGAGTAAGCTGACGGCATTGCAAACCCAGCAGCAGCTGGCCATCCAGTCGCTGTCGATCGCCAACTCCAGCGCTCAGAACATCCTCACGCTGTTCCGCAGCTAAGCCCGGCGCTGAAGCTGGACCGAATCTTGCGGCACCGTCCGGCCGCAAGCGAAAAGCCTCCCGAACCGCGCCCGAAACGGCGCGGTTCTTTCTTTTATATCAATTGGTTAATCAGCGTCTCGATCGGCGATCCGCGCTCGCCGCTGCGCTCTTGCCCAATAGGTTGATATCGAGTTACCTTTGCCTCGAGTTGATTTGCTTTTGCGACATACGGCGGAAATCCTGCCGTAGGCATGACGCCACTTCAGTCGCTGCCGGCAATCCGGCCTGCCCTTTCACCTTATTCCGAGACCTGTCGATGACCGTTAAGATTACCAGCGCGGCCGCGGTGAATGCGCTTGCGGTGCTGCGCAGCATCAACAAAGAAGCCAGCCAGACCCAGCAGCAAGTGTCCTCGGGCTATCGTATCGAGACGGCCGCCGACGATGCGTCCTACTGGTCGGTTGCCACCGTCATGCGCTCGGACAGCACCAATCTCGGAACGATCGGGGATGCGCTCGGTCTCGGCGCTGCCAAGGTCGATTCAACCTACACGTCGATGACCTCGGCGATCGATCTCATCGGCCAGATTCGCGCCAAGCTGGTTTCGGCAAAAGAGCCTGGCACCGACAAGGACAAGATCAACGCTGAGATCAGCGAATACAAGGAACAGCTGCAGACCATCGTCGAATCGACGTCCTTTGCCGGTGAGAACTGGCTGCTGAACGGCGATTCCGCCGCGCCGCCGACATGGTCGGTCATCTCGGGCTTCGTGCGCGCGTCAACCGGCGAATATCAGGCCCAGAGCATCGATTTCCCGTCGTCGCAGACCATTCTCATCGATAAGAACGATGCGAGCGGCGGTCTGTTCACCAAGGCGGTCGATGCCAATGCAATCAATAACAGCGGTGCGACATCGCGCAATTATTACCTGCTGAACGCC
This sequence comes from Rhizobium chutanense, assembly GCF_002531935.1. Lineage (GTDB taxonomy): Bacteria > Pseudomonadota > Alphaproteobacteria > Rhizobiales > Rhizobiaceae > Rhizobium > Rhizobium chutanense. Next base: position 123,227 of record NZ_NWSV01000009.1, on the reverse strand, counting down.
GGTTCGACCACGCCGGCGACGGGTACCGAGATTGCGATCGATAAGAACACGACCGATGCGCAACTCACCGACATGCTCGATGTGACCGACTCGCTGCTCTCCACGCTGACGACGACGGCCGCTTCGATCGGCGTGATGAAGACGCGCATCGACGATCAGATGGATTACACCGCCGATCTCTCCGATTCGATCGACAAGAGCGTCGGCGCGCTCGTCGATACCGACATGGACGAGGCTTCGATCCGGCAGAAGGCGATCGAAACCCAGAAGCAGATGGCGGTCGAAGCGATCTCGATCCTCAACACGGCTTCGAGCAAGATTCTGATCCTGCTGGAGTAAAGCTGGGCGCGATCGCGGATGGCGGCGCCATTCATCCTCGCGCAAGTTTGACTTCCTAGTTTCCGGCATGAGGGCATCGTCCGAATCCGTGCCGGCGCAAGGTCAAGCCCTTGTCCGCTTCGAAGGGGACATGCCGGCGCGCAAGGTTATTTTGAGCGGAGCGAATATGCTGCCGCCTCCCGCATGGGATGGATTTTTATGAGCATTACGCTTTCCCGGTATTTGAAGGATTTCGGTGAACCGGAACCGCCAGCACCGATCATCGACATGGATGATTTCGCCAGCGATGGTTTTCCTGAAACGCCGAGCGAACCGGCGATCGACGTCGAGGCGGAGCGCCGCGATGCCTATGCGGAAGGTCATGCCGCAGCGACGGCTGATTTGACCGGGAAATACGAAGGGGAGGCGCGGGCGCTGGCTGAGACCCATGCGCGCCAGCTCGAGGAACTGAAGCTTCGCTACGAAGTCGAGGCGGCGGCGATCATTGCCTCCCGCATCCGCGATATCGCCGAAGAGGTCGCGCAGATGGTCAGTGCCGGCGCCGCCGCGGCCATCGCCCCGGTCATGACCGAAGCGCTCGCCGCCAAGGCTGCCGAAAACCTCGCCGTCCTGCTGCGCGACGCGATCCTTGAGGGTGCGGCCGGACCGATTATCGTCAAGGGTCCGGCGCGGCTTTTCGAGATATTGCAAGCCGAACTCGGCGAGCATGCCGAGGCGGTTCGCCACTTTGAGACCGACGATATCGATCTCGCCGTCGAGATCGGTGAATCCGTTATCGTCACCCGTATGTCGGCCTGGGCGGCCAGCCTGAAGAAAGTTCTCGAATGAGCGACGGCGAAAACCATCACCACGGCAAGAACGAGATCATCATCGTCAAGAGGCATGGCGGTGGCGATCACGATGGCGCCCATGGCGGCGCCTGGAAAATTGCCTATGCCGACTTTATGACGGCGATGATGGCGTTCTTCCTGGTCATGTGGCTGGTCAATGCCGCCAACGAGGAGACCAAGGCCTCGGTCGCGACCTATTTCAATCCGATCAAGCTCTCCGACGAAAAGCCGACCGAGAAGGGACTGAAGAAGCCCGTCGACAACGCCGAGGGCGAGGAGAAGCAGGAGAAGTCGAAGCAGAAGGAAGAAAATCCGAACGACGGCAAGGCCTCGGCGGATGGTGACGACCAGACATCGACATCAGGCGACCAGACCAATTATTCCGAGGCCGATTTCTTTGAAAATCCTTATTCGGTTCTCGCTGAGATCGCCCAGGAAGTCGGCCAGCAGGCCAATGTCAGCGCCAAGGGCGATGGCGGTGCGGCCGATTCCGGCCCGGCCACCGGCGCCGATGGCGGCGAGGCCTATCGTGATCCCTTCGATCCGGATTTCTGGACGAAGCAGGTCGAAGTCACGACGGCCGGCAAGTCTGCGCCTCCCGGCAAGAGCGACGAGCAGGCGGCCGAGAGCGGGACAACCGAGGTCGCCAAGGTAGAGGATATGAAGCCGATACCGCTGACCACGGATCAGAAGGCCGCCGCCCAGGAGACTTTGGAAACCAAGGAAACGGCGGAAACCAAGGGCGCGGCCGAGGCCAAGGACGGCAAGGCGCCGGAGGATAAGAAGGCTGACGACAAGAAGGCTGGAGATAAGAAGACCGGCGACAAGAAGGCTGGCGACAAGAACGCCGGCGCGCAAAAGGACGCCGATCACCAGAAGGATGCGGACAAGAGCGCGGTCGAGGCCCAAGAGCAGAAGCAGGCAGAGCAGCTGCAGGCCGAGATCGCCCAGCAGATCGGCGGCGTTGCCGGCAAGCTTGCCGAAGGCCTGACCGTGACGGCATCCGAAGGCGGGCTTCTGGTCAGCATCTCCGACCAGACGGACGATTCGATGTTCAATATCGGTTCGGCGGTTCCACGCCAGGAAATGGTGCTCGCCATGCAGAAGATCGGCGCGATCCTGAAGGAGAGGGGTGGGGCGGTCGCCATCCGCGGCCACACCGACGGGCGCCAGTATAAGGGCGCGCAGAACGAGAACTGGCGGCTTTCGATGGATCGCGCCCAGAGCGCCTACTACATGCTTGTGCGCGGCGGTCTCGACGAGAAGCGCATCTCCCAGGTCTCCGGCTTTGCCGACCGTCGGCTGAAGCTGCCGGACGACCCGTTCAACGCGACCAACCGCCGGATCGAGATTCTGGTGCAGGCGGATAAGGGATAGTCGGATGGCGCGTCGGCAGCATCGCTATATCGGATGTGTGGCCCTCGGCCTGGCGATGCTTTCGCCCGCCGCAGGCAAGGCGCAGGATCCGGATGATCTTGCGCCGTACAAGATGCTGCGGTCGCTGCAGTTCGTGCAGGATTCCGTCGTCGGCGGCGATCATTCGGCCGGTGAGATGCAGCGCTTCATGCTGGGCACGATCGACCAGCGGCTGCGCACCGTCGAGACTTCGGTTTTCGAGGACGACCGCAATGTCGACGCGGCGCTGATCTATGCGATGAGCGGCGGCAATCCGCAGACGCTCGAATATCTGATCGCCCATGACGTCAACGGCTATTTCGACAACCGTGTCACCGATGTGCTCAGGAAATATCTGAGCGGCAAGGGGCTGCTCGTCGCCAAGACGCTGGAGGAGATGGCCAGGGAATATCGCGACAAGAAGATCGGTCCTTACCTTGCGCTGATCGGCGGCAACGTGCTGATCGCGACGAAACCGACCGACGCGCTGGATCTCTACGACCAGGCGCGCCTTGCGGCACCCGGTACGATTGTCGAGGAAGCGGCGTTGCGCCGCTCCGTCGCCATCTGCGTCGACAAGGGGATGCTCGACAGGGGGATGGCCTATTCGCAGCGTTATGTCAGGCGCTTTCTGCATTCGCCCTATGCCAGCCAGTTCGCCGATCTTTTCGTCGCACTCGTCGTCGGCCACGACCACGACGTGAAACCGCAGGATGTCGTCGACATCCTCTCTTTCATGGATGCGCCGCGCCAGCGCGAGGTCTATCTGCGTATCGCCCGCGCGGCCGCAATATCAGGCAAGCCTGACCTGGCCCATATGGCGGTCGAGCGTGTGCAGTCGCTTGGCGCCGGCACGGACAATGCGTTCGGTCCGCTGGCGGATTTCTATGGCGGCATGGCCGGCCTTCCCACCGACGATATCGACCGGGCGGCGAAGAATGTCAGCGGCATCGCCGGCGACGCGCTTTCGCCGCGCGATCAGGCACTGCAGGCGGCGGCGCGGTCGGTTGCCGACCAGATCCTGCGCGCTCCCGACCCGGCAAGCCTGACGCAAGCCTCGAATCCTAACACTGACCATCAAGAAATCACTTCTGAAAAGGCTGCGGCTATTGCTCCGCAACCGGGAGCGCCGGGCGCGCTTCCCGAGCCTGTTCCGGGAGGCGTGGCATCGACTGGCCAGAGCCAGGGTACCGACCCCTCATTCAACGCATTTGTGACGACCAATCGGTCCAAGCTCGACGAGATCGACGGTCTTCTGGCGCAGGAAGGCAACGAACAATGATGGATATGAGCGTCACGGGCGGAGCCGCCGGTGCGGAGTCCGCCGCAGTTGCGAAATCCGCGCGGCCGGCCGGAAAAGATGATGCCGCCGGCCAAAAGAACGGCTTCTCCGACGTGCTTGCCAAGGCAAGCGGCGGCGCCGTCAATGACGAGGCGAACGATGGACAGCCGGGTCAGGGTGCGGTCGCCGATGCCGCTGTCGCCGCCGAGAAAGTGGCGCGGACGATCCGCAGCCGCAACGGCGCAAAGCCGTTGATCGATCTCAGCGACGCCGCACTGAAGGCGCAGGCGCAGGTGCAGCCTGAGAGCGTCCCCGAGATCGTCAATGTCGACAAGGCCGGGGCAAAGTCCGTAAAGGCCGAGGTCAAAATGCCGGCGGATCTCACCTTTGGCAAGCTCGACCCGAAGGACCGCTCGGCCGACGAGATCGCCCAGGCCGTCAAAGGCGGCAGGCACACCAAGGCCGACGCGCTGGAAACCGAAACGGACGAGGACAGCGCCGATGACGACGGCGGCATTTCCGACGTCCTCGGCCTGTTGAAGCGGGATTCTGGCGACGGTACGGTGGCTTTGCCGGCGGTAGGGGCGCATCACGCCTCTGCCGGAGCCGATGAGGTCAAGCCCGCCGACAAGAAGGTCGACGGTATCGAAGCCAAGGCAGCCGGTCATGCTTCCGACGCCCTGGCAGCTGTCAGCGGCAGCCTCGAAAGCGCTAAGACGGATGTTCCCGGAGCGGAGAACGCCGAAGCCGCCGATGGCAGGACGTTCAGGATCAGCCGCGCCGACGGCCGCGGCGTGTCGATGGATGTGCACCTCGGCACCGATCAGGCAGAGGCAAAGGATGGCGCGAAGAAGACCGATGTCGAAAACGTCTCGGTGCTGGAATCGCGCCGCTATATCGGTCTGATGCAAAATTCGAATTCCGCCGCCGTCACCGCCGCTCTCTCGGGCGATTCGGAATGGGCGCGCGCCATGGAACCGAGCTCGGCGCTCTCCAACGCAGCGGAGTGGACGAGCACCGGCAAGGTGGTCAACACGCTGAAGATCCAGATGAACCCGCTCGATCTCGGCCTTGTGACCGCGACCATGCGCCTGTCCGGCGACGCCTTGAACGTCGATCTCAAGGTCGAAACCGGGGCGGCTTATCGTCAGATCAAGGAAGATCACGACAAGATTCTCGAAGCTCTGCGCAGCCAGGGTTATGCTGTCGACAACGTCACCATCAGCATGGCGCCGGTCGAGCGTAGCGATGCCGGCAACCAGGCAGGCAGCCAGGGCCAGGCCTCCCAACAGCAGTCGCTTCCCCAACAGGGGCAGGGCGGCGAGGCGCGCGAGCGCCACAATCAGACGGCACAGCGGACGGGCGGGGGCTTCAATGGCGCAGGCGAGACCGGTATTGAAGACGTTTCTGCTGGCCGCAGCAGCGGCACTGGCGGCGTTTACCTCTGAGGCCAAGGCCTCCACCGGCGCCTGCGAACGCGAAATCCAGTCGGCGGCTGCCAAATACGGCATCCCCGTCGGCATCCTCTATTCGGTCGGTCTGACGGAGACCGGCCGCAAGGGATCGCTCTATCCTTACGCCATGAATGTCGAAGGCAAGGCGATTTTTCCGCCCTCGGAACAGGACGCGATGAGGCAGTTCGACGTCGCTCGCAGCAGCGGCGCCAAGCTCATCGATATCGGCTGCATGCAGATCAACCACTATTATCATGGCGAAAATTTCGCCTCGGCCGAAGACATGTTCGACCCGCATCGCAACGTGGAGTATGCGGCAAAATTCCTGCGCAACCTTCATGACCGTCACGAGACATGGACGATGGCGGTAGCCAGATACCATGCAGGGCCCAACAATGACCCCGCGCAGAAGCAATATGTCTGCCGCGTCATCGCCAATCTGGTCGCCACCGGCTACGGCAAGTGGACTCCCAATGCGAGTAACTTTTGCCAAAATTGATTCAACCGAAGATGGAAGAGGCCTATTGTGACGAAACTGTGTCACAATATGGCAGGAATCCGGCATGAATCGCCTGCGCAAGTCATAATTAAGGGAGCGTTAACTTTTCCACGAATTTTTGGTGTGCATAATCAACCGTACCCACTAGATGTAGATCAAATCGCTACCCGGATCTTAATCAATTATTAATTTCTGCCATTAACTTTAACGAGTTGTCGCCGATTCGCACGATTCGTACCCATAGATCATTGAAGTGCCACACTGATTCGGAGGCGGACGAATGATCGTCGTGGTTGATGAGCGTGAGCTCGTGAAAGATGGATATACATCTCTGTTCGGCCGTGAGGGCATTCCCTCCACTGGCTTTGATCCAACCGAATTCGGCGAATGGGTGCAGACCGCCGCCGATTCCGATATTGCGGCAGTCGAGGCGTTCCTGATTGGTCAGGGTCAGCGCAACTACGAACTGCCGCGGGCGATCCGAGATCGCTCGATGGCGCCGGTGATTGCGGTCAGCGACCAGCACTCGCTCGAAAACACTCTTGCGCTGTTCGATTGCGGCGTCGACGATGTCGTGCGCAAACCGGTGCATCCCCGCGAAATCCTCGCCAGGGCGGCTGCGATCCGGCGCCGGCTGAAGGCGATCGCCAATTACACCGAGATCGGCGGCATCCGCGTCTTCTCCGATGGCCGCGACCCCGAGATCAACGGTGAAGTCTTCGCGCTTCCCCGGCGCGAGCGCCGCATCCTCGAATATTTGATCGCCAATCGCGGTCGCCGGGTCACCAAGACCCAGATCTTCAACGCCATCTACGGCATCTTCGATGAAGAGGTCGAGGAAAATGTCGTCGAAAGCCACATCTCGAAGCTGCGCAAGAAGTTGCGCAAGAAGCTCGGTGTCGATCCGGTCGATTCCAAGCGCTTCCTTGGCTACTGCATCGACTGGGGCTGATTTTTTGGGCCGGGCGGCGGCGCCCGGCTGAACCTCGATATTGGCCTCGCAGCTCGCCATGACAGACAGCTTCACGCAAGGCCCGGCAAATACTCTTGAGCTTAACAGGTAAAACGAGGTTTTCAGATGAGCATTTTCGGCAGCATGAAGACGGCGGTATCGGGAATGAATGCGCAGGCGAACCGCCTCAGCACCGTCTCCGACAACATCGCCAACGTTAACACGACCGGTTACAAGGCCGTGTCGACGAGCTTCTCGTCGCTGGTTCTTCCCTCCTCGGGCGGCAATTACAATTCCGGCGGCGTTCAGACCTCCGTCCGTCAGGCGGTCTCCGACCAAGGCGATATTTCCTACACCACCTCCACCACCGACCTTGCAATCTCGGGCGACGGCTTCTTCATCGTGCAGGGTGCGGACGGCACGCCGGTTCTGACCCGCGCCGGCGACTTCCAGAAGGATGATGAAGGCAATCTCGTCAATGCCGCCGGCTTCCAGCTGATGGGCTATTCCTACGATTCCGGCTCTCCCGCCGTCGTCGTCAACGGCTTTGATGGCCTCGTGCCCGTCAACGTCAACCAGGAAGGGCTGACCGCCATCGCCTCGACATCGGGTGTCTTCAAGGGCAACCTCGATTCCGGCGCCAACGTCGCTCCGGTCGCTCCCGCGACGGCTCCGAGCGCCAACCTCGGCACCACGACAACCGATACCAAGAAGTTCTCGATGGTCGCCTACGACACTCTCGGCAACAAGGTGATGTACGACTTCTACTTCACGAAATCCTCGGTCGCGGCGGCGCCGCCCCCGACCCCTCCCGCCGTTAACAGCAGCTGGGAAGTTGCGATCTTCCGCAATGCCGATGCGGCGACGGGCGGCACGACTTCCTTCCCGTATAGCACCACAGGCGGCACCGTCGGCCTGACCCAGCTCGATTTCGATGCCAACGGCAAAATAACCAACTCGACGGGCGCCGTTAACATCGTCGATCCGGTGACCGGCCAGACGATCGCCATGGACCTCTCCGGCTTCACGCAGCTCGGCGCCGCGTTTGCCGGCACCGGCACGCCCGACGGCCAGGCTGCAAGCCCGGTCAAGGACGTCACGATCGACGGCGACGGCATCGTCTACGCCAAGTACGAAGACGGCAGCACCAAGCCGCTCTATCGCATTCCGCTCGCCAACGTTGCGAGCCCGGACAAGCTGACGCTGATGAGCGGCAACGTCTACAGCGCCAACGGCCAGTCGGGCGTCACCGTCACCGGCTTCCCGCAGACCAACGGCCTCGGTACGATCAAGTCAGGCGCTCTCGAAGGTTCGAACGTCGACCTCGCCGGTGAACTCACGGAGATGATCGAGGCGCAGCGCAGCTATACCGCCAATTCCAAGGTGTTCCAGACGGGGTCCGACATTATGGACGTCCTCGTCAACCTCAAGAGATAATCGGGCTCAAGAGATAATCAGGGTAACGGGTAAGCCATGTCGCTCACGTCAGCACTTAATACCGCGCAGGGAATATTCAACAATACCGGCACGCAGAGCAGTGTCGTATCGAACAATATTTCGAATGCCGGCAACAAGGATTACGTGCGCCGGCAGGCGATGCTCACCACGTCCCTGAACGGCGCACAGGTCGTCAAGATCGACCGGGCGCAGGAAGATGCCCTGCTGCGCCAGTATCTGAAGTCGTCCTCTCAGGACAGCGCCCAGCAGACCCTGCTCAGCGGTCTCGAGGATCTCAAGTCGATCGTGGGTGGCAACGACTACGAAACGGCGCCATCCACCTATCTCGGTGTTTTCCAGCAGAAACTTCAGGCCTTCCGCACGACGCCGGGCAGCACCGTCGCCGCCCAGGGCGCCATCACCGCCGCCCAGGACGTCGCCAACTCGCTGAACAACGCGTCGACTTCCGTTCAGGACGTTCGCGCCAACGCCGACAAGCAGATCGCCACCGACGTCGAGAAGCTGAATACGCTGCTCAGCCAGTTCGAGACGGCCAACAATGCGGTGAAGACCGCGACGGCTTCGGGCACGGATGCATCCGGCGCTCTGGATGAGCGCGAGAAGGCTCTCAAGCAGATTTCGCAGATCGTCGGCGTCAGCGCGACGACGCGCGACAACAACGACATGGTGCTGAGCACCTCTGACGGGACGATTCTGTTCGAAACGATCCCGCGTACGGTGACGTTCCAGGCGAAGGATGCCTACAACGCCACCATATCAGGCAATTCGGTCTATATCGACGGCGTCGCGCTTGCGCGCGGCAGCGGATCGACGGCGACGGGCCAGGGGAGCCTTCAGTCGCTGCTGCAGGTCCGTGACGAGATCGCCCCGAACTTTCAGAAGCAGCTCGATGAAATCGCTCGCGGCCTGGTCTCGCTCTTCAAAGAGCAGAGCATCTCGGGCACCCCGACCTATGTGACCGGTCTCTTCACCTGGAGCGGCGACACGGTGGAGGCCGGCAGCTCTGCTGTTGCCGGCATGGCATCGACCATCACCGTCAGCAGCACCGTCATCACCTCGCAGGGCGGCGACCCGATGCGCCTGCGCGATGGCGGCGTCAACGCCGACGGCGTCGTCAACAATCCGACTCACCTCAGCGGTTATACGACGGACCTCGATAGTCTTTATAATGCCTTGGGCTCCGACATGGATTTCGACCCGGCAACGGGAACGACGGTCGGCTTCGACGCCACGACGGGCATCGATTCCAACGTCAGCATCATGGAATATGCCACGAATTCCCTCGGCTGGCTCGAGCAGTACCGCAGCAACGCCACGACGGCGGCGGAGAACACCTCGGCGGCGCTGTCGCGCTCCGACGAAGCCTATTCCAACGAGACGGGCGTCAACCTCGACGAGGAACTGACGCTGCTTCTCGACATTGAGCAGTCCTACAAGGCTGCGACCAAAATCCTTAATGCCGTTGACGAAATGTTGAAGTCACTGCTGGATATTGCGAGTTAAGCCATGAAGAGCTCATTTATTTCAAGTTCAGCCATTCAGAATGCGATGCGCCTGACGATCCGTCAGGGGCAGAACCAGATGACGAAGGCGACGATGGAAGCAACGACGGGAGTCTACGCGGATATCGGTGTCTCGCTCGGCGGCAATGCCGCCCGAAGCGTGGATTTCAGCCGCGAGGTCGACAGGATCGACTCGATCAAATCGAGCAATTCGCTGGTCACCGCGCGCATGGAATCCTCGCAGCTCGGCCTTTCCAAGATGAAAGACGTCGGCGACGGCCTCGTTTCGAAGCTGACGGCGCTTCAGGGCAGCCACGATCCCGGCAGCATCACCGTCGCCGTCCAGTCGGCGACCAGCGCGCTCTCCACCATGATGGACACGGCCAATACCATGGTGAACGGCGAATATCTGTTCTCCGGCATCAATACGGATGTGCAGCCGCTGAGCGACAAGACGACCGCCACGAGCGCGGACATCGACACTGCGCTGAACACCTATGCGACCGGCCTCGGCAAGGCCGTCAGTGATCTGACCGGCGATGAAATGGAGACCTTCATAACCTCGACGGTCGAGCCGATGTTCAGCGAAGCGAACTGGACCGATCCGACGACCGGCTGGTCGCAGGCATCGAGCCAGAACATGACGAGCCGCATCAGCAACTCGGAAGTGATCGAATCCTCGACCAACGCCAATTCCGAAGGCATGCGTTACTTCGCGCTTGCCTCGGTCATGACCTCGGCGCTGTTCAGCCAGGATCTCAGCAGCGATGCGATGAGCACGGTCTCCAAGCAGGCGATCAGCTACACGACGAAGGCGACCAGCGGCCTCGTGACGCAGGCAAGCCAGCTCGGCCTTTCCCAGGAGCGCGTCAAGAAGTCCAACGACGCTCTCGACGCCCAGTCGAACATTATCAAGAATAAGCTCGTCGATCTCCAGGGCGTCGATCCCTACGAAGCCTCGACCCTCGTCAAGACTTTGGAAACGCAGCTTGAAACGGCTTACACAATCGTTTCGAAGATTCAGCAGTTGAGTCTCGTAAACTACCTTTGATGATCAAAGGCGCGCACAGAAGGATGCATGAATGTATCAGTTCTCCTATGCCGAAGTCATGCAGGACTCGGTGGCCGACGCGAAAGAGCGGGAATGGCAGGTTCTCGACCGGTCCATAGATCTGCTGTCGTTGGCGCGCGATAAGGAAAAATACGGTCGGGAAGCCATCGAAGCCCTGTTTTATACGCGCCGGGTGTGGATCAGCTTCATTGAGGATCTGAAACATCCCGACAACCAGCTGGAAATCGAGCTGAGGGCGAACCTCATTTCGATTGCGATCTGGATATTGAAGGAATGCGACAGGATACGAAAACGTCTGTCTAATAACTACCAGGGCATCATCGACGTTACCACCATCATCAGGGATGGACTTAAATGAAAAGTACACTTCGAATTTCTCTGAAAGCCGGAGAAAGAATCTTCATCAACGGCGCTGTCCTGCGCGTTGACCGCAAGGTCGCGCTGGAATTCCTGAATGATGTGACGTTCCTTCTCGAAAACCACGTCCTCCAGCCGGAAGGCGCCACCACGCCGCTGCGCCAGCTCTATTTCATCGCGCAGATGATCCTCATCAATCCCGAGGGCAAAGACCATTCGACGGCGATGTTCCGCAAGTCGATCACCATGCTGCTTGCCTGCTTCAAGAACGAGGAAATCCTCGCCGAACTGAAGCGCATCGATGCGCTCGTCTCGACCGGCCGCGCTTTCGACGCGCTGAAGGCGATCCGCGGCCTCTACGCGATCGAAGACAATATCCTCAACAACCACGAAATGCCGCCGACGATGGTGGAGCAGATTCGCAGGGAGATTGCACCATGGCGGTAGATGCAACATCAAGCGTGACGAGCTCGACCTCGACGAGCACGTCGAGTGCTACCCAGAAGGCAACGCTCAACTACGACAATTTCCTTCAGTTGCTCATCGCCCAGATGAAGAACCAGGATCCAACCAGTCCGATGGATGCCAGCGAACAGGTCGCGCAGCTTGCAACTTTCTCGCAGGTCGAGCAGACGATCCAGACCAACACCAAGCTGGACACGCTTCTGGCGAGCTCGAGCCTGACCCAGGCCAGCAGCTATGTCGGCAAATACATGGAAAGCGCCGACGGCACCGTCAAAGGCATCATCGATTCCGTCAAAGTTTATTCCGACGGTGTCATTGCGACGACCGAGGATGGCGGTAAGATACTCGTGCAGGCGGGAATCACTGTTTCCAACGAAGCGCCGACCACCACCACGACGACGACGAGCAGCGATACCTGATACCGCGGCGCCGATGCGTCGAGGGGTCACCAATCAATCGCGGCCCTGATATGGCGGGGCCGCCTCAAGGCGATATGAGGTTGCCTTCGGATGAATGAAGCTGATGCATTGGATCTGTTCCAGGCCGCGATCTGGACCGTCCTGATTGCCTCCGGTCCCGCCGTCCTTGCCGCGATGGTGGTGGGTCTCGTTATTGCCTTGATCCAGGCGTTGACCCAGGTGCAGGAAGCGACATTGACCTTCGTGCCGAAGATCGTCGCCGTGCTGGTCGTGGTCGGTGTCACCGCGCCTTTCGTCGGCTCGCAGGTTTCGATTTTTACCAATCTCGTCTTCTCGCGCATTCAGTCGGGCTTCTGAGCCACCTTCGCGCAAGCTTCGCCATTTAATTCTCGATCCGAATTGGCGGACCTCATGTCCGCTCCTCTCATGAAGAGACGGAACAGTTATGGCGCAACCACCTGCAATACCCCTTCCGAAAGTCGTTCCGAGTCTGCGCGATGTCGGTTTCGCCCTCGGCATCATCGGCATCATCTGCATTCTCTTCCTGCCGATCCCGCCATTCCTGATCGATATGGGACTGGCCTTCTCGATCGCCTTCTCGGTGCTGATCCTGATGGTCGCGCTGTGGATCCAGAAGCCGCTCGATTTCTCGTCTTTTCCGACCATTCTGCTGATCGCGACGATGACCCGGCTGGCGCTGAACATCGCCACGACCCGCGTCATCCTGTCTCACGGCAATGAAGGCCACGATGCGGCGGGCGGCGTCATCGCCGGTTTTGCAAGCCTTGTCATGTCCGGCGACTTCGTCATCGGTCTGATCGTCTTCCTGATCCTCATCACCATCAACTTCATCGTCATCACCAAGGGCGCCACGCGTATCGCCGAAGTCGGCGCGCGTTTCACTCTCGATGCCATCCCCGGCAAGCAGATGTCGATCGACGCCGATCTTTCGGCCGGCATCATCGACGAGAAGGAAGCCCAGCGCCGGCGCAGGGAACTCGAAGAGGAAAGCTCCTTCTTCGGTGCGATGGACGGTGCCTCGAAATTCGTGCGCGGTGACGCCGTCGCCGGCCTCATCATCACAGCCATCAACGTCTTCGGCGGCATCATCATCGGCTATTTCCGCCACGGCATGCCGATCGGCGAAGCGGCCGACGTCTTCGTCAAGCTCTCGGTCGGCGACGGTCTCGTCTCGCAGATGCCGGCCCTCATCGTCTCGCTCGCCGCCGGCCTGCTCGTCTCGCGCGGCGGCACCACCGGCTCTACCGACCAGGCCGTCGTCAATCAGCTGAGCGGCTACCCCCGTGCGCTCTCGGTGTCGGCCGTGCTGATGTTCGTGCTCGCCCTGATGCCGGGTCTGCCGTTTGTCCCCTTCGTCATCCTCGGCAGTCTTCTCGCCTTCGGCGCCTGGTTCATCCCGCGTCAGGTCGAGGCGGAAAACATGCTTCGCCGCGAACAGGAGGAAAAGAAGGTCGTCCAGAACAAGGAGCTGGAAAAGGATTCGGTCAAGTCGGTGCTGCGCACCTCCGAGATCGAACTCGCGCTCGGCAAGATGGTCTCGACGCGTCTGCTCGGCGCCCACCAGGAGCTCGCCTTCCGCGTCGGCAAGATGCGCAAGAAGTTCGCCACGCAATATGGCTTCGTCGTGCCCGAGATCAAGGTGACCGACGATATCGCCATCGCCGAGAAGTCCTACCAGATCCGCATCCACGGCACGACGGTCGCCTCCAATCTCCTGCGCGTCGGCGAAGTCCTCGTCGTCACCGGCGCCGGCCGCCGGCCGAGCATTCCAGGTGACGAAATTCGCGAACCCGCTTTCGGCATGCCTGCCGTCTCGATCCTCGAAAACTTCGCCGACGATCTGAAACGCGAAGGCTTCCAGCCGATCGACAACGTCTCCGTGGTGCTGACCCATATGAGCGAGGTCATCCGCAACAACCTGCCGCAGCTTCTGTCCTACAAGGACGTCAAGGTGCTGATCGACCGGCTCGACCCCGAATACAAGAAGCTCGCCGACGAGATCTGCTCGTCGCACATGTCTTATTCCGGCCTGCAGGCGGTCCTCAAGCTGCTGCTTGCCGAACGCGTCTCGATCCGTAACCTGCATCTCATCCTCGAAGCGGTGGCCGAACTCGCCCCGCATGTCAGGAAGACGGAACAGATCGTCGAGCATGTCCGCATCCGCATGGCCCAGCAGCTTTGCGGCGACCTCGCCGACAACGGCGTGCTGCGCGTGCTGAGACTCGGCAGCAAATGGGATCTCGCCTTCCACCAGGCGCTGAAGCGCGACCCCAAGGGCGAAGTGATCGAATTCGACATCGATCCGCGCAGCCTCGAGGAGTTCAGCGAACAGGCCACTAAAGTTATCCGTGAGTTCATGGACCGCGGCCTGCCATTCGCCCTTGTCACGTCGCCGGAAACACGCTCCTATGTGCGCATGATCATCGAACGGCTGTTCGCCACGCTGCCGGTCCTGTCGCATGTCGAACTGGCCAAGGGCATCGAGATAAAGATTTTGGGCTCTATTTCATGATAACAGACCCGCAAGGGACCGTTCTCGCGCTGTTCCTGGTTTTCTGCCGGATCGGTGGATGTGTGCTGGTTCTTCCGGGTTTTTCCTCGGCGCGCGTGCCCGAACAGCTGCGCGTCTTCATCGCCGGTGCACTCTCGATTGCGGTCATGCCGCTGCTGTGGGACACGGTCTACCCGGCTGTCCACACGGGTTCGCCAACCTATATCGGCCTGATTTTCAGCGAATCGCTGGTCGGCGTGATGTACGGCTTGCTGGCACGGATCTACACGCTCGGCATGCAGTTCGCTGCGACGATCCTTGCCACGATGGTCGGCTACACCCAGCCGGGTTCGGCCGACATCATCGAAGACACGCCGGAGAGCAGTCTGTCCGGCTTCATCACCTTTGCCGGCATCATGATTCTCTTCATGATGGATTTCCATCACATCGTCTTCCGGGCGCTGATCGATTCCTACACCACCATGCCCTTCGGCGGCCTGACGCAGATGCGCGCGACGCTGATCTCCTTTACCGACACGCTGGAGCAGACCACCTACATCATGCTGCGGCTGTCGAGCCCGTTTCTGATCTACGGCATGATCTTCAACGTCTCGATCGGCTTCATCAACAAGCTGGCGCCGCAGATCCCCGTCTACTTCATCTCCACGCCCTATCTGCTGATGGGCGGGCTCTTCCTGATCTACTTCTCGATTGCGGCGATGGTCAGCCAGTTCGGCCAGTCCTTCGGCTCGATCTATATCGGGCGATGAGGCGGATATGGTCGAAAAGAACCGCTCCCAGAAACTCAAGCGACTGCTCTTGGTGCAGCGGCATCTCGAAAGGATGGCCGAGAACGACCTGGCCGAAACCAGCCGCCAGCGCGTCGAGGTCAATGCGGCGATGGACGACGTCATCCTCGCGCTCGGCTCGATGGATCCGGTCCACCACGCCTTCTCGCAGAATTATGCGGATCGATTCGGCCGGCTTTCCATCAAGGACAAGCAGTTGACCGGTATGCAGGAGATCCACGAGATGCGGCTGGCGCGCGAGCGCGCCAAGGGCGATCGTTTCGAAGAAAGCATGAACGACGCCCTCGAGGCCGAGCGCCGCGAGGCCGATGACAACGCCGTCTACGATGTCATCGATCAACAATTCGCAACACCAGCCTCCAGCAAGCTTCGAAACCCATAGTCGTTACGATCTTAAATTAGAGGATTGTAACGTGGCTATTTCGCCCCCCAGTGACCTCGTCCTGGACGTTGTCAAAGCCGCCGACCCCATGGAGGTTCAGGCGGCCCAGGAAAAATTGAAGGCAAATCGTGCGGCCTTTGCCGCAACGAGCCTCGCCGAAAACGGCAAGGGCTTCTCCAATACGGTCGATATTCTCGACCATATCGGCCAGAAGAGCGGCGTCAATAACATCCAGAACCGCACCAAGGCCGAGGAAGTGCCGGAAAGCTACCGGAAATTCGAGGCCATGGTTCTGCAGAATTTCGTCAAGTCCATGCTGCCGAGCGAAAGCGAAGACGTCTACGGCAAGGGCGCGACCGGCGATATCTGGAAAGGCATGATGGCCGAACAGCTCGGCAACACCATGGCCAAGGGTGATGGCATCGGCATCGCCAAGCAGATGTACAGCGAGCAGCTGCGCCGGCAGGAAGGCAAGATCGCCAATGCCACAACCGATGATCGTGACCGCAATACTGCACTCAGCATGATCGACGACTTCCAGCGCAAGACATTTGGCACGCCGACCGCCGACGCCAAGTCGGCAAGCGACGCATAACCGAGGGTACCATGGAAATAGTTTCGAACGAATACAGGATCAAATCCGTTCTCGGACGCCTCGAAATGATCATCGACAATGAGAACACCCGGATCGGCAGCGATCCGCAGTTCGATCTCAAGGTCTCCAATGCGCACAAGAGCCGCTGCCTCTACGAGCTGTCGATGCTTTTCCGTGACACCGATCCGGCCGAGCTTGCCGCTACCCATCTCGATCAGCTGCACGGCCTGAAGAAGAAGCTGGTTCTCAATGCCCGCCGGGTCGAGGCGCATCTCGAAGCGGTTCGCGCTGTCGCCGACCTGCTGAAGAACGCCGTTCAGGACGCCGATGCCGACGGTACCTATTCCCAGGAACAATTCGCCGCGCGTGGTAACTGATGATCAAGCTCGTCCTCACCGGCGTCTGGGTTTGCGCCATCACCTTGGCATCGGTCTATTTCTCGGTGTACCTGGCGACCGCGCCGGCGCCTGCTGCGACGGATTCCAAGCAGAACGCGCTCGAACTGGTGAAGGGTGAAACGATCACGGTGCCGATCATCGGCGACGGCGCGATCACCGGCTATTTCCTTGGCCGCGTTTCCTTCATGATGAACAAGGAGATGTTGAAGGGTGTGACGCTGCCGCTGGCCGAGATGACGACGGACGAGCTTTTCAGCCTGCTCGTCGGCAACAAGATGGTCGATATCGCCCACATCAAATCCTTCGATCCGAAGGCCTTCCGCGATGAGATCAAGAAGGGCATGAACGAGCGGCTCGGCGGCGAATATGTCGCCGACGTGATGCTGGAGCAGCTCGACTATCTCTCCAAGGAAGATGTCAAGGAAAGCTCCGCCGGGCAGCCGAAGAAGGTGAACACACCCGTCAAGATCGTCGAGACCGCACCGGCCGGCGATGCGCCGGCACCGGCCGCTCACTAAAGCGCGTTGTTTTTAGGCATGTCGTTATCCCGGAGCCGCTGACGCTTCCGGGCGGCATGCATTCATCCCATCCTATCATCGAGATAAGCGGCGCCGCAGGGCGCCGTTTGCTGTTGGCTGATGTGGTTAATAAACTACTTATGCGCGCATGGAAATCCAAGGAATTTTCCTAAGGGTTGTTTGAAACCGTCCTGTTATATCAGGTGCCACAGCTTGGCACGTGCCGCTTCCGGGTTCCGGGAGCGCCGATGCGGGAAGTGTGGGCTTGTTTTCCGGGATGTCGGGCGGATGAAGCATCCTCGGCAGGAGGTTGGAATGAATCTGATTGCAAACTTCGCGGTGCTCGCATCGCGGCGGACGATCTTCGATCTGCCGGTCTGCGACCTCGGCTGGGACGACGCCCTCGTTTTCATCAACGAGCTGGCCTCCATTCCCGTCGGCCAGACCGTGGTTTGCTTCGTCAATGCCCACAATATGCTGACCGCGCTTCGCGACGACGAATATTACCGAATCATGTCGCACAATCTGGTGCTGCCGGATGGCATCGGCCTGAACATCGCGTCGCAGATCGCTCATGGTTCGCCGTTTCCCGCCAACCTGAACGGCACCGATTTCGTGCCGGCCTTCCTCACCTTCATGGAGGCCCCGCGTCGCATCGGCCTCGTCGGCGGCACGCGTTCGGTTGTCGAGGCAGCGGCGGAAAATTTCCGCAAGCATACGCCCTGGCATGAATTCGTCGTCATTTCCGACGGTTATTTCGACAAGGACGATCCCTCTCTCGTCATCGAGGAGCTCGAGCGGCAGAAGGTTGATATCCTGATCGTCGGCATGGGGACGCCGCTGCAGGAGAAATGGGTTCACGACCACATCCGCGCCGATCATGCGCGCCTGGTGCTGACCGTCGGCGCGCTCTTCGACTTCGTCTCCGGCGCCGTTCCGCGTGCGCCGAAGACGGTGCGGATGATGCGCATGGAATGGGCCTATCGCCTGATCCAGGAGCCGGCCCGGCTCTGGCGCCGTTACATCATCGGCATCCCGGTCTTTCTCTACCATGTGCTGCGCTATCGCTTCCAACGGCGGGAAAGAATTCTCAGCCATCCGGAAGAACACCCAACCGTGCTGCAGCCGCCGTCGAGCCACAAGAAGGCGAGCTGAATCGAACAATTCAGCAAAACTGTGCTGCGGGTTTGCGTAAAATTAAGAGATGAGCAATGCTCTCATTTCTTGCCGGCTCGGTTAACCATTTCTTTGCCATGAATATTTAGAGTCGTTTAATCATCCGCATCACATGCGGATGAGCGAACTCGGCCATCCCCGTGCATGAGATGTGGCGCAAATGTACGATAGCAGAGCCAGAAGCAGCTTTCCCGATCGCGCCGCCGCCCGGCCGACGGCGCCCGCAATGGCGCGCACTGAGGACGCTTCCCACGGATTGCCCCGGTCCAACCGGCCTGATATCGCGCCGCCCGAGGTCGAACTGCTGCGCGCCATCGGCCGGGCGCTGGAAGAGCAGCGGGCAAGAGCGGCGCTGGCGGCGCCGCTGGTCGACCGCATCGAAACCATCCTCGGCAATCGCCTGCGGGCTGCCAATGATGTCGGCCATCCACTTCCTCAGGAACCGGCGCGCCATACGGAGCTTGCTGCTCCGGCCAGCGAGCCGATGATCTCGCCCGAACCGCCGGCGGCGCTGCGTGAGGGACCTGCAGCGCCATTGCGGCGCGTCGGCGGCATTGGCCTTGCGATGACGGTCGCCGCTGCGACGATCATCGGCGCGGGCCTGCCGGCGCTGATGCCGGCTTCGCCAGCGCTCTACCGCGCCGAAGCGACGCTCGGCGTGAAGACCGATGCCGCAAGCCGCGCCGCCTTCACCCAGGCAGCAGTGAAAGGACTGCTGTCGGCGCGCGTGGTTGCTTCGACGGTCGCCGCTCTGAAACTCGATCACGATCCCGAATTTGCCGGCCGCAGCGCCGATGCGTTCGGCATTGTGCTCGATCTCCTCTCGGCGACCGGTGCTGCTGCCGACCCGGCGTCGCGCGCCGAGGCGACGTTGAAACATGCGGTCGAGATCCTGCCGGATGCCGCCGCCGGCACGATCCTCATCAGGGTGACGACAGGCGACAGCGGCAAATCCATGCGCATCGCCGCAAGGCTTGCCGAGGCGGTTTCCGCCGGAGACGGATCCGGCGGCAACGCCGAAGCCGATGCCGCCCTGCGCAAGGCCTATGACGAGGCGAAGGCCGAACTGACAGCTTTCACGGCAAAGAGTGGCGAAGGCAACGTCAAGGTGGCAATCGATCTTCGCCGCCAGATCGACCGGCTCGATGCCGATCTGAAAGAGGCCGACCAGACTATCCTGACCGCCAAGGCACAGGCGGATCGGCTGAAGGCGGCAAAACTTGCCGAAGTGCTCGCTGGTTCGTTGCCCGCCGATATGCTTTCGCCGGCGCTGCAGGATTGGCGAGACAAATATGCCATCGCCAAGACGGCGCTGGCGCAGCTTTCGGCCGAACTCGGCCCGCGTCATCCGCGCCTCGTGCAGCAGCAGGCCGAGACCGATGGCCTGAAGGAGAATATGAGCAAGGAACTTACCCGTCTTGCTCAGGCTGCCAACGCCGCTGCCAAGGCCGCCGTCGATGCGCGCAAGGGCCTGAACGACCGCCGCAACACGCTGATCGCTCAAAGCCGCGATACCGGCGTCGATCTTTCCCGACTGACCGAGCTCAGCGAGAAGGCGGCTGCGGCGCGGTCGCGCCTGGACGATGCGGCGTCCGTGTCGGCGGGAACGGCCGCCGACGGCCATATCGCTCTCATTAAGCCGGCGCTGGCAACGGCGGTATCGGCAACCGATGGCCGGACCGGGCGCTCGCTCGCCGGCGCTGCCGCGGGTCTCGCCACAGGTCTTGTCGCGGCTTTCCTGCTGCGCCGGCGTAAGCGCACGTCTGTCGTCGAAGTGGAGATGCCGGTGCCGCCATCACACTCGTCCGTGCGCGCATCTCAACCGGCCCCGCCGCCGGTCGATGAGGTGGAGGTGCTGCGTTCCGAGATCTCCGGCCTGCGTGACCGGCTGCGTGTTCATGTGCTCGAAGGGCGGCAGCCGCTGCGCTGAACGAACATTTCCTTGCAAGTTTGATATTGCATTGCGGCTTCCCGACAGGATAGGGCGTTAGCGGGCATTTGACGCTCGTCAACTATCCCTAGATTGACGCAAAACAGGGCGGAGAGACGCGTGACGACAGTAATCGATGGCAAGAACGTAGCTGCATCCGTAATTCAGACGGTCAAGAGTGCGACGGCATCGCTGGAAAAGGCGAGCGGCGTCACCACCGGCCTTGCCGTCATTATCGTCGGCGACGATCCGGCGAGCCACGCCTATGTCGGCTCCAAGGGCCGCATGGCCAAGGAATGCGGCTTCAAGTCGATCCAGCACACGCTGCCGGCCGAGACGAAGCAGGAGGATCTGGCTGCCCTCGTCGCCACCCTCAACGCCGATCCGTCGATCCACGGCATTCTGGTGCAGCTGCCGCTGCCGAAGCCGCTCGACAGCGAGCCGATCATCCAGTCCATCCTGCCGGAAAAGGATGTCGACGGCCTCAGCGTCGTCAATGCCGGCAAGCTTGCCACCGGTGACCTGAAGACCGGGCTGGTCTCCTGCACGCCGGCCGGCGCCATGGTCTTCGTCCGCCGCACGCATGGCGAGGATCTCTCCGGCCTCAACGCCGTCGTCATCGGCCGCTCCAATCTGTTCGGCAAGCCGATGGCGCAATTGTTGCTCAACGCCAATGCGACCGTGACGATCGCTCACTCCAGAACCAAGAACCTCGCCGAGGTCTGCCGCAACGCCGATATTCTGGTCGCCGCAGTCGGCCGGCCGGAAATGGTCAAGGCCGATTGGGTGAAGCCCGGTGCGACGGTCATCGACGTCGGCATCAATCGCGTGGCGGCCCCTGAACGAGGCGAGGGCAAGACCCGGCTCGTCGGCGACGTCGCCTTCCAGGAGGTTTCCGCGGTCGCCAGCACCATCACCCCGGTTCCCGGCGGCGTCGGCCCGATGACCATTGCCATGCTGATGGCCAACACGGTCATTGCCGCCCATCGCACCGCAGGGCAGACCCCGCCGCAGTTTTGATCATATCTGCGGAACAGGGCCGGTCGAAGCCCTGACGATCAACTCGGTCTTCCAGAGTTCCTGGTCGGGGAAGGGGCCGGCCTGTTTCACCGTGCCGATCAGCCGCTGGGCGATGCGAGCGCCGGCGGCCCTGAGCGAGGAGCGCGTCGTCGTCAGCGGCACGGAGAAGTTTTCCGGCTTCAGGAGCGGCAGCACGTCGTCGTGGGCGATCAGCGAAATATCTTCGCCGAGCCGCAATCCCGCCTGGTTGACCGCACGGATTGCGCCAAGCGCCAGCACCGTGCTGGAGCAGAGGATCGCCGTCGGCCGCTCCGGCAGCTGCAGGAATTGTTCCATCGCCAGCAGCCCCTGTTCGTCGGTCATCAGCGCGTGGCTGACGCAATCTTCCTCGAGCGCGAGCCCGCGCTCGGCAAGCGCCGCCACGACGCCGTTTTTCCGGCGAATGGCGAAATCGAGATGCATCGGTCCGTTCATCAGCGCAAAGCGCGTATGGCCGAGCTGCAGGAGAAGCCGCGTCGCATCGTAGAAGGCACCTTCATTGTCGATGTCGAGATAGGGATAGTCGGGCTCCGAGCCGAAGGAGCGGCCGTGCACGACATAGGGAATGGACAGCGATTTCAGCATCGGAAGCCGCGGATCGTGGCCGCGCATATAGGCGACGAACAGCGCGTCGACATTGCCGCTGATCGCAAGGCGCCGGAGTGCTGCCACCTCGTCGTCCGGGTCGGCCGGCATGATGACGAAATGGAAATCGTGGCGTACCGCCTCCTCGCCGAGCCCGGCCAGGAATTCGCCGAAATGCACGTCGGACTGGTGGCCGGGCGCCGTCGGCATGACAAGGCCGATCGAGCCCGCCTTGCCGGTCGCCAGCCTCTGCGCCGCCTTGTTCGGCCGGTATCCGGTTTCCTTGACGGCCTGGAGCACGCGCTCCCGGGTCGCCTCGTTGACCTCGGGATAGCCGTTGAGCGCTCGGCTCACCGTCGTCTGCGATAGTCCCAGCAATTCCGATAGCTGCTTGAGATTCACCTGCTATGCTTCCTCCCCGCCCGCTCTTTAGCCGTGTTGAAAAGGCTTGTCGCCTCCCCGGGGCATCCAAAGCGCTTTCAATTATGTAGCATTTGGTGCGCTTGACTCAAGAAAAATCGCTCCATATTTCCCGATAGGCGCTGCTGCGCTGCGATATTCCGCCTGTGCACAGCCGGTTTTTCGCGAAATGACTTGACTCCATTCCACTGAAAGTGAAATGAGTTGGGTGTCAAAGCGCTTTGAAATTTCTTTTTGAGGGAATTCGGCGCGGTTGGGATTGTGATGGGAGGATGATCACATGAAAAAGTCATTTTTGATGGGCGTTGCCGTGGCGGCGCTTTTTGCCGGTGCTGCGTCGGCGGCCGATCTGAAATTTGCCCCGGGACAGGATTCCAAATTCAATTGGAAGAGCTATGACGAATTTAAGGCTGCGCATGCCGATCTGAAGGGTCAGCCGCTGACGATCTTCGGGCCGTGGCGCGGCGAGGACGAGGCGTTCTTCATGAGCGTTCTTGCCTATTTCACCGAAGCCACCGGCATCGAAGCCAAATATTCTTCTTCCGAAAATTACGAACAGCAGATCGTCATCGACACGCAGGCGGGCTCGCCGCCGAACGTCGCCATCCTGCCGCAGCCGGGTCTGCTCGCCGATCTCGCCAGCAAGGGCTTCCTGACGCCGCTCGGCGACGACAACTCCAAGTGGATCAAGGACAATTACGGCGCCGGCGACAGCTGGGTCGGTTACGGCACCTACAAGGGCAAGGACGGCAAGGAAGCCTTCTACGCCTTCCCTTACAAAGCCGACGTAAAGTCGCTGGTCTGGTATGTTCCGGAGAATTTCGAAGAGGCCGGCTACAAGATCCCGACGACGATGGAAGAGCTGCATGCGCTCACCGATCAGATCGTCAAGGACGGCGGCGTTCCCTGGTGCATCGGTCTCGGTTCCGGCGGCGCCACCGGCTGGCCGGCGACCGACTGGGTCGAGGACATCATGCTGCGCACCCAGCCGCCGGAAGCCTATGACAAGTGGACGACCAACGAGCTGAAGTTCACCGACCCGGCCGTCGTTGCCGCGATCGACGAATTCGGCAAGTTCGCCAAGAACGAGAAATACGTCGACGGCGGTGTCGCGGCCGTAGCCTCGACCGATTTCCGCGACAGCCCGAAGGGCCTCTTCGCGGTTCCGCCGAAGTGCTACATGCACCATCAGGCCTCGTTCATTCCGTCCTTCTTCCCGGAGGGCACGAAGCTTGGCCAGGATGCCGACTTCTTCTACATGCCGACCTTTGCGTCGCATCCCGAACTCGGCAAGCCGGTTCTCGGCGCCGGCACGCTCGTCTCGATCGCCAAGGACTCGAAGACGGCCCGTGCCTTCATCGACTTCCTGAAGACCCCGATCGCACATGAGGTCTGGATGGCGCAGTCGAGCTTCCTGACCCCGTATAAGGGCGTCAGCACCGAGGCCTACGCCAACCCGCAGATGAAGAAGGAAGGCGAGATCCTGACGTCTGCCACCACCTTCCGCTTCGACGGTTCCGACCTGATGCCGGGCAAGATCGGCGCCGGCGCCTTCTGGACGGGCATGGTCGATTTCGTCGGCGGCAAGTCCGCGCAGGATGCAGCAGCCGAAATCCAGAGCGCCTGGGACGGCATCAAGTAATCTCAAAACGGTGCCGCCGGCTTGCCGGCGGCATGGCCTGCATGACTGGCCGGGTTCGCAAGGAGCCCGGCCAACGCGGCATATATATTTTGGGCAATCAATGATTGACGATGACCGGCGCTGACCCGTCAGAATAACAACCGGTCGGAATAAGATCAGGGGAAGCAGGGGAGGGGCGAAATGCTGTTGCAGATTGTGTCCGCTTTGGGCGTCGTGGTCGGGGCCGTTATCGCGTGCTCGGCCTATTTCTTTTTCTCGAACATGATTCTCGATCGCGCTCTGCCGGTGAAGGACGGTGATATCCGTCAGGCCTCGCGCAATCTGAACCGGCGCGCGATGATCCGCCCATGGCTATTCCTCGGACCGGCGCTGTTCCTGCTGATCGTCTACCTCGTCTATCCCGTCGTGGCGACCTTCATCCTGTCCTTCTACGACCGGTCGGGTAACCAGTTCGTCGGCGCGACGAACTATCTGTGGGCCTTGAACGACCGCGAATTCCGTCAGTCGATCTTCAACAACATCCTCTGGCTTGCCGTCGTGCCGGCCGCCTGCACCTTCTTCGGCCTCGTCATCGCGGTGATGACCGATCGCATCTGGTGGGGCAATATCGCCAAGAGCATCGTCTTCATGCCGATGGCGATCTCCTTTGTCGGCGCCTCGGTCATCTGGAAATTCATCTATGAATATCGCGGCGGCAACGACGTCCAGATCGGCCTTTTGAACGCCATCGTCCAGACCTTCGGCGGCACGCCCGAGGTGTGGATCTCCATTCCCTTCTGGAACAACTTCTTCCTGATGATCATCCTGATCTGGATCCAGACGGGTTTTGCCATGGTCATCCTGTCGGCTGCGCTGCGCGGCATCCCCGAGGAGACGATCGAGGCCGCCGTCATCGACGGCGCCAATGGCTGGCAGATCTTCTGGCGCATCATGGTGCCGCAGGTCTGGGGCTCCATTGCCGTCGTCTGGACGACGATCACCATCCTCGTCCTCAAGGTCTTCGATATCGTGCTGACCATGACCAACGGCCAGTGGCAGACGATGGTGCTGGCCAATCTGATGTTCGACTGGATGTTCCGTGGCGGCGGCGACTCCGGCAGATCGGCCGTCATCGCCATCATCATCATGCTCGCCGTCACGCCGATCATGGTCTGGAACGTGCGCCGCGCCAATCGCGAACTGAAGGGGCATTGAGATGACCGCTGCCGGAAGCTACTTCAAGATTGGCCCCGCCCGTCTCTTCGTTCACGCCGCCGTTCTGCTGATCGTCATCGTCTGGCTGATCCCGACGCTCGGCATCTTCGTCAGCGCGCTGCGCGACAAGGACCAGATCGTCGTCTCCGGCTGGTGGACGGCCTTCGTCGGCTCGACGCAGACCGTCGCCGTCCGTCTGGGCACGCCGGACCAGCAGAAGCAGGAAGGGACCGTCTACGTCATTTCAGGCAACGTGCTGGAAGGCCAGACCGGTCGCTCGGTCAAGGCCTTCGGCAACCGCGTGCAGCAGCCGGCTGCCTTCGAGGCCGGCGAGACCGCCGATCTCGGCGACGGCGAAACCCTGCAGATCAACAGCGACGGCAGCTACCGCTATGTGAAGAACGCCGCCTTTTCGCCCGACGAACGCCCGCGGCGCATCTATGCCTCCGTCTCGGCCCCGCCGGAATTCACCATGCAGAACTATAAGACCGTTCTGACCGGCGAGGGCATCGGCCAGTCCTTCATCAATTCGCTGACGGTGACGATCCCGGCGACGATCATTCCGATCCTGATTGCCGCCTTTGCAGCCTACGCCTTGAGCTGGATGGAGTTTCCCGGCCGGGCGCTGTTGATTGCACTCGTCGTCGGCCTCATCGTCGTGCCGCTGCAGATGTCGTTGATCCCGCTGCTGCGTCTCTATAACGAGATCGGCAACATGCTCGGCCAGCCGTCGAAGACCTACCCCGGCATCTGGCTGGCCCATACCGCCTTCGGCATGCCGCTCGCCATCTATCTCCTGCGGGCCTATATCGCCGGCCTGCCGAAGGAGATCATCGAATCCGCCCGCGTCGACGGCGCCAGCGATTTCGAGATCTTCACCCGCATCGTTTTGCCTCTGTCCTTCCCGGCACTCGCCTCCTTCGCCATCTTCCAGTTTCTGTGGGTGTGGAACGACCTTCTCGTCGCCATGGTCTTCCTCGGCACCGACAAGGACCACCTCGTGCTGACCGGCAGCCTGAACGCGCTGCTCGGCTCGCGCGGCGGCAATTGGGAGATTTTGACGGCGTCGGCCTTCGTCACCATCATCGTGCCGCTGCTCGTCTTCTTCGGGCTGCAGCGTTATCTGGTGCGCGGTCTGCTGGCCGGTTCGGTCAAGGGAGGCTGACCATTTCCGAACGTGACTTCAGACAGGATATCCCATGAACGTGGCTTCCCAATCGATCTCGACCCCTGACAAGGACTGGTGGCGCGGCGCGGTGATCTATCAGATCTACCCCCGCTCCTACCAGGATTCGAACGGCGACGGCATCGGCGACCTGAAGGGCATCACCGCCCGCTTGCCGCATGTGGCAAGCCTCGGCGTCGATGCCATCTGGATCTCGCCCTTCTTCACTTCGCCGATGCGCGATTTCGGCTACGATGTCTCCGACTATGAGAACGTCGATTCGATCTTCGGCACGCTGGTGGATTTCGACACGATGATCGCTGAGGCCCATCGCCTCGGCATCCGGGTGATGATCGATCTGGTCATCTCCCACAGCTCGGATCAGCACCCCTGGTTCGTCCAAAGCCGCTCCAGCAAGACCAACGCCAAGGCCGACTGGTATGTCTGGGCCGACGCCAAGCCGGACGGTACGCCGCCGAACAATTGGCTGTCGATCTTCGGCGGCTCGGCATGGGCGTGGGATCCGACGCGCATGCAGTATTATCTGCATAACTTCCTGACCTCGCAGCCGGATATGAACCTGCATAATCCGGAAGTGCAGGATCGCCTGCTCGATGTCGTGCGCTTCTGGCTCAATCGCGGCGTCGACGGCTTCCGCCTCGACACCATCAATTTCTATTTCCACGATCCGCTTTTACGCGACAATCCCGCCCTGGCTCCCGAGCGCCGCAACGCCTCGACGGCGCCGGCGGTCAATCCCTATAATTTCCAGGAGCATATCTACGACAAGAACCGCCCGGAGAATCTTGCCTTCCTGAAGCGCTTCCGCGCCGTTCTCGAGGAGTTTCCGGCGATCGCCGCCGTCGGCGAGGTCGGCGACAGCCAGCGCGGCCTCGAAATCGTCGGCGAATATACCTCCGGCAACGACAAGATGCATATGTGTTATGCCTTCGAGTTCCTGGCGCCCGATCCGCTGACGGCCGAACGCGTCGAAGAGGTGATGCAGGATTTCGAAGCCGCGGCGCCCGATGGCTGGGCCTGCTGGGCCTTCTCCAACCACGATGTCGTGCGCCATGTCAGCCGCTGGGGCGGGCTGGTCGCCGATCACGACGCCTTCGCCAAGCTCTATGCCTCGCTGCTATTGACGCTGCGCGGCTCCGTCTGCCTCTATCAGGGCGAGGAACTGGCATTGACCGAGGCCGATCTCGCCTATCAGGATCTGCAGGATCCCTACGGCATCCAGTTCTGGCCGGAATTCAAGGGCCGCGACGGCTGCCGCACGCCGATGGTCTGGGACAGCCAGGTTGCCCAGGGCGGTTTCTCCACCGTCAAGCCCTGGCTGCCGGTGCCGGTCGAGCATATCCTGCGCGCCGTCAGCGTCCAGCAGGGCGATGAGACTTCGGTGCTGGAGCATTACCGCCGCTTCATCGCCTTCCGCAAGCTGCATCCGGCTTTCGCCAAGGGCGAGATCGAATTCGACGAGCCGCAGGGCGACGCGCTGGTCTTCACCCGTGAATACGGCAATGAGAAGCTGCTCTGCGTCTTCAACATGAGCCCGGCCGAAACAGGTGTCATCTTGCCCGCGGGAGAATGGCAGGCGTTGACGGGGCATGGCTTTATCAGCAACAACTATGGCGACAAGATCGATATTCCGGCCTGGGGCGCGTATTTCGCCCGTCTGGCTTAAGGATCAGGGGAGAGAGACATGACTGGACTGACGCTGAAGGATATCCGCAAATCCTACGGTTCCGTGGACGTTCTGCACGGGATCGACCTCGATATCAAGCAAGGCGAGTTCATCGTCTTCGTCGGTCCGTCCGGCTGCGGCAAGTCCACGCTGCTGCGCATGATCGCCGGTCTCGAGGCGATCACCGGCGGCGAGATGTATATTGACGGCCACCTCGTCAATGACGTGCCGCCCTCCAAGCGCGGCATCGCCATGGTCTTCCAGTCCTATGCGCTCTATCCGCACATGACCGTTTTCGACAACATGGCCTTCGGCATGAAGATCGCCGGCGAAAACAAGCAGGAGATCGACCGCCGTGTGCGGGCCGCGGCCGAGAGCCTGCAGCTGACCAAATATCTCGACCGCCTGCCGAAGGCGCTCTCCGGCGGCCAGCGCCAGCGCGTGGCGATCGGCCGCGCCATCTGCCGTGATCCGAAGGTCTTCCTGTTCGACGAGCCCCTGTCCAACCTCGATGCGGCGCTGCGCGTCGCCACCCGCATCGAGATCGCCCGCCTGAACGAACAGATGGCCGATACGACGATGATCTACGTGACCCACGACCAGGTCGAGGCGATGACGCTTGCCGACCGCATCGTCGTTCTCTCCGCCGGCAATATCGAGCAGGTCGGTGCGCCGCTGGAGCTCTACGAGCGCCCCGCCAACCTTTTCGTTGCGAAATTCATCGGCTCGCCGGCCATGAACATCATCCCGGCGACGGTCGCCGGCACCGGAAGCCAGACGACGGTAACGCTGACCGGCGGCATGTCGGTGACATTGGATGTGGCGACCGACGCGGTCGAGAAGGGCAAGCAGGCGAGCTTCGGCGTCCGCCCGGAGGATCTGAGGATTGCCGACGGCGCCGATTATCTTTTCGAGGGCGAGGTGTCGATCGTCGAAGCGCTCGGCGAAGTGACGCTGCTCTATATCGAGGGCCTGGTCCCGGGTGAGCCGATCGTCGTCAAGCTGCCCGGCATCTACGATGTCCACAAGGGTCAGAGAATGCGATTTGCCGCCGACCGGCAGAAGCTGCATCTCTTTGATGCGAGCGGCCACACCTATCGAAAATGAGGCAACCATTTTTGGGGGAATATTACCAGAAATTGTGTGGGACGGGCCGAATTCTCACTTTCTGTTAAAGATCGGCTGCTACCTTTTCCCAGTCAATTTATGAGGGGGATAAGCAAGTGGCCGCTTCCAATCCGTCACAGCCAAAGTCTCATTTCCTGAGCAAGGAAGAATCCTTCATGTACGACCGCGAGGCGCGGTTCAAAATGGAGGACACGATGAATGCCGCGCGCATCGAATATACGGAAAAGGGTGTCATGCACGCGGCTTCGCGTCGCTGCGATATTGTCCGGATTTCGATGAGCAGCGCCACACTGGCGATCCTGACCCAGTTCAACCTGCCGAAGCAGTTCTATCTGGATATTCCGGATGCTCGCATCACCAAGGTCGGCTGCCTGCTGATGAAGGTCAACGCCAACAATACGGTCGAAGTTCGCTTCCTGCGCCTGCTGACGCAGAAGGAACTGAACAAGATCTTCGTCTACAGCACCCATCCGGCGCATCGCGACTACGTTCTCGACATCCGCGCCTGACAGATCGCAAAACTGATAACAAAAAACCCGCGGGGTGCTGCGCGCGCCTCGCGGGTTTTTGTTTGCCTGGAGCGTCTTTGCTCAGCTGTGGAAGAGCACGCTCGCCCCCTGATCCGAAGCGCCAACGGCGCGGCGGAAGGGTGCGAAGAGCTCGCGGCCCATGCCGAATTCATTGTCGGAGAGATCGGCGCTCACCGGCTCGCGCTCGGCCAAGTCGGCCGCATCGACGAGCAGCTCGAGCGTGCCCTTGATGGCGTCCAGACGAATGATGTCGCCGTCCTTGATGCGGGCGATCGGGCCGCCGTCGACTGCTTCCGGGGTGACGTGGATCGCCGCCGGCACCTTGCCGGATGCGCCGGACATGCGCCCGTCGGTTAGCAACGCCACGCGAAAACCGCGGTCCTGCAGCACGCCGAGCGGCGGCGTCAGCTTGTGCAGTTCCGGCATGCCGTTCGCCTTCGGGCCCTGGAAGCGGACGACCGCGATGAAATCGCGATTGAGCTTGCCTTCCTTGAAAGCGTCCTGCAGTTCCTGCTGGCTGTGGAAGACGATCGCCGGCGCCTCGATGACGTGGCGCTCCGGCTTGACCGCCGAGATTTTGATAACAGCCTTGCCGAGATTGCCGCGTAGCATCTTCAGCCCGCCATTCGCCTGGAAGGGTGTTTCGATGCTGGAGAGCACCTTGGGGTCGTGGCTTTTTTCCGGCGACGGCTCGCGCAGCACGGTCCGGTTCTCGCCGAGCCGGGCATCGACCGTATAGGCTTCGAGGCCCTGGCCGAAGACGGTGCGCACATCGTCATGCACCAGGCCGTGCTTCAACAGTTCCTTGATCAGGAAGCCCATGCCGCCGGCCGCCTGGAAATGGTTCACGTCGGCAAGCCCGTTCGGATAGACGCGGGCCAGCAGCGGCACCACTTCCGAAAGCTCGGCAATGTCCTGCCAGGTGAGCTGGATGCCGGCCGCCCGCGCCATGGCGACGAGGTGCAGCGTGTGATTGGTCGAGCCGCCGGTCGCATGCAGGCCGACGACGCCGTTGACGACCGAGCGCTCGTCGATCATCTCGCCGGCCGGCGTGAACTCGTTGCCGAGCGCGGTGATCGCCAAGGCCCGCTTGGCGGCTTCGCGTGTCAGCGCTTCGCGTAGCGGCGTGCCGGGATTGATGAAGGAGGAGCCGGGCATATGGAAGCCCATGATCTCCATCAGCATCTGGTTGGAGTTGGCGGTGCCGTAGAAGGTGCAGGTGCCCGGGCCGTGATAGGACTTCGATTCCGCCTCCAAGAGTTCGGCGCGGCCGACCTTGCCTTCGGCGAAAAGCTGGCGCACGCGCGATTTCTCGTCGTTCGGCAGCCCCGTCGTCATCGGACCGGCGGGAACGAAGATCGACGGCAGGTGCCCGAAGGACAATGCCGCAATGACGAGGCCCGGCACGATCTTGTCGCAGACGCCGAGGAAGAGGGCGGCATCGAACATATTGTGCGACAGGCCGACGCCCGCCGACATGGCGATCAAATCGCGCGAGAACAGCGAAAGCTCCATGCCCGGCTGTCCCTGGGTGACGCCGTCGCACATGGCCGGCACGCCGCCGGCCACCTGCGCCACGCCGCCGGCCTGAGCGGCCGCTTCGCGGATGATGGCCGGATAGGTCTCGAAGGGCTGGTGGGCCGAGAGCATGTCGTTATAGGCGGTGATGATGCCGAGATTGGGGATACGGTCACCGGCCAGCGCATCCTTGTCGGCGGGGGAACAGACCGCGAAGCCGTGGGCGAGGTTGGCGCAGCCGAGCACCGAGCGAGCGACACCCTTGGACGCTGCGGCGCGCAGGCGTTCCAGGTAGCGCTCTCGGGTCGGCTTCGAGCGTTCGACAATGCGATCGGTGATCGCAGAAATGCGTGCGTGAGCGGACATGGAAGATCCCTGCCTTGTTCGTTGTCTTATCTGTTTCGGCGGCTCCGGCCATCCGGATCCGGGTCTGGGGCCGATCAGGGAGCCCAGTAGATCTCGACCGGGGAAGTGGCCCGGCGCAGAACGGCGCGGATCGGCATGTCTGCCTCGTCTCCGTTGCCTTCCGCCTTGGCGAGAACGTCTTTTTTGCCTTCGCCCTCGATATGGAGAACCAGGAGTGCGGCATCCTGAAGACTGGAGAAGGTGAAGGTCAGGCGCGGCTCGCCGGCCCCTTCCGCTTCCATGGTGATGATGCCGCGCGGCGTCGATGCATCGAGCGCCTTGGCAAGATTGCTGCCGCCGGGAAAGAACGAGGCCGTGTGGCCGTCGCCGCCCATGCCGAGGATGACGACATCGAAGGGAATGCCGATCTCGGCGCTCTTTTCCGTCGCCAGCCGGGCGGCGACCTCAACGGAGGCGGCGGGCTGGTAAAGCGGCACGAAACGCGCCGACTTCGCCTTGTTCTGCAAGAGATTGGCATCGACCAGCAGATGGTTCGAGCGCGGATTGTCGGCCGGCACGAAACGCTCGTCGACGAGCGTGATCGTCACCTTTTCCCAGGCGAGGTCGCGGGTCGACAGCGCCTGGAAGAAGGCTTTCGGCGTCGAGCCGCCGGAAACGGCGATGGACGCCGTTCCGCGGGCTGAGATTGCCGCCGAAAGCGTGCTCGCGACCTTGTCGGCGAGACTGCCGGCGAGGTCTGCGGCGCTGGCGAAGGAATGCAGGGTCGATGCCATCGGTTTCGTCCTAGATATCGTCGTGCCAGGTGCGGCCGTCGCGCTCGATCAGCGCGATGGCCTGGCTCGGGCCCCAAGTGCCGGCCGTATAGCCCTGCACCTGCTGGCCGGTCGTCTCCCAACCCTTGAGGATCGGATCCACCCATCTCCATGCCGCTTCGACTTCGTCGCGGCGCATGAACAAGGTCTGGTTGGAGCGGACCACGTCCATCAGCAGACGTTCGTAAGCGTCGGGATTGCGGACGTTGAAGGCCTGGGCGAAGCTCATGTCGAGCGAGACGTTGCGCAGGCGCATGCCGCCCGGGCCCGGATCCTTGATCATCAGCGACTGCTTGACGCCCTCATCCGGCTGCAGCCGGATGATCAGCTGGTTGGCGACAATGCGCCCGGCTGCCTGGTCGAAGATCGCATGCGGGATCGGCTTGAAGGTAATGACGATCTCGGACATGCGGCCGGTCAGGCGCTTGCCGGTTCTGATGTAGAAGGGAACGCCCGCCCAGCGCCAGTTGTTGATCTCCGCCTTGATGGCGACGAAGGTCTCGGTGTTCGAGACGCCGCCTTCGAGTTCTTCGAGATAGCCTTTGACGGGGCCGCTGCCCGATGCGCCGGCGCGATACTGGCCGCGCACCGTCGCCTGCTCGACATTGGAGGCATTGAGCGGCTTCAGGGCGCGCAGCACCTTCAGCTTCTCGTCGCGAACCGCTTCCGAATCCATCGACGAGGGCACTTCCATCGCCGTCAGGCAGAGCAGTTGCAGGATGTGGTTCTGCACCATGTCGCGCAATGCGCCGGCCGTATCGTAATAGCCGGCACGACCTTCCAGGCCGACCGCTTCGGCCACGGTGATCTGCACGTGATCAATGTAGTTGGCGTTCCACAGCGGCTCATAGAGCGCATTGGCAAAGCGCAGCGCCATCAGGTTCTGCACCGTCTCCTTGCCGAGATAGTGATCGATGCGGAAGATCTGTTCTTCCTTGAAGGCGCGGCCGATCGTATCGTTGAGCTGCAGCGCCGAGGCCAGGTCGCGGCCGATCGGCTTTTCGACAACGATGCGGGTCGACTTGGTGATCAGCTTGTGGTCGTGGATCTTCTGCGAAATATCGCCGAAGATGCCGGGCGCGACGGCAAGGTAGAAGGCACGCACGCGCTCCTTGCCCTCGTCGAGCAGCTTCTTCAACTGATCCCAGCCGGCATCGGTGCGGGCATCGACCGAGACGTAGTAGAGGCGGGCACAGAACTTCTCCACCTCGGCTTCGTCATATTCACCCTTCTTCAGGTGCTCCTTCAGCGCGTCCTTGGCGAACTTGCGGTATTCCTCATGCGAAAGCGGGCTGCGCGAGGCGCCGATGATGCGGGTCGGTTCGGAGAACTGGCCCTCGATCTGGCGATGATAAAGGGCGGGCAGCAACTTGCGTTCGGCAAGGTCGCCGCTGCCGCCGAAG
Organism: Rhizobium chutanense; assembly: GCF_002531935.1. Taxonomy (GTDB): domain Bacteria; phylum Pseudomonadota; class Alphaproteobacteria; order Rhizobiales; family Rhizobiaceae; genus Rhizobium; species Rhizobium chutanense. The sequence continues at coordinate 89,374 of NZ_NWSV01000009.1, read as the reverse complement.
ACGACGTAATCAAAAGGCTCAACGGGAATGATCTGGCTGCTCATGAGCTTATCTCTCAATCATGCTGGTTGGCGGCCCTTTTAATCTAATCGATTTAAAAAAGCCAGTGTGCAGTGCAATGAATCTGTCAGGCACCGGTTTTAGAGCGAATTCCGCAAAGAGGAAATCCGCAATCGGACTAAAACTTGTCGCGAAGAGCAAACCACGACAAGGCAAGAAAAAGCAGCGGAGCCCGCATGCGCGCACCGCCGGGAAAGGCCGGAATATCGAGCGATTCGAACAGGTCGAGATCGCGGGATTTTCCCAGCACCGTTTCCGCGTAAAGCTTGCCACAGTAGTTTGACAGCATGACGCCATGGCCGGAATAACCGCCGATCGAGATGACGCCGGGCATGACCTCGCGCACGAAAGGCTGGCGCGGCATGGTGATACCGACGTTGCCGCCCCAGGCATGGGTGATCTCGATATCTTTCAGCGCGGGATAGATCTCGGCGATCTGCCGGCGGATATGCTGCGAAATGTCCTTCGGATTGTCCGATGTATAGGCCTCGCGTCCGCCAAATAGCAGGCGGCCGTCGCCGAATTTGCGGAAATAGCGCACGACGAAGCGCGAATCGGCGACGGCTTCGCCGCCGGGCAGCACATCGGGATGCCCGTCGAGCGGAACGGTGGCGCCGATGAAGGACCGGATCGGCATGACATGGCTTGCCGTCACCGGTTCGAGTCCGTCGATATGGCCGTCGCAGGCGATCAGCGCGCGGTCGGCGGTGATCGTTCCCTTTTCGGTTTCGACCGTCACCTTGCCGCCGCCTTGGCGGATCGCCGTAGCCTTGGTCATCTCGAAGAGATCGGCGCCGGCATTGGCGGCGACCCGTGCCAGCCCGATCAGCAGTTTCAGCGGGTGGATATGGCCCGTGCCGACATCGCGCACGCCGCAATAAAAACGCTTCGAGCCCAGCCGCTCCTGCGTTTCCCTCTCGTCCATGAAGCTCAAATGCGGATAGCCGTAGCGCTCTGCGGCGATCTCGGCATTTTCCTGATAGTCACGTCGGTAGCTTGCCTTGTGCGCGACATTGAGCTGGCCGGGCGCATAATCCATCTCGATCTGGTGCTCGCGGGAAAAATCGAGGAGATGGCGCTTGGCCGCCTCGGCAAGATCGAACAGCGCCTTCGAGCGTTCGTAGCCGATCTTCTCCTCGAGTTCTTCCGGCCACCACCGCTGGCCGGTGCCGAGCTGGCCGCCATTGCGCCCGGACGCCCCGTCACCGAAGCGGCAGGCCTCGATGAGCACCACCGAAACGCCCGCTTTGGCCAGATGATAGGCGGCCTGCAGGCCGGTATAGCCGCCGCCGATAATGGCGACGTCTGCGGTTCTCGACCCGTCGAGGGCGGCATAGGTCGGCCGCTCCCCCGCGGTTGCCTGATACCAGGATAGCCCGGGCGCGATCGGGCTCTGCCACGTCTCCTGCAATGCCATGACGGTCCCTTACACGTTGAGCAGAAGGAATTCCCGCTCCCAAGGGCTGATCACCTGCATGAAAGTCTCGAACTCGCCGCGCTTGACGCCGGCATAAAGGCCAATGAACTGAGAGCCGAACATTTCCTCGAAGGCCGGCTCGTCCTCGAGCAGCGCCACGGCTTCCAGCAGGCCGCGCGGCAGGTCGATCGAGCCTTCATTGGCCGAATCCTCCGTCGGCGCCGTCGGCTCGATCTCTTTCATGATGCCGAGCAGGCCGGCGGCGAGCGAGGCGGCGAGCGCCAGATAGGGATTGGCATCCGAGCTCGGCAGCCGGTTTTCGACGCGCCGGGCCTGCGGATCGGAAACCGGAACGCGAAAGGCCGTCGTGCGGTTGTCGTAGCCCCAGGCATTGTTGACGGGGCAGGACATGTCGGGCTGCAGGCGCCGGTAGGAGTTCACATAGGGCGCCAGCATCGCCATCGCGCTCGGCACGAATTTCTGCATGCCGCCGATGAAATGGAAGAATTCCTTCGATGCCGATCCGTCCGGATTGGAGAAGACGTTCCTGCCGGTCTCGATATTGACCACCGACTGATGGATATGCATCGCCGAACCCGGCTGGCCCTGCATCGGCTTGGCCATGAAGGTCGCATAGATGTCGTGTTTCAGCGCCGCCTCGCGGATCGTGCGCTTGAACAGGAACACCTGGTCGGCAAGCTCGATCGGGTTGCCGTGGCGCAGGTTGATCTCGAGTTGCGCCGGTCCTTCCTCGTGGATCAGCGTGTCGATCTCCAGGCCCTGCTTCTCCGAGAAATGGTAGATGTCGTCGATCAACTCATCGAACTCGTTGATGCCGGCGATCGAATAGCCCTGGCCGCCGAGGATCGAGCGGCCGGACCGCCCCTTGGGCGGGTGCAGCGGATAGTCGGGATCGTCATTCTTGGCGACCAGATAGAATTCGATCTCCGGTGCCACGATCGGCTTCCAGCCGCGCTCGTGATAGAGGCTCAGGATGCGTTTCAAGACGTTGCGCGGCGTATAAGATACTTCGCCACCGTCCGAATCGACGATGTCGCAGATCACTTGCGCCGTCGGGTCGGTCTCCCAGGGCACGACGGACAGCGTCGAAAGATCGGGCATCAGCTTCAGGTCGCTGTCGCGCGGCTCGTAGCGGAAGCTCTCGGTCTCATCCGGATATTCGCCCGAAATCGTGTGCCTGTAGATCGCCGACGGCAGCGCCAAGGACGTGTTCGAGGTGAATTTCGAGCTCGGCATCATCTTGCCGCGCGGCACGCCGGCAAGGTCCGGCGTGATGCATTCGATATCTTCGATGCCCCTGTCCCTCAGCCACCGCGCTGCTTCCTTCCAGTTCGCAACGCCGCGCAGGGATCCGGGGTCCGGGGGTGTCTGCTTCGAGGCGGGTACGTTTCTGGCAGGCTTCAGCGTCGTCTTTTTTGGGGACATGACACACCGGTTTGGTTGATCGTGGCGCCATCATAACCGGACTTTGCCAATTGGCGAGAGGTTGAGAACGTTGACTTTCGCCCTTCGATGGAAAAAGAAGACGCTGTCTTGATCGGGGAAACGGGTTTGCAGCGCAAAAGCGACGTCATCGTCATCGGCGCCGGGGCGGCGGGCATGATGGCGGCTATCCGGGCCGGAAAACGCGGCCGCTCGGTCGTGGTCCTCGACCATGCAAGGGCGCCCGGCGAGAAGATCCGCATCTCCGGCGGCGGCCGCTGCAATTTCACCAATATCCATGCCGGGCCGAAGAACTTCCTCTCCGCCAATCCGCATTTCTGCAAGTCCGCGCTCGCCCGTTTCACGCCCGCCGATTTCATCGCCATGGTCGACCGCCACGGCATTGCCTGGCACGAGAAGACGCTCGGCCAGCTTTTCTGCGACGACAGCGCCAAGGACATCATCCGCATGCTGCTGGAGGAGATGCGCGCAGCTGGTGCTATGCTGCATCTCGGCGCCGAAATCTCAAGCGTCGAAAGGACGGAGGCGGGCTTCCGCGTCTCCACAGGTGAGGGCGTCTATGAAGCATCGTCGCTGATCATCGCCACCGGCGGCAAGTCGATCCCGAAGATGGGCGCCACCGGCTTTGCCTATCGCCTCGCCGAGCAGTTCGGTCTTCCCGTGCTCGAAACCCGCCCCGGCCTCGTGCCGCTGACGCTGGATCCCGGCCTGCTCGAGGCCGTCGCCCCGCTTGCCGGCATCGCCGCGCCGGCCGAAATCCGCCATGGCAAGACGGCTTTCCGCGAAGCGCTGCTCTTTACCCATCGGGGCTTGAGCGGCCCCGCCATCCTGCAGATCTCCTCTTTCTGGCGCGAGGGAGACGAGATCGTTGTGGCGATCGAACCGGATATCGACATCGCGGCGCATCTGAAGACGGCAAAACAGCGCAATGGCCGCCAGTCGCCGCAGACCGCTCTTGGCGACATCCTGCCGAAGCGCCTGGCGCAGTTTCTCGCGGAACGCGAAAAAATCTCCGGCAACATGGCCGATCTGCCCGACAAAGCGTTGCTGCGCCTTGCCGCCAGCGCCCAGAATTTTGCGCTCAAGCCATCCGGCTCGGAAGGCTACCGCACCGCCGAAGTGACGCTCGGCGGTATCGATACGGCAGCGCTCGATTCCCGCAGCATGGAGGCAAAGGCCGTGCCCGGGCTTTATTTCATCGGCGAATGCGTCGACGTCACCGGCTGGCTCGGCGGCTATAATTTCCAGTGGGCCTGGGCCTCCGGATTTGCTGCGGGCGAATGCGTCTGAGGCGGTGTTGTCAGCCGGTCTCCGAAACCGCTGCGCCATATATTAGTAATAGTGATTCAAGACTTCTTAAGAGAGGTGCGCCATCCTGTCTCAATTGGCGGTTTGCAAGATCGTTCCTAGATAATGCTTTACCGGCAAGCTGTTTTGTTGGATTGTTGTGTCAGACAGAAGTGAGGTTTCGAGCATGACCGGAAACACACGACGCGCCCGCGCCATCGCAATTGCCGAGGCAAAGCCGAACGCCCGGATGGTGGCCCTGCGTTATCTGATGCTTGCCGCCGGCGCCACCGCCGCCAGCCTCGCGCTGCTGCTGTCGCACCTCATCTGATCCCGTCTGCCGGCCTTGAAAGAACATTGCGGCATGTCGATTGCCGCGCTGCGGTGTTGCGGCCGGCAATTTGCAACTATTTCACTGCCTTGGCTTAACCTGCCGTCACCGCTTATCCGAAAATTAATACCTAATCTGACACAATTGCTCGCGATTATTTGGGCATCTCCAAGTTGTTTGGACATGAACTGGCAATGACTGCCGCCTGGCTTCCGGGTTCCCCAATGTAAATTTAAAAAACAGCTCGATGTGCACCCGGCTGGCGCCCTATGGCCGCCTGCGGGAGGAGTGGTGTATGAAAGGCCCGGAACGCCATGTTGATTGACAAGATTCTTTCCCGCTTCAGGATCAAGACCAAGGTTCTGATCTTCGTTCTGCCTTTCGTCGTCACCATTTCGGCGGTCGGCCTGACGGGCCTTTACGCCTCGGGACTTCTACAGGGCCGCATGGAAATATCCAACAGCGTGCTGCAGTCGCTGAGCGGCTTCAAGGATCTTTACGGTTCGATGGACGATTTTCTGCGCGTCACCAGCCCGGAGGCGCGCGACAAGCTGACCGCGGAACTGAAGACCCAGCAGGGCGTGCTCGACCAGACGCTGAACCAGGTGGGCGACGAGGCCGCCGGCCGCGACAGCCTTGCCGAGGCATCGCGCCGCACCAAGGACATTTCAGGCGTCGTCGACAAGCTCTGGTCGCTGCATGAGCAGGAACAGGCGTTGCATGAGCAGATCGACGCCGCGCAGAAGAGCCTGATCAGCACCCGCTTTACGGTCTCCTACCAGGCCGAGGAATTGCAGACGGCGCTGCAGAACGACGAGGGTGCCGCCACCATCACGCTGCGCACCGCCGACCGCCTGCTGAAGGGCGGCGACTTCCTCGGCACCGTCGCCAGCGGCTACAGCAAGCCGCAGACGCCGCAGGACAAGATCGCCTACATCAACGAACAGATGCCTGCGATCATCAAAGCCCAGCGGCAGATCGCCATTTCGGTTCCGACCAATCAGAAGAACGTCATCGACGCGCTGACCGCAACGATCGACAGCATCAAGGCGATCGCCCAGATGCCTACGCCGACCGACGAGGACATCGCCGAACTCGGCCGTCTGGTCTCGCGTTTCCGCCAGACCTCGACCTATACGCAGCTGACGGCAACGCAGAAGATGCGCGAGGCGACACAGCGTTTCGCCGAGCTCGAAGGCCGCATCGCCCAGACCAATTCCGTGCTTCAGGATACGCGCCGCCTCGAAAATTCCGTCTATGCGCTGCAGATCGTCCTTTCCGATTTCCTCGCCAATTCAAGCAAGGATAATCTCGTGCGCCTGCAGCAGCAGGCCGGCACGCTCGGCAAGGACATGCAGGTGCTGATCACCAGCGCCAAGGGCATGGGCTTTGCCGAAGGCATCTCCGGCGCGATCCAGCCGGCGCTCGACGCCATCTCCGGCGGCGGCTCGAAGATTGTCGACACGATCGGCGAGCGCGTCACGGCCTATGCTGCGGCCCGCCAGGAACTCGACGGCATCTGGAAGAAGCTGACCGATTTCGCCGAGCTGCAGAAGCAGACGGCCGGCACCGAGCGCACCCAGGCAAACAGCATCTCGGTCATGACCACCGGTCTCGGCATCCTCCTGTCGATCCTCGGCGGCATCGCCCTGGTGCTGACGCTGCAGCGCCCGATCAGCCAGATCACCGGCGCCATGCGCCGCATCGCCGAAGGGGCGCTCGACACCAGCATCTCCGGTGAGCAGCGCTACGACGAAATCGGCGACATGGCCCGCGCGCTCGGCATCTTCAAGGAAAACGCCATCTCGAAGATCCGCATCGAGGAGCAGAGCGACGAGGAACGCGCCGCCGCCGAACACGAGCGCCAGCGCAACGACGCCGAAAAGCGCGAAATGGATCGCCAGATCGAATTCGCCGTCAACCAACTCGCCGCCGGCCTCGAACGCATGTCGCAGGGCGATATCTCGACGACGATCGAAACGCCCTTCATCGGCCGCCTCGAACAGCTGCGCCAGGATTTCAACGGTTCGATGATGCGCCTGCAGGCGACGATGAGCCAGATCCGCGACAATGTCGAACTGATCCAGGGCAACGGCAATCAGATGGCCCAGTCGGCCGAGGATCTGTCGAAGCGCACCGAACAGCAGGCCGCTTCGCTCGAAGAGACCGCGGCCGCCGTCGACGAGATCACCGTCACCGTCCGCTCGTCGGCCGAACGCGCCAAGGATGCCGACCAGATCGTCCGCCAGGCCAAGCGCAGCGCCGACGATTCCGCCGTCGTCGTCAGCAATGCGATCGACGCGATGGGCCGCATCGAGGATGCCGCGCGCCAGATCGAGCAGATCATCGGCGTCATCGACGAGATCGCCTTCCAGACCAACTTGCTGGCCCTCAACGCCGGCATCGAGGCGGCCCGTGCCGGTGAAGCCGGCAAGGGCTTCGCGGTGGTGGCGATGGAAGTCCGGGAACTCGCCCAGCGTTCCGCAGCCGCCGCACAGGAGATCAAGGGCCTGATCAACAAGTCGACCAACGAGGTCAGCTCCGGCTCGCAATTCGTCCAGGAGACCGGCACGGTGCTCGCCAAGATCAGTGCCCAGATCGTCACGATCAGCCAGCATGTCGAGATGATCGCCCGCGCCAGCCACGACCAGTCCAACGCGCTGCAGAGCGTCAACGCCACCGTCAACCAGATGGACCAGATGACGCAGCAGAACGCCGCCATGGTGGAGGAGACGACCGCCGCCAGCCGCGAACTGGCCGACGAGGCCGACTCTCTGCGCAGGCTTATCCAGCAGTTCAAGATCGACGGCGAGACGGCGGTGGCGCCGGTCTATCGCGCGGCCTGACCGCCGCCTGATGTGTCTTCATTCGAACGGCCCCGGCTTTTCCCGGGGCCGTTTCTGTGTTTCACAATCGCGCGGCCGGCGGCCCTGATTTACGGAAAATTTTCCTTAACGCTTTTCGCTTAATTTAGCCTTGGTTTCTCCCGGGGGTCCTGATGCTGCGCCTTTTCTCCACCTCGATCGTTCGCCAGATCGTTGCGATCACATTGTTTCTGCTGGCGATCAGCACGGCCGCCATCGTCGGCGCGACCTACTACAATCTGAGCCGCTATGTCATGGACGGTGCGGTTGCCGATGCCAGGGAAGCCACCCGCGCCATGGCCGTCCTCTATGGGGCGGCCGATCAGGCGGCCAAGATCGAGCTGAAGGACAACCAGATCTCCGCCGTGACCGAAGACGCCGTTCCCACGCTTGCCGATCATTCGCTGGTCGACCGCACGGCACAGTCGATCGCCGGCGTCGCCACCATCTTCCAGAAGCAGGGCAGCGACTACGTTCGCATTTCCACGAACGTCAAGAAGGAAAACGGCGACCGCGCCGTCGGCACCAAGCTCGTCGCCGAGCACCCCGCCCAGCCGGTTCTCGCCAGGGGCGAAGCCTATTATGGCCCGGCGGATCTCTTCGGCCGCAAATTCATGACCGGCTATTTTCCGATCAAGAATGCATCGAATGCCAATGTCGGCATTCTCTTCATCGGCATTCCGATGGAACTCTATTACCAAAGGCTGAATGAGCTGCAGATGCTGGTTCTCGGCGTCGGCCTCGTCGTCATGCTCATCGTCGGCGTCCTCGCCTTCTATGCGATCCGCCTGTCGGTGAAGCCGTTGCAGGCGCTGACCGCGAGCGTTCGCTCGATTTCATCAGGCGATCTCGATGGCGCAATCCCTTGCGTCGACAAGAACAACGAGTTCGGCGATATCGGCCGGGCTTTGGCATTGTTTCGCGACAGCGCCCGCGCCAGGCGCGACCTGGAAACGCAGGCGGCCGAACAGCGTGCCTTGAGCGATGCAGAACGCGCCAGGAACGATGCCGACAAGCGCTCGCTCGACAGCCAGATCGACTTTGCCGTCAACCAGCTTGCCGCCGGCCTCGGACGCCTGTCGCAGGGTGATGTCTCGGAAACGATCGGCACGCCCTTCGTCGGCCGGCTGGAGCAACTACGCGTCGATTTCAACGCTTCCCTGCTGCGGCTCCAGGATACGCTCTCCGGCATCCGCGACAGCGCCTCGACCATCCAGCGCAACAGCGGCGCCGTCTCGGTTTCGACAGGCGAGCTTTCCAAGCGCACCGAGGCGCAGGCGGCAAGTCTCGAAGAGACCGCCGCGGCGGTGGAGGAGATCACCGTCACGGTTCGCTCGTCGGCCGAGCGCGCCCGCGAAGCCAACAATGTCGTCGCCGCCACCAAGAAGACCGCCGACAATTCCGGCGCCGTCGTCGGCGATGCCGTCGCCGCCATGGAGCGCATCGAGCAGGCCTCGCAGCAGATCGAGCAGATCATCGAGGTGATCGACGATATCGCCTTCCAGACCAACCTTCTGGCGCTGAACGCTGGCATCGAGGCGGCGCGCGCCGGCGAGGCAGGCAAGGGTTTTGCCGTCGTCGCCCAGGAGGTCCGCGAACTCGCCCAGCGTTCGGCCGATGCGGCGCGCCAGATCAAGTCGCTGATCGAGACCTCGAGCCGGGAAGTGACGGTGGGCTCCGAGCTGGTTCAGAAGACCGGCAGCGTCCTGGCCTCGATCAGCCAGGAGATCATCGCGATCAGCGGTCATGTCGAGACCATCGCCACCGCCAGCCGCGACCAGTCGGCAGCACTTCAGGAGGTCAACGGTTCGGTCAACGCCATGGACCAGATGACCGAGAAGAACGCTTCGATGGTGGCCGAGACGACGCAGGCAAGCCGCCTGCTTGCCGGCGAAGCCGATACGTTGATGGCGCTGATCGAGCGGTTCCGCATCATCGCAGAGCCCGCCACGGCTCACCGCGGCGCAAGGAAAGTCGCCTGAGGCACGCGGCCAGAGCCGCCGCAGGATCGCGCCGCCGCTTTGCGGCGTAGTCCCTTCGACGCAACGTGCTTCAAAATGAGTTCGATCGAGGCCAGCCAGGTGGCGAAGCGGATGACGCTATCGTCTCCGAATTCGGCATAGAACCGATCCTCCTCCGCCTTGCCGCCGCCCGGCCTGCGATCGTGCCGAAATCCCTGGATGCCTCCGATGATGATCATGTCGATCATGGCGATGTCCTTTCCTGTAGAAGACATCCCATGATTTAGGCTTCGAATTTCTCTTCATAAACAGAGAAAATCCCGCTATGTTTTTCATTAATGAAAAATGCGAATTGGGATTCCTATCAGCTTTTCCTGCAGGTCGCCCGCCTCGGCGGCCTGACGGGGGCAAGCACGGCAAGCGGGCTCAGCCCCGCAACCGTCGGCCGGCGCATGCTTGATCTCGAACAGGAGATCGGCCGCGCCTTGTTTTCGCGCAGCCAGACCGGCTACCGCCTGACCCGGGATGGCCAGGCGCTGCTCGACCACCTTCAGGAGATGGAGGCAGCCGCCCGCAAGGTCGACGCCTGGCGCCAATCGGGCGAGGGCGGCACGACGGTCCGGATCGCCGCCGGCACCTGGGTCGCCTGGCTGCTGACGGAGAATTTCACGGCAATCCGCATGCCGGGCGATGCCTTCGCCATTTCGCTCACCATTGGCGAGGCGCGGGCGAGCCTTGCCTATCGCGAGAGCGATATCGGCATTCGCGCCTTCGAGCCGGAGGAGGCCAATCTGGCCGCACGCCGGCTCGGCGAGGTGGCCTATGCCTGTTATATCAGGCGCAACGCCGCCGAGACCGACGAACGCTGGATCGCGGTCGCCGAGGAGGAGGCGATCTCGGCCTATCTGCGCTGGCCGCACGCCCATGCCGCAACGGATATCGTCGCCACCGTCAACCGGCCGCGGTCGCTGCCGGATCTGGTGCGCGCCGGCGCCGGCAAGACCGTGCTTCCCTGTTTCGTCGGCGATCTCGATCCGCAATTGCAGCGGCTTGGCGGCGAGTTGCCGGAATTGCGCCACGCGCAATGGATCGTCATGAATGCCGAGGACCGCCATCGCCCGGAGATCCGTACGGTCGCCGACCGCATGACCAAGCTGATCAGAAGTTATTCCGATCTCTTCGCCGGAAAACGGCCGAGCCGCGGCTGAAATTTACGATGAACCGCCCGCGCATCTCTTCGGATGCGCGGGCGGTTCTCCTCAGTGCCGGTTGGTGACGACGACGGGGATCAGCAGGTCGCCCCAGTTGCCGTCGCCGCCGTGATGGCGGGCCGAGCGCACCAGCTCGACCGAGACGCCGGCCTCGACGGCCTTCATGACCGATTGGTTCAGCCGATGCAGGTCGTTGGCGAGCATGCGGATCGTCGTCTGCTGATCCTCGCTCATGCTGGTTGCCTGCTCCTCGGCCCGTTCCCTGACGCGTGAAATGGATGCCATGATCGTCTCCTCTTCTTCGGGTTATTCCGCAGCCGGTTTGAACTGCGCATGTTCGGTCGAGCCGTGCATTGCCGTGGTCGAAGACCGGCCGCCGGTGATGGCGAGCGACACGGCATCGAAATAGCCGGTGCCGACTTCGCGCTGATGTTTGGTGGCGGTATAGCCGTTGACCTCGGCGGCGAACTCGGCCTGCTGCAGCTCGGAATAGGCCGACATCTGCCGCTGCTGGTAGCCGCGCGCCAGTTCGTACATGCCGTAATTCAGCTGGTGGAAGCCGGCGAGCGTGATGAACTGGAACTTGTAGCCCATCGCACCGAGTTCGCGCTGGAACTTTGCGATCGTCGCCTCGTCGAGGTTTTTCCTCCAGTTGAAGGACGGCGAGCAATTATAGGCAAGCAGCTTGCCGGGGTGGACCTTGTGCACGCCTTCGGCAAAACGCCGCGCCTGCTCGAGGTCGGGCTTCGAGGTTTCGCACCAGATGAGATCGCAATGCGGCGCATAGGCGACGGCCCGGGCGATGCAGGGCTCGATGCCGTTCCTGACCTGATAGAAGCCCTCGACCGTGCGCCCGGCATCGTAATCGACGAAGGGCTGATCGCGCTCGTCGATATCGGACGTCAGCAGCTTTGCCGCTTCCGCATCGGTGCGGGCGATGACCAGTGTCGCCACCCCCATGACGTCGGCGGCAAGCCGCGCGGCGTTGAGATTGCGGATATGGGCGGCCGTCGGGATCAGCACCTTGCCGCCGAGATGGCCGCATTTCTTCTCCGAGGCCAGTTGGTCCTCGAAGTGGACGCCGGCCGCACCCGCCTCGATATAGGCCTTCATGATCTCGAAGGCATTGAGCGGTCCGCCGAAACCGGCCTCCGCATCGGCGACGATCGGCGCGAACCAGGTGTCGACCGAAAGTCCCTGGCCCTCCGAAGTCTCGATCTGATCGGCGCGCTGCAGGGTGCGGTTGATGCGTTTGGCAAGTTCCGGCCCGGCATTGGCCGGGTAGAGCGACTGATCGGGATACATGGCCGATGCCGTATTGGCGTCGGCCGCCACCTGCCAGCCGGAGAGATAGATCGCCTTCAGCCCGGCGCGGACCATCTGCATGGCCTGGTTGCCGGAAAGCGCGCCGAGCGCATTGACGAAATCCTCCTGGCGCAGCAGCCGCCACAACCGGTCCGCCCCCATTTCGGCGAGCGTGTGGGTGAGCGCCACCGAGCCCCTGAGCCGCTGCACATCATCGGCCGAATAAGGCCTGTCGATGCCGTCGAAGCGGCCCGCCGGTGCATTTGGAACGAGCTTGTAAAAATCGGTCATGCTGATCTCCTCACGAAAAACCGATGTCAGGGGTGTTGATGACAAGATTGACAATTTCGCGCGGCATAGCCAGAAAAACCTTTGATTTCCTGGCTGGAAAGAGGTTAAGATGACGAGGATTGACAGGGCGGCGCTGTGAAATTGTAAAATTTTGTAAAAGCTGGCGCCGCTTTCTTGTCAAAGGGTGTGACAATGGCGGAACGAAAGATATTCGCAGGCCCGAAATTGCGGCGCATCCGCAATGCGCTGGCGCTGACGCAGACCGCCATGGCCGAGGCGCTGGAAATATCGCCTTCCTACCTGAACCTGATCGAGCGCAACCAGCGGCCGCTGACGGTGCAGCTGCTTTTGAAGCTTGCGGCCGTCTACAGGGTGGATCTGGAGGAGTTGCGCGGACAGACCGGCGGCAGTCTCGGCCAGCTCAAGGAAGTCTTTGCCGATCCGCTGCTGGCGGGCGAATTGCCCGGCGACCAGGAACTGGTCGAGGTGGCGGAAGCCGCGCCCAACGCCGCAAGCGGCATGATCAAGCTCTATCGCGCTTATCGTGAGCAGGCCGCACGGCTGTCCGATCTGACGGCGCTGATGGCCGCCGAGGGCCATGCGCCCGTTGCCGCCGGCCGGTTGCCGCTCGACGAGGTACGCGAGACGCTGGAGCGCCGGTCCGGCTATTTCGGGCGGATCGAGACGGCGGCGGAAGCCTTTGCCGCGACGCTACCCGGCGGTGTCGATCTTGCCGCCGGCCTGAAGGATTGGCTGCGTGCCGAGCGCGGCATCGCGGTGCGGATCCTGCCGGTCCACGTCATGCCGGATCTGCGCCGCCGTTTCGACCGGCATTCGATGCGGCTTTTCATCTCCGAGCGCCTGTCGCCGGCCGACCGTGCGCACGAGATGGCCGTCGAGGCGGCGACCCTTGCCTTGGCGCCGGCCATCGATGCCGAACTCGACGATCTGCAGCTCTCCTCCGCCGAGGCCCGCCGCATCGCCCGCTTCGAGCTTGCCCGCATCGCCGCCCTAGCGCTCGCCATGCCCTACGAAGCCTTTCTGTCCGCGGCCAAGGCGACGCGTTACGATATCGATATTCTCAGGGCGCGTTTCGGCGTCTCCTTCGGCCATGCCGCCGCGCGCCTTGCCATGCTGCAGCGGCCGGGGGCAGCCGCAATCTCCTTCTTCCTGATCGAGATCGATGCCGCCGGCCACCGGCTGCGCCGGGCGGGCGCCCAGGGCTTTCCGCAGGCCCGTTTCGGCGGCGGCTGTCCGAAGCTCAATATCCACGCCGCCTTCCTGCAGCCGGGCCAGATTCTGGCCGAAACGGTCGTCATGCCGGACGGCGCATCCTTCCTGACGGTCGCCCGCACCCTGGAGGGGCCAAGCGTCGAATTCGGCGAAAGGCTGCGGCGCACCGCAATCCTGATCGGCTGCGACGCTGCCCTCGGCGAGGCCCTGGTCTACGGCCAGGCGACGGCGCTCGATCCGGTTGAAATCGGTCCGGCCTGCCGGCTCTGCGAGCGGCGTGGCTGCCTTTCCCGGGCCGAGCCGCCGGTGACACGGCCGCTCGGTCTCGACGAGATGGTGGCCGGGCTCAGCGCCTTCGATTTCCAGTGATTGTGAAATCGTTGAAGCGGCAGGATTTTGCGCTTGTGGGCTGCGAAATTCCTTCTTAGTCTGCGAGCAAAACCAGAGGGAAAAGATCTCCGGGGGTGCGGAATCTTTGAACAAACAGGAGAAGTCATGAGGTCAATCATCCCAAGCGTGACGGCCGCCGCCGTTGCCGCACTCCTTGCCGCCGCTCCGGCCTTTGCGCAGGAGCGCGTGGTCAACGTCTACAACTGGTCGGATTATATCGACGACTCCATCCTGACCGACTTCACCAAGGAAACCGGCATCAAGGTCGTCTACGACACCTTCGATTCCAACGAGACGGTGGAAACCAAGCTGCTTGCCGGCGGCACGGGTTATGATGTCGTCGTTCCCACGGCCGACTTCCTGCAGCGCCAGATTCAGGCCGGAGTCTTCCAGAAGCTCGACAAGTCGAAACTGCCGAACCTTTCCAACATGTGGGATGTGATCCAGCAGCGCACCGCCGAATACGACCCGGGCAACGAACACGCTGTCGATTACATGTGGGGCACGGACGGCATCGGTTACAACGTCAAGAAGGTCGCCGAAATCCTCGGCCCAGATGCCAAGCCGGGCCTCGAAGTGATCTTCGATCCGAAGGTCGCTGCAAAGTTCAAGGATTGCGGCATTTACGTTCTCGACACGCCGAAGGACGTCATCACCACCGCGTTTCGTTATCTCGGCCTCGACCCGAACTCCACCAAGGCCGAGGATTTCAAGAAGGCCGAAGAACTGCTGACGGCCGTCCGCCCCAATATCCGCAAGTTCCACTCGTCCGAATATATCAATGCGCTTGCCAATGGCGACATCTGCATCGCCTTCGGTTATTCCGGCGACATGCTGCAGGCGCGCGACCGTGCCGCCGAAGCCAAGAACGGCGTCGAGGTCAATTATTCGGTGCCCCCGCAAGGCGCCCAGATGTGGTTCGACATGATGGCGATCCCCGCCGATGCGCCCCATGTCGCCGAAGCCCACGAATTCCTGAACTACATGATGCGGCCCGAGGTCATCGCCAAGGCGAGCGACCACACCTTCTATGCCAACGGTAACAAGGCTTCGCAGCAACTCGTCAGCAAGGACATTCTGGAAGACCCGGCCGTCTATCCCACAGAAGCGGTGATGAAGAACCTCTTCACGGTCAAGCCGTGGGATCCGAAAACGCAGCGCCTGGGGACGCGCCTCTGGACGAAGATCGTCACCGGCCAGTAATTATTTCAGTCTTAGGCCCGGACGGAAACGTCCGGGCCTTTCGATTACCGGCCTGGGGTGGAGGCCGGAAAAACCTTTATTCGGGGAATAATATGAAGTCTCTCGGCAATATCCGCCGCGCTTTTGCGCCTTGGACCGATCCGTCTGCAAAACCCTTCATTGCTTTCAAGAATGTCACCAAGCGCTTCGGCGATTTTACTGCCGTCGACGATCTGTCGCTGAATATTTATCACCGCGAGTTCTTCGCGCTGCTCGGCGCTTCGGGTTGCGGCAAGTCGACGCTGCTGCGCATGCTAGCCGGCTTCGAGCAGCCGACTTCGGGCGAGATCGTTCTCGATGGCACCGACATGGCCGGCACGCCGCCCTACAAGCGGCCGGTCAATATGATGTTCCAGTCCTATGCGCTTTTCCCGCACATGACGGTGGAGAAGAATATCGCCTTCGGCCTGAAACAGGACGGCATGGCCAAGGATGAGATGACCGACCGCGTCTCGCAGATGCTGAAGCTCGTCAAGCTCGAGCAGTTCGCCTCCCGCAAGCCGAACCAGCTTTCCGGCGGCCAGCGCCAGCGGGTGGCGCTCGCCCGCTCGCTCGCCAAACGCCCGAAGGTGCTGCTGCTCGACGAACCGCTCGGCGCGCTCGACAAGAAGCTGCGCGAGGAAACCCAGTTCGAGCTGATGGACCTGCAGCAGAGCCTCGGTCTCACCTTCGTCGTCGTCACCCACGATCAGGAAGAGGCGATGACCATGGCCGACCGCATCGCCGTCATGAGCCAAGGCAAGGTCGTGCAGGTGGCCACACCGGCGGAGATCTACGAGGCGCCGAATTCCCGCTTCGTTGCGGATTTCATCGGCGACGTCAACATCTTCGACGGCAAGGTCGCCGCATCGGGCAATGGTGCCGTCGAGATATCCGTCGACAGCGGCTTCAGCGTGCGCGTCGCCGCGTCCGAGACGCCGCCGGCCGGCAGCGCCGTCGGCTTCGCCATCCGGCCGGAGAAGATGCGGGTCGGGCGTGCAGCACCCGCCAATGCTTCGGTCAACGCCGCCAGGGGCGAACTCTGGGACATCGCCTATCTCGGCGACATGACCGTCTTTCATGTGAAATTGCAGAGCGGCAAGATCGTCAAGGCCTCGTCCCTCAATGCCCAGCGGGCGGTCGACGACCCCTTCACCTACGACCAGGAAGTCTGGATCTCGTTCGACGAGAACGCCGGCGTGCTGCTGAAGGATTGACCTCATGGGCAAGCTCGCCTCCGGCCTCTACAATCGTCTCGTCATCACCATCCCTTATGCTTGGCTGCTGCTCTTCTTCCTGGCGCCGTTCTTCATCGTCTTCCGCATCTCGCTGTCGACGACGGCGATCGCCATGCCGCCCTACGAGCCGGTCTTCTCGCTGGCCGACGGCTGGGCCGGGCTGTGGAGCAAGATCGGCGAGCTTTCCCTGGACAACTACACCTACCTCACCGAGGATTCGCTTTACATCAATGCCTATATCTCGAGCGTGGTGATTGCCGGCATCTCCACCTTCCTCACCCTGCTGATCGCCTATCCGATTGCCTACGGCATGGCGCAGGCGCCGCGCACCATCCGCCCGACGCTGGTCATGCTGGTCATCCTGCCGTTCTGGACGAGCTTCTTGATCCGCGTTTATTCCTGGATTGCCATCCTGAAGCCGGAAGGGCTTCTCAACCAGCTTCTCCAATCGCTGCACATTATCGACAGCCCGCTGATCATCCTCAACACCAATACCGCCGTCTATATCGGCATCGTCTATTCCTATCTGCCCTTCATGGTGCTGCCGCTCTATTCGGCGCTGGAAAAGATGGACGGGACGCTGATCGAGGCGGCGCAGGATCTTGGCTGCACGCCGATCCGGGCCTTCTGGCGCGTCACCTTTCCGCTGTCGATCCCCGGCGTGGTGGCCGGCTGCATGCTGGTCTTCATCCCCGCCGTCGGTGAATTCGTCATTCCCGACCTGCTCGGCGGCTCGCAGACGCTGATGATCGGCAAGACGCTCTGGAACGAATTCAACGCCAACCGTGACTGGCCGGTCTCCTCGGCGGTCGCCACGATCCTGCTGATGATCCTGGTGATCCCGATCGTCTTCTTCCAGAATGCGCAGGCCAAGGCCGAAGAGCGGGGGAAATAAGTCATGCTGAAATGGACCCGTTTCAACATCGTCTCCGTCACGCTCGGCTTTGCCTTCCTCTACCTGCCGATCGTGCTGCTGGTGATCTTCTCCTTCAACGAATCGAAGCTCGTCACCGTCTGGGGCGGTTTCTCCACCAAGTGGTATGTCTCGCTGCTTTCGAACCAGGGCCTGCTCGACGCCGCCTGGGTGACGCTCCGCGTCGGCCTGCTCTCGGCGACGCTCGCAACCGTCCTCGGCACGATGGCCGCGCTGACGCTGGTGCGCTACACCCGCTTTCGCGGCCGCATGCTGTTTTCGGGCATGATCTACGCGCCGCTCGTCATGCCCGACGTCATCACCGGCCTGTCGCTGCTGCTGCTCTTCGTCGCGATCGGCTTCGACCGCGGGTTCTGGACGATCACGCTGGCGCATACGACGCTCACCATGTGCTTCGTCGCCGTCGTCGTGCAATCGCGCCTGCTGAGCTTCGATCGGTCGATCGAGGAAGCGGCCCAGGATCTCGGCGCGCCGCCGTTGCGCACCTTTTTCGAGATCACCCTGCCGATCATCGCGCCCGCAGTGATTTCAGGCTGGATCCTTGCCTTCACCCTGTCGCTCGACGATCTCGTGATCGCCAGTTTCACCTCGGGGCCCGGCGCCACCACGCTGCCGATGCGGATCTACAGCCAGGTCCGGCTCGGCGTGACGCCCGAGATCAACGCGGTCTGCACGATCCTGATCGGCATCGTCACGATCGGCGTCATCTGCGCCTCGATCGTCACCAAGCGCCGCGAAATCCAGCGCCAGCGGGACGAGCGTGCGGCCGCCGCCGTCGCTTAAACTAATTCTATTGCGCGTGGGGCGTATTGCCGAACAGCGGAACCGGCGAGATCACCGGGTTCGGCCATGAGCCGCCGATGAAGAACGGCAGCAGCGGCAGCTCGGCCGCCCTGGCCGGATCGGTTGCCTCAAGCGATCCCGAAAGCGCCAGCCCGTTCGACTGATAGGTGATGACGCCGGAAAGCGTCAGCGTCTCCGAGGGGCCGGCGATACGGACATCGTGCATCTCGGCGGAGCCGTTGGCGAAATCGGCCTGAAGGTTGAGCTGGTTGAACGCTAAGGCGCCGGCGGCTGCAGCGCTCAGCGGAAAGAACGGCTTTCCGGCTGCCTGCGTCCTCAGGGCTGCTGTATCGATGCCGGGAATCGTGCCTTCCCTTGTCCAGAAGTGCAGCCGGCCGGTGACGTCGGCAAGGCCGGTCGTCCAGATCGCCTTCGGCGACTGCAGGTCGAGATCGAGCGATCCGGTTGCCAGCGGCAGCGGTCCCTTCAGCCGCAGGCGCTCGGCAAGGGCTGCGAAGTCGGCATCGCGGATCGACAGTTGCAGCTTGCCGCCGCCGTCGAAATCGCGCTGGGTCGCTTCCAGATGCGCGGTCATCTCGCCGCCCTCGAAGCGGCTGTCGCCAATGTCGAATTTCGCTTCGCCGCCTGAAACGATCACGCTGGCGCCGACGTCGGAAAGTTCGAAGAGACCCATCTGCGCGCGCCGCGCCGAAAGCCTGACATCGACATCGAGCAGCTGCAGCGGCCCGTTGATGCCGGCGGAGATTTCCTCTGCCTCGCCGGCGGCCAGCCTGAGCGCGAAGGCGTCGAGAAACGGCTTGAGGTTCATCTCGTCGAAGGCGAGCGTGCCGCCGATCTTCGGTCGTTTGCCGGGCTGGGTGAAAAGGTCCATCACCCCGGTGGCGCTCGCCTCGTTCAGCGACAGGCTGAGATTGTTGAAGCGCAGCCCGTTGCCCGACGACATGATGTCGGATTCCAGCGAGGCGCTCTTCAGCGTTCCGATGCCGGGGATCGATTTGCCCGACCATGTGAGAAGCGCCGGCATATCGGGAATGCTGGCACTGATATTGCCGGAAAGGGCCGAAAGGCTGGCAATGCTGGCAATCCCCTGGAAGCGCGCCGTCAAAAGGTTCGATGTCAGCGACGTCCGTGTTTCGGCATTCTTGCCGGCAAAGGCGAGCAGCGGCTGGCGCGAGGCGAAATCGACCTTCAGGTCCTCGCCGTTGATGCGGGCGATGACCACAGCCGAAATCGCGCCCGACAGTCGCGGCCAGGCGATATCGGCGGTGACGCTGTCGAAATGATAGGCCTTGGCGGTCTTGACGTCGGTCACCACAAGCGTGCCGTCTTCGACCGTCACCGCGCCGATCTCGGCATCGAGATCGGGATCGAGCACCTCGGCGCCGTTTTCGGTGCGTACGCCGCTGATCGCGCGCGCGAGCAGGCCGGCATAACTCCAGTCGATCAGCCCCTTCTCGTCGCGTGTCAGTGCCAGATTGGGGCGAACCAGATGGAATTCGTGGAAGCTGGTGCGGCCTCTCAGCGCATCGATGAGGCTGAAATCGGCCGACAGGCTTTCGATGCTGCCGAGCAGCTTGTCGCCGCTTTCGCGCGGCTGGCGGATGGTGACCTGGTTCAGCGTGATGCGCGGCGTCGGCCAGAATTCCAGAACCGGGCTGCCCTTGATCTCGGCATGATAGCCCGTCCATTTCGACAGTGCGTCCTCGATGCCCGAGCGCACGAAACCGGTCGAAATGAGATAGGGCGCGGCGACCCTCAGCGCCACGAAAAGCCCAAGCGCAATCAGCAGGAAGACAGTCGACAGACGGGCGAAGGCCGGAAGCCAGCGCGAAACGGGTCCGATCTTCCTGCGCCACCTGCGATGTCTTGACGTGCTCATGATCTCCGCCGGCAATTCAGCCGGTCATCCCTTTATGCGCTGGTTCGCGGATATAGGAAATATCTGGCATATGCAAATCCCCTGCGAGGCGCCGCGCGTCTTTTCAGATACGGGTTCCACACTTTATAATGCAATGCAGCATGATATAAGGACGGCATTGGGGAGGAGGATTGAATGCAGGATAACAGACCACTTTGGGTGCCCTCGGAAGATGCGGTCGCAACAAGCCCGATCCATGCCTTCATGGAGCGCTGCAATGCCGATTTCGGGCTTTCGCTTTCCGGCTTTGAGGATCTGCATGCCTGGTCGGTGGCCGAGCGGGAGAATTTCTGGTCGGCCGTCTGGGATTTCTGCGGCGTGAAGGGAGAGCGCGGCGCAGAGGTGCTGGTCGATGGCGAGCGCATGCTGGAGGCCCGCTTCTTTCCCGATGCGACGCTGAACTTTGCCGAGAACCTGCTGTCGCGCCGCGGCGAGGGTGACGCCATCATCTTCCGCGGCGAAGACAAGGCCGAAGACCGCTGGTCGTGGGACCGGCTGCGCGCGCTGGTCTCGAAGCTGCAACAGGCCTTCAAGGCGTGCGGCATCGGCGAAGGCGACCGCATTGCCGCCATGATGCCGAACATGCCGGAGACCGTCGCCGCCATGCTGGCGGCCGCCTCGATCGGCGCCATCTGGTCGTCCTGCTCTCCCGATTTCGGCGAGCAGGGCGTCCTCGACCGCTTCGGCCAGATCGGCCCCAAGCTGTTCATCGCCTGCGATGCCTATTGGTATTCCGGCAAACTGCAGGATGTCGGTCCCAAGGTCGCCGCCGTCGCCGAAAGCCTTGGCGTGCCTGTTGTCGTCGTCCACTATGCCGGCGATGCCGAAGCGGTGGCGGCCAAGACATCAGGTGCTTCGACGCTCGAGGCCTTTATCGCGCCCTATCAGGCAAAAGAAGTCGAGTTCACACGGCTTGCCTTTTCCCATCCGCTCTACATCCTCTTTTCCTCAGGCACGACGGGCGTGCCGAAATGCATCGTGCATTCGGCCGGCGGCACGCTGCTACAGCACCTCAAGGAGCAGCGGCTGCATTGCGGCCTCGAGGCCGGCGAGAAGCTGTTCTACTTCACCACCTGCGGCTGGATGATGTGGAACTGGCTGGTCAGCGGCCTTGCCAGCGGCGCCACCCTCTGCCTGTTCGACGGCTCGCCGTTTGCGCCCGACGGCAACGTGCTGTTCGATTATGCCGAGGCCGAAAGCTTCGCGATCTTCGGCACCTCGGCGAAATATATCGATGCGGTGCGCAAGGGGGGCCTGACGCCGCGCGCCAGCCACGATCTCTCCAGCCTGCGGCTGATGACCTCCACCGGTTCGCCGCTGTCGCCGGAAGGCTTCACCTTCGTCTACGAGGGCATCAAGGAGGATGTGCAACTCGCTTCGATATCCGGCGGCACCGATATCGTCTCCTGCTTCGTGCTCGGCAATCCGCTGCAGCCGGTCTGGCGCGGCGAGATCCAGGGGCCTGGCCTCGGCCTTGCCGTCGATGTCTGGAACGATGACGGCAAGCCGGTGCGCGGCGAGAAGGGGGAGCTCGTCTGCACCAAGGCTTTTCCCTCGATGCCCGTCATGTTCTGGAACGATCCCGGCGGCGCCAAATACCGCGCCGCCTATTTCGACCGGTTCGACAATGTCTGGTGCCACGGCGATTTCGCCGAATGGACGGAGCATGGCGGCCTTGTCATCCACGGCCGTTCGGATGCGACGCTCAATCCCGGCGGCGTGCGCATCGGCACGGCCGAGATCTACAATCAGGTGGAGCAGATGGAGGAGGTGGCCGAGGCGCTGTGCATCGGCCAGGAGTGGGACGACGATGTGCGCGTCATCCTCTTCGTCCGCCTTGCCGCCGGTGTGACGCTGAGCGAGGATCTCGTCAAGGCGATCAAGACACGCATTCGCACCGGCGCCTCGCCGCGGCATGTGCCGGCAAAGATCATCGCGGTCGCCGATATCCCCCGCACCAAATCCGGCAAGATCGTCGAGCTGGCGGTGCGCGAGGTCGTTCACAACAGGCCGGTGAAAAACCAGGAGGCGCTCGCCAATCCCGAGGCGCTGCGGCTCTTTGCTGACCTGAGCGAATTGAAGGATTGACGGAACTCGTAAACCACAAGCTTTCACCCTCTATCAATCTCTTGTCATGGAAACCTTTCGTTAAGAAACCTTTGTCAAAGGTGAAGCTAACTTAGGGGCCGCACATGAACGAGGCGGCTGAGGCCTTCGGGCCTACGACATGACGTTGATCGACTGAGCTCTTGTTGAACAGCACCAAATTCAAAGGCAGCCTGGTGGCTGCCTTTTCTTTATGGCGACCGCTTTCTTGCGCTGATTAAGAGCCTTTCCGGGTTGGATTGAAGCATTCTTCCGCCCCTTGCCGGCCAAAAGAAAGACCCCTCCCCAACCCCTCCCCACAAGGGGGAGGGACTAACCCGGAGCGCCCGCCTCGTTCTACTCGAAACGTCGCAGATATGGAAACGGGTGCGGCAAGTTAAGCCCCTCCCCCTTGTGGGGAGGGGTTGGGGAGGGGTCTTGGGTGGGTACAACCAGCCATGGAATGCTGCAATCTACCCCGGAAAGGCTAGCCGGCCAGCACCCGCTGCGACGGGAAGGTGATCTCGACGAGCGTGCCCTCGTTCGGCGCCGAATTGATCGAGAACACCGCCCGGTTGGCATCGACCATCGCCTTGGTCAGCGGCAGGCCGAGCCCGGTGCCGTCGCCGCGATGGCGCGATTGGGTCGAGGAGACCTGCCGGAACGGCTTCATCGCCTGGTCGAGTTCGCTGCGCGTCATGCCGATGCCGGTATCGCGCACCCTCAGCACGACGCTGCCATTCGTCTCGTAGGAGGTGGAAACGACGATCTGCCCGCCCGATGGGGTGAAACGGATGGCGTTCGACAGGATGTTGAGGGCGATCTGCTTGATCGAGCGCAGATCCGCCACGACCTCCGGCACCGCATGCGACAGCGCCGTGCGGATAATGACGCGCTGGCCGTTCGCCTGCGGCTGGACCAGCGCCACGGCTTCCGAGACCGCCTCGTTGAGGCCGACGGCAGCAAAATCGAGATCCATCTCGCCCGCCTCGATCTTCGAAATGTCGAGCAGGTCGTTGACGATATCCAGCACGTGCCGGCCGGAACGGCCGATATCGTTGGCATATTCGATGTAACGCGGATGGCCGATCGGCCCGAAGCGCTCGCCGGCCATCATGTCGGAAAAGCCGATAATGGCGTTGAGCGGCGTGCGGATCTCATGGCTGACGCGGGCGAGGAAATCGGTTTTGTGGGCATTGGCGGTTTCGGCCGCACCCTTGGCGTTGCGCAACTCGTCCTCGGTGCGCTTCCACTGGGTGATATCGCGGATGACGGCGCAATAGCCGTTGGAGGAGGTGAGCTGACCCATCGTCATGAACAGCGGCACGAAGCCGCCGGCGGCCTCGCGGCCGATCACTTCGCGCCCGTCGTTCAGCACGCTGGCGACGCCATGGCCGGAGAGGCCGTTCAGATAGTCGAGCACGGCCTTCTGGCTCTCATGGGCAAACAGCATGACGAAGGGTTTGCCGCGCGTCTCCTGCTCGTCGTAATTGAAAAGCGCGCTGGCCGACCGGTTCATCGAGCGGATGTCGCCCTCCGTGCCGATGACGACGACGCCGTCGGTTGCCGTTTCCAGGATCGAACGCAGTTCCTCCACCTCGACCTGCAGCTTGGCGACCTTCTCGACCATCCGCTCCGGACGCGCTTCGGACCTGCCGTCGGAGCGGTTTGCTTCGCCGCGTCCCTCTTCCTTGCCTTCCACCGGCATCAGCGCCAGCATCAGGGCATTGGCGTCTTCCCAGCGCACCGATTGCAGCCGCGCCGTCACCGGCACCAGCCTGTCGTCGGCCTTGACCAGCATCATGGTGCCGGCGCCGGCGGCCTTTTCCTCAAGTTCGCGGCGCTGCAGCAGCGCTTCGATGCCGCCCACCTCACGCAATGCGTCAAGCGAGGTGTAGCCGGTCAGCCGCATGAATTCCGGATTGGCATGGAGCAGCGCATCGCCGACATGGATCAACACCGCGACAGGCAATTGGTCGACCGTTCCGACCGAAAGCCCGTCGGTCATCTTGACGCGCGGCGGGATGAAGCTCGTGAGAACGTCGATCTGGCTGACCGTCTCCTCCAGCCCTTCCGTCGCCTCGTCCTCGGTTGCGACATCGGGCTCGTCATCGCCGACGTCGTCGCGCTGGGCATCCGCCGCGTTCTCGAAGATCGCTTCCTGCGGCGCGATCTCTTCGCGCGAAGCCATATCGGCCTCGTCCCCAACGGCCGTTTCGGCCTCGACCTCAGCGGGGTCGGAAGCCTCTTCGAAGCTGGCCATTTCCGCGCCGGTAGGTTCCGCCGGCGCCGTGGCGGCGAGCTCCACCGGTGCCGGCGCGGCAGGTTCGCCCTTGCTGGCGCCGAAGGCCTCGAGCCGCCTGGCGATTTCGCGGAAATTGGCCTGCTCGGCGGCCGTCAGTGCGGCGCCGCTGTTGTGCAGCTGAACGATCTTGTCGGAGAAGCGGCGATTGGGCGTTTCCGAAATGCGCAGCGCCGGCGGCTCGTCCGCCGGTTCCGTTGCCGGCTCGGCGGCGGAAACATCACGAGCATCGGCACTCTCTGCAGCTTCTTCCGAAGCGCTTTCCTGGAACGTCTGCTCGGCGACAATCTCTTCGGGCGCCGTTTCCGTCTCCGTCTGCGGCTCGGTCGCCGCAAGCGTCTCGTCCTCGGTCTCTTGCGTCAGCGCAGGTTCGATCGCGGCCTCGTCATGCGTTGCCGGCGCTTGGAATGCCGTCTCGGCAATGATCTCGGCAGACGGGCCAAGGCTTTCCGCATCATGCTCGACGCCATCGGGGCCGAATGTCAGGCCGAGCGCCAGCGGATCTTCCTGCGCATCGGAAAGCCGGACGACGCCGAAGCCGCGGAAACCGTCGAAGTCGCGGTTGCGGGTATAGGTCGGCAGGGCTGCCAGATCGACCGGAACGACGAGGCTGGTGCCTTCGACCGGCCAGAGGATCGTCTTGCCCGACCATGTGTCGCGGCGGGCGAGCGCCTCGGCAAGCTTGCCGTCGGGATCGAGATTGAAGAGGGCGGCGATATCGCCGAAGGCCGAGCCGATGATGTCGGAGGCGTGCGGACCGACCGCCTCGGCAAATTCGTGGCTGACCTCGGTGAAGCGGCCCTCGGCATCGATCTTCCAGACGAAGCGCGTGGCGCGGCTGTTCGGCCTGAAGACGAAGCCGGGCTCGACCGCAAGCGCGGGGGCAGGGGGCGCTTCGGGAACGAAAGTCGGGGCGACGGCGGGTTCTTCGTGAGCCGCTTCCGGCGCCTCTTCGACCGGCGTTTCGCTGGCCTCGACAAAGGGTTCGGTTTCCACCGGCTCGGTGAGGGCGGCAAGGTCGTCCTCGATGACCGCGGCAGGCACGTCGGCCTCATCCGCGCTGCTGTCGATCGCGCTGTCGGTGCTCTCCGGTTCGCCATCTCCGGCGAGACCGAGCTCCTCGTCCGTGGCTGCCGTCTCGGCCGGCCGTTCGCTTTCGCCGGTGATGTCCTCGAGCGTCTCTTCGACCTCTTCGATCTCCGACACGGCCTCGATGATGTCGGTGAAGCCGGTGGCGGCCACAGGCTCGTCGCGAAGCCGTTCGGCCGGCGGCGTGCTGTCTTCCTGCGCATCGATCGCGTCGAGCGCGGGCGCATCGATCGGGCCGAGCGGGGGCGCATCGACCACGTCGAGCGCGGGTGTCTCGATCGGGTCGAGATGGCCGATCGCGGTCTCCACCGCAAAGAGCAGATTGAGCGCCGGCTCGTCGCTGAGCTTGCCGACGGCAGCCGGGAGATTGCCTCTGCCGGTGGCGACGGGACGCTTCACCAGCCGGTCGGGATGGGCGCCGGCAAGATTGATGAGGGTCTTTGCGGTCTGCTCGGAAATTCCGAGCGAGGCAAAGCCCGGCGAGGCGGCGATGACCTCGCCATGGGCACCGATGACGGCCATATGCGTGTCGGGATCATCGAGCCCCTGCAGCATCTGCGCCGCCGAGGCGCCTGATGCCAGCGGCTTTGCCGAGACCGGCACTGAAAACAGGATGGCCTTTTCGCCTGAGGAGAGCCGGATCAGTTCGGCCGCCGCCTGCACCTGTGCGCGCTGAAAGCCCTTGGCGACGCGGATCGTCAGGCTTCTGGTGTCCCCGATATCGGCAAGCTGGCGCGCCGCCGTTTCCAGCTGGCGGAAGGTGATGTCGGTGCGGTCGGCGCCCTGATCGAGCAGATCATAGACGGCCGAATGGCCAAAAAGCTCCGCGCCGGCGCCGTTCGCCCAGAGCAGCCGGGTCAGATCCGCTGAAAACAGCACCATCGCCTCGCCGCGCGAAAAGCGTTCCCGCACCCGTGCGTGCACGGCGATATCGATGAACGGATATTGGACTGCGGGCATGATCGAACCTTGTCGCTGTCGGCCTTCTTAAATTAACGGCTTATTAATAACTGCGGGGCGCATGCCGGTCCAGAAGAACAGGGTGTTTTCGGCCGGCAAGGTTAACGGATTGTGCGTCGCACAATAATTGTTGCAATGCACAATGAAATGCCTTATATGAGCATCATCCAACTAACACAGGCAGCGACTGCCTCAGCCCAAAGGATGCGACCCATGGCTACCATAAAGACCGACGACGTTTTTTCAATCGCTTCTTTCGACCCGTCCAAGTTCGCGGAATCCTTCCGTGATTTCGCCGAAAAGGGCGCTCAGCAGTCGAAAGACGCCTATGCCAAGCTGAAGACCGCCGGCGAAGAAGCCGGCAAGACCCTCGAAGCCACCGTCCAGACGGCACAGGCCGGCAGCGTCGAGCTCGGCCTCAAGGCAATCGACGTCCTGCGCGTCAATGCCGAGAGCTCGCTCTCGCACCTGGAAGCGCTGCTCGGCGTCAAGTCGCCGGCTGAATTCTTCGAGCTGCAGACCACTTTCCTGCGCAAGCAGGCCGAACTCGCCGTCGAACAGGCGAAGTCGATCCAGGAAACCACCAAGCAGGTGGCCGAAAAGCTGGCAAAGCCCTCCAAGGACGCCGCCGAAAAGGCCATGGCTTCCTTCAAGAAGGCCTGATCGGTCTTACCCTTCAGTGACAAAAGGCTGGACCTCGCGTCCAGCCTTTTTGTATATTGACGAGGAATGGGGCTTGAATTCATCGCCAAGTCCTCGTATGTGACCCCCGTCGCGCCAAGCGTGATTTATGCGGTTGTAGCTCAGTTGGTTAGAGCGCAGGTTTGTGGCACCTGAGGTCGGAGGTTCGAGACCCCCCAACCGTACCATTTCTTCCACATTGAAATCAGGCGAGTGGTAATACGGTCATTCAGGCGGGAAGGGCGTATGTTCCGAAACGTCGCTGTGGAAGCCGTCTTGAACATCTCGCATGCTGCTAAATGACAGTCAGAATTATTAGAGTCTGATCCGTCGCGCTGAAATCTTGAGAAAATCGTCTTTCGAACGGAGACTCGAGACATACCCTCAGACCCAAACCTTCTGCAACGGGCAGTAAAGTCGCTTGCGGAGAGTATAGCTGCTGCTTCTGAAGTGTTATTGTGAGTGTGTAATGAATTTCATCGCGGTGAAAGGCGGGGATAATCTTCGGAACTATGGGCATAAATTAGTATTGCCTCGGATTGTTTGGCGTACCAATTCAGGTGAGGCATTTACCAATTCGCTTCACTTTACAATGTAGATTTTGGCTGGGAAATTTCTCGATGAACGATGTCGATCTGTTCGACATACTTGATCGTAAATGACGGACGAGAAAACCGTTTGCCGAAGATGCCTTTGAGTAATCTATATCCGGGTTCAGATGCCAACCTCTTGGAAGTTCTAAATTTGGCGAATGCTTATTTTCGCGCTTCGAGCGTCCTGTTCAGCGAGAGTCAGAAAGAGGCACCCCTCTCCATTGCACCTGCACGTATGTGCGCAATTCACGCTATTGAACTGTACTTGAATGCCTTCCTGCGGCATGAGGGCGTTGCGCCGGAGGAAATACGCAAGCGGATGCACAGCCTCGCTGAGCCAACGTTCGTTGCCAAACTCAAATTGAGAAAAAAGACCGCCCTGCATTTGGAAGAAATGACAGCAAAGCGGGAGTATCTCATTTCGCGCTATGCTCCGGAGCGGATAACAGAGCACACTCAGCTTAATCGCTTGGCCGCCACTCTGAGGGAGGTCAAAGCAAAGGTTGGCAAACACCTGCAGTCGCCTAGCTTCTGAACACACAAACGATCAGATAATTGACGTAGATATCTGCTATCTCGGAACTGGTTCCTGCCCTTTCCATGGAACCCACGCCGTCTCGCGCCGTTCTCCACGTTAGCGGGAGAATATGCATGTCGAAAACCCTTCTCTACGGTGCGACCAAGATCGACGAGACGAACAGCGCCTATGCGCCGGTCGAAAGCCTTGCGGCGTTCCAATGGAAGAACCGTGTCTTCGTCCTTTTCGCCGATAGCGACAATGCCCGTGCCGCCCGCCAGGAAAATCAGCTGCTGGCCGACCGGAGCGGGCTCGATGAGCGCGATATGGTGGTGCTGAAGGTTTCGGGTGGCAGTGTCCGGCCGCTTTTCGGTGCGGCCGACGCTCTCGACGGCAAATCGATCCGCCGCGAATTGGAGGCGCCCGAGGCGGGCGAATTCGCGGCCTTCCTTGTCGGCAAGGACGGCACGGTCAAGCTCAAGGTCAGCGAGCCCGTTACCAATGGCGAGCTCTTCGCCATCATCGACAGCATGCCGATGCGGGCTGCCGAATCGATGAAGCCGGACAAATAGCCTCGGCCGGACACAACATTGATCACAACATGAAAAGGGAGACGGTTATGTCCGTGCCCAACGAACCCATTCCCGACCAGCCGCCGATGCCGGCGCCCGGCTGGAAGCCGGTGCCGCCGATCAAGGAGCCGGAGCCTGACCGACTGCCCGACGAGGCGCCGGTTCCGAACCCGGATGAGAACGACGGGCCGGCCAAGCACGTTTCCGCCTCCTGTTAAAGGAAGATCTGCCGTTCGGCGCCGACCAGTTCCTGCAGGAAATCGGCAACGCTCCTAACGCGCACGAGGTCGCGCGCTGTTTCGTGATAGGTCGTCCAGTAGGCGCGCCGGATCGAAATCTCCGGCAGGATGCGCTGGAGTTCCGGATATTGCCGGGCGATATAATCGTGCAGGATGCCGATGCCAGCGCCGGATCGGACCGCCTCCGTCTGCCCGATCGCCGTCGAGATCTCGAAGCTGGCATCCCAGCTGCGCATCACCTCGCCGGAGAAATTCAGCGAGGCGGTGAAGATCAGATCTTCGACATAACCGATCCGCGGATGCGCCTTCAACGCGTCGATATCGCCGGGTGTGCCGTGGGAGGCGAGATAGTCGCGCGAGGCATAGAGGCCGAGCGTATAATCGGTGAGCTTGGAGGAGACGAGCCGGCCCTGTTCGGGCCGCTCCAGGGTGATGGCGATATCGGCCTCGCGCTGCGACAGTGAGAAGGAGCGCGGCACCGGGACGAGCTGGATCTTCAGCTCGGGATGGCGCTCGATCAGCCGGCCCATGCGCGGCGCCAGAAAGGAAACGCCGAAGCCATCGGGCGCGCCGACGCGCACCGTCCCGGCAATGGCCGTATCGGTATGGCCGAGGCTCGCCTGCACGGCGAGCATTTCGGTTTCCATCCGCTCTGCCGATGCCAGGAACATTTCGCCTTCGGCCGTCAGTTCGCAGCCATTCGTGCGGCGGATGAAAAGCCGCGTCTTCAGCGCCTCTTCCAGCGACGTCAATCGGCGCGAGAGCGTGGCGTGATTGAGCCCCAGCCGCTTCGAGGCGGCGAGAATCTGCCCGGTGCGGGCGACGGCGAGGAAAATCCGAACATCGTCCCAGTTCATGGCTTGGCACGCATGGCGATCGGATCGACCTCGATCAGCGTCAGCGATGTCACCATATCAGCCGTCAGCTTCTTGTATTTGAGGAAATGCGGCGCCTGCAGATGGGCCTCGTAGGCCTCCTGGCCGGCATAGATCTCGAGAATACGGATGTGGTTCGGCTTGTCTCTGATGGAAACGGCGCTGAGCGAAAGCACGCCGTCTTCCAGCGCCACCGATGCTTCGATCTCTTCGGTCAGCAATTCGCGATAGGTTTCCAGCCTGTCCGGATCGATCTCCAGCTCAGCCATTCTGACGACGGGTTTCCGGCTCATCGGTTTGACCTCCCCAGGGTTTGACGTGTCGGCATTTGACTTGTCGGCGCGCCGTGCCAAGTTTGGAAGCAGCAGCGCTTGATGCAATGATAGGACTATAATTCACGCACAACAGTTCCTTATATCAGCGCATTGATTTGTGCAAATTGAAGTGCGATTGTAGGCCATCCCAAAAACAGGAGGAGCATCCCATGCGTGAGATCGGTCATTTCATCGGCGGCAAGCATGTTGCCGGCACCAGCGGCCGCGTCAGCAACGTCTACAATCCGGCGACCGGCGAAGTGCAGGCGACGGTCGCGCTTGCAAGCGTCGAGGAACTGCGCGCCGCAGTCGAAAACGCCAAGGCCGCGCAGCCGAAATGGGCTGCCACCAATCCGCAGCGCCGCGCCCGCGTCTTCTTCAAGTTCGTCGAACTCCTGAACAAGCACATGGACGAACTTGCCGAACTGATTTCCAAGGAACACGGCAAGACGATCGAAGATGCCAAGGGCGATGTCATCCGCGGCCTCGAAGTCTGCGAATTCGTCTGCGGCATTCCGCATCTCGCCAAGGGCGAATTCACCGAGGGCGCGGGTCCGGCGATCGACATGTACTCGATCCGCCAGCCGGTCGGCATTGGCGCCGGCATCACGCCGTTCAACTTCCCGGGCATGATCCCGATGTGGATGTTTGCGCCGGCGATCGCCTGCGGCAACGCCTTCATCCTGAAGCCTTCCGAGCGTGATCCCTCCCTGCCGATCCGTCTCGGCGAGTTGATGATCGAGGCCGGCCTGCCGGCCGGCATCCTCAACGTCGTCAACGGCGACAAGGGTGCCGTCGATGCGATCCTCACCGATCCCGATATCGGCGCCGTTTCCTTCGTCGGCTCGACGCCGATCGCCCGCTACGTCTATGGCACGGCGGCGATGAACGGCAAGCGCGCCCAGTGCTTCGGCGGTGCCAAGAACCACATGATCATCATGCCGGATGCCGATATGGATCAGGCCGTCAACGCGCTGATGGGTGCGGGCTACGGTTCGGCCGGCGAGCGCTGCATGGCGATCTCGGTTGCCGTCCCGGTCGGCGAAGAGACCGCCAACCGCCTCGTCGAGGCGCTGACGCCGAAGATCGAATCGCTGCGCATCGGCCCCTATACCGACGACAAGGCCGATATGGGCCCGCTCGTCACCAAGGACGCCTATAACCGTGTCCGCGGCCTGATCGACCGCGGCATCGAGGAAGGCGCCAAGCTCGTCGTCGACGGCCGCGATTTCAAGCTCCAGGGTTATGAAGACGGCTATTTCGTCGGCGGCTGCCTGTTCGACCACGTCACGCCCGAGATGGACATCTACAAGACCGAGATCTTCGGGCCCGTCCTCTCCGTCGTTCGCGCGCAGAACTACGAAGAAGCGCTGTCGCTGCCGATGAAGCACGAATATGGCAACGGCGTCGCGATCTACACCCGCGACGGCGATGCCGCCCGCGATTTCGCCTCCCGCATCAATATCGGCATGATCGGCATCAACGTTCCGATCCCGGTTCCGCTCGCCTACCACTCCTTCGGCGGCTGGAAGGCCTCGAGCTTCGGCGATCTCAACCAGCACGGCACGGATTCGATCAAGTTCTGGACGAAGACCAAGACCGTCACCGCCCGCTGGCCCTCCGGCATCAAGAGCGGCGCCGAATTCGTCATGCCGACGATGAAGTGATCTGCACGATCATCGATCTGCAATCTGTCGTTCGGGGGCCTTTTGGCCCCCGAATTCTTTGATTTCAACGTGTTGATTTTTGCGCGTATCGATTTCAGATGAGCTGCCGATTGATGTCGCGGCAAATGGCCTCATAAGCTGAATGCGAATTTCATATTTTGGAATTGTTCAAAACTGCCAAACCGCCTATATAGGTCCGAACAGGCACGAGTCAGGAGATCGGCATGCGGTTGACGAAGCAGACCAACTATGCGGTTCGCATGTTGATGTATTGTGCTGCCAATGACGGGCACTTGAGCCGGATTCCGGAAATCGCCAAGGCCTACGGTGTTTCCGAACTCTTTCTTTTCAAGATCCTCCAGCCGCTCAACAAGGCGGGTCTGGTCGAGACGGTGCGCGGCCGCAATGGCGGCGTACGCCTGGGCAAGCCGGCCGCCGATATCACCCTCTTCGATGTCGTGCGGGTGACGGAAGACAGTTTCGCCATGGCCGAATGCTTCGAGGATGACGGCATGGTCGAATGCCCGCTGGTCGATAGCTGCGGCCTGAATTCGGCGCTGCGAAAGGCGCTCAACGCCTTCTTCGCCGTGCTGTCGGAATATTCCATCGACGATCTCGTCAAGGCGCGTCCGCAGATCAATTTCCTTCTCGGAATCACCGGCGAGCAGCCCTATCGCAAACCCGCGATCGTTGCGCCGGCCGCCTGAATCTAAGCGACCAGCAAAGAGTTTGTGAAACCGCGATTGCCCCGGCAATCGCGGTTTTTCTTTTGCTGGGTTGAGCCGGCTTGGCAGGAAGAAATGCCGCAAGCGGGGCGGGCGAGTCCGGCCGATTGTACACGCTCCGAAGGCGCAATTATCCAAAATACGACGAAATCCCGGTCATTTTTATCCGAAAATGTCCAAATGAGGCCGATTTTTGACTGAAAATTTCTAAAATTGTCCAACTGGAAAAATTTTCTCCGTAGACCGTTGCTTTCAGTAGATAAATGTCGTTCCATCGAGCGTCGATCGGGATGTCTGTCCCAGGTCTCCAAACATCAAAAAAGAACAACCGGGAAACAATATTATGAAAAAGATCTCTGTCATGCTGGCAGCGACGGCCCTGATTTCGGTCATGGCGACGTCGGCCTGGTCCAAGACCCTTGTTTATTGCTCCGAGGGTTCGCCTGAGGGTTTCGACCCGAGCCTCTACACGGCAGGCACGACCTTCGACGCCTCGTCGCGCACGGTCTATAGCCGCCTCGTCGAATTCAAGCATGGCGGCACCGAGATCGAGCCGGGCCTGGCCGACAGCTGGAGCGTTTCGGCCGACGGCACTGAGTACACCTTCAAGCTTCATCCCGGCGTCAAGTATCAGACCACCGACTTCTTCACGCCGACGCGCGATTTCAACGCCGACGACGTCGTGTTCTCCTTCGAGCGCCAGCTGAAATCCGACAATCCGTGGAACAAGTATGTCGAGGGCGGTTCTTACGAATATGCCGCCGGCATGGGCTTCCCCGAGCTGATCAAGTCGGTCGAGAAGGTCGATGACCTCACCGTCAAGTTCACGCTCAACCATCCCGAAGCGCCGTTCCTCGCCGACCTCGCCATGGACTTCGCCTCGATCGTTTCCAAGGAATATGCCGACAAGCTCGCCGCCGACGGCAAGATGGCGCAGCTGAACCAGCAGCCGCTCGGCACCGGCCCCTTCACCTTCGTCGCCTACCAGCCGGATGCCGTCATCCGCTACAAGGCCAACGAAACCTATTTCAAGGGCAAGGAAAAGATCGACGATCTGGTTTTCGCCATCACCTCTGACGCCGCCGTGCGCGCCCAGAAGTTGAAGGCCGGCGAGTGCCACCTGATCCCCTATCCGAATGCAGCCGACGTTCCCGAGCTGAAGAAGGATGGAAATCTGACGGTGATGGAACAGGCCGGCCTCAATGTCGGCTTCCTCGCCTACAACACCCAGATGGCTCCCTTCGACAAGCCGGAAGTTCGCCGCGCGCTGAACATGGCGATCAACAAGCAGGCCATCATCGACGCCGTCTTCCAGGGTGCGGCCGCCGTTGCCAAGAACCCGATCCCCCCGACGATGTGGTCCTATAACGACGCCGTTCAGGACGACAAGTACGATCCGGACGCCGCCAAGAAGGCGCTCGCCGATGCCGGCGTCAAGGATCTCAGCATGAAGGTCTGGGCGATGCCGGTGTCGCGTCCCTACATGCTGAACGCGCGCCGCGCCGCCGAACTGATCCAGGCCGATTTCGCCAAGGCCGGCGTCAAGGTCGAGATCGTCACCCATGAATGGGCCGAGTACCTGAAGCTCTCCTCCGACGTGAAGCGCGACGGCGCCGTCATCCTCGGCTGGACCGGCGACAACGGCGATCCGGACAACTTCATGGATACGCTGCTCGGCTGCGATGCTGTCGGCGGCAACAACCGCGCACAGTGGTGCAACAAGGAATATGACGAGCTGATGACCAAGGCCAAGCTCACCGCCGATGTCGGCGAGCGCACCAAGGCCTATGAGCAGGCTCAGCTGATCTTCAAGAAGGAAGCCCCCTGGGCGACCCTCGACCATTCGCTCGTCTTCGTTCCGATGAGCAAGAAGGTCTCGGGCTTCTTCATGGATCCGCTCGGCATTCACCGTTTCGACGGCGTCGACGTATCCGAATAACAAGAATAATGTAAGAATGCCCGGCAGAGCTGGGCGCAGCCGGCGGTCAGGCACCCCCTGACCGCCGGAAACTATTGGACATCTGCCATGTTGCGTTTTTTCATCGGCCGCCTTGCGGTGCTGATCCCGACATTCCTCGGCGTTTCCCTCATTGCCTTCTCGTTCATCCGCATGCTTCCCGGCGATCCAGTCATGCTTCTGTCGGGTGAACGTGTCATGGCGCCGGAGCGGCACGCCCAGATCATGCACGATCTCGGTTTCGACCGGCCCATGTATGCGCAGTATTTCGATTATCTCGGAAAAGTGCTGCATGGCGATCTCGGCACCTCGATCGTGACCAAGCGGCCTGTTCTCGGCGAATTCCTGACGTTGTTTCCGGCAACGCTCGAGCTTTCCCTCTGTGCCATCATCCTCGCCGTCTGTCTTGGCGTGCCCGCCGGCGTCTTTGCCGCCGTCAAGCGAGGCACGTGGTTCGACCAGAGCGTGATGGGCGTGGCGCTCGTCGGTTATTCCATGCCGATTTTCTGGTGGGGATTGCTGCTCATCATCTTCTTCTCCGGCTATCTCGGCTGGACGCCCGTTTCCGGCCGCATCTCGCTGATGTATTTCTTCAAGCCGGTCACCGGCTTCATGCTGATCGACAGCCTGCTCTCCGGCCAGAAAGGCGCTTTCGCCTCGGCCGTCAGCTACCTCATCTTGCCCACCATCGTGCTGGCGACCATTCCGCTTGCCGTCATTGCGCGCCAGACGCGCTCGGCCATGCTCGAGGTTCTGGGGGAAGATTACGTCCGCACGGCGCGCTCGAAGGGCCTGAAGCCGCTGCGCGTCGTCGGCGTGCACGCGCTGCGCAACGCGATGATCCCGGTCATCACCACGATCGGTCTGCAGATCGGCGTGCTTCTGGCCGGCGCCATCCTCACCGAGACGATCTTTTCCTGGCCCGGCATCGGCAAATGGATGGTCGATTCGGTCTTCAAGCGCGATTATGCCGTGGTCCAGGGCGGTCTTCTTCTGATCGCCGGCGTCATCATGATGGTCAATCTGATTGTTGATGTTCTCTACGGCTTCATCAATCCGCGCATTCGTCATTAGGAGCGGTTCATGAGCACCGTCACCGTCAAAACCGGCCAGCCATCCGCGGTTGCGGAATTCTGGCATTATTTCTCCCGCAACAAGGGCGCCGTCATCGGCCTCGCGGTCTTCATCGTCATCCTGGTCGTCGCCGTCTTCGCGCCGCTCTTTGCGCCGCATGAACCGAACGAGCAGAACCGTGCGGTGTTGCTCGCCGTGCCTTCCTGGATGGAGGGCGGCAGCGCTTCCTTCCCGCTCGGAACCGATGCCGTCGGCCGCGATATCCTCTCGCGGCTGATCTACGGCGCGCGGTTTTCGCTCTTCATCGGCGTCGTCGTCGTCACGCTTTCGGTCATATGCGGTGTGCTGATCGGCCTCGTTGCCGGATATTTCCGCGGCAGCATCGATACCGCGATCATGCGCCTGATGGACATCATCCTGGCTTTCCCGTCGCTGCTGCTCGCCCTTGTGCTGGTGGCCGTGCTCGGGCCTGGCCTGACCAATGCGATGATTGCGATTTCGCTGGTCAACCAGCCGCATTTCGTGCGCTTGACACGCGCCTCGGTGATATCGGAGCGCGAGAAGGAATATGTGATCGCCTCGCGTGTCGCCGGTGCCGGTACGCTGCGCCTGATGTTCAAGACGATCCTGCCGAACTGTCTTGGGCCGCTGATCGTTCAGGCGACGCTTGCCTTCTCGGCGGCGATCCTCGATGCCGCCGCTCTCGGCTTCCTCGGCATGGGCGCCCAGCCGCCGACACCTGAATGGGGCACGATGCTCGCCGAATCCCGTGAGTTCATCTCGCGCGCCTGGTGGGTGGTAACTTTCCCGGGTCTTGCTATCCTGATTACCGTTCTCGCCATCAATCTGATGGGTGACGGCCTGCGCGATGCGCTCGACCCCAAGCTGAAGAGGTCGTGATGCCACTTCTCGAAATCGAAAATCTGACCGTCGAATTCCAGACGTCTTCCGGTCTTTTCCGCGCCGTCGACGGCGTTTCGCTTGCCTGCGACAAGGGCGAGATCCTGTCGGTCGTCGGCGAATCCGGCTCGGGCAAATCCGTGGCCATGCTGGCCCTGATGGGGCTTCTGCCCTGGACGGCGAAGATCACCGCCGACCGCCTGCAGTTCGACGGCCAGGATCTGCGCGGCATTTCCGCCCGCCAGCGCCGCCGGATCGTCGGCAAGGACATGGCGATGATCTTCCAGGAGCCGATGTCGAGCCTCAATCCGTGCTTCACGGTCGGCTTCCAGCTCGGCGAGACGCTACGTGTCCATATGGGCCTCAACCGCAAGGAGCGCCGCGAACGGTCGATCGAGCTTCTGAACCTCGTCGGCATCCCGGCGCCGGAGGACCGCCTGTCGAACTTCCCGCATCAGATGTCCGGCGGCATGAGCCAGCGCGTCATGATCGCCATGGCGCTCGCCTGCAATCCGAAGCTCCTGATCGCCGACGAGCCGACCACTGCGCTCGACGTGACCATCCAGGCACAGATCCTCGATCTGCTCGTCCGGCTGCAGAAGGAGCAGGGCATGGCGCTGGTGTTGATCACCCACGACATGGGTGTCGTCGCCGAAACCGCCGAGCGCGTGCAGGTGCAATATGCCGGCCAGAAGGTCGAGGAGCAGCCGGTGAGGGCGCTGTTTCGCGATCCGCACCATCCCTATACCGCAGCCCTGCTCGCCGCCTTGCCGGAACGCGCCGAGGTCGGCCATCGTCTGCCCTCGATCGCCGGCGTCGTTCCCGGCCAGCACGGCCGCCCGACGGGCTGTCTTTTCGCACCGCGCTGCGGCTACGCCACGGTCGAATGCGATCGCGGCGTCGTCCGCCAGGGACCGGAGCTCGGGCTGGCATTGTGCAACTATCCTTTGAAGGATGGCAAGCCGCTCGGGCATCCAGGCGTCTTGGCCACTGAAACCGCAGGAGACCTGGTATGACAGGCGCTGTTCTCGAGGGCAGGGATCTCGCCCGCTTCTACACCGTCAACCGCGGCCTCTTCAAAGCCGATGCCACCGTCAAGGCGCTGAACGGCGTCAGCTTCAGCCTCCATTCCGGCAAGACGCTCGCAGTCGTTGGCGAATCCGGCTGCGGCAAGTCGACGCTCGCCCGTCTGGTCACGATGATCGAGGATCCGACAGCCGGCGAATTGCTGATCGACGGCAAACCCGCGCGCGTCGGCGACCGCAGCCTGCGCAGCCAGGTGCAGATCGTCTTCCAGAATCCTTACGGCTCGCTCAACCCGCGCCAGAAGGTCGGCGCGATCCTCGAAGAGCCGTTGAAAATCAATACCGATCTCGATGCCGGCGCCCGCCGCCGTAAGGTCGAGGAGATGATGGCCCGCGTCGGCCTGCGCCCGGAGCATCACGGCCGTTATCCCCACATGTTCTCCGGCGGCCAACGCCAGCGCATCGCCATTGCCCGGGCTTTGATGCTGCGGCCGAAGGTGCTGGTGCTCGACGAACCGGTTTCGGCCCTAGATCTCTCGATCCAGGCGCAGGTGCTGAACCTGCTGATGGACCTGCAGAAGGAGATGGGGCTTGCCTATCTCTTCATCTCGCACGGCCTCTCCGTCGTCCATCACATCGCCGACGAGGTGATGGTGATGTATCTCGGCCGGCCGATCGAAACCGGGCCTGCCGCCGAGGTCTTCGCCAGGCCGCGTCACCCCTATACGGCAGCGCTGCTGTCGGCGACACCGATCGCCGATCCCGAGCGCGAGAAGAACCGCATCCGCCTGCAGGGCGAACTGCCATCGCCGCTGAAGCCGCCGTCCGGCTGTCATTTCAATCCCCGCTGCTGGAAGGCGCAGGACCATTGTCGCCAGGTTTCTCCCGAATTAAGGGGAGAGGGCGCGCAGCAATATGCCTGTCACTTCCCGCTCGACTGAGTGGGAAACCATGGCTTGGGAGGAATCATGCAGGGTGAGCGGATGAACAAACCGCATGCGATCATCGTCATGGGGGTCAGCGGCTGCGGCAAATCCTCCGTCGGCGAAAAGCTCGCGGGAGCCTTGCACCTCGCCTTTGTCGAAGGTGACGCCCTTCATCCGGCCGCCAATGTCGAGAAGATGTCGAAGGGCATTCCGCTGACCGACGAGGACCGGATGCCCTGGCTCGACCGCATCGGCGAAGACATGCAGGCCTCGCTGGAGAAGGGCGAGGGTATCATCGTTTCCTGTTCGGCGCTGAAGCGCATCTATCGCGACAGGCTGCGGGCGGCTGTCGGCGGCAATCTGTTCTTCGTCTACCTCGAAGGCTCCAAGGCGCTGCTGACGCAACGCATGGGCGAGCGCAAGGGACATTTCATGCCGGTGTCGCTGCTCGAAAGCCAGCTGGCGACGCTCGAAGTGCCCACAGCCGAGCCGGGCGTCGTCACCGTCGATATCGACGACACGGTGGACGGCATCGCGGTGACGGCCCTCAAGGGCCTCGCTGCCCTCGGCGTTACGGTTTGAAACGCTGCGGCGAATAGGCCGCGATATCGATGAACGGCGTCTCGCCGGTGATGAGTTCGGCAAGCGCGCGTCCGGTCACCGGCCCGAGCGTCAGCCCGTGATGGGCATGGCCGAAGGCGAACCACAGGCCCTGATGGCGCGGTGCCTTGCCGATAACAGGCATCATGTCGGGCGTGCAGGGGCGCGCGCCCATCCAGGGTTCGGGATCGAGCCTGCTTCCGAGTGGGAAGATCGTGCGCGCCACGGCTTCGGCCCGGTCGAGCTGGACCGGCGTCTTCGGCGCATCGAGTGTTGCGAACTCCGCCCCGGTCGTCAGGCGGATGCCGCGGTTCATCGGCGCCAGCAAATAGCCGCGTTCGGCATCGAGCATCCAGTTGTTGAGCATGGCATTGCCCTCGGCGGCATAATGCATGTGATAACCGCGCTTGACGCCGAGCGGAAAGGAATAGCCGAGCCGGCGCGTGGCAACGGCCGCCCACGGGCCGAGCGCCATCACCGCATCCTCGGCTTCGAGCGGCCCTTCCTCGGTCATGATCTTCCAGCCGGAGCCGAATTGGCCGAACGAGGCGGCGTCGCCTGTGACGAAGCGGCCGCCGAGGCTTTCGAAATAGCGGCGATAGGCCGAGGTCAGCCCATGCGGATCGAGCACCGACCAGGGGTCGCGCCAGCGAATGCCACCGGAAAAATCGCCGGTCAGATCAGGCTCCATGCGGGCGATATCGGCCGGAACCAGGCTATCGTACTCCACCCCGAATTCGTTCTGCCAGAGTGCTGCCTCTGCCAGAGCCTCGTCGCGCCTGGCCTGCGTCCGGAAAAGCTTCACCCAGCCGTCCTTGCGGATCAGCGCTTGCGCCTGCGACGCTTCGATTAGGTCCTTGTGCTCGGCAATCGAATGTTCGATCAGCGGCGCATAGACCCGGGTGATGATCGCGTGGCGCCGCGCATTGGAATTCCACCAGTAGCGGGCGAGAAAGGCGATCTGGCTCGGCAGCGCCCCGAGGTGATAATGCGCGTCAATGCGGTTATTCAAAGCATAACGCAGCAAAAGCCCGAGCTGTTGCGGAAAGCCGTAGGGCGCCACACCTTCGCGCTGGATCAGACCGGCATTGCCGAAGGAGGTCTCGTTGCCCGGCTCCTTGCGATCGATCAGCGTCACCTGCCGGCCGCGCCGCTGGAGATGGATGGCCGTGGAAACCCCGACGATGCCGGCGCCGAGCACGATTGCGTTCTTCGTCATTCCCCTGCATTCCGCTGTGTTGTCGGGGTGAAAATGCCCCTGCCGATCCCACGGCGCAAACGAAAAATCGCATTCATTTCAAAATCCAATCATTTCAAAATCATTGCGCTTTCCAGTGCGGCATTTTCGGCTTTCATGCGGATATGAAGGACGCAGGCGTTGAGAAGCGAAAAGCCGATCGCGTAGAACGGCAGGCCGAAGGCCAGCGGAAGGGCGGCGATCTCGCCGACGACGATCGCGTAATTCGGGTGCCGGAGGAAGCGATAGGGGCCGGATCTGACCAGCGGTGCGCCGGGCAGGATAATGATGCGCGTTGTCCAGCGCTCCTTCAGCGTCGCCAGCACCCAGAGCCTGAGCGCCTGCAGCCCCAGGAACACGCCAAACCAGAAGAGCTCGACCGGCCTTCCCGCTGCCAGCAGCCATAGGCCGACGAGCCAGCCGGCATGCAGCGCCACCATGACGGGATAGTGCTCCGGCGCCACTTCTCTGGCGCCTCGGGCGAGGAGGGCTGCCGTGTTGCGGCGGGCGAGCACGAGTTCGCCCAGTCGCTGCAGCGTCACGAAGGTCAGGAGCGCGATCGACGGCCACATTATGCGATCCTCCGAAGCGTCACGCAGCTCGCCGAGAAGCCCGGTCCCATGGCGATCATCGCCGCGCGCTCCGGCAATCCGGTGCGGATCGCCCGCTCAAGCACGAAGAGGATGGTCGGCGACGACATGTTGCCGTATTCGGCAAGCACGGCGCGTTCGTGATCGAGCGAGCCCGGGGCCAGCGACAGCGCGCTCTCCATCGCGGCCAGCACCTTGGTGCCGCCGGGGTGGCAGATGAAGCGGTCGATATCACCGGGTGTCAGCCCCTTGCGCGCCAGAATGGCCGTCACGGCCGGGCCGAGCTCCCGTTCGGCAAAGGGCGGCAGCGATTGTGCCAGCACGATGCCGAAGCCGCCGTCGTCGATCTTCCAGCCCATGATATCGAGCGTATCGGGAAAGAGATGCTCGCCTGTTGATTCCACCTCCGCCAGCCCGCCTTGGCCGGATCGCAGCACGCAGGCGGCGGCGCCATCGCCGAAAAGCGCCGTTGCAATGATGTTCGGCCGCGTCAGCTCGTCCAGCCGGAAGGCCAGCGTGCAGAGTTCGATCGAGACGAAAAGCACGACGGCGCCCGGCCGGCTGCGCGCCAGCCGCGAGGCGATCGCAAAACCCGACACGCCGGCCGCACAGCCGAGCCCGAACACCGGCACGCGTTCGATATCGGCCCTGAAACCCATCCGGCGGGCCATCTGCGCATCGAGGCTCGGCGTCGTAAAACCGGTCGACGAGACGGTCACGACACAATCGACATCGCCGGCCTCGATCCCTGCCTGGCGAAGGGCCGAGCTGGCGGCCTCGACGAAGAGCGCGCCCGCCACCTCGGCATAGGCCTGCATCCGGTCCTGCCAGCCATGCGGCTCGTCGAACCAGGCAAGCGGCCGCGCCGCATGGCGCTTTTCAATGCCGGCGCTGTCGAAGACACGGGCAAGGTGGCGGAAATCCTCGAAACGGTCGGCAAACAATCGGGCCGAGGCTTCGACCGCCTCTCTCTGGAAAATGACATGTTCGGGTGCGGCGACGGCGAGGCTGACGAGTTTGACGGTATCGGTCACAAAATTCTCCTTATCGTTCCCGGCGGAACGACGGAAAACACCCGGTTCCTGCAATCTATTCGGCTTCGAGCACTTCACGAAGCAGTGATTGAAGAAAATGGGAAGGCTTCCGAATAAAGCGAGGTGCAGCGGTGTTCTCTCCTCGCAACGTCACCTCCAGAGGAGTTTCCCCATGACGATCATGACCGCCCGCATTGCTTCCATCCTTCTCGGCGGCTGCCTTGCCGCTTCCGTTTTCGCCGGCCCGATGTTTGCTGCCGGCAATGACAGCAGCACGATGCCGACCTGCAAGAAGGGCGAGATCTACGACCAGAAGACCAAGAAATGCGTCAAGCAGCAGAGCGCCAACGTCTCGGACGAGAACCGCACTGACTATGCCTATTCGCTGGCCAAGGACGGCCGCTATGAAGAGGCGCTTGCCATGCTCGACACGGTCAAGGACCAGAACACGGCCGAGGTGCTGAATTATCGCGGTTATGCCACCCGCAAGCTCGGCCGCACCGACGAAGGCATCTCCTATTATCTCAAGTCGGTGAAGATGGATCCGCAATACGCCAAGGTCCGCGAATATCTCGGTGAAGCCTATGTCATCAAGGGACAGCTCGACCTCGCCAAGGACCAGTTGAAGTCGATCAAGGCGATCTGCGGCACGGGCTGCGAGGAATATCAAGATCTGCACGCCGCAATCCTCGATCCGTCGAAGATCTGATCGGCAGGTCAGGGGCGAAAAACGCAACCACGAAAGGGATTTCCGAATGTCGGTCGCGCGCACCCTGTTTCCTGCCTATAGTCACGCGAGAACGGAATCGCCGGTTCGTCGGGCGGTTCCGAAAGATGCAGGATCGTCGGAGGCGGCCATCGCGAGCGCAGCGGATATCAGGAGCGGCCTGACGGAAAATCTGGCCAGGCTCTGGCGTTATGGTCTCGTTCTCTCGCATCAGCGCGATGTCGCCGACGATCTGGTGCAGGCGACATGCCTGCGCGCGCTGGAGCGCGCCGATCAGTTCATCCCCGGCACCCGGCTCGATCGCTGGCTGTTTTCGATCCTGCATTCGATCTGGCTGAACGAGATCCGCTCGCGCCGGGTGCGCCAGGGCCAGGGTTTCGTCGATGCCGGCGAGGCGCTGACCTTCGACGGCGCCCGTGACACCGAAACCCATGTGATGGCGAACCAGGTGCTGAGACAGGTGAATGCGCTGCCCGAGGCGCAGCGGACGGTGGTTTTCCTCGCCTATGTGGAAGGACTTTCCTATCGCGAGGTTGCAGGCATACTGGACATCCCGATCGGAACCGTGATGAGCCGGCTGGCGGCTGCCCGCGCCAGGCTCGCCGGCGCCGGATCGGAAGGGGGACGGCAATGAACACCAAGCACACCATTCCCTCCGACGAAGACCTCATCGCCTTCATCGACGGCGAACTGACGGCCGAAGAGGCCGCGCGCATCGAAACGTTGGTAAACGAGGATAAGGCCGTCGCCGAACGGCTGGAATTCCTGGCCCGCGCCAGCCTGCCTTTCGAGCAGGCCTTCGCCCCGCTGTTGTCACAGGCCCCGCGCGAGAAACTGGAGAGGATGCTTGCCGCCATCCCCGCGTCTGAGACCGCAAAATCCGGCGTCGCGCCTATATTCGCCAGCCGCCGCCGCTTCCTCGGCGCGCTCGCCGCCTCGCTTATTGTCGGCATCGCGATCGACCGCGCCGTCATCGGCATGGGAGCACGCTTTTCGGCCAAGGATGAAAACAGCGAATGGCGCAGCGTGGTTGCCGACTATCTCTCGCTCTATACGCCGGAAACTCTGGCCGGCCCCGTGCCCGCCAGGGAAGCCCAGGCCGCCCAACTCGGCACTCTCGACGAAAAACTCGGCCTGTCGCTTTCCCCCGAAGCCGTCGCACTTCCGGGCATCGATTTCAAACGCGCCCTGCTGCTTCAATATGACGGCAAACCGCTTGCCCAGGTCGCCTATCTCGACCCCGAAACCGGGCCGATGGCGCTCTGCATCGTCCGCTCCGATGCCGGCCCCAAGGCGCCGGATGTCGAAAGCCGCAAGGGTATGAACGTCGTCTACTGGTCGAACGGCACGCACGCCTTCATGCTGATCGGCCATGCGCCGGCGGACAGGATGACGGCGATTGCCGATGGGGTGCGGGGCAGGGTCAGTGCGTAGCTCCGCGCAGCATTCAGGCTGACGCGTCCGTTCTTGCAAGCTTACCCTCAATCGCCGACATGACGACGCAATTCCGGGTGACTTTAGCCTGATAGAGCAGCGCATCGGCCTCGGCAACGAGCGGGTCGATCAAGTGGAGGACAGCCGCCGGTACGGCCGCAACACCCGCGCTGAACGTGACGATGGGAAAACCGTCGCGTACCGGAGCCGCTGAAATCTGCTCGCGCAGGCGATCGACGACCCTTGCTGCCTGCTGCAGGCTTGTGTCCGGCATCAGCAGCACGAACTCCTCGCCGCCCCAACGCCCCAGCCTGTCGTCCGCACGGATGCCGGCGAGGATCTTTTGCGACACGAAGACAAGCACGTCGTCGCCGGCGGAATGTCCCAGGCTGTCATTGATCGATTTGAACCGATCGATGTCGATGAGCGCGAGAGAGA
Source organism: Rhizobium chutanense (assembly GCF_002531935.1). GTDB lineage: Bacteria > Pseudomonadota > Alphaproteobacteria > Rhizobiales > Rhizobiaceae > Rhizobium > Rhizobium chutanense. The sequence goes on along the minus strand of NZ_NWSV01000009.1, from coordinate 44,884 downwards.
CGGCCGCCGATCGCTGCTGCGCACGCGGCAGTGCTGCATCGAATTCCCGCATGAACCCACGGCGATTGAGCGCACCGGTGAGCAGATCGGTATTGCTCATCTGCACAACCTTATGGTGGAGGCGTTCGAAAAGCGTGACGATGAAACCCAGCGACATGGCCAGCGGAACGGTCAGATTGACGATCAGCCCGAAAGCCGGAGGAAGACGGGTGTCCGAGGCAGGCAGCGCCGGCGCATTCATGGTCAGCACCGCATCGATCGCCGCCAGCACCATGACGAGAAACATCGCGACGACGATCAGTCCGGCACCTCTGCGGTGACGCTGTCTGAGCCGCCAGACAATGGTGCTGGTCCAGATCAGGCATCCCAGGGTGAAGGGCAGCATGATCGGTTGCCTGTCGGCCGACGGCAGGCCTTGCGCGATCAGCGCGTAGGCGCTTGTGAGCACTACGGTCGGCAGGAAATCGGAAGGACCGGCGCCGCGCTCCGACAGCAGCATGCGAAGAGAGGTTGCCTGAAGTGAGGCGGCTGCCACGATGAGGGATGGAAACAGCAGGGTCGCCACGTTCTCAGGGATCGAACTCCAACTTTCAGGCAGTATAATTCCCGGCTGCAGGAGGGCAATGATATCGGCGGCAATTCCGGCCAGTTGAGCGGCAATCCATATGTTGACGGCGGAACCGGCATCGGCGGCGACGGGGCGCACGACGATCAATGCTCCGACCATCACGACGCCGACCAGCGCGCCGGCGAACAATAAACCGGCAGGATCAATGAAGGTGAGCATGATGCCGGCGTGACACGTTGGGCCGCAAATTCAAAAACGCAGGGATGTCGCTTTCGCGCATCGGCCGCGAATAGAAATATCCCTGGATCAGGAAACCGCCGAGTTCTCTGAGGACGGCCAGTTCCTCCCGCGTTTCGACGCCCTCGATGACGCAGTCGAGGCCCATGTCGCGACCGAGCGCCAGCAGCGATTTGACGATCTTGTAGCTGGCCGGTTTCTCATGCAGGTCGGTCACGAAACTCCGGTCGATCTTGATCTTGGTCAACGGCAGGGCGTGAAGCCGTGAAAGGCTCGAATAGCCGATGCCGAAATCGTCAAGCGATATGCCGCAACCGAGTGCCTTCAAGGCGGTGATCGCGCTTTGAATTTGACCGAAATCGGCGGCGAAAGCCGTCTCGGTAATCTCGAGTTCGAGACGTTTGGGATCGAAACGGCTGGCGTGGATAATGCTGATGAGATGCAGCAAACCTTCCGGCGAGGTCAGGTCCTGCGCCGACAAATTGAAGGAAAGCCGGATGCCCGTCGGCCAATTGGCCGCGACAGCGAGCGCCTTTTCGAGAAGCGGCCGCGTTATGCGATTGATGAAGCCCGCCCTTTCGGCGACGGGAATGAACTGAGCCGGGGGGACGTTTCCGAGAACGGGGCTCGTCCAGCGCGCCAGCGCCTCGAACCCGACGGTCTCATCCAATCGGACATCGACGATCGGCTGAAACACCACACTCAGCTCTTCCTGCAGATTGGCCATCTGCAGGACTTGTTCGATCTTTGCATCGCGACGGATTTCCGCGTCGTGATCCGAGGAGAACAGCACCGCCTTGCCACGCTTGGTCCGCTTGCCGTGATAGAGCGCGTAGTCGGCACGCTCGAAAAGATCTGCCGCGCTCGTGGCCTTCTCCGGATAGACCGCAAAGCCGATGGAACAGGAAATCTGCACGGCGGCTTCCGCAAAGACGAATGGCACCCGCAGCGCGGTACACAGGCTTTCGCCGAGGGCCAGCAATTCGGCCTCGCTCGTCGGCCCGGGCATGATCAGCGCGAATTCATCACCGCCGAGTCTGGCGAGATGCATGTTCGCAGGACATAGCCCGGCAAGACGCTGCCCGACTTCGTGGAGCAATTTGTCGCCGGTGCCGTGGCCATAGAGGTCGTTGACCGGCTTGAAGCCATCGAGATCGATGATGCCGACGGCAAGGCTTTGCCCATGGGTCTCGGCGTCGGCAAAGCTTTCCCCGAGATGGGAGAAGAACGCCCGGCGATTGGGAAGCTCGGTGAGGCTGTCGAGATTGGCGAGCCGAAAATTTTCGTTGCTCAGCGCCTCGGTCTTTATCTTCGCCTCGATCAGCCGGGTAAAATCCCGGTATTGAATGAGAAGGATGACCAGCATGGTGCCGGAAACAAGCCCGGTATTGATCGCGATGGCGATGAAGACGGCATTGCCCGACAGTGCGAAAAAGATGAAGAACGCGCCGTTGACGACGGCAGCCACGGTAAAGGCTGCCGGACGCAGATGCATCAAACAGAAAATCACGCCGATAACGGTAATCGCCATGTAGAAGGCCACATGGCCCTTCGCATAGGCGTCGCCGTAAGGAAACAGCAGCAGAGCCCAGCCGGTGAAGGCGACGGCGAGGATGCTGGCGAGGCGATTGGTGCGCGCGAGCGCCCGCGCGGCGACCTCATGGGTCGGCGCGATCCGCAGGGAGCGCGACCAGGAGATGATGCGAACCGCGCAAACCAATGTCAGAACGATCGGGATGTAGACAGCCAGCCAGGCGGGCGCGACCAATATATGGGTCGCGGCCAGCACCCATGTATTGATCAGGAGAATGACATACATGAGCGGCAGTTGATAGGAGAAGGCCCTGTACTGCGCCTTGAGCAATTCCGGCTTGTCCAGAGGGATGGACATGAACGCCCGAACCTTCGCGAGCCTGCTCGTCAGAGGGATCGGCTGTATTGTCATGGATCCGCGCTCTGCCCGACTTTCTTGTAGACCATGGTCACTTGCATAATTCTCATGAAGCTGAACGGAACGGCTTCGGTGAATAAACAAGTCGCAGGGCCGTCTTCCGGCCAGCCACGACGGTTCTATCGGCTTCGGGATCATTGTTTGAAAGATGCAATCGACTCATTCGATTGCATAGGCCTCTTGCAGGCCGATCGGTTGTGTCCTCGACTTAGATCAAGTCGAGGACAGGGAGCCTGTCGGACGTCTGGCCTTCCACGATCGATTTAAGCGCAGAATGCGTTAATGCTTCTGCATCGCAGACCGGATGCGGGCAGGATTATTCGCAAAATGGATATCCAGTTCGCAAAGCGGCTCCGGGTGCCGCATGAAAGCCAACGCGGCAAATCCGCTGCTACCGATTTCGTGTCAAGAACTGACCGAGGCGGTTGATAAGCTTCGATGCCCAGAACACAGGGACCGAGACCTTGAGGCCATGGCCGGCAAGCGCACGCAGCACTTCCTTGTTCTGACGCGATATGTTCTGGACGTTTTTGTTTGTCGCGCCCCCCAGACGCATCCTGACGAGCACGCGGGGGATATAAATGGTTCTAATGCGCGCGACTTCCAGAAATCGCATCATCAATTCGACGTCGGCTGCCAGCCGATAACGCAGATCGAACGTCCCGAACCGGTCATAGATGCGACGCCGAACATAGAATGTCGGATGCGGCGGACACCAGCCGCGCGCAAAGGAACCGGGTTGAAACGCACAGGATTTCCAATAACGGACTTTGCGATCGGTATGCTGGTTGGAAACATAGATGAGATCGCCATAGCAGCCGTCATAGGTTTCGTCTTCCAGCGCAGCCGCCACAGTTTCGAGGGAGCCGCTGCTCTCGAAAGTGTCGTCCGCATTCAAGAATCCGATGATGTCGCCGCTCGCAAGCCCAATCCCCTTATTCATCGCTTCATAGATACCTCCGTCCCGTCCCGAAAGTACGCGCCGGTTCTCCGCCGGCGCCGCAGCGATAATGGCGAGCGTGGAATCGCTTGAGCCACCGTCGACGATGATGTGCTCGAAGTCGCGGTAGGTCTGAGCGTCGACGGACCGCAACGTATCGGCAATGGTCTGCTCGGCGTTCCAGCAAACAGTGATAAGGCTTATCCGGGGCGGGCGTGGATCGGCAGTATCTGCGGCCATTTTAACGGGTGTCTTGCTCACGTTCTAAGGGAGGAAATTTGGCCAACCCGTAGCAGACGGAATGGCGGCGTCGCAATCCGGTACTGTAGATTATCCTTGATCAATGCCTGATCGATAAGCGATTGCACTGGTTCTCGTCTCGGTAAGTGCATTGCATGCAGGTCGATCTATCTGTAGTGAGCAGTGTCTAACAGCGATCGTCATCACGATAGGCTCGTGAGTGCGTGCGGATTTATCAAGTTACAGGAGGTCTCTTGTCTTCGAAGAAAAAGCTGCGCAAGGGCATCTTGCTCGCCGGGGGCTCGGGCACTCGGCTCCACCCCGCAACCCTCGCCATTTCAAAACAGCTTCTTCCGGTTTTTGACAAACCGATGATCTATTATCCCCTGTCGACGCTGATGCTTGCGGGAATCCAGGATATCTTGATCATCTCAACGCCTCAGGACACGCCGCGTTTTGAGCAATTGCTTGGTGACGGCGCCCAATGGGGGTTGAACCTTCAATATGCCGTGCAGGCCGCACCAGAAGGCATTCCCCAGGCATTCTCGATAGGCAGGGAATTCATCGGGCGAGAGTCGACCGCCCTCGTGCTTGGCGACAATATCTTTTACGGCAACCTCCTGACTCATGATTTATCCGCAGCTTCCGAAAGATCGGACGAAGCGACAATCTTCGCGTATAAGGTCCACGATCCCGAACGGTATGGGGTGGTGGAGTTTGACGGTCAGGGCAAAGTCCTCAGCCTGGAGGAAAAGCCAACCAAGCCCCGCTCTTCTTACGCTGTGACTGGTTTGTATTTCTACGACAATGACGTGGTTGAGATTGCTGGCAGTTTGAAACCCTCGCCGCGCGGTGAAACCGAAATTACCGACATCAATCGGCATTATTTATCGGCTGGCAGGCTGAATGTTGCCGTACTGGGACGGGGGCATGCCTGGCTTGACACGGGGACGCATGATTCTCTCCTTGAAGCCAGTCAGTTCATTGCCACCATCGAGCGACGCCAGGGGCTGAAGATTGCTTGCCCCGAAGAAATCGCCTTTCATTTGGGATACATAGATGCCGAGCAGTTGCTAAGGCTGGCAGCTCCACTTGAAAAGAGTTCTTACGGTCGATACCTCATCAGCCTGGTGAGGGAGCCAGCTCCGCATTTCCCTCCCGGCTGAACCGGCAAAAACTGGAAAACCGATCTTGTCTGCTTTTACCCTGCTTACGCTAAAGACGATGTCCGATGGAAGAGGCGCGCTGACCGTCATGGACGGAATATTGCCATTTCCGGTTGTTCGAAGCTTCTGGATCTATGGAGCCGACGGATATACACGCGGTGGTCATCGTCATCACCAGACTCGACAGGCGTTGGTGGCGCTTTCGGGAAGCGTGATGGTTTTGATGGACGACGGAAAAGCCCGAGAAGAGATTACCTTGTCGTCACCGGACCAGTGCCTGTTGGTAGAGCCAAGGGACTGGCACGAAATGACCTTCGGTCCCGGTTCAATCCTGCTCGTTTTTGCCTCTCGCGGATATGATAAGGATGATTACATCGACACCCCCTATGAACGGCTCTGAGATGATTGAGTATGAAAGTCTTGCGCAGGCCAACCGCGCGCTGATGGAAGAGTTGGAGTCGGTTGCTTCTCGTGTCATTCGCTCCGGGTGGTACATACTTGGGAATGAGGTCTCCTCATTCGAAGCTGAATTCGCCGCCTTTGCGCAAAGCAAGCATTGCGTAAGCGTAGCCAACGGTCTGGATGCGCTGATCCTATCGATCGAAGCGCTCGATCTGCCGAAAGGCAGCGAGATCATCGTTGCCTCCAATACCTATATAGCCACTATTCTGGCAATTCTTCGCGCCGGCCACAAACCCGTTCTGGTGGAGCCCGAGCGCGAAACTTTCAATATCGATCCGGAACGCTTGTCCGCGGCGATCACTCGCCACACGCAGGCAATCTGTGTGACGCATCTTTTTGGTAAGGCCTGCCGGATGACCGAGATCGCCGCGTTTGCAAGCGAGCATGGTCTCAAGGTGATCGAGGATTGCGCGCAGTCTCATGGGGCACGCTATGACGGCAAGCTGACCGGCACCTTTGGAATTGCCGGCTGCTTCAGCTTCTACCCGACCAAGAATCTTGGAGCTCTCGGAGATGCGGGCGCGATCGTCACGGATGATGACGAATTCGCAGATCGCTTGAGGCACATGCGCAATTATGGGTCGAAGAAAAAATATGAGAACGTCTATGTCGGTGTAAATTCCAGACTGGATGAGATGCAGGCGGCATTCCTGCGGGTCAAGCTGCGTTACCTCGATCAGGTGACTGAACATAAGCGGGCATTGGCCGGTATCTATTTTGCCAATCTGCCCAACTGGCTCGCGCAGCCGCTTCGTCGACCTGCCGAGTATGACGTGTTTCATATTTTCGGGATACGTCACCCGGCTCGCGACGAATTGCGTCAATGGCTGCTGGATAACGGGGTCAAGACCGAGATACATTATCCGATCGCGCCGCATAGGCAGAAGGCAATGCAGGGCATTCTTTCCGGCGATTATCCCATTGCCGATGAGCTGCATGCCACCGAGCTGAGCTTGCCTATTTCGGCCGGGCATAGCAGCGATGAGATCGAGCGCGTCTGCAGCCTTCTTGCGGCGCTCCCCGAAAAGCTGAAGTTGGCGGCATGATAGAGCGCCTGAAAGAACCGGCCTCGGCACGAGAGGGTGGCGATTGGGATATCGTTATCAAGCCTTCGAAGGGCAATACGCCGGATCTCGGCCTTGTCTGGCAATATCGCGATCTCGTCTGGATGTTCTTCCGGCGGGATTTCACGACATTCTACAAACAGACCGTTCTCGGGCCTGTCTGGTACATCATCCAGCCGTCGCTGACGGCCATGACCTATTATCTCGTCTTCGGGAAAATCGCCAACCTTTCCACCGATGGCCTTCCACCCTTTCTGTTTTACATGTCGGGCACGATCATCTGGAGCTATTTTTCCGCCTGTCTGACCAATAATTCCGACGTCTTCTCGAAGAACGCAAATCTGTTCGGAAAGGTTTACTTTCCCAGGCTTGTGGTGCCGCTATCCGTTGCGATGAGCGGCCTTGTCGCATTTGCGATCCAGTTCCTGCTCCTGTTGACGGTTTTCATCGGGATGAAAATTGCCAATCCTGACTTGGCCCTGAGCTATTGGTTCCTGCTTCTGACGCCGCTGGTGCTCATCTATATTGCCGTGCTCGGCATTGGTGCCGGGCTTGTCGTGTCCGCTCTTACGGTCCGTTTCCGCGATCTCGTCTACGCCGTCGGGTTCATGAGCCAACTCTGGATGTATGCTACGCCAATCGTGTATCCATTCAGTCAGATTCCGGAACGGTATCATTGGTTCTATTACATCAACCCAATGACGACGCCGGTTCAAACCTTCCGCTGGGCGTTATTCGACGCTCCCGCCCTGCCTGCCAGTCTTTGCCTCGCCAATCTGGCGGTAACGGTCGCCGTCACGCTATGCGGGCTGGCACTTTTCTCGCGCGCGGAAGCAAACGCGATGGATACCGTCTGATGAACGATATCGTTATTCGAGCTGAGCACGTCAGCAAGCTATATCGTCTCGGCGTGATCAATCACGGCACCCTCTATCGTGACCTGCAGAGCTGGTGGGCGAGATGGCGCAATCTTCCGGATCCGAACGTGTCGGTCTCCGACTTTACGTCCGACCGCAGCAGGCCATCGCGGCTCAAGGGAGACATTTTCCATGCGCTTGATGATGTCTCTTTCGAGGTCGGGCACGGCGAGATTGTCGGGATTATCGGCAGAAACGGAGCCGGTAAATCCACGCTGCTGAAGGTGATGTCGCGTATCACAATGCCCAATTCCGGCTTCATAGGGATACGAGGCAGAATTGCAAGCCTGCTTGAGGTTGGCACCGGATTTCACCCGGAACTCACCGGTCGAGAGAACGTCTATCTCAATGGCGCCATCCTCGGCATGAGCCGTGCCGAGGTCAGGTCGAAATTCGATGAAATCGTCGAGTTTGCGGAGATTGGCGAATTTATCGACACGCCGGTGAAGCGCTATTCGTCCGGCATGTATGTGCGTCTGGCCTTCTCCGTCGCGGCGCATCTCGAGCCGGAAATCCTTCTCGTCGACGAAGTATTGGCCGTGGGCGATGTCAACTTCCAGAACAAATGCATGGGGCGCATGCAGGAAGTCACCAAGGCTGGCCGAACGATTATCTTCGTCAGCCACAACATGACGGCGATAAGCAGCATCTGCCCGAAATCGATCCTGATGGCCGATGGAAAAGTCGCTGCGATGGGCGATACCGCGGATGTGATAAAGGCCTATCTCGACCGCCCCGAATTCGGGGGCGCGGCGGTCTACTCTGTCAATCCCGACGACGTCGACGGAAAGGCAGTCATTTGCCGTGTTGCGGTGCTGAATGCCGAGGGCGAGGCTTCGGGAACGCTGGAGTTGTCGAAGGATTTCACGGTCGAAGTCGAATACGAATTGAGGGAGCCGCTTTCCGGCCTCTCGGTCGGGATGCAGATCAAGATGGAAGACGGCTATACCACCTTCATCAGCCTTTCCGATCCCGAACTCGATGTCGGGCGTTTGGATGCACGCCCGGCCGGTTATTATCGCGCCCGGGTCAAATTTCCAGGATATCTTCTCAACACCGGCACCTACTACGTGCGTTTGGGCATATCGAGCCGGTTCTCGATATATTCCGTCGCCGAGGGTATTCGGTTTGACGTAGAGGACAATGTGGGAATCATCCAGATGCTGGGTCAGCAACGGAAGCCGTCGATTTCGGCGATACAGTTGCCTTGGGAAGTTGAGAAGCTTTTCCTGCGCGATTCTGAAGGTGTTTTGAAATGAAGAAAGCGCTTGTCACCGGGGCAGACGGGTTTATCGGCTCTCATCTTGTCGAGACTCTGGTCAGATCGGGCGTCGAAGTTCGCGCCCTCTGCCAATACAATTCGTTTTCCAGCTGGGGCTGGCTGGACCAATCGGAATACCGCGGCCAGTTCGAGGTGATCCTTGGAGACGTCCGCGATCCCGCGCAGATGCGCTCCGTTGCTAAGGGCGTCGACACGATCTTCCATCTTGCCGCCCTGATCGCCATTCCCTACTCCTATCAGGCCCCCTCAAGCTATATCGATACCAATGTGCATGGGACGCTGAATGTTCTTCAAGGTGCTCTCGACGCGGGTGTCGGAAGGGTGATCCAGACCTCGACGAGCGAAGTCTACGGCACGGCGCGTTTTGTGCCCATCAGCGAGAGCCATCCCCTGCAGGCGCAGTCGCCCTATTCGGCTTCCAAGATCGGCGCCGATGCGATCGCCTACAGCTATCATTCGAGCTTTGATCTCCCGGTGACGATTGCAAGGCCGTTCAACACCTTCGGGCCGAGGCAATCGGCAAGGGCGGTTATTCCGACTGTGATTTCACAGCTTTTGAGCGGACGGACGACCCTGAAGCTCGGTGCGCTCTCGCCCACCCGGGATTTCAATTTCGTGCAGGATACCTGCGATGGCTTTCTGGCGCTCGCGGCCTGCGACCGAGCGATCGGCCAGACGGTCAATATCGGCTCCGGCAGCGAGATATCGATCGGCGATACCGTCCAGCTCATCGCCGACATCATTGGCGTCAGCGTCGAGATCGAATGCGACGAACAGCGGTTGCGTCCGGCAAATAGCGAAGTGGAGCGCTTGTGCTGCGACAACAGTCTGATCAAGTCTCTGACGGGGTTTTCGCCGCGCTACAGCGTGGAGGATGGTCTGAGAGCGACGATCGAATGGCTGCGTCAGCCGCAGAATCTGGCGCGATACAAGGCGGATATTTTCAATGTCTAGACGCGCAGTCATTCTGGCGGGGGGGATGGGAACGCGGTTGCGGCCCTATACCGTCGTCCTTCCGAAACCGCTGATGCCGATCGGCGATTATCCCATTCTCGAGGTCATCATCCGGCAGCTGATCTCAGGCGGATTTCAGCACATAACGCTTGCCGTCAACCATCAGGCCGAACTGATCAAGGCGTTTTTCCAGGATGGCGACAAGTGGGGCGTCCGCATCGACTATTCGCTCGAGGACGAGCCGCTTGGCACGATGGGGCCGCTGCGGTTGATCAAGGATCTGCCTGAGAATTTCCTGGTGATGAACGGCGACATTCTGACCGACCTGAACTATGCCGACTTTCACGATACCCATGTCCGTGACGGCAATATCTTTACAATTTCGTCCAAAACCCGTCAGCATCGCATAGACTACGGCGTTCTCGATACCAACGAGGCAGGACGCCTGACCGGCTTCCGGGAGAAGCCGACGGCCGAGTATAAGGTCAGCATGGGCGTCTACATGGTGTCTGCGAGGGCCGTCGAGCATATACCGCAACGCGGTGCTTATGGCTTTGACCAGCTGATGCTCGATCTCCTGGCCGCCGGCAAGCCGGCCACGGTTCGCGATTTTCCCGGCTATTGGCTCGATATCGGACGCCCCGACGATTATGCGTTGGCGATCGAAGAGTTCGAAACCATGCAATCCAGGTTCTTGAATGGTTGATGCCATCGTCACCGGTGCTGGCGGCTTTCTCGGGAAACGCCTGGTAGAGCGGCTTGAACGGGCCGGCGTTGATGTGCTTGCGCTTGACAGAACACATGGCGACATAGCCGAAGAGCGCCTTTGGCAGGAGCTTCCGGCGGCGCGCACGCTGTTTCATCTTGCCGGCAGAACATTCGTTCCGGATAGCTGGACACAAGGCCCGAGCTTCACCGCCGCCAATGTTCTCGGTACGCAGCATGCTTTGAACTGGTGCAAGCGACACAAGGCCAAACTGGTATTTGCAAGCGCCTATGTTTATGGGGTGCCGGAGCGGCTGCCGATCCACGAAAGCGACCCGGTTAGGCCGAACAACCCCTACGCTCTTTCCAAACATCTGGCCGAACAGCTCTGTGAGTTCGCTGCCACATACGAGCAGATACCGGTGGTGGTATTGCGCCTTTTCAATATATATGGGGTTGGGCAGCGCCTGGAATTTCTGATACCGACGCTTCTGGATCAGATACGAACAAAGCAGGAAATACAGGTCATGGACCTCAGTCCGCGGCGGGACTATGTCTTTGTTGACGATGTTCTGAGCGCCTTCGCCAAAGCCATGGACGTGGCCGAAGGCTACCACTGCATCAATATCGGGTCTGGAACGTCCTATTCGGTGCAGGAAATCATCGATATCTTGCAGAAAGCCGCCGGCACTGACCTACCTGTAGTGTCGTCTTGCGCTGTTCGGCGGAATGAAATACCTGACGTGCGGGCGGATATTACGCGGGCTCGCGACGTTCTTGGATGGCGGCCGGAGTGGGATCTGCCGGCCGGCATCGGCGTGATGATGAAGGAGTCGTAAATTGAACGAGCGTTACGTTCCGATCAATAAGGGCAACTACTCGATGGACACGGACGAGCGCGAAGCCGCGTTCGACAGATTCCGTGGCGAAGGATGGGAAGCCGAATACGCGGATTACCGTCGCAAATGGTCGGAATATGCCCTGAACCAGCAAGTTTCGGATTACCCGCTGCTCGTCGATCTCGAGCTGGCGTCGATCTGCAATCTGCGTTGCCCGATGTGCTATACGATCAGCGACGAGTTCAAGAAGAGCGTCAACACGACCCGAATGGACTGGGACCTCTATTGCCGCATCATCGATGAGATCGGCGGCAAGGTTCCTGCGATCCGCTTGTCGCTGCGCGGCGAGGCGACGCTGCACAAACGCTTCGCCGACTGTGTGCGCTATGCCAAGGACCACGGGATCAAGGAAGTCTCGACCCTGACGCATGGCTTCAAGCTCAACAGAGACTATTTCGCCCAGCTCGTCGATGCCGGCATCGACTGGATCACCGTTTCGATCGACGGCACCGGTGAGACCTATGAGAAGATCCGCAAGCCGATCAAGTTCCAGGCCCTGCTCGACAAGATCAAGGACATAAAGAAATACAAGGACGAGCGCGGTCTCCATCGTCCTGTCATCAAGGTGCAGGGCATTTGGCCGGCAATCCGGGAAAATCCTGATCTCTATTACGACACCTTCGCGCCTCACGTCGATCTCGTGGCCTTCAATCCGCTGATCGACTATCTCGGAAACGATTCCGATATCGCCTATCTCGACAACTTCACCTGCCCGCAGCAGTACCAGCGCCTGGTGATCGGTGCCGACGGATTGGTCATGAAGTGCTCGAACGACGAGGAGAACCGTGAGGTTATCGGCGATGCGAACACCGAAACCGTGCACCAGATATGGCACGGGGAAAAAATGAACGCAGTGCGCGCTTTGCACAAGGAACCGCAGGGCTTCCTGAAGAGCGAGGTCTGCCGCAGGTGCTACCTGCCGAGAGAGACCAATGACGAAACGGCTGAGATTTGCGGCAGACAGGTCATTGTGCGGAATTACGTCGATCGGAACCAGGAAATCGGGCGATAATCGACTGAAATACGTGCGCACAGGCAACCTCTTCAGGTCGACATTTATCGCGCCTGGAGCATAGGGCATGCTGCCAAGGGCGCGAGGCAAATTGCCGGTCGTGATTACAGGGAGTAACAGATGTTCCGCAACTATCGGCCTGATCGCTGCTATATTATAGCCGAGATCGGCGGCAACTTTACGACGTTCGATCAGGCAAAGCGCCTGATTGACGAGGCAAAGGCGTCAGGGGTCGATGCTGTCAAGCTCCAGACTTACCGGGCAGAAACACTGTCGAGCCGCAACGCCATGTTCGATATGGAAAACACCGGCGTCACCTCGCAGTTCGAACTTTTCCGTAAATATGAAATCAGTCACGAACTGCACGAGGCGGTTTTCCGCTATGCCGAGGAGAGCGGGCTGGATTGGTTTTCGTCGCCTTCGCACGAGACGGATGTCGATCTCTTGGAGAGATGCGGAGTTGGAGCCCATAAGGTGGGCTCGGACGACGCGGTCAACATTCCCTTTCTCCGTTATCTCGCAAAAACCGGCAAGCCGATCATCCTGTCGACGGGGATGTCGACGCTCGATGAAGTTCGGGAATCCGTCGCCGCAATCAAGGAAGCCGGCAACGACAAGCTCATTCTGCTGCATGCCATCACGAGTTATCCGACGCATCCGGAAAATGTGAACCTGCGCGCGATGGAGACGATGATGGAGGCGTTTCCGGATCTCGACGTCGGCTATTCCGACCATACGCTGACGCCTGTCGCAAGCCTTTGTGCGGCGGCAATGGGTGCCCGCGTTATAGAGCGGCATTTCACTTACGACAAATCCGCCGACGGTCCAGACCACATGCTTTCTGCCGATCCGGCGGAAATGAAATGGCTTGTGGATGCGATCCGCGCCTTCGAGATCATGAAAGGCAGCGGTCGCAAGGAACCGGCTGCAAGCGAGGCGACGACCAGGCTGAACAACCGCAAGAGCATCGTTGTCAGCCGACCGCTCAAAGCCGGCCATATCATCTCTGCCGGCGACATCTCGGTCAAACGGCCGGGGACGGGAATCGAACCTAAACATCTCGAAACCCTTGCCGGGCGGCGAGTGATCAAGGATCTGGACGGCGACGCCGTCCTCCAGTGGAGCGATCTGGCGTGACGCTTGGGATCATTATCCAAGCGCGGATGGGGTCGACGCGGCTGCCGGGAAAAGTGCTTCGCGACATTTGCGGAAAGCCCCTTCTCGGACATGTCCTTGGCAGACTTCAGATGTTGAAGCGCCCTGCCAAGGTTGTCGTTGCGACATCGTCCGCCAGTGAGAACGATATGATCGAAGCCTGGTGCCTTGAGCATGGCGTCAGCTGCTTTCGCGGCGACGAAACCGATGTTCTCGATCGTTACTTTCAGTGCGCGAGAGCGCTCGGCATGTCGGATATCGTGCGGTTGACGGCAGATAATCCTTTCACTGACATTGAGGAGCTTGAGAGGCTGATCGATCTGCATCAGAAGCAGGGATTCGACTACACGCATGCCTTTGGCCAGTTGCCTATCGGTGTCGGCGCCGAGATATTCACCTTCGAAGCCCTGTCGCGCAGCCACCGCGAGGGGAAGCTGCCGCACCATCGCGAACACGTGAATGAATACTTCACCGATCGGCCCGAACTGTTCAAGATCGGTCAGCTCGATGTGCCCTCGGCCAAAATCTCTCCGGAGCTGCGCCTGACGGTGGATACGGAGGAAGATTGGAGCCGCGCTCGTGCGCTCGCAGCGCAGGCGGGCGAAAATTGGCTCGGGACGGAAGAAGCGATCAGACTATGTTCGTCTTCTGCATAGAAAGTTCACATGCACGCGGCATGGGGCATCTGTTTCGGTCGCTGACGCTCGCCACCGAATTGCGTTCACGCGGTCATCAGATCCGGTTTTTGGCGAACGATCATCCGAATTCTTTGAAAATTATCCGGGAGCGCGGCTTTGACGTGGCGTGTTACGATCTCGCCGCCGTGACGGGCTGGGAGAAGGATTTCCTCGAAGCCACCGCCCCGTCCTCGATCTGGATCAACGACCGCCTCAATACGCAGCGGTCCCACAGCGAGACCATCAAGCGCCTGGGCGCCAAGCTTGTTACTTTCGACGATCGTGGTGATGGCGCGGAACTTACCGACATGAATATCTGCGCTCTGTTGTTTGAAAAGACGGAGGGGCTGAAGGGCGGGGATGTACGGCTGGGGGTGGAGTATATGATACTCAATCCCGAAATCGCTGGGTATCGCCGAGTTCGGGAAAAACTTGCATCGATACTCGTCACGCTCGGCGGCGCCGATACTTATGGAGTGACGGTCCGCGTCGCCAAATGGCTGAGCAGCAAGCCCTTCCCCGTCACCATCGTGACAGGCCCGAGCTTCCAGCACATGGCGGAGCTTGAAGAGGTCGTCGCGATGGCTGCACCGGATCGGTTCAGATTGCTGAATCAGGTGCCGTCGCTTGCGGCGGAGATGTACGGGCACGATCTGGCGATTACCGGGGGCGGTCTTACGCCCTTCGAAGCGTGTGCGGCCGGTCTGCCCTGCGTCGTGGTCGCAAACGAGCCTTTTGAAATCCCGGTCGGGCGTGCGCTCGAAGAGCTTGGAGCAGCGTTTTTCGCCGGACATCACTCCGCTTTTGATCTCGGCATCCTGGAAAAGGCAATTCCCATCAGGAGTATGAGCGAGACTGCCATGACCAAGGTCGACCTTGGCGGGGTTGGCCGCGTCGCCGATCTGTTGGAAAGATTGGCGGCATGAGCCTGACAGTCGTGATCCATCAACCGGATTTTGCATCCTATCTCGGCTTTTTTCAGCGTTTCCTGAACGCCGACCTCTACATCGTTCTGGATCACGTTCAGTTCGTCCACGGCACGAGCAAAAGCTGGACGCACCGTGACAAGATAAAGACGGCGCAAGGCGATCGCTGGCTCACTGTCGGGATCAAAAAGCCGAGCCTTGGCACCCCGATCAATGCGGTGGAATTGGCGCCCGGCACTGGGTGGATAGATCAGAACCTTTCGCTGCTTCGTGAAAACTATCGCAAATCCGCCGGCTGGAGCGAAGTCTTTCCCCGCATCGAAGCCCTCTACGGCAAGCGGTTCGACCTCTTGGCCGATTTCAATATGCATTTCCTGGACGGTATTCTGGATATGCTTGAAATCACCATGCCGACAGTACGATCAAGCACTCTAAGCCCCGAGGGTCATAGGAACGAGTTGCTTGTCGAATTGCTGGGCAAAGTGGGAGCGACGCGTTATCTCTCGGGTCTCGGCGCGCGCGACTATATGCGGCCGGAACTGTTCGAGGCAGCCGGAATCGAAATCGAATGGCAGCATTTCGTCCATCCGGTTTATCCACAGCCCTTCGGCGAGTTCATTCCCTATCTCAGTATTCTCGACACACTGTTGAATTGTGGTATTGCAGGCACGCGTGACCTGCTCTGGAGTTGCAAATGAATATTCTCGCGATCGGTGCCCATTTTGACGACGTGGAGCTCGGCTGTGGTGGTGCACTGGCGCGCCATACAGCAAACGGCGATACGGTTTACGTCTATGTCGCGACCGTATCCGGCTTTTCCAACCAATATGACCAGTCCGTGCGCAGCAGCCAGGTCGCCAGAGCAGAAGCGGACGCCGCGATGGAAATCCTCGGCGTGCAAAAGATGTTTTGCGGCGAGTTCAAAACGCTCCAGATCGAATTCGTCGACCCGCTGAATATCGAGATCCTCAAGCTCGTGCAGGATCTGAAGATCGATATGGTCTATACCCACTGGGTGGGCGATATCCATCATGACCATCTGGCATTGTCGCGTGCATCGCTGCACAGCTGCCGCCATGTGCCCCGCCTGCTAATGTACCGCAGCAACTGGTATCATTCGACGGTCGATTTCAGGGGGAATTTCTACGTCGACATCACCGCCCATTGGGACCAGAAGGAAAAGGCGATCCTTGCCCATGAATCCGAGATGGAGCGCACCGGGCGGAAATGGGTGAGCTTCTTCCGCAATGAAGCCGAGAACGCCGGCCAGCGCATTGGTGTAAAATACGCCGAAGTCTTCGAGGTGGTGAAGTGGCTGCAGCCTTGAGAAAGATTTTGACCTTTGGCTCCATGCTGCTTCCGTATGGTGTGCATGAGCTGAAGCGCAGGCTAAAAAATCGTCACAAGTTATCTGCGGATGTCGCCAGATCGCTGGCCGAAAATAGACAGCTTGCCGGGCTGCACGCAGGGCAACGCTGTTTCATTTTAGGAAATGGCCCGAGCGTCAAGGGCTTGGACCTGTCGCGGCTGCAAGGCGAAAATGTCATAACCGTTTCCAATGGTTATCTGCACTCCGATTTCGACAAGTTCCAGTCTCGTTATCATTGTGTTCCGCAAATTACCTACGGATTGATGACACCGGAGGACGTGGTCCGCTGGTTTGAGGAGATGCATTCGCACCTGGGTGGCGCGGAACTGTTCCTCAGCTCCACGGAAGCGGAACTGGTTCGAAAACACGATCTGTTTTCAGGACGAGCGGTCCGCTATCTGATGCTCGGCGAAAGCTTCGACGAAAGACCGTCGATGGAAATCGTCGACATCTCTAAACCGGTGCCGCGTGTGGATTCGGTGCCGGTGATGGCCTTGATGATAGCGATGTATCTCGGCTTCAAGGAGATCATCCTGCTCGGCGTCGATCACGATCGTTTCCTCTCGAAAAGTTACGAATACGCGTTCGACCTCAAGGTGCAAAAAGGAAAAGATTTCACCGTAAATGCGGACGGCAGCCCGACCATGAGCCGTCACGACGACTTTCAGCAGGCCGCGCGGCTGTGGCGACAATATCGAGCCATCGCAAATATCGCGAGGGCGAATGATATCCGCATCTTCAATTCCACACCGGGTGGGGCGCTGGACGAATTTGAGCGACGGCCTTTCCAGGCCTGGTTTGAAGAATGAGACGGTTTAATTTCTCGCTCCCGGGAATCCACTGTTTGCTTGAGGTGACACGAGAATCGCCGCAAACGCGCGCACGGGAGATCTGGACCGAATTCCGGCGGCACAACATCGTTTTCGACGGACCTTACGACGATTGGCGTTCGGCAATGGTTGATTCAGCCGGCTATGATGCGCCGGCTATTCTTGCAAAAGCAGTCGAAGCGACGCGCGCAGTCGTTCAGGGTCGTGCCTCATACGAGCGGGACACGGTCATCTTCAAGGAAGGAAGCTCCTCGCATCCGCTGCTCGCCTGGCTTCTCTATGCTGCCTCCAGATCCGATCGTCGTTTGAGAGTGGTCGACTTTGGTGGGGCGCTCGGAAGTTCCTATTTCCAACACCGTTCGAAACTGGCTCATCTCGCGGAATTGAAATGGTGCGTGGTCGAGCAGCCTCATTTCGCAGACGCAGGGCGAGCAGAATTTGAAGACGGGGTTCTGAGCTTTTCTCATAACCTCGAAGAGGCAATCGATCTTGTGAATCCCCACATCGTCCTGCTCTCTGGCGTGCTCCAGTATCTTGAATATCCTCATGAGCAACTCGAGAGCCTTCTTTCGAAAGGCGTCAAGTTCATCCTTGTCGACAGGACAAGTGCGCAGTTCGATGTCGCCGAAGTCCCTTTTGTGCAGCATGTGCCGGAACGCATCTATCGCGCGAGTTACCCGGTATGGTTCTTGAACGCGAACGAATTGCAGGATCATTTCGCGAGGCATGGCTACGAGGTGCTGGACAATTTCCAGCCCGCCGGGGCATTCGGAACAGCAACTCCGCCACCCTTGCAGGAATTGAAGCGGTGGGGCATTGGCGTTACGCCAGCTCGGGGACAATACGAATGGTCGTATTCTGGCTGGTTTCTTGAGAGGCGGGAAATTTAGCGATGCGGGTTAACGTCATTATCCCTGTCTTCAATCGTCTGGAAGACACTCGGAAGGTGTTGGACTCTCTCAGGAGACAAACTCTCGCCGACGCTTTGACAATCGTCGTTGTCAACGACGGTTCGACCGATGGAACGGCAGAATACCTGCAGTCGCAGGGCGATGTGGTCGAAATCCGAGGCGACGGCAATCTTTGGTGGGGAGGCGCCATCGGGGAAGGACTGAAACACGTCCTTCCATCCTGTCAGGCCGAAGATTATATCCTGCTTCTGAACAATGACACCTGGTTCGATGAGAATTATGTTGAAACCCTGGTGCAAACTTCCAAGGCGAATGGCGAAGCCGCCGTCGGAAGCGTTATCCATGAAGAGGGGAAGGACCCACCTATTGTCAGTATTGGCCCTCGGGTCAACATCAACAGGTTCGCGATTTGGGATCTCCTTTCGGAATTAACCAAAGCGCAACAACGGTCGCCTGACAGCCAATACCGCGTGGATGCATTGAGCGGTCGAGGGACTCTCTATCCAGCCCTGCTGTTTCGGAAATATGGCGGCGTTCGGCCACGCCTTCTGCCACATTATATGGCCGATTATGAAATCGCTATGCGCTTTTCGCGCGCTGGAGTGCCGCTGATCGTCAGCTCAAAAGCAATCGTTTATTCGCCTCCAATATATGGAAACGACGTCTCCAAGCTTTCATGGAGAAAACGATTGTTTGGCAGCCGCTCTCCTCACAATGTGTTTCAACGCTTGGTCTTCTATTCGCTTGTCGGTTCACCGGTGCAGAGATTGACCGCACCTTTCCGCATGGTCTATTTCTTCTGCGCTCGTGTTCTTTTAGGAAGCGTGACGTCAAGGCTTAAGAAATTTGCCTTTTCCCTTGTGCGTGCAAAGCGGCTTGGCGAACTGAGACGTCACGGAGTAAGCTTCGGCCGCGATGTTGTGCTCTATGGCGCCCCTCTGTTGCAACGGCATCCTGACAGTGAGATCGACCTCGGTGATCGCGTCGTCCTGTGTTCTGATTCACGATTTACAGCGCTAGCTCTCAATCATCCGGTCAAGATAGCGACCATTCGCGCGGGATCGAAGATCAGCATTGGCGCAGACAGCGGAATCAGTGGTGCAACCATCGTCTCGGCTGTCCGGATTTCAATTGGCGCGGAAGTACTGATGGGAGCCAATGTAACGATTTTCGACACGGACTTTCATCCAATACATCCGGAAGGGCGCCGTCATTCGGATGTCGAGGCGGATATTAAGACTGCACCGGTGCATATTGGCGATAATGTGTTCATTGGTACCAATGCCCTGATCTTGCGGGGCACAGACATAGGACGTGACAGCATTGTCGCTGCGGGTGCGGTCGTCCGGGGAAATTTCCCCGCAGGGGCGATAATTGCCGGGAACCCTGCAAAGGTTGTCGGTAGCGTCTATACAACATCCCAGGAACGTCCTGGTAGCCAACCGGACGGTGAACATGAAAATAGCAATATTTGACACATATTACGCGCGTTTTCTGAGCCAATTCTATGCGCGGCGGCCACAGCTGCGAAAATCGGCCTCGCCGGAACAGACCAAAGCCTTGTTGGCTGCTGCGTTCGGCACGTCTGATTTCTATTCGCGCCACCTCACGGAGCTTGGCTGCGATGTCATCGATATCATCGGCAATTGTGTCCCGCTTCAGTCGGCCTGGGCGCAAGAAAACAACGAACCGTTCAGCGCTTGGGCGATGAAATTGCCGCATCGGTTTTTCAGGCTGCCTTATGTGGGCGCACGCCTGGCGGCGCTTCCCGGCTTGCTGGAGGTCGCGATGGCCCGGGTTCGAGCATTCAAGCCGGATGTCCTCTACTGTCAGGATCTCAGCTTCTTTCCTCCGCATGCGCTGGCAGAGTTGAAAAAGAGCGTGCCGCTGATTGTCGGCCAGATCGCCTGTCCGCTGCCGCCGGACGGGTTCCTGCGGCCCTATGACCTTATTCTGACGTCTTTCCCCCATTTCGTGCCCCGTTTTCACGAGATGGGGATAAAGTCCGAATATTTCAGGATCGGCTTCGATACTCGGGTGCTCGATATCCTCGGCAATGTCCCACGCGACGTGCCGGTGAGCTTCGTCGGCGGCATAAGCCGTCATCATGGCAAGGCCGTCCCCTTGCTCGAACATCTTGCCGATACGACGCCGATACAGTTTTTCGGCTATGGCGCGAAGACGCTTCCGCGTTCTTCGCCGATTCGTAAACGTCACAATGGCGAAGTCTGGGGGCCGGATATGTATCGCGCGCTGGCGCGCAGCCGGATCACCATCAACCGACACATCAATGTTGCCGAAAACAATGCCAATAACATGCGGCTCTATGAGGCGACCGGTGTCGGATCGCTGCTGATAACCGACAGGAAAGACAATCTCGGTGAGATTTTCGACGTCGGCAAGGAGGTAGTCGCCTATTCCAGTCCTGAGGAAGCGACAGAACTCGTCCGCTACTATATAGACCACCCCGATGAGGCCGATGCCATCGCAAAGGCCGGTCAGGCAAGGACGCTGAAGGACCACACTTACAAGTCGAGAATGGAAGAATTGGTGCCGATCCTCGAACGATATCTGGAGAAACACGGCTGATGTCGTTTCTGCGCGCGAGTCTCAATCGCTTTCCGGGAGTGAAGAGCCGGTTGAAGCGATTGCGTGAACAACTGCTGCCGGCGACGTCGGTGTCCTCCCACTATGTCGAGATTGATTCAGCGCGGCGAGACAGCGAAAGCTCGCGCCTTGCCGCATCTTGGAAAGCGAGTGATCTGCCGGCACGCCAGAGGGCCCTCGTCGAGCGACAACTGAAAGAATATCGCGTCGGTGTTTCCGTCGATGTATTCGATGTTTTTACCGCTGCGCTGCGTAAGATCGACAATCTCCCAGCCGCCGGTTCATTGCTCGAAATCGGTTGCTCCAGCGGATATTACTCCGAGGTCCTGGAGGTGAGTGGCCTGCCGCTGCGATACCGCGGCTGCGATTACTCCGATGCTTTCATCGATATGGCGCGCAACATCTATCCGGGGCTGTCGTTCGATGTGGAGGATGCGACGCGGCTCAGCTATCAGGATGGCGCTTTCGATATTGTGGTCTCCGGATGTTGTCTGCTGCATATTCCCAATTATGAAGCGGCGATCGCCGAGAGCGCCCGCGTTGCCAGGGAATACGTGATTTTTCACCGTACGCCTGTTGTCTACGGCGAGCCGACCAAGTATTTCCGCAAGCAGGCCTATGGCATCGAGACCATAGAGATCCATTTTTCCGAGCCTGAGCTATTGGATATGTTTCGAGTTCATGACCTGGAAGTCCAGGCGACCTTTACGCTGAGCGAGAATGCCGATCCACGCGACAGCAGCAAGGGCAACGCAGGCCGCACCTATTTGTGCAGGAAACAATCCCCATCATGACGAACTACTTTTGCACCCTTTTTGATAGCGGCTATCTCATCAAAGGGATGACCATGATGGAGAGCCTCGTCCAGTGGTGCCCCGACGCCCATGTTTTTGTGCTTTGCATGGACGAAAAGACGCGGGAAATATTGACCGCTTCCAAGAGGCCCTACATCACCTGCATTGCGCTTGCCGATCTGGAGACCCCGGAACTCCTGGAGGCCAAGAAAGCGCGCGGGGTTGCCGAATATTGCTGGACCCTGTCTCCGTGCTTGCCGAGTTTCGTGCTGGAGCACCATCCGGAAATCGATTTCATCACCTATCTCGATTCCGACCTGCTGTTCTATTCGTCGATCCAACCAATCTTCGACGAAATCGGCAATAATTCCATTGCCATTATCGAGCATCGCTTTGCCCCGCGGCTGAAAGACAGGGAAGTGAATGGCCGTTTCTGCGTGGAATGGGTGAGTTTCCGACGCGACGAGGAGGGAATGCGCTGCCTGAACCGCTGGCGCGAGCAGTGCATCGAATGGTGCTACTACCGCCTCGAAGATGGTAAGATGGGCGACCAGAAATATTTGGACGAGTGGCCGGATCTCTATCCGAATTGCCATATCATCGAGCATCCGGGAGCTGGGATTGCTCCCTGGAATTACGAAAAGCTGCATTTTTCGCAGGATGCCTCAGGCAGGATCGAGGTCGAAGGTGCGCCTCTGATCTTCTATCACTTCCATCAGTTCCAGTTGCTGACCAATGGCCTGTTCGATCGACTGTCAGCTTTTTACACCGCCGTTTGCGAGGAGCCGGCCGCTGTCTACAAGGCTTATGAGCGCGCGCTGATGCGAGCCCTGAAGGGGATCAGAACGATTTCTCCAGGCTTTTCCGACGGCCTCCGCCCCTTTTTCATGGTAATGGCACGCAGATGGGTGCAACGTCATGTGCCTCTGTCGCTCAAGCGCTTCCTGCACCATTTCATCAGGTATTAAAGTCACGCTTACGCAGAGGAGTCTTGCTTCCTCCAACCTGTTATTGGTACTGACAGTCGATCCATTGGCGGTAGCTGCCGCTTGTGACGTTCTCGACCCATGCTTGGTTGGCGAGATACCACTCGACGGTTTTGCGAATGCCCGTATCGAACGTCTCGTTCGGACGCCAGTCCAGTTCCCGTTCTATCTTGGCCGCATCGATAGCGTAACGGCGGTCGTGACCAGGCCTATCCCTGACGAAAGAGATCTGCGCTTTATAGCTTGCCCCGTGTGGCAGGGGCCTCAATTCGTCGAGGATCTCGCAGAGCGTGTTGACCACCGACTGGTTGGTTAGCTCGTTTCTGCCGCCGACATTATAGGTTTCTCCGACCTTTCCGCTCTCCAGAACGCGCCGGATCGCGCTGCAATGGTCCTTGACGAACAGCCAGTCGCGAACTTGCATTCCGTCCCCGTAGATCGGGATTTGTTTCCCCGCGAGCGCATTGTGAATGACCAGGGGAATAAGCTTCTCCGGAAAATGATAGGGACCGTAGTTGTTCGAACAGTTCGTCGTCAGTACCGGCAGGCCGTAGGTGTGATGATAGGCGCGAACGAGATGATCACTGGCCGCCTTGCTCGCGGAATAAGGGCTGTTTGGTTCGTATTTGCGATGCTCGCTGAAAGCGGCTTCCGCGGGTGCAAGTGAACCATAGACCTCGTCCGTCGACACATGGAGAAAACGAAAGCTTTCTTGGTGAGCTGCATCCTGCAGGGCGAGAAATCCACGGACGGCCTCCAGCAGGCGAAAAGTGCCGACAATATTCGTCTGGATAAATTCCTCCGGCCCATGGATCGATCGGTCCACGTGACTTTCGGCAGCGAAATTGATGATTGCGCGGGGACGGTGGGAGCGGAGCAGATCTTCGACGAGATCGCAGTCCGCGATGCTGCCTTTGACGAAGAGATGACGCGGATCACCCCAGATGGAGCCAAGATTGTCCAAGTTGCCGGCATAGGTGAGGGCATCCAGGTTGATCACCGGCTCATCATGAAATGCAAGCCAGTCGAGCACGAAATTCGCACCGATGAAGCCGGCGCCTCCCGTGACCAGGATCATATTATCCCCCTCGGATATCTGGTAATGGAAAGCTCTAGTCTCATTGTGTCAGTCTCGCGTCAACCGAAGAGATCGACAATGCGCTTTCGCTGGATTCGGCCGGGCCACATTGGGGTTGCACTCGTTCGGCCGTTTCCATAAACACGACCCGAGGATTGTATTGAAAGACGATGTGAAAATGACAAAAATCGCGCTTATTACTGGGGTGACCGGTCAGGACGGTGCCTATTTGGCCGAATTGCTGCTGAGCAAAGGCTATACGGTGCACGGCATCAAGCGGCGGTCCTCGTCTTTTAACACCGGCCGTATCGAGCATATCTACCAGGATCCGCATGAGGCCCATCCACGCTTCGTCCTCCACTATGGCGATATGATCGACTCGACCAACCTTCTAAGGATTGTGCAGCAGACGCAACCCGATGAAATCTATAATCTGGCAGCACAAAGCCATGTGGGTGTCAGCTTCGAGACGCCGGAATACACGGCCGATGCCGATGGTATCGGGACGTTGAGGCTGCTCGAAGCGATCCGTATTCTGCGGCTCGAGGGAAAGACCCGGTTCTACCAGGCATCGACGTCGGAACTCTACGGCCTTGTTCAGCAAGTGCCGCAGAACGAGAAGACGCCCTTTTACCCGCGTTCTCCCTATGCCGCAGCCAAGCTCTATGCCTACTGGATCGTCGTGAATTATCGCGAGGCTTACGGCATGCACGCGTCTAACGGCATTCTTTTCAATCACGAAAGCCCGCTTCGCGGCGAAACCTTCGTCACGCGCAAGATTACGATGGCAGTGGCGGCCATCAGCCTCGGCCTTCAAGAGAAGCTCTTCCTGGGGAACCTTGACGCCCAGCGTGACTGGGGCCATGCACGAGAGTATGTCGAGGGCATGTGGCGCATGCTGCAGCAGGACAAGCCGGATGACTACGTGTTGGCGACGGGTGAGACGACGCGTGTCCGCCAGTTTGTCGAGTGGGCCTTTGCCGACGTCGGCATTACCCTGGAATGGAAGGGGTCCGGCGTCGACGAAAAGGGCTATGACTCTGCGTCCGGTGCGTGCCTTGTGGAAATCGATCCTCGGTACTTCCGCCCGACGGAAGTCGATCTTCTGCTTGGTGATCCGACCAAGGCGCGCCAGAAGCTGGGCTGGCAGCACAAGACCCCGGTTCGTGAGCTCGCCGCCGAAATGGTGCGCGAGGATGTCAAGCACTGGAAGGCTCTAAACAGCCGGAAAGAGATCTGAGTGTACGACTTATCCAACAAGAAGATCTGGGTTGCCGGCCATCGCGGTATGGTCGGCAGTGCTCTTGTGCGTCGGCTTCAATCGGAAGATTGCAACGTCATCACGGCCACGCGCCGTGAGGTCGATTTGAAGCGGCAGGATGAGGTCGAGAAATTTGTTGAAGCAAACCGGCCTGATGTGATCGTTCTCGCCGCTGCCAAGGTTGGCGGCATCCTCGCGAATGACAGCTATCCCGCGGAATTCATCTATGACAATCTGATTATTGAAGCCAACATCTTCGAAGCCGCCCACCGCGGCGGAGTGGACCGGCTGCTGTTTCTGGGTTCAAGCTGCATCTACCCCAAGCTCGCTCCGCAGCCGATTCCCGAAGAGGCTCTGTTGACCGGTGCGCTTGAGCCAACCAACGAATGGTACGCGATCGCCAAGATCGCCGGTATCAAGCTCGCGGAAGCCTATCGCAAGCAATATGGGCGGGATTACATTTCCGCGATGCCCACCAATCTATACGGCCCCGGCGATAATTTCGACCTGAATTCCAGCCATGTACTACCCGCGCTTATCCGCAAGGCGCATGCAGCGAAACTTCGCAAAGACCCGGATATGGTGGTCTGGGGCACAGGCACCCCGCGCCGGGAGTTTCTTCACGTCGACGACTGCGCAGACGCGCTGGTGTTCCTGCTCAAAACCTATTCGGGCGCGCAGCACGTCAATGTCGGCTCGGGTACGGATCTCGAAATTATCGAGTTGACCCGTTTGGTCTGCCGCGTTGTCGGTTACCAGGGCAAGATCATTCATGATCTTTCCAAGCCCGATGGCACGCCGCGAAAGCTGATGAGCAACCAGAAACTGCAGAACATGGGCTGGAAGCCGCGCATTTCGCTCGAGGACGGCATCCGCACCACTTACGCGTGGTTCCTGGAGTCCGAGAAGAGATCAGATCGAGCGGTCTGATATCGGGTCGGCGAGAACTGGTGTCTCTAGTTTCGTGTCGATGTTCCGACAGAGAATGTGTTGGCGGGCAATGCCTGAGCAACGATGCGTGGATTTCAAAGCGTGAGAGAGTCCATTCTGCGTCGCACGGCGCTCCATGGAATCCGCGAGAATCAACGCTTTTTCCGTGACTTCTTCGTCTTCAATTCAGGCAGTAGCGAGAAAGAGCTTGATACGTGCTTGATCAGCAAAATTGATTGGCTGGGGAACCTGGACTCGAACCAAGATTAACGGAGTCAGAGTCCGTCGTTCTACCATTGAACTATTCCCCAGCAGTTGCCGCCGAAGCATGGCTTGGCTGCTGTGCGGCGCTTATAACCAAAAGCGGGCGGATTGCAAATACCCGTTTTGAAAAAAATCGGTGCCGCGCGAAAGGCGTGAAACCCGCCGCAAATCCCCCGTCCAAAAAAGAATTTGGCGATTTCGGCGGGCGCTGATATTCTTGCGGCAACGCAAAAATCGAATGAGCGCCTGCTGCATACCTCAGGACTTGCGCGGCGCGGTGGAAAAACAACGTGGAAGACCCCGAAGGCGGCGCAAAGCCGCAATTTGACGGGGCGTCGGCGGCAGGGCGCAAGGACGGCAAGAAGTCCAGGCGCCGCAAGGGCAAGCGTGGCGGGCAATCCCGCAGCGCGGCTCATCCCGCTTCGCATGAGCCATCCGGCGGTGCCGGACAGCCTGCGCGCCCGATGGAAGATGCGGCCGGCAATCCGGCCCGCAAGCGCAAGCGTCGCCGTCGTGGCGGCCAGGGCGTTGCGCAAGGCGGTTCCCCTCATCCCCATGCCATGGAGCAGCCGCAAGCGGCGGGCAATGCTGCGCGCTCCGAAGGCGAGCCGGCGCCGGGCCGGCGCAACCGCCGCAAACATCGCGGCAAGCGCGGTCTGCAGGGCCGGCCGCTGACGGCGGCAAAGCCTTCCCCGCCGCAGCAGGAAAGCCGCGCCGAAGAGACGGCGCGTATATCAGTTCCGCGCGAAACGCAAAACGGTACAGCCGCCGGCCGCAAGGGCCGCGGCGATAATCATCCCGGCTTTCAGGGGGATCGCCAGGCCGGTGACTATCCATGGCCGGAAGAACTCTATGCCGCGCTCGACCTCGGCACCAACAATTGCCGTCTGCTCATCGCCCAGCCAACCCGCCCGGGTCAGTTCCGCGTCGTCGATGCCTTTTCCCGTATCGTGCGCCTCGGCGAGGGCCTTGCGGCCAGCGGCCGCCTGTCCGACGAGGCGATGGAGCGGGCGATCGAGGCGCTGAGGATCTGCGCCTCCAAGCTCAGAAACCGCGAGATCCGCCGCATGCGGCTGATCGCCACCGAAGCTTGCCGGCAGGCCGTCAATGGCGAGGAATTCCTCAGTCGGGTCGTTGCCGAAACCGGGCTCGAACTGGAAATCATCGATCGCGAGACCGAGGCGCGGCTTGCCGTCTCCGGCTGCTCCTCGCTGGTCGGGCGCGAGACGCGCTCGGTCGTGCTCTTCGATATCGGCGGCGGTTCGTCGGAAATTGCCGTCATCCGCATCGGCGACAATCGCTTCAGCCGGCTTGCCAATCACATCACCCATTGGACATCGCTGCCGGTCGGCGTCGTCACCCTGTCGGAGCGTCACGGCGGGCGTGACGTCACGCCGGAGGTCTTCGAGGGCATGGTGCGCGAGGTCGAGGGCATGCTCGTCGGTTTCGACTGCCCGGAGATCGAGATTGCCCAGACCGGCGACTTCCATCTGATCGGCACGTCGGGCACGGTGACGACGCTTGCCGGCGTGCATCTCGATCTGCCGCGTTATGACCGGCGCAGGGTCGACGGCATCTGGCTGTCCGACGACGAGGTTTCCGCCATGCAGGCAAAACTTCTCTCCTGGGATTTCGAAAGCCGCGCCGCCAATCCCTGCATTGGGCCTGATAGGGCCGATCTGGTGCTGGCCGGCTGCGCCATTCTCGAGGCGATCCGCCGCCGCTGGCCGAGCCCGCGCATGCGCGTGGCCGATCGCGGCTTGAGGGAAGGCCTGCTGACAGACATGATGGCCGATGACGGCGTGTGGCGGCGAAACCGCAACCGTCGCGGCCAGAGAGCGAGATAGAGGAAGGCATGACCAAGGCACCGATCGCGGGAAACCGCACCGGCCGCAAGCTCGGCCAGCGCGTCAAGAACAAGAAGATGAAGGCTTCCTCGCGCCAATGGCTGCAGCGCCACATCAACGATCCCTATGTGCAGCGCGCCCAGCTCGAGGGTTATCGCGCCCGCGCCGCCTTCAAGCTGCTGGAGATCGACGAGAAACACCACATCCTG
The DNA here is from genome assembly GCF_002531935.1 of Rhizobium chutanense. GTDB lineage: Bacteria > Pseudomonadota > Alphaproteobacteria > Rhizobiales > Rhizobiaceae > Rhizobium > Rhizobium chutanense. The sequence continues at coordinate 16,643 of NZ_NWSV01000009.1, read as the reverse complement.
CGCGGCGCCAAGCGCATCATCGATCTCGGCGCGGCGCCCGGCAGCTGGTCGCAGATCGCCGCCAAGGTCACCGGCTCGACGGATGACGATATCCGCGTCGCCGCGATCGATTTCCTTGAAATGGCCCAGCTGCCCGGTGTGAAGATCCTGCAGCTCGATTTTCTCGATCCGAGCGCACCGGAAAAGCTGATGGAGGCCGTCGGCGGCACGCCCGATCTTGTCATCTCGGACATGGCGGCCCCCACCACCGGCCACCACCGCACCGACCATTTGCGCACCATGCATCTCTGCGAAGTGGCGGCCCATTTCGCCATCGAGGTACTGGGGGAGGGCGGGCATTTCCTCACCAAGACCTTTCAGGGCGGCACCGAACGTGAGTTGCTCGCTATGCTGAAGCAGAATTTCCGTCAGGTCGTCCACGTCAAGCCGAACGCCTCGCGCGCCGAATCGGTCGAGATGTTCCTGCTCGCCAAGGGCTTCAAAGGCCGCAAGGCGGAAGCTGAAGCAGAGCAAGCTTGATCTTGGGCCGCTCCCGGCGGATGATGAGGACCTCATGCTTCTCTACGTCACGCTCGGAACCAACGACCTCGATCGCGCAGGGCATTTTTACGATGCCGTGCTGCCCGTGCTCGGCTATCGCCGACAGCACTATTCGCAGGAAGAGATCGGCTATTCCTCAGACGGCGATACGCGCTGCCGCTTCTGGGTGGTGACGCCCTTCAATCGCCGCCGGGCGACATCGGGCAATGGCGCCATGGTCGCCTTCGCGGCCGAAACGCGCGCTGATGTCGATGCCTTCCATGCCGCGGTGATCGCGGCCGGTGGAATGGATGAAGGCGGGCCGGGCCTGCGCTCCTATCACGCGCATTTCTACGCCGCCTATGTACGGGATCTCGACGGCAACAAGCTCAGCGCCGTCTGCGAGAGCCCGCAATAGGAGCCTATTTTACGGCCTGCTGCTCGGCTTCAACAGTCGAGGTCATCACCGCCTTCGAGCGGTGTCCGGAAACGAGCGCACCGGCATTGCGGTCCATCCTGAGGAAGGGAATGGTCGCGATGACGGTCAGTCCGGCGATGACGTAGAAGGCAAGGTGGAAATCGACGATACCAAGCGCTTCGCCCCTGAGATAGATCGAGCTTTCAAGGATCGCCGCGGCGAGGGCGACGCCGAGCGCCAGGCTGATCTGCTGCATCACCGAGCTCATCGATGTCGCCTGGCTGGCTTCCGCATCGTTGATATCGGCAAAGGCAAGCGCATTGACGCCGGTGAACATGAAGGAGCGGGAGAAGCCGCCGACAAGCAGCACGCCGATGATGACGAGATGCGGCGTTGCCGGCGTGAACAGGCCGGTGATAACGGTCACCAGGGTCGTTACCATGGCGGCGGCGAGCAGCGTCGTGCGGAAGCCAGCGGCGGCGAAGACGCGCTTTGCCATGAACTTGGTGGTGATCGCCCCGATCGCGCCGGCAAAGGTGATGAGGCCGGATTGGAACGGCGTCAGCCCGAAGCCGAGCTGCAGCATCAGCGGCGTCAGGAACGGCATGGCGCCGACGCAGATGCGGAAGAGGTTGCCTCCCGTGGTCGAGGCCCGGAAGGTCGGGTTCTTGAACAGCTTGAGATTGAGGATCGGTGCCGGATGGCGCTTAGCATGGCTGATGTAAAGGAAGCCGCAGGCAAGACCGATCAGGGTGGCGGTGACGCCGATGGCAGGCGGCAGCGCCGGCAGGCTGACCACCGACAGGCCGAAGACGACGCCGGCGGCCGAAAGCGAGGTCAGCACGAAACCGGTGACATCGAGCTTCGGCGGCGCCGTCGCTTCGACCTCCGGCAGGAAGATCGTCGCAAGCCAGATGCCGATGATGCCGACCGGCACGTTGATCAGGAAGATCCAGTGCCAGCTGAAATAGGTGGTGATGAAGCCGCCGAGCGGCGGGCCGGTGAGCGGCCCGACCAGCGCCGGGATGGTGAGCAGCGCCATGGCCGAAACCAGATCGCTGCGCTTCGTCGTGCGCACCAGCACCAGACGGCCGACCGGCGTCATCATCGCGCCGCCCATGCCCTGCAGGAAGCGGGCAAACACGAATTCGACGAGATTGGACGAGACGGCGCAGAAAATCGAGCCGATGACGAAGACGGAGATGGCCAGGCGGAAGATCTTCTTGGCGCCGAATCTGTCGGCCATCCAGCCGCTGACCGGGATGAACACCGCAAGCGCCACCATATAGGAGGTCAGCGCCAGCTTCAGCGTGATCGGCCCGACATGCAGATCTGCAGCAATTGCCGGCAGCGCCGTCGAGATCACGGTGGAGTCCATCTGTTCCATGAAAAGAGCGACGGCGAGAATCAGCGGGACGATGCGGTTCATAGGCGGGAGCCTTGATGGCCTGCGGATTGGAGCTGGAAGGCCCGTGCTGTTTAGTCCCACTTCAGAGGCCTGCCAATGCTCAAATCCGATTCGATGCCATGTTTGCTTCACGTCTGCGTGAGACCGCTTGTCCGACAACGTCGCCGGTCAAAATTGACATATGTTTACTCTGCCTGGGCAAGAAATCCGGCGGGAAACGTCATCGAGGCGTGCGGCGACACACCGCACGGCGGGGGAGAACAGATATATGGCAGTTTCGACGCGACTGAAGCGGCGCACGTTTTTTGCAGCAGGCCTTGGGCTGCTGGCGGCGCCGGCAATTTTGAGAGAGAAGGCCGAAGCGGCCGCGACTGGAGAAAGCAATAATATGAATGCAACGCCTTTGCCCGAGATCAATCAATTCAAGCTTGGTTCCTATAAGTTCACCGTCGTGCGCGACGGCATCAACATCTCCGAAAAGCCCTATGAAACTTTCGGCACCAATCAGGACCCCGAAACCGTCCAGGCATTGCTGACGGCAAACTTCCTGCCCGCCGACAAGCTGCTGAACGGCTATACGCCCGCTCTTGTCGATACCGGCTCGGATGTCATTCTCGTCGATACCGGCTTCGGCGAGAGCGGCCGCGCAAGGGGCAACGGCAAGCTTGCCCAAGGCCTGAAAGCGGCCGGATATTCGGCCGACGACGTCACGATCGTCGCGCTGACCCATCTGCATGGCGACCATATCGGCGGCCTGATGGAGAACGGCACGCCTGCCTTCAGGAATGCCCGCTATGTCGTCGGCGAGGCCGAGTATGATTTCTGGTCGAACAAATCGCGCGAGGGCACGCCGGCCGAGGCTAGCCACAAGGCGGTGCTCGCCAATGTGACGCCGCTTGCCGAAAAGACCACCTTCATCAAGGATGGCGACAGCTTCGCCCCTGGCGTCACCGCGATGCTGGCGGCCGGTCACTCGCCCGGTCACATGGTCTTCCACGTCGAATCCGAGGGCAAACGCCTCGTTCTCACCGGTGATACGGCCAACCATTACATCCTGTCGCTGTTGCGCCCGGATTGGGAGGTCCGCTTCGACATGGACAAGGCGCAGGCAGCCGCCAGCCGCCGCAAGGTTTTCGACATGATCGCGACCGACAAGATCGCCTTCCTCGGCTACCACATGCCGTTCCCGGCGGTCGGCTTCGTCGAGCGGCAGGACGGCGGCTACCGCTTCGTGCCGAAGACCTATCAGTTCGACATCTGAACGAGAAGCGGTTCGGTTTTTCCGGAATTGCTCTGGGTGCATGGCACCCATGACGAGCCCGGTGGAGATGCCGGGCTTTTTGCTATTTCCTTCCTGTCATAGACGTGTTACCAGCCCTCGCCAACTTCCAAGCAACTCATGCACACCGCCGGGGCGGACGATTCGTTTCCCGGCAGGCTCGCATTTTTCTAAAATGAAGGAATTTGGCCATGGCACGCATCATTGAAACGGCAACCGGCGCGGACGCGCTTACCTTCGACGACGTGCTGCTGCAGCCCGGTCATTCCGAGGTGATGCCCGGCCAGACGAACATCTCCACCCGTATCGCCAGGGACTTCGATCTCAACATCCCGATCCTGTCTTCGGCGATGGATACCGTCACCGAAAGCCGGCTGGCGATCGCCATGGCCCAGGCCGGCGGCCTCGGCGTCATCCACCGCAACCTGACACCGGTCGAGCAGGCCGAAGAAGTCCGCCAGGTGAAGAAATTCGAAAGCGGCATGGTCGTCAATCCGGTCACCATCGGCCCGGAGGCAAAGCTTGCCGAAGCGCTCGGCCTGATGAAGTCGCACGGCATCTCCGGCATTCCCGTCGTCGAGAAGTCCGGCCGCCTCGTCGGTATTCTCACCAACCGCGACGTCCGCTTCGCCTCCGATCCGGAGCAGAAGATCCACGAGCTGATGACCAAGGACAATCTGGTCACCGTCAAGGAGAACGTCGATCAGCAGGAGGCCAAGCGCCTGCTGCACTCGCACCGCATCGAGAAGCTGCTGGTCGTCGATACCGAAGGCCGCTGCGTCGGCCTCATCACCGTCAAGGATATCGAGAAGTCGCAGCTGAACCCGAATGCTTCCAAGGATGGCCAGGGCAGGCTTCGCGCCGCCGCCGCCATCAGCGTCGGCGATGACGGCTTCGAGCGTGCCGAGCGCCTGATCGAGGCCGGCGTCGACCTTCTGGTCGTCGATACCGCCCACGGCCACTCGCAGCGCGTCCTCGACGCCGTCACCCGCGTCAAGAAGCTCTCCAACTCGGTCAGGATCATGGCCGGCAACGTCGCCACCTATGACGGCACCAGGGCGCTGATCGACGCCGGCGCCGATGCCGTCAAGGTCGGTATCGGCCCGGGTTCGATCTGCACGACGCGCATCGTCGCCGGCGTCGGCGTTCCCCAGCTTGCGGCCATCATGTCGGCGGTCCAGGCGGCACAGGATCAGGACGTGCCCGTCATCGCCGATGGCGGCATCAAATTCTCCGGCGATCTCGCCAAGGCGATCGCCGCCGGCGCTTCCGCCGTCATGATCGGCTCGCTGCTGGCCGGCACCGACGAAAGCCCGGGCGAGGTCTATCTCTACCAGGGCCGTTCCTTCAAGGCCTATCGCGGCATGGGCTCCGTCGGCGCCATGGCCCGCGGTTCGGCCGACCGCTATTTCCAGGCGGAGGTGCGCGATACGCTGAAGCTCGTGCCGGAAGGCATCGAAGGCCAGGTTCCCTATAAGGGGCCGGTCTCGGCCGTCGTTCATCAGCTGGCCGGCGGCCTCAAGGCGGCCATGGGTTATGTCGGCGGCAAGGACATCAAGGATTTCCAGGAGCGCGCCACCTTCGTGCGCATCTCCGGCGCCGGTCTGCGCGAAAGCCATGCCCATGACGTGACGATCACTCGCGAGAGCCCGAACTATCCGGGCGCCGGCCTCTGATCATGAAAGCGGGCAGCGGGATACCTCTCTGGGTCGTCGCGCTGCTCGCAGCTCTTTGCCTCGCCGTGCTCGCCTGGACGACCTTCGGTTTCGTCGTTCCGTTCAAGCACGAGACCGGCCAGGCGGTGCTCGATACTTACTTCGCCGGTTACGACGAATCGGCGGTCTTCCACATGCAGAAGCTGCTCGATGAGAACGAGACGGCGACGAAGCTGTTGCGCGCCATGTATTTCGGGCCGGAACTGATCTTTCCGGCCCTGCTGACGGCGCTGCTGTTCCTCGCCTTCCTCATGCTTGGTTCTGCCCCCTCATGGTTCGGCCGGTCGGTGCATCCGCTCGCGGCAAAGGCGGTCTACCTGCTGCCGTTCGTCTACGGCATTGCCGACTATGGTGAGAATATTGCGAGCCTGATCGCCTTCGGCAACGGGGGATCGTCAGGTCTTGCCGCTGCGCTGCTGCCGTGGATGACGCGGCTGAAATTCGCAAGTCTTGCCATCTGCTTCATCCTGCTTGCCCGCCTTGCCATCATCCGCTGGCTCGCGCCGCGCGAGCACTGAGAGCGCCGTTCAGCCCAGCCAGCGCCACGGCGGATTGGAAAGCCGGGCCACCATGAAATCGGACAGCACCTCCACCTTCGCCGGCCGAGCGCGGGCCGAGGGCGTGACGAAATAGAGTGCACCGCTGGGCAGTGTCCAATCGCTGAGGATGGTTTTCAGCCGGCCATCGGCGAGATGTTCATGCGCCATGAACTCAGGGAGCTCGACGATCCCAAGTCCGCGAAGCGCCATCGGGATCAGCGCTTGCGAATTGGTGGCGCGCAGCGGCCCCGTTGGCTCGACCGTTTCCTCCTCGCCGGCCTTGTTGCGCAAGCGCCAGACATCGCGCTGCGGCCGATAGGCATAGCCCAGGCAGTGGTGGGCGGTAAGCTCGCGTGGATGTGCCGGTGTCCCGTATCTCTCAAGGTAGGAGGGCGCTGCGAGAATGAAGCGAGCGACCGGCGTTAGCCGCCGTGCCACCAGCGAGGAATCCCGCAGCACGGCGATCCGGAGCGCTGCATCGAAGCCGTCTCCCACCAAGTCGACCGTGGCGTCGCTCATATGCAGGTCGATGGAAATATCCGGATACATCTCGAAAAAGTCAGGCAAGATCGGCGCCAGCCAGCGCGTGCCGAAAGCCATCGGCACGGCAAGCCGGATCAGGCCACGCGGCCGACTGGAAAGTTCACGCGCCGCATTCTCGGCCGCCTCCGCCTCCGCATAGAGCCGTGAGGCACTGTCGACCAGCCGCAGGCCGAAATCGGTCAGCGCCAACTGCCGTGACGTGCGGTTGAAAAGCCGCGCGCCGAGCCTCTTCTCCAGCCGGCTAACGGCCCGCGAAACGGTCGGCACCGAGACGCCAAGTGTCTTGGCGGCTCGGGCAAAAGAACGTTCCTCTGCCACCTTCGCAAACATTGCGAGGCCTTCGAAATCGGGAAACTTCGTCATTTCATTTCTGCAATGATTGCTTTCATTTCTTTCTATTCCGAAACGATTCCCGCGTCCATATCTCAGTCTCGGTCGAACAACAGGAGACGACAATGACACAGAGACTGAATGGCAAGATCGCGGTCATCACCGGCGCTACATCCGGCATTGGCCTTGCCACCGCCAAACGTTTTGCTGCCGAGGGCGCGCAGCTCTTCGTGACCGGCCGGCGCAAAGACGTACTCGACGCCGCGATCGCCGAGATCGGCGGGAATGTCACAGGCATTCAGGCGGACTCGGCAAAGCTTGCCGATCTCGACCGGCTCTATGAGCTCGTGAAGCAGCAAGTCGGCCGTATCGACGTGCTCTTCGTCAATGCCGGCGGCGGCTCCATGCTGCCGCTCGGCGAAATTACCGAGGAGCAATACGACGATACCTTCAACCGCAATGTGAAGGGCGTGCTCTTTACCGTACAGAAAGCCCTGCCGCTGCTCGGCCAGGGGTCCTCCGTGATCTTGACGGGCTCGACAGCCGGCTCGACCGGCACGCCTGCCTTCAGCGTCTACGCTGCGTCGAAAGCTGCGCTCAGAAACTTTGCCCGCAACTGGATCCTCGATCTCAAGGATCGCGGCATCCGCATCAACACGCTGAGCCCCGGCCCGACAGAGACGACCGGTCTTGTCGAACTCGCCGGTAAGGACAAGGCGCAGCAGCAGGGCCTGCTCGACTATTTCGCAACCCAGGTGCCGATGGGCCGCGTCGGCCGCGCCGAGGAAATCGCCGCAGCCGCACTCTTCCTCGCCTCGGACGATTCGAGCTTCATCACCGGCACCGAGCTCTTCGCCGATGGCGGCATTGCCCAGGTCTGACATGTTCTTGTGACCCGCTGTCGCATGACGGTGGGTCATTGCCGCCGCCGCTGGTATCCGGCTCTTCTTTCGGCTACTGCTCGCAAGGAATGCGGAAACAAAAAGGACTTAAGACGCCCATATGACCGGCTATCAAATCTTCTGGCCACTCCTTGCCCATGTGGCTCTGGTCTATGGTCTTTATGCGCTGCTCGGCATGCGGCGCGCAAAAATGGTCCGCGCCGGCAGCATCGCCAAATCGGATTATCGCGAAAATCGCGGCGAGCCGGCGACAAGTCTCGTCGTCAAGAACTGCCTCGCCAACCAGTTCGAACTGCCGGTGCTGTTCTACGCCTGCTCAATTCTTCTCTATATCACCGAGGCCGACAATCTTATCTCCGTCGTCCTCGCCTGGGCCTTCGTCGCCCTGCGCTACGCCCATGCCGCCATTCACGTCACCAGCAACGATATGCGCTATCGCAGCCCGATCTTCGCCGCCGGTTACATCATACTTGCCGCCATGTGGGTCTGGCTCGCCGCTTGGATGGCCATGAGCTGAGGCGGCCTGCGGGGTCTGCCGGCAATATGAACAACAGTGCCGGTTTCACGGCAACCTCTTCTCAAGCACCGAATTCCGCAACCATTTCAAGGATTCCTTGCATAAGTGCAACCAGCGGGCACGCTAGGGCCCCGTTTTTCATACGCTTTTGCCGGCCGTTAAAATGCGAGCCTTTCCATTTACCGCTGATGAACACCTGCAATGTCATACCCGCCCGATGCGCTGGTTCGGCATGATGCCTTGCCTCGCGAACGATAAGAACGGGAACGACATGAGCGGGGAAAGCATGGATCGGATCGGCTTGCGCAGGAAGCCGAAGCAGGAGCGCAGCATCCAGAGGCTGGATCTCATTCTCGCCGCCGCCGCCAGGATCATTGCCGAAAAGGGTGTCAGCGCCATGCGGATGACGGAGCTTGCCGTCGCCGCCAAGGTGCCGATCGGCTCGGTCTACCAGTATTTCCCCGAGAAGGCGGCGATCGTCAAAGCCCTCTTCGACCAGCACGCCGCGGCGATCCAGGCGAAGACGGCGGCGATGTTTGCCGATGTCCGGTCGCTCGACCAGGCGATCGACCGCGTCTGCGCCATCATCGACTGGTATTACGATTCCTACCACGACGATCCCGTCTATCTCGGCGTCTGGATGGGAACGGAGACCGATCAGGATCTGCTTCAGCTGAATATCGAGCATAGCGGCCGCGTCGCCGGCATCTTTCAGGAGGCCGTTCGTCCGCTGGACCCCGACCTTTGCGACGAGCAGATGTATGCGCGCACCTACCTGTTCAGCCACCTGATCGGCGCCGTCATCCGGCTGGCCGCCGTCAGCGACGAGGCGCTCGCACGGCGCATGCTCGACGAGTGGAAACGCGTCATCCGCACCTCCCTGTTCGCCGCGACCGTGCCGGTTGCCGCCTGATGCACGTCGCCCGGAAGTGCCAGCGGTTCCGGGACAACGACATGCATGAAAACAAGGAGCTTCAGAGTTCTTACCAGCTCGGCACCATATTGGCGGCCTTCAGCCTGGGATAAAGGCGGGCCTGGGCGGATTTGACATCCGCCTCCAGGGTGTCGTCGACGACGGCAGGCGTGATGTTGTCGAGGCAGGCGGTGATATGCGCGGTGATCGCGTTCATCAGCGACAGTGAAACGCCCGGCCGCTTCATGATGCCGATCTGCACCGGCGGCAGCGCCGGAAAGCCGTCCGCCTGGCTCAGCACCTTCATGCCGGTTCGCAGCGCCGATTCCGGCATGACCGAGACCGCCATGCCGGCGAGCACCGCAGCGGCAACGACCGTGCAGGACCAGCTGGTGAACAGGATCTGGTGCTCGCGTCCCACGGCATCGAGCGCCGAACAGGCAAGCTGGCGCCACTGGCAATCGCGCCGGCCGACGGCAAGCGGCACCGGCGCGTCGTCGCGCAGCGGATGATTGGCCGAACCCACCCAGCAGAGCGGCTCGGTTCTCACCACATCCGACATGCGCTCACGCGGATTGTGGGTGACGAGCGCAATGTCGAGTTCGCCCTTGTGCATGCGCTCGGCAAGATCCACCGACGGCTCGCAGACGATGTAGAGCTCGACATTCGGATGGGTCTTGGCGAAGCGGCCGATGATTTCGGGCATGTAGCGGTCGGCATAATCGTCCGGCGTGCCGATGCGCAGCGTCCCCTCCAGCCTGTTGTCGTCGAAGGCGGCGATCGCCTCATTGTTGAGGCGGATGATGCGTCGGGCATAGTTGAGCAGTTTCTCACCCTCGACCGTCAGCCGGTTGCCGCGTCCATCCTTGATGAACAGCTGCTTGCCGATGCGCTCTTCGAGACGGCGCATCTGCATGGAGACGGCCGATTGGGTCTTGTAGACCCTGTCGGCGGCCTTGGTGAAGCTGCCGGAATCGACGATGGCGATGAAAGTCTGCAACTGGTCGAGATCAAGAGGCGCGGACATGGTGTCACCCATAAAGATAGCTGATGATAATCATTAGAAACATTCGTTGGACTGATCAATAGCTCTTTGGCATCTTCGGGATGCAAATCAAAGCAAAGTGAAGGACAGACACCCTGCCTGTCCAAGCGGAATTCAGCTTGCTCCTTCCCGCATGACCTCGCGGGAGGGGTGGGTTGCGTTGCGCGCCGATCTGAAACGTTACAGCGCCCTTCATCCGTCCGAAAAGACGCGCGGCACTGTACAGAAAGGAGAGTTCAATGCGCATGACAGAACAGACACTCGAACTCGACCGCGACAAGCCGGCCTCGACGTTTTCCCAGCGTCTGGCGGCAGGTCTCGCACCGTTGGCCTCTCTCTTTCGCGTGTTCCGCAATCGCATGGAGATCAACGCGCTGCATGATCTGAACGACACGCAGCTGAGGGATATCGGCCTCACCAGGGCCGATCTGACCTCCGCGTTCCTGGCCTCGACCTTCTTCGAGGACCCGTCGGAACATCTGACGCGTTCGGCGCGCAATCGCTGGCGCCTGTCGTCTTTTTTGCGCTCCTGCGATTAGCAGGAGCCTCGAGTTTCCCCGCAGGGTGATAGCCAATAGCCCTGCCGCTTGACCCGGTGATCGGCTTTTCCCAAGCCATCTCCGGGTTTTTTTATGACTTGGTGCCGGGGGCGGGCTTCGGCCGATAGGTCTCGAAGATCGCTTCCAGGTTCCGCTGGTAGGTCTTCTGCACTTCCAGTCCGCTGTCGAACATGGCGTTCAGCATCTCGCCATAGCTGTCGGCAGCAACCTTCGCCTCGTCCTTCGGCGCCTCCGGCGTCTTGCTTTCCGGCTGCTGGCCGAGCCCACCCATCATCTCCTGGAAGGCCTTGGCGAAGGGATTGTCGAGGAACGGGTTCGGCTGTGGCGCCGGTTGAGCCTTCGGCAGCGAAAACATCTGCTGCATCGCCTGCCTGAAGGGATTGTCGAAGATGCTGGGCGCCGGGGCCGCCTTCGGCTTCGGCGCGAAGCCGGTACTTTCAAGCCATTTCTGGATGGTGTCGCCCATCGGCGTGTTGACGAAGGGGTTGACCGGCGAGGCCATCTGGCCGGTCGTCTGCTTGAAGAGCCCGCCCATCAGCGTATCGGCCAGCACCGGCAGCATCCGCTTGTAGATGTCCTGGCCGATCCCGGTCATCTCAGCCGCCTGGGCGGCGATCGCGCGCGAAACTTCCTTCGAGCCGAAAAGCTGGGCAAGGATGTTGTTGCCGTCGGAAATGCCTTCGGGTGTGAAGGCCCGGCTCATATCCTCGAAATAGCGCGCATAATTGCCGGAGGCGACGGCCTGCATCAGCCCGACGAAATCATAAGGATTGCTGGTGCTGCGCTTCAGGCCGGCGGAGAAGGCCGGCATCAGCGCCGCCATCGCCTTTGTCGCCTGTTCCTGCGCCAGATTGAATTGCCGGGCGACCGCTTCCATCGCCGCGCCGTTCTGCGCCTGCATCATCATGTCGAAGAGTGGCAGCATGGAGGTCCCTTTCCCCGAGTCGTGACGCGTGTCACGTCACTATATCCGGAAACGGTAATGTGCAAACGGCTTTTTGCCATAAGAACTTAAAGCCATGCCTGCGAAAGTGCCGAGCGGTTCCGAGCTGGAGAAAACCCGGGTAGGCTCAGTACTGATACTCCTCGAAGACCGGTTCGACGGAGCCGTTCCAGCGGCCGTGATAGAGCGACAGCAGGTCCTCGGCGAGCGTCGCCTTCTTGGCGAGCACCTCGTCGAGCGGCGCGAGGAAGATCGTTTCGTCCTGGCCTTCGCGGTTGAGCCTGCCGCGTGCCTTGAGGCCGGCTCTCGATATCCCGACCACCTCGCGCGCCACATCGAGCAGCGCATGGCCGCGAAACTCAGCCTTCAAACCTTGCGCCGGAACGGCGTCGCGCAGGGCACCGACCTCGGCAAAGCTCCAATCCCGGGTCAGATTGTCGGCGGCCTGAAGGGCCGCATCGTCGTAGAGCAGGCCGACCCAGAAGGCCGGCAGCGCACAGATGCGCCGCCACGGGCCGCCGTCGGCGCCGCGCATTTCGAGAAAACGCTTCATCCGCACGTCGGGGAAGAGCGTGGAAAGATGGTTCGTCCAGTCGCCCATCGTCGGCGCGGGATCGGCGACCTCGCCCTTCAATGCGCCGTTCATGAACTGGCGGAAGGTGACATGGGTGCAGTCGTGATAATGGCCGTCGCGGACGATGAAATACATCGGCACGTCGAGCGCCCATTCGGCATAGTCGTGGAAGCCGAAATCGTCGCGGAAGGTGAAATCGAGCAGGCCCGAGCGTCTGTTGTCGACATCGCGCCAGATATCGCCGCGCCAGGAGAGCAGGCCGTTCGGCTTGCCCTCGGTGAAGGGCGAGGATGCGAAGAGCGCGGTCGCCAGCGATTGCAGCTTCATCGAGACGCGCATCTTCTGGCGCATGTCGGCTTCCGAGGAGAAGTCGAGATTCACCTGGATCGTGCAGGTGCGGTACATCATGTCGAGACCCTTTGTGCCGACCTTCGGCATATAGCGGGTCATGATCTCGTAGCGCGATTTCGGCATTTGCGGGGTTTGCGCATAGGTCCATTTCGGGCTGCCGCCGATACCGAGGAAGCGGATGCCCATCGGCTCGGCGATCTCGCGCAGCGTCGCCAGGTGCTGGTTCGATTCCCGGCAGGTTTCGTGCAGCGTTTCCAGCGGCGCGCCGGAGAGTTCGAACTGGCCGCCCGGCTCGATCGAGATCGCGCCCATGCCGCTCTGCTCGGCGAGGCCGATGATGTTGCCGCCGTCCATGATCGGTTCCCAGCCACTTTTTTCCTGCAGGCCGGTCAGCAGCGCCGAAATGCTGGCGTCGCCGAAATAGGGAACCGGGCTGTCGTCGGCGCGGAAGAAGGCGAACTTCTCGTGTTCGGTGCCGATCCGAAAGCGCTCCCGCGGCTTGTTGCCGGCGGCGATGTAATCGGTCAGATCCTGGACCGAAGAGAGCGGCGTCTGGTCGGTGGTGTCGCGGGCCATGCGGGATACCTGTATTCGAAAAGGCGCCCAGGGGGCCGGGCAGCTGGAAGGGTGATTAGGACCCAAGCCACGTATGTTGCAAGTGAAATTCTTTCAACGACGCATCAAAAAAATAGCAGCAATTTCCATGTCCACCCGTTTTCACCGTCAGCGCCAGTCGCCGATCGCCGCCTGGACCACGGCGAGCGCCGCAACCGCTGCCGTATCGGCCCTGAGGATGCGCGGTCCGAGCGGAATGGCGGTGACGAAATCGAGGCTTCGAAGCCGTGTCCGTTCCTCTTCCGAAAAGCCGCCCTCCGGCCCGACGAGCAGCGCGAGATGCCTTTCCTTGATCGCCGACAACACCGGCAGCGGGTTCTGCCCGGCGTCGCCCTCGTCGCAATAGATGATGCGGCGCTCCTTCGGCCAGCGGTCGAGCAGGTCGGAAAGCCGCGCCGGCTCGGCCACCTCGGGGATGCCGAGAATGCCGCATTGCTCCGCCGCCTCGACGACATTGGCGCGCAGCTTGTCGAGATTGGTGATCTTGCCCTGGACGTGCTGGGTCATGACAGGCTGCAGCAGGCCGGCGCCCATTTCCACTGCCTTCTGCACGAGATAATCCAGGCGGCCGATCTTGAGCGGCGCAAAGAGGTAATGCAGGTCGCAAGGCGCGGGCTGCGGCCGCGTCTCTTCGATTGCGGTCAGGAGGATGCGTTTGCGCGTGGGGAAGCTGAGGGCGGCCTTCCACTCGCCGTCGCGGCCGTTGAAGATGAGGATCTCCGCGCCTTCCTCCAGCCGCAGCACATTGGCGAGATAGTTGAACTGATCGGCCTTCGCCTCGAGGGCGGCACCGCGGGAAAGCGGCGCATCGACGAAAAGCCGTTGCATGCGGAAATTGGCGCGCATTCGAAAAACTCTAGGTTTCAGACAAAGAGCGCGAACATAGCCCAATAAATCATTGCCGCAAGCACTGCCGAAACCGGCACGGTGATGATCCAGGCGGCGATGATCGTCATGAAATGCGAACGGCGCACCAGATAGCGCCGCCGCCTCTCATGGATGTTCGGATCCTCCGGCTCGTCGAGATCGAAGCTCTCGGACTTGCGCCTGATATAGGCGATGCGGCGCGTCGAGTGGCGCGTATACCATTCGCGGAAGAAGCCGACGCCGAAGACGGAACCGACGGCGATATGCGTGGTGCTGACCGGCAGGCCGAGCCAGGAGGCGATGATGACGGTGAAAGCCGTCGACAGCGCGACGCAATAGGCGCGCATCGGATTGAGTTTGGTGATCTCTTCGCCGACGAGACGGATCAGGCGCGGGCCGAACAGCAGCAGGCCGACGGAGATGCCGAAGGCGCCGATCAGCATCACCCAGAGCGGCGGATGCCCCATGGCGCCACCGTCGATGCCGACCGAATGGACGATCGCCGAAAGTGGCCCGACCGCGTTCGAAACGTCGTTGGCGCCGTGCGCGAAGGAGAGCAGCGCCGCTGAGCCGATCAGCGGCAGCCGGAACAGCACCCGCAGCGAGCTGTTGCGGTTTTCGAGACCCCGCGCCTGGGCAAGAACCAGCGGCCGGGCGGCAAGCCAGCTGACCAGCCCGATGCCGATGCCGATGAGGATGATGGTGAAAGACGGAAATTTGCCGGTGGGCGACAGCTGCAGCACTATATAGGCCATGAAGCCGCCGGCCATTACCGCGACCAGCACCGGCACCCAGCGCTCTGCTGCCGCGATCTTGTCGTCGCGGTAAATGATGAGGGTCTTGACGAGATAAAGCAGCCCGGCCGCGATCAGTCCGCCGATCAGCGGTGAGGTCATCCAGCTCGAGGTGATTTCCAGCATCACCTGCCAGTTCACCGGCTCCGGCCCGACGGCTGCGATGCCGGCGCCGATCACCGCCCCGACGATCGCATGGGTGGTGGAAACCGGCGCGTTCATCCAGGTGGCGAGGTTGATCCAGAGGGCTGCGGCCATCAGCGCCGCCATCATGATCCAGCCGAGCAATGCCTGCGGCACCTGGACGGTGTCGACGATATTCGAGGAAATCGTCCTGACGACTTCGCCGCCGGCGATCGTGGCGCCGAGAACCTCGAAAATCGCGGCGATGACCAGCGCCTGGCCCATCGTCATGGCGCGGGCGCCGACGGCGGCGCCCACATTGTTGGTCACATCATTGGCGCCGATGTTCATCGCCATATAGCCGGCAAGGGCGGCCGCCGCCACAACGAGCACCGCTCCAGGCTGGTCGAACACATAGACACCGGCAAACAACATGGCCAGACCGACGAAGATCAGGCCGAGGCCAGGCGCCACCAGCCGCCGCAAGACATGCTTGGCCGCGTCCTCGGCATGGGTGATCTTGTCGAGATCCTTGTCGAGCGTGCGTTTCGTGAGGACTGTGGGACGTGGCGGCATTCTTTTTCCGAGATATGAATTCTGCTTCTAGGCTGCTTTTCTAGCACCGCAAGATGGCAGGATTCATTTCGCCGAAATCTGTTTGTCTGCCGAAATCTGCTTGGCCTCCGGGACCTGTTTGGCCCGTGGGGAGGCAAGCCTTTCCGTCATGACCCGCTTCAAGGCGAGCAGCAGGCCGCGAAGCTCCGGTTCGCGCACGCGCCCGGCCGCCTCGTCGAACGAGACCCATTCGATGGTGCGCTCGCCCTTTTCCTTGAAGTTCTTCACCATGTCGGTGACTTCGAGCGCATAGACCTGCACCTTGCAAACCACCTGCACGCCGTCGCGCAGCACTTTCGAATAGCTGTAAGCGCCGAGCGTGTCCTTCTCGACCGCGCCGCGGACGCCGGCTTCCTCAAGGGCTTCCTGTGCGGCGACCTCATGGGCGCATTTGCCCGTCATCGGCCAGCCCTTGGGAATGACCCAGCGGCCGGTATCGCGGCTCGTCATCAGAAGCACCTCGACGTCACCGCTCTTCTTTTTCACCCGGTAGCAGATCGCACCATATTGCTGTCGCGGCGGACGCCGGAACATCAGTTGGACATCGGATGCCAATCGGGCGAGAAGAGTCAATGGTCGGGTCACCTTCCAAGGGGTCGTTAGGAATCACTCATATACGTGTATCACGAAAAGCCTACACAATCCAAAAGAGCTGCGGGACGATCCGAACGCGATTCGATTGCCGTACATAGGGGAATCGAGGCCGGACAGGTTCGGAAAATCCGTCATGCCCTGTCTCGAATGCGTCACATTGCACAGGTGTACACTATGGCGCGGACTTGCCTTTCGTTCAATGGCAAGATCAAGTGATCCACTATCATTTGTGCTTGTGGTCATCATGCGTCTCCACCACTCAACGCCATCCGCGACTTCGAGGCCGTCTGCCGTCACGGCAGCATCATGAAGGCCGCCGAAGAGCTGAATGTGGTGCCTGTGCCGTGCGCCCGCAGATTGCTAGGCTGGAGAATCACGTCGGCCGCAACCCGTTCGCGCTAATTGAACGACCGGGTTGATGGTCGACAGTTTGGACCGGGATGATACCTGACAGTTTTCATTCTGTCGTGTGTGCTGCT
>NZ_NWSV01000097.1 GCF_002531935.1 Rhizobium chutanense | reverse complement strand
CCCCTGATAGCCCATTATCATCTGCGCCTGGGCGATGAGAGCACCGCGCTGAGCGCTTTCCAGCGCATCGTTAATGATCAGAATGGAAGAGATACAGCCGACTTCCTGTTCCTTCCAGTGAGCGATGCCAGTGCTTCGGATCCTGATCACCGCGGCACCCATTGGTCGCTGCTACTCGTTGACCGTCGCAACCGCGAGGGGCCGGCTGCCTATCACTATGACTCCTTCCGGGGCCAGAACGACGAGTTTGCAGCAATGCTCGCACAAAGGTTGGGTACCCGTCTGGAGCCCGTCCGCATGACCCAACAGCGGAACGGCTATGATTGCGGAGTCTTCGTGGTTGACGGCACGCGGGCGCTCGTTAGACGTCTGGCGCGAAGAGACCGGCCAGCCGTGCTGCACCTCGACAACCTCGTCGCCGATCGGGAGCAACTCCAACGACGTCTGAGCACCGCGACCAACAGTGCTCGAGCGGGGGCTGCGGCGGCTGAACCGGAGTCCTCCACACAGATCGCCGATCCCGCAGAGTTTTGG
>NZ_NWSV01000096.1 GCF_002531935.1 Rhizobium chutanense | reverse complement strand
GTCGAACGCTCGTTGCGTGATCGCCCTTGATGAGAAACCCTTTTAGCCAGTTCCAACGCCGCGGCCGGACATGGGGCAACCATTGCCCGATTGACCCCAGTCTCCAACTTAAGTGGCTCAGCTCTCTTCAATGAGGCCACAGCTAGCAAGGGCAGAGACGAAATCGTGAACGTCGCATTTGGTGACGTCATACCGTTCTGATTTAAGCTCGCTCAGTATCCTTGGTAGTGTATACTCGCCGTCCAGTTTCGAAACCAAACCGGCGACCCAAGGCGGAGGAGATTGGATGATCTTT
>NZ_NWSV01000095.1 GCF_002531935.1 Rhizobium chutanense | reverse complement strand
GATCCAGATACTCCCGTCGTCGGCTACAAACACCTGATGAGAACGCTTTAATAACGGCTTAAAGTAGTGCACGAGCGACCTCACTCGGTACGAGGGGCGACATCGCACCTGAATTTGCAGCCGGGACAGACACACGTCGCCCTTGTTGCAGTTTGACGTCTTCTTCGCCAATGGCAGAACCGCGGTGGACGGTCCGAAACATAACGCCGTTCATGCTCTTTTCCTCCTCTTCGAGCCTTTCA
>NZ_NWSV01000094.1 GCF_002531935.1 Rhizobium chutanense | reverse complement strand
CCACCGCGGCCGCGGAATACGAACAGGTGTCCACACATCGGGTCGCGCTTCAGCGCCTCCTGCACCATCAACGACAAACCGGGGAAGCCCTTTCGCATATCGGTGTGGCCTGTCGCCAGCCAGACCTTCACGCCACTCGGAACCGGAATCATCGCAGCCCCAGCACGCAATCGAGAATCCGGCCAAGGGCATCCGTATCGATGTCGCTATCCACGCGCACGCGCCGACCCCGTCCAAGCTCGATTGTCACATTGCTACGCTTCCGACGAGGGTGGGATGTGGTGGGCGATTCCGGTTGAACGGGAGAGACTGTCGAAGCGGCCTCGGATACGATCACCGGCACCAAAGTCGCCGTATCAGACCTTGGCTCCTCGATCCGGCAAAGCTCTTTGCGCCAACGGAACAACTGGCTGACATGGATGCCGGCCGCGCGGGCAATCTCGGAGATGACCGCGTCTGGCTCAAAGCACGCAGCGACAAGGCGCTCTTTATCTTCGCGTGACCAGCGCCGACGGCGCTCTACAGACGTGATCACCTCAATTGGATGCTTCGTCATATGAC
>NZ_NWSV01000093.1 GCF_002531935.1 Rhizobium chutanense | reverse complement strand
CCGCCGATCAGGATGTCTGCACCTACCCCGCCATTCAGCAGATCGTTGCCGGCGCCGCCAGTGATCGTGTTGGCAAGCGCATTGCCGGTGCCGGTGAAGTTGGCGGACCCCGTATAGGTCAGGTTCTCGACATTGGCCAGCGCGGCGATCGAATAGGCGGCAAGTCCCGTGCGGACTTCGTCGGTGCCGTCGCTGAGACCCTCAGTGATCACGTCGCTCGCACTGTCGACCACATAGGTGTCGTTGCCGGCACCGCCGATCAGCGTGTCGTTGCCGGCGCCGCCGTCGAGCGTGTCGTTGCCGGCACCGCCGGTGATCGTGTTGACGAGCGCATTGCCGGTGCCGGTAAAGCTGGCCGATCCCGTATAGGTCAGCTTCTCGACATTGTTGCCGAGCGTATAGCTCGCAAGCGCCGTCTTGATCAGATCGGTTCCTGCATTCAGCCCTTCGGTGACCACGTCGGCAACGTCATCGACAATATAGGTGTCGTTGCCGGCACCGCCGATCAGCGTGTCATTGCCGACCCCGCCGTCAAGCAGATCGTTGCCGGCACCGCCGGTGATCGTGTTGGCAAGGTCATTGCCTGTGCCCGTAAACGCTACCGTACCGCTATAGGT
>NZ_NWSV01000092.1 GCF_002531935.1 Rhizobium chutanense | reverse complement strand
TTTTGGTTAGAGTTTTCCGGTGCATTTTCCTGGCTGGGAAAGGGACCAGAAGACGATGAAAGCGTCGCAGTTTTCGGACGCTCAGAAGGCGTTCATTCTGAAGCAAGGTGATGAAGGCGTGTCGGTTGCTGAAATCTGCAGGAAGGCGGGGATCAGCCAGGCGACTTATTTCAACTGGAAGAAAAAATACGCGGGCATGCTGCCACCGGAGATGAAGAGGCTGAAACAGCTCGAGGACGAGAATTCGCGCCTGAAGAAGATCGTCGCGGATCTGACGCTGGACCGCGAGATGTTGCAGGATGTCATCCGCCGAAAGCTCTAAGGCCTGCTCGGAAGCGGGAGATGGTGAAAGGCATGTGCTGCGATTGGGCGATCTCGATCCGACGTGCTTGTGGAGCGTTGAACTTCGATCGATCAACTCACCACTATACCTCTCGCCGTGCTGATCAGGCCGGTCTGGAACGTCGTATTCGCGAGATCTGCGAGATCCGTGTGCGGTACGGCTATCGCCGCGTGCATGTGCTGTTGGAACGCGAGGGTTGGGGCACCAACATCAAGCGAACCTACCGCATTTACAGGGACTTGGGGCTACAGTTGCGGAACAAGACACCGAAGCGGGGGGTAAAAGCCAAGCTTCGCGAGGATCGGCACATGGCCGTCGGACCCAACGACGTCTGGGCGATGGACTTCGTTCACGACCAACTCGCAACGGGTAAGAAAC
>NZ_NWSV01000090.1 GCF_002531935.1 Rhizobium chutanense | reverse complement strand
GGCGGCGCAATCCTTCGTGCAATCCGGGCGGCGGGTCGTGGTGGACGTGGACCTGGAGAAGTTCTTCGACCGGGTTGACCACGACATCCTGATCGACCGTCTGCGCAAGAAAATCCCCGATCCCGGTGTGATCCGCCTGGTTCGGGCTTATCTGAACGCCGACATCGTCGATGGGGATGCGGTCACCAAGCGGAGCCGAGGCACACCGCAGGGTGGGCCGCTGTCGCCGCTTCTGGCCAACGTGTTGCTGGACGAGGTGGACAAGGAGCTTGAACGGCGGGGCCATGCCTTTTGCCGCTATGCCGACGACTGCAACGTCTATGTGCGGTCGCGCCGGGCGGGTGAACGGGTGATGGCCCTGCTGCGGCGCCTCTATGGCCGACTTCGCCTGACGGTGAACGAGACCAAGAGCGCCGTTGCCAGCGTCTTCGGCCGCAAATTCCTCGGCTATGCCTTCTGGCGAGCCGGGGGTGTGGTCAAGCGACGGGTGGCCGACAAGGCCATCAAGGCGTTCAAGGTTCGCATTCGCGAACTGACACCGCGCGTGACGGGTCGATCCCTCAAAGCGGTGGTGGAACGGCTGCGCATCTTCGTGCGCGGATGGAAAGCCTACTTCAGACTGGCGCAAACGCCTCGGGTCTTCAGCGACTTGGACGAATGGATGCGCCACCGTCTGAGGGCAATCCAGCTCAAGCAATGGAAGCAAGGCAGGACGATCTTCCGGGAGATGACGGCAAGGGGAGCGAAACCTGGGGTGGCCCAGCAAGTGGCAGCAAATGCCGGTCGCTGGTGGCGCAACAGCGCCAAGCTCCTCAACGCCGTCCTCACGATCAAATGGGCCGACCAACTCGGAATGCCCAGACTCAC
>NZ_NWSV01000008.1 GCF_002531935.1 Rhizobium chutanense | reverse complement strand
GAACCGCCCGGTGCGGACCCGCATGCCGGGTGGTGTGGCAGGGGTGCGATCGAATACGATCGCCCCCTATGCCGATTCCGTCGCGTTCAGATTGTGCCGGTAAGTTTTCGTTTACCGCTTTTAATTAAAATTGGACCGAGTTTTTCTGGTCACTGCCGGCCTGCGGAAGCGATAAGAGTATGGCGTTTGTTTCCTTTCCTCGGCGATCCCTTTTGCCTGTGCTGCTCTCGGCGGCGCTGACGACCTGTTCGATCAGCGACGGGATGGTGCCGCCGGCCAATGTCGACAACGGCACCAGGGTCAGCTCGATCTCGCCGGCACGGGGCGCTGCGCGCATGGCGCCTTCCGTCGGGATGGCGCGTGCGGAGCGCCTTGCGCCCGCGGAAAGCCAGGCCGCCTATCCCGTTTCCAGTGCGCCTGTCGGCAACAACCAGGGTTCCGTCGATTATCTCGACACGCCGAATCTTGCCGGTACCGGTCATTCAGCACCGGCGGCCCGCGCCGCGCCGGGGGCGCGGGGGCTGCCGATGATCGACAGCGACGAGGCATTGGCGGCGGGTCAGCCGAGCGGCAACTGGGGCGGCACGAAGAATCTTGCAATCCCGTCCGGCGGCGTCAACATGGATGACGAGCTTGGAGCCGAGCCGGTTGTCGGATTGGCGCAGGAGCAACAGCAGCAGATCGCCGAGGGCAACGCCACCGAACCGGTCGTCGACGGCATCGGCACCGACAATCCGACGCAACTGAACCAACCCGTACGTCAGCCCGTCCCGCGGGCGATGCCGCAGCCGGCGGCACAAGCGCAGATGAGCCGGGCGCCGGCCTGGAGCGACGGCAGCCCGGTGGTGGCGCCCACCCGCGTCCCCGAAGAGGATGAAAGCGAAGAGGTCGCGATGCTGCGGCCGAACAACCCGATGATGAGCGAACCGGCAGCTCCCGTCGATCCCAGCGTCATGCCGGCCTCCGAGCTTGCCTGCCGGCGTGAACTGAAGCGCATGGGCGTGCTCTTCGACGACAAACCGCCGATCTCGCAAGGCCCGGCCTGCCAGGTGCCCTATCCGGTGTCGCTGAAAGGGCTTTCCGGCAATATCGGCGTGCAGCCGGCCGTGACGCTGAACTGCCAGGTGACGCTCGCCTTCGCCAAATGGGTGAAGAACGAACTGGCCCCGTCCGCCCGCTTCCGCTACTGGAGCGGTATCAGGACGATCCAGCCGCTCGGCGGCTATTCCTGCCGGCGCATGAACAACAGCCGGCAGAGATACAATCCGATGTCGGAACACGCCCGCGGCAATGCGATCGACGTCGGCAAGTTCGTGCTGAAGAACGGCCACGAGATCGACGTGCGCAAGAAGGGCCTGTTCTCGCTGCGCGAAGGCCGGCTGCTGAAGGCGGTGCGCACCGACAGCTGCCGCTATTTCAGCACCGTGCTCGGCCCCGGCAGCAACCCGGAACACTGGAACCATTTCCACTTCGATCTGCGCTCCCGCAAGAGCGGCAAGGTCTATTGCGACTGATCCATATCGTCTTGGACCATAGGGCGCGGCAGAAAAAGGTTCATCCCGGCCGTCTGGCGCGCTATAGATCGGTCAGGCGGTTGCCGTTCGAGAGTTTGAGCCATGAGCTATGATTTCCATGTCGGCCAGAAGGTCGTCTGCATCAACGATACCTTCAAGCATGTCAGCATCGACCAGCTCATCCGCAAGGGCGAGATCTATACGATCCGCTGGGTCGGCGAATATACCCATTATGTCGACGGCACCTTCATCGGGGTCAAGCTCGCGGAGATCCATCGCGGCAATGATGACGGGCCGGAAGGTTACGGTGCGGCCGACATGCCCTATCGCGCGACGCGCTTCCGGCCGCTGGTGAAGGACAAGATCGCATCGTTGCGCAAGCTTCTTGCCCCGACGCCCGATGCGCCGGTCGAGCCGAAGGAAAAGGTCAAGAAGAAGGAAAAGGTCTGAGCGCCGTTCGGCAAGGCCCGGTTTTTTCCGAAATCATGTCCGCGATATCAAGGCGTCACTGACGCGATTGTACCCTCCCTTTGCCTATGCAACAGTCCGTGCACGACCTGTCGGGAGGGGCCATGAGACCGATTTCGAACATGAGACCGATTTCGAAAATGACGGCACCGCTTAGTGCCGCCATCGCCATCATGCTCGCGGCAACGGGAGCGGCGGCGGCCGATCCGCTCGTTTTCACCTATCATGGATGGCAGGTCGATCTCACCAATGCCAGGGGCGCCGAACCGGACAAGGAGATGGTTGCGGCCGTCAAGCGGCAACTCGACATCGTCGAGCATGTCGATCTGAAGCCTGACGTCCTCACCTTCATGCGGACCATTCCGATCTGGGCCAACCCGGCTGCCGCAGGTTTCGGCCCCGGCCATTACAGCAGCAAGACCGGCATCGATCTGCGCGTCAGGAGCCTCGATCCCGACAAACCGATCATCCTGCACGAGCTTCTGCACGCCTTTAACGGCCGGATGCTGTCCGGCGGTTTCCGCAATAGCGACATCAGGCAATTCTTCAACAACGGTCGCGGGCTCTGGCCGGGCGATTCCTACATGATGAGCAACGACCGGGAATTCTTCGCGGTCACGGCCAGCGTCTATCTCTATGGCGATATCGAACGGCCGCCTTATTCGCGCAGCCAGCTGAGAGAGAAGCAGCCGCGATACTATCAATGGCTTGCCATGCTGTTCGACGACGGCCGGCCGCGGTCGTAACGCTTCTGATCAGTCCACCTTCCTGCTGGGAAACAGGGCGGCTCTCATAAGCGCCGCTCGTCGGTCAATATAAATCGTATCCGATTAAATCGGAATAGTGTTGACATCCGCTTCGGTGAGGCATATTAAGGCGCATCCGATCTAATCGGATGCGCTTTAGTAACAACGAAAGGATATCACCATGACCGAGAAGCTTCTCTTCACCGGCAAGACCCACATCACCGGCGGCCGCAACGGCTCCGCCCGCAGTATTGACGGTACGCTCGACATCAAGCTGCCGCAGCCGCATCCGGCGGCCGAAAACCTGTTCGGCGCCGCTTGGTCGGCCTGCTATATCGGCGCCATCGAACTCGCGGCGGCGCAGCGGAAGATCACGTTGCCAGCCGGTCCCGAGGTCGATGCCGAAATTACGCTCAACGGCGATAACGGCTCATACTTCCTGCGCGCACGGCTGAATGTCAGCCTTGCAGACATCGATCGCGAGATCGCGGAGGAACTGATCGAGGCGGCCCATGGCATCTGCCCTTATTCCAAGGCGGTCCATGGCAATATCGCCGTCGAAACCAAGCTTGTCTGAACGGGAAGGGCCGGCCTCGTGCCGTCATCTCCAAGCGGGGGTCTGCCGATCGGCGGCAGGCCCGTTTCTGAGCCAGCAGTCAAACCTGCCGATCCGGGGAACATGCCATGATCAACAGCCAAGCAGAGCCGCGCCGGGCCTATGACGAGTTTTCGCTTATGCTCGATCCCGATGTCTATGAGCCGTTGCCTGACGATTGGCTGATCGGCATTACCGACGTTGTCAGCTCGACCGCGGCGATCCGATCGGGGCGCTATGAAGACGTCAATTATGCTGGCGCATCGATCATCGCCGCGCTCGGCAATGCCTGGGGTTCGTTCGATTTTCCCTTCGTGTTTCGCGGAGATGGAGCGGCCTTCGCCTTGCCGGCGAGCGGTATCATGGCCGCGACATCGGCCTTGCGTGATGTTGCGGGCTTCGCCAAGGCCGATTTTCATCTCGACCTGCGCGTCGGGCTCGTCACCGTCGGCGAAATCCGCGCGAACGGTCGCGACGTCAGGATCGCGCGTTATGCCGCTTCCGAGAACGCGACCTATGCGATGTTTGCCGGCGGCGGGCTCAAATGGGCGGAGCAGCAGATCAAGAACGGCCGCTTTCTTGTGAAGCCAGGCCGTTATCCGATGAGGCCCGACTTGACGGGCCTGAGCTGCGACTGGGCGCCGTTCCCGAGCCAACGCGGCGAGATCCTGTCGTTGTTGGTCGAGCCGCGCGACCACACGCGCCCGGAGGTCTTTGCCGCGCTGGCGAAGCGCGTGCTTGCGGTCTTCGATGCCGCACCGCGCCGGTCCCATCCGCTAGCCGGAGGCACTGTCATCGCGAATGGCAATGGGAAGCGGGTCGATGCGCAAGGCTGGCTGGAGGTTGCCTCCCATTCGGATTTTCGCAAATTCGATGACGGCCTGCGCCTGACGCTGGACTGCACGGCGGACGAGATCGACCGCGTCGAAGCCATCCTCGTTGCTGCAAGGGCGCGCGGTGAGATCGACTTCGGTCTGCATCGCCAGTCGCATGCGCTGATGACCTGCCTCGTGCCGTCAGGCCGGCCGGATTCGCATCTGCATTTCCTCGACGGAATGGGCGGCGGTTATGCCAAGGCGGCCGAGAGGATGGAGGAGGGCGCGTTTGCGGAGATGGTCCGGCCGTTGGCGCTATAGGCTCGGGGCGGCGGGGCGTCTCAGGCAGGTCTATTCCGTGTCATCATGCCTGTGGTTCGTTTCCGGCGTGAGCAGGTTCAGGAGCATCTCGACGAGCTGAACCGGCGCCAGCTCCGTCTCGCATTCGATCTCTCCGGCGGTAAACCATCTCAGCGCGGTGTGTTCGTCATCGATGAGCGAGGGGACGCCGTGCCATCGATCGATGCAATAGACATGGAAGATGGCGGAGGCCCCGGGCGGGCTTTCTGAAGTGAATTTTCCGGCAAACCGCCAGAGCTGCGGCGTCACGCCGATTTCTTCCAGCAATTCCCGGCGCATTGCCGTTTCGGCATCTTCGCCGTCTTCGACATGGCCGCCCGGCAGGCTCCATCGATCGGGGTGCGTCCTGCGCTCAGAATTTCGCCTGGCGAGAAGAATGCTGCCATTGCCGATCAGGGCGCCGATTGCGATCTCGGGCATGTCACCAGGCGCTGACATGTGCCGCGATCATGATTTTTCCGGTTCGGACTGCGCCCGCAACAGATTGTCGCGCAGCCGCGTCACCGATTTCTGTACGGTAGGGAAATCATCGCCGAGGCCGGTGGCGGCAACCAGCGTGCCGCTGGGATCGACGTCGAGGAGGAGATTGCGCCCGGCCGGTGTCAGGCCGACGCGCACTTGCCGTTCATCAGCGGGATCGCGATGGCGGGTGATAAAACCGACCGACTCCAGCTTCTTGAGAATGGGCGTCAGCGTGTTGGATTCGAGAAACAGTTTTTCCCCCAGTGTGCTGACCGTCTGGTCGTCTTCCTCGGAGAGCGCCACCATGGCGATATATTGGGTATAGGTCAGGCCGAGTGCGTCCAGGATCGGCTTGTAGGCGCGGCCGAAGGCGAGATTGGCCGAATAGACGGCAAAACACAGGAAATTCGAAAGCTTCCGGCCGTCACCGCCAACCTTCGCAGAGGCGGATGCAGGCTGTTTTGCGGCTTTGGATGTGGGCATCGGAATATCCTGTCGGGCCTTCATTACCGCAAATATATATCGCATCCGATTAAATCGCAATGGTGAAAAAGGGCGATTTTCGCGCGGGTGGCCGACGCCGTTTCGGGCGGCGGCCGGTTTCGGCGTCAGACGGCCTAACCGAATTTTTCCGTCGTATCGGCCTTACCGAACACCCAATAGCCGGATGCCTTGATCCAACTCAGCGGGTAGCCTCGTTCAAGGAAATAGGCGCGGACAGCGCGTGTTACCGAGGCTTCCGCCGCGACCCAGACGAAGGTCTCCGGTTGAATATCGACCGCGCTCAGCAGTTTCAGCAGTGCTGCGGCATCGCTTGCCTGCGACAGAGGCCGGTGGGCCCAGCGGATATCGAGTTCGGCACGGGTGTCGAAGCGTTGCTGTTCCAGCGGGCCGGTGACGGCGGCGACGGCGGTGATGACTGTTCCGGCTGCGCTCTCTTCGATCCGGCGGCCGATCGCCGGCAGCGCCGTTTCGTCGCCGATCAGCAGCCAGCGCCTGACCGTCGCGGAAACCACTGCGGAGCCCCTTGGTCCGCCGATTTCGAGCCTGTCGCCGGGGCGCGCTTCGATCGCCCATCGCGTCACCGGGCCTGCCTCGTGCAGGGCGAAGTCGATGGTCAATCTGCGCTCGGTATTGTGGTAGCGGCGAGGGGTATAGTCACGGCGCTCTTCGCTGCCATCGGCAGCACGAACGAAGATCTTGATGTGGTCGTCGGGCGCAAGGCTGGTGAAATCGGCGAGGTCGTCGCCTGTTAACGTGATGCGGCGCATGCCGGGGGTGATGTCGACGACGCTTTCGACCGTGAGCGTGCGCCGGCGGGTGTTGTGACGAACCCGTTCGATGCCGGGGGCCGTTGAAGCGGGTTCTTTGAGCTGATTGTTATCCATGTGTCCTTCCCGGGCTGGAAAGCTCGATCCGCAGGACACAGTCGCGCAGATCGAAGCCGCAAAGCCGTTCGATCATACGCGTTGAGTGACGTTAACGCTTACGTGGCCGGTGACCCGGCCATTGCGGTTTGATGTAGCCGAGGATGGCGGCATGCGCAACCGAAGGGGAGCCGGCAAAGGCGATGATTGCCAAAGTTTAACTTTCCGGTGCTGTTTCGATCGGCAATGATCGGCCGATCGACGGGCAGCATTTCGCTTAGGCGGACATGGAGAAGATATTGGACGGCAGAATCCAGGACGTGCTCGACACCTATCACAGGATGATCGCGACGGAGCGCAACAGCCCGCGCGAGCAGCCTCCCGGCGGCCGCGACGGCGGGCAGGATCAGCGGCTGCGCGCGGTCGGGCCGGAGACGGGGCAGTTCCTCAATATCCTAGCGAGCAGCTTCAAGAGCCCGACCATTCTCGAACTCGGCACCTCCTTCGGTTATTCCGGAATCTGGCTGGCGGCAGCCGCGCGCGCCACCGGCGGCCGGCTGATCACCATGGAAATGCACGATTACAAGTCGGCCTATGCGCGTGACATGGCCGTCAAGGCAGGCCTCGCCGATCACGTCGAGTTCAAGGTCGGGGACGCCGTCCAGATGATCGGCGAGCTTTCCCAGGGCATCGATTTCGTGCTCGTGGATCTCTGGAAGGATCTTTACGTTCCGTGCCTCGAGGCCTTCTATCCCAGGCTCAATCCGGGCGCGATCATCGTCGCCGACAACATGCTCCGCCCGGGAGGCGATGATGTGAGACGCTATGGCGAAGCCGTCCGCGCCAAACCTGGCATATCGAGCGTGCTGCTGCCGGTCGGCAATGGGCTCGAGGTCAGTCGGTTCGATTGAGGCTAGCGATCGGCTGGCTGCGTTGAATGCCGGTAGGCGAATCCTATACGCCCCAGCCCTTGGGGAGATCCCTTCAGCGGAGCATTCGAGTCATTCACCGCGCGGACGCGCGGTGGCTGGATTCCTGTGACGAGCACAGGAATGACGGAGGGAGAGGGTCTGCTTCATCTCTACCCCATCTTTTGAGGCTCAGGCGGGAAGATGGGGAACGAGGGGCATATTGTGCGAAAGGTGGGTGGGAACGGAGAGGCTGCCGCATACCTCCCTTCATGGCCGTGGCACTCAACCTGTCCTCGGTCATTCCTGTGCTCGTCACAGGAATCCAGTGCGCCCAAGTCCTTGGGCGCGGGACAACCTCTCTTCAACGGACGGCCGGTCGTCAGTTGCTACTTTTGAATGCAGTAAAAAAGATGACACGTTTGAAGCTAATTTCCGACACTTTCCCGATCGAAGCTCCGCTCCGTCGAGCGCTTTGGAGGTGTGATGTCGGGCATTCTTATCGCCACTCTGTTGGCAACGGTTTCAGCAAAGATTCCCGCCGGGTTTTCCAGCGGTGACCTGCTTTATTCCGATTGCGGCGGTTCACGGCAATTTGTCGTCGGATACGTTGCCGGATGGTTGGATAAATGGAACAGGGACGAGTATCTGGCCCGCCGCAGTTTCATCGAAGCCGTTCCTGCGACAAAGGCCATGGTGAGATCGGCATATTTTGCCAATTCCGTTGGTATCAACGCCTGTGTTCCTATGGGAACCACGGCGGAAGCGATCGGCAATACGCTGTGCACATTCCTGGAAGAGAATCCGGGCATACGCGACGTCACCGGCGAGGAGCTGATGACGACGTTGATTGCCTATAAATACCGCTGCCCCGTGCCGTAAGCGAGACCACTGGCGGCCTGGCGTTCGAAGCCGAGCCGGTATGCCGTCTCGACGGAGGACCGGACAATCGATGCCGATCTCGAACGCTTTATGGCCAAGCGCATGGGCGCAAAGACGATAGAGCTGAAGGGCGTGATCAGGCCTTTACCCGTGGCGCAGGCAGAACCTTGCGCAACCGGCCGTTTCACGGGACAAAGCCGGATGAGCATTCCGACAGCACATCCCTTCGATTTCGATCCGACCTACGGCATGCGGCTCGGAGAGCTTCTGGCGATCGAGCCGCCGGAGGAACCGGAGGGTTTCGACGCATTCTGGGAGGCGCGGTATCGCAAGGCGCTGATGGTCGATCCGCGGCCGGTGCTTTCCCGCAGCGAACTCACCCATCCAGACTGGCACGTGCTCGATCTCGTCTATTTCTCCACGGATGCGTTCAAGATCGGCGGCTGGCTGCTGCTGCCGCGCGAGGGGCAGGTGAAGCGAGGTCTCGTCGTCGGGCATGGGTATGGCGGGCGGGATCAGCCTGACTTCAATCTTCCGGTCGAGGACACGGCGGTGATTTTTCCCTGCTGCCGGGGGCTGTCGCTGAGCAGGCATCCGCCGATTTCCGAAAATCCCTCCTGGCATGTGCTGCACGATATCGACAAGCCGAATTCCTATATTATCGGCGGCTGTGTCGAGGATATCTGGCTGGCCGTCTCGACGCTCGCTGCACTCTATCCCTGGCTGTCGGGGCATATCGGCTATAGCGGCATCAGCTTCGGCGGCGGCGTCGGGGCGATGGCGATCGCCTATGACGAGCGTATCGACCGCGGGCATCTCGCGCTGCCGAGCTTCGGCCACCAGCCGCTGCGCCTCAAGCTGCCGAGCGTCGGCAGCGCCCAATCGGTGCAGGAATATCAGGCGGAACATGGAAATGTCCTGGAGACGCTGCGCTTCTACGACGCGGCGACTGCGGCGCGGCGGATCGAGGTGCCGATGCTGACGGCGGTGGCGCTTTTCGACCCTTCGGTCGCGCCGCCCTGTCAGTTCGCTGTCGCCAATTCGATACCGAAATATAATGAAATCTTCATCCTGGACGCCGGTCATTTCGATTACCCTGGAAGCGCTGAGCAAGAGGCGGCGCTCCGCGACAAGATCGGACAGTTCTTCAGGATGCCATGAACCGCGAATATCTCCGCTGGTACAGTCAGCGTCTGCATCGAGACATGGAGATGCTGGTGTTCGGCCATGCCGGCGCCAAGGTGCTGGTTTTTCCGACGCGGGAAGGGCGCTTTTTTGAATATGAGCAACTCGGCCTGGTCGCGAGCCTCATGGAAAAGCTGCAGGCCGGCTATCTTCAGCTCTATTGCATCGAGGGCCTGGCGGCAGACAGCCTCTACGGCTTCCACCGCCATCCGGCCGAGCGCATCCGCCGGCATGCGGCGCTGGAGGATTACATCCTCAACGAGGTGCTGCCGCTGATGGCGGCGAAGAACCCGCATGACTGTACCATCGTGCATGGATGCAGTCTCGGCGCCTTCCAGGCGGCGAGCCTCGTCTTCCGTCACCCGCATCTCTTCCGCAAGCTCGTCGCTTTTTCCGGGCGCTACGACCTGACGATGAAGGTGGAAGTCTTCGGCGACCTGTTCGACGGTTATTACGACGACAGCATCTATTTCCACACGCCGACGCATTTCCTGCCCGGTCTTGGTTCGGACTGGCGGCTCGACAGGCTGCGCGAGATCGACATCGTTCTGACCATCGGCGATGCCGATCCCTTCCTCGACAACAACCGCTATCTCAGCCGGCTGCTCGGCGAGAAGAATATTCGCCATCAGCTGCATGTCTGGGACGGTCGTGCCCACCGCGCCGGCGTCTGGCGCAAGATGGCGCCGCTTTATCTCTGACGCCCGATGCGAGTCTCGCTGCCACCGCGAGGGCTGCGGCAATCGCGGCGCCGCCAGGAAGGGACCGGCGATCTTTGACAAATCGCAAATTTCCTCACCAGCGTACCGATCAGGCGAAATCTGGCCTCGCTGTAAGACGGGACGCAGGATATGGACTTCGACGCCGCTCCTGTTTTCCCGGGGGCGGTGCAAACTTGGCCTCGCTTCGGCGGGGCTTTTTCTTCTGCACCGGTAATATTCCCGTGCAGTGCGAGATTTAGCCTTTCCGGCCTGATGCAACGGGCGTATGCAGCCAGTGCGCGGTCCTCCAAGTCCGTGCTCCTTCGCGCGGCAGATCTCCGACCGGCTTCCTCCCTGTTTCCCTGCCGCGTCATCCGGAATTTCATTGGCAGATCGATGACCACGGCAGAGACGAGCGAAAACGGGCAAGAGGTGGCAGGCGGCCGCCAGGCGAAGATCGTGGCGCTGGTCGTTGCCGTCTCCTTCTTCATGCAGATCCTCGACGGCACGATCGTCGCCACGTCGCTGCCGCAGATGGCGGCGAGCTTCGGCGTACAGCCGGTGTCGATGAGCATCGGCATTACCGTCTACATGCTGACGATGGCCGCCTTCATTCCGCTGTCGGGCTGGCTCGGCGACCGGTTCGGCGCACGTCGTATCTTCCTGATGTCGATCGCCGTCTTCACCGGCGCCTCGCTGTTCTGCGGGCTGTCCGGCAGCCTTGTGGAATTCGTGTTGTGGCGCGCCGTGCAGGGGGCGGGCAGCGCGCTGATGACGCCGGTCGGGCGCATCATCGTGCTGAAGAATGCCCGCAAGTCGGAGCTGGTGCAGGCGATCGCGCTGATCACCTGGCCGGCGCTGACGGCGCCGGTGATCGGCCCGGTGCTCGGCGGCTTCATCACCACCTATGCCAGCTGGCATTGGAACTTCCTCATCAATATTCCGATCGGCATTCTCGGCATGGGGCTGGTGCTGCGCTTCGTGCCGGAACAGCGGGAGACCGATCCCGGCCGGCTGGATGTCCTCGGCTTCGTCCTCAGTGCTGCCGGGCTGACCCTCCTGCTTGCCGCTCTGGAGCTTTCGGTCAAATGGGACGGCGGTCTCTTGCCTGTCATATCGATGCTGGCAGCCGGCATCGTGCTGTCGGTCATGGCGACGCGGCATTTCCTCGCCGTCGACAATCCGCTGCTCGACCTTTCGGCCTTCCGCGTTCAGACCTTCTCGATGTCGACGCTGTCGGCGGGCACGGCCTGCAGGGTGGCGATCAATGCGACACCGTTTCTGCTGCCATTGTTGTTCCAGCTCGGTTTCGGGCTGGGTTCGATTGCTGCCGGTGCCTATCTGCTCGTCTATTTCCTCGGCAATCTGGGCATGAAAACGGTGACGACGCCGCTCCTGCGTTTCTTCGGCTTCCGCACGGTGCTGGTGCTCAACGGGCTGATTGCGGCATTTTCGATCGTTGCCTGCGGTTTTCTGTCGCCTGCTACACCGCAGTTTGTCATCCATGCGCTGCTTTTTCTCGCCGGCCTGTCTCGGTCGATGGAATTCACCGCGCTGAACACGCTCGCCTTTGCCGATATCGGCCCGGCGCAGCGAAGCTCGGCCTCGACGCTGTCGAGCATGCTGCAGCAGGTGTCGATGCTGCTCGGTGTCGCGGTGGCGGCGGCCGTGCTCAACATCGCCTCGGCTCTCAGGGGCGCCGACAATCCGGTTCTTGCCGACTTCCGCTGGGCTTTCGTCGTGGTCGGCGCCATCGGCATCGTCTCTTCGCTGCGCTTCCTGCAGTTGCCGGCGGAGGCGGGGGCGGAAGTATCGGGCCACAGGAAATTCCAGAAAATTTAGCCTGCCGAAAATGCCGGCTTCCCCCATCCTTCTTCGGCGCCGCCTGCGCCGAGCGCGAGGAATAGCCGCTGTTTACCTCAGGGGGCCAATGCAATACGACATTGCCATGCGGACGACTCGGACGCTTGCGGGCGGTCGTCGCTCAGAGAGAACGCCGGGAGATGGAATGAGCAATTCTAGCGGCGATGCGGATGCCCTGTTTCGCATCCTCTATATCGACGATGACGAGGGGCTGGCTCTGCTGATGCAGAAGAACCTCAGCCGGCGCGGCTTTTCGGTCGAGTGGGCGCGCAATGGCGCTGCCGGCCTCGCCAGGCTCGGCGAAGGCGGCATCGATGCCGTCGTGCTCGATCATCTTCTGGTCGGTGAGACCGGCCTCGACATCCTGCCTTGCATCACCGATATGCCGGACCATCCGCCGGTCATCTATGCGACGGGTTCGGACGATACCAGTATCGCGGTCGCGGCGCTGAAGGCCGGCGCCGACGATTACATGCTCAAGGGCTTCTCGGCCGATTATTTCGATCTGCTGGCCGCTGCCCTCGAACAGGCGCTGGAACGGGCGCGGTTTCGCCGCGAGACGGCGCAGGCGCAAGAGGTAATCCGCCAGCAGCGCGACCTTGCCGAGATGCTGCTTGCCGAGGTCAATCACCGCATCGCCAACAGTCTCGGCCTCGTCGGCGCGCTGATCCGCATGCAGTCCTCGATGACGAAGGACCAGGTGGCGATCGACGCGCTGCACGAAACGCAGATGCGCATCAACGCCATCGCCAGTGTGCACCGCCGGCTCTACACCAACCGGCAGGTCGGCTCGGTGCAGGTCGACGAATATTTAAACAGCCTGCTCACCGAACTCGAAGCCTCGATGCGCGACGACAAGCGGCCGCATCGCATCGTGCTGACCGCCGAGCCGGTCCATCTGGCGACGGACAAGGTGATCACGCTCGGGCTGATCGTCAGCGAACTCGTTACCAATGCCTTCAAATATGCCTATCCGGACAGTGTGCCGGGCGAGATCCGCGTCTTCGTGGATCAGGCGGATGAGGCGTTGAGGGTCATCGTCGAGGACGACGGCGGCGGTTTCGACCCGTCGAACCCGGCGAGGGGAACCGGCCTCGGCACGCGCATCCTGACGGCGATGGCGGCGAGCTTGAAATCGGATTTGGCTTATGACCCCGGGCATGACGGGACGAAGGCGACGCTGGTGTTTTCGTTGCAGGAGGGGAAGTAGGGGAAGGGGAAGAGTAGCGGTGAGGATGTACGTCGCGGCCCCCTCATCCGCCTGCCGGCACCTTCTCCCCGCTGGGTAGAAGGGAAGTTGCCGCGACATCTCGATTCCCTCTTCTCCCCAGCGGGGAGAAGGTGCCCGCAGGGCGGATGAGGGGGCCATAGGGCACATCTTATCAATAACTTACCGACATAAAGTCATCATACCTAACGCTACGGGAGGCAGAACATGGCCACGATCCGAACACCGCGTGAAGTCTATGATTTCTGGTTCATCCGATGCGGCCGCGAGCTGTGGTTCCGCCCGCCGCCGGAACTGGACGTCGAGATCCGCGAAGGTTTCCGCGATACGCATCTGGCGCTTGCCGCGGGCGTGAACGACGAATGGCGCGCCGACCCCGTGAGCCGGCTGGCGGCGGTCATCGTGCTCGACCAGTTCCCCCGCAACATCTATCGCGGCACGGCGCTTGCCGTTGCCACCGACGGGCTGGCGCTTCGGGAAGCCAAGCTCGCACTCGCAGCCGGCGCCGACCAGGCGGTCGAGCCCGCCTGCCGCAGCTTCTTCTATTTGCCGTTCGAACATGCCGAGAATCTCGGCGAGCAGGATCGCTCGGTGGAATTGTTCACCGCGCTCGGCGACGAGGAATATCTCGACTATGCGATCCGCCACCGTGACGTGATCGCCACCTATGGACGTTTTCCGCACCGCAACGCCATGCTCGGGCGGGAGTCGAGCGCTGCCGAGCGCGACTATCTCTCCAGGCCCGGCGCCGGTTTCTGAGCGTTTCCATGCCTTTTCCAGCAAAGGGCGGCGGTTTCGAAAGGGTGACGGGAACGAGATGAAGGGCTGGCCGGATTCTATGGAACAGTTCGAGGCAAGGCGCTTTCGGCATCTTCCGCCTTTCTGTCGCCTTTCTTTGCTATGAAAAGCAGGCATTCTATCCCAAAGACAACTTTCGGAGGCGCTTTTGCGGCTGAGGTCCATCCTGCTTCGCACCATTCTTCTCGTGACGCTGGCGCTTGCCGGCGCGCATTTCGAGAGTGCCGCGGCCGTCGCGCAGGAACCGCAGACGCAGGCGGCCGCGCAGCCGGCTGTCGATACGCCGTTCGACCAGGCGGCGAAGGAGATCGAGAAGGCGAAGACCCAGCTCGCCGCATTTCAGGACAGCGTCAAGCAGAATGCCGACAATGACGATGCGCTGGTGGGGCTGGCGACCAAGGCCGACGAACTCAGCCGCGCCGTCATCACCATATCGGTCAATCTCCGGCCGCGTTTCGACCAGATCAAGAACCGGCTTGCCGAGATCGGCGATCCGCCGAAGGACGGGCAGCCGCCCGAGGCCGAGATCGTCACCCAGGAGCGCAATGCGCTCGCCGCCGAGCGGGCGCAGATCAATGCGGTGACGGGCGATGCCGAAAACCTGTCGATCGCAGTGACGAAGCTCCTCAACGAGATCATCGAGATGCGGCGGCAGCTTTTTGCCGCAACACTTTTCAAGCGCACCGAAATATCAGTCTCCGTTCTCGACGACGCGGCAAGCGCCTTTGTGCGAGAGACCGGTGAATTCGCGCAGGCGCTGTCGAGCTGGGCCAGCTTCGTCTGGAAGTTCAAGCGGTTCCCGCTGTTTGCTGCGATCTTCCTGTCACTTGCCTCGGCCCTGATCCTGCTCTCCGGCAGCTACAGGCTGTTCGGCTCCTATCTGCGCCGCGACGAGGCAGTCGAGAACCCGTCTTATATCGGCCGGCTGTCGATCGCCTTCTGGTCGACGCTGATCCGCACGCTGGCGCTGTCGGTGCTGCTCGTCACATCCTTCTTCTTCCTCAACAGTTTCAACGTGCTGAGACCCGACATCGCGCCGGTCATCGGCGCGCTGTTCGGCACGATCGGGCTCGTCTATTTCGTCGGCCGCTTCGTCAATGCCATCTTCGCGCCGCACGAACCGCACTGGCGGCTGGTGCGGCTTTCCAATCTCGGCGCGCGCTCGATCGGCTATTGCCTGCTGGCGATGGCCGTCATCAACGGGCTCGATTATCTCTTCAGCAGCATTGGCGAGGCGATGGGCTCGCCGCTGGTGCTGACCGTTGTGAGAAGCCTGATCGCTGCGCTCATCATCGGCCTGATCCTGATCGCGGTCTCCTTCGGTAAGCCGATGCTGGCAAGAAGCGGTGACCCGGACGCGCCGGGCCGGCATTGGCCGCGCGGCATGGCGATCATTCTGCGCGTCGTCGGCACCGCCCTGATCGTTTCAGCGCTCGCGGGTTATGTCGGGTTGGCGCGTTTCGTCGCCACGCAACTCATCATCACCGGCGCTGTCGTCGCCACCATGTATGTCGGCCTGCTCTCCGGCAAGGCGATATCGCGGCAGGAAAGCTTCGGCGATACCTTCTTCGCCCGCTTCCTGACGCGCCGCTTCAATCTCGGGCCGGTGGCGATCGACCAGGTCGGCCTGCTCGTCGGCCTTGCCATCTATGCGGTGGCGCTCATCGTCGGCGTGCCGCTGATCCTGCTGCTCTGGGGTTTCCATGTGCAGGACCTGCAGCTGATCGCCTTCCGGCTGTTCACCGAGGTCAAGCTCGGCGGCATCAGCATCTCGCTGCTCGGCATCTGCACCGGCATCCTGCTCTTTGCCGGCGTCTACCTGCTGACGCGCTGGCTGCAGCGCTGGCTCGACGGCAATGTGATGGCGCGAAGCCATGTCGATCTCGGCGTGCGCAATTCGGTCAAGACGGGCATCGGTTATCTCGGCGTCGGCGTGGCAGCGATCATCGGCGTCTCGTCCGCCGGCATCGATCTGTCGAGCTTCGCGCTGGTCGCCTCGGCGCTGTCGGTCGGCATCGGTTTCGGCCTGCAGAACATCGTCTCCAACTTCGTCTCGGGCCTGATCCTGCTCGTCGAGCGGCCGTTCAAGGTCGGCGACCATGTCGTCTCGGGCACGGCCGAAGGCATCGTCAAGCGCATCTCTGTGCGCGCCACCGAGATCGAGACCTTCCGCAAACAATCGATCATCGTGCCGAATTCGGAGCTGATCAACGGCCTCGTCGGCAACTGGACGCATCGCAACAGGATCGGCCGTTCGGAAATCCCGGTTTCCGTCGCCTATAACGCCGATCCGCAGCAGGTGATGGACATCCTGCTCGAACTGACGGCCAAGATCCCGCTCGTCATGCGCAATCCCGAGCCGCATGTCGAATTCCTGCGCTTCGGCCCCTATTCGCTGGATTTCGAGCTGCGCTTCTTCCTCGCCGATATGGGCGACGGCATGCCGGTGCGCAACAATCTGAGGATCGAGATCCTCAAGCGCTTCAAGGCCGAAGGCATCGAGATCCCGCTGCCACAGACCGATCTTACCATCCATCGGGACGCTCGTCCTGCGCTTGCCGATGCGGGCAGGGATCGGCCGGACGGCCAGGAAATTCCAAGGGACAGGCCGATGGAGGAAGAGGAGCGGCCGGTGCGGCAGCTGCGTGGGCGCACGGCGGAGGGCAGCCTGAAGAGCTGAACGGCTCATTCAGCCATCATTCACAGATCTATGTGCATCATCTCCACCATCGGGATTGCTGCCGAGGGCAGCACCGATCGTTCGAGGGGAGGGCGCGCCCGCGCCGCCGCACATGATGGCAAGGTTTGCCGCCGTTCTGCTTGTCCCGCTGCTTGCCGCGCCGGCCGCGCATGCGGCATCCGTCACCAATACCGATCCAGCCGCCGTGGTGCTCGTCATCACCGAGAGCGGCCAGCGCGTCGAAGTCGTGGTCGATGCCGGCGCGTCGGAAAGCCTCTGCGCCTCCGGCTGCTTCATGACGACGCCCGACGGCGACCGCATCGGGCTCGACGGCGGTGAGACGATCGACATCGTCAAGGGCTCGGCCGTCGTCAAGTAGGCGATCAGACGATCCGCTTGCCGTCGGCGTCGAGCACCTTCTCGCCGTCTTCCTTGGTGAAAGCGCCCTTGTGGGTTTCCGGCAGGATATCGAGCACGACTTCGGAAGGCCGAGCAAGGCGCGCGCCGATCGGCGTGATGACGAACGGACGATTGATCAGGATCGGGTCTTTCAGCATCGCATCCAGCAATTGCTCGTCGGTAAGATCGCGGTTGTCGAGGCCGAGCTCCGCATAGGGCGTGCCCTTTTCGCGGATCGCCTCGCGAACGCTTAAACCCGCATCCGCAATCATCTTGACGAGCTGCTCGCGCGACGGCGGGTTTTTCAGGTATTCGATCACGTTGGGCTCAATGCCGGTGTTCCGGATCATCGCCAGCGTGTTGCGCGAGGTGCCGCATTCCGGGTTGTGATAGATCGTAACAGCTGTTGTCATGAGGCGGATTCCGTCTTGGTGAGGGTTTCAGGATTGCGGGATTCCATCAGCAGCCATCCCGTAAGCATCAGTGCCAGCAACGCGCCGAGGACTTCAGCAACGATAAAACCGGGTAGATCGATCGGGCGAATGCCGGAAAACGTGTGTGTCAGCGATCGGGCAATTGCGACCGCCGGATTGGCAAACGACGTGGAAGCGGTGAACCAGTAGGCGGCGGTAACATAAAGGCCGACCAGCCATGCGACGGCATCGGCGCGAAACCGGATGCCGGCGAAGATGACGAAGACGAGGCCGAAGGTTGCAGCCACTTCCGAGAGCCATTGCGAGCTGCCGGTGCGCACGGTTTCCGAGGCCTGCAGCAAGGGAAGGGCGAACATGGCATGGGCGAGGATCGTGCCGGCGATGCCGCCGACGATTTGCGCGGCGGTATAGGCGGGAACGGCGGAGACCGGCAATTCTCGCCGAAGTGCAAAAACCAGAGACACCACCGGATTGAAATGCGCGCCGGAAATCGGCCCCAAGATGGTGATGAGGACGACAAGCATCGCCCCCGTTGCGAGCGTGTTGCCGAGCAGCGCAAGCGCCGTATCACTCGTCAGGTTATCCGCCATGATTCCCGATCCGACGACGGTTGCCACCAGCAACAGCGTACCCAGGGCTTCGGCGGCAAGTCGTCGAGACAACGGAAACACTGGCGCGCTCATGCCGACAGGCTCCGGACCATCAAGGCGGCGGATGCCGGACATAGGCTTGCGGCCTGACGCGTCGTCAGGATGGCGCTGGGCGCTTCATCGCGGGCGATCGGGAGAAAGCCGAGCGATTGAAAGAAGGGCGCGGCCGTTTCCGTCAACACATAGGCGGCAGCCGCACCTTTCTCATGGGCCTGATCGAGCAAGGCAAGGGTGATCGCACGGCCGAAGCCAAGGCCTTGCTGATCGGGCAGCACGACAATGGAACGCAGGAGCACGGCCTCGCCATAGAGTTCCAGCCCGCCGAAGCCGATTGTCTGGCCGCCACGCGAAAACCGGTAGAAGCTTCGGCCGGCGTCTGTGAGGTCATCGAGCGGAAGCCCGGCGCCTGCGAGCGCACCGCGAAGACTGTCGTCGCGCCCCTCCAAGACCTGCTGGTTAAAATCGAAGCCCATCAGCCGGCCGCCGTCGGTTTTGCAGTCGTGCCTTCCATGGCGCCGATCTGGTGGAGGTGCTGCTCCAGCGCCAGTTTGTCGATCGACGACAAGGGCAGGCTGAGGAACGCCATGATCCGGTTCTTGAGGAAGCGGGCGGCCTGTGCGAAGGCGCGGCCCTTGTCGACCTCACTGCCGTCGACGGCGGCCGGATCCTCGACGCCCCAATGGGCGGTCATCGGGTGGCCGATCCAGACCGGGCAGGCTTCACCATGGGCGGTGTCGCAGACGGTGAAGATGAAGTCCATCTCCGGTGCGCCAGGCGTGGAGAACTCATCCCAGCTCTTCGAGCGGAAGCCGCTCGTGGGATAACCCAGTGCCGCAAGCTCCTTCAGCGCGAGGGGATTGACCGCTCCCTTCGGCTGGCTGCCGGCCGAATAGGCCTTGAACCGACCCTTGCCTTCGGTCTCCAGGATGGATTCGGCCAGGATCGAGCGGGAAGAATTGGCGGTGCAGAGAAAGAGCACATTGTAAACGCGGTCTGTGGTCATTGCAGTTCCCCCTTGGTTGCAGGTGTACAGCATGCGGCAACGGCGGCAGACGGAGCGCAGATCTCCCGGTTTCCGCCACAGCAATCCTCCATCAGAAAACGGATCAGGCCGCCGAGGGCCTCGTAATTGGCAGTGTAGATGATCGAGCGGGATTCCCGCTGCTGGGCAATCAGACCGGCGCGCTCAAGTTCCTTCAGGTGAAAGGAGACATTGGACGGCGAGACCTCGGCTTTTTCAGCAATTGCGCCGGCCGCCATGCCGTCCGGTCCGGAGACGACGAGCATGCGGACGATGTGCAGGCGCGTTTCCTGCGAAAGCGCGCCGAAGGCGGCGAGGGCTTGACGTTGATCCATATTTCAATAATCCTTGAAGCATTGAAACGAGGATTAGCTGATATGAACGTCATGGACAACAGCAAAATTCAGGAAGACGACATCGATCTCGGTCTGCTGCTCAGCGTGCTTGCCGGCGCCAAGGATTCTCCCCTGATTTTCTATTATGACGGCCAGCCGGTGAAACCGGGCTATCATGTCACCGAGGTCAAAGCTGGCCAATTCTCGGCGTTGGA
This sequence comes from Rhizobium chutanense, assembly GCF_002531935.1. Classification (GTDB taxonomy): domain Bacteria; phylum Pseudomonadota; class Alphaproteobacteria; order Rhizobiales; family Rhizobiaceae; genus Rhizobium; species Rhizobium chutanense. The sequence continues at coordinate 236,331 of NZ_NWSV01000008.1, read as the reverse complement.
TTGCGGCGCCAATCCCGAGGCATGGATGGAGATCTTCATCCAGCTGTGGGATATCGAGGAGGGCGACCGCACGCATATGCCGGCCGGCAAGTTCTATTCCATCATCCGCAAGGTAACGGAGCACGTGCAACTCGACGGTTCGGCCAAATTGACCTTCGAAGTCAGCGACGGCGTGCGGCCGATGCAGCTCTATTGTGCCGCGACACCGGTTCTCAGCGCCGGCGCCGTACATGTCGAGCTGTCACCGCGACCGGCAAGCTGCAAGCCACGCGACCGCTGGCTGGCGGAGGAAAACAAGACAGCCGCCGCTTGCTGCGGTCCGGCGGCAAAGAGCGGCTGCTGCGCGTGATACGAACCCAGATGCAGAGTGGTGGCTGGATCTTTCTGGAAAGCCGTTGACTGACCGCCAGTCAGTCAATTAAATGGAGGTTGTCGGCGTGATGCCGTCGCCCCCGTTTGCGCCCGGAGATCGCCATGAGCGCGCAGACCCTGTTGAACTCCCTGTTCCGATACAAAGCCAGCGTCGACGACGAGCTTCTCGAGGCCCTGAACGTGCTCGGCGACGAGGCACGATCCGATAATTTTCGTTCAGCCCTTCGCGTGCTCAATCACGCTCATCTCGTCGATCGCATCTTCGCCGCCAACCTGCAGCGGCTGGATCATTCCTATACGGCGAGCTGGAGCAGCGAAGCGCCGCCTTTGGCGCAGCTGTCGGCCGATATCCGCGATACCGACCGTTGGTACATCGACTACACCTCGCGTATAAGCCTTCAGGACATGGAGGAGGTCGTCGACTTCACCTTTACCGATGGTGGGCGCGGGCGCATGTCTCGCGAAGAGATGCTGGCCCATGTGGTGACGCATAGCGGTTATCATCGCGGGGAAGTCGGTCGCCTGTTGCCCGATGTCGAGAGCACAGCAATGCGCGACGTGTTTGCCGGCTACCTGCACAGGACCGATCCCACGCGCCGTCAGTGAAAGGGATAAATCCTGCCGATGCTGGCCAATCCTGTTTCAAAACCGAGAACCAAGCCCCCCGGAGAGCGGCGCGACGAGCTGATGACCGCGGCCGAGCGGCTGTTTCTGGAAAAGGGTGTGGAGCAGACCACGATCGAGGAGATCACGACGGGGGCGGGGGTCGCCAAGGGCACCTTCTATCTGCATTTTTCCTCGAAGGCCGATGTTCTTCAGGCGCTGCGAAGCCGCTTCGTGCAGGCTGTGCTGGATGGCATCGTCGCGACCGTCGGGAGATGCAGGCAAGAGGACTGGCGCGGCAAGCTCGCCGCCTGGTCGACGGCATGCGCCACGGGTTATCTCGATGCGGCCGGGCTGCATCATCTCGCTTTCGTGGCGGCGCCCCCCGCAACAAGGGAAGGGCTTTCGCGCAACATCCTGATCGACCATCTGAGTGAACTCATCGCCGACGGGGCGGGCGAGGGCGCCTGGTCGGCCGACGATCCCGGCTTTACGGCGGTGTTCCTGTTCAACGCTCTGCACGGCATCGTCAATCAACCCGGCATTGCCGAGACGCCCTCGGCCCGCGCCGGTTTGCTGGGCGCGATCGAGGCGCATTTCCTGCGTGCGCTGGGTTTGTGGTCAGGCATTGATTGAGGGCCGTACCGTGCACCCGGGCAGGTCGTGTTGAAAGGCCTGGCATCGACAGCGAAAGCCTCGCAAGCGGCAACGAAATCGGCTTTGGAAAGTAAGGCGGAAATCCTGTCGCAAGTCCGTCCAACCAGTAGAGACCCAATATTATAGGGGGAACAACCTGCGACACGGAAAATCGACGCCGAAGCGGTGCGGTTCTTCGCGCCTGATTTCTTAATCATATCTGCAAGAATTCGCAGACGGCTCCGTCGGGCCGCTTCTTCGTGTCATATCCAGGCAGCTGATTAATAATTATTCAAATCAATTGATGTACCAATTTGATCCGGGGACAGATTTTACATCAAAGGTTTGCTATGGCGTTTCTAGGTATTTCGGGGATGCAATATTCCGGGGAAATGTTTGCCGGCGCGCGCATTATTGTCGCGGAAGATTCCAACGTATTCACCTCGATGATCAGCAAACGCCTGAAGGAGCTGTTCGACATTGATGTCGAGATCTGCCGCAGCTTCGAGGATCTGCAGTTTTCCTACGACAAGTCTTCCGACCCGATTACGCTGGCGATTTCGAATATCAACCTGCCCGGCGCCGAAAACGGCGAAGCGCTCGAATATCTGGTCGATCTCTCCATACCCACCATCGTCTTTACCGGCACCTTCCATGAAGGCATGCGCGACAAGCTGATGGCCAAGGACATCGTCGACTATATCCTCAAGGACAATATCTTCGCCGTCGACCTTCTGGCGGAATCGATCTGCCGGTTCCTGACCAATCATCGCCACCACGTGCTGATCGTCGACGACAGTGCGACGGCGCGCGCGCTGCTGTCGAGCCGGCTGAAACGCTATAATTTCCGAGTCAGCACCGCCGAGAACGGCGCCAAGGCGCTGGAGATTCTGAAGGCCAACCGCGATATCGGCCTGATGATCACCGACTACAATATGCCAGATATCGACGGCTTCGAGCTAACCCGGCGAATCCGCTCCAATATCGGGTCGCACGAACTGCGCATCATCGGCGTTTCCTCTTCCTCCAACCGGCTGCTTTCGGCGCGGTTCCTGAAGGCCGGCGGCAATGATTTCATGCTGCGTCCCTTCATCGACGAGGAGTTCTACTGCCGCGTCAACCAGAACCTCGATACGCTCTTGCAAATCCAGTCGATGCGCAAGGAGCGGGCGGTTGCCTGACGATCCTTCCAGTATCGGGATCGCCAGAGCGGGGATAACGGTCGCAGGCCGTTGTCGGATTTTTGCAATTGCAAGTAACGCCGTTATTTGTGCCCTTCACGCGCGCAGGCCTCTCGGTTATCGTCCGCCGCGCCGGGAGGAGGGCCGAGTCGAGGCCACCGGACGCATGGGAGAATAGCGGCTGTGGCTTTTCAAGCGGATTTTCAGCGAGATGGCATTGGGCTGCGTTCTGGTGGGCTCAAAATACTTCTGGTTGAAGATTCCCGCATGTTTTCCGCCGTGCTCTGCCATCGGTTCCAGACGGAGCTCGGGCTGGCGGTCAAATCCTGCTCATCGCTGAAGGCTCTTCGCGAGGAACTGGCCGAGGATGGTCACGGCTACACCATGGCCGTCGTCGATCTCAACCTGCCGGACTCGCCTTATGGCGAAGCGCTCGACTGCACGATCGAGCACGATATCCCGGCGATCGTCTTCACTGCGACATTCGATCTCAACACGCGCAACAGGATCATGGAGCGCAATGTCATCGACTACGTGCTGAAGGACAATGAATTTGCGCTCGACAATCTGGTCGCTACCGTTCGCCGCGCGATTTCCAACCGCAAGACGCGCGTGCTCGTGGTCGATGATGTCGTCTCCGTTCGCCAGGTGCTCGTCGATCTGCTGAAGGCGCAGCAATATCTCGTCATCGAGGCAAATTCCGGGCTTGAGGCACTGGCCGCGCTCGAAGCCTACAGCGATATCGAACTCGTCGTCACCGACCACCATATGCCGGATATGAGCGGCTACGAGCTGACGCGGCGCATCCGCCATCGTTTCGGTTCGGACAGGCTGCGCGTCATCGGCGTTTCCTCCTCCAGCGACCGCATGCTTTCCGCGAGTTTCCTCAAGGCCGGCGCCAGCGATTTCATCTACCGGCCCTTCGTTGCCGAGGAGCTGCAATGCCGCATCGCCAACAATGCCGAAACGCTGGCACAGATGCGTCAGTTGAGGGCGGCAGCGGCCTGCGACTATCTCACAGGTCTCTATAACCGCCGCTATTTCTACGACAACGGCCCGAAGCTGGTGAACGAGTGTCTGCGGCTGAAAGTACCGAGCTCCGTCGCCATTCTCGATATCGATCATTTCAAGCGGCTGAACGACACTTATGGCCATGAGATCGGCGACAAGGTGCTGAAGGCTGTCGCAAACAGGCTGTTCACGATCTTCGACGGCAGCGACAACCTTCTCTCGCGCCTCGGCGGCGAAGAATTCGCCATCCTCTTCCCGCAGATGGATTCGGCTGCCGCGACCAACCTCTGCGACGAGATCCGCTCGGATATTTCACGGCTGAAGGTCACTGCCGACGACGAGGACCTCGGCGTAACGATTTCGATCGGCATCGCCGAGATCGAGGGTTACGAAACCTTCGAAAATTACCTCAACGCCGCCGACCAGTTCCTCTACATGGCCAAACACAGGGGCCGCAATCAGGTCTATTCAGACGCCAGGATGAGCGAAGAGGCGGCGCAGTAGAGCCGTTCGGGCGAGCCGCCGCCCTTTTCAGGCGGCGGTCTCTTTCTTCAAACTCTCAGGCCGCGACTGCCTGTTGACGCGCGGTCGCCATGGTCGTCTTGCGCTCGGCGCGTTCCTGCTGCGGCGAGCGGTGGTAGAGTTCGCGATAACACTTGGAGAAATGCGAGGCCGAGACGAAGCCGCAGGCGACCGCGACTTCGACGACGGGCATCGAGGATTGCACCAGCAGGTGGCGCGCACGATCGAGGCGGATTTCCAGATAATAACGGGCCGGCGAGCGGCCCATCTCCTGGCGGAACAGCCGCTCGATCTGGCGGCGCGAGAGGCCGGCACCGTCGGCGATCTCGATCAGCGACAGCGGCTCGGCGAGATTGCCTTCCATCAGCTCGATGATCGACAGCACTTTGGCGTTCTGCACGCCGAGGCGGGCGCGCAGCGGCAGGCGCTGGCGGTCGTGCGGGTTGCGCACGCGGTCGGTCAGGTGCTGCTCACAGATGCGGTTGACGAGGCTCTCGCCGAAATCTTCACCGACAAGGTTCAGCATCATGTCGAGCGAGGCGGTGCCCCCGGCGCAGGTGTAGAGATTGCCGTCGATCTCGTAGAGGTCGGCATAGACCTCGGCCTGCGGGAAGGCTTCCGAAAAGCCCGGCAGGTTTTCCCAGTGGATGGCGCAGCGCTTGCCGTTCAGGAGACCGGCCTGGGCCAGCACATGCGCACCCGTACAGAGGCTGCCGACGGCAACGCCGCGATTGTAGGATTCACGCAGCCAGGCATTGACCGATTTGTTGTTGAACTGCTCGACATCGATGCCCGAACAGACGAGCAGCATGCCCGGCCGGTTTTCGCCGCCGAGATGGCGCCGTTCCTCGGCGAGCGAGGAATTGGCCTCGACGCCGATGCCGCAGGAGGAATAGACCTTCTCCCCGTCGAGGGAGGCAAGCCGCCAGGTATAGGCCTGGTAGCCGAGCATGCGATTGGCGATGCGCAAAGTGTCCACGGCCGCCGAAAAGGGCAGCATGGTGAATTGCGGTACCATAAAGAAGACCAGTGAACGCTTCTTGATCTGCATCCTGTTCATAGCGAAATCCATGCTCGAGGGGCGATGCATATTGGTTGCGCGGAATGCGTCGCGCTGATGTCCTAAAAACGACACTGGCATGGAAAAATGCGGCCGGGAAGAGCAAATATGCGACATTGACCACGATTTGACTGGTCAAGCTGCCGGAATGGTCGCGGATGGAACAGAGCACAGGCTGATGGAGGACGGAAATTCAGGTTTGAAAACCGTTTGGAATGGACGGTCGAGCCACGAAAAAGGCGGCGCTGCTGATGCAGACGCCGCCCTCATCCTGGGAAGCAATGTCGCATTCGTTATACGGTCCGGTGTTTGTTGTCGTCCGTGCTCGGCCAGCCGATGTCCTTGCGGATATCGAAGGGCATGGCTTCGATTTCACGGGCGGTCTGCCAGCGCGTCCAGGCAAGCACGAGCCTGCGGGCATAATGTGCCAGATCGAAATGGCCGTGGCCGGAGGTGAGGGTCTTGCCACCACCCCGATAGGTGAGCGTGGTCATTTTCCGGTTCCTTTCTTGGGTCGGGGACATGGTCGTCGATGGGAGGTTCGTCCATGTCCATGATCCTAATATGGGCCTCGGGAACTCATCATTCAAACGAATAGAGTTTATGGATAACATCAACGATATTGAATGATCGACGTGCGCCCGGCGGCTGTCAGCCGTCATGCCCCACCGGCGTCGGCTCCTCGAGATTCGCCTTCGAGAATTCGCCCCGTCCGCATGCTCCGACATTTTCGATCGCTCTTTAACGATCGTGCGTGAGCGATCTTAACGACTGTCGGCTAAAGTCGCATCATCGCAATCAAACGTCGAGTTTTCCATGTACAGAACTTTCGCCTACGCCCTTATCGTCGCTTCCATCCCGGCCTTCGCAGACGCTGCCACGATGAAGTTTCCAAGCGATGCGCCGGTTGCGAGCATCACCATCCCGGACAGCTGGCAACCCGAAGAGACGGAAACCGGTGTCCAGGCAACGTCGTCGGACTCGGCGATCTACTTCTCCGTTGATGTGGCTGACTCCAAGTCGATGGATAAGGTCACCTCCGATGCCATCGACTTTCTCGCAAAGAGCGGGGTGACGGTCGACGTCAAAACCCAGAAGGAGACGCCGGTGACCGAAGTGAACGGCCTCCAAATGACGACGTTGGACTGGGATGGCAAGGATGCGGACGGCCCGGTGAGCGTTGGCATGGCATTCGTATCGAGCACCGGCGAGAAAGCTCTTGTTGTTACCTACTGGGGAACGAAAGGCGATGAGGACAAGCACGATGCTGAAATTACCGACATGATGATGTCGATCAAGATGACCGAATAGGAAACAAACGAGGTCGTGGGACCGGGGGAACCTTGTCCGCTCCACGTCGTTGCCGTCTTGTACAGACAACGCAAAGGAGCAAACGATGATTTCCTCAGATCAGATCCGTGAACATATGGAAGTTCTGACGGCCGACGGCACGCATGTCGGAACGGTGGATCATCTCGACGGTCCAACCCGCATCAAGCTGACGAAGACCGACTCGGAGGACGGCAAGCACCACCTGATCCCGCTCGACTGGGTGGATCATGTCGACGCGCATGTTCACCTGTCGAAGAATGCCAGGGACGTCCGCAGCCAATGGGCCACCATCAATTGACAAGGAGTTGGCTGCGGCTTTTGCCGCAGCCTCCTCGTCATAGGGAGGCCCTATGTCAAAGCAATTGAAGAAGGGCGATGCGGTGAGCTGGGATACCAGCCAGGGAAAGACCGCGGGCAGGGTGATCAGGAAGCAGAGCAGCCCGACGAAGATTAAGGGTCATAAGGTGAAGGCGTCGGCGTCGGAGCCGCAATATATCGTCGAGAGCGACAAGTCTGGAAAGCGCGCCGCACACAGGCCTGACGAACTCAGCTAGCTTTGAAGCGACGATCGGCTCTCGCAATAGGAGATCGATATGCCAGCCAAATCCAAGGCCCAGCAGAAGGCGGCCGGTGCCGCACTTTCGGCCAAACGCGGAGAGACGCCCAAGACGGAGCTCAAGGGCGCTTCGAAGCAGATGGAGGAATCCATGAGCGAGAAGCAACTCGAGGAATTCGCTTCGACCAAAAGAACGGGTAAACCGGAGCACGTCTCCAAGTAGGTCGGAGAATAGGGGCCGCGATGGCCGCCGTCGGGTTCACGTCGTTGTGGAATGCATCGAGAAATTCGCGATTTCGTGCACGTCGGAGACGGCGACGAGGATTGCGCGTGCGGATGCGTCGGGATCTTTTGCCAGCCAGCGCAATTCGAACGTCACCCCGATGCGGCCATCCTCGGTCCGTCCCAGCGAAACGAACAATGCGCTGCATTCAAGAGATCCCAGCACATCCGACAGGTCGGGAATATCGGCAGTCGAGCCGTAGATGACGAGCGTCGCTTTGCGTTCGCAGCGCAGCCAGGTGTCCAGGTGTTTCAGCGGCGACAGCACGATGAAGGCGACCACGGTCGCCGCCGTCCCGGTGACGATCTGGCCGCCGCCGAAGCAGAGGCCGACGACGGTCATGAACCATAGGGTCGCCGCCGTCGTGACGCCGGTCATCATGTCGCCGCGCCTGAGGATCGCTCCGCCGCCGATGAAGCCGACGCCGGTCAGGACGCCGAGGGGAAAGCGCAACACGTCCATCTGGGTGAAAAAACTCAGCGTTTTTCCATAGGTCGATAGAAGGAGGTTCGCCTGGACCATCGCAATGCAGGCGGCAAGCGCCACCAGGATCGTGGTCCTGAAGCCGGCGGCGTGGCCGCCGCGCTCGCGATCGAGGCCGATGAGGCCGCCGGCAATCACCGTCAGCACGATCCGCACGCCGAGATCCCACCAGCTCGGCGTCAGCGGCATGGCGTCGGTCAGGAGCGAAGGCATGTCCGGCTCCAGACTTCGTTGCGGCCTGTCCGCTGCTTGCCAGGCATTCGATCCTCCTCAGCCTCGATGCGTCCCGGGTCTAAAACGCCATGCAGCGCGAGACGTTCCGTTGTCGGCGTCGCCGCCGCCGGACCGAGATTGGCGGTTCGGCCGCAGCCGGTGTATGGTTGATTTCAAATAGGGGCGGTTTGCCCATCAGCGAGAGGCGCGCTGCGCCCAAAACGGAGTATGGAATTGGCCGTCGCCTTCACCAAGGAAGAGAGTTTCGAAACCGCTTCGGAGACCCTGTTGCCCGACCGTCCGGTTTCGCCGCATCTGAACCTTGTCACGGAAGCGGGGCTGAGGGCTCTGGAATTGCAGTTCCAGCAGGCTCGCGAGGCCTATGATGCAGCGAGTGCCATCGACGATGTGAATGAACGGCGGCGGCAGGCGGCGGGTCCCTTGCGCGACCTGCGCTACCTCAAGGAAAGGCTGCGCACTGCCCAGCTGATGGCCGACGCATCATCAACCGACGCTGTCGCTTTCGGCAGCACGGTGACCTTCCGCCGCGACGACGGGCGGGTGCAGACCTATCGGATCGTCGGCGAGGACGAAGCCGATCCCAAGGCCGGATCGATTTCCTATGTCTCGCCGGTAGCGCGGTTGCTGATGGGCAAGGAGGTCGGCGATGTGGCGGAAACGGGTGGCCAGGAGTTGGAAATCATCGCTATCGCTTAGGACGCGATACCCAAAGCGGCGACGAGTTCAGCGCTACGCCATGATTGCTATAAAAATGGTACCAAGTAGTACTTTATTTATCGGGCATTTACCATTCGTGGGTTAGGAGGTGACATTCCATCACCGAAAGTCCTGCTCATGGTCAGCGCAATTTCCAGTTCTGCATCCACCATTTTGAGTTCCGCCGCTTCAACCTCGTCGTCCAGTTCGTCGGACCAGCTTGCGTCTCTCGAGGCCCAGCTTGCCGAAAAGAAGGCAGCCCTGTCGCAAACGCAGGACGAGAAAGAGAAGGCCACGATCGAGAAATCCATCGACACGCTGGAAGCCGAGATTGCCAAGCTCGAAGCATCCGACAGCAGCCAAACCGAGGCGTCGGCGGCTTCGAAGCCGGCCGCCACGGCTCCGAAGGAACTCTCCGGCGAGAGCGAGCGTATCGGCATGAAGAATTTCGACGAAAGCAGCGAGTTCGGCAGCCGCACCGCTTACGTTTGATCGCACCGACAAATACCAAGCTTTGGGTCGAGCCGCACCCGCCCGAAGAGGGCGCGTCTGCAACAACGATCAGAGGCGGCGCTTTGCGACTGTGACGACTTCGCGCGTCAGCTCCGCCAGGCGATCGGCGGCAAGGCGGTTTATCTGCCAATACAGCGGAACATCGAGCGGCGTGTCGGGAACCAGCTCGACCAATCGTCCCGATGCCAGATGTTCGCGGGTCAGCTGGATCGGGTTCATTCCCCAGCACATGCCGGAAAGGCTTGCCTCGACGAAACTTTGCGGCGAGGGCAGCCAGTGGGTGGGGTAATCGACATCCCGCCCGAAGGTTCTGCGTATCCAGTTGCTCTGCAGCCTGTCTTTCTGATCGAAGGTGAGGGCGGGAGCGTTGCCAATTGCCTCGGCGGTCACCCCTTGCGGAAAGTAGCGGGCGACGAAGTCGGGCGTGGCGGTGGCGTGATAACGCAGGACCCCGAGCGCAAAACGCCGGCAGCCCCGGATCGGCTTTTCCAGGCTGGTGACGGCGGCCATCACCCGCCCGCGCTGCAGCCACTCGGCGGTATGATCCTGGTCGTCGACGGCGATATTCAGCAGATAGGAAGAGGTCTTGGCGAAATTCGACATGGCCTCGACGAACCAGGTCCCGAGACTGTCGGCATTGGTCGCAATCTGAAGCGTGACCCTTTGGCGTGGTTCGTCGGGATCGGCGAGAGCCGGCAGTTGCCCGAAGAGTTCCACCTCCAGCATGCCGACATTCTCCATGTGGCGGCAGAGCCTTTCTCCTTTTTCAGTCGCCGTGCATGGGGTGCCTCTGACGATCAGGACGGTGCCGAGACGCTCTTCGAGCTGCTTCACCCGTTGCGAAATCGCCGAAGGTGTCACGTTCAACGCGGCCGCAGCTCTTTCGAAGCTGCCCGTTTGGACGATGGTTGCGACGGCGCGGAGAGCGGAATAGTCGAGCATGGATTAGCTTCGCTTAACTGGGATGATCCAGATTAATTAGCCTAATTCCGCGAATGGCGATACCTCAACCACCACCAAAGTGAGGGGCGCTCGCCAAAACGATGAGTTTTTCGATTTATGTCACAGGCCTGATGATGGGCCTCAGCCTGATTGTCGCCATCGGCGCGCAGAACGCCTTCATTCTTCGCCAGGGCCTGCGCAACGAACATGTCTTCGCCGTCTGCCTCGCATGCGCGGTCTCCGATGCCGCGCTGATCGTGCTCGGCGTCACCAGCCTGCAGCAGGTCGCCAGGCTGCTGCCCTGGCTCGATCCGCTCATGCGTTATGGCGGAGCTGCCTTTCTGGCCTGGTACGGCGCCAAGAGCCTTTACTCCGCCTTGCGGTCATCCGCTGCCCTCACGGCGGCGGAGGCCACATCGGCGAGTTTCCGGCAGACGCTCATGACCTGCCTCGCGCTTACCTGGCTCAATCCGCATGTCTATCTCGATACGGTCGTGCTGCTCGGCACCATATCGACACGCTATCCCGGGCAGCAGACTTCGTTTGCCGCCGGCGCGGTGACGGGTTCCTTCCTGTTCTTCTTTTCGCTCGGATATGGCGCAACATGGCTGCGGCCGATCTTCTCGAAACCTTCGTCCTGGCGGATGCTGGAGACGCTCGTCGCTTTCACCATGTGGGTCATCGCCTTCAAACTGCTGGGCGGCATGTGACCGCCATTCGATCGTCGATCATTCGCTGCCGCGGCCGAGGTGAGGGCGCTCAATTCCATTTCGCGCTGGCAATCCGCCAAGAGATGCGACGGAAAACGCTTCAACTGCCGGATCGCATACTCATGGTTCGCATCCCGGCGCCTCTGCGACTTGAATGCGGAAAGGGCCTGTACGATATTCCAGATGCTTGATTGCGTCATGTCCGGCCTCCTTTGCTTGTTCATTGCTGCCGACACTGAAGATAGGCGGTCGATTGACATTCAATCAAACAAAATGATATGGGGTTATAAATCAGAAAAATTGAAAGATAAGACGATGAGCATTCCCTTTCGCCGTCCCATTCCGCTGCTTGACAACGATGTGCTGCGTACCTTTGTCGCCATCGCCGAGACGGGCAATTTTTCAACTGCGGCCGAAGCGGTCTTCCGCACGCCGTCGGCGGTGTCGATGCAGATCAAGAAGCTCGAGGAACAACTCGGCGCGACGCTGTTTTTGCGCGACGCCCGCTCGGTATCCCTGACGCGCCATGGCGAGATGCTGCTATCCTACGCCCGCAACATCCTGGCGCTGTCGAACGAGGCTGTGTCCCGTTTCATCATGCCCGAACTCAGCGGCGTCGTGCGGCTCGGCGCGCCGGAGGATATCGGTGAACGGCTGCTGCCGAGCATCCTGAAGAGTTTCGCCGAAAGCTATCCCGGCATCATGGTCGACGTGACCATCGACATGAGCATCGGGCTGAAGAGGCGCATCGAGGAGCAACGGCTCGACCTGGCGTTGATCAACTGTGCGACGCGGCCGTTCCCGACCGGCGGCGAGGTGGTCTACCGCGAGCGGCTGGTCTGGGCCGGCGCCCGGTGCGGTTCGGCGCATCGCCGCGATCCGCTGCCGATCTCGATCTGGGAGGACGGCTGCATCTGGCGCCAGGAGGCGCTCACCCAGCTCGAACGCAACAAGCGGCCCTATCGCGTCGCCTATCTCAGCGGCCACACGATGGCGCAGCGCGCCGCCGTGCTCTCCGATCTCGCCATCGCGCCGCTGCCGCTTTCCTATGTCAACGAGGACATGGCGCTCCTTGGCCCGAACGAGGGGCTGCCGGAACTCGGCGCCTTCGATATCCGCCTGCTGACCGCCTCGCAGATGTCGGGGCCGATCGAGACGGTGGCCGACAGTATTCGCAGCGCTTTTGCCGAAAGAGCGAAGGCGGTTGCCGCCTGAGGATGTCTTTCAACCGTTGAACCTTTTGGTCTCTTGCGCGTTATCGGCGCGAACGGCATAAGTGCCGTTCGGGGGTTGATTTCAAACAAGGATATTCGAAATGACGACAACGGCCAAAATTGCCGCAGCCTTCATGGTTCTTCTTGCTCTTTCCTCCTGCGGCAACACGATCCGCGGCATAGGAAAAGATACGGCCAACGCCGTCAACGCCACCCAGGATGCCGGCCGCTCGGTCGATCGGGCTGCAAGGAAGTGATCGGCTGACAGGCTTGCCGGCTTGATCCGGATCATGCTGACCGGATCATCTTGACCGGGTCCGGACCATCCTATCGGGTGGCCGGGGTCCGGATCGTTCTAACGAACGACCGGGTGCGGACCACCCTATCGGGTGGCCGGGGGATAAGCCTTTTCGAGGCCGCCGGATCGGCTGAGGCCGGTCCGGACGGCTTGATAGGCGGGATGCTGGCTGGAACGGGCGGTTTCCATCAGCCTGATCTGCAGACGGTCGGGCGCGGCGGCCCCCAGCCACAGTCCGAGATTTTCGAGCTTCAGCGAGTTCAGCAACCGCGACCCGGCGGCAAGATCGAGATGGCGGCGCAGGCCTTCCAGCAGATTGTCGTCCTGAGCGGCGTTTTCCATGAGCAGCGCCAAGTATGACTTATCCGCCTCCGACAGCGTGGCAAGCTTTTCCGCAACGGTATCGCGGTCGGGAAAGGGAACATTGCCAGTCATGTCGAATCGTCCGGTCGTTGATCGTATCCTGACGTTATAAGCTCGCCTTGACCTTCTCGGCTATATCGGCCGGCACCCATTTCATCCACAGACCCTCGTAATTGCGAAGGAAATAGAGCGCGGCATCCTCGTTGCTCTCGCGGTTTTCGTCCTGCCAGGCGAGCACCTGATTGATTGTCCCATTGTCCCATTTTCGGGTTTTGAGATAGGTGGTGACAGGCCCGGCGCGGCTGGCGAAGGACCTCGTCATCAATGTAAAGGCGCGTGAGACCGGGTAGGAATTGAGTTGGGGCCTGTTGCAGCCTGCAACCGCCGTACAGCGGTCCCATTCGCTCTTGTCGTGACCGACGCCGAAGCTCAGCCGCGTCATGTCGTATTTGCCGAGGATGGCGGTCGGCGCCCAGTAATAACCGAGCCAGCCGATCTTGTTGTCGAAGGCGCGGGCAATCGAGGCGTCGAGCTGTTCGGGGCTGCCGGTCTCGACCAGTTCGAAGCTCTTCTTGTCTGCGGCAAGCGCCTTGAACAGATTGGTGGTCGATATCTGGCAGCTCCAATCGGCGGGGCAATTGTAGACGGCGCCCTTCGACGCATCGTCCTCGGCCGGGAAGAGTTCGGGATGTCTCAGCGCATCTTCGACCGAACGAATGTCGGGGTGGGCGTCGGCGATGAATTTCGGGATCCACCAGCCTTCGACCGCGCCGTCGGCCAGAATCTCTGCCCCTTGCACCAGCCGGCCGCTATTGACGGCCTGATCGAGCAGGGACCGGACGGAATTGATCCAATATTCCGAGGCAACGTCGGGGATGCCTTTCTCGTTCATCGAAGCGAAGGTCGGCAGGGTGTCGCCGTCGACGATGGTAACGGAGCAGCCGTAGCCCTTTTCCAGGATGATCTTGTCGAAGTTTGCCGCGATCCCCGCCGAGGCCCATTTCATCTCGGCGATCGAAACCTTGCCGCACTCTGCGGCTTCGGCCGGCGCAATGGTAGAAAGAGCCGCGGCAAAGACGGCCGTCATCAGATACGTCTTCATCGTCATTCCCCGAATTCTTAGGCGGACGCGCGGCCGGATTTGCAATCCACCGACAAAGCTCTCCGGCGGGTCGTCGCAGGCGGTGGTCAACAATGGCGCATTTTGGCGAAGCCTACGCGTTCGCTCGCAGAAATCAACCGTCTTCTGCTCATGGTTGCGTATCTAAATAATTGAATTCGAAGAATTTATGTCAATATCCCAAAAATGGCGGCCGCGGGTCAAACGCACGCCCTTGGCGATCGTCGGCGGATCTTCGACAGAAATTTCGGCCAGAATGTCAAAAAAAGTCGAAATTAACATTTGCGTAAGCCTTCAATAACTCTCCGGTAAGAATGTGCCGTTATCAGTTGGGTCGTGGCGGCAATGACCGCTGCTTCTTCGGTTCAGGTAGTGCGTACTGGAGAAAGCGAGCTTCGCCGTGTAGGGGCGAAGACGCCTGAGTTTTCGGCAAACCGCGCAGAGCCAAGGCAATGCGCGGTTTTCGCGTTTCTGTGCTGCGCGAGAGCCAGGCGAAGTCTTGACCCGGTATAACAGCCCATTGTAGGCCTCGGGCTAGCGCATCGGCCCGAAAATCTGACCGATTTTCGGAAGCGCGATGCTCTGGGGAAAGGCGGCCACCATGGCAAGAGCGATCATGCTGCAGGGAACCGGCTCGGATGTCGGCAAGACGGTGCTGGTCGCAGGGCTCTGCCGGCTGGCGGCCAATCGCGGGCTTGCCGTGCGGCCGTTCAAGCCGCAGAACATGTCGAACAATGCCGCTGTTGCCGACGATGGCGGCGAGATCGGCCGGGCGCAGTGGCTGCAGTCGCTGGCGGCGCGCACGCCCTCCTCGGTGCATATGAACCCGGTGCTGCTGAAGCCGCAATCGGAAAACGGCAGCCAGATCATCGTGCAGGGCAGGGTGTTCGGCCAGGCCAAGGGGCGCGACTATCAGCGGTTGAAGCCGCAACTGCTCGGCGCCGTGCTCGAAAGCTTCGAGACGGTGGCCGCCGGTGCCGATCTCGTTGTCGTCGAAGGTGCGGGATCGCCGGCCGAAATCAATCTCCGGCCCGGCGATATTGCCAATATGGGTTTTGCGACGCGGGCCGGCGTGCCTGTCGTGCTCGTCGGCGATATCGACCGCGGCGGCGTCATCGCCTCGCTGGTGGGCACGCATGCGATTCTCGCCGACGAGGACCGGGCGATGATTGCCGGCTACATCATCAACAAGTTCCGCGGCGACGTCTCGCTGTTCGACGACGGCATCCGCGCCATCGAAGGTTTTACCGGCTGGCCGTGTTTCGGCGTCGTGCCATGGCTGCCGGGCGCTGGGCGCCTGCCGGCCGAAGATTCGGTCGTGCTCGAACGGCTGGCGCGGGGCGGATCCGGCGCGCTGAAGATCGCCGTGCCGGTGCTGCCGCGCATCGCCAATTTCGACGATCTCGACCCGCTGCGGACCGAGCCGGATGTCGAACTCACCTTCGTGCGATCGGGCGAGCGGCTGCCTGCCGATGCGGGCCTCATCGTCCTTCCCGGCTCGAAATCGACGATATCGGATCTTGCCGATTTCAGGGCTGAAGGCTGGGACCGCGATCTCCAGGCGCATGTCAGGCGCGGCGGCCGGGTAATCGGCATCTGCGGCGGCTACCAGATGCTCGGGCGGACCGTGCGCGATCCGCTTCGGCTCGAGGGCGGCACGCTGGAGATGCCGGGGCTTGGGCTTCTCGATGTCGAGACCGAGATGGCGCCGGAGAAAACCGTGCGCAACAGCCAGGCCCGCTCGACCGAATATGATACGCCGCTTGCCGGCTACCAGATCCACCTCGGCATCACCCACGGCCCCGATTGCGACAGGCCATCGGCGATCGTCGACGGCGCGCCCGACGGGGCGCTGTCGGCCGACGGCCGGATCATGGGCACCTATCTGCACGGGCTCTTCGGCAGCGACACCTACCGCGCCCGGCTGCTTCAAAGTTTCGGGCTTTCGAGTGAGCGGAAGAATTACCGCGAGAGCGTCGACCAGGCGTTGGACGAGGTCGCGAGCGGGCTGGAGAGGCATCTCGACCCGCGTTGGCTTGCGGGGCTGATTGGATAGAGCGGTTCCGAGGTGGGACTCGTGCGACAAAATGGCCCGAGGGCCAAAAGGCATGCGATATCACAGAGCCGTGATTTGACCGATAGTTCTCTCCGATTAAACGTGAGACCCACGCAAAACAAAATCACAGGTAGTCCTTCTGAACAAGATTTGCCTATCCACCTTTGAAATATGAATTCAACAACCGGCGTTGACGAGCGGGGGCTCGGAGTAACCAATTCTTCTGCGCGTAGGGTTGCGGCGGGATTAGTCAGAGCCGGTTGTTTTCGGAACCTTTGTCAAAGCCGAAGGTAACCGTTCCTTTACAAGAAGAAGCGAGCCCCGCGAGTCAATGAAACCCTCTCAAAAACAATCAAAGTAATAGTCGATATTCTCGTGCGAGCTAGAGCGCGTTTTTGCGCGTTGCTTTCGCTTCGCACCGGATTTTCACGCCACGACATCAACCGAGAGCGTCGCGGGTCAAAGTATCTTTTTTCAGCCTGGGCCTGACGCCGAGCGCTGCGAACAGGATACTGGCGCTCCGCCACAGGCGTCGCTGTTTGCGCGCGCAGAGCGCACACAGAACTTGTCTTCGCGGTCACGCTGGAGCTCGAGCAAAGTGCGGTGAGGGCGGATAGTGCAGATGTCCCACTTCCCCTGGATGTCAGCGGTCGCCGAAGTCAGCACCGGCTCGAGGCGGATACGCGCCTATGTGTTTTCGTCTCTCGTTGACGTGGCAGCCGAAGCGATGAAGGAGCGGTGATTTGATAAATTCGCAGCAACCGAGGTGGTCGGTATTTTCCGTCGTCTCGTCATATTGATGGAGGACCCGAGCGTGAACAGTAATTTCCTGCCTGCAAGCCCGCTTCCCCCGATCGGGCCCGTCCCCATCCTCCTGTTTCTGATCTTCCTGTTCCTAATAGGTCGAATTCTACTTCGACGAAGCACTATTAGCCTAGACAGCATTTTCGCCATTCTGATGGTCGCAGTGACTATTTCGTCTCTCGCATTATTTCGCCGGTTTCGAGCCCCTGACTATGTGTTCATCTTCCTGACTGCGCAGATTGTAATCGCTTTGATCTTCTTCCCAATCGCCTGGTGGATGGCGCGCCGCGCTAAGGTGACTGATGAGGGATTTTTTTACAGACTAAGCAAAGTCCCAGTTGAAAGGAATATAAGGAGCGCATCTGTGGCGGCCTCAGTAGTAATGACGGCCTTCCTTGTCATATATGTCTCTGATTACAGATTAACTACGCCCTGCGAAAATGCGAAGTGTTATGCGATAGACCTTTTTATAGGATCTAGGGATAGCGGCTTCTTTAATCTTTACATGGCAAATATCTTGAAGTCCTTATTCTTTATTTCGCTTTTTGTGCATCTATACCACATCTATCGCAAGACAATAAAAGATCGCGAGAATTCCTGATGCAACAAAGGAAGCTGGCAGAGTGGCATTTGATGGAGAAGCCAATAGTCGAACTCTACATCGACGAAGCACTATTGGCCGATGGGACGACGACAGGCACATGCTCGTATGTATTGGATAATCAGAGAAAATCAACCTGTGCGGCGCAATCAAGGTGTAGGTGACGATCAAAGGTAGCCACGTCGCTAAGGGACATGCTTGAAATTATATATAAGAGGAGAATTGGATGTCGCGGAATTTGATAATCCTGTATGGGATCTTCATTGGATCAATTCCGGTAATGGGTGCTGCAATATACATATTTGAACTAGGCGATACCCCAACTATTATTATAATAACTGCGTACAGCATCTTTGCATACTCTCTTGGCGGCGACCGTTTGATAAGCAATCTCCAAAAACGCAAAAATAAACGTGAGCGATAGGAAGTTAGGCTATGGAGGACAACCAAAGAAAATCGCAGATTGATCGGATCTCGAGACCGCGCTCGCATCCGTTCAGGCAGAAGCCACGCGCCGGCGTGAGGCCTTTGCCGGGGAGGTTTTGAGGGTAGGTAGTCCCTGCAGGGGGCCGCACTGAAACTCGAAGTTTGCGTTCCCAATCGCGATTCGGCTTCGTTCATGTCGGGCAGCCGGCGGTGGTGAAACCAATACGGCACGGTTCCTGCGACGATCGCCAAGATAGCAGCAGTTCTGCCTCGCAAATGCCCGAAGCGCGATCGACGGCGAAGTTGCGTAACAATATCACGGGCGTCTTGAAATAGATCTTTACTCAAGGAACGTTACAATGCCCGTAGGCAATACACACCCCATAGGCCGAGTGCGGGATTTTTTCACCGTAAAGACTCCGGACCGTAAGATACGCATAGGTAAAATAATCAAGTTCGGCCAGTGTATTTGCTCTGCAGTTCTGATTTATTCCATTTATTTTGGAGCTTACTACAACTTTAAACCATTGTCTGAACCTGGGATGTATTCCTTATATTTATTTTTTTTATATCTCACGTGGATAGCGTTGGCGATAATTTGGAGACGCTCGCTGTCTATATTTATCGGGTGTCTGCCCATATTATTCTCCTTCGTATTTTTTTATTCCGGGCTTGGCCGAAAAGTTGAAGAGCGTGGCTTTATCGAGACCCGGGCTCCTTTCACCGAATATGTGGAACGCTGCCGCAGCCGCTCCTATAGCGCTGACGGTCACAGGATTGAATTTTGCGAGATAATCCACTCCGAAAATGGAGTTCTCGCGGACATAATGCGGGATGAAGGAGGTCCGCCATGGACGCGTGAGTTCCTAGACTCCGCAATCTTCCGCTCAGCATTGGAGTTTCACGCCAAGTCATCACCCGAGAGCATGATATTCAATATTAATGAAATGGTCTCGTCTCTCTCGCAGGTCAAAGTATCTTTCGCCAGCCTGGGCAACGGATTTTATCTCGTCTCGTACGATCCCGGATACTGATTGCACTAGTTATACAGTCAATAGGATGTGATCTTCGGTAAGCGGTGTCCCGGTCGCATCTTGACCAAGATGCTTCAAGCAGTTTCGAAGTCTGTCGCGATGACGGGACGAATGCTTCCTGCAGAGACGGTCACACTTCTCACGGGTCGTTAGAACTTATGATAATTTCGTGTAACCCAAAGTTGCTTAGAATTTTGGGCCTTCAAATGGGAGTGAAATGTCGAAGCTCAACATCTACAGGGCGATATTGATTATTTGCCTTGCGGCCATCGTATATGTTTGGCCCATTGCGGCTCTTATAATCGCAGGCTGGTGGGTGACGGCCCTCATCGGTGTTTGGGCGAAGAAAGTCGACCCCTCCCATGGAGAAAGTTCACTCTCTCAGACTTTAAACAGCGACTCATTCGGAGCATTGTCAGCCTGGCTCGGTCTTTGGAATGGGTTCTACGTCTGGAAAGACCTAGATCAGGACTACCATCGCCGAAACCGCAATTGATCCCTGAAAAGCCGCTTTGGGCCGACAGAAACCTAGGCATGGATCATCCCGAGGCGTAATCCCATGGTAGGAGACCCTCAATCTGGATCTGCTTGGTCTCGACCCTGTCCTTCGGACCCCGCTGGGGAGAAGCGGGAGCCAAGCCGGACCTCCTGATGTCAGAGGATCATCTCGTTCCGCTATTGCCAAATTAGTGGACTGAGTCCATTAATTGTCGCGGCGGACTCGGTTGAGAGCGACGAAAACCATGAGCGTATTGGACAGATTTTCACTGGCGGGCCAGGTGGCGCTGGTGACCGGCGGCGGGCGTGGTCTGGGTCTTGAGATGGCACGTGCGCTTGCCGATGCCGGTGCGCATGTCATCGTCACCGGACGCACGGCGGCGACGCTGGACGATGCCGTCAGGATTATCCGGGCCGTGGGCGGGACGGCGGAGGCTGCTGTGTTCGACGTCGCCGACCGCGAGGCTCAGCGTGCTGTGATGGCCGATATCGACAAGATCCATGGTCGTCTCGATATCCTGATCAACAATGTCGGCGTCCGCGACCGGCGGCCGCTGGCCGAATTCGATGATGAGGGCATCATCGAGTTGCTGCGCACCGATCTGGCCGCGGCGATCACGCTTTCGCGCGATGCGGCCGTGCTGATGAAACGGCGCAGTTACGGCCGGCTGATCGCCGTGACCTCGATCAGCGGCCATGTCGTCATGCCAGGCGACAGCGTCTATCCGGCCGCCAAGCAGGGCCTGACCGGACTGATGCGCGCCATGGCGGTCGAATTCGGCCCGTACGGTATCACCAGCAACGCGATTGCGCCGGGCTGGTTCGCCACCGAGACGAATGCGGTCATGGCTCAGAACGAGGAATTGATGCCCTTCGTGCGCCAGCGGATCCCGGTCCAGCGCTGGGGACGCCCGGACGAGATTGCCGGCGCGGCCCTGTTCCTGGCAAGCGGCGCCGCCTCCTTCGTCAACGGCCACGTGTTGACCGTCGATGGCGGCATGACGGTCAGGATGTGAGCAGCTGGAGATCCCGTGCTGAATGACATCGCCTTGTCGAGAGGCGAGATCCCTTTTGTCGCCTGCCAAGACGCGGACTGGAGCAGTTTCGCTAACCGCCGGGGAGGCTGAGGCAATTTGTCATCCGTGACACCAGCGCTGTGTACCCTCGAATTCCGCATCCCCGCATTCGCCTGGGAGTAGTATCACGACGCGAAGCAGGCTAATGAATGGCATGTGCGACATGGCTTTTTCAGCGCCTGTCCTGCGGTTCCTGGTGCCTGGCCTCGATCGTGAAAACGGCTACTCCGGCTCTTGGCCCGATGCGGAGGTTTTAAAAATTAACGATCATATTCACTGGCTTATCGAGCAGGGAATCACCAGCGAGCACATTGGCGACCTCGTGGCCGGGCTGTGTGACCGGCTGATCGCCGAGGGATTTCCGATCTGGCGGGCAAGCATCCGAATGCCGTCCATCCATCCCATGTATCGCGGCATCGCGGCCAATTTCATCAGGGGCGGCGTCACGACCATCGAAATTGCCGAACACGGTATCGTGGGGGAGCGTCTCTTCGAGGAGACCCCGATATTCTATCTTTTGAATCGCGGCGAAAGAAGAGGGCGGTGGAGCCTGGAGAGAGGCGAGGGTCTCGGCTACAGCGAGCTTCGCGAATTCGCGCTCGGCGGGGGCACGGATCACGTGATCAGCCTTTTCGAATTCCCGAAGGAAGTTGCGCTGCGCGGGCTTGGTTTTTCGCTGACCAGCGATGCGCCCGGCGGATTTTCCGATGACCAGCTGGCTGTTATCGAAGAGCTTTTCCCGGCGCTCGGGCTGGCGGCCTACCGCGTGGCGGCATCGAAGACCGCGACGGATATCCTCGCCGTCTATACCGGCGCCAGGACGAGTGCGCGCATCCTCGCCGGTGAGACCCAACGGGGAACGGGGGGCTCCATTAATGCCGCGATCCTGCTTGCGGATCTCCGGAATTTCACGGCCCTGACCGAGGTCTATCAGCCCGAAGAGATCGTCGGCTTTCTGAACGAGCATTTCGAGCTGATCGACCGGCATGTCGAGGAAAATTCCGGCGAGATCCTGAAGTTCATGGGCGACAGCGTGCTGGCGATCTTTCCGACCGACGCCGACGATCCGCAGCAGGCCTGCCTGGCGGCACTCGCTTCGGCACGGAACCTGCTGAAGGCCAACGAGGCGCTCAATCGCGAGCGGACGGGCAATGGCGGCCCCGATATCGGCGTCGACGTCGTCTTGCATCTCGGCGAGGTTTTCTACGGAAATGTCGGCGCCCATGGCAGGCTCGATTTCACGGTGATCGGCAGAGCGGTCAACGAGGCCTCGCGGCTAGAAAAGCTCTGCGGCACGCTCGATCAACCCCTCTTGATGTCGGAGAGCTTCGCGACGACCTGTGCGGCGCCTTGCCAATATCTCGGATCGTTCGAACTGCGCGGAGTTTCGAAGCGGGCTGATGTTTTCAGGATTGCCGACGCTGCTGAATAATTCAAAGTGCTGCAGTGCGGCGCGGTCGGTCGGAGCGGTTTAGATCTCGCCGGAGACTTCACGGCGGCGGCGGTCGAGTTCTTCGCTGTAGCGGCGCAGCGTGTGGCTTTCGCTGAGCTGGCCGATGACCTTGCGTTCGATCAGGTTGTTGACGACGGCGAGGGCTTCGCTTTCGCTCTTGTCGAAGATTGCCGCCGCCTGCCTGGCATTCATCTGCGGCTGCAGGAAATCGTTGCGGTAGTGGATGAAGTCGGCAAGCGTCTTGCCCTCGTCCTGCGCGTCGGTCGGGTTGGCGTAGATCTCCGGCACCAGCACGAGGCCGGCATATTTGTCGCTCTCCTCGACGAGGATGACGCGCTGGGTCGAGCCGATCGGGAAGGCCCGCTTGAATTCCTCCAGCGAGATGCCTGATTTGGCCGTCTTGACGTCTGATCGCATCAGCTTGTCCACCGTCAGGTTGCGGATCCAGCCGACGTCATGGGCGCTGCGGATGCTTTCGCCGCGCAGGTGGAAGCGCCAAGTGGCGAAAGAGTAGCCGAAGGTCGAGCGCACGACGAGCGAAGAGGTGATGACGGCGGCGAGCACCAGCGCTGTGATCGGGAAATCGCCGGTGATTTCGAGCGCCAGGAAGGTCATCGTCAGCGGCCCGCCGATGACGGCGACGGCAAGCGAACTCATGCCGACCACGGCATAGATCGCAGGCGTCAACGTCGCATCGGCGAAATAGGGGCCGCAATAGGCAAACAGCTTGCCGAGCAGGGCGCCCATGAACAGCGAGGCGAAGAACAGGCCGCCTCTGAAACCGGAGCCGATCGAGATCGCCGAGGCCAGCGATTTCAACAGGAAGAGGCCGATCAGCGCCGGGATCGCCACTTCGCGGGAGAGATTGAGATGCAGGGCGCCGTGGCCGGCCGAGAGCACCTGCGGTGAGATCATTGCGAGAAGCCCGACGATGATGCCGCCGAGCGCCGGGCGGAAGGGCGGGGCAATGGAGCTCTTGCGCGCCAGTTCCTCGATGAAGGCGACGCCCTGCATGATGAGGATGCCGACGCCGGCGCAGAAGACGCCGAGCAGCAGCGCCGGGACGTAGTCGGCCGGCACGACTGAACCGAAGCTGCCGATATCGATGGTGAAATCGCCCTCGACAAGCAGTCTTGCGACGAGCGTGGACACGAGGGCGGAGGTGACGACCGGGGTAAGCGACACGATCGTATACGTGCCGATGATCAGCTCGAAGGCATAGAAGGCGCCGGTCAGCGGCGCGTTGAAGGCGGCGGCGATGGCGCCGGCCGCGCCGCAGCCGACGAGCACGCGCAGATCCGAGCGACGAAGCTGCAGCTTCAGGCCGAATTTCGAGGCGAGGCCGGCGGCAAGCTGGGTATAGCCGGCCTCCAGCCCTACGGAGGCGCCGAAACCGTTGGAGATCAGGTTCTGCACGGCAACGATGATGCTGTCGGTCAAGGACAGGCGGCCGCCGTGCAGCGCATTGGCCTCGATCGGATCGACCATCGGCTTCTTGCGTCGCTTCGCCAGGATGAAAAGCAGCAACCCGAGCAGGATGCCGCCGACGACGGGGGCAGCGAGCAGCAGCAGTTTGTCGTCGATGGCAGACGAGCTCAGCCGTTCATCGTCGGATATGCCGAAGACCAGTCGGTGCAATTCATTGGAGACGAAGCTCATACCGGTGACGGCAAGGCCCGAGACGATGCCGACGATGGCGCCGGCGAGCGACAGACCGACCTCGCTGCGGCGGGTCAGCGCACGCAGCCGCTCCGGATCAAAGAAAACACGCAGCGCGCGCAGACGGCGCCGATCCAATTTCATAAGCATGGCTAGACAACTAGGCGGGGAGAAGCCCGGTCAAGGGCGGTGGCGCAGTCCGCTTGCCGTGCAATTGCGGCGAAAAGCTGGCGCGAGGGTCAAATATTTATGACGTAAGCCTCTGATAAAAGACGATATTTCTGGTGGGGTAAGTCGTGTTTGCGTGGGACGTGCCACCGGCCGGCGATCGGCCGGCCGCCAAGGCCGGTTGACTTCACCCCCGGGCTTGCCTAACCATCCCTCAACGGATGGTCACCCGACCATCCCACGCGGATGGTCATCTGACCATCCTCGGACATAACGGATGGTTCCGGATCGGTGTAGCGCCCTTCCGGATGAAAAGGGAATGTGACGGGGCGGACCCAAACCGGGCGCCTTCATCACAGCCGACCCCGCGACTGTAGAGCGGTCAGGGTCTTCCATCCGGCATTGAGCGCTTCCGGCCGATCCTTGCAATGGTGCAGGCGGGCCGGATGGGCGACATGCCGGAAAAGCCACTGGACATGCATGGTGATCAACCGGGGTCGGACGCCTCTTACTCTACGAATCGTCCGCCTTTTCACCGATGCGGCCGGGAAGGCGAGGCAGATCCGCCGGCACGATCAGGGCGACCGGTTTCCGGTCCGCCCCGATCGGCCGACACCCGCGAGCCAGGAGACCTGCCATCCCGTGCCGGGCGAAAAGCCCAACCCTGGGCGCTATGCCCGCTGCCAGCACGGAGGTTGTCTTGGCTGAACGATTGAATTCGGCGCGGCCTGGTGCGGCGCCATTGGGTGGCCATTCCATTCCTCTTAGTGAGGGGCGCGTGGTGTGCGTCTTCCTCTCCTCCCTCATTCCTGTGCTCGTCACAGGAATCCAGTGCGCCCAAGTCCTTGGGCGCGGGAGATCTCCCTTTAACCGAGTCATTCACGGCGCGGACGCGCCGTGGCTGGATTCCTGTGACAAGCACAGGAATGAGGGAGGCTGGTGGAAGGTCGCGGTTCCTCTGGAGGCCGTGTGCCCATGACCAGCGCCTCTTCCAACACCACCTTCATCCTCGGCGGCGCACGCTCCGGCAAGTCCCGCTTCGCCGAATCTCTCGTCACTGCGACCGGCCTCGACCGCCACTACCTCGCCACCGGCCGGGCCTGGGACGAGGAGATGCAGGCGCGCATTATCAAGCACAAGGCCGATCGCGGCCCGTCCTGGGCGACGCATGAGGAGCCGCTCGATCTCGTCGGCGCGCTTGCCGCCATCGACGGTGCGAGGCGTATCGTGCTGATCGACTGCCTGACGCTCTGGGTCACCAATCTGATGATGGAGGAGCGTGAGATGGAGGCGGAATTTGCCGCCCTTGCCGCGTTCCTGCCTGACGCCAAAGCGCGGCTTGTTTTCGTTTCCAACGAGGTCGGCCTCGGCATCGTGCCCGACAATCGCATGGCGCGGGATTTTCGCGATCATGCCGGCCGGCTGCACCAGATGATCGCGGCGAAGGCCGACGAAGTCTATTTTATCGCGGCAGGCCTGCCGCTGAAAATGAAGGGTTAAATCCATGAACCAGCAGAAGATTCCCGCAACCGTCATCACCGGCTTCCTTGGTGCGGGCAAGACAACGATGATCCGCAACCTGCTTACCAATGCCGGCGGCAAGAAGATCGCGCTTGTTATCAACGAGTTCGGCGATCTCGGTGTCGACGGCGACGTGCTGAAGGGCTGTGGGGCGGAAAATTGCACCGAGGACGATATTATCGAGCTGACCAACGGCTGCATCTGCTGCACCGTTGCCGACGATTTCATTCCGACGATGACGAAGCTGCTGGAGCGCGAACAGAGGCCCGACCATATCGTCATCGAAACCTCGGGCCTTGCCTTGCCGCAGCCGCTGGTCGCCGCCTTCAACTGGCCCGATATCCGCACCCAGGTGACGGTCGACGGCGTCATCACGGTGGTCGACAGCGCGGCTGTGGCCGCCGGCCGTTTCGCCGACGATCACGATGCCGTCGATGCGCGCCGCGCCGAGGATGAATCGCTCGATCACGAAAGCCCGATCGAGGAGCTGTTCGAGGACCAGCTCACCTGCGCCGATCTCATCGTTCTCAACAAAACCGACCTGATCGACGTCGCCGGCCTCGGCCGCGTGCGCGAAGAAGTCGCCTCCCGCACCGTGCGCAAGCCCGTGATGATCGAGGCGAAAAACGGCGAGGTGCCGGCCGGCATCCTGCTTGGTCTCGGCATCGGCACGGAGGATGATATTGCCAACCGCAAGTCGCATCACGAGCTGGAGCATGAGGACGGCGCGCCGCACGATCACGACGAATTCGACAGCTTCGTCGTCGAGCTCGGCCCCGTTGCCGATCCCGCCGGTTTCGTCGAGGCCCTGAAGACGATCATCTCGACCCATGACGTGCTGCGCCTCAAGGGCTTCGTCGATGTTTCCGGCAAGCCGATGCGCCTGCAGCTCCAGGCGGTCGGCAGCCGCATCGACCACTATTTCGACCGTGCCTGGGGAGCCGGCGAGACGCGCGCTACACGTCTCGTCGTCATCGGCCTGCACGAGATGGATGAGGGCGCTGTGCGGGCAGCGATCGAGGCGCTGGCGTAAACCCATGCATCTGCTTCTGGCCCAGCAGGGAACGATCAGCGACGGCGAGGAGGCAATCGACCTCGGGCAGACGCCGGGCGAGATCCTGTTCCTGACGGCTGCCGACAGCGAGCTTGCGGCGATCGCCGCGGCCCATCGCGAACGCGGTGGGCCGCATTCGCTCAGGCTCGCCAGCCTGATGAGCCTCAAGCATCCGATGTCGGTCGATACCTATGTCGAGCGCACGGCGCGGCATGCCAAGCTGATCATCGTGCGGGCCCTCGGCGGCGCCAGCTATTTCCATTATGCGCTGGAAGCGCTGCATGCGGCAGCGTCCCGCGCCGGTGCGCTGATCGCGGTGCTGCCCGGCGATGCGAAGCCGGATGCCGGGCTCGTTCCTTTTTCGAATGTTGCTCTCGATGACTTGAACGCCCTCTGGGCCTATCTGATCGAGGGCGGCGATGCCAATGCGCGGGCCTTTCTCGATTATGCCGGGGCGATGTTGGGCGGTGGCGAGAAGCCGGCGCCGGCGGTGCCTTTGATGAAGGCCGGCATCTGGTGGCCAGGGCGGGGGCTGATCGGGGTTGAGGAGTGGCGGCGGGTTGTTGCAGTGCGTGTGGCACCTCCTTCGTCTGTCGAAGTTGAGGCACCCTCCTCTGTCCTGCCGGACCCGGGGTCGAGCCACGGGTCTCGACCCGTCCTTCGGACCCCTACAAGGGGGGAGATCGGGGATGAGAGGTCTCGCTCTATCTGCTCGGCCGAAGATGCGGCATCCTCCAACGTTTCTTTTGTGGGAGGCGCCATCGACTTGCCGATCTCCCCCCTTGTGGGGGAGATGTCCGGCAGGACAGAGGGGGGTACCAAGAACTCGACGCAGCAGGCATCCCCCATCGTCGCCATCAGCTTCTACCGCGCCCTCGTCCAGAGCGGTGAGACCGGCCCGATCGAGGCGCTGATCGACGCCTTGCAGGCACTTGGCCTTCGGCCCTTGCCGGTCTTTGCCTATAGCCTCAAAGATCCCGTTTCGACGGCTATTCTCGAAAGCGTGTTTTCGGCGTTGGAACCCGATGTCGTCATCAACACCACCGGCTTTGCGGTCTCCGCACCGAGTGCGGACCGGCAACCGACGGTGCTGGAGGCGAATGAGGCGATCGTGCTGCAGGCGATCCTGTCGGCCTCGTCGCGGGAGGCGTGGGCGGCGTCCTCGCAGGGCCTGTCGGCGCGCGATCTCGGCATGAACGTGGCGCTGCCGGAGGTCGACGGGCGGGTGCTGGCGCGAGCGATCTCCTTCAAGACGGCCGCACGTTACGATGCGGCGGTCGAGACGAATATTGTCGCCAGCGAACCGGATGCGGGGCGGGTGCGTTACACGGCGGAGCTTGCCGCCAACTGGGCGCGGCTGCGGAAGACTACCGCCGGCGACCGGCGCGTCGCGCTCGTGATGGCGAACTATCCGAACCGCGACGGCCGGCTCGGCAATGGCGTCGGCCTCGATACGCCGGCCGGAACCATCGAGGTGCTGAAGGCTATGCGGGCGGTGGGTTATCCGGTCGCCGACATTCCGGTCGACGGCGACGCGCTGATCCGCCATCTGATGGAGGGGCCGACCAATTCAGGGCATGACGGCAGGGTGATCCGCGAGACGCTTTCCATGAGTCGCTACAACGACTTCCTCAATTCTCTTCCCAATCAGATTCAGGATGAAGTGAGAGCCCGCTGGGGCGCCCCCGAGGACGATCCGTATTTTCGCCAGGGTGTTTTCGCCCTGCCGTTCGCCCGGTTCGGCGGCGTCCTTGTCGGCATCCAGCCGGCGCGCGGCTACAATATCGATCCGAAGGAGAGTTATCATTCGCCGGACCTGGTGCCGCCGCATGGATATCTCGCCTTCTACGCCTTCCTGCGCCGCGAATTCGCTGCCGATGCCGTCATTCACATGGGCAAACACGGCAACCTCGAATGGCTGCCGGGCAAGGCGCTGGCGCTGTCGCAGACATGTTATCCCGAGGCGATCCTTGGGCCGCTGCCGCATCTCTATCCCTTCATCGTCAACGATCCGGGTGAGGGCACACAGGCCAAGCGCCGGACTGCCGCCGTCATCATCGATCATCTGACGCCGCCTTTGACACGGGCCGAGAGCTACGGGCCGCTCAAGGATCTGGAAGCGCTGGTCGACGAATATTACGAGGCCTCCGGCGGCGATCCTCGCCGCATCCGGCTGCTCAGCCGGCAGATCCTCGACCTCGTGACCGATATCGGCCTTGACCGGGATGCCGGCATAGTAAGCGGCGAAAGCGAGGGCGAGGCGCTGAAGAAGCTCGATGCCTATCTCTGTGACCTCAAGGAGATGCAGATCCGTGACGGGCTGCATGTATTCGGCGTGTCGCCGGAGGGGCGGCTGCTGACGGATTTGACGGTGGCGCTGGCGCGGGTGCCGCGCGGGCTGGGCGAGGGCTGCGATGCCAGCTTGCAGCGGGCGATTGCTGAGGATGCGTTCGGAAACCCCTCCCAGCTAAAAGACCCCTCCCCAACCCCTCCCCACAAGGGGGAGGGACTTGCGGTTGCGTTCGCGGTAACCTCCGTTGCCAAAGCTGATGTTGGGACGGTGTGCCCAGCAAGCCCCTCCCACCTGTGGGGAGGGGTTGGGGAGGGGTCTTCCTTCGACCCTCTCGACACCGATATGGCCGCTCCCTGGACCGGCCCGCGCCCGGAAATCCTCGCAAATCTTCTCGATACCCCCTGGCGCACCCATGGCGATACCGTCGAGCGCATCGAACTGCTCGCGGCCAAGCTCGTTTCCGGCGAGATGGAATGCCCGCCCCTCTGGTCCCAAACCAGATGGGTGCTCGCCGAGATCGAAACCCGCCTCAAGCCCTCCATCCTCGCCTGCGGCCCCGCCGAAATCGACGGTCTGTTGCGCGGCCTCGACGGCCGCTTCGTCGCCCCCGGCCCCTCCGGCGCCCCGACCCGCGGGCGGCCGGATGTGCTGCCGACCGGCCGCAATTTCTATTCGGTCGACAGCCGCGCCGTGCCGACGCCGGCGGCCTACGAGCTCGGCAAGAAATCCGCCGAGCTTTTGGTGCGCCGCTATGTGCAGGATCACGGCGAATGGCCGGTCTCCTTCGGGCTGACCGCCTGGGGCACGTCGAATATGCGCACCGGCGGCGACGATATCGCCCAGGCGCTGGCGCTGATCGGCGTCAAGCCGCTCTGGGATATGAGTTCGCGCCGCGTCACCGGCTATGAGATCATCCCGCAAGCCGTGCTCGGGCGGCCGCGCGTCGACGTGACGCTGCGGATTTCCGGCTTCTTCCGCGACGCTTTCCCCGAGCAGATCGCCCTGTTCGACAAGGCGGTCCGCGCTGTCGGCGCGCTCGAAGAGGACGAGGCCGACAATCCGATTGCAGCGCGCATGCGCGGCGAGGCGGCAAGGCTTGCCGCCGCCGGTCTCGACGCCGCTTTCGCGAAACGCCGGGCGGGCTACCGGGTCTTCGGCTCGAAGCCCGGCGCCTACGGTGCCGGATTGCAGGCGCTGATCGACGAAAGGGGCTGGGAGCGGCGCGCCGATCTCGCCGAAGCCTATCTCGTCTGGGGCAGCTATGCCTATGGGGCCGGCGAGGAGGGCAAGGCCGAGCGCGGCCTGTTGGAGGAACGGCTGCGTTCGGTGCAGGCGGTCATCCAGAACCAGGACAATCGCGAGCACGATCTGCTCGACAGCGACGACTACTACCAGTTCGAGGGCGGCATGGCGGCGGCGGCCGAACAGCTCGCCGGCGCGCGCCCGTCGATCTATCACAACGACCATTCCAGGCCGGAGCGGCCGGTGATCCGTTCGCTGGAGGAGGAGATCGGCCGTGTCGTGCGTGGCCGCGTCGTCAATCCGAAATGGATCGCGGGCGTCATGCGCCACGGTTACAAAGGGGCGGCCGAGATCGCCGCCACCGTCGATTATCTCTTCGCCTTTTCGGCGACGACGGGGGCGGTCGGCGAACATCATTTCGAGGCCGTCTACCAGGCCTTCGTCGCCGATCCCATCGTGCGCGATTTCATGATCGAGAAGAACCCGGCGGCATTCGACGAGATGAGGGAGCGGCTCGGCGAAGCGATCGACCGCAGCCTCTGGACGCCGCGCAGCAATTCGGCCCGGTTCGACTTGGCCGCCATACAACGCAATGAGGTAAACCGATGAGCGACGAGACCCCGGACAACGAGACGGGCGGTAAGGACGATGCGCGCCACGCCGAGAAAATGGCGAAGAAGAAGGCCGCGCGCGACAAGATCATGGCGACCAAAATCGACGGCAAGGGGTTGATCATCGTCCATACCGGCAAAGGCAAGGGCAAGTCGTCCTCCGCCTTCGGCATGATCTTCCGCCACATCGCCCACGGCAAGCCGTCCGCCGTCGTGCAATTCATCAAGGGGGCGATGTGGACCGGCGAGCGCGACCTGATCGAGAAACATTTCTCCGATCTCTGCCAGTTCCATACGATGGGCGAGGGTTTCACCTGGGAAACCCAGGACCGTGCCCGCGACGTCGCCGCAGCCTCGGCCGCCTGGGAAAAGGCCAAGGAGCTGATCCGCGACGAGCGCAATTCCATGGTGCTGCTCGACGAGATCAACATTGCGTTGCGCTACGACTATCTCGACATCAACGAGGTCGTCGCCTTCCTGAAGAGCGAGAAGCCCCACATGACGCATGTCGTGCTGACGGGGCGCAACGCCAAGGAAGAACTGATCGAGATCGCCGACCTGGTCACCGAGATGGAACTGATCAAACATCCCTTCCGCTCCGGCATCAAGGGCCAGCCGGGCGTCGAGTTCTGAAGCACTGCAGGTGTCCCAGGTTCGGCGCTCAAATGCCGAGCCAGACACGCAGCGGATTGGCCGGATCGGCGAGCAGCTTGATTGCCAGAGCGACACAGACGATGACGAGCAGCGGCTTGATCAGCTTTGCGCCGATGCGCATGGCGAGCCGCGAGCCCAGCTGCGCGCCGAGGAACTGGCAGACACCCATCAACAGGCCGATCTTCCACAGGATCGCGCCGAAGCTTGCGAAGACGATCAGCGCCCCGAGGTTCGAGCCGAAATTGAGCAGCTTGGTGTGCGCGGTGGCCTTCAGCACGCCGAAGCCGGCGAGGGTGACGAAGCCGAGCATGAAGAAGGAGCCGGTGCCGGGGCCGAAGACGCCGTCATAGAAGCCGATCGCCGGGACCAGCGTCAGGCCGAAGGCGAAGGGCGTAACGAGTCGGTGTTTGTCGAGATCGTCGAGGTTCGGTTTGACGGCGAAGAAGATCGCGATTGCGAGCAGCAGCACCGGCATGATCGCCTGCAGCACGGCTCCTGGCACGATCGTGGCGAGCGCCGCACCGAGCGCTCCACCCATGACCGCCATCAGCGCCATCGGCAGCTGTTCTTGAAGCTGCACATGGCCCTTGCGGGCATAGGCGAGGGTGGCCGAGGCGGCACCGAAGATCGATTGCACCTTGTTGGTGCCGAGCGTCTGCAGCGGCGGAATGCCGGCGATCAGCATGGCGGGAACGGTGATCAATCCGCCGCCGCCGGCAATGGCGTCGACGAAACCGGCAAAGAAGGCCGCCACGCAGAGCAGCAGAAGCAGATGGAGGGCGATGTCGGGCAAGATGCTGTTCCAGGGCGGGGGGCGTTCTGGTGGCGTTGTTGCATTTGCTGCCCCAAGCTGCAATGGCTGTACGGACACAGTGGGGTGCATTCGACGGCTTCTATGAGCGATATTTCCTTCGATACGGCAGGGCGGCATGTGCTCGGACTCGGCTGTGAGCGCGGGACGCCGCCTGCGGAGGTGCTGGCGCTTGCTGTCGAGGCGTTGAGGGCAGCCGGCATCGCTGGGGCGCAGCTCGCGGCCATTGCTTCCATCGACAGCCGCAGGCACGAGGCGGCGATCCTTGCCGTTTCCAGCCATTTTGCCGTACCGGCGGTCTTCTTCGATGCGCCGCGGCTCGAACAGGAAACGCCTCGGCTGAAAAATCCGTCCGCGCTCGTCTTTGCCCGCGTCGGCTGTCACGGCGTGGCGGAATCGGCGGCACTTGCGGCGCTTGGCGCGGATGCGGAGCTGCTGCTCGGCAAGATCAAATCCGCGCATGCGACAGCGGCGATTGCCCGCATCGGGTTGCACAAAGCCTGACGGGCGTTATGGTGGCGGCACGTCGCGACGCCGGCCGGCAGATCTGCGATTCATATCTTGTTTCAACGCAATTCCAGCAAAACCGCTCATGCAATTTTGCTGAATTGCTCCAGAGGATACCAATGCACAAGGTCATTTATGACACGGATCCGGGCGTCGATGACGCCATGGCGCTTCTTTTCCTGCACCGCCATCCTGAAATCGATCTGATCGGCATCACCACCGTTTTCGGCAATGCCTCGGTCGAGACGACGACGCGCAATGCGCTCTTCCTCAAGCGCGAATGGAATATTCCGGCACCCGTTGCCAAGGGCGCCAGCGTCACCATCGATCCCTCGCGCGCCGAGCGGGAATGGCCGGCCATGGTCCATGGCGAGAACGGCCTCGGCGACATCGAAGTGCCTAAGACGATCGACCTGCCGCTCGATCCGCGCCCGGCGCATCGCTTCATCATCGACACCGTGCGCGCCAACCCCGGCGAAATCAGGCTGGTGGCCGTCGGGCGGATGACCAATCTGGCGAGGGCGCTGAAGGAAGATCCGGAGATTGCGAGCCTGGTCAAGGACGTCGTCATCATGGGCGGCAATTTCTATGTGCCAGGCAATGTCTCGCCGGTCGCCGAAGCCAATATTCATGGCGACCCCGAGGCTGCCGACATCGTCATGACCGCGCCCTGGAAGGTGGTCGTCATCGGCCTCGACGTCACCTCGATCACCACGATGAGCCGCAGCTATCTCGGCGAGATGGCGGCCAGGGGAGACGGCGCGGTGAAGCTGCTCGACGCGCTGTCGCAGTCCTACATCGACTTCTACAGGCATGCGGTGGAGGACGGCATGATGGTGCATGACAGCTGCGCCTCGGTCTATGTCGTGGCACCGGAGCTTTTCACCACGATCACGGGCGCGGTGCGCGTCGTCTGCGGTGGCATCGCCGATGGTCAGACGGTCGTCAAGCCGGATAACCGCCGTTTCCCGCCCGATGACTGGGATGGCCTGCCGAGCCAGATCGTCGCGACCGGGATCGAATCGGAAAAAGTCCTGGAGCTGATCCGCGAGACGTTGCTTACGATCTGAATGACGTGAAGGCCGGCTGCATCGCGGCCGGCCACAGACTGCTGAGATTTGTCATGCTCGGATTATGCTATGGCCGTCTGGTACCAAAAACTGCCCCTCACCCTAACCCTCTCCCCGTAAACGGGGCGAGGGGACGTGCCCTGCGGGAGCGAGGTGGGACGGAGAGGTAGCGGCATGGTCCCTTCGCCCCGCAAGCGGGGAGAAGGTGGCGGCAGCCGGATGAGGGGCAGGCGCCGATATCTGCAGCCTGTGTGTCAACAAAGACGGCGGCTCCATGTCGGTCGATCTTTCAGGTGAATATTAAAATGTATTCATATCGTTGCGTCATTTTTCTACCAGATGGAATCCGCCTCTTCGCAAAGTGAGTCATCTTGATCTCAGCAACTTCGAGTGAGGCGGTGCAGGCGGCGTTGACCTTGTTCCTTGCTGGGCCTAGATCAACAAAATGTTGACCAATCAACTTTCACATCTGCCGGCGCTGGAGCCGGGCAGCGTCTGGCTCGTCGGGGCTGGTCCGGGTGATCCGGGCCTGCTGACGCTGCTCGCCGCCAAGGGGCTGGCCGAAGCGGACGTGATCGTCCATGACGCGCTTGTCAATGAAGACTGTCTGAAGCTCGCACACCCCGGCGCGGAGCTTGAATATGCTGGAAAACGCGGCGGCAAGCCCTCGGCCAAGCAGCGCGACATTTCGCTGCGGCTGGTGGAATTGGCGCGCGCCGGCAAGCGGGTGCTGCGGCTGAAGGGCGGCGATCCTTTCGTCTTCGGGCGTGGCGGCGAAGAGGCGCTGACGCTGGTCGAGTACAATATCCCCTTCCGCATCGTGCCCGGCATCACCGCCGGCATCGGCGGGCTGGCCTATGCCGGCATTCCGGTGACGCATCGTGACATCAACCACGCTGTCACCTTCCTCACCGGCCATGATTCCTCCGGCATCGTGCCCGACAGGATCAACTGGGAGGCGATCGGCCGCGGCTCGCCCGTCATCGTCATGTATATGGCGATGAAACATATCGCCGAGATCAGCGCCAATCTCATCGCCGCCGGCCGGCAGCCGTCCGAACCCGTCGCCTTCGTCTGCAATGCCGCCACCGGCCGGCAGCAGGTGCTGGAGACGACGCTCGGGGAGGCGACCGAGGCAGTCGCCGCTTCCGGGCTGGAGCCGCCGGCGGTGGTCGTCGTCGGCGAGGTGGTGCGGCTCAGGGCCTCGCTCGATTGGCTCGGCGCGCTCGGCGGGCGGCGCCTGCAACCCGATCCGTTCGACCGGTCCGGCAAGGTGCTGATATGAGCGGCCTCCTGATCGCAGCGCCGTCCTCCGGCGCCGGCAAGACGACGGTGACGCTCGGATTGCTCAGGGCGCTTCGCCGGCGCGGCATCGCGGTCGCGCCCGGCAAGGCGGGCCCCGACTACATCGACCCAGCCTTCCACGCGGCCGCAAGCGGCGCGCCCTGCTTGAATTTCGACCCTTGGGCGATGCGCCCCGAACTGATCTCGGCCAACGCCGCTCTTCACCGCTCCGGCGATCGCATTCTCGTCATCGAGGCGATGATGGGGCTTTTCGACGGAGCAGCCGACGGAAAGGGAACGGCGGCCGATCTTGCCGCCCAGCTCGGCCTGTCGGTGGTGCTGGTCGTCGATGCCTCGCGCATGTCGCAGTCGGTGGCGCCGCTGGTATCAGGTTTTGCCGGCTTCCGCGCCGATGTCCGTGTGGCCGGCGTCATCCTCAACAAGGTCGGCAGCGAGCGGCACGAGGCGATGCTGCGCCGGGCACTCGAGGCTATCCGCATGCCCGTCGTCGCCGTAATCGAGGCCGACAAGGCGCTTGCGCTGCCGGAGCGCCATCTCGGCCTCGTCCAGGCCGGCGAACACGCGACCCTTGAGAATTTCATCGAGCATGCGGCGGATGCCGTGTCCGAGGAATGCAATTTCGAATTCCTGCTGCGCATCGCCAGGCAGGGCCTCAATCGGCCATCGGCCGCCAATATCGACCGGCTGATGCCGATCGGCGCCCGCGTCGCCGTGGCGCGCGATGTCGCCTTTGCCTTTGCCTACGAGCATATGCTGCTCGGCTGGCGGCGCCGGGGCGCTGCGATCTCCTTTTTCTCGCCGCTTGCCGACGAGGCGCCGGCCGCCGATGCCGATGCGATCTATCTGCCCGGCGGTTATCCCGAGCTGCATGCCGGGCGGCTCTCCGCTGCGCAGAATTTTCGCGCCGGCATGCTCGATGCGGCGGCGCGCGGCATCAGGATCTATGGCGAGTGCGGCGGCTACATGGTGCTGGGCGATGGGTTGATCGATGCGGAGGGGAAGCGCCACGAAATGCTCGGCCTGCTGCCGGTCGTCACCAGCTATGCCGAACGCCGGCGCCATCTCGGCTATCGCCGCGTGACGCCGCTCGACGGCGCTTTCTTCGCACGGACGATGACGGCCCATGAATTCCACTATTCCACCGTCGTTTCCGAGGGGGAGGGAAAGCGGCTGTTTACAGCGCAGGATGCGCTCGGAGCCGATCTCGGTGCTGTCGGGCTGCGGCGCGGACAGGTGGCAGGCTCCTATATGCACCTGATCGATCTTGCCGGGGCGGCTATATGAGCGCGCCCATTGCCCATGGCGGCGGTATTACCGCCGTTGCCGCCACCTTCGGCGGCAGGCCGGAAGACTGGCTCGATCTCTCAACCGGCATCAATCCGTGCCCCGTCTCCCTGCCGGATATTCCGGCAAGGGCCTGGCAGCGGCTGCCAGACCGGCATCTCGTCGACGAGGCAAGAATAGCTGCGCGTGATCATTATGGCAGTGGCGAGATCCTGCCGCTGCCGGTGCCCGGTACCCAATCGGTGATCCAGCTTCTGCCGCGTCTGCTTCGGCAGGACAAGCAAATCGCTGTGACGGACGACAGGGTCGCCGTGACGGACAACAAGGTTGCCGTGACGGACGACAGGGTCGCCGTGGTGTCGCCGACCTATGGCGAATATGCGCGCGCCTTCACTTCGGCCGGCTTTGCTGTCGATGCGGTCAATGATGTCGCCGAGATTGGAGCTGGGCATCGGCTTGCAGTCGTCGTCAATCCGAACAATCCCGATGGGCGCGCCTGGCGGGTTGAAACGCTGGTTGCCCTGCACGACAGGATGAAGGCGGCAAACGGGTTTCTCGTCGTCGACGAGGCCTTCGGCGATACCGAGCCGTGGCTCAGCCTCGCGAGCCGCGCGCAGCAGCTTTCCAACCTGATCATCTTCCGCTCCTTCGGCAAGTTCTTCGGGCTTGCCGGCCTGCGGCTCGGTTTTACGATTGCGCGCAGCGATATTCTCGCACGTTTCGAGGACTGGCTCGGCCCCTGGGCGGTCTCCGGCCCGGCGCTGTCGATTGCCGCCTCGCTGTTGCGCTCAGACGTGTCTCCGATCCACAGCCGCATCGAGGAGCGCAGTATCGGTCTGGATGCGGCGCTGGAGGGCGCCGGGTTGCGAATAGCAGGGGGAACGGCGCTGTTTACCCTTGTCGCCGATACAAGGGCGAGCGACATTTACACGCATCTCTGCCGCCATCATATTCTCGTCCGCAAGTTTGATTATGCGCCGGATTGGCTGCGCTTCGGCCTGACGCCCGATCCGGCGGCGGACCGGCGGCTTGGCGAAGCCCTTCAGGGATTTGAGCGATGACGATCGACGAAAACCTTCTCGTGCTGCTTCTGGCGCTGCTGCTTGACCGGATTGCCGGCGATCCGCAATGGCTGTGGTCGCGCGTGCCGCATCCCGTCGTCGTCTTCGGCGCGGCGATTTCCTATGCCGACCAGCAGCTCAATCCCTCGAGCCTTACAGGCTCGCAACGCCGGATGAACGGTGTTGCCGCGATCCTGACGCTGCTGCTGCTGTCGATCGCCGCAGGCTTCGTGTTCGACCGGTTCTTCGCGCTCTTCGGCCTTGCCGGCATCGTACTGGAGGCCGGGCTTGTGGCGATCTTTCTAGCGCAGAAGAGCCTTGCCGATCATGTCGCGGCCGTCGCGACAGCTTTGCGCGACCACGGGCTTGCCGGCGGACGAGCCGCTGTTTCCCGCATCGTCGGACGCGATCCGGAAACGTTGGACGAGCCGGCCGTCTGCCGTGCGGCAATCGAAAGCCTTGCCGAAAACTTCTCCGACGGCGTGGTGGCGCCGGCGCTCTGCTATGCCGTTTTCGGCCTGCCCGGACTGCTTGCCTACAAAATGCTGAACACGGCGGATTCGATGATCGGCCACAGGTCGGAAAAATACATCGATTTCGGCTGGGCCGCCGCCCGGCTCGATGATATCGCCAACTGGCCGGCCGCCCGGCTCTCCATCCTGCTGATTGCCGCCGGCGCCTGGATCCGGCGGGGCATCAGCCCCTGCCGCGAGGCGATCCGGGTGGGGATGCGCGACGGCGGCCTGCACCGTTCGCCGAATTCCGGCCGGCCGGAGGCCGCCATGGCGGGTGCTCTCAACGTCCAGCTCGCCGGTCCCCGCATCTATGGTGGTGTCGTCGTGACCGAGCCGATGATCAATAATGCCGGCCGGGACGTCGCCACAGCCGGCGATATCGAAGACGGCGTGTCGGTGTTTTATGCGAGCTGCATGGTGCTGGCTGGGCTGACGTTCGGGCTGTTCTTGTGTTTCTTGTAGGGTTGTGCCCGCGGGTTACCCCTCTGCCCGGCAGGGCAGAGGGGTAACCCGCGGTACAGTCCGCCTGTGGACACACCCGCCGCAAACGTTTATGCGAAGCGCCTCATATCTCATCACACCGGAAGCAGAGCAATGACAGTCCAGGTTGAACTACCGTGCCCGAAGTGCAAGAGCACCAAGATGAAGTTCGAGCGTGCCGAAATCCGCGAGACAGACATTATCACCTGTGCCGCCTGCGGTCATAATCTCGGCACGATGGCTTCGATCCGCCAGAAGATGAACAAGGCCTACCAGCAGCTCAAGCAGCCTTCGGCAGCACGCAAGCTGCAGTGAGGCGGTCGCTGTCTCGCGGCGCGCCGCTTCGGCTTAAGCCCGTTAAAATTGTGATTACCATTCGGGTTAAAGCTATATAGAAAGTATTTCCGTAGTCTCTCTGTCGTGAGGGCGCAGTTAAAACTGTGCGGGTGCGAAGAGGGGTTATCATGAAGACGATTTTGGCGGCCGCGGCCGCAAGTTTATTGCTGCAGTTTTCTCCGGTTGCCGCTCAAGCCGCAACGCTGGTCGCCAATATCAGCATCGGCACGCAGACGATGACCGTCACCGAGAACGGTTTCGTCAAGTATCGCTGGAAGGTTTCGACCGCGCGCAACGGCTATGTCACGCCGACCGGTTCGTGGAGCGCCAAATGGCTGTCGCGCGATCACCGCTCGCGCAAATATGACAATGCGCCGATGCCCTACGCGGTGTTCTTCAACGGCGGTTACGCCGTCCATGCCACATTCGACTTGAAGCGCCTGGGCCGGCCTGCCTCGCACGGCTGCGTCCGCCTGCATCCCGACAATGCGGCCCAGTTCTTCTCGCTGGCGCGCCAAGCCGGCCTTGCCAATACCCGCGTCATCATCACGCGCTGATTTTCTTTTCCAGCTCATCCATATCGGGCACGACGATATGCCGGAAATTCTCGATGCTGATGACGCCGCTCTTGCGCAGCCTGGTCATCTGGCGGCTGACGGTCTCGATCGTCAGCCCGAGGAAATCGGCGATCTCGGCGCGCGATAGCGGCAGGTCGAAGGCGGTGCTCGTCGCCGTTTGCGGTTCGGCATGCGTGGCGATGAGGTAAAGCAGGCTTGCGACCTTCTCTTCGGCGGTGCGCCGGCCGAGCGTCAGCATCCATTCGCGCGCGGCGTCCAGCTCCTTCAGCGCCTGATCGTGCAGGCTGCGCTGCAGCTCCGGCGTCTCCGATATCATGCGGTCGAGCAGGTTGCGGGGAAAGACGCAGATTTCGGCGTCGGTCGCAGCCTCGGCAGATAGCGTGCTTTCGCGCACGAAAGGCCTGCCGACGAAATCCGGGGCGAATTGCAGGCCGACGATCTGCTGGCGCCCGTCCGGCATCACCTTGCAGAGCTTCACCACGCCGCGCATGATGTTCGAATAGAAAGAGCTTTCCGACCCTTGAGCAACGATCTCGCAGCCTGCATCGATCTTGCGGCGCAGCGAATGGCGTCCGAGTTCACGCAGCTGGGTGCTCGACAAGGCGCCGCAAACGACGCCGTGCCGTGCCTGGCAGGAGCGGCAGGCGACGGGGATGCCAAGCTCGAGAACCTCACTGTGTGCGACGTCCATATCCTGATCCGATTCTATTGCATCCGGCATGCCGGAATCTCCCGGCGATTGCGCCTCGACTGCGGGTTCGGCTCTCCCAATTCCTTCCCGCGTTGCTTGATCATTATCAATTTCCCCGGATCACGATTTGATCTAGATCAACTGCCGGCGTCTGCGGTTCCTGCCGGAGGAGGCGCTTGCAGGCGGCGAGGCCCTGTGCGGTTTTGATTCGGGCGGCTCGTTCGCTCCGACGCCACAGCGGGCTTCCTGCTGCGGCGTCGCCGCAGCCCCGATGACGGCAAAGGTCTGCATTCCATTGCTGTTTAGGCAACACCCAATCGGCAAATTGCCGCAACGCCTGGACGAAAGCATTGGCTTTTGAAATGGATTTGCCTATGAGGAGGTTTAAATCGTCATTTCATGAGGTACAGCGCGTGACCGCTACATTCGATAAAGTTGCCGACATTATTGCAGAAACCAGCGAGATCGATCGCGCCACGATCACGCCGGAGAGCCATACGATCGACGACCTCGGTATCGACAGCCTCGATTTCCTCGACATCGTCTTTGCGATCGACAAGGAATTCGGCATCAAGATTCCGCTCGAAAAGTGGACGCAGGAAGTCAACGAGGGCAAGGTTTCTACCGAAGAATATTTCGTGCTGAAGAACCTCTGCGCCAAGATCGACGAGCTCAAAGCAGCCAAGGCCTGAGCGACATATCAGTCTTTTTTTAACGCCCTGCCGCCATCAAATATGGCGGCCGGGCGGTTTCGTTCCTAGATCACTTCAGATTCGCACTTCCGGACGGAAAACCGCTTCGCACTTTTCCTGGAATTGCTCTAAGTAGTCGTCACCGGCGGGCGGATCTGGCCTGTCGGGCCGGAGGATCCGAATGCTGCTGGAATATTTCCAGATGATTGACCGCGTCGAAGCGGTAGACCTGAAGAAGGGCGTGCTTAAGGCGCGATCCGTCGTGCCGGCCAAGAGCCCCGTCTTCGAGGGGCATTTTCCCGGCATGCCGCTGGTTCCCGGCGTGCTCTTGATCGAGACCATGGCGCAGGCCTCCGGCATGCTGGTGCTTGCCGTCACCGATTTTGCCGCCATGCCCTTCCTGATGACGGTCGACGGCGCCAAGATGCGCACCTTCGTCGAACCGGAAGCCGTGCTCGACATCGAGGCGGTGCTCGAGCACGACGGTTCGGGTTTTGCGGTTACCAAGGCTAAAATCACCAGCGGCGGCAAGAAGGTCTGCGATGCGCAGCTGAAGCTTCGCACCATGCCGTTTTCCGAGGTGCCGCTCGGCGATATCGTGAAGAAACGTGCCGGCGAGATCGGGCTTCTCGAAGCGATCGCGGCGCAGGGAGTGATTGGATGAGCAAGGCTGCAAACGACGTCGTCATCACAGGCATCGGTATCGTCACCTGTCAGGGCGTCGGCAAGGATGCGCATATCGCGCTGCTTTCGGCGGCGAGCACGCCGAAGCCGATCGTCGAGACCGAGAAGTTCAAGCCCTATCCGGTGCATCCGCTGCCTGAGATCGACTGGTCGCAGCAGATCGCCAAGCGCGGCGACCAGCGCCAGATGGAGAACTGGCAGCGCATCGGCGTCTTCGCCGCGGGCTTGGCGCTCGACGATGCCGGCTTCAAGGACGATATCGAGGCCTGCGGCACGATGGACATGATCGTGGCGGCCGGTGGCGGCGAGCGCGACATCAATGTCGATACGCTGATCGTCGACGAGGCGCTGAAGCGCAACGACCGCGAGCTGCTTTTGAACGAGAAGCTGACGACGGAACTCAGGCCGACGCTGTTCCTCGCCCAGCTTTCCAACCTGCTCGCCGGCAATATTTCGATCGTGCACAAGGTCACCGGTTCGTCGCGCACCTTCATGGGCGAGGAAGCAGCCGGCATATCGGCCGTCGAAACCGCCTTCTATCGCATCAAGTCGGGCGAATCCTCGCATGCGCTGGTTGGCGGCGCCTTTGCGGCCGAGCGGCCCGACATGATCCTGCTCACCGAAGCGATCGGCGCCCATGCGCGCGGCGACTGGGTGCCGCTCTGGTCGCGCAGACCGAGCGACGGCGGCGGCATGATCACCGGTTCGGCCGGCGCCTTCCTGGTGCTGGAATCGCGCCAGCACGCGGAGGCCCGTGGCGCCCATATCTATGCCGTCATCGATGCGGTCGAGGGCGACCGCGGCAATCGCGGCGCCGGCAATTTCGAAGTCCGGCTGGAGCGGCTGCTGGCACCCGCCGCCGGGCTTGCCGCCGAAAGCACGGCGATCTTTTCCGGCTCGACCGGCATGCACGATCTCGCTGCGCGCGAGCGAGCAGTTCTCGAACATCAATTGCCCGACGTCGCAATCCGCGGCTTCGGCGGCGTCACCGGCCATACGATCGAGACGCAGTTCACGCTGGGTCTGGCGCTTGCAGCCCTTGCCGTCGACGGCAAGGCCAAGGTGCCGCCGTTCGATGCCGCCCATGAGGCGCCGATGCACACAGGCGCGACCGCCGCTGTCGTGACCACGGTCGGCCATCAGCGCGGCGAGGGCGTCGCCGTTCTTTCCGCAGATGCGTGAGGAGTAAGGACATGACAGCTTCCGCTTACAGGGATCATCTCGGCCGTCCGATCGTTGCCGTTACCGGCATGGGTATCATCACTTCGCTCGGCCAAGGGCTGAAGGACAATTGGGCAGCCCTTTCCTCCGGCACCTCGGGCATCCACGAGATCAACCGTTTCCCCACAGAGGGGCTGTCGACGCGCATTGCCGGCACGGTCGATTTCATCGGCATTCCGGCACCGAACGCCGTCGAGCGCTCCTATGCCTTCGCCCGGGAAACAACGATCGAGGCGCTTGCCGATGCCGGTCTTTCCGGCGATTTCAACGGCCCGCTGTTTCTCGCCGCCCCGCCGATCGAGCCGGAATGGAGCGCGCGTTTCGAACTTGCCGACCGTTCGCCCGCCTCCGACCATCCGGGCGATGCCTATGAGCGTTTCCTGACGGCGCTGCGCCAGCGGCCTGACCCTGCCTTCCACGAAGCCGCCCTGTTCGGCGCGATTTCCGAGCGCCTTGCAGACCGGTTCGGCACACGCGGCCTTCCCGTGACATTGTCGACGGCCTGTGCCTCCGGCGTCACGGCGATTCAGCTCGGCATCGAAGCGATCCGCCAGGGCCGCACGACCCGGGCGCTGACGGTTGCGACTGACGGCTCGCTCAGCGCCGAAGCGCTGATCCGCTTCTCGCTGCTGTCTGCTCTTTCGACCCAGAACGATCCGCCGACCAAGGCTTCCAAGCCGTTCAGCAAGGATCGCGACGGCTTCGTCATCGCCGAAGGTGCGGCGACCCTGGTGCTGGAATCGCTGGAATCGGCAGTTGCCCGCGGCGCCAAGGTGCTCGGCATCATGAAGGGCGCCGGCGACAAGGCCGACAGCTTCCACCGCACCCGCTCCTCGCCGGACGGCGGCCCGGCGATCGCGACGATCCGCGCGGCGCTTGCCGATGCCGGCATCGACGAGAGCGGCATCGGTTACATCAATGCCCACGGCACCTCGACGCCCGAGAATGACAAGATGGAATATGGGG
Organism: Rhizobium chutanense; assembly: GCF_002531935.1. Classification (GTDB taxonomy): domain Bacteria; phylum Pseudomonadota; class Alphaproteobacteria; order Rhizobiales; family Rhizobiaceae; genus Rhizobium; species Rhizobium chutanense. The sequence goes on along the minus strand of NZ_NWSV01000008.1, from coordinate 192,851 downwards.
CGATGTCGGCCGTGTTCGGCGAGCGGCTCGTCGGCATCCCCGTGTCGTCGAACAAGTCGATGATCGGCCATACGCTGACGGCGGCGGGCGCCGTCGAGGCGGTGTTCTCGCTGCAGACGATGCTGACCGGCACGCTGCCGCCGACGATCAACTACACCAATCCCGATCCGTCGATCGTGCTCGATGTCGTGCCGAACAAGAAGCGGGACGCCCAGGTTTCGGCCGTGCTTTCCAACTCCTTCGGTTTCGGCGGGCAGAATGCCAGCCTTGTCATGGCGCTCGAACCGGCTTAAGCGGTTCCCGACAAATTTTGAGACGAGATGACGCCTTCAAGGCGAGGGATTTTGCCATGCGCGCTTTGCAATTGATCGACGACCGCAAGCTTGAGATCACCGACCTGCCGGAACCGGACGCGCCCGCCGCCGGTGAGGTGACGCTGCGCGTCAAAGCCGTGGCGCTCAACCATATCGACGTCTGGGGCTGGCGCGGCATGGCATTCGCCAAGCGCAAGATGCCGCTCGTCATCGGCGCGGAGGCTTCCGGCGTCGTTGAAGCGATCGGGCCTGGTGTCGCCAATGTGCTGCCGGGCCAGCTCGTTTCGATCTACGGCGCGCGCACGTGCGGCCTCTGCCGTCCCTGCCGCGAAGGCCGCGACAATCTCTGCGAACATGTCTCCGGCGTGCACGGCTTCCATCTCGATGGCTTCGCGCAGGAGAAGGTGAACCTGCCGGCGCGCCTGCTCGTTCCGGCTCCTCCCGGCGTCGATGCGATCGGTGCGGCGCTGGCGCCCGTCACCTTCGGCACGGTCGAGCACATGCTGTTCGACAATGCCAAGCTTGAACCCGGCGAGACGATCCTCGTTCATGCCGGCGGCTCCGGCATCGGCACGGCGGCAATCCAGCTTGCCAAGAAGATCGGCTGCACCGTCATCACCACGGTCGGTTCCGACGACAAGATCGAGAAGGCCAAGGCGCTCGGCGCCGATCACGTCATCAACTACCGCACCGACCGTTTTGAGGGCGTGGTGCGCAAGCTCACCAAGAAGAAGGGCGTCGACGTCGTCTTCGAACATGTCGGCAAGGACACCTGGGCGGGCTCGATGCTCTGCATGAAGCGCGGCGGGCGTCTCGTCACCTGCGGCTCGACGTCCGGTGTTTCCACCGAGATGAACCTGATGATGCTGTTCCAGCAGCAATTGAAGCTGCTCGGCTCGTTCGGCTGCCGCATGGAGAACATGGCGGATGCGATGCAGAAGATGGGCCGCGGGCTCGTGCATCCCGTCATCGACACCGAGGTCAGCTTCGACGATATCGACCGGGCGTTGGAGCGGATGGAATCGCGCCAGATCTTCGGCAAGATCATCCTGAAGATGGATTGACCGCGTGAAGCTCTTCATCACCCGGATCGTTCTGGCGCTCAGGAATTTCCAGCAATGGCTGGTGGCCCAAGTGATGTTCGGTTTCCTGAATTTCCTGAAGCTGTTTCCGGCCGATGGGGCGATCCGTTTTGCCGACAGGATGATGCGCCGCCTCGGCCGGCGAACCCGTCGCCATAGGCTGATGCTTGTCAATCTGCGCAACGCCTTCCCCGAGAAGAGTGAGGCCGAGATCGAGGAAATCGCGCTCGGCAGTTGGGGCAATATGGGCCGGCTGGCCGCCGAATACGTCTTCCTCGACCAGCTTTTCGACTTCGATCCGGAAAAGTCGGAGCCGGGCAGGGTGGAGGTGTCGGGCATCCCCGTGTTTCTCGACCTGCGCGACAATCCGCGCCCTTTCATCGTCTTTACCGGCCATACCGCCAATTTCGAGCTGCTGCCGGTGGCGGGTGCTGCCTTCGGGCTTAATGTGACCGTGCTCTTCCGGCCACCGAACAATCCTTACGTCGCCAAGAAGGTCTTCGACTTCAGGAGTGAGCGCATGGGCAAGCTGGTGCCCTCGCATGCCGGCTCCTCCTTCGCGCTCGCGCGACAGCTGGAAGCAGGCCAGGGCGTGGGCGTGCTCGTCGACCAGAAATTCCGCAAGGGGCTGAAGGGCACCTTCTTCGGGCGCGAGGTCAAGACCAATCCGCTGCTGCCGAAGCTGGTGCGCCAGTTCGACTGCGAAGTCTATCCGGCCCGTTGCATCCGGCTGCCGGGAAATCGCTATCGGCTGGAAATCGAGCCGCGGCTCGATATGCCGCGTGACGCCAAGGGCAATCTCGATCTGCCGGCAGCCGCCCAGCTGCTCAACGACAAGGTGGAAAGCTGGGTGCGGGAATATCCGGAGCAGTGGCTCTGGTATCATGATCGCTGGCAGATCAAGCAGACGCTCGCGCCTTAGAAAGAATCCCCAAACCTGAGGGTCCACCCTCATTTTTCAGCGGTGAAAAGCGGCAGGTCCTGTCGGATTGAAACCGATAACACTTCATGTTACCGGTCGCCACCAAGGCGCGAATAATGTCTACTGCAGGGCGCATTTCAGAGGTGCAGCCAGGTCAGATTTCGGACTCGTCTCTTGGGCCAATGGGAGGTGGAGGCGTCTTGCTGGAGCTTTTTCGAGCTTTTTCCCTGCGTTGTACGCAAATCGAGGACGCCATACGCCTGGGCGACGATCAGCGCGTCACGGCACTCGACCGCCATGTCGAGCCGCTGGTCGAGGCCATCCTGGCTCACCGGGCAGTCAATCTGCTCGAAGTCTACATGCAGTTGCAGTTTGTGACGCATCTCATCGGCCAGGACGCCGACGACAGTGCCAGCGTTACCGAGCACACGACGGTGCTCTCGTTCCTGCTCGACCGCTATTTCGGGACTCATGGGCCGGACTGGCGGGTGCCTTCGCCGCAGGATGTGCGCATCGAGCCGCCGGCGGCCTACGTACCGGATACCGATAACGGCCAGTTCCTCAACGCGGTGATCCTTGACAGCATGCCGGACCGGGTGGCGGTGCTGACGAGGGATTACCGCTACCTCTATTCCAATCCGGCCAACAGCGCCCATCTCAACAAAAAGCCGATGGAACTGATCGGCCGTCATCTTTCCGAATTCATCGGCGAGGAGCGGTTTGCCAAATGCGCCAAGCAAAAGCTCGATACCTGTTTTGCCGGCGGCCAGATCGACTACACCTATGAGCGCTCGGCCGGCAGCGCCGGTTCGCGGCAGGTGCGCTGTCGCATGTCGCCGCTGCGCGATGCGGGCGGCACGGTGATCGGCGCGCTGATCGTCATGGGAGATCTCGATCGGCAGTCGCAGGCTGCCTGATCCCGGTCGGCGGCCTGATCGTCGGCCATGGCATCAGGCGGTCGCCCAGACGGCCAGCTCGTAACCGTCGCGATCGAGGAAGTGGAAGCGGCGGCCGCCGGGAAAATCGGTGATCGGCCGGCAGATCGTGCCGCCGGCCCTTTCGACCGAGGTCAGCACCTCTTCCAGATCCTTGGCATAGACGACAACAAGCGGGCCGCCAGGCCGCACGGGGCCGAAATCGGTGAAGCCGCCCTTCAGCCGGCCATCGTCGAATTCGCAGTAGTTCGGGCCGTAATCGGTGAAACGCCAGCCGAAGGCGGAGCCGTAGAAGGCTTTGGCGGCGGCGATGTCGGCGACGTTGAATTCGACATAATCGATGCGGCGATCGTGGTTTTCTGATTTTTCGGCCATCTATCTCTCCATCAGGGCTTTCAGCATGGCGAGATCCTTCTCGACATGGGCGGCATCGGCGGCAAATTGCGCGTCGGTCATGCCGGGCAGGCGCAACAGCGTAAACATGACCTCGCAGCCGTCGCCGTTCGGCACGATGCGCAGCGCATTATAAACCCTGAGACCGGATTCGATGGTCACCGTATGGTCGATCACGCCGAATTCATTGGTTGGCACGAAGCTCACCTTGACGGTGCCGAGCGCACCGTGGGCTATCCAATCGGCGCCATCGGGATCGAGCCCCGTCGCAAGGCCGGAGGCCCAGAGCGGCATGTTTTCCGGCTTGCCGGCAAAGTCGTAGACGTCGCGCCAATCGCGCTCGATGGACAGATGGACGATTTTCGCGGGCATTGTCGACATGACTTGCAGGTCCTTCGTATCTGGTCTGCCTGAAATAACAGACCGGCCGGCGGCGTCTTGAACAAAACGGTCAGCCGGGTGTTTTCCGCATGCCGAGCTGGCCGAGGATGGCCGCGGGCGTCAGCGTCGAGAGTTCACCGACCTCGCGCGTCATATGGGCCTGGTCGGCAAAGCCCGCTTCAAGCGCAAGGCAGGCAAGCGGCATCGTGCCCGAGCTGCGGCATAGGTCGAGGAAACGCTGGAATCGGCGAATGCGTTCCAGCGTCTTGGCGCCGTAGCCGAACTGATGGTGGCAGCGGCGGCGCAGCTGCCTTTCGCTTAAGTCGAGCAGGCCGGAGGCCGGGCGTCCGCTGTTGACTGCCGCGAAGATTATGGCGGCGTCCTGCGCGGGCATCTCTTCATCTCTTGCAGCCTCTTGGAGCAGATGGCCGAACAGCGCTACGACGGCCGAGGGATCGGGGCAATCGCCAAGCCGCGACTCGAATTCGGTCGTGCCCTTGCGGCCGGTATCTGCCAGCGGCACCGAGAGGCCGACCAGCGCCGAGAGCGGCATCTTCAGCCAGGAGGCTGCGGCGCCGGGCGAAAAACGGGCGCCGATGACGGTGGTGCCAGGCTTGATGATTGGAAAGGCCGCCGTCTTGTCGGGGCCGGCGACGACCAGCCGGCCATCGATCCACAGGAGATCGCAATAACCATCCGGCACGATCGCCACCTTCGTCGGCGGCCCGTTACGGAGCGTATGCGACCAGAGGCGGCTGAAATGGCTGCGCAACGCCGGCGGCGGCGCATATTCGCGGTAGCGGCCGGCGCTGGCCGCGAGCATGGCCGGATCGTTCCTTTTTCCCGATGCCAAAGCAAGATCTCCCGAGGCGCTGATGATAACATGAGATAGGAGATAACGGGCAGGTCGTCGCAAAAATTTGCCGCATGCCGACAAGGCGCCGGTTGCGGGTTGTCGGACAAGTCGACCGTTGAAAGCTACATTTCATCGGTTTTTGCGAACCGATTAGACCCTTGCCAGACTTGCCGTTTGGCCGAGACAGTGCCACAACACCGGTCCAAATGACACATCGGAGGTTTGTCGTGGAAAAGGCAGAAATCGGACTGATCGGCCTTGCGGTCATGGGCTCCAACCTGGCGCTCAACATCGCGGAAAAAGGCAATAAAATCGCGGTGTTCAACCGCACGCCGGAGAAAACCGACGAATTCTACGAAAGCGCCGGCGATCTGAAAAAGCAGATCATTCCCTGCAAGACCATCGAGGAGTTCGTCGATGCGATCCGGCCGCCGCGCCCGATCATCATCATGATCAAGGCGGGTGACGCCGTCGACCAACAGATGGAGGCCCTGCGCCCGCATCTTTCCAAGGGCGACATCATGATCGATGCCGGCAACGCCAATTTCCGCGACACCGTCGCCCGCTTCGACCGCCTCAAGAATACCGATCTGACCTTCATCGGCATGGGCGTATCGGGCGGCGAGGAAGGTGCGCGCCACGGCCCGTCGATCATGGTCGGCGGCACCGAGGAATCCTGGAAGCGCGTCGAAAAGGTACTCACCTCGATTGCTGCCCGCTACAATGACGAGCCTTGCGTCGCCTGGCTCGGCAATGACGGCGCCGGCCATTTCGTCAAGACCATTCACAACGGCATCGAATATGCCGACATGCAGATGATCGCCGAAATCTACGGCATCCTGCGCGACGGCCTCGGCAAGAGCGCCTCCGACATCTCCGGCATCTTCGGCGAGTGGAACAAGGGCCGGCTGAATTCCTACCTGATCGAGATCTCCGAGAAGGTGCTTGCCGCCAACGACCCTGTCTCCGGCGGGCCGATGGTCGACATGATCCTCGACAAGGCCGGCCAGAAGGGCACCGGCAAGTGGTCGGCGATCGAGGCGCAGAATATGGGCATTCCGGCAACGGCGATCGAAGCCGCGGTCGCCGCCCGCAGCCTTTCCTCGATGAAATCGCAGCGCGAAGCCGCCGAAAAGATCTTCGGCACCCAGGCCGTATCCTTCCCGATCGCCTACGGTCCCGAGCTCAACAAGGACCTGGAACTGGCGCTCTTCGCTGCCAAGATCGGCGCCTATGCCCAGGGCTTCGCGGTGATGGCGGAGGCCTCGCGCGAGTTCAACTGGTCGCTGCCGATGCCGACAATCGCCCGCATCTGGCGCGCCGGCTGCATCATCCGCTCGCAGTTCCTCGACGAGATCACCTCGGCCTTCACCAAGGCGCCGGATGCCGCCAACCTGATCGTCACGCCGGCCTTCTCCGAAATGGTTAAGGAATCGATCCCGGCACTCCGCCGCGTCGTCGCCGCTGCGATCTCCGCCGGCCTGCCGGTGCCGGCGCTAACCTCGGCGCTCACCTATTTCGACGCTTATCGTCAGGGCCGGGGCACCGCCAACCTCATCCAGGCCCAGCGCGACTTCTTCGGCGCCCACGGCTTCGATCGCCTGGATGGCAAGGACTTCCACCACGGCCCCTGGGGCAGCGGTGCGGCAACCTTCTGAGGTCTGCCGAGAAGAGTTCGAGGAAAAGCCCGGCTGTCGTGCCGGGCTTTTTTGTCCGGCCGATAGCTGATTAATGCGTGCGCTGATCTGCGTTTAGCAACAACAAAAGAGCCTGTGTCACGGCTTCGGGCTGCTCTATCGGCGATAGATGTCCGCAGTCGGGTATGAGCGTCAGCCGCGAGGCTGCAATGCTTTCCGCAATCTCCTCAGACAGCGCAGGGGGCGTAATCCTGTCCGCCTCGCCGACGAGAATTGCCGTCGGACAGGAGATGCCTGACAAGGTGGGGCGGGCATCCGGCCGATCGAGCGTGGCGATCAAATGGCGCACCGCCGCGTCTCGCCCTACATCCTCCAGAGCCATTTGCCGATAGACGCCCATAAGATTTAGATCGTCGACTCGAGCGGGGTCGACCAACTGGCGAAATCGCTGTTCGATCCATGCGTCGGGGGCATCTGCCGAAAGTCTGGCAATCCGCTCAGCCCGGCCGGCAGCTTGCGATGCGTCGTCGGGCCTGGCGCTGGTGCTTATAAGGGCCAGTTTCTCGACGCGCTCTCCGGCTCTGCGCATGATATCGAGGGCGATATAACCTCCCATGGAAAATCCAACCAGGCAGAAGCGGGGCGGGGCTGCCGTCAGAATATTGTCGGCGATCTCTCCAATGGAGCCTCCCTTTCTGTGATCGGCAATCATGACCGGCCGATATTTCCAGATCGCCGGAAACTGCGACAGAAAGAGTCGCGCCGAGCAATTGATGCCGGGAACGAATAAAACAGGCGCGCCAACTTCCACGAATCTCTCCATTCTCAGTCATGCGCTCGCGAAATTTTTGATGTCGGGTCACCGCGGATTTCGGGGCGTTTGCGAAAACTAGATGGGGAGCACATCCACATTCCACATCCAGTTCCTGTTGGTCTGACCAGATCGGTTGGCCGACGTCGATGCGAATCCTCTGCGGAAGAGTGTGCCGGATTTCCGCAAGATCTACGATACCTCGGTTCAATGAGATAAGAGACTCTTTGCACGCAACAACGTGGTGGATAGAGATGCTGATCCGAGACGAAACACCCGATGATATCGACGCGATCCATGATCTGACCTCGACCGCGTTCAAGCCGACGCCCTACAGCGACGGTACGGAAGCGGAGATTATCCGCAGGCTGCGCGCGGCAGGCGATCTGACCATATCGCTGGTGGCAGAGCAGGACGGCGAGGTCCTGGGGCATGTCGCGTTTTCGCCGGTGACGATCGACGGCGCACATGCTGGCTGGTTCGGGCTGGGGCCGATATCGGTGAAGCCGGAAAGACAACGGCAGGGGATCGGTAAAGCGCTGATTGCCAGGGGACTTGAACTGTTGCAGGCGATGGGTGCCAGCGGCTGCGCGCTGATCGGCAATCCCGATCTCTATAGCCGCGTCGGGTTCAGCAGCGACGGGCAACTCAAGTATCTCGACCTCGATACGCGGCTGGTGCAGCGGATTGTGCTTCGTGGGTCCCCGCCAAGCGGGACGTTGCGATTCGCCCCGGCATTTGAAAGCTAGAATAGTCCGTCCAACATCCGAAACTCAAACCCAACCTGACAGGGAAGGCGACGACATGTTCGAAACGGACGCGATGACCATTCGGACCGAGCGTCTCAGGCTTCGCATGCCAGAGATCGGCGACTTCGAGGCGTACGCCCGGCTGATGGCCTCGCCACGCTCTGCCGGAATGGGCGGCCCGTTCGATCTGCGGGCGGCGTGGGGAATGTTCTGCCACGATGTCGCTCTCTGGCAGCTTTTCGGGCATGGGGCGCTGATGATCGACCTAACCGAAACCGGTGAATGCGTCGGCCAGGTGGGGATCAACCATGGGCCGCTCTTTCCGGAAAAGGAGCTCGGATGGTTCGTCTATGACGGGCATGAGGGCAGGGGCTATGCGACCGAGGCGGCCTTGGCGCTGCGTGACTGGGCCTTCGGGACGCTCAAGCTGCCGTCACTCGTCAGTTATATCGCGCCGGGCAACGTGGCCTCCATTGCCGTTGCGCGACGGCTGGGTGCTCGGCTTGATCCCGCAGCGCCCCGGGACGATCCAAGGGACCTCGTTTATCGTCACCTCGCTTCCTGAGTCCGGGCTCTCGGGCCGCAGAGCGGTTGGTGACCGACGGCTCAATGCTTACATATCGATAGGTCAGCATCAGACGCCGCAAGAGATGGGGATGGCCGATGACGGATGCGAAGCGGGAGCATTGGGACGAGGTCTATCGCACGAAGGCGGCCGACAGCGTCAGCTGGTATCAGCCGACACCGGAACCGTCCCTCAAGGCACTTGATGCGTTGCATTTGCCGGCTGAGGCGTCACTGATCGATGTCGGCGGCGGCGCGTCGAGCCTCGTCGATCGTCTCATCGAGCGCGGGTGGTCCGACCTTACCGTTCTCGATATTGCCGCACCGGCACTGGATGTCGCGAAGGCGCGGCTGGGCTACGATGCCATCCGCGTCGCCTGGGTGGTGGCTGATGTCACCATATGGAGACCCTGGCGCTACTACGACGTATGGCATGACCGCGCCGTTTTTCATTTCCTCACCGAGCCGGAGCAGCGGCTCGACTATCGCCACGCGCTCGAAGCCGGCACGGCGGCGGGCGGCGTCGTGATCATCGCGACCTTCGCGCCGGACGGGCCGGAACGGTGCAGCGGCTTGCCGGTCCAGCGCTACGACGCGGCCGCGCTGGCGGCGGAATTCTCGCCTGCCTTCATGCTGGAGCGCGACTGGCGCGAAGAGCATACAACGCCCGGCGGCGGCCGGCAGTCTTTCCAGTGGTGTGTTCTTCACAGGCGCTGAGATGCGGGCGAGACGCCGCTAATTCACTTCCTGAGACAGGCGGTCGAGCACGAAATCGGCCCGGTCGGCGACCGGTATCTTCGGCAGTATGATGACCTCGTAGCCGAGCGTTGGATAGATCGCCGCGAGCCTGTCATATTCAGCAACGGCCTCGTCGAAGCCATGGCGCCGCTCGGGGTCGGTGACATAGATTTCCGGCCATGGCGGGGTCAGGAAAACGCGGCTGTTATAGCGGTGAGCGGCGCTCAATTTTTCTAGGACCGGTTCCCCGATCAGATGCTGAAGTGCTGCTGCGGCATCGATCAGCCCTCGGTCGAAGAACGTCCATCCTGCTTTCCAACTCGCCGTGGCGTAGTCGGCTGTCGCCATTTCGATTGCGCGGCGGGCGAAGGCCGCCATGTCGACCCAGGGCAAGGCAGCACCATCGCCCTCCAGCTCCTGCTTGACGATCCGCCGGCCGGGCTCGTCGACGATCCTATGACCGCGACGGCCAAGTTCCGCAAGCAGCGTCGATTTTCCGCCGCCGGAACATCCGGAAATCAGAACCGACCTGTTCATGATCTAGTCTGCCCTGCGGGCGCGCGCCATGCCGTGTGCCACCAGCCGGTCGATGATCTCGGCATAGCTGACGCCGCTTGCCGCCATTGCCTTGGAGTACATGCTGATATCGGTGAAGCCGGGAATGGTGTTGAGCTCGTTGATGACGAAGCGCATGTCCGATGTCAGGAAGAAATCGACGCGTGCCATGGCGTCGCAGCCGACGGCCCGGAAAGCCATTGCGGCCATGTCGCGCATGGCGGCCTCGATCTCCGCCGGCAGGTCGGCCGGCACTTTCAGCGCGGCGCCGTTCTCGTCGATATATTTGGCGTTGTAATTGTAGAAGCCATGGCTTTCTGCCGGCACGATCTCGCCTGGACGCGAGACGAAGAGCCTGCCGTCGGCATCCTCCAGCACGCTGAATTCGATCTCGCGGCCGGCGACGAATTCCTCGGCAAGCAGGGTGCGGTCATGACGGAAGGCCTGCTCGAGCGCTGCGGCGAATTCCTGGCTGGCATGGACCTTGGCGACGCCGACCGACGATCCCTGCCGTGCCGGCTTGATGAAGAGCGGCAGGCCGAGCTCGGCTTCGAGCGCAGAAAGCGAAGGGGTGGCGCCTTCATGGATCGTCACCGCGCGCGCCACCGGCAGGCCCGCCGCCCGCAGCAGGCGCTTGGCGATATCCTTGTCCAGAGCCGCGGCTGAACCGAGGATGCCGCAGCCGGCGAGCGGTACTCGGGCCAGTTCAGCTGCGCCCTGCACCGATCCGTCCTCGCCATGCGGGCCGTGCAGCACGGGAAACAGGATGTCGATCTTCGGCAATTCATCCGGCGCGCCATGGGCCGACATGGCCAGCATGCGGCCGCGGCCGCCCGGCACGAGGCAGATTTCCGTGCCTGACGAGGGTGTCGACAGCCGGCCGTCCTCGAAGCTGCTCAGCAGCCATTGTCCCTCACGGGTGACGAAGACGGGAAGGGCGTCATATTTCTCGGGCTCCAGGGCGGCCATGACGTTGGTCGCCGAGAGGATGGAAACCTCGTGCTCGGCCGAACGGCCGCCGAAAAGCACGGCGATGCGCAACCTGTTGGGGGAAGGGGTCATGAAAGCCTCCGAAGCGATGGGATGTCGGAAAAATCAGGCCTCGACCGATATGCCGCGATTGGCAAAGAAACGATCGAAGACGGCAAGCGGCAGCGTGACATCGGCCTGGCTTGCCGCGTCATGGCCGGACGGATTGTGGAAGCGGATCGTCTCCTGCGAGGCCGCTGTCACCAACACGAGATGTCCGCCCCTCGACGGCGGCTCCTGCTCCGGCCAGCGAATGGCCGAATGCACCGAGGCGATGAAGAAACGGCGTTTCGACAGAAGTTCCGGGATGGCTGACGTATCGACGTTGGTCATCGTCTCCGCGCCGAGCCCGAAATGTTCGTTCGCGAAGCGGACGAAGGGCGCGTAGATCAGCCCCTTGATCGAAGCGTCGATCTCGTTGACGACGTAGCCGCCGTAAGCCGTGCAGGCGCGGGCGAGTTCGAGGGTGGGATGGATCTCGCCACGCGCGGCCAGGATCATCTTCAGGCAGGCCATGCCGCAGACGTTCACCGCCCAGCGCGCATATTCCTCGATGGTCGCGGCTCCCGAATGGCGCCAGAGCGGATCGCTGAGCAAAGCCTGCGATCCCTCGGCAAGCACCGGCAGCGTCATGCTGGGTGTTTCCCATTGGCTGAAATAAGGCACGCTGCTTTCATGCATTCCGTCGATATTCCCCGTGGCTCATCTGCGGGATGGCCGGCAATCAAGGCTTTTTTCGAGCCGTCGCCTCATCGCTGCGAATCCAACGGTAGGGTGGGTTTTCATTCAGGTCTACTTAATTAAAATAAGGATATAGGTTAGAGAATATGGCTGATTGCGGAGGGAGCCGGATTTGGATTTTTTCCGATTGCGCACGCTTCGCGAGCTCTCGCGCCGGGAAACGATGGCTGCGGTGGCCGATGCGCTCGGCATTTCCTCCTCGGCGGTTTCCCAGCAGATAGCCCAGTTGGAGGACGAAACCGGGATTGCGCTGGTCGAACGGCGCGGGCGAGGGGTGACGCTGACGGCGGCCGGCCGGCGGCTGGTCGAACATGCCGACCGGCTCTTCGCCATCGTAGAGGAAGCCAGAACCGATATTGCCGCGCTGCAGAATATTGTCGCCGGCGACCTCAGGATCGCCGCCCAGCCCTCGTCCGCCTCGTCCTTCATTCCCGCCGCCATGCGGCAACTGGCGATCGATCATCCGCCACTCGATATCGTCATGACGACGATGGGGCCGGCAGAAGGGCTGGCGGAACTCAGGGTCTGGCAGACCGATGTCGTCGTTGCCGACGACATAACGCTCGATCCGCACACGCTTGACGACGCCGTCGACAGGCTGTTCCTGTGCCGGGACCAGCTCTTCGTGCTGCTGCCCGTCGGCCACAGGCTGGAAAACGAGCCGGTCATCGAACTTGCCCAGCTACGGGAGGAACGCTGGACGCTCGACGTCGCCTCCAGCGCTTATTGCAAGACGATCCGTCAAGCCTGCCGCGATGCGGGTTTCGAACCGGTCATCAACGGTTTCAGCGACAGTTTCGAGGTGATTTTCGCGCTCGTCGAAGCCGGTTGCTCGATTTCGGTGATGCCGGGCCTCGCACTTCGCGATTTCCGCGGTAGCCTGATCGTCAAACCTCTCGCGCCACCCGCCTATCGCAGCATCCACGCGATCACGCGGCGCGGCGAGGGACGCAACCCGAAGGTCAAGGCAGTGTTGGAGCAACTGGCGAGGAGTGGATCGAGAGGGGCGGGCGAGGGCTGATATGGTTTCCAGGTCGGTCTTAACGTCGATATTGTTGATAAGTGAAAGGCGATTGTTGGGACCTTGCGATGGACTGCTTTGCGCCGACAGCGGACATTGCCTTTTTGAATATTGGACGCAATAAGAACACTTTTCTCCAAAGGACAGGCACGGGGTCGATGCTTCGACGCTACTGGTTTAAGTTTAGTCCGTCGCCACAACCTTCTGCCTTGAACTTGGGTTGCGGGGTGACGGCCGGCAGCGCCGTAGATGCCGAACGGATGATCTGTCAAATGGTCTTCCCCGTGTTTGGCGAACGAGAGGTCGCGGCGGTCGTAGAGGATATTGATATCCAAAGCCTCGACGAGCACCATGTTCGTCCAAACATGGGAAATCCTGCTGCGGTGGGAGTTTGGTTCCCGCGAATAGCATAGCTTGACCTATGGCCCAAATGGCCGCTTCGGGCCGAAAGCAGTCACCAGCCGCTTTTACTGGCTAGCGGCGTGGCAATATACACCGCGGCCGCAGTCACCACGACGCGGCTCTTCTTCGCTCCCATTGCGCCGTCACCCTACCTGTCACCCTCCGGCCAGACCGGCTGGCTGATGCTCTGCAGCAGTTCCGGTTCGACGCCGTCGATCCGGGCGATGACGGCTTTGGCCATTTCGCGGCCGGCCTGACGCACGTCTTCCTGGGCGGTAATGATTTCCGGGCGGATCCAGTTGAGGATCGGCACCGATTGCTTGGAGACCATGTCGAGATCGCGGCCAAGCGCCTTGCCGGCGGCCTCGATGCCGGCATTGACGGCGATCGCCGCGCTGCCGGCCGAACAGACGATGCCGTCGGGAGCGTTCGGCGAGCGCATCAGCACCTCGACGACGTCGCGGATGTCGGCGAGCGGCGCATCGGTGTTGATGCGCAGCGGCACTTCCTCGGCGCCGTAATCGTGCAGGCCGGTCTGGAAACCGATGCGGATATGGGCGTAGTAGGTGAGCTTGCTCGGCGGCTGCAACAGGGCGATGCGCCGCCGGCCGCGTCTGACGAGGCGTTCCACCGCCTGATGGGCGAAGGCCTCGTTGTCGAAATCGTGGAAGGGGTGCGTGAGACCTGCATCGGTCCGGCCATGCGTGGCAAAGGGCATGCCGCGTTCGGTCAAGAGCCGCACACGCGGATCGTCCGGCTCGATGCGCGAGATGATGACGCCGTCAGCCGATCCCGTCTCGAGAATATAGCGCACCGGCAGCATCGGGTCCTTGCTGTGCGAATGCGGGGTGACGACGATATGATAGGGCGTGCCGGACAGCACTTCGGAAATGCCGAAGACCATCTGGCTCGAAAAGCCCATGATCTCCTCATCGATGCTGAGGACGAGGGCGATGACGTTGGTCTTGCCGGTGCGCAGGCGCACGCCCGCCCTGTTCGGCTGGTAACCGAGCTGGCGGGCAACCATACGTACCCGCTCCTTGGTTTCCGCCCCGATATCAGGCGCATCTTTCAGCGCACGCGACACCGTCGTGACGCCAAGGCCGGTCATGAAGGCGATTGTCTTCAATGTCGGACGCTCGCGCGCCGCAGGCGCCGATGCCGCTTGTCCGAAATTTCCCTTGTTTTCCATCCCTGTAGGCCTGCCTCGCGCGAATTGGTGTCGCTTATAGAGGCTTTTTCAAGCGCCGTAAGCCCGCGCCTGCCAAAATCGCGCCTCCCTAAGAAACGCAAATCTGTAACGATACAGTAGAAATGTCGAGTGCTTTTTCTTGTGTGCGCTGCGGCATTGTACGCTCAGGTTGAATCGACGATTCTTCCCCGATTTTTCTGCATCTGCGAAATAGGCACCATGGGCCGTGAATTCATGAATTAAAATTTATATAGCATATTCAATTTATTATTCCAATAACGCATATGCGAGAAGAGCTGGTTTCGTATCGCTGAAGAGGGTGTGGCGCCTCGATAGAAAACAGGCAGAAGCTGCAATTCCAGTTGCTCGGGAAAAATTTGGCGGCTGACAGTTGCGTGAGGAAATCGATTGATCTAAGTTTTTCCGGCAACGTTTCAGTGAGGGAGGAGAACTCATGAAAATTCGTATGATGGCGGCTGTGCTTGCCGCTTCCGCTGCGCTTCCGATCAGCGCCAGCGCCACCGATCTCGAAGTCACCCATTGGTGGACTTCCGGCGGCGAGTCCGCTGCCGTCGCCGAACTGGCAAAGGCATTCGACGCCACCGGCAACCACTGGGTCGACGGCGCCATCGCCGGCTCCGGCGGCACGGCGCGCCCGATCATGATCAGCCGCATCACCGGCGGCGACCCGATGGGCGCCACCCAGTTCAACCACGGCCGTCAGGCGGAAGAACTCGTGCAGGCCGGCCTGATGCGCGACCTGACCGATGTGGCGACGGCCGAGCACTGGAAGGACATTATTCGTCCGTCGAGCCTGCTCGATTCCTGCACCATCGACGGCAAGATCTACTGCGCTCCGGTCAATATCCACTCCTGGCAGTGGCTGTGGCTTTCGAACGCCGCCTTCAAGAAGGCCGGCGTCGAGGTTCCGAAGAACTGGGACGAATTCGTCGCTGCCGCTCCGGCTCTTGAAAAGGCCGGCATCATTCCGCTCGCCGTCGGCGGTCAGCCGTGGCAGGCGACAGGCGCCTTCGACGTGCTGATGGTCGCGGTCGCCGGCAAGGACGTCTTCAACAAGGTCTTCAAGGACAAGGATGCGGAAGTCGCTGCCGGTCCTGAGATCGCCAAGGTCTTCAAGGCCGCCGACGATGCTCGCCGCATGTCCAAGGGCAGCAACGTCCAGGATTGGAACCAGGCGACCAACCTCGTCATCACGGGCAAGGCCGGCGGCCAGATCATGGGTGACTGGGCGCAGGGCGAATTCGCTCTCGCCGGTCAGAAGGCCGGCACCGACTACACCTGCCTGCCGGGTCTCGGCGTCAACGAGATCATCTCTACCGGCGGCGACGCCTTCTACTTCCCGCTGCTGAAGGATGAGGAAAAGTCGAAGGCGCAGGCCGTGCTTGCCAAGACCCTGCTCGATCCCAAGACCCAGGTTGCCTTCAACCTGAAGAAGGGCTCGCTGCCGGTGCGCGGCGACGTCGATCTCGCCGCCGCCAACGATTGCATGAAAAAGGGTCTCGACATCCTGGCGAAGGGTAACGTGATCCAGGGGACCGACCAGCTGCTTTCGGCCGACAGCCAGAAGCAGAAGGAAGACCTCTTCTCCGAATTCTTCGCCAATCCGTCGATGACGCCAGAAGACGCTCAGAAGCGTTTCGCCGGGATCATCGCTTCGGCTGACTGATCGGCAGATTTGCTGTCCTTGCGATCCGGCTCCCCGGAGCCGGATCTTCCCATACGGTCTCGCCGGTACTCCCGGCAGATCGCGGGGCGGGATGAAAGACGGCCGTCAGCGGCCGCCGCTGCGATTTGAGGAGAAGCGTTCATGACGGGTCACGCGCAAGCAGGCCGGCCTAACAAGTTACTGCGCAATCTGAATGCCAAGATTGCGTCCATCCCGATGATCCTGACAGCGCTGGTGATTTTTGTCGGCGGCACGTTCTGGACGGTGTTTTATTCCTTCACCAATTCCAAACTGCTTCCGCGATTGAGCTTTGTCGGCATCGATCAGTATGAGCGCCTCTGGGCAGCACCCCGCTGGGTGACGGCGATCGAGAATCTGGCGCTTTACGGAATCCTCTCGCTGATTTTCAGCTTGGTCATCGGTTTCCTGCTCGCCGCCCTGATGGATCAGAAGATCCGGTTCGAAAATACCTTCCGCACCATCTTCCTCTATCCCTTCGCGCTGTCCTTCATCGTGACGGGTCTCGTCTGGCAATGGGTTCTGAATCCGGATTTCGGTATTCAGTCGGTGGTGCGTTCGCTGGGCTGGACGAGCTTCACCTTCAACCCGCTCTATACGCCTGAAATCGTCATCTACGGCATTCTGATCGCGGCGCTGTGGCAGGGAACGGGCCTCGTCATGTGCCTGATGCTTGCCGGCCTGCGCGGCATCGATGAGGATATCTGGAAGGCGGCGCGCGTCGACGGCATCCCCATGTGGAAGACCTATCTCTTCATCGTCATTCCGATGATGCGGCCGGTCTTCATCACGACGATCGTCATCATCGCCTCCGGTATCGTCAAAGTCTACGACCTCGTTGTCGCGCAGACATCGGGCGGGCCGGGCATCTCCTCGGAAGTGCCGGCGAAATATGTCTATGACTACATGTTCCAGGCGCAGAACCTGGGGCAGGGCTTTGCCGCCTCGACCATGATGCTCGTCACTGTCGCGATCATCATCGTTCCGTGGGCCTATCTGGAATTCGGCGGAGGGCGCAAGCGTGGCTAATATCGAAACTCTCAATAGCACGGCCGCCGGCATCGACGCCGTTGCGCCGAGGCTCGGCGAAGGCCCGAGCGGCGCCAAGCCGCGCCCGGCGCTGTCGTCACGCAACATCATCCTCTACGGAACGCTTGGTGTGGCGGCGCTGTATTATCTGCTACCACTCTATGTGATGGTCGTGACGTCGCTGAAGGGCATGCCGGAAATCCGTCTCGGCAACATCTTCTCGCCGCCGATGGAGATCACCTTCGAACCCTGGGTGAAGGCCTGGGCCGAGGCCTGCACCGGCCTCAACTGCGATGGCCTGTCGCGCGGCTTCTGGAATTCGGTGCGTATCACCGTGCCATCGGTCATCATTTCCATCGCGATCGCCTCGGTGAACGGTTATGCACTTGCCAACTGGCGCTTCAAGGGATCCGAGCTTTTCTTCTCGATCCTCATCATCGGGGCCTTCATTCCCTATCAGGTGATGATCTACCCGATCGTCATCATCCTGCGCGAAATCGGCATATACGGCACGCTGACCGGCCTCGTCATCGTCCATTCGATCTTCGGCATGCCGATCCTGACGCTGCTCTTCCGCAATTATTTCGTGTCGCTGCCGGAGGAGCTGTTCAAGGCGGCGCGTGTCGATGGGGCGGGCTTCTGGCAGATCTTCCTGAAGATCATGCTGCCGATGTCGCTGCCGATCTTCGTCGTCGCAATGATCCTGCAGGTGACCGGTATCTGGAACGACTTCCTGTTCGGCGTCGTCTTCACCCGGCCGGACACCTATCCGATGACCGTGCAGCTCAACAACATCGTCAATTCAGTCCAGGGCGTGAAGGAATACAACGTCAACATGGCGGCAACGATCCTCACCGGTCTAGTGCCGCTGATCGTCTATTTCGTCTCAGGGCGGCTTTTCGTCCGTGGCATCGCCGCCGGCGCAGTGAAGGGTTGATCCATGAACATGAACTCAAGTGTCTCCAATGCAAGTGTCTCGATCAGGGATCTGTCGCTGAACTTCGGCGCGGTCAGCGTGCTGAAGGATCTGAACCTCGAGATCAACGACGGCGAATTCCTGGTGCTGCTCGGCTCGTCCGGCTGCGGCAAGTCGACCTTGCTGAACTGTATCGCCGGCCTGCTCGACGCCTCGGAAGGGCAGATCTTCATCAAGGGCAAGAACGTCACCTGGGAAGAACCGAAGGACCGCGGCATCGGCATGGTGTTCCAGTCCTATGCGCTCTATCCGCAGATGACGGTCGAGAAGAACCTCTCCTTCGGGCTTCGCGTCGCCAAGGTGCCGCAGGCCGAGATCGACAAGCGCGTGGCGCGGGCGGCCGAAATTCTGCAGATCCAGCCGCTCCTGAAGCGCAAGCCCGCCGAACTTTCCGGCGGCCAGCGCCAGCGCGTGGCGATCGGCCGGGCGCTGGTACGTGACGTCGACGTCTTCCTGTTCGACGAGCCGCTGTCGAACCTCGACGCCAAGCTGCGCTCGGAGCTTCGCGTCGAGATCAAGCGGCTGCACCAGTCTCTAGAGAATACGATGATCTACGTCACCCACGACCAGATCGAGGCGCTGACGCTCGCTGACCGCATCGCCATCATGAAGAGCGGCATCATCCAGCAGCTCGATGACCCGACGACGATCTACAACAGGCCGCGCAATCTCTTCGTCGCCGGTTTCATCGGCTCGCCGTCGATGAATTTCCTGCGTGGCGAGCTGGTCAAGGCAGGTGATGGCATTGCCTTTTCCGCCAATGGCGTCATTTTTTCGCTCGCTGCCTACGACGCTAACGAGACATTGCAGCCCGGCCGCAAGGTGGTGCTCGGCGTTCGCCCGGAGCACATCAAGGTCAACGAGAATGCCGGCGGCGAAGAACATGACGCCACCGTCGATATCGAGGAGCCGATGGGCGCCGACAATCTTCTTTGGCTGAAACATGCCGGTCACACGATGTCGGTCCGCGTCAACGGCGCACGCCGCTTCAACGTCGGAGCCAAAGTAAAGCTCGCCTTCGATATGACGCTGGCTTCGGTGTTCGATGCCGAGAGTGAGCTGCGTCTTTAGGGAAATTTTTCGCAGGCGGGGCCGGAGATGGTGCCCGCTTGCCTGACGTGAGGCCGAAGGCCAGCGCGGGTTTGGCGAGAAGCCCAACCCACTCTCCGTCATCCTCGGGCTTGACCCGAGGATCCATGCCCGCTGCTGCTGGTGGATGCCGTGTGGATGCTCGGGTCAAGCCCGAGCATGACGGAGGGCGGGGCGGACGGACGGAGCCAAGGAGCTGAGCGGAAGCGAAGGGTAATAAGGGCATGCCGTGCGGCCCCCTCATACGACCCTTCGGGCCACCGACCAGGGTCGAGCCGCGGGTCTCGACCCGTCCTTCGGACCCCCGCTGGGGAGAAGAGGGAGCCAAGCCGGCTCCTGACGAACGACAGCTACCGGACGGCGACCATCCGCCGTCCGTATCCAAAACGTAAATCGGAAATAAAATCGTGACGCAACAATCGACCCCCTCCAGCATCGACCTTTCCGGTTCGTGGCAGCTCACCTCCGTCGACGGCGAAATCCGCACCGCGATCAATCTGCCCGGCGACGTGCACACAGCATTGCACCGCGCAAGCCTGATCCCCGATCCCTATTTCGGCCGCAACGAGGAGAAGGTGCAGTGGGTCGCTGGGCGCGACTGGGCGGTCGAGCGCAGCTTCACGCTGCAGGAAGTCGAAGGCGACTGGTATCTCGATATCGACTATCTCGACACGGTCGCCAGCGTCCATGTCAACGGCTTCCTGGCGCTGGAGGCCGACAACAGCTTCCGCCGCTACCGGCCCGATGTCTCGAGCATGCTGAAAGCAGGCGACAACTCGATCCGCATCGTCTTTGCCTCCAACCCTGCCATTGGCGCCGAGCGGCAGAAGCAGCAGCCATTCTATATCCCCTACAGCACCGGCAACTCGCCGATCCCGGACGGCAACATGCTGCGCAAGCCGCAGTGCCATTTTGGCTGGGACTGGAACATCGCCATCGCGCCGTTCGGCCTTTACGGCACGATCGCGCTGAAGCAGCTCGAGACGGCGCGCATCGAACATGTCGTTGTCCGCCAGACCCACAATAGCGACGGCTCGGTCGATCTCCTGGTGACGGCAAGCCTGTTTGCCAAACATGCCGGCATTGCCCAGGTCTATTTCGATCTCGACGGCGAACGCGTGCGTCTCGATGTCGGCGTCAAGGGCGAGACGGATGTCCACCATCTCTTCCATATCGACAATCCGCGTCTCTGGTGGCCTTCCGGCAGCGGCGAGCAGGCGCTCTACAGTCTTTTAGTCGAAACCTCGACGGATGAAGTGATCAAGCAGATCGGCCTTCGCACCATCGAGCTGATCACCACGCCGGATGCGGCAGGCAGCCGCTTTGCCTTCAAGGTCAACGGCCGCGAGATCTTCTGCCGCGGCGCCAACTGGATTCCTGCCGACGCACTCTATTCGCTCTCTTCGCCTGAGAAGACGGAAGATCTGCTGCAATCGGCGAAAGCCGCAAACATGAACATGATCCGTGTCTGGGGCGGCGGATTCTACGAGCAGGAGCATTTCTACGATCTTTGCGATCGGCTCGGCCTCATGGTCTGGCAGGACTTCATGTTCGCCTGCAACCTCTATCCCTCGACCGAGGACTTCCTCGCCAATGTGGCGATCGAGGTGGATTACCAGGTGCGACGGCTTTCTTCGCATCCTTCGATCGCGCTCTGGTGCGGCGACAACGAGCTTGTGGGCGCGCTGACCTGGTTCGAGGAATCGCGGAAGGACCGCGACCGTTATCTCGTCTCCTACGACCGCCTCAACCGGACGATCGAACAGGCGGTGAAGAAGGCGCTGCCGGGTGCGCTCTGGTGGCCGTCGAGCCCGGCCTCCGGCTATCTCGATTTCGGCGACGCCTGGCATGCTGACGGCTCCGGCGACATGCATTACTGGTCGGTCTGGCACGAGAACAAGTCGTTCGACAATTACCGGTCGGTGCGACCGCGCTTCTGCTCGGAATTCGGCTTCCAGTCCTATACTTCACTGCCTGTCATCAGGACCTATGCCGAGGAGAAGGACATGAACGTCGCTTCGCCCGTCATGGAACTGCATCAGAAGAATGCCGGCGGCAACGAGCGCATTGCCGGCACGATGTTCCGCTATTTCCGCTTCCCCAAGGATTTTCCGAATTTCGTCTATCTCAGCCAGATCCAGCAGGGGCTGGCGATCAAGACGGCGGTGGAATATTGGCGGTCGCTGAAGCCCCATTGCATGGGCACGATCTACTGGCAGCTCAACGACACCTGGCCGGTCGCCTCCTGGTCGAGCCTCGACTATGGCGGCCGTTGGAAGGCGATGCATTATCTCGTCAAGCGCTTCTTCCAGCCGGTCGCGGTCGCGGCCATTCCCGCCGAGGACGGCAAGACGATCCGTTTCTCGCTGGTCAATGACACGCTTTCGGACGTCAGTATCGATCTTTCGATCTCGCTTCTGACGATGAAGGGCGAGCGGAAGCACCTGAAAGACGTGCAGGCCATGTGCTCGTCGGACGCGGCGGTGACGGCTGCGACGATCGACGTGTCCGACATTTCAGAGGGAGCGCTGCTTGCCTGGCATTTCACCGCGTCGAATGGCATGGGCGGCGAGGGGCATTACGTCAACGGCACCTATAAGGCGCTGGAGCTGGAGCCGTCGGGCGTAACCGTCACCCATGAATATGTCGAGGCGAGCGGCGCCGTCGACATCAACGTCACCGCCGGGGGACTTGCGCTCTTCGTGATGATCGAAAGCGAGACGGACGGCAAATATTCCGACAACGCCTTCGATCTTGCTGCCGGTGAGAGCCGCCGCATCACTTTCGCCCCGGCACGTCCGCTCGAGCGCGGCAAGCTGCCGGAATTCCGCTTCTACGACCTGCATTCCTGCCAATCGGCGGATTGATCCTTCCAAGAAATGGGCACGAGGCCCAAGGAGAACATGATGACGAAACTCAGCTACCAGCTCTATAGCGCGCGCAATTTCCCGCCCTTGTCGGCGATCTTCGAAAAGCTCGGCAAAGCCGGCTATGGCGAAGTCGAAGGCTTCGGCGGCATCTATGCCGAACTGGATGAAGCCGGCCTCAAGACCCTGCGCGCCGATCTCGACAAGAACGGCCTTGTCATGGCGACCGGCCATTTCAGCCCCGATTTTCTTGACGGCAATGTCGAGAAGTCGCTGCAGATCGCCAAAATCCTCGGCATGGATTCGATCTATGCGCCGCATCTGATGCCGGACCAGCGCCCGACCGACGCCGCCGGCTGGCTCGCCTTCGGCAAGCGCCTGCAGGAAATGAGCAAGCCCTACAAGGATGCGGGCTTTGAATTCGGCTGGCACAATCACGACTTCGAATTCGTGAAGCTCTCCGACGGTTCGCTGCCGATCGAGCGCATCTTCGAAGGCGCGCCCGGCATCACCTGGGAAGCGGATATCGCCTGGGTGGTTCGCGGCGGTGCCGACCCCTATGCCTGGGTCGAAAAGCTCGGGGACCGCATCAGCGCCGTGCACGTCAAGGACATTGCGCCGGCTGGCGAAGCTGCGGATGAAGGCGGCTGGGCCGATGTCGGCCATGGAACGATCGGCTGGGCCAAGCTGCTTCCGGTCGTCAAGGCGAAGACCAAGGCCAAGCATTTCGTCGTCGAGCACGACAATCCCAACGATATCGACCGCAACATCACGCGCTCGATCGCTTCCTTCAAGACCTACTGAGGCAGACCATGACCAAGGAACTTGGCGTCGGCATCATCGGATGCGGCAACATCTCCACCACTTATTTTTCGCTGGCACCGCTCTTCAAGGGGCTGAAGGTGCTGGCTTGCGCCGATATCAACGTGCAGGCGGCCGAGGCGCGAGCCGAGGAATATGGCGTCAAGGCGCAGACGATCGAGGAGCTTCTCGCCAATGACGAGATTGACGTCGTCGTCAACCTGACGATCCCGGACGCGCATTTTCCGGTGTCGAAGGCAATCCTCGAAGCCGGAAAACACGTCTATTCGGAAAAGCCGCTGGTGCTTACGCTGGAGCAGGGCGAGGAGCTTCGCCGCATCGCCAAGGCGAAGAAACTTGCCGTCGGCTGCGCGCCCGATACCTTCCTCGGCGGCGCCCATCAACTCGCCCGCAAGTTCATCGACGATGGTGGCATCGGCCGGGTGACCTCCGGCGCCTGCTACGTCATGAGCCCGGGCATGGAGATGTGGCATCCGAACCCGGATTTCTTCTTCCTGCCGGGCGGCGGTCCGATCCTCGATCTCGGCCCCTATTACATCGCCAACCTGATCAACCTGATCGGCCCGGTCAAACGCGTCGGCGCCATGACCTCGATGGCATCGCCAACCCGCACGATCACCAGCGAACCGCGTAACGGCGAGATCATCCCGGTCAAGACACCGACGACGATCCAGGCGCTGCTCGAATTCGTGAGCGGCGCCACCGTGACGCTGACGGCGAGCTGGGATGTGTGGTCGCATCGTCATGCCAATATGGAACTCTACGGCACGGACGGCTCGCTTTACGTGCCGGACCCGAACTTCTTCGGCGGCACCGTCGAGGCCAGCGGCCGCGACAAGGAGATCAAGCCCCTTGAGGATTGGGAGCATCCCTTTGGCAAGATCAACCAGGAAAACCCGAACGGGGCACGCGCCAACTATCGCACGGCCGGCCTTGCCGACATGGCGATGGCACTGATCGAGGGCCGCGACGCGCGCTGCTCGCTCGACCGCACGCTGCACGGCGTCGACGTCATGACCTCGATCCTGAAGTCGGGCGAGGAGGGCCGTTTCATCGAGCTCACGACGACCTGCACGCAGCCGGCAGCGCTTGGTATTGAAGAGGCGCGGGCGTTGTTGAAGTGATAGGATCTCTTTAGATCGTCATCCTCAGCCTTGTGCCGATGCTGTCTGGTTTGCGCCAATGGTTGCCCCTCACCCTAACCCTCTCCCCGTTCTGACGGGGAGAGGGGACGTGCCCTGCGAAAGGTTGGCGGGGGACGGAGAGGGTCCGGCATATCCCCTTCGCCCCGTTTACGGGGAGAAGGTGCCGGCAGGCGGATGAGCATGCGTTCTCTTATGTCGCATGACAATTAAGTGGATATTGTACGAAGGAGAGTTTCATGAGCTGGCAACCCGCCGCAGACCGCTATTCGAAAATGAAATATAACCGCACGGGCCGTTCCGGCTTGAAGCTGCCGGCCGTCTCGCTCGGCCTCTGGCACAATTTTGGCGGCGATACGCCGCATGATCGCAAGATCGACATGTGCCGCACGGCCTTCGACCTCGGCATCACCCATTTCGATCTCGCCAATAATTACGGTCCGCCTCCTGGCAGCGCAGAGACGGCCTTCGGCGAGATCCTGCGCACCGAGTTTGCCGGGCTTCGCGACGAACTGATCATCTCCTCGAAAGCCGGCTACGATATGTGGCCAGGCCCTTATGGCGAGTGGGGCAGCCGCAAGTACCTGATCGCCTCCTGCGACCAAAGCTTGAAGCGCATGGGCCTCGACTATGTCGATATCTTCTATTCGCATCGCTTCGACCCAGAAACGCCGCTCGAGGAAACTTGCAGCGCGCTCGATCATATCGTCCGCTCCGGCCGGGCGCTCTATGTCGGCATCTCCTCCTACAATTCGCAACGCTCGCGCGAAGCTGCAAAGATTCTGAAGGCGCTCGGCACGCCGTGCCTGATCCATCAGCCGAGCTATTCCATGCTCAACCGCTGGGTGGAGGATGACAAGCTGCTCGATACGCTCGACGATGTCGGCATGGGGTCGATCGTGTTCTCGCCGCTTGCCCAGGGCATGCTGACGACCAAATATCTCGCCGGCATTCCCGAGGACAGCCGTGCGGCGCAGAACCATTTCCTCAAGCGCGATTTCATCCGCCCCTCGATCATCGACAATATCAGGAAGCTCAACGGGATCGCCGAGAAGCGCGGGCAGACCCTGGCCCAGATGGCGATTGCCTGGGTGCTGCGCGGCGGCCGCGTCACCTCGGCACTGATCGGCGCCAGCCGCTCGTCGCAGATCGTCGATTGCGTCAAGGCGCTGGATAACCTTGAATTCTCGGCTGAGGAGCTTGCAGAGATCGATGTCTATGCCAAGGAGGCAGACATCAACCTCTGGGCGAAGTCGGCGGAGCGGGAATAGGGAAGGCAGACTCGGAGTTTAAGGCAGCACGCTGCCACACCCTCCCTCATCTCTGTGCTCGTCACAGAGATCCAGCCAGCCCAAGTCTTTGGGCTGAAAAGACTCTTCTCGCCGCGCAGACGCGCGGCGGCCGGATTCCTGTGACGAGCACAGGAATGAGGGCGGAGCGGTGGGGCGACCCTCCGCTTTGACGTACGTACCACAACTATAATCTTGGAGGAGGCCGCATCCATGATCCGCAATCCCATCCTGCCCGGGTTCAACCCCGATCCGTCGATCTGCCGCGTCGGCGCGGACTATTACATCGCCACCTCGACCTTCGAATGGTATCCCGGCGTGCAGATCCACCATTCCCGCGATCTGGTGAACTGGACGCTGGTGCGCCGGCCGCTGGAGCGCCGATCGCAGCTCGATATGCGCGGCAATCCCGACAGCTGCGGCATCTGGGCGCCATGCCTGTCCTATGCCGACGGGCAGTTCTGGCTCGTTTATACCGACGTCAAGCGTTTCGACGGCAGTTTCAAGGACGCGCCGAACTACATCGTCACCGCGCCCTCGATCGAGGCCGAATGGTCGGATCCCGTCTATGTCAATTCCTCCGGCTTCGATCCGTCGCTCTTCCACGATGACGACGGCCGCAAATGGTTCGTCAACATGCAGTGGAACCACCGCACCGAGAGCTATGGCGGCTCGCCGAAATCGCCTGCTTTCGACGGCATCCTGCTGCAGGAATGGGACCCGGCAACGAAGGCGCTGAAGGGCCCGATCCGCAATATCTTCGCCGGCAGTCCGCTCGGCCTCGTCGAGGGGCCGCATCTCTTCAAGCGCAACGGCTGGTATTATCTGACGACCGCCGAGGGCGGTACCGGCTACGACCACGCCGTCACCATGGCCCGCTCACCCCGCATCGAAGGGCCTTATGAGATGCATCCGAACATGCACCTCATCACCTCCAAGGATCATCCCGGTGCGGTGCTGCAGCGGGCGGGGCATGGCCAATATGTCGAAACGCCCGATGGCGAGGCCTATCATACCCATCTCTGCGGCCGGCCGCTGCCGCCGAAGCGGCGCTGTACGCTGGGGCGCGAGACATCCTTGCAGAAATGCGTCTGGCGCGGTGATGACTGGCTCTATCTCGAAAACGGCACCTCAGTGCCCGATGTCGATGTGCCGGGCCTCTTTGGTGCTGTGCCAGTGGAAAAGCCGATGCGCAGTGAATACAGCTTCGATGGCGCGACATTGCCGGCCGATTTCCAGTGGCTGCGCACGCCCGAACCCGCGCGCATCTTCAACCTGACGGATCGTCCCGGCCATCTGCGTCTGATTGCGCGCGAAAGTATCGGTTCCTGGTTCGAGCAGTCGCTGGTCGCCCGCCGACAGGAGCATCACAGCTTCCGCGCCGAGACCGTGGTCGAATTCGCGCCCGACACCTATCAGCAGGTCGCCGGGCTGACGCATTATTACAATCGTCACAAGTTCCACGGCGTCGCCGTGACGCTGCACGAAACGCTCGGTCGCTGCGTCACGATCCTTTCCTGCAACGGCGACTATCCGAACGGACGTCTGAGCTTCCCCGCCGAAAGCGGCGTCGCCATCCCCGCCGAGGGCCGCGTGCAGATCGCCATGGAAATTCGCGAAAACGACCTGCAATTCTTCTGGCAGACGGAAGGCAAGGGCGCCTGGCAGCCGATCGGCCCGGTTCTCGACGCCGGCGTGATTTCCGACGAGGGCGGGCGCGGCGAACACGGCTCCTTCACCGGCGCCTTCGCCGGCGTGTTTGCGTTTGATACGTCGGGTTGGGCGAAGGTCGCGGATTTCGACTGGTTTGTTTATGACGAGTTGTGAGGGGTACCTGACCACCCGCCCTCGTCCTTCGAGGCTCCGGCCCTTGGCCTCCGCGCCTCAGGATGAGGGCTGATCGCTGTGCCGTGGGTGGTTATCCATCCGCCTCGTCGCGCTTGCTGTTGAGCCAAACGTCGCCCTCTCTCCGACCTCATCCTGAGGTGCCCCGCAGGGGCCTCGAAGGACGAGGGCGGCCACCGTGTTGGGATGCCCGTCCTGACGCTCCCAGCTATAAAAAGAAAGCCGGCGCAGAGGCCGGCTAAGACGAACGCGGCTGAACAGGGGATACTGGCCGGTTCCAAGCACTTGGTGACTGACAATAACTTTCACTACATGCCGAGGCAGCGGAAAAGGGCGCAACGAGAACGCCGGGAAGACGGCTCCGCAAAGAAGTGGGCGGCGGGCGGATGCCGCTGCTTGCCTCGGCTCTCTTATCGGGGATGAACATCACCGGATGATGACATTCCAAACCGGCCATAACTTTCTTTTCGAAGCAGGACCGGCCGCGGCGACATCACGGTGCGGTGACTTCGTAGTCGTTGGTGACGGTGTTGGTGCTGTGTGAATGCAGTGTTCACGTTCCCGAAGGATGTCAAAGCGACACGGACGAACTATATAGCGGCCGAAATACTTCCGAGAATCCGCAAGAGTTCCGCATGGCCCCCATCATTTCCGTTCAGAACCTCACCAAGACCTACGCCAATGGGTTCGAGGCCCTGAAAGGCATCACCCTCGACGTCGAAAAGGGCGAGATCCTGGCGCTGCTCGGGCCGAACGGCGCGGGCAAGACCACGCTGATCTCGATCATCTGCGGTATCGCCAATCCGAGCGGCGGCCAGGTGCTGGTCGCAGGCCACGACGTCGTCAAGGATTTTCGCGCCACGCGCGGGATGATCGGGCTGGTGCCGCAGGAACTGACCACCGATCAGTTCGAGACGGTGTTCAATACAGTGAGTTTTTCGCGCGGGCTGCACGGCAAGAAGGCCAACCCGGCCCATATCGAGAAGGTGCTGCGCGCACTTTCGCTCTGGGACAAGAAGGACAATATGCTGCGCCAGCTTTCCGGCGGCATGAAACGGCGGGTGCTGATCGCCAAGGCGCTGTCCCATGAGCCAGACATTCTTTTCCTCGACGAACCCACCGCCGGCGTCGACGTGACGCTGCGCAAGGACATGTGGCATGTCGTTCAGGAGCTCCGGGCCTCGGGCGTCACCATCATCCTGACCACCCACTATATCGAAGAAGCCGAGGAGATCGCCGATCGCGTCGGCGTCATCAATGGCGGGCAATTGCTGCTTGTCGAAGACAAGGCGGCGCTGATGGCCAAGCTCGGCCGCAAGCAGCTCATTCTCGATCTCGCCGAACCGCTCGAGCGGCTTCCGGATTGTTTTGCCGGCAACGGACTGACGCTGGAAGCGGACGGCAGCCGGCTGACCTATGATTTCGACGCCGACAACGAGCAAGAGAGCATCGCGGCACTCCTGACCCGCCTCGGTGAGAACAACATCCATTTCAAGGATCTCTCGACGCGGCAGAGTTCGCTCGAAGACATCTTCGTCGCGCTGGTGGGGGCGGGTAAATGAACGTCGAAGCGATCAAATCCATCTATTTTTTCGAGATGGCCCGCACGCGCCGTACGCTGCTGCAGAGTGTCATCTCGCCCGTCATCTCGACATCGCTCTATTTCATCGTTTTCGGTGCCGCGATCGGTTCGCGCATCCAGGAGGTGGAGGGGGTCTCTTACGGCGCTTTCATCACGCCCGGCCTGATCATGCTGACGCTGCTCGGCCAGTGCATCAGCAACGGCTCCTTCGGCATTTATTTCCCGAAATTCACCGGCACGATCTACGAAGTGCTTTCCGCGCCGGTGGCGATGGCCGAAATCCTGATCGGTTATGTCGGGGCAGCGGCGACCAAGGGCATGATCATCGGCTTCATCATCCTTCTCACCGCCAATTTCTTTGTCGATGTCAGGATCGAGCATCCTTTCATGATGATCCTGTTCTTCCTGCTGACGGCGATCACCTTCAGCCTGTTCGGCTTCATGATCGGCATCTGGGCCGGCAATTTCGAACAGCTGAACCTCATTCCGATGCTGGTCGTGCCGCCGCTGACCTTCCTCGGCGGCAGCTTCTATTCGGTCAACATGCTGCCGCCTTTCTGGCAGGCGGTCAGCCACCTCAATCCGGTGCTCTATCTCGTCAGCGGCTTCCGTTGGAGTTTCTACGGGATCGCCGACGTCAATCCGGCGATCAGCCTGGCGATGATTGCGGTGTTCTTGGGCGTATGCCTTGGAACGCTCGGCTGGATCTTCAAGACCGGTTATCGGCTGCGCAACTGATCGCTCCAAATAGCATCATCGGAAAATCCGATGATGCTATCGATTTCTTCCGTTTTTCTTCCGCTTCGGTCCAAGGCATCTGCTCTCCCAGCCAAAAGGAGAAGCGAGATGACTGGTATCGGGATCGAAGGTGCGAAGGTGATAATCGTCGGCGGCAGCTCCGGCATGGGGCTGGCGCTTGCCATGCGCCTGCTTGAGGAGGGGGCGTCGGTGACGATTGCGGGACGCAGCGAAGACAGGCTTGCTGCGGCGTGCCGTCACCTTGGCGGGCATTCGAAGCTTGTAACACATGTCGTGGATATAGCGCGGGAGGAAGAGGTCGCGGCGCTGTTTCGAAAGAGCGGGTCGGTCGACCATATCGTCAGCACGGCCGCCGATATCGAAGGAGCCTACCAGTTCCTGCCGTCGATCGAACTTGCGGCGGCGCAACGGGTGGTCGAGAGCAAGTTCTACGGGCCGCTGCTGCTGGCGAAATATGGCGCGGCCCGTCTGCCGCCATCAGGATCGATCACCTTTACCTCGGGTGTCGCGGCCTATCGGCCGGCGGCACGCGGATCGGTGGTCGCTGCCGTCAATGCGGCCCTCGAAGGCCTGGTCAGGGCGCTTGCCGTCGAACTGGCGCCGATCCGCATCAATGCTGTATCGCCGGGTTGGGTGGATACACCAATCTGGAACTTCGTTGCCGGAGACGCCAGGCAGGCGACGCTGGAGGCGATGGCGCAGCGCCTGCTGGCAGGGCGCGTCGGCCAGCCCGAAGACATCGCCGATGCGATCCGCTTCCTGATCGGTAACGGCTTCACCACCGGTACTATCCTGCATGTCGAAGGCGGGCATCGTCTGGTCTGATCGGCGAGAAGTGCTTGCTTGCCGATTGCAGCATGAGGGCGAGCGCCGGCGGCTGCACGCGCCGGCGCCGCCACATCATCACCAGCGTGGCGATGGGTGGTTCACCCGGCCATGGCAGCTCGATGACATCACCGCGTGCCGCCCCGACCGCAAGACCAGGGACCAGCCCGCAACCGGCGCCTGAGGCAACGAGCCGGATGATCGTCGCGATGCTGTCGACTTCCGTAACGATAGTCGGTGCGGGCACACCCGCCTCGGCAAAGGCGGTCTCAAACAAGTGGCGGTAAACGCAGCCGGATTCGGTGGCGATGAAGGGCGCAGTGCTCAATGCCGCGAGGCTTTCGTGTGGCAGGGCGCGCGCATTGCGGCTGGTGATCAGTACCAGTGGCTCGCTGGAGACTCGGCGCATGGCGAAGCGCTCATCCCGCTGCCCGCGATCGAAGGTGAAGGCAACGTCGATCGAGCCCTCATGCAACTGAGTAAGTAATTCGCCGCTGCCGCCGATCTTGAGCTTCAGGCCAAGACCCGGGTTCTGCTTGCCAAAGAGCGACAGCCACGGCGCCAGCCTTTCGGCGGCGATGGTTTCGAGGGTGCCCACGCTGACGGACTGTTCGACGTTGCCGGCGGCGGCACGGACGGCGCCTTTTGCCTCGTCGTTCAGCGCCAGGATTTCTTCCGCATAGGTCTTCAGCGCCGCCCCTGCCGCTGTCAGGGCAACGCCCTGCCGGGAGCGGAGGAAGAGTTCTGTGCCAAGCTCGTCTTCCAGCGCCTGTATCTGATCGCTGAGGCTCGACTGGGCGAGATTGACCTCGGCAGCGGCGCGCGTGAGATTTTCATGCCGGATGACCGCAAGGAATGTCTTCAATTGTCGTGGATTCATCTCGAACTCCGGTGGGCGCGCAGGCGCCTCGACGCAGGATATCAACAAAGCAGAACGTGCTGCAATGCAGGAGCGTTTTGGCGACGAAGGGCCAGTCTGTATTGGGCCAATCCCCCTCAGGCACTGCTGACGAGCAGGGCGCCCGACAGGATGAGGAGGGTGCCGGCGGCGAGCTTCATCACGTTAAGCTCGGAGGCTTCGCCGAGAAAGACGGCGCCGATTGCCAGCGTCACCAGCACGTTACAGCTCCAGATCGGCGCGAGTTTGGAGACCGGGACACCGTAGGCGGAGAGCGCGAAACTGATGAGGCCGGTGCCGGCGGCGAAGCAGGCGCCTGCTGTGGCGGCAAAACCGAGACCCCCGGCGGTCCAGGGGGCAGGTCGCCAGATCAGCGCGGCGGCCAGGCCGACGAGGGCGCAGGCGACGCCGAAGGCGATCAGATAGACGGCGGAACCGGTGGCGGCGACCGCGCTCTGCTTCTGAAAGATGGCGGTAATGCCCCAGAACAGGGCGGGCAGAATGCCGCCGATGACGATCGGCCAGAGTGAATGCATCGCGAAACTCCTGTCGCACCCATAGATCAAAGCCTCGCCGAAGGCGAAGGCCGGTCGAACCTGCGGTGCCACCAGACTAGGAGTTTCTTTTTGCTCTTTGTGGTCTTGTTGTTGCGCGTGAAGGTGACAGATCCGAATGCCGGCGTAAAGCTGCGCCGGGCTCAATCCCGCATACGCAATTCGTCGGTCTGCATCTGCAGCGAGCCCAGCGTTTCCAGGAAGCTCATGCCGAGCAGGCTCTGGTCGAGCCGGCCGTCCTCGGCGACGCTGGCTGCAACATTGTTGCGGACGATCGGGCCGATCGCCACCTGGTCGAGGGTGACGGGTGCCGCGCGGCCGCGGCCGTTGGCGGTCATGACGGTCATGGAATAGGTGAGGCGGGTAAGGTCGATGCCGATCCGCTCGGCATCTTCGCGCGAGAGCGCCACCATGCTGGCGCCGGTATCGACGAGCATCTCGATCGTTTGGCCGTTGACAGCGACATCGGCCTCGAAATGGCCGTTCAGCAGCTTGTGCAGGATAATTTCCTGGCCGCCCTCGCTTGTCGTGACGACGACCGCGTGACCGGGCACAAGGCCGGCAAGCAGCCGGTTGCCGACGGCAAGCGCTTCCTGGCGATAGAGATAGGTGGTGGCAAGTGCCAGGATGAGGACCAGCCATATCATCATCTGGCGCATCGTTTCACTGAGGCTGCGCCGGCTTGTCCAAATGCCGGCCGACAGCATCAATGCGATCGGCATGAGATAGACGACGCGGCCGAAATCATCGCTCTGCAGGCCGAGGATGCGCCCGCTGTCATTGTTGACGATCAGCATGGCAAGGCCGATGCCGATGCCGATGACGAAGAGGAAGACGATCAAACGCATCATCAAGGCCGCTCCGGCCCGCCGGCGAGAGTTGTATTCATGTGGTTCGACACTGCGGCGACGCCTGCAAGCCTTGCCGGCAGCAGCGCCATGATCTGTCTTCGCTCGGTGTCGGAGTAGTTCATCCAGCTGCCGATTTCCTGAAGAGTCCGGCCGCAGCCGGCGCAAAATCCGGTGGCGGAAACCAGGGAGCAGACGTGAATGCAGGGTGTTTGCATGAGCGATATATCGGGGTTTCAAAGAGCCGTGGCAAGGGCGCAAAGGGTGGCCACTTCACAAATCTGCTGCGTCGCGCCCAGCGTGTCGCCGGTGTGGCCGTCAAGCTTGCGACGGATGAAGGCGGTGAAGGCAAGGGCTGCGATGCCGGTCGCGAGCAGGCTTGCGACCAGCGGCCGCAGGCCGAATGCCGGCCAGATCAGAATGGCTGCGAGGAAGCCGGCCGAGGCGAGCGCAAATTGCATCGCCGCCTCGTCAGGCCGGCCGGTCGAGGGGGCCACGCCCTCGGCCTTGGCCGGCGGCAGTCGCTGCCAGTGCCAGGCGATGGCGCCGCGGCTGAGCGCGGCAACCGCGGGAACGGCAAGGGCTGCGGCAAGCGGCGAGGCGTGGCGGGCGAGGGCGGCAAGTGCCGCTGCGCGGATCGCGAAGGAGAGGATCAACGCTATCGCTGCATAGGTGCCGATCCGGCTATCCTTCATGATGATAAGGCTCTGCTCGCGGCTCTTGCCGCCGCCGATGCCGTCGGCCGTATCGGCCAGGCCGTCCTCATGCAGCGCGCCGGTGACGAGGACCTGGATGGAAAGCGTGATCAGGGCCGCCATCAGCGGATCGGCGCTGAGCCCCAAAAGCAGCAGCAGGGCGAGGGCGGGCGCGACACCGATGACGATGCCGGCGAAGGGAAAGGCGCGCACCAGCGGGCCGAGCCTGCCGTCATAGCCTTTGAACAGCGACTGCGGCATGGGAATGCGGCTGAGAAAGGCGACGGCGCGGGCGGTATCGACCGCATGGTCCTTGATCTTCATTCTGCTTCGTTCTGCCAGAGGTCTCGGCTTGTGGTCTCGGCTTATGGTCGCGGCGGCGCTTTTGCAGTTGTTCGCCTCGTCCGCCCGCTTTAAGAGAGTTGCCACCCGCAAGGAAGCTGATTTGCTCGACGCAAACAAGTGGTTTGCGTGGAAAAGACAGAATACCGGATTCATAGGAAAACCGCACAGATGAGCGTTTCAGGCCTGCCGTTCGACGATTTCCGTACCCTGCTCCGCGACCTGCCGGGGCCGGATGCCCGCGCGCTGGTGACCGCGCGCGAACGTGACGCGCAATTGACCAAGCCGCCGGGTGCGCTTGGAAGGCTGGAGGAAATCGCCTTCTGGCTTGCCGCCTGGACGGGCCGCGCCCCTGCCGTCAACCGGCCGCTGGTGGCAATCTTTGCCGGCAATCACGGCGTCACCCGGCAGGGTATCACGCCCTTTCCGCCCGCCGTGACCCAGCAGATGGTCGAGAATTTTGCGGCCGGAGGGGCTGCGATCAACCAGATCTGCGTCGCTTATGATCTCGGGCTGAAAGTCTTCGATCTGGCGCTCGAATATCCCACCGGCGACATCACCGAGGAGGCAGCACTTTCCGAGCGCGATTGCGCTGCCACCATGGCCTTCGGCATGGAGGCGATCGCCGGCGGCACCGACCTGCTCTGCATCGGTGAAATGGGCATCGGCAACACGACGATTGCCGCGGCGATCAACTATGCGCTCTACGGCGGTTCTGCGCGCGACTGGGTTGGACCCGGCACCGGTTCGGCAGGCGAGATGCTGGAGCGCAAGATCGCGGCGGTGGAAAAGGCGGTGGCGCTGCACAGCGATCATCTCGACGATCCCCTGGAGATCATGCGCCGGCTCGGAGGCCGCGAGATCGCGGCCATGGCCGGCGCCATCCTTGCCGCCCGCATGGAGCGCATTCCGGTGCTGATCGACGGTTATGTCGCGACGGCCGCTGCGGCAATCCTGAAAGCCGCCAATCCATCCGCGCTCGACCATTGCCTGATCGGACATGTTTCCGGCGAGCCCGGACATCTGCGCGCGATCGAGATGCTCGGCAAGACGCCGCTTCTGGCGCTCGGCATGCGGCTCGGCGAAGGTACGGGGGCCGCTCTTGCCGCCGGCATCGTCAAGGCGGCGGCGGCTTGCCATTCCGGCATGGCGACCTTCGCCCAGGCGGGTGTGACCAACAAGCATTGAGGCCGCGGTCGGCACCGCCGATCCCGCGGTCGGCACCGCCGATCCGCCTGCGTTCGCTTGCGCCGCCCAGGGGGATTCGCTATTTGCGTATTCGCTCATTGAAGGGGAGACGGCAAGCCTTCCCGGGTCTGTGACGCAACGGCAAGAGGAGAGGGCGTCTTGACCAAGCCTGCGGTGACGAAAGAGACCGGATTTCGGCATTTCTTCGCCGCGGCCAGCTATTCCTGGGCGGGCTTCCTGCGCGTGCTGAAAGAGGCGGCGTTCCGCCAGGAGCTTGGTTTCTTCGTTGTATCGATCGCAGCACTGGCGCTTGTTGGTGCAAGTGCCGGCGAGATCGTTGTCGCAGTGCTGCTGTTTCTCGGGCTGTTTTCGATGGAGGCGATGAATACCGCCGTCGAAGAGGTGATCGACCGGATATCACCGGAGATTTCGATCGTCGGCAAACATGCCAAGGATCTCGGTTCCTTTGCTGTGACCTGCATGATCGCCGCCTGCTGCCTCTATCTCGGCTTCGTCCTCGGCAAGCACCTGTTTTTCAGCCCCGCCTGATTTAGACTGGATCGGCCGAAATCACGCGGCTGAATCAGGCAAAACTCTTGCGTTTGCGAGAGACGGGATGAGCTTCTTCGACCGCCGGCAGGCTCTGGAGCACGCGCTTGGCCGGCAGGATGGCGATGACCTCGGTGCCCTCGCGCAGCTTCGATTTCAACAGGAACTGCCCGTCATGCTTGGCAAGGATCGCCTGCACGATCGGCAGGCCGAGGCCGGTGCCCTGTTCGGCGCTCTTGATGGCGATCGAGCCCTGACCGAAGGCCGAGAGCACGACGGGAATCTCTTCTTCCGGAATGCCGGGACCGTTGTCCTTGATCGAGATGTATTGTCCGCCGCCGGCCGTCCAGCCGACCTTGACGTGGATTTCGCCGCCTTGCGGCGTGAACTTGACGGCGTTGGAGAGAAGGTTGAGCACCACCTGGCGCATCGACTTCTCGTCTGCCCAGATGGCCGGCAGCTGCCGCTCGAATTGATCCGAAATGGCGATGTTCTTGGCGCGGGCGCGCAGCTGGACCATACCGATGCAATCTTCGGTGATATCGAGAAGCGAGATCGCCTCCTCGCTCAGCTCGTATTTGCCGGCCTCGATGCGGGAAAGGTCGAGGATCTCGTTGATGAGATCAAGCAGATGCTGGCCGGAGCGGTGGATATCGCCGGCATATTCCTTGTAGGTCGGATTGGCGAGCGGCCCCATGACTTCCGCCGACATCACTTCGGAGAAACCGAGAATGGCGTTGAGCGGGGTTCTGAGTTCGTGCGACATGGAGGCAAGGAAGCGGGATTTGGCGAGGTTTGCCTCCTCGGCGCGGCGGCGAGCCTCGTCCGACATCGATTTCGCCACTTCGAGCTCTGCGATCAGGTCGTCCTTCTCCGACTGGTAGGAAAGGATTCTGAGGTTCGACTTGAAGAGCCGGTCGCTGATATAATTGAAGAAGACGACGGTGGTGGTGAAGGCGCCGGTCAGGCTGATTTCAAGCAGGTCACGCGACAGGCCGCTCTTGCCGGCGAGTGCCAAAATCGCCGGCGCGAAGGCGACGAGCACGGCAGGCGTCAGCATGAAGTTCGACATTGCCGTGACGGAGAGTGCGATCAACAGCGTCGCACCCTTATAGAGGATGAAGCTCGACGGCTCGCAGCTATCGCAGCCCTGCAGCGCGAAGATGGCCCAGCAGCAGCCGAGCAGGAACTGGCCGGCGAGCAGCAAGCGGCGCCATTTGCGGGCGTTCTCGGAGGTGATTTCCTGCCGTCGTGCGCGCCGTGCGAGCAGGATATTACCGGCATGACAGGTGAGCGTCAGCAGCGCCCAGAAAAGCAATTGCGTGTTTTGAGTGAAATAGACGCCGAGGGCGGTGATGATGACGACGAAGAGCGGCATGATCGTCGCGCCCTGCAGCATCGACGCCACATACATCTTGAGCACGTCGCGGTCGAAGGAGGAATTGGACGCATGGCCGGACTGAAGACGTTCGCGCGTTTGCCGCACGGCCTTGGAAACGGCCTTGTTGCGGTGGCTGCGCGACCTGTCGACGATAATCTTGTCGGTCGATGTGCTTACGCCGGTACTCATGTGCACGTTGAAACTTCATCCCAGGGTGGATAAGAGCTTAACCGGCAATTCTTAAGAAGATGTTTGCCATCTTTGCCAAGGATTTGTTTTTTAAGGAGGCGAAAGCGTGACACGGGGCCTGCGCCTGATTCGCGACGGCGTGATTGCTTTTGCCCTGCTGGCGCTCTTGGCGCTGATGGCCGCCAAGCTCAACGACGCAG
Organism: Rhizobium chutanense; assembly: GCF_002531935.1. Taxonomy (GTDB): domain Bacteria; phylum Pseudomonadota; class Alphaproteobacteria; order Rhizobiales; family Rhizobiaceae; genus Rhizobium; species Rhizobium chutanense. The sequence continues at coordinate 155,755 of NZ_NWSV01000008.1, read as the reverse complement.
CGAGAATCGAGCGTTCTGGCGCTTTCCATGCTGCCGACGGCGACAGTTTGCTATTGGGAGACGAACGTTTGCGCCTCGAAGGCATAGATGCACCGGAACTCCACCAGAGCTGCGAAAGGGCAGGGAAGGCCTGGGCTTGCGGGCGGGCGGCGCGCGAGGCGCTGCAGGGCATGGTCCTGCCATCGGGAACGCTTTGCCAGGGCCGCCGGCGCGACCGCTACGAAAGGCTGCTTGTCGTCTGCCGGAGCGGGACGGGTGGCGATATCAATGCCGCCATGGTGCGCCTGGGCATGGCCATCTCCTATGGCGGTTATGGCAAGGAGGAGGCCGAGGCGAGGGCCGCGAAGGCGGGCCTCTGGGCCGGGGCTTTCGAGCGGCCGCGTGATGTGCGCGATCACGCGCGCCACAAATCCGGCTTCGACGGCGCCCTGCGTTTCATCCGGCAGATCGCCGGGTGGGAGTAAAGACATGACCGACGAAGCCACCCTGGAGATGCTGCGGAGCGAAATCGCGTCCTGCCGCATCTGTCGGGATATGCCGGCGAAAGGTCCTGAATATCGGCTGCCGCACGAGCCGCGGCCGGTGGCCGTGATCTCCTCGAAGGCGCGCATCCTGATCGCTGGGCAAGCGCCGGGGCTCAGGGTGCATGAGAGCGGCCTGCCGTTTGACGATGCCTCGGGCGACCGGTTGCGGTCCTGGCTCGACGTCGACAGGGCAAGCTTCTACGACCGCGACCGATTCGCCATCGTGCCGATGGGGTTCTGCTTTCCCGGCTATGACGACAAGGGCGCGGATCTGCCGCCGCGCCGCGAATGTGCGCCATTCTGGCGGCAAAGGGTGATTTCGGCGATGCCGCAGATCGAACTCGTGCTGGTCATCGGCCAATATGCGCAGGCCTGGCATATGGCTGACGAAAAGCAAGCCAATATGACCGAGACGGTGCGGGCATGGCGCGACAGCCTTCTGTCCGGCCGGTCGCCGGCGGTGCTGCCGCTGCCGCATCCGAGCTGGCGCAACAGCGGCTGGCTGAGCCGTAATCCCTGGTTCGAGGGCGAACTGCTACCGGTCTTGCGAGAACGGACGAAAAACCTGCTTTCCTGAAACAAAATTCTTTTCGTTGCGCGGAATCGCGCTATACAAAGAAAAATAATTCGAAAGGACTGTTGTGCGCATGGACCGCCTCGACCGCAAAATACTGCGTCTGCTGCAAGAAGATTCGACCCTCGCCGTGGCCGATCTCGCCAAGAAAGTCGGGCTTTCGACGACGCCTTGCTGGCGGCGCATCCAGAAGATGGAGGAAGACGGCGTCATCAAGCGGCGAGTCGCCATCCTTGATCCGGAGAAGGTCAACACCAAAGTCACCGTCTTCGTGTCGATTCGCACCGCCACACATTCGATCGAATGGCTGCGACGCTTTTCCGAGGTGGTTGCCGAATTCCCCGAAGTGGTCGAATTCTACCGGATGAGCGGGGATGTCGACTATCTCTTGCGAGTCGTCGTTCCCGATATCGCCGCCTATGACGCTTTCTACAAGCGGATGATTGCCAAGATCGAGATCCGCGACGTTTCTTCCGCCTTTGCAATGGAGCAGATCAAGTATTCGACCCAGCTGCCGCTCGAGTACATGATTCTGGAGAATGCCAAATCCAACGAGGATTGAAATCGGCGTGCGGCCTGCGGTCGCACGCCACAATTGCGCGAGGATCGAGCTGCCGGAGGCCATCCGGCCACATTTGAGCCCGATCTGGGAAGCGAGGGTGAGGCTGACTGTGGTTGCCACTGCAGAAAAGCCCTGGAAATAGCGAAAAAACGCTCGAATCGTGCCAAACTCTCAAAAATAAATAGCCTGGTAACGAATGTGAGGCTATGCTTATCGACAACCAGTGAGTGATGCGTCATCGTTTTGTCTCATTGGTATCGAATTCAGGACACCATGTTCTAAGCCGCTGCCTTGTATGTGTTGGTTAGCCGGCGGTAGAGTTTGCGCACTTCACCATTATGTTCGACGGGGGTCGAACGGTGGAGAAATTGACGAATGGGGTATAGTGTTTGCGGCTTGCGATGGGAGATTTCCGTCGCGGGGCCGTTTTCTGTTTTTGTCGTTTAAATAATTGAAATTGTTGTATAAAAATCACGCCTACGGGGAAAGTAACTTCGGTAGGCCCATCTCACGTGTATCGAGAATTGCTTGATAAGGCGGTGTATGGGATGACGGTTTGGCGGTTCGATCGATCCGCACGCCGAGATGGCTGTTCAAACTGGGCCGGCTTCAAATCGACTACCCGATTGGAAGCCAGCCCCGATCGACAAAGGAATGGATTGGTAAATGAACATCAGAATGGTTTTGCTTGCATCAGCAGCAGCATTTGCTGCATCGACGCCGGTTCTTGCAGCTGACGCTATTGTTGCTGCTGAGCCGGAACCGGTTGAATATGTTCGCGTCTGCGACGCTTACGGCACCGGCTACTTCTACATCCCGGGCACCGAAACCTGCCTCAAGATCGAAGGCTACATCCGTTTCCAGGTTAACGTTGGCGAAGACGTCGGCGGCGATTCGGACTGGGATGCAGTGACCCGCGGTCAGGTTCAGTTCACGGCCAAGAGCGACACCGAGTACGGTCCGCTGACCGGCGTTATCGTCATGCAGTTCAATGCTGACAACGCTACCGATCAGGACGCCGTCCTCGACTCCGCTTACCTCGACGTCGCGGGCTTCCGCGCCGGTCTCTTCTACAGCTGGTGGGACGATGGCCTCTCCGGCGAAACCGATGACATCGGTTCGGTCGTAACGCTGCACAACTCCCTCCGTTATCAGTACGAAAGCGGCACCTTCTACGCTGGCCTCAGCGTCGATGAACTGGAAGACGGCGTTTACAAGACCGGCGAAGAAGCCAACAACGTTGGTGTTGCCTTCGGCGTTGGCGGCACTGCCGGTGCGTTCAGCTACCAGGTTACCGGTGGCTGGGACTTCGACAACGAAGACGGCGCAATCCGTGCAATGGGTACGGTTGACATCGGTCCCGGTACGCTCGGCCTCGCTGGCGTATACTCTTCCGGCCCGAACTCCTACTACTCGTCGGCTGAATGGGCTGTTGCTGCTGAATACGCTATCAAGGCAACCGACAAGCTGAAGATCACCCCGGCCGTTCAGTACTACGGCAACTACTTCGGTGGCGACAAGGCTGTTCCGGACAACTTCGACGGTCTCGGCGATGCTTGGAAGGTCGGTCTGACGGTTGATTACCAGATCGTCGACAACTTCTACGCCAAGGCTTCGGTTCAGTACCTCGATCCGGATGATGGCGACGACTCCACGACGGGCTACTTCCGTCTGCAGCGTTCGTTCTAATCCACTTAGTGGATGCCCCCGGTTTTCGGGCCGGGGGCACTTCAAATCAGTTTCTGATCCGAGTGACCTCCGATCAGCTACGGGGACGGGTCCGGTCTTCCCTGCCGGACCGTCCTTGCAGCGTTTTGGCGCGCAGTCTTCAAGGCGGTCTCTCAGGATGGCCTTTTCCGAGGCGGTAGAACCGGCACCTTTGCGTATTGCATGTCGGTTTCTTGGAAACCCCGTTTCTCGCTGAACTCCCTTTTAAATTTCAAGAGCGCCGGCGCGATTGATCGCGTCATTGCGCGGACGGGAGCTGTTGGCCGCTTCTCGTCTTCGCCGTCGGCTGGTTTTGCCGCAACAGGTCGCGAAAAGAAAATCCAATGCCGACAATGTGATTACAGCTTTTGGTGAGAGTGGATACAACCCTTACAGAGGGGGCGGCATTCATTCCTTCACTCGGATAGCTTGTTCTTATGGACGATCTCAACGATTACTATTATTTCGCCGCTGTCGTCTCTAGCGGCGGCTTTGCTTCCGCAAGTCGCGATCTCAAGATACCGCGTTCTAAGCTGAGCAGGCGGGTCAGCCGGCTCGAGGACGGGCTTGGCGCAAGGCTGATAGAGCGCTCGACGCGTCACTTCCGGGTGACGGAGATCGGCCAGGCCTTCTACGAAAGATGCCAGACCATCCTGCAGGAGGCCGACCGCGCCAAGTCGATCGTCAGCGAGGCTCAGTCCGACCCGCAAGGTGTGGTCCGGATGGCTTGTCCGCTCGGTCTCGTCGATATTTCGGTCGGCGGAATCCTGCCTGAATTCCTGGAACGTTATCCGAAGATCAAGCTGCAGATCATCGGCTCCGACCGGCGCGCCGATCTCATCAACGAACGGATCGATCTTGAGGTGAGGGCGACCAACGAGCCGGAGACGCAGACGAGCCTGACGATGCGCAAGCTCGACCGTATCAGGCGCATCCTCGTTGCAAGTCCCTCGCTCATCGAGCGCACCGGCGGCCTGAATTGCGTGGACGAACTCGCCGAATTGCCGACGCTGGCAATGACCTCATGGGTGTCGTTCCACAGCTGGGAATTGATCGGCCCGAATGATGCCAGGCGGGTGATTCGGCATCAACCGCGGCTCACCTGCCGCAGTATGACCGCCATCCTCGACGCGGCCCGTGCCGGCCTCGGCTTTGGCCTTCTGCTCGAAAGTGCCTGCGAGGCGGATCTGCAGGCCGGCAGGCTGGTGCGGGTGCTGCCGGAATGGCAGTCGGAGGAAAGCCAGTTTTATATCGTCTTCACGACCGCCAAGGGTATGCCGCCGGCGGTCCGGGTGCTGATCGATTTCCTGGTCGAAAAATCCAAACATCATTGACGAAGAGCGAGGGCTTCGGCGTTGCTGCCGCGCGTCCGAAGAGATGCGCAAAGAGGGATGCGGTGGAGCCGGCTCCGCTCTATCTCAGCCGTGCCAGCAGCTTTTCGCCGGTCAGTTCCCTGCCGGCATCCTTGCCGATCCAGCGGGCGGTTTTGTCAGGGCTTTCCGCCAGGGTCCTTGCGAGTGCGAGCGCCGGCGCATGACAGGCAAGATTGCGCTTGCCGATACTGCGCAGTGCCCAATTGACGGCCTTGCGCACGAAGTTTCGAGGATCGCCGGAATGGGCTTCGATCAGCGGCATCCAGGCAAGGATGGCGGCGTCGGGCTCTTTCTTCCGATGAACGGCGGCGCCTGATATCATGGCGAAGGCCGCGCGTCTGACAAATTCGCGTTCATCGGCGGCGAATTCCGACACGAGCTCGTCGAGTCGGGCCTCGACGAAGAGATCGGCAGCGCAATCGACGATCTCCCAGGAGTTGAAATCATTGGCCCAATTCCGCGCATCATCCGCCGTCAACTGCTTCGGCTCTGAAGTAAAGAGGGCGAGCAGGCGGGCTTCGCGGATGTCACTGCGCCAGAGCTGCCTTGCCCTGGCGTGATCCTTTTTCGCTTGCCTGGCAACCGCCTTGACATCGGGATTGGGGATGCCGAGGGCGCGGTTCGTGGCAATGCCGAAGCGCGCCATGCCGACGATATTCTCCTCCGAACGCAGCGTTTCGAGATGTGCGATCAGTTCGGTTGCATCGGAGGAGGGGCCGATCATTTCTCGAGGCGGGCGAGCAGCGAGGATGTGTCCCAGCGATTGCCGCCCATCGCCTGGACGTCGCCGTAGAACTGATCGACGACGGCGGTGACCGGGAGCTTGGCGCCGTTGCGGCGGGCTTCGGTGAGCACGATGCCGAGATCCTTGCGCATCCAGTCCACAGCGAAGCCGAAATCATATTTACCGGCGTTCATCGTCTTGTGGCGGTTTTCCATCTGCCAGGAGCCGGCCGCCCCCTTGGAAATCACCTCGACGACTTTTTCGATATCGAGACCGGCGCGTTTGCCGAAATGCAGGCCTTCGGCAAGTCCCTGGACGAGGCCGGCGATGCAGATCTGGTTGACCATCTTGGTCAGTTGGCCCGCGCCCGCCGGCCCCATCAGCCCGACCATGCGGGCATAGGCGTCGATGACGGGTCTGGCGCGTTCGAAGACGGCCTCGTCGCCGCCGCACATGACGGTCAGGACACCGTTTTCGGCGCCGGCCTGGCCACCGGAGACCGGAGCGTCGATGAAGTCGACGCCTTTCTCCTTGGCCGCAGCATAAAGTTCGCGGGCGACCTCGGCGCTGGCGGTGGTGTTGTCGATCAGTGTCGAACCGGGCTTCATGCCGTGCAGGGCGCCATTCTCGCCCGATGTCACCGATCGGAGATCTTCGTCATTGCCGACGCAGACGAAAACGAAATCGGCCCCGGTGGCAGCCTCGGCCGGGGTGGGAGCGGACTTGCCGGAGAATTTCTCGGCCCAGGCGGCGGCTTTTTCGGCCGTCCGATTGTAGACGGTGACATCGTGGCCGCCCTTCGTCTTCAGATGACCGGCCATGGGAAAACCCATGACGCCGAGACCGATGAATGCGACTTTAGCCATATGTCCTATCCTTATCCCGAGTGCGAGGCTTCGAGGATTAACCGAAACGGCGAGAGCAGAAAAGCCGTGAAGGCCGACTTCGTTCCGATTGGCGCATCGAAGCTGGCCGTCATTCGCTCGAACCCTAGATTGAGAGGAAAGCACAATGTTTGCGGGAGGAGACATGGACGAAGTTCCGATGATCGAGCCGCGGCGCAGGGGCCGCAGCGGAATGCAGGCGATGCTTATTCCATCGCAGCAGATGGTCGCAGAGCAGATCAGGTCGGCGCCGGAAGGTGTTTTCACCGAGGTCGGCGTCCTTCGCCGCCGCCTCGCTGCCCAATATGGGGCGGATGCCTGTTGCCCGGTGACCGTGCAGCGGCATTTGCGCGCGATTGCCGAAATGTCCTTCGATGCGCTGGAAAAGGGTGAGCCGGTTTCGACCGTTACGCCCTATTGGCGCATGGTGGATCCTGCGAGCTTGCTTGCGACGCGCCTTGCAGGCGGCCCCGGCTTTATCCGGGAGCGGCTAGCCGTCGAACGTCGGGAGGTTTGACGGCAGGCGCTTGCCGAGGAGCGCCCGAACGGGGAAAATTATTCCTCGAAGCGGATGACAATGAAAAATTGATATTGTCGATATAATTCATAGTCTATGTCAGTATTCTGACCACCGAAGGCGACTCTCGAGTGCATCCGCCAGCCGCCATCGATCGACAGGATATTGCAAATGTTCACGCGCAGACAAAGCCCGGCATTCTTCCCATCGTTACCGCGATCCTCCCGAGCATGCGCGCGGGCGCGGTGGGCAGGCCCGTGCTGCACGTCGTCGCCCGACAAAGGCCGGCTTAGCCGCGCGAACTGAATTTCGAATTTCGCAGCAAAGGACCGTTTCCATGACCGCCACATCCGATCCCATTAATTTCCTCTGGTTCATCCCGACGTCGGGCGACGGCACCTATCTCGGTTCCGCGGATCTCAACCGCGCGCCCGAGATCGGCTATCTCACGCAGATCGCCCAGGCGGTCGACCGGCTCGGCTATTCCGGCGTGCTGCTGCCGACCGGGGTTGCCTGCGAGGAATCCTTCGTGACGGCGGCGGCTCTTGCCGCCAAGACCGAAAAACTGCAGTTTCTGGTGGCGATCCGTCCCGGCACTGCGTCACCCGCTTACTACGCTCGTCTTGCGACGACGCTCGACCGCATTTCCAACGGCCGTCTGTTGCTTAACATCGTCGTCGGCGGCAGCCCGGCGGAGCTTGCGGGCGACGGCATTCATCTTGAGCATGACGAGCGTTATGCCCATGCCGAGGAGTTCTTCACCGTCTTCGAGGAACTGCTGGACAAGGGGACTGCGAGTTTCGACGGCAAATACATCAAGGCGACCAATGCGCGCCTCGGCTTTCCCTCGGTGCAGAACCCGCGTCCGCCGCTTTATTTCGGCGGCTCGTCGGATGCCGGCATCGATTTCTCCGTCGGCCGCGTCGACAAGTACCTGACCTGGGGCGAACCGCCGGCGCAGGTGGCCGAGAAGGTCGCCAAGGTGCGCAAGGCCGCCGCCGAGCGTGGCCGCGAGGTGAGCTTCGGTATCCGCCTGCACTTCATCGTGCGCGAAACCGATGAGGAGGCATGGGAGGCGGCCGAGCGGCTGATCCGCCATCTCGACGACGATACGATCCGCGAGGCGCAGGAGCGCTTCGTCCATGAATCCGACTCGGTCGGCCAGAAGCGCATGGCAGCCCTTCATGGCGGCCGCCGTGACAAGCTCGAGGTCTCGCCGAACCTGTGGGCCGGCGTCGGCCTGGTACGTGCCGGCGCAGGCACTGCGCTTGTGGGTTCACCGAAAACGGTGGCCGCGCGCCTGCGCGAATATCAGGAGATCGGCATCGATACGGTGATCGGCTCCGGCTATCCGCACTTGGAGGAAGCCTATCGCGTCGCCGAGCTGCTCTTCCCCGAGCTCGGCATCACCCGCGAGCAGCAGCGCCTGGCCTTCAACAACGAGTTCGGCCGCAAGCAGATTTTTGCAGGCGGCAGCCATGGCGGCAATCTGAAAGTCGTTTCCGGTTCCTGAACCCGAACAAAGACGCCGAGCTTGATATCGCCGGAAGCCGTTTGCGGCTTTCGGCATTTTGTTGCCATCGACAGGGTCCTCCGCAGCCCGGGGGCCATCGGGAATGCGATCCGGTGATCCGGCAAAAGTCGATGCATAGCCAACAAGCTATGCACGGTCAGCGAATGATTTCTCGAACTTGTCTACGCTGTATGGCAGGCAACGCCTGTTACGGCTTGCTCTCTCTTTTTTTATTTATTGCTTGACGAACATATGTCTTTGCAGCTATGGGTTTATTCATAGCTAACGAGGTATGGGTTCCAAATGTCCAATGCTCCGGACGTACTGTTCAGGACACTTGCCGACCCCACCCGGCGGGCTCTTTTCGAGCGGCTGTGCCGGGAAGGCGAGAAGACGGTCGGGGCTCTGACTGCGCGGGCCGGGGTCTCGCAGCCGGTCGTCTCAAAGCATCTTGGCATTCTGAAGCAAGCCGGATTGGTGCGCGACCGGCACGAAGGCCGTCAGACCCATTATAGCGCGCAGCTCGGCGCACTTGCTCCGCTCATCGATTGGACGAGCGAGATGGCCGGGTTCTGGCAAAACCGCTTCAACGATCTCGAAGATTTGCTGAAAAGGATGGATCAATGACCGACATATCGACAGAAACGCGCTCCGTCGTCATCGAACGGGAATTTCCTTTTCCTTCGGAAAAGATCTGGCGGGCGCTGACCCAGCCGCACTTGATTCAGGAGTGGCTGATGAAGAGCGACTTCAAGCCGGTCGCGGACCATCGCTTCCGCTTCAACGCCGATTGGGGTTCGGTCGACTGCAAGGTTCTGGAGGTCGAGCCGAACAGGACCCTGTCCTATAGCTGGGATGCCTACGGTCTCGAAAGCACGGTCACCTGGACGCTCACCCCGACCGGCACGGGCACGCATCTGCGTATGGAGCAAGCGGGTTTCCGGCCGGATCAGCGGCAGGCTTTCGGCGGCGCCAGAAGTGGGTGGACACAGTTCCTTGCAAATCTGGAGCAGGTGCTGGCGCGGACGGAGTGAGGCCGCCCAAGCCGGGCTGATTTTAACGCGGGCGGTTCCATTGGACTTGAACAACTGGTTGCGGCAGATCCACTGCGGGCTGTCCGTTGCCTTTACCGTGGTGGTCATTCTCAATATTATCGCCATGGTACAGGAGAAATCGACCGTCTGGGTGGGCCTCTTGGCGCTGCTGCCGCTCGGCCTGCTTCTCGTGACCGGTCTCCACCTGTTCGTGCTGCCCTATGCTGCGAGGTGGGGCGGGAGATAGGAGTGAAGGCAATGGCCGGCAAGACCTCCAAGACCGCAGCGAAGCTCGGAAAGACGATAGCCGCCAAGCCGACCGCGGCGGAGCCGAAACTTCTCTCGGGCGGCAACCCGCAAATCCCCAAGGGCTACGGTGAGGCTCCGGTGCAAGCCTACATCGCCGCCATGCCGGGCTGGAAAAGCAACCTCGGGCGTCGGCTCGACGCGCTGATCACGCGCACCGTGCCTGGAGTATGCAAGGCGGTGAAATGGAACTCGCCCTTCTACGGCATCGAAGGACAGGGCTGGTTCCTCGGCGTTCATTGCTTCACGAAATACGTCAAGGTGGCGTTCTTCCGGGGCATGTCGCTGCATCCTCTTCCACCCGGCCAATCCAAACAGAAGGAAGTGCGCTATCTCGACATCCGTGAGGACGACGAAATCGACGAAGCCCAACTCGCCGCCTGGGTGGAGCAGGCCAGCCGATTGCCCGGCGAACGGATGTGAGCGGACAAGAATTCAAAGCGTTACAGCGTCCTTTATGCGTCCCAGAAGAGGCGCGGCGTCGTCGGTTATCGGCATACGGGCGGGCAATGACAACCATGAAGAAGGCGACAGCAACCATGAAGAGCGATACCGGGGACGGAAACGAGGGAACCTCTCCCTCTCGGCTGATCGATGCAAGGATCGAGGAACTGGCCGATTGGCGAGGTAAGATGCTCGCCGAGGTTCGAGCGCTCATCAGGCAGGCCGAGCCCGAGGTGGTTGAGGAATGGAAGTGGCGAGGGGTTCCGGTGTGGGAGCGTTCCGGCATCATCTGCACTGGAGAGACTTACAAGGGCGCGGTCAAGCTGACCTTCGCCAAGGGCGCCTCACTGGAAGACCCTTCGGGGCTTTTCAACTCCAGCCTGGAGGGCAACACCCGCCGTGCGATCGATTTCCATGAGGGCGATACGATCGACGAGGAGGCGTTGAAGTCGCTCGTTCGCGCCGCCGCTGCGCTGAACATGTCAGCAAAGGCTGCCGGTTCCCGGAAAAAAACAAGCGACTGACCATTGCTCGCCTAATGGATCGGTTTCGTCTCGCGCTCGAGGAAAAGTTCGAGATTGTCGAGGCCGATCTCGGTGCCTTGGAGGCGGGCGCCGTTGTCGGCGTAGCCATCGAGGAAGACGACCTGCTCGGTAAAGACCATTTTGGTGCCGGCGGGTTCGGCTTCGAAGGCGACGGTTGCGAGCGAGGCGGAGATCCGCCTTTCTCCGAGCTTCATCTCGTAGGCATAGATGATGCGGGCATTGGTCACGATATCGATATACTGCGCGTCAAAAGCGTGCAGGAGGCCGTCGGAATCGGCGACGTGGTTCCGCTCGGCGCCGCCGGGGCGGAAATCGAGCGCGTAATCCAGTGTCACCCATTCACCGTGGCAGGCGAACCATTGGCGCTTGGATTCCGGCGTCGACCAGGCACGGAAGACCCGGGCGAGCGGCGCCCTCAGGTGGCGCTCGATGACGAAGGTGGCATGTTCGGCGGATGGTGTGGTCATTCTCGGGTTTCCGTTTCATCGGCCAGAAATCGATCCAGCCTGTCGAAGGTGGTCGTCCATTGGATCTTTCTCTGTTCCACCCAGCGCTCGACGGCGCCCAGCGCATCACGCTGCAGGCGGTATGTCCGCACCCGGCCGGCCTTTTCGGAGAGCACGAGACCGCTATCCTCCAGCACCTGCAGATGTTTCATCACCGTCGGCAGGGCAACCGCAAGCGGCGCGGCGAGTTCGGTCACCGAAGCCGGGCCGCGGCCGAGACGGTCGATCATGCCGCGCCGGCTGCGGTCGGACAGCGCATGGAACATGCGGTCGAGATCGGCCTGGCTTTCGATCATTCCGCCGCATCCCGGAAGCGGGCCGGCAGCCTGTCGTGATAGGGGTAGAATTTGAAGTAGGGGCGGGCCTCGTCCAGCGCTCTTGCAAAGGACGGGCGAGCCAGCAGCCGATTATAATAGGCGCGAAGCATCGGTTGGTCCTGCGAGAACGGCACCAGAGTCTCGGCATAGAACAGGGCGGGGGCCGCGGCGCAATCGGCCATGGTGAAGGCTTCACCCGTGATCCATTGCTTGTCGGCGAGCTGCTTTTCGATCATCGCATAGGCGGTGGCGAGTGTCGTCCTGGCGGCCGCCATTTCGATCTCATCGGCCTTGCCCTCGGGCCGCCGGCGATTGCTGACGAGCGTCTGCATCGGCGCCTGGACATAGTGGTCGAAGAAACGGTCCCATAGTCGGACCTGCAGTGCCCGGTCGATCTCCAGCGGCAGCAGGCGAACGGGACCGGGATAGTAGTGATCGAGATATTCGATGATGATCGAGGTCTCGGGAATGGTGCTGTCGCGCGCTTCGTCCCTGAGCAGCGGCATCTTGCCGATCGGCCAGAAGCGGAAGAGATCGGCGCTCGAGCTCTCGTCGGAAAGATCGACGAGACGATTGTCGAAGGGCGTACCGTTTTCATAAAGCGCGATCAGCACCTTGTGGCAGAAGGAGGCGAGCGGATGTCCATAGAAAACGAGCGACATGCGGCGACCTTTCCTATCGTTGCGGTAAACTTTACCGATCGACTAAGTATCAGGTCGGAAGAAATTGCGCAAGAGATACTTCGCCAATCGCGAAACTATTCCGTCAACCGAGATATTTGGCGATCACCAGATGGCCGGGGGTCGGCTGGCCGTCTTCCATGCGCACGTTGATATCGGTTATTTCGACGAGTTCGAACCCGGTGGCTGTCAGCCGCTCTCTCACATAGGCATCGGCATGGGCGAAGCGCTGGTGCGGGCCGACCATGTAAGCGCGGCCGGCGAGGGTCTCTTCCGGCAGGGTCTCCGACGAGAAGATGAACAAACCGCCGGGCGCCAAGTTCTCGGCGGCGCCGAAAAACAGCGGTTCGAGCGCGCCGAGATAGGGCAGGACGTCGGTGGCGGTGATGATGTCGAAGGCTTCCTCGTCATTGTCGTCGAGGAAATCCTCGACCTCGGCGACGAAGAGCGTCTCGTAGAGATCTTTCTCATGGGCGATCTCGACCATATTCTCCGATAGATCGATGCCGGTCATATCCTCGCAGAGGTCGCGCAGGGCGCCGCCGGTCAGGCCCGTACCGCAACCGAGATCAAGCAGCCGCTTGAACGGCCCGAGCTTCAGCGCTTGCAGATGCTGGCGTACCAGCATCGGCACGTGATAGCCGAGCTGCTCGACGAGTACGTCCTCGAAAACCTCGGCATGCTGGTCGAACAAGGTCTCGACATAGGCGTCGGGCGCCTTGACGGGCGTTTCGCCGCGACCCATCGCGGCGATGCGCACGGCCGCGCCACCGTGATCGTCGGGGTCGATTGCCAGGACTTCCTCATAGGCTGCCACGGCCGCGTCGACATCGCCGGTCTTTTCCAGCGCCAGCGCGCGGTTATAGGCTTCGCCCAGGGCTTCTTCGTCGATCTTCTTTGCCATCGCAATTCACCGTCTCTTTGTTTCAGTCATGGCTCTAAGGCCGCTTTCGATGTTTTGCAATGGCGCGCCGGCAGGCGCAGAATGGCCGGTGCTCTGTGATTGGCCGGCTGAAAAGAACACGAAGGGAGGAAAAGCCATGGAGACGAAGCAAGACGGGATGGCATCGGCAAGGGAGACGGCAAGGGAGGGAGAGGGCATGCGGGTGCCGTTGCTGCCCGGCACGCCTGGTGAGATCACCAATTCGCTCAGCCATTATTACCGCGGCGAACTCGGGCGGATGACGAGCTGGCGCGATCGCATCGACCGGACGTCGAACTGGGCGATCACCGTTGTGGCAGCGCTGCTTTCGGTGTCACTGTCGACACCGACCTCGCATCACGGTGTGCTGCTGTTCGGGATCATGCTGGTGACGCTGCTGCTGATGATAGAGGCGCGACGCTACCGCTTCTTCGACATTTACCGGGCTCGCATTCGCCAGGTCGAGCGCTGCTATTTCGCTCAGATCATGGCGCCCGACGCCAAAGCCGGCAGCGAATGGGCTACGGTTATCGCAAATAGCCTGCGCAAGCCGCGTTTCCTGCTGAGCTATCACGAGGCGATGCACCGCCGTCTCAAGCGCAATTATGGCTGGATGTACCTGATCCTGTTGCTGGCCTGGTGCCTGAAGATCTCGACGCCGAAACTGCAGACGGAAGGCATGCCGGCATTGCAGGCGCAGTCATGGACCTATGTCATCGACAATGCCGTGCTCGGGCCGATTCCTGGCCTTGTCGTCATTGCCATCGTCCTCACCTTCTATCTCGGCATGCTCGCTTTCGCCCTGCGTCCCGACCGCGACGAGGGCGAGTTCGGTCATGGCGAGGCGCATGTGTGACGTAGCGGGCTCCGATCAATGCAGGATGAACTCGCCTTTCAGCGCGCGCCACTCGGTTGCCGAGATCAGCTTGCGGTGGACGTAGCGCACCGAATGCAGCGGCCCGTCGAGCTTTTCTTCCCAGAATTTCAGGAAGCCGCGCATTTCGGGAAAATCGGGGGCGAGGTCGTATTCCTGCCAGACGTAGCTTTGCAGGATCGCCGGGTGGTCCGGCATGTGGTAGAGGATCTGGGCTGTCGTCAGACCGTAGCCCTGCAGTTGTTTTTCCAAGTCCTTGTGCATCGTATTCCACTTCTTCTCGTTCCCACTCGCGCGCTTATGAGCGCTACGTGATATGGAAACATGCGAGTGGTTAACGAAAACTTTACAGAACCTTGAGGAAAGAACAATTGATTTTTAATATCAAGGACTTGGCAGCAGATTGCCGAGAGTGCTGCCAAGCCGCTTCCTGTTCATCCACGCCGTGATCCCAAAACCTCGACACAGTTTTGGGCGTTATGCATCAGCGCTTGAGATGGCGGGTCAGGCGGCGCTCGATCCAGGCCCAGAGATGGCGCAATGCCTCGACGATGGAGAGGTAGAAGATCGCCGCCCAAAGATAGGTCTGATAGTCGAAGGTGCGGGAGAAGGCGTAGCGGGTTTCGCCCATCAGGTCGAGCACGGTGATAATGGCGACGACCGCCGAGCCCTTGATCAGCAGGATGATCTCGTTGCCGTAGGGGCGAAGTGCGACGATGAGAGCCTGCGGCAGGATGATTTTGCGGAAGGCGATGAACTTGTGGATGCCGAGTGCCGCGGCTGCCTCCCGTTGGCCGTGCGGTACGCTTTGGATAGCGCCGCGCAGGATTTCCGCCTGGTAGGCCGCAGTATTGATGGTCATGGCGAAAAGGCCGCAATACCAGGCGTCGCGGAAGAACCACCAGATGCCGACGGCCTCCAGCTGCGGCCGGAATATGCCGAGGCCGTAATAGACCAGGAACAGCTGGGCAAGCAGCGGCGTGCCGCGGAAGAAATAGATATAGCCGTAGGCCAGCCAGTTCAGCACCCGGCTGCTCGACAGGCGCGCCATGGCGAGCGGCAGCGACAGCAGGGCGCCGCAGACGACGGAGATGGCAACGAGGCTCAGTGTTATCCCGAGACCGTGCAGGTAGCGCGGTCCGTAGCGGGTGAACTTCTCCGGATCCCAGCCATTGACGACGGTATAGACCAGCAGCGCGGCAAACAGCGCCCAAATCGCAACGAGGATATAGCCGGCAAGGCGGGCACCCGTTATCGGCTTTGCCACTTTACGGGGGGCGGGCTGCGGCGGGATCAATGTTTCAGCGTAGCTCATCGCCGGATCTCCGAACGCTTGGCCCAGCGCTCGACATAGACGAGCAGAAAGGAGGAGAGGACGGCGAGCACCAGATAGAGACAGCAGGCCAGGCCATAAAAGAAGAAGGGTTCCTTGGTTACGCGCACCGCCACGCTCGTCTGGCGCAGAATATCGGCAAGGCTGATGATCGAGACGTAGGAAGTGTCCTTCAAGAGCACCATCCAGAGGTTCGTCAGGCCCGGCAGCGCGATGCGCACGAGCTGTGGCAGAATGATCAGCCGCAGCGTGCGGCCGTGATGCAGCCCAAGCGCGTCGCCCGCCTCATATTGGCCCTTGGGAATGGCGCGAAAGGCCGAGAGCAGCACTTCCGAACAATAAGCGGAGAAGACCACCGACAGCGCGATGACGCCGGCGAGGAAGGCGTTGATCTCGACCGGCGGTCCATCATAACCGACGAAGGTCAGCAGAGACTGGATCAGCATCTGCATGCCGTAATAGATGATGAAGAGCGTCAGAAGCTCCGGCAGGCCGCGGAAAATCGTGGTGTAGATGCCGGCCGCCAGCCGCAGCGGCTTTTCCTCCGACTGCTGGCCCAGCGCCACGAGAAAACCGATGGCGAGCCCGATCGGCAAGGTGACGATCGCCACCGAAACGGTAACCTGCAAGCCGAGCGCGATCTCGTCGCCCCAGCCTGTATCGCCGCACGCAAGAAGCGTCGACTGACCAAACCAGGTGAAGATGCCGACGGGTCCGCACAGCGGATCGAAGATGTGCACAAGTGAGCTCCAGAAGGAGCCGAGCGCGGAAAACAATCCGCCCATGCGTGGATTCCCCTCACGGCTTTTGCCGTTTTGATCTTGCTACCTTTGTCAAACAAAAATGGCGGAAGAGCAAGCCTTCCGCCATTCGCTTTTGTCGGCCAGATACCGAATTTCTTATTCGCCGTAAACGTCGAAATCGAAGTACTTGTCCTGGATCTTCTTGTACTCACCGCTGGCGCGGATCGCGGCGATCGCGGTGTTGAGCTTTTCCTTGAGCGGATCGCCCTTGCGAATGGCGATACCGGCGCCGTTGCCGTTGATTTCCTTGTCGACCGGCAGGGTCGTCAGGATCTTGCAGCAGGAGCCTGCGTCGGACTTGACCCACTCGGAGAGCACGACGACGTCGTCGATGACGGCGTCGACGCGGCCGCTGGAAACGTCGAGCTTGTATTCGTCAGCCGTCGGGTAGAGCTTCAGCTCGGTGTCCGGGAGGTGCTTCTCGGCGTAGTTGGCATGCGTCGTC
Source organism: Rhizobium chutanense (assembly GCF_002531935.1). Taxonomy (GTDB): domain Bacteria; phylum Pseudomonadota; class Alphaproteobacteria; order Rhizobiales; family Rhizobiaceae; genus Rhizobium; species Rhizobium chutanense. Next base: position 139,168 of record NZ_NWSV01000008.1, on the reverse strand, counting down.
GAGGTCTGTGCGCCAATGACCTTGCCCTTCAGGCCGGCAACGTCGGTGATCGTCGAATCCTTCGGCACGGCAACGGCCGGCGGGGTGTTGTAGTACTTGTTGGAGAAGTCGACGAGTTTGAGGCGCTCCGGCGTGATCGACATCGAGGAGACGATCATGTCGAACTTCTTGGCGTTGAGCGCCGGGATGATGCCGTCCCAATCGGTGCTGACGAAGGAGCATTCGGCCTTCATCTCGGCACAGAGCGCCTTGGTGATGTCGATGTCGAAGCCCTGGATCGTGCCGCTCGCGTCGACGAATTCGAAGGGCGGATAGGTCGAATCGGTGCCGATCACATACTTCTCGCCATCGGCCATGGCCGAACCGGCGAAAAGGGACATCGCCGCGATTGAGGCTGCCGCGAAAATACGGGTGGAGATATGCATGAGGATCCTCTCTGTTGGTAGCCGTCGCGCATTTTTCTCTTGGGCTGACGGCTGCTGTTCAACGGTGACGGGGCACCGCCTTGCCGCGATAATCAGACTTTTTTTCATGGAAATGCAACAGAAATTCCCGCGCGATTTGCCGCGCAAACAGCGGGCGAGATGAACGGCGCCGGACTGCAACATTCATGTAAGGTTAATCCCCGAATTCCTAGAACCGGAACAAATCGGCAGCTTGGCGCTTTGCCATTTCGCCGTTTCGCCTCAATGCGACGCTAGGGGCGGAAGCAGGGCCTGTCGGCCTTTAGGAAGTTCAAACAGGATCGAGGAAACCCGATGGGCATGAAATCAAGATTGTTTGCAAGCGCGGCTTTTCCGCTGCTTTCTCTCTCGCTGGCTTTCCAGCCGGCATCGGCGCTGGCCGCCATACGCGGCGTTCAGACGCAGGCCGAGGCCGTGCGGCAAGTTGAGCAGGGAAGCTTCGAAGTGGCGCAGGATGCGCCTGCCGACGCACCCTCCGAAGAGGAACTGCTGAAGAAGAAAAAGCATAAGGAGAAGGAAGAGGCTCCGGCTGAAAAGGCTCCGGCCGCCGAGCAGCCGAAGGAAGCGCCCGCCGAAAAGCCGAAAGCGGAGCGGAAGGAGGCGCCGGCGCCTGAACCCAAGGCAGAGCCGGAACCGCCGAAGGCCGAAGCGCCGAAGGAGGCGCCCGCGCCCAAGGCCGAAAGCAAACCCGAGCGGAAAGCCAAGCAGGAAGCCCAGCCCGAGGCGAAGCCGGAGGCCGCGCCGCAGCAGGAGCAGCAGCCGGTAACGCAGGAAAAACCGAAAAAGCCTAAGAAGCAGGAAGCCCAGCCGGCCGAGCCGGAGGCTCAGCCGGCACAGGAACAGCAGCCGGCGGCGAAGGAGGCTCAGCCCGCGACCGAGCAGGCTCAGCCCGAACCCAAGCCGGATGGAGGCAAGCAGCGGCCGCGCGACAAGCAGGATAAGGGACAGGACAAGGCCCAGGGCAAAGAGAAAGGCAAGGGCAAGGCGGAGACCGCTGCGCCTGAGGCGGTGACGCCGGCCGAGGAGCAGGCCAAGCCCGAAGTCAAGCCGGAGGCAAAACCTGCCGCCGAGGCGCCGGCCGAGCAAAAGCCGGCAAAGGGGGAGGCCGCAGCCCCCGCCGATAAGACGACTGGCGAGAAGCCGGCCGCCGACAAGACGACGGAAGAAAAGGCGACCGAAGAAAAGGCGGCTGCGCCTGCTGTCGCACCCGCAGAAAAGCCGAAGGATGGCACTGCGGTAAAACCTGCCGGCGAACAGCCCGCAGGCGAGCAGCCGGCCGCACCGGCGACCGACACCGCCCAGCCGCTACCGGATGCCAGTGGCGGCCAACAGGCGCAGCAAGCCATTCCGGCGCCTGAGAAAGTATCGCCCGAGGAGCTAGAGCGCCGCAAGAAGATTGCCGCAGATCCGGCCAAGAGCAATGAGACCGTCGTGCTGCCGGTCGAGAACGGTGCCGCCGTGCTCGACAGTGACAAGGATGCCGACCGCAGCAAGGGCCGGGAAGGCCGCCGCGACCGCGACAAGCAGCGCGCCGACAGCCAGGACGTCAAGGTGCCGACCTCGGATGCCGATGCGCAGGCCGCTACCGGCGCCAAGGCGCCGGCGCCGGTCAAGCTCGAGGCGGTCACCAGCGAGAAGGGCACGCGGCTCAACGAGCGGCCGCAATTTGCCCGCCCTGACGGTGCCCGGTATAGCGACAGCCAGGACGACAGCCGCGTGATCATTCAGTACAACAATCAGGTGATCGTGCGCGGCGACGACGACAGGCGGTTCCTGCGCGACGGCGAGCGGCCGACCTACGAGGAGCTGTCGGGTGATCGCTACCGCGAGACGATCATGCGGCCGGAGGGCTACCGCATCGTCACCATCCGCAATCGCTACGGTGACATCATCCAGCGGTCGCGCGTCGATGCCCGCGGACGCGAGCACGTGCTCTATTACTCCCAGGACCTTTATGAGGATCCGGACCGCGATTACTTCGAGGATCCGGGCGCCGACCTGCCGCCGATGCGGCTGCGCGTGCCGCTCAGCGATTACATCATCGACACCCGCAGCGACCCGGACCGGGATTATTACGAGTTCCTGAGCGAGCCGCCCGTCGAGCCGGTGGAGCGCGTCTATTCGCTTGACGAGGTGAAATATTCGGCCCGTATCCGCGACAAGGTGCGCCGCATCGACCTCGATACGGTAACCTTTGCGACCGGCAGCGCCGAGATCCCGATGACCCAGGCGCGCACCCTGCGCAAGGTCGCCGACGCGATCAGCCAGGTGCTGAAGAAGGATCCGAGCGAGACCTTCCTGATCGAGGGCCATACGGATGCCGTCGGCACCGATCAGAGCAATCTCGTCCTCTCCGACCAGCGGGCCGAATCGGTCGCCAACGTGCTCTCCGACGTCTATGGCATTCCGCCGGAGAACCTGGCGACCCAGGGCTACGGCGAGCGCTACCTGAAGGTCAACACGTCAGGCCCCGAACAGGAAAACCGCCGCGTCACCATCCGCCGTGTCACGGCGCTGGTCCGCCCGGTGGCAGCCAACCAGTAAAGATGTTTTGCCCCTCTCCATTCGTGGAGAGGGGCAATTCAATTCGGCGGTCGTCATCGCCGCCGGTTTTATTCAGCCGAATGTGAAGGCGTAGGCCTGGACGCCGGGATCGAGAAAACGGATCTCGAAGTTGCGGGCGGCGACGGTGCCGGACTGGCGGACGAGCTGGTAGAGCCTGGTTGCCGTTACTGTGCCGTTGCCATCGGCATCGATGTCGGAGCCATGGTCCGCCCCGGGCGTCTTGCCGTCGACCATCACCTGGAAGCGGATCGGTTTGCCGTCGGCGCCAGGCCCGAGAACGAGATGCAGGTCACGGGCACTGAAGCGGTAGGTGATGCCGCCGCCGGACTGATCAAGCGTCGCCTGATCCTTGCCGACAGTCCAGGTTCCAGACAAACCCCATCCATTGAGGCCTGGTTCGGCGATCGAGTAGCTGTGTGGGGCGTCGGCTTGCAGGCCTTCGGGAGAGGCGAAGTTCGCCGCCTGTTCGTAGCCGAGATAGGTTTCGCCGGAGCGGATATTGCTAAGGTCCGGACTGGCTTCCACACCCTTGGCATTCGGTGCGACCGGCGCACTTGACGTCATCTGGCTTCCGGCCTCGCGCAGCAGGTCCTGGATGGCTTTCTCGGTCCTGCCGTAGTTGCCTTCGCCGAAGTGGTGATAGCGGATCTGGCCCTTGGCATCGATCAGATAGCCGGCGGGCCAGTAGCTGTTTTCGAAGGCCCGCCAGATTTTGTAGTCATTGTCGATCGCGACGGGATAGCCGATCTCGAAGTCGCCGACCGCCTTCCTGACGTTGTCGATCTTCTTTTCGAAGGCAAATTCCGGGGCGTGGACGCCGATCACGACGAGACCCTGATCGGCGTATTTTTCCGCCCAGGCCCTGACATAGGGGATCGTGCGAATGCAGTTGATACAGGAATAGGTCCAGAAATCGACGAGCACCACCTTGCCGCGCAGCTGCTCCGTTGTCAGCGGTTTGGAATTCAGCCACTCGACGGCGCCATCGAGCGAAGGCGCATAACCTTCGACCGGCAAATCGGCGCGGAACGGTTTCTTCGCATCGGTAATCACATCGTTGCCGGCGACCTCGGACGGTATGCCGCCGGGCTTGGCGTGCAGCCTGTCGAGCACGGCCTGTTCCAGCGATGCGGTGCTGGCATAGGAAAGCCGCGCCAGCAGGCTGGTGTCGAGGCCGAGCGCGATGACGGCGACGCCGGCCAGGACGGCTGCGCCGAGCCCCTGACGGATCCGGTCGCCGAGGCCGAGCGAACGCTTCATGGCGGCGAATATCCTGCCACCGACAAGCAGGGCGACGGCAAGCGAGGTTGCGGCACCGGCGGCATAGGCGATCAGCAGGAAGGTTGTCTGCAGGTTGGCGCCCTGCAAGGCGGCGCCGGTGAGAACCAAACCGAGGATCGGCCCGGCGCAGGGCGCCCAGAGCAGGCCGGTGGCGACGCCGAGAATGAGTGCGCTCTTCACCGTCGGCGCGACGCGTCCGCCGGCGCTGGCATTGAGGAGATTGTTGCCGAGATCGACGATCGGTCGCGCAAGCGTGCTCGCAAAGCGCGACGAAAGCAGGCTTGCGCCGAAGAGCGCCAGCAGGACGATTGCGGCAAGCCGGCCATATTCATTGGCGCGAATGGCCCAGCTGCCGCCGACCGCCGCAAGCGTGGCGACGAGCGCGAAGGTGGCGGCCATGCCCGCCAGCATCGGCAGCGTGCTCCTGACGAAGGGCTGTCCTGCACGGGCGAAGACGAAGGGGAGGATGGGCAGGATGCAGGGGCTGAGGATCGTCAGCGCGCCTCCGAGATAGGCAACGATCAGCAGTGTCATCATCGTTTCCTTTGAAACCGATTGATCGGGCTCTGGACGGCAATGGGGCCTGAACCAGCAACGGCGGGGATATGGCCGGGCGGACGTATCTCCGATGTGTCCGGTTTTGCGGGGAAATGTACCGAACTATTGCGGTCGGGGCGGGCGATACACAGCGATACAAACTGCCGTCCCGGCGATGGGCTGTGGCGAAAACGCCGCGGCCGGTGCCAGGCTTTGCCCGGTCGGCGCGATTGTATCAGAATGTATCGCGGCGGCCGGAAGCTACATGCGCATGCAAAACCGACGGCTCGCGACATATGGGGGATACAAGCGCAACGCCATACCAGCACCGTGATCCATTCGACAGGAGAGACCGATGTCAGAGCAAATCAACCATCACCGCCGCCGCTTCTTCGGCATGACGGCGATCGCCCTTGCGGCGGTCGAGTTCGGCGTGACCGGCACGGCCGCCGCCCAGTCAGCGCCCGCCGCAGCCTTGCCTGATGTGAAGGCTGGAACCAATAGGTCCTTCGAAGCGCTGAAGCAGGTGAAGGCCGGCGTGCTCGATATCGGTTATGCCGAGGCGGGGAAGGCGGATGGCCCGGTCGTATTGCTGCTGCATGGCTGGCCTTATGACATCTATAGTTTCGTCGATGTCGCACCGCTGCTGGCCGCGGCGGGCTACAGGGTTATCGTGCCCTATCTGCGCGGTTACGGGATGACCCGGTTTCTGGACCAGGCAACAGCGCGCAACGGTCAGCCGTCGGCGATCGCTGCCGATATGATTGCGCTGCTCGATGCGCTCGACATCCAGAAGGCTGTCATTGCCGGCTACGACTGGGGCGGGCGGACTGCCAACATTATGGCGGCATTGTGGCCGGAGCGCTGCAAGGCGATGGTCTCGGTGAGCGGCTACCTGATCGGCAGCCAGGAGGCCAACCTGAAGCCGTTGCCGCCGAAGGCCGAACTTTCCTGGTGGTATCAATTTTATTTTGCAACCGAACGTGGGCGGCTGGGTTACGAGAGCAATACCCATGATTTCGCAAAGCTCATCTGGCAGACGGCTTCGCCGAAGTGGAATTTCGATGATGCGACGTTCGACAGATCCGCCGCCGCGTTCGACAATCCCGACCATGTCGACATCGTCATCCACAATTACCGCTGGCGCCTGGGGCTTGTCGAAGGCGAGGCCAAATATGATGCCTATGAGACGACGCTTGCCGCATTGCCTGTCCTTTCGGTGCCGACAATCACCATGGAAGGCGATGCAAACGGCGCGCCGCATCCGGAACCCTCCGCCTATGCCGGAAAGTTTTCCGGCAGATACGAGCATCGCACGATCGGCGGCGGCATCGGCCACAATCTGCCGCAGGAGGCGCCGCAGGCCTTCGCGCAGGCGGTCATCGACGTCGACCGCTTCTAATCGACGAGGCCGGTTGCAGAGCCGCGTTGCTCCGGCCGGCCGGATATGCGTAGGTCGGGGCTGCTACTATCGGTAAGGGAACAGGGACATATGGATCATGTCGATCACATCCTGGTCGTCGACGACGATCGCGAAATCCGCGAGCTGGTTTCGGGTTATCTGCAGAAGAACGGCCTGAGGACCAGCATTGCCGCGGACGGGCGGCAGATGCGCAGCTTTCTCGACGCCAATGCCGTCGACCTGATCGTGCTCGACGTGATGATGCCCGGCGACGACGGGCTGGTGCTGTGCCGCGAGCTGCGCTCCGGCCGGCACAAGGCGATCCCGATCCTGATGCTGACGGCCCGCACCGACGAAATGGACAGGATCCTCGGGCTGGAGATGGGCGCCGACGACTATCTCGCCAAGCCCTTCGCCGCGCGTGAGCTGCTGGCCCGCATCAAAGCGGTGCTGCGGCGCACACGCATGCTGCCGCCCAACCTGCAGATCAGCGAGGCCGGACAGCTGCTGACTTTCGGCGACTGGCGGCTCGACACGGTTGCCCGGCATCTTCTCGACAGGGAGGGGACCGCGATTGCGCTCAGCGGCGCCGAATACCGCCTGCTTCGCGTCTTCATCGACCACCCGCAACGGGTGCTCAACCGCGACCAGCTTCTCAGCCTGACGCAAGGCCGCGACGCCGACCTCTTCGATCGCTCGATCGACCTCCTGGTCAGCCGCCTGCGCCAGCGACTGGGGGACGATGCACGCGAACCCACCTACATCAAGACGGTGCGCAGCGAAGGCTATGTCTTTTCCGTTCCGGTCGAGATCACGGAGCTGCGGCAATGAGGGCGACGATCCCCCTATTCTTGGGTTTGACGTGGCCGAGGACGTTGCGGTCGCGGATCTTCCTCATCCTGCTGGTCGGTCTCGCCCTTGCCTACGGGCTGTCCTTCAGCGTGCTCTACATGGAGCGCACCATGTCGGCCAAGGCCGTGATGCTCGGCACGCTGGAGAATGACGTCGCGACATCGATTGCCGTTCTCGACCGGCTTCCGCCCGGCGAACGCGGCGATCTCCTGGATCGGCTGAGCCGCGGCAACTACCGCTTCGTGCTCGGAACCGGTCTTCCCGGCGTGCCCGACACGTCAAGCAAAGGCACGGAGATATCGGGCAAGATCGAAGCGGCCGTCGGCCACAAATTTCCGATCAGCATCGAACGGATTCCGGGTGAGGTGAACCGATTGCAGGCGCATCTGACGCTGAGCGACGGAAGCCCGCTGACGATCGACGTCACGCCGAAGGGCGTCATGCCGATCGCCGCATGGCTGCCCTATGTCTTCGTCATCCAGATGCTGCTCCTCATCCTCTGTACCTGGTTTGCGGTTCGCCAGGCGATCCGGCCGCTCGGCGCGCTGGCCGCCGCCGCCGATGCCCTCGACCCCAACAAGGATGGTCCTGCCTTGAGCGAGGCGGGTCCGAGCGAGGTCGCGCATGCGGCGCGGGCGTTCAACGCAATGCGGGAGAGGATCGCCCACTACCTCGAAGAGCGCGTGCAGATCCTGGCGGCGATCTCGCACGATCTGCAGACGCCGATCACCCGCATGCGGCTGCGCGCCGATATGGCGGAGGATTCGCCTGAAAAGGACAAGCTGGTGCACGATCTCGGCGAGATCCAGCGCCTCGTCCAGGACGGCATCGCCTATGCGCGCAGCGCCCATGGCAGCGGCGAGAAGAACGCCCGGATCGATCTCGCCTCGTTCATCGACAGCGTAGCCTACGACTATCAGGACACCGGAAAGGCGGTCACGGTCGTCGGGTTGGTTCAGGGCGCCGCCTTGACCAAGCCGCACGCGCTTCGCCGCATCCTGTCGAACTTCATCGACAATGCGTTGAAATTTGCGGGTGCCGCCGAAATCAGCGTCGCGCACAACGCCGAAAACAATGTCGTCATCACGGTGACGGATCGGGGGCCCGGAATTCCCGACGATATGCTGGACGCCGCCATGCAGCCTTTTTTCCGGCTGGAGCAATCCCGCAACCGCGAGACCGGCGGCACGGGCCTCGGCCTTGCGATCGCCCAGCAGCTGACGGCCAAGATCGGCGGGTCCCTTCGGCTCTACAATCGCGCCGGCGGCGGCCTTGCGGCGGAAGTCACGCTTCGGTGACGATTGGAGCGGCCAAGAGTTTTCCGGCAGTTTTCATAGGAAATGTCCTGGATAGGCCATCAAGGAGAAAGACAGTGAAACTCTATCAGAACGAAATTTCCTCGGCGACCTCAAGAGTCCGGATCGCGCTCGCCGCGAAGGGGCTGACGGCGGAGGCGCTGCCGGTGACCATCCTCGGGGAAGAGGCGGAGAGCCGCCAGGCCGGATATCGCAGCGTCAATCCGCAAGGGCTGGTGCCGGCCTTGCTGACGGATGGCGGCGTCCTCATCACCCAGTCGCTGGCGATCATCGAATATCTCGATGAACTTCAGCCTGAGCCGCCGCTGCTGCCCGACACGGCGGAGGACAGGGCGCTGGCGCGCTCGATCGCGCTGGCGATTGCAGCCGAGATCCATGCACTGCTGCCGCCGCGGATCGGCCTGCATCTCAAATCGGCCTTCCAGGCCGATGCCGATGCGATTGCCGCCTGGAGCCGTCACTGGGTCGGCGAGGGAATGGCTGCCGTGGAGACGATGATCGCCGGCCGCAGGCAAGGCGCTTTCGCCGTCGGCGACCGGCCCGGTATTGCCGATATTTTCCTCTTCCCGCAGGCGATCAGCGCCCGGCGCATGGGCTTCGATCTCGGCCGATGGCCTGATATCGCGGAGATTGTCGGCAAGCTCGAGGCGATCCCGGCTTTCCAGGAGAACGCGCCGGCGCCGAGACGGTGATGCGGTCAGAAGAAGCGACCGCCAGAGAAGGCGGCCGTTTCTCTTCTCAGCGGTTGACCCTTGCCTGCAGATGCGCGGGATAGCGGTCGCCTTCCACCTTGACGGTGGCGAGCGCGCTTTCGATGCTGGCGAGATCCTCGGCTGTCAATTCGACCTCTGCGGCCCGGATGTTCTCTTCCAGGCGATGCAGCTTGGTGGTGCCGGGGATCGGTACGATCCAGGGTTTTTGCGCCAGCAGCCAGGCGAGGGCGACCTGGGCGGAGGTGGCCTTCTTGTGCGCGGCGATCTCTGCGAGGAGATCGACGAGCGCCTGGTTGGCCTTTCGCGCTTCCTGAGAAAAGCGCGGCACGATGTTGCGGAAGTCCTTGCTGTCGAAGGTGGTCGTCTCGCTGATCGCGCCGGTGAGGAAGCCTTTGCCGAGCGGGCTGAACGGCACGAAGCCGATGCCGAGCTCTTCGAGCACCGGCAGGATTTCCTGCTCGGGCTCGCGCCACCACAGCGAATATTCGCTCTGCAGCGCCGTCACCGGCTGGACGGCATGGGCGCGGCGGATCGTCCGGGCGCCGGCTTCCGAGAGGCCGAAATGTCTGACCTTGCCTTCCGACATCAACGTCTTGACCGTGCCGGCGACATCTTCGATCGGAACATCCGGATCGACGCGATGCTGGTAGAACAGGTCGATGACGTCGGTCTTCAAGCGTTTCAGCGCCTGATCGGCAACCGCGCGGATCTGTTCCGGCCGGCTGTTCATGCCGCTCTGGCCGCCATTGGCATCGAAATTGAAGCCGAATTTCGTGGCAATCACCACCTCGCTGCGGAAGGGAGCAAGCGCCTCTCCCAAAAGCTCTTCGTTCTTATAGGGCCCGTAGGCCTCGGCGGTGTCGAAGAAGGTCACGCCGCGTTCGAACGCCTGCCGGATCAGTGTAACCGCTTCCTGGATGTCCGTCGCCGGGCCATAACCATAACTCAGCCCCATGCAGCCGAGCCCGATGGCCGAGACTTCGAGACCGCTCTTTCCGAGTTCACGCTTCTGCATGGCCGTTTCCTTTCAAAGCTTGGTATTCACTGTCGGTGACATGCTCCATCCAGTCGACGACCTTGCCGTCGAGCTGTTCCTGGACGGCGATATGGGTCATTGCCGTCGTCGGCGATGCGCCATGCCAATGGCGTTCACCGGGTGCGAAGCAGACGACGTCGCCGGCGCGGATTTCCTCGACGGGTCCGCCTTCGCGCTGCACGCGGCCGCAGCCGGATGTGACGATCAGCGTCTGGCCGAGCGGATGGGTGTGCCAGGCGGTGCGGGCGCCGGGCTCGAAAGTAACGCTGGCGCCCGCCGCGCGGGCCGGGTGCGTCACCTGAAAGAGAGGATCGACGCGCACCGCGCCGGTGAACCAGTCCGCCGGTCCCTTGGCAGAAGGCTGCGAGCCGCTTCGCTTGATTTCCATGATCGTGCTTTCCTATGTCGGAGAGTGCAGAACGGTTCGTCCGCCCGCAGCGGATGTCTTCGTCCTGAGATGACAGCATATTTAGCGCGTGCCCTTGATCGCGATTAGATGGTAGTTGTGGCACGGACCTATGAGAAAGTTTCATAAATGTCGCGTCCTGCCGTCAATGACCTGATCGCCTTCCTTGCCGTGGCCCGCGCACAGAGCTTCACGAAGGCGGCGGCGAGGCTCGGCGTGTCGCAATCGGCGCTCAGCCATACCATCCGGGGGCTCGAGGAGCGGCTTGGATTGCGATTGCTGACACGCACGACGCGCAGCGTCTCGCCAACGGAGGCCGGTCAACGCCTGCTTCTCACCATCGGTCCTCGGCTCGACGAGATCGAGGCCGAGCTTGCCGCCTTGAGCGCGTTTCGGGAGAAGCCGGCCGGCACCATCCGCATCAATGCCGGTGAACACGCGGCGGATTCGATCCTCTGGCCCGCCCTGGAAAAGCTCCTGCCTGATTATCCCGACATCAATGTCGAGATCATCGTCGATTACGGCCTAACCGACATCGTCGCGGAACGCTACGATGCCGGCGTGCGGCTGGGGGAGCAGGTGGCGAAGGACATGATTGCGGTGCGCATCGGTCCCGACATGCGCATGGCCGTGGTCGGTGCTCCCGCCTATTTCGAAAGACGCCCGAAACCGGCGACGCCGCAGGATCTCACCGATCACAACTGCATCAATTTGCGGCTGCCGACCTATGGCAGTGTCTATGCATGGGAGTTCGAGCGGGACGGGCACGAGTTGAAGGTTCGCGTCGAGGGACAATTGACCTTCAACAATATCGCGCTCAGGCTGAATGCGGCACTCGCCGGGGCGGGGCTGGCCTATCTGCCGGAAGACGCCGTGCAGGCGCATCTAACGAATGGACGGCTGGTGCGCGTGCTCGAAGACTGGTGTCCGCCGTTTCCCGGCTACCATCTCTATTATCCGAGCCGCCGGCACGCCTCGGCGGCTTTCGCTCTGGTCGTCGACGCGCTTCGCTATCGAGGATAGACCAGGCGGATTTTCAGGTCTCGTTAGCGAGCAGGTTTTCGGGCCGGCCATAACACTCCGCCAGGCGTTTTGCCGGGAGCGAAAACATGCCGTGCCGGCGATTTGACATTCCATCACTCCCCGCTAATTCACACCTGAAACTGAAGGAAACAGTGAATGAATACTGCGTTGCCTGCCACGAAAGCCCGGACCGGAGTGTCCGGTTTGGACACAATTCTGGCGGGAGGGCTTTCGACGGGCCACGTGTTCCTGCTGGAGGGAAATCCGGGGGCAGGCAAGACCACCATTGCGCTGCAGTTTCTGATCGAAGGCGCGCGGCTCGGCGAACAGGGGCTCTACATCACCCTTTCGGAAACCGAGAGCGAATTGCGGGCGGGTGCGGCATCGCATGGCATGGTGGTCGACGGCAATATCGAGGTCTTCGAAGTCGTGCCTCCGGAAAGCCTGCTGGACGCCGACCAGCAGCAGAGCCTGCTTTATTCGTCGGATCTCGAACTTGGAGAGACGACCAAGGAAATCTTCGCCGCTTTCGAGCGGGTAAAGCCACGGCGCGTCGTGCTCGACAGCCTGTCGGAGATAAGGCTGCTGGCGCAAAGTTCGCTGCGCTATCGCCGGCAGATCCTGGCGCTCAAACATTATTTTGCCCGGCAGGGAGCGACCGTCCTCTTGCTCGACGACCTCACGTCCGACGTGCTCGACAAGACGGTGCACAGCGTCGTGCATGGTGTCATTCATCTTGAGGAACTGGCGCCGAGCTATGGCTCCGAACGCCGCCGTCTGAGGATCATCAAATATCGCGGACAGGCCTTTCGCGGCGGTTATCACGATTTCATCATCCAGACCGGCGGCGTCATGGTGTTTCCGCGCCTCGTCGCCGCCGAACATAAATCAAGCTACCTCCGCGATCAGATTTCCTGCGATATTCCGAAACTGGACCTTCTCTTGGGAGGCGGCCTCGAGCGAGGATCCAGCACACTCATCCTCGGTCCGGCCGGCACAGGCAAAAGCACTTTTTCATTCCAGTTTCTGGCGGCAGCGGTCGCGCGCGGCGAGAAGGCGGCGGCCTTCGTTTTCGACGAGGAACTCGGTCTGCTCTTTGCCAGGCTGAAGGCGCTTGGAATGGATCTCGAAGCGATGAGGGATGCGGGTCGGATCCACATCGAACAGCTCGATGCCGCCGAACTGTCGCCGGGCGAATTCGCTCATCGCGTGCGCGACTGCGTCGACAAGTCGGATGCGAAAACCGTCATCATCGACAGCATCAACGGTTATCAGGCTTCGATGCCGGATGAGAATTCGCTGATCCTTCATATGCATGAATTGCTGCAATATTTGAACAGGCAAGGCGCCAACACCTTCCTCACCGTTGCCCAGCACGGGCTGGTCGGTGACATGAAGGCACCTGTCGACGTTACCTATCTCGCCGATACCGTCATTCTGCTACGTTACTTCGAGGCCGCCGGAAAAGTGCGCCGCGCGGTCTCCGTTATCAAGAAGAGGACCGGCTTTCATGAGGATACCATCCGGGAGTATCGCATCGACGGTTCCGGCCTGACGTTCGGAGATCCTCTCGTCGGGTTCCAGGGCGTGCTTCGCGGCGTTCCCGAATTCATCGGGACCTCAGCGCCGCTCCTGTCGAACGATGGCGAGGATGGCAGCGATTCCTAATTCCGGCAAACCGAAAGCATTGATCTACACCCCTGCCGGCCGGGATGCCTGGGTGGCGATATCGCTGGTCGACGAGGCCGGACTGGCCTCGATCGCCGCCACCGACCTTTCCATGTTCGCGTCATCGCTCAGCGATGACATCGCGCTCGGCGTCCTGACGGAAGAGGCCGTTCGCTCGAGCGATCTCAAGCCGATCGCCGCCTGGGTTTCAGCCCAGCCGAGCTGGTCGGACCTGCCGTTCATCGTGCTCACACAACGTGGCGGCGGGCCTGAACGAAATCCGGCCGCTGCCAGGCTTTCCGAGGTTCTCGGCAACGTCACCTTCCTGGAGCGGCCGTTCCATGCGACCTCCTTCGTCAGCATTGCCCGGACCGCGTTGAAGGGGCGCCTGCGCCAGTATGAAGCGCGCGCCCGGCTTGAAGCTCTGAGCGAGGGGGAGCGGCGGTTGCAGACGGCGCTTGCCGCCGGCCGTCTCGGGGCGTGGGAGCTGGAACTGTCGTCGATGGCCTTGTCCGCCTCAGCGACCTGCAAGGCTGTCTTCGGCCGAGGACCGGATGACGATGTCACACGCGACGATCTGGTCGCCAGCATCCACCCCGACGACCGAGACCTTGTGCTGGCGCGCCTGCGCCAGACGATCGACACCGGACGCGACTATTCGATCGAGCACAGGACGATCTGGCCGGATGGATCGCTGCATTGGACCGAGGTCCATGCGCAGCTCTACGCCGATAGATATGGTTCCGCCAGGAAGCTCGTCGGCGTTTGCTCCGATACCACGGCCCGCAAGACGGCCGAGGAGAACCTGAGACGGCTCAACGAAAACCTTGAAGAGCGCGTCAGGGAGCGGACAAGAGAGGTCAACGCCGCTCACCAGACGCTGCTCGAGGAGGTTGCCCAGCGCGAGAGAGCCGAGGAGCAGCTTCGCCAATCCCAGAAAATGGAAGCGATCGGTCAGCTCACCGGCGGCGTTGCGCATGATTTCAACAATCTGCTGATGGTGGTTCTCGGAAATCTGGAGCTGCTCGGCAAGCATGTCGCCGGCGACGCCAAGGCGACGCGCCTGGTCGACGGGGCTGTTCAGGGTGCGCGGCGCGGAGCGGCGCTGACGCAGCGGCTGCTGGCTTTTGCCAGACAGCAGGATCTGCAGGTCAAGCCTGTCGATCTTGCCGATCTGGTGACCGGCATGAACGACCTGCTGCGGCGTTCGGTCGGCCCCTCGGTGAGCATCGAAACCATCCTGCCGCCGACGCTGCCGCCGGCGCTTGTCGATGCGAACCAGCTCGAACTGGCGCTGCTCAATCTTGCTGTCAATGCTCGCGATGCGATGCCGGTCGGCGGGACACTGTCCATATCTTTGCGCGAGGAAAAGGTTGTCGGCAATGGCGGCGATCTCAACGAGGGAATCTATCTCGTGTTGGCGGTGGCCGACAGCGGCACCGGCATGGATGCGGAGACGCTGAAGAAGGCCGTCGATCCGTTTTTCTCGACCAAGGAACTCGGAAAGGGCACGGGCCTCGGTCTGTCGATGATCCACGGACTTGCCGTTCAGCTCAATGGCGCGCTCCTTCTGACAAGCGAACCGGGGGTGGGAACGACCGCCGAATTGTGGCTGCCGGCGACCGAACAGCGTCCCGAGCAGGCGAAGGAAACAGCTCCGCTTGTTTCGGAAACAGCGCCGAGGCTGAAGATCCTCCTGGTCGATGACGATGCCTTGATCGCCATGAGTTCGGTCGACATGCTCGAAGATCTCGGTCACGAGGTCGTCGAGGCAAATTCCGGTTCGCAGGCGCTCGAGCTGATCAGGAGCGGCCAGCCTTTCGATCTGATGATCACCGATTACTCGATGCCCGGTATGACCGGCGCGCAGCTCGCGATGGCGGCGCGGGACATTCTGCCAGCGCTGCCGGTCGTGCTGGCCACGGGTTATGCCGATCTACCCGCCGGTACCGATATCGATCTTCCGAGACTGGGAAAGCCCTATAATCAGGCGCAGCTCGCCAAGGAAATCAGCAAGTTGGCAGGCGAAGCGGGCCCGGTTCCCGGATCCGGCAGAGGCGCCGGCGCTTCAGGGGCTCGCCTGGCCAAGGCCGACGATCGTTGCGATGAAATCGGCGATGGCGCCTGTGTCGTCTAGATCGAAGACGGGCAGGGCCGTATCCGTGACGGGGTGATCGGCGGCGATGGCCGAGATATGGGGATCGCTCGGCGCCAGCGGCTGGCGATTGGCGGCCTCGAGGCGGCGGGCCTCGATCTTCGGGATCGGTTCGCGTTTGTAGCCTTCGATCAGGACGAGATCGCAGGGGGCGAGACGGGCAAGGATTTCTTCGAATGCGGGTTCTGGCGCGCCGCGCAGTTCGTGCATGATGGCGTAACGCGTGCCGGAGACGATGGTGACCTCGTGGGCGCCGGCCTCGCGGTGGCGGTAGCTGTCGGCGCCGACCTTGTCGATGTCGAAATCATGATGGGCATGCTTGATCGTCGAGATCCTGTAGCCGCGGCGAGTGAATTCCGTCACCAGGCGGACGGCGAGCCCCGTCTTGCCCGAGTTCTTCCAGCCGGCGATACCGAAGACTTTGGGTGCGGTCATGCGCGAAGGGCCTCCAGCCAGCGTTCCGCCTCGACGAGATCGTCGGGCGTGTTGATGTTGAAGAAGGGATCGAGCAGGCTGGCCCGCGTCGGATGCAGCGGAAATGCGACTTCCGTGACGTCATGCCGCCGCAGGAAGTCACGGACGCGCCGCTTTTCGTCGGTGGCGATCCAGGCTTCGAGATCGGCGGCGAGCGTCACCGGCCAGAGACCGAAGACCGGGTGGCTGCGGCCTTCGGAGGCGGCGATGGC
Source organism: Rhizobium chutanense (assembly GCF_002531935.1). Lineage (GTDB taxonomy): Bacteria > Pseudomonadota > Alphaproteobacteria > Rhizobiales > Rhizobiaceae > Rhizobium > Rhizobium chutanense. The sequence goes on along the minus strand of NZ_NWSV01000008.1, from coordinate 123,064 downwards.
AATCTGCGAGGGATGTTCGAGCGCTGCCGCCAGCCGGGCGACGAGATCGGCCGGGAAGAACGGGCAATCCACGGAGACGGTGACGACATGGGTGATCGCCGGAAGGCCGGCGGCATAGACCATCGCCGCATGAATGCCGGCCAGTGGCCCCGCCTTGCCGGGAAAACGGTCGGGAACGACGGGCACATCCTCGGCGGCGGCATCGGCATTGACGGCAACGGGGAGGACCTGCTGCGACAGGCGGGTCAGCACAAGGCGGAGCAGGCTTTCGGCCCCGAGCATAACGCCCGCCTTGTCGCGGCCCATGCGTTGCGAGCGGCCGCCGGCCAGCACGACGCCTGCTATATCGGATCTGTCGAGCGGAAATTCAGTCATCGTCCTGCCTCAAACCGGTGAGCGCGGCGCGGATTCCTGCGCGATCGGGGGGACGCGGCGCTTGGCTTCACGATAGAACGTATAGAGACCGGAAGCGATGACGATTGCAGCACCGAAGAGCGTCCAGCTGTCGGGCAGTTCGGCGAAGAAGAAAAAGCCGAGCAGCGAGGAGAAGATCAGGCTGGTATAGCGGAACGGTGCGACGAAGGAGATTTCGCCGGTGCGCATGGCGAGGATGACCGACTGGTAGCCGACGAGCACCAGCACCGAAGCCAGCAGGATGTGCCCGAGCGAAGTCGCGCTGACCGGCTGCCAGCCGCCGAGCACGGGGATGAGCAAGGCGCCGAAGAAGGAGATGGAGATGGCGGTGATGACGGTGATCATCAGCGAGGGAATCTCCGGATCGATCGATCGGGTGGCGAGATCGCGGCCGGCTGTCGTCAGCACGGCGCCGACGCAGAGCAGGGCGGCGGCGGTGAATCCCTCCGGTCCGGGGCGGATGATGATCATGACGCCGACAAGACCGACTGTTATCGCCGACCAGCGCCGCCAGCCGACAGGCTCGCGAAAGAAGAGCGCTGCGCCGAAGGTGACGACCAGCGGCAGCGATTGCAGGATCGCCGAGGCATTGGCGATCGGCATCATGCCGAGGGCGGTGATATAGGTGACGGCGGAGAACATCTCGCAGACGATGCGCAGGATGATGATCGGCTGCAGCACGATGCGCCAGGAGCGCAGCGCGCCCATTTTCCGGGCGATCAGATAGACGAGCAGGCTGGTGAAGAGGCCGCGCAGGAACATGATCTCGCCGGCATTCATATAAACGACGACCGATTTGGAGAGGGCATCGCTCGCGGAAAAGCCGGCCATCGCCATGCTCATATAGATGGCGCCCTCAGTATTGCGTGACCGCGGCATGAAGAGATTCCCTTTACCAGTGCGCCCCTTCTTAGTCGGGAAGAACCATGAAGGGAATCGGATGAATGTCACACCCGGGATAAATCGATGGTGCGGCGCACAATGGTGCTGACGCTGCGGCAGGCACCTGTTTGGAAACCGGAGCAAGGCAGCATTTTACAACGCGAATTCCAATATTCCGATGGGATGATCGAGGCCTCCATTCTCCTTCGGCTGGCGGAGAGATTGCCGGCGAAAGCATCGGCTGTCTGCAGTTTTCGTTTGTCCGCGCGGGAAACGGGTGGCTGCATCGGCGGATGTCTGAGATCTCAGATGCCTCGACAACCGAGGAGAAACGGACATGACACTTCTGAACGACAAGGTCGCGATCATCACCGGCGCAAGCTCCGGTATCGGCCGCGCGGCGGCGAAGCTCTTTGCCCGGGAGGGTGCGAAGCTGGTGGTCACCGGCCGGCGACAGGAGGCGCTCGATGCCGTCGTCGCCGAAATCGAGGCGGAGGGCGGAAAGGCTGTCGCCGTTGCCGGCGATGTCAGGGACGAGGCGCTGCAGGCAAGGCTCACCGACACGGCGGTCTCGCGCTTCGGCGGGCTCGACATCGCCTTCAACAATGCGGGCAGCCTCGGCGAGATGGGGCCGATTGCCGGCCTTTCCGTGGAAGGCTGGCGCGAGACGATCGAGACCAATCTCACCGCCGCCTTCCTGGGCGCCAAATACCAGTCGGCGGCGATGGGAAAAAGCGGCGGATCGCTGATCTTCACCTCCACCTTCGTCGGCCACACCGCCGGCATGCCCGGCATGGCCGCCTATGCGGCGGGTAAGGCAGGGCTGATCGGCTTCGTGCAGGTGCTCGCCGCCGAACTCGGGCGACAGAACATCCGCGTCAACGCCCTGCTGCCCGGCGGCACCGATACACCGGCCAGCATCACCAACGCGCCCGACGCAACGCCGGATCTGCTTGCCTTCGTCGAGGGACTGCATGCGCTGAAACGCATGGCGCGACCGGAAGAGATCGCCAATGCGGCGCTGTTCCTGGCGTCGGATCTGTCGAGTTTCGTGACGGGGACGGCGATGCTGGCGGATGGTGGGGTTTCGATTAGTCGGACTTAGGATGGGTGAGGGGCGGGGATCGGCAGTGTATAAGGTCGTGCCACCCGCCCTCGTCCTTCGAGGCTCCGGCCTTCGGCCTGTGCACCTCAGGATGAGGGCTGATCGTTGTGCCGTGTTGGCTGGCAGACTGATCGGGGTGCCACTGGCTGCGATCTCTCTCCAGCCTCATCCTGAGGTGCCCCGCAGGGGCCTCGAAGGACGGGGCTGGCCACCATTGCGCTGGGAGTCAGGACATAATCAACCCGCCGTCGACATTGATCGTCTGGCCGGTGATGTAAGCGGCGTCGTCGCTGGCGAGGAAGGTGACCAGTCCGGCGACGTCCTCGCCGGAGCCGGCGCGTTTCATCGGAATGCCCTCGACCCATTCCTTCATCAGTTCGCCGGGGGCGTAGTTGCCGAGCAGCTTGCCCCAGGCCTGGTCATTATAGGCCCACATATCCGTCTCGATGATGCCGGGGCAGAAGGCGTTGACGGTGATGTTGTCGGTGGCAACTTCCTTCGCCAGGCTCTGGGTGATGCCGACGACGCCCATTTTCGAGGCGGCGTAATGCGGGGTGTAGATGAAGCCGTCGCGGGCCTGGCCGGAGGCGGTGTTGATGATGCGGCCGCCGCGCCTGTGCTTGCGGATTCTTGCAATGGCCTCCTGGGCGCAGAGGAAGACGCCCTTGGTGTTGACGGCCATCACTTTGTCCCACTCGTTTTCGGTCAGATCCTCGACGCGGGCGATGGTGATGACGCCGGCGTTCTGGATCGAGACGTCGACGGTGCCGAATTCCCTTTCGGCGGCATCGTAGAGCGCTGTGACGCTTGCCTTGTCGGTGACGTCGCCGATGAAGGAGATCGCCTTGCCGCCTTCGGCCCTGATCGCTTCGGCAACGCCGTGGACCAGATCCTCATTGGCCGAGACCACGAGATTGGCGCCTTCGCGGGCGAAGCGCCTGGCGATGGCAGCGCCGATGCCGCGGCTGGCCCCGGTTATGACGACAGTCTTGTTTTCGAAGCGTTTCATGCTCTTTCCTCGTATCCTGACATAAACAGCAAATCCGGGTGCGGCCTACGGCTGCTCGGCGTGAAGGGCGGGCAGGCGACGATAGTGCACGCCGTCTGCCCGTTATTCCCTTCAGCCTCGGTCTCAGCCAGGGAGGGAGCGAGACCGTTCATTTTCCAGCGGCGGCAATGAGCTTCCGGCTCACCAGCAGCAGAAACCGCCGTCGACGAGAAGATCGACGCCGGTGACGAAACTTGCCGCATTCGACAGCAGGAATACCGCCGGGCCGACCATCTCATCGACCGTTGCCATGCGCTGCATCGGCGTCTGCTCTTCGAAGAGCTTGGTCTGGTGGACCATCTCCGGACGGGTGTTCATGGGGGTTGCCGTGTATCCGGGGGAGATGGTGTTGACGCGGATGCCGCGGCCGACCCATTCCATCGCCAGAGACTTCGACATATGGATGACACCCGCCTTGGAGGCGTTGTAATGCGCCTGGCTTAAGCCCCGGTTGACGATGACGCCGGACATGGAGGCGATGTTGACGATGGCGCCGCGTCCATTCTTCAGCATGGCGCGAGCCTCGGCCTGGCAGGACAGGAATATGCCTTTGAGGTTGATATCCATCAGCGTCTGATACTGATCCTCCTCCATCTCCTCCGCCGGATTGGCGTTGGCGATGCCGGCAGCGTTGACGGCAAGCGTCAGCGCGCCGAGATCCGCTTCGGTACGGGCGACGGCGTCTGCAAGGGAAGATTTGCTGGTGACGTCAGCCGCGATCTGGATCGAGCGGCGGCCGGCGGCGCTGATATGTTCAGCCGTCCTGGCCAATCCGTCGTCGGTCCGCCGGTCGAGCAGCGCGACGTCGGCGCCGCATTGCGCAAGGCCGATGGCAATGCGCTGCCCGATGCCGCTGCCGGCGCCGGTGACGATGGCAACCTGGCCGCTGAGATCGAAAAGCTTCGGGGCGTTCAGAGTGATGTCGGACACCGCTCTTCCTTTCTCTGTCTGTTTTGTTTTCACGCAATTCTCGGCAAAAGCGCTTCGTGCTTTGCCAGGCAAAACTGCTGCACACTTTCGCTGGTTGCTTTAGATAGTAGCCAGCTCCATGACCGAAACGTCGTTTGCCTGGTCACGATTGAGGATCCCCGCCTGCTTGCCCTGGGCAAGCACGAGAATGCGATTGGAGATGCCGAGAACTTCCTCGAGGTCGGAGCTGACGACGATGACCGCCACGCCCTGTTTGGCAAGATTGACGATGATGTCGTAGATGCCGGCGCGCGCGCCGACATCGATGCCTCGCGTCGGTTCGTCAAGCACGACGACCTTGGGATCGCGCATCAGCCACTTGGCGATCACGACCTTCTGCTGGTTGCCGCCCGACAGGTCCGAGGCGTACTGCTCGGCACGGCCCTTGACGCCGAACTTGGCCACGGCCTTTTCTGCAAAGGCGCGTTTGATGCGCGGCGTGATCCAACCGCCGCCGAGCTTGTCGAGATTGGCGTAGATGATGTTCTCGCTGATCCGGTGCCCGACGATCAGACCCTGTTCCTTGCGGTCCTCCGGAACCATCACGATACCCCTGGCGATGGCGTCCGCCGGGTCGCGCAGGCTCAGTTCCTCGCCTTCCAGCTTGATCGAACCGGCGCTGATCGGATCTGCGCCCGAAATCGCCCGCACCAGTTCGGTGCGGCCGGCGCCGACCAATCCGGCGATGCCGAGAATTTCGCCTGCCCGCACCTCGAAGGTGACGTTGCGGAACGAGTCGTCCGGCGAACTCAGCCCGGATACCTGAAGGACCGGACGATCCGTCGGAACGGGCAGGGTGGGGAACAGGCGGTCAAGCGGGCGTCCGACCATGCTCTCGACAATGGTTCGCACCGGGGTGGCGCTGTCCGAGAATTCCTGCACCCGCTCGCCGTCGCGAAGAACGACGATGCGGTCGGTGATCTGCTTGATCTCCTCCATGCGGTGGGAAATGTAGACGATGCCGACGCCTTCCGAGCGGAGCTTGCGAACCTGCTCGAAGAGAGCTTCGGTCTCGGCGCCGCCAAGCGCGGCTGTCGGCTCATCGAGGATCAGGAGCTTTGCGTTGAGAGCCAGCGCCTTGGCGATCTCGATGAGCTGCTGATTGGCTGTCGAAAGGCCGGCGACCGTGCGCGTTGCGGGTATGTGAAGGTTCAAGCGGGCGAGCTGGTCCTGGGCTCGGCGAACCATCTGGGCGCGGTCGACGGCGCCGTTCTTCATCGGCCAGCGCCCGATGAAGACGTTTTCCGCGATCGAAAGCTGCGGCAGAAGCTGCAGCTCCTGGTGGATCAGGACAACGCCCTTGTCGATCGCTTCCCTTGGGGTGGCCGGGGCATAAGGCTGCCCCAGCCATCTCATCGATCCTTCGGAGGGCGTGCGGGATCCGGCAATAATGCCCGACAGCGTCGACTTGCCCGCTCCGTTTTCACCGAGAAGTGCCACCACTTCGCCCGGATAGACGTCCAGGCTGACATCCTTCAGAACCTGGAGCGGCCCATACCACTTGGATATGCCTCTCAGGGAAAGAACGGGATCAGTCACGGCACACCTCCTCAAGACCTTGGTTCATTAGAGCGCCGTGCGTCCGTTCGGACGCACAAAGGACGCTCTAACGCTTTGAATCTACGCATCGTGCTTTCCGAAAATCGATTCCGATTTTCGGACCGATGCGTTACGGATGGTTGGCGATGAAGCCTGCCACATTTTCCTTGGTCGTCAGCGTGGCATCCAGGAGCTGGACCGGCGGCACCTTTTCTCCGGCGACAAGCTTGGCGGCATTTTCAACCGCATCGCGGCCCATCTTCTGCGTCTGCTGCGTCGCAGTCACGTTGAAGACACCCTTGCTGAGGGCTTCGAGCGCTGCGGTGTCGCCATCGAAGCCGCCGACCACGATCTTCTGCGACGGATTGGCGACCTTGATCGCCTGGGCGGCGCCAAGGGCGAGACCATCGGCCTGGGCGAACACGATCGAAACGTCCGGGTTTGCCTGCAGCATATTCTGCATGATCTGGAAGCCTTCGTCCTGGCTCCAAATGTTGGAGAACTGTTCGGCGACGACCTTCACGTCCGGATAGGCCTTGAGGGATTCGGCGCAGCCCTTCGAGCGATCGACTTCCGGCGTCGTGCCCTTCTGGCCGTGGATGATGACCATCTTACCCTTGCCGCCGGCTTCCTTGAGAATGTAGTCGCACACGGCCTTGGCAGAGGCGACTGAATCGGTTGCCAGAAAGGTATCGCCCGGTGCTCCTTCGGCGTTGCGGTCAACGTTTACGACCGGGATGCCGGCGCTCTTTGCGAGCTTGACCGGAACGGTCGCAGCCGCCGCACCGGCCGGGATGTAGATCAGCGCGTCGATTTTCTGGGTCAGGAGATCCTGGATCTGGTTGACCTGTGTCGGCCCGTCGCCCTTGGCGTCGACCGTGATGACTTCGATGCCGCGCTTCTTGGCTTCGGCCTCGACCGATTGCTTGATCTGGTTGAAGAAGTTTGCCTGAAGATTGGCAACGGCGAGGCCGAGCTTCTTCAGTTCCGCCGCGTGTACGGGACCGAGCATGAGACCGAGCAGTGCGGCAGATGCGAGCATGGTGCGCGCTATTTTCATTGTATTTCCTCCGTTGTTTGATGGAACCCTCGGGTATGTCCTCCCCCTCGGGGTATTGATCCGCCCCATCATTGCGGGGCGGAATTCCGGGTCCGCCAACCGGCGGACCTTGCTCGTCAGGCGCGACGCCGGCGAATGGTCTCCGCACCGACCGCAAGCACGATGACGATGCCGATGATCACCTGCTGCAGGAACGGCGAGACGTTGAGAAGGTTGAGACCGTTGCGCAGCACGCCGATGATCAGAACGCCGATCAGCGTTCCGCCGATGCCGCCGGCGCCGCCGGAGAGCGACGTCCCGCCGATGACGACCGCGGCGATGGTATCGAGTTCATAGCCCAGGCCACTGGACGGTTGGACGGAATCCAGCCGGGCGGCGAGCACGACGCCGGCAAGTCCTGCAAGGACGGCGCTCATGACATAGACGCCGATCGTCACCAGCGGGACGTTGATACCGGCGAGCCGCGCGACTTCGGCGTTTCCGCCGACCGCATAGAGCATGCGTCCTTCGGAGCGGAAGTGCAGGAACAGCCAGGCCGCCAGAACCACCGCCAGCATCAGGAAAACCGTAGCCGTCATGACGCCGAAATGGCGATCGATCGCCAGCATCATGAACCAGTCGGGGAAGCCGACGATCTGCTGGCCGTCCGTGATCATGTTGGCCACGCCGCGGGCCGCCGACATCATCGCCAGAGTGGCGATAAAGGCCGGAACCCTGAACTGCGTCACCAGAAGCCCGACGATCAGGCCTGATACGGCCGAGGCGATCAGCGCAAAGGCGATCCCGACGGGCAGCGGCAGGCCGGCGACATTGGCGGTCCAGCCCATGACCATCATCGCCAGGGCGAGCGCCGAGCCGACCGAGAGGTCGATGCCGCCGATCAGGATGACGAATGTCATTCCCACAGCCATGATGCCGAGAACCGTGATCTGGTCGAGGATGTTGAGGCCGTTTCGAACCGAAAGAAACGTATCCGTGCTGACGCTCAGAAAGACGCACAGCACGAGCAGTCCGACGAGCGGGCCGGTCGCTCCCTTGAGCTTGCTCAACCACGCACCGGACGACAGCCTGTGTTCGTTGATATCGAGCGCCACCATTGCTCCTCCCTCTGCGTAGGCTTGTATCCGATATTTGGTCAGGATAGAATAATTATTCATGCCTGCTGGAAAATTCATTAACAACTTGCTTTCCGGCTGTCAACAAGATTTCATCCGGCTCATGCTCCCGATGCTTGGCTTAAGGGGCTTGACTAATCGGCTTTGTGTGCAAAAATATTGAAGACTGAATATTTATGCACACGAGGAATCGATGGATACGACAGAACTTGAGCGCATCGCCCGCGAGATCCGATTGCGCGATCTTCAGGCGGTCTTTGAAGCGGGCGCCGGCCATATCGGCGGCGAGATGTCGGTCATCGACATTTTGACGGCGCTCTATTTTCGTGTGCTGAATATCTGGCCGGATCAGCCCAAGCATCCCGACCGCGACAGGTTCGTGCTTTCCAAGGGACATACGGCCTGCGCTCTGTATGTGACGCTCGCAAAACGCGGCTTCATCCCGGAGGAGGAGATTTCCACCTTCCTGCAGCCGCATTCGAGGCTGAACGGGCATCCGAATTGCAACAAGGTTCCCGGCGTCGAAACCAATACCGGGCCGCTCGGCCATGGTCTGCCGGTCGCCGTCGGAATGGCGAAAGCCGCCAAGCTCTCGGGCGCTGGATTTCACACCTACGTCGTTACCGGCGACGGCGAGATGCAGGAGGGCTCCAACTGGGAAGCGATCATGGCGGCAGCCCAGTTCAAGCTCGACAACTTGACGCTGGTCATCGACCACAACAGGTTCCAGCAGGGCGCAGCACTCGCCGAAACCAACGATCTCGCGCCGCTTCGTCCGAAGCTCGAAGCCTTCGATTGGGAGGTCACCGAGATCAACGGCAACGCTATGAGCGAAATCGTTCCTGCTCTCGAACACCGGGGCGCAAGACCGCATTGCATCGTCGCCCATACCAACAAGGGCCATGGGATCTCGTTTATGCAGGACCGGGTCGACTGGCACCACAAGGTGCCGAGCAGGGAACAATACGAAATCGCATTGGCAGAATTGTCGGAGGCCTTGTCATGAACGCGCCAATCAACCCACCCAAGCTCTATGATTGCCGCGACGCATTCGCCGCCACGCTGGAGCGGCTGGCCGTCGAAAACGACAGGATCGTTGCCGTCTGCAACGACTCCGTCGGTTCCTCCAAGCTCGGCGGCTTCAAGTCGAAATTTCCCGAGCGGCTCGTCAATGTCGGCATCGCAGAGCAGAACATGGTCGGCGTCGGAGCTGGCCTTGCCAACGGCGGACGACTTCCGTTCGTCTGCGCCGCAGCTCCGTTTCTCACCGGGCGGTCGCTGGAGCAGATCAAGGCCGATATTTCCTACTCGAACGCCAACGTGAAGCTGGTGGGCATTTCTTCCGGAATGGCCTATGGCGAACTCGGTCCGACCCATCACTCGATCGAAGACTTTGCCTGGACGCGGGTGCTGCCCAATCTTCCGGTGATTGCGCCTTGCGACCGCATCGAAACCGCTGCCGCCGTTGCGTGGGCCGCGACCTATGACGGGCCCTGTTTCCTGCGCCTGTCGCGGGTCGGCGTGCCCGACCTGCTTCCGGAAGGTCATCAGTTCGAACTTGGCAAGGCCAATCTTCTTCGCCAGGGTTCAGACGTTACCCTGATCGCCAACGGCACTTTGACCCATCGCATTCTGAAGGCGGCCGAAATCCTTGCGGAGCGCGGCGTCGATGCCAGAGTGCTCAACCTTGCAACGGTTCGCCCGATCGACGAAGAGGCGATCATCGCCGCGGCGAGGGAAACCGGAGCGATCGTCACGGCCGAAGAGCATTCGATCTTCGGCGGACTGGGTTCGGCGGTCGCCGAAGTGGTGGTCGACAATGCCCCGGTGCCGATGAAACGTCTCGGCGTTCCCGGCGTCTATGCTCCGACCGGTTCGGCAGAGTTCCTGCTCGACGAATTCGGAATGGCGCCGTCGGCCATCGCCGACGCCGCGCAGGCACTGATCAGGCGCAAGTAACTGGGGTCATGCGATCGGCCGGGCGGCTTTTGCCGTCCCGGCCTGCCACCTGATCCGGGAGGATGGAATGCGGGCAATTCTGGCAATCGACCAGGGCACGACCAATTCAAAGGCCGTTCTCGTTTCCGAGGAGGGAGAGATCGTCGGTAGAGGTTCGGCGCCTGTCGGCATCGCCTATCCGAAGCCGGGCTGGGTCGAACAGGACCCGCGCCGGCTCTACGCCTCGGTCCGCGAAGCGGTCGACGCCTGCCTGAAGGCCGGCCCGGAGGTGGCGGTCGAGGCGGTCGCCATTTCCAACCAGCGCGAATCCGTCACCGCCTGGGACGCCGATACGGGCGAGGCGCTTGGGCCGGTGGTCAGCTGGCAGTGCCGCCGAACGGCGCAGGATTGCGAACGTCTGATTGCCGAAGGCCAACTTGACCGGGTGCAGGCGCTGACCGGCCTGCCATTGGATCCGATGTTTCCGGGTTCGAAATTCCGCTGGCTGCTCGACCGTATTGCGGCCGGGCGATCGGTGCGGCTGGGAACGATCGACAGCTGGCTCGTCCACTGCCTGACGGGCGGGCGCCGGCATGCCTGCGACGCCTCGAATGCCGCCAGGAGCCAGTTGTTCGATCTCAGGGAGCAGAGATGGAGCGAGGAACTCGGCGATGTTTTCGGCGTCGATATCGCGCTGCTGCCCGAGGTCCTCGACAGCTCGGCCGATTTCGGCAGAACGCAAGGGTTGCCGGGGGTGCCGGACGGCACGCCCATCATGGCCGCGATCGGCGACAGCCATGCGGCCCTCTTCGGTCACGGAGCCTTCAAGCCGGGCGACGGCAAGGTGACCTTCGGAACCGGCTCTTCGGTCATGACGACGCTCTCGCACTTCATTCCCCCACGCAACGGCGTCACGACCACCGTCGCATGGCGTCTCGGGGGAAAGCCGACATTTGCTTTCGAAGGCAATATTCTCGTTTGCGCCGCCAGTCTTCCCTGGATGGCCGATATTCTCGGCCTGGCGGATGTGGCGGCGCTGGTCGAGCTTGCGGCGAGCGCCGCGCCGGGCGGGCCCGGCTTCGTGCCGGCGTTCGTGGGACTGGGCGCACCCTATTGGAACTCCGATGCCCGTGCGCTGTTCTCGCAGATCAACTTCAATACGACACGGGCGCAAATGGCCCGGTCGGTGACCGATTCGATCGCTTTCCAGGTGCATGACGTCATCGCGGCCATGCGGACGCAGAGCGGCGGCGAACTCGGTGCGCTCTATGTGGATGGCGGACCGAGCCAGAACCGCTTCCTGATGCAGTGTGTGTCGAACCTCATCGAACATCCGGTGATCCAATGCGAAGCACCCGAGGCCTCGGCCCTGGGCGCTGCCTATCTTGCGGGACTGTCGCTCGGCTTGTGGAGCGATCTCGACATTGTCGCGGCGTTGCCGCGAAACACTCAAATCATCGAGCCGCAACCCGTCGACCGCGCGGGGCTTCTCGATCGCTGGAATGATGCGCTCGCCCGCTCGACGTTTCGCCAAACACAGGCTAAAGGTGAATAAAAATTCACTCTGGGATCAGTGATGACTCGCCTCAACGAACTCCGCCTCATTTCAAGGGTCGCCCAGATGTACCATATCGAGGGGCGGCGGCAGGCGGAGATCGCAGAGCACCTTCGCCTGTCGCAGGCGACGGTATCGCGCATGCTGAAGCGCGCCGAGGCCGAGGATATCGTCAGAACCAGCGTGATCCCTCCCGTCGGCACCTATAGCGAGCTGGAGGGCGCGCTTCGCGAGAAATACGGCCTGCCGGAGGCGATCGTCGTCGAGTGCACGGAAGATCGCGACGGCGCCATCATGGCCCGCATCGGCGAGGCCGCGGCTCATCTGCTGGAGGTGACGCTTTCACCAGGGGAGATCATCGGCGTTTCGAGCTGGAGCCAGACCATTTTCAAGATGGTCGAGAACATCCATCCTTCGAAGAGCGCTCAGGTGAAATACGTCGTCCAGACCCTTGGCGGCATGGGCGATCCTTCCGTGCAGACGCATGCGACGCAGCTGACCACGCGGCTTGCGCGGCTGACCGGCGCCGAGCCGAAACTGCTGCCTGTGCAGGGCGTGACCACATCAAGGGAGGCAAAGCTTCTGATGCAGGCCGACCCGTTCGTCCGCGAGACGATGGACCTGTTCGGCAGCATAACGCTGGCGATCGTCGGCATCGGCGCCGTCGAACCGTCCGAACTTCTCGCCCGCTCCGGCAACATCTTTTCCTCCCGCGAACTCTCCGATCTCGCGGAAGCGGGCGCCGTCGGCGATATCTCGCTTCGCTTCTTCGATAAAAACGGCAAGCCGGTCAAGACGCCGCTTGATGATCGGGTCATCGGGCTGCCGCTCGAGGATCTCGAACGGGTGGACCGGGTCATTGCTCTTGCCGGCGGAGCCAAAAAGACCGACGCGATCGCCGGCGCGCTCCGCGTCGGGGTCATCGACATGCTTGTGACCGACAAGTTTACCGCGCAGCGATTGATCGACTGACGGGGCAGGGCGGAGCACCCGCCTCTCGGCTCAATGCGCCGTCCCATCGACGATCACATGATCGTGGTCCAGCGAGCATTTCTCCACCCGGGCTTCGACCCTGTAGATCTCCCGCAGCATCTGCGCGGTGACCACATCCCTTGGGGCGCCGCAGGCGCGCATGCGGCCGTTGGCGATGACCAGCACCTTGTCGGCGAAGCGCAGCGCCTGGTTGAGGTCATGGATAGCGATGAGGACGAGCATGCCCTTGGCGCGGGCCCGGCGGCGCATGAAGTCCAGCACCTCGATCTGGCGGTGGAGGTCGAGGGCGCTGGTGGGTTCGTCCATCAGCATGATTTCGGGCTCGCGGACGAGCGCCTGGGCGATCGAGACGAGCTGGCGCTGGCCGCCGGAGAGCGCGCCGAGGTCGCGGAAGGCGATGGCTGATATGTCGAGCGCTGCCATGATCTCGTCGATAAAGTGCAGGTCGCCGTCGCCGACGGCCCAGGACTGGCCCTGCTTGCGGGCGAGAAGAATGGATTCGTAGACGGTCAGCACCGCATTGGCCGAGGTATCCTGCGGCATATAGCTGATGGCGTTCTTCGCCTTCGAGCCTTCGACGACGACATGACCCGGGCCCTTGAGCAGGCCGGTGATACGCTTGAAAAGCGTCGACTTGCCGGCGGCGTTCGGGCCGATGACCGCGACGACCTCGCCCGATGTCATGACAGGCGTCGTCACGTCTTCGACGAAGAGCTTGCGGCCGTGATAGGCGCCGACCGATTGCAGTTGAAGCGCTACCATGACCGGCTCCTGTTCGAGAGGATGAGCGAGAAGAAGAAGGGCACGCCGACCAGCGCGGTGATGATGCCGATCGGGAAGACGACGCCCGGGATGATCGACTTCGAGACGATCGAGGTCAGCGACAGCAGCAGCGCGCCCGAGAGGATCGAGCCCGGCAGGAAGAAGCGCTGGTCCTCGCCGAGGATCATGCGGGCGATGTGCGGGCCGACGAGGCCGACGAAGCCGATCGTGCCGACGAAGCTCACGGGGACTGCGGCCAGCAGCGAGACGACGAGCATGGTTTCCAGCCGGATGCGGCGGACATTGACGCCGAAGCTTGCGGCTTTGTCTTCGCCGAGGCGGATGGTGGTCAGCGCCCAGGCATTGCGGGCAAAGAGCGGCAGGGCTGCCAGCAGCACGGCGAGCGTCACCCAGATCTTCGGCCACGTCGCCTTGGTGAGGCTGCCCATCGTCCAGAAGACGACGGCCGACAGCGCCTGTTCCGAGGCGAGATATTGCAGGAAGGCGAGGGCGGCGTTGAAGGTGAAGACCAGGGCGATGCCGAGCAGCACCACCGTCTGCACCGAGACGCCGCGGGCCTGCGAGACGAAATGGATGAAGAGCGTGGCGATCAGCGCCATGACGAAGGCATTGACCGGCACCAGCAGGCCGGCCGCGACGGGCAGAAGCGGAACGCTGGTGACGATCGCCAGCGCCGCGCCGAAGCTTGCCGCCGCCGAAATGCCTAAGGTGAAGGGACTGGCGAGCGGATTGGCGAGGATCGTCTGCATCTGCGCGCCGGCGACCGAGAGCGAGGCGCCGACGACGATCGCCATGACGGCGACCGGCATGCGGATGTCCCAGACGACGGCGCGGATCTGATCGGAAACGGAGGCTGGGTCGAGGAGGGCGGAGACGACCTCACCGAGGCTATAGCGGGCCGGGCCCCAGGCGAGATCGACGGCGAAGGACAGGCAGAGCGCGGCCGTCATGGCGAAAAGGATCAGCAGCTTGCGCCGGGCAAGCGCACGATAGCGCTCCCGCCCGGCTTCGGCTTCGATCGATATGGCGGCGATCTCGGCCATCGCGGATCAATTACCTGCCTTGGCGTCGACCCAGTAGCCCGGCTGATAGGCGACCGGCAGGAATTTCTCGTGGAATACCTTGAAGGTGGCATCGGGGTCGAGATCGGCAAAGAGGTTCGGGTGGAACCATTTGGCCAGCTGCTGGACGGCGACGAACTGGTAGGGGCTGGTATAGAATTGGTGCCAGATCGCGTGCACATTGCCGCCGGCCACCGCCTTGGAGCCGGTGAAGGCCGGGTTTTCCATCAGCGTGATCAGGGCCTTGCGGCTGTCGCCGAGGGTGGCTGCGGCATTCGGGCCGACATTGACGAAATCCTTGGCATCCTTGGTCTGGCTCCAGTTGGAACCGGTGACGACGATCACCTCGGGATTGGAAGCGACGACCTGTTCGGCATTGATGGAGCCGGTATAACCGGGCAGGAAATCGGAGCCGAGATTGTGGCCACCGGCCAAATCGACCATCAGGCCGAAATTATCCGGGCCGAAGGTACCGCAGCACTCCACCAGACCGGCGGCGCGATACATGAAGACCTTCGGCTCCGGCGGATTGGCTGCCTTCAGTCTGTCGGTCACGCGCGCCATCTGCTCCTTCCAGAAGCTGGCGACGGCTTCGGCGCGGTCCTCATGGCCGAAGAGCTTGCCGAGGATCTTCAGGCTCGGTTCGGTGTTTGCGAGAATATGTTCGCGGAAATCGATATAGACGATTTTCACGCCGATGCCGGCGAGCATGTCTTCGAGCTTCACTTCGTCGGCGGCTGTCTTGTTGCCGATCGGCAGCAGCAGCACATCGGGATGAAGCTTGACGACGGTCTCGGTCTGCAGCGTACCGTCGGTGAGGTTACCGAGAAAGGGCAGGTCCTTGCCCTTCGGAAACTTCTCGACATAGGCGTTGAAGCCATCCTTGTCGGTGGTCCAGAGATCGTTGCGCCAGCCGACGATCTTGGCGAAGGGATCTTCCTTCTCGATCGGTGCGACGGCATACAGCATGCGGCCTTCCCCAAGGATCACACGCTCGACCGGCTTATCGAAACTCACTTCTCGGCCTGCCACATCCTTGATGGTGAAGGACTGCGCAAGGGCCGAAAGCGGCATCAAGCCGGCTATCGCAGCTGCGGAAACTGCGAGCATTTTCACGAAATTCATCTGGAAATTCCCCTGACGTCTGAATAATGTCCGCAGGCATAAGAAATATGACTTTATGAATCAAGTTATATGTTTTAGAGCATTTCCAAACTGATGTTATGCCGGGGGTGCCTGCGATGAATTCGATGAACACGAACTACTCGATCCGCGACGAAATCCGCGATTTCTGGTCGGAACGGGCTGATAGCTTCGACCAGAGCGTCGGCCATGAAATCTTTTCGGAAGAAGAGCGGAAGGGCTGGCAGCGGCTGATCAGGAAGCATCTTGGCGAAGGCCAGGGGCGCCCGCTGCTCGATCTTGCTTGCGGCACGGCCGTCATCTCGCATCTGATGCATGATGTCGGCTTCAAGGTGACCGGCCTCGATTGGTCGGATGCGATGCTGGCGCAGGCGCGCGCCAAGGCGAAGAAGCGCGGCACCGATATCCGCTTCGTTTCCGGCGACGCCGAAAACACCATGGAGCCGAGGGACAGCTACGACGCCATTACCAACCGACATCTCGTCTGGACGCTGGTGGACCCGGCGTCTGCCTTCAAGGAATGGTTTTCGGTGCTGAAGCCAGGCGGCAGGGTGCTGATCGTCGACGGCAATATGGGCAGGGAAACCTGGGTCAAGGGCCTGCAGAAGTTTTGGACGAAGCTGACCGGCAGGCCGGCGGCGAGCCATATGTCGCCTGAAATGATGGCGCGGCACCAGAAGATCCGCTCGCGCGTGCATTTCTCCAAGCAGATGCCGGCCGAGGCGATCGTTGATCTTCTGCGCGAGGCGGGTTTTGTGGACATCGTGGTCGACCGCAAGCTTGGCGACATCCATTGGGCGCAGGCGCGCAAGATGCCGTTTTTGCGGGGGCTGGAGCGGTTGGTGCAGGAGCGGTTTGCGATTTGTGCGCGTAAGCCTGGGTGAGGGGGTTCCCTTCTCCCCAGCGGGGAGAAGGTGGCCCGAAGGGTCGGATGAGGGGGCCGCACGGCACTCCATTAATTGCCCTTCGCTTGCGCTCAGCGCACGCGCTCCTGTCGTCGCTTGTCCCCTCATCGCCTCGAGTTTGCCGCATCGTATCCCGGCCCTTCGCCTGGGCTCAGGGCGTTCGGCCCTGCGATCGATTCACTGGATCGATCGCTCCCCGCTTTGCGGGGACCGGGCCTCACCCACCAGTGACACTCATATGCCGGGCCACGGCCGGGCGGTTATGCGTGCGATCGATGATGAAATCGTGGCCCTTCGGTTTGCGGGTGATGGCCTCGTCGATGGCGGCGTGGAGGAGGGCATCGTCATCGGTGGCGCGGAGGGCTGCTCTGAGATCAGCGGCGTCGTTCTGGCCGAGGCACATATAGAGCGTGCCGGTGCAGGTGAGGCGGACACGGTTGCAGCTCTCGCAGAAATTATGGGTCATCGGCGTGATGAAGCCGAGGCGGCCGCCGGTCTCGGTGACGCTGACGTAACGCGCGGGGCCGCCTGTGTGGTAATCGATGTCAGTGAGGGTGAACTGCTTCTCCAGATCGGCGCGCAGCTCGGAGAGCGGCAGGTACTGGTCGGTGCGGTCTTCTTCGATCTCGCCCATCGGCATGGTTTCGATGACGGTCAGGTCCATGCCGCGGCCATGGGCGAAGCGCAAGAGGTCGGGCATCTCGGCCTCGTTGAAATCCTTCAGCGCCACGGCGTTGAGCTTGATCTTCAGCCCTGCCTTTTGAGCCGCGTCGATGCCTTCCATGACCTTGGCGAAATCGCCCCAGCGGGTGATCTTGCGGAACTTGTCGGGATCGAGCGTATCGAGCGAGACGTTGATGCGGCGCACGCCGCAATCATAAAGCTCCTCGGCATGGCGCGACAGCTGCGAGCCGTTGGTGGTCAGCGTCAATTCGTCGAGGCCGGCGCCGATCTTTTCGCCGAGCCGGCGGACCAGATACATGATGTTCTTGCGCACCAGGGGCTCGCCGCCGGTCAGCCTGATTTTGCTGACGCCCTTGGCGATGAAGGCGGAACACAGACGGTCGAGCTCTTCCAGCGTCAACAGATCCTTCTTCGGCAGGAAGGTCATATTCTCCGCCATGCAATAGGTGCAGCGGAAATCGCAGCGGTCGGTGACGGAGACGCGGAGATAGGTGACCGCCCGGCCGAAAGGGTCGATCATCGGATGCGCGTCCGCCACCAGCGGCGATGCAGCGCCTAACGTTCCAACTCTAGTGTTCACCTGTATCTCCGTACTCCAGTCAATGTGGGCATAGGCTATTGTCGCGTCAAGGGAAACAGGCTGCGTGCGCATGCCAATTTCAGCTTGCGCTGAAAAAGATCAGCGCCTACTCCTCGCATGAGAAGAGGACAAAATGATGAGCGATATCTGGCCGAGCGAACTCCGCGTCTCGAAAGACAGGCAGCGGCTGGCGGTGACCTTCGACGACGGCCAGAGCTTCGAGCTGTCGGCCGAGATGCTGCGGGTGCTGTCGCCCTCGGCCGAGGTGCAGGGGCATGGGCCGGGGCAGAAGGTGACGGTGCCGGGCAAGCGCAACGTCGCGATCATTTCGATGATGCCGACCGGCAATTACGCGGTCAGGATCGGCTTCGACGATATGCACGATACCGGCATCTACACCTGGACCTATCTGCGCGAGCTCGGTGAACGGGGGCCTGAGCTGTTTTCGGCCTATGAGGACGAGCTCAGGGAAAAGGGCATGAGCCGCGATACGGCGGAAAAGCCGCGCTGACCTTCAAGCTGAAATTTTATGAATATCGGGGGCGATATGGCGAAAACGAACGCAAAGAACTGGCTGCGCGCCAAGGGGAGTGCGAGCGGCAGCAAGGTGACCTTCCTCGAACTGTTCTTCGACCTGGTCTTCGTCTTTTCGATCTCGCAGCTTTCGCATGCGCTCGCCGCCCACTACACGCCGCTGGGTGCGGCCGAAGCGGCGCTGATGACCTTCGCCGTCTGGTGGGTGTGGATCTTCACCGCCTGGGTGACCAACTGGCTCGACCCAGACAAGATGCCGGTGCGCGGCATGCTGGTGGCGCTGATGATGCTCGGGCTGCTGCTGTCCGCCTCGATCCCCGAGGCCTTCGGCGACAAGGGGTTGCTGTTTGCCGGCGCCTATGTGGCGATGCAGGTCGGCCGTTCGCTGTTTACCACCTATGCCATGACGCGCGTCGACCGCGCCAACACGCTGAATTTCATCCGCATCACCACCTGGCTCGTGGCGGCCGGCGTCTTCTGGATTGCGGGCGGGCTGCTCGAGCATGAAGCCCGGCTGATCGCCTGGGTGATTGCGCTTGCCATCGAATATATCGGGCCGGCGGCGGGTTTTGCCGTGCCGGGGCTCGGGCGCTCGAGGCCAAGCGACTGGGACGTTTCCGGGGCGCATATGGCCGAGCGCTGCGCGCTCTTCGTCATCATCTGCCTCGGCGAAGCCATCCTGGTTTCCGGCCGCACCTTTTCGGAACTGCCGTTTTCAGCGCTGACCGGTATCGTCTTCGTCACCGCCTTCATCGGCACGGTCGCCATGTGGTGGCTGTATTTCCGCTTCGGCCACGGGCGCGCCGCCCACCGCATCGAGCATGAGGAGACGCCGGGGAGCTTAGCGCGGCAGGCCTTCACCTATGGGCATATCCCGATTCTCGCCGGCATTATCGTGCATGCGGTCGCGGTCGAATTCATGTTCTCGCATCCGCACGAGACCGGCGATCTCGGCATCGCTGCGGCAGTGCTCGGCGGCTCCGGCCTGTTCCTGATCGGCAATCTCTGGTTCAAGGGCGCGACGAGCGGCCAGTTGCCGCTGTCGCATCTCGCCGGCCTCGTTCTGCTGATCCTGCTTGCCTTCGCAGCACCTTTCATCGAGATCTATCTGCTGGGCATTCTGGCGACGCTGGTGCTGATCGTCGTCGCTGCCTGGGAATATCGGTCGCTGAGCGGCACATCGGCAGCGCCGTCGCTGCATTGATCATCAAGCGCATGTCGTCCTCCTAAAACCGCTGCACACTTTGGGCGACATGCATTAATCCTCGTCGCGCAGATCTTTCAGCAGCGTGGCGATGATGCGCTCCATCGAGGTGGCGGTCGCCATGCATTGTTCGATCGGCTCGTCGGAGAGCGTACGTTCGATGAGATCGGTCTGGATCGCCATCGCCGCCTCGGTTACTTTGCGGCCTTCACCGGTGAGATAGAGGCGCAGGACGCGCTTGTCGCGTTCGTCGCCGCGCCGCTCGATTAGCCGGCGTTTCTCCATTTGCGGTAAGAGCATGCTCATATTGGAGCGGCCGACCAGCAGCTTGCGCGCCAGTTCCTGCTGCGAGATGCCTTCGAAACGGTAGAGATTGACGAGAATGTCGAGATGCGGCGGCTTGATGTCGAGATCGGCGAGCGAGCGCGTCAGCGACTGCTGCATCAACTGGCAGGCGCGCGCCACCGCAATCCAGCTGCGAAAACGCGGATGATCCCAGGGAAGGGATTGATTTTTGTTCATCGTTGTACTTTATTGTTCAGTGTTGAACAGTCTTTTGGATTCTCACTATGGCAAATTTTGCGCTTGAGGTCACCCGCCTCGGATTTTCGGCCTTGCAGGCGGTTTCGCCGGATCTGGCGGGCAAAGCGGCGTTTCGGCTGTTCTGTCGGACGCCGTCGCCGCGGCCGAAAGGAGAGAAAGCGAAGGCGGCGCATGCGGCCGGCGTAATCCGGCTTGCCGGCGTCGAGCGCTTCGTCCTCAGGCTTGCCGGCGGCGCTAAAGCACATGCCTATAGGTTGAACGGTGGAGCGATCGGCCAGCGCAAGCGCTATCTCGTCACGCATGGCTGGGGCTCGAGCGCCGTCTACATGGCCGAACTTATTTCGATGCTTTCGGCAACGGGTGCCGAGGTGGTGGCGCTCGATTTTCCCGGCCACGGGCGCGCGGGCGGACGTTTCCTGCATATGGGGCTTGCGGTCGGCGCGATCGCGGCGGTCGAGCAGCGCTTCGGCGCATTCGATGCGGTCATCGGCCATTCGTTCGGCGGTGCGGCGCTGATGGTCTCAGCGGCGGGTCTGCTGCCCGGTGTGGCGCCTGTTACCTCAGGGCGGCTGGTGCTGATCGGCGCACCGAGCGAGATGGCATGGCTGTTTACCGATTTCGGCCGCATGATCGGCCTTCGCACTGCCGCGCAGATGGCGCTGGAGAAGAAGGTTCATCGTGTCACCGGGCGGCGACTCGGGGAGTTCGATGCCGCCAATAGCGTCGGTGCGATCGGGCGGCCGGTGCTCGTCATTCATGCCGAGGACGACAAGGAGGTGTCGCCGGCCCATGCCAGGCGTTATGGCGCGGCGGATCCGAGTGTGCGGCTGTTCTGGGCAAATGGCTTCGGGCATCGGCGCATCGTCGCCGCGGCCCCCGTGCTTGGCGCGATCGCGGCCTTTCTCGAAGGCGGCGTAGATGAGAAAGCCGGGGAAAGCATCAAAAAAGATGCGGAGATCATTCCATTTTTTGAGCTTCCGGCGCGGCGCGCGGCATTGTAGCGTCCGTGGCGACATCAAGCCGCGGCGGGACGCTTCATGAAAATCATCAGCAGCATCGAAGAGCTCAACACGATCTATGGCGCCGGGCTGTCGCAGGCCTCGGTCGACAAGGTGACCAAGCGGTTGACGCCGCTCTATCGGGAGATGATCGAGATCTCGCCCTTTGCGGCGCTGGCGACGGTCGGGCCGGAGGGGCTCGACTGTTCGCCGCGCGGCGATCTCGGCGGCGTGGTGCGCGTCGTCGACGACGAGACGCTGCATCTGCCGGACTGGCGCGGCAACAACCGCGTCGATTCACTCTCCAACATCGTGCGCGATCCCAGGCTGGCGCTGATGTTCCTGATCCCCGGCTCCAACACGACGATGCGCATCAACGGCCGCGGCCTGGTCTCCGACGACGAGGCGCTGCTTTCGAGTTTCGAGATGGACGGCAAACATCCGCGCACCGTCGTCGTCATTTCGATCGACGAGGTTTATTTCCAGTGCGCGCGTGCGGTAATGCGGGCCGAGCTCTGGAACGCCGCGCACTTCGCCGATCCGGCAGGCCTGCCGACGCCGGGACAGATGCTGAAGGGCGCCGTCGGCGATTTCGACCAGGAAACCTACGACCGGGAATGGCCGGGACGGGCGGCAAAGACGATGTGGTGACAACGTCTGTCGCCTGGCGCTGATTATTATGGCGGCCGTCAGGTCTTGTAGATCAGCCAGCTCTTGGTGAAATCCTTCTGCATGCCGTCCTGATAGAGAATGGTGCAGTTGCGGCCGGCATTCTTGGCGCCGTAAAGGGCGATGTCGGTCTTGCTGTAGAGTTCGCCGGCATCTTCGGCGCTGGAGGCCATGCAGATGCCGATCGAGACGGTGATCGGGCCGTAGTTCACGCGCGTGCGGGAATTCTTGAACGGGGTCGTTTCCAGCGTGCGGCGGATGCGCTCGGCGATCGCCGTGATTTCCTCCGCGGTATTGCCGTCGATGATGAGCGCGAATTCCTCGCCGCCGGCGCGGGCGACGAAGACGTCGCGCCGGACGTTGCTGCGGATGACGGAGGCGACGGTGGCCAGGATCTTGTCGCCGACCGGGTGGCCGTAGGTGTCGTTGATCTTCTTGAAATTGTCGATGTCGGCGAGCAACAGCGCCGTCACCGGCCGCATGCCGGGATTGTTGAAGACGGCGGCGAGGCGCTCGTCGAAGGCGCGGCGGTTGGAAAGGCGCGTCAGCGAATCGGTGTTGGCGATGCGCTTGTATTCGTCGAGTTCCTTGCGGACCTGGTCCATTTCCTGCGAGCGCTGGACGACATCCTCGACGGTGCGTTCGCCATGCGCCATGGTGTCGCCGGTCGCC
The DNA here is from genome assembly GCF_002531935.1 of Rhizobium chutanense. Classification (GTDB taxonomy): domain Bacteria; phylum Pseudomonadota; class Alphaproteobacteria; order Rhizobiales; family Rhizobiaceae; genus Rhizobium; species Rhizobium chutanense. The sequence goes on along the minus strand of NZ_NWSV01000008.1, from coordinate 100,670 downwards.
TGGCTCAAAAGTTCGATGGCGTTTTCGATCAGTTCGACGCTGGCATTGCTCTTGGAGGTGATGCGTTTGTGCGTCTCGCCGAGCAGCCGTGTATAGCTTTCCAGCGAGCTCTGCTCCTGTCGCAGGATCCGCAACAGGCCATCGAGTTCGCCCGATATGCGCGTATGGGCGTCGTCGAAGACGCGGACCGGGCTGGTGGTGAAATATTGCGCGCCGAGCGCGTCGAGTTCGGCCTGGGTCACCTGGGAGCCGAGGGCTGCAAGTTCCCGGGTGAGCGCCGGATTGGAGCCGATATAGGCCTCGTAGAAGAGTTCGTAATTGCGGGGTATCGGCGCAACGCCCATCGAGCGCATGGCATAGGTGATCTGGCCCGCTACGTCGGGAACCTGCACCTTGGGCGCGGCAGCCGTATTCATCCGGCGATACTCCTCATATATTCGAAGGCAATATTTTAGTTGTTAGCTTAAATTTCTTGGGAAAAGATTAAAGCGACATATACCAAAGATTACATACGACAACTTCGCAATGGGGCAGTACTTCGATCAGGCCTATGATTCTCCACCGAAAAACGCATTTTAAACGGGACAATGCGTACCCGCTTGACGGGAATGAATGTGTGAAAAACTTACAGTTCTTCTCGTGAGATCATGGAAACATCCCGTCATACTTCTTTCGCCATCTTCGCCTTCACCATTCTCGCCTTCGGCGCCTTACTGCTGGAGCACACCGGCTTCTTGGCCTTCCGCACCGAGATCCTTGCGGGGGTGGATGACGGGGATGTGGTGGGAGCAACGGATTTTCTGAGCAAAACGCCGTCTGCGGCACCGTCACGATAGGTGAGGTGCCGGTGCATGTCGCGTTTTCTGCCGGCAGAAGAGCCTGCCGCAGTTACCCCAGATTCAATTCCTGGAAGAAATCATTGCCCTTGTCGTCGATGACGATGAAGGCGGGGAAGTCTTCGACTTCGATCTTCCAGACCGCTTCCATACCGAGTTCGGGATATTCGAACACTTCGACCTTGCGGATGCAGTCCTGGGCGAGGCGGGCGGCGGGGCCGCCGATCGAGCCGAGGTAGAAGCCGCCATGTTTCTTACAGGCCTCGCGCACGGCGCGCGAACGATTGCCCTTGGCGAGCATCACCATCGAACCGCCGAAGGACTGGAACTGGTCGACGTAGCTATCCATGCGGCCGGCCGTTGTCGGGCCGAAGGAGCCGGAGGCGTAGCCGGCCGGCGTCTTGGCGGGGCCGGCATAATAGACCGGGTGGTTCTTCAGGTAATCCGGCATGCCTTCGCCCTTTTCCAGCCGTTCACGGATCTTGGCGTGCGCCAGGTCGCGGGCGACGATGATGGTGCCGGTGAGCGACAGGCGGGTCTTGACAGGATGCCTCGAAAGCTCGGCAAGCACTTCGGCCATCGGCCGGTTGAGGTCGATACGGACGGTCGATTCCGACAGTTTCGCCTCGTCGATCTCGGGCATGTATTTCGACGGATCGCTTTCCAACTGTTCGACGAAGATGCCGTCGCGGGTGATCTTGCCCTTGGCCTGGCGGTCGGCGGAACAGGAGACGCCGAGGCCGATCGGCAGCGAGGCGCCGTGGCGGGGCAGGCGGATGACACGGACATCATGACAGAAATACTTGCCGCCGAACTGGGCGCCGACGCCCATCTGCTGCGTCAGCTTGTGGATTTCCTTTTCCATTTCGACGTCGCGGAAGGCGTGGCCGCTCTCGGACCCTTCGGTCGGCAGTTCGTCGAGATAACGGGTCGAGGCGAGCTTGACGGTTTTGAGGTTCATTTCGGCCGATGTGCCGCCGATGACGATCGCCAGATGGTAGGGGGGACAGGCTGCCGTTCCCAACGTCAGGATCTTCTCCTTAAGGAAGTCGATCATCCGGTCATGCGTCAGCAGCGACGGCGTGCCCTGGTAGAGAAAGGTCTTGTTGGCCGAACCGCCGCCCTTGGCGACGAAGAGGAAGTCGTAAGAGTCGGTGCCTTCCTCATAGATATCGATCTGCGCCGGCAGGTTGTTCCTGGTGTTCTTTTCCTCGAACATCTTGATGGGCGCGAGCTGCGAGTAGCGGAGGTTCTTCTTCTCGTAGGCGTCGAGAACGCCCTTGGAAAGCGCTGCCGCATCCTCGCCCTCGGTCCAGACCCTGCGGCCCTTCTTGCCCATAATGATCGCCGTGCCGGTATCCTGGCACATGGGCAGCACGCCGCCGGCGGCGATATTGGCATTCTTCAGCAGATCGTAAGCGACGAAACGGTCGTTGTCGGTTGCCTCGGGATCGTCGAGAATTGCGGCGAGCTGCTTCAGATGGCCGGGGCGCAGCAGGTGGTTGATGTCGGCAAAGGCGGTTTCGGCAAGCAGGCGGATGCCTTCCGGCTCGACGGTCAGGATCTCCTGGCCCTTGAAGCTGTCGACCGAGACGTAATCACCGCTGATCTTGCGATAAGGGGTGGCATCCTTGCCGAGGGGGAAGAGATCGTCAGCCATCGAAGTGACCTTTCTGCTGGGCGTGCGTCGCTAAATTGGAACCGGTCTAAATCTCCCGCGTTGCAAAAGCAATCAGGATGCGGCGGACTCTGGTGGGGACGTGTCGTGCCGCGTTTTGCAGTCGGCAGGTCGCACACGGTAGGCGAGTAAACGTAAGGGTGAAATCGACATTTGCCGTCAAGTCGACGACTTCAGGTTGCTTTCGGTTCGAGGCCGGTTCATATTCCCGGCAGCGTTAACCTGCCGGGGCTTCCCATGACAAATGCAAGGCCAACTGCTGTCGACGACCTTCTCGTTTTTTTCGAACACGATTGGATCCGCGGGGATCTGCTGCGCCTCGCCAGCGATCCCGAGGGAGCGGACATGTATGTTCGCTTCGTCAATGGCGTGCGGATCGACGCCAAACATGGGCCCGACCACGAAACGATCATCACGGGCGAGTACGGAACCTTCAAAGTGAAACCCGACGGTCACTTCACCTACGAGCTGGACTACACGCTCGACGTCGTGAAGAATTTAGCGAAGCAGGATCAGCTCATCGAGAAGCTGAGCTACAAGATGTCCGATGGCTCGGGGGGGACGGATCTCGGCGTGTTGACCCTCGCGATCGACGGCGTCAACGAAGGCGAAAAATACCATGAAGTCCTGGATTTCGACGATATGGGCGTCACATCGAGGGCAGATAATTTCTCCCTGCCCAATTACCGGGGCTTTGCGCTCGCGGTGAACGGCAGCCACGAGGTGACGCTTCTGAACGGCTTCGTCTATGATACGATCCCGGGCGTCGACGCCATTACCGAGGATGGTTTCAGCGATACCGTTCTATCGCCGGGTTCTCAGCCCGTCAGCCTGAAACTGCTCGACGGCGGGGAGTTCACCTTTCAGAGCGTTTCGATCGCCGAATTGTCGGCAGCGCCATTTCACCTGACGCTCACCGCCCTGAACGACGGGCAGATCGTCTATCAGCAGGAGCTTGAGGTCACAGGTCCCAATCTCGAGGTTGATATCGAAGACATCGAGGAAATCCGTTTCGACTTCATGGGCAATTCGGTGGTGATGGACAATTTTTCGCTGTTGGTTTGAGGTTTGCCGGATGTGCCGAGGGGTTGGCTCGGCCGGCGCCGGCAGGCGGATGGCTTTATCCGCGTCGGCTGGAAATTTCGCGAGAACGGCCACCTCCATCTCCCTCATTCCTGTGCTCGTCACAGGAATCCAGTGCGTCCAAGTCCTTGGGCGCAAAAGACTCTTTCCCTTGAAGTATTGATTCACTCACGGCGCAGACGCGCCGTGGCTGGATTCCTGTGACGAGCACAGGAATGAGGGAAGAGAAGTGGGGCAGACCACCTCTGCTGCCCTATTTCGGTCCGATCATCGTCTCGGGGCGGACGATCGCGTCATACTCTTCCGACGTCACCAGGCCGCTGGCGAGCGCCTCTTCCTTCAGCGTCGTGCCGTTCTTGTGGGCGGTCTTGGCGATTTTGGCGGCGGCGTCGTAACCGATCTTGGGGGCAAGCGCGGTGACCAGCATCAGCGAGCGCTCGAGGCCGGCCCTGATATTGTCCTCGCGCGCCTCGATGCCGACGACGCAATTGTCGGTGAAGGAGACGGCGGCGTCGGCGAGCAACTGCACCGACTGCAGGAAATTATAGGCCATCATCGGATTGTAGACGTTGAGTTCGAAATGGCCCTGGCTGTCGGCGAAGGTCAGCGCCGCATGATTGCCGAAGATGTGGATGCAGACCTGCGTCAGCGCCTCGCACTGGGTCGGGTTGACCTTGCCGGGCATGATCGAGGAGCCGGGTTCGTTTTCCGGCAGTGCCAGTTCGCCGAGGCCGGCGCGAGGGCCGGAGCCGAGCAGGCGGATGTCGTTGGCGATCTTGAAAAGGGCAGCCGCCGCTGCGTTGATGGCGCCATGGGAAAAAACCATGCTGTCATGCGAGGCAAGCGCCTCGAACTTGTTCGGCGCGGTGACGAAGGGCATGGCTGTTATGGCGGCGATTTCTTCGGCGACCTTTTCGGCAAAACCCACCGGCGCGTTGAGACCGGTGCCGACGGCGGTGCCGCCCTGGGCGAGTTCGCAGAGGCCGGGCAGGGTCATTTCGATGCGCTTGATGGCCGAGCCCACCTGCGCGGCATAACCTGAAAATTCCTGGCCGAGCGTCAGCGGCGTGGCATCCTGGGTGTGGGTACGGCCGATCTTGATGATGTGGCTGAATTCGATGACCTTCATGTCGAGGGCGGCATGCAGATGCTTCAGGGACGGCAGCAGGTGGTGGGCGATCCGTTCCGCACAGGCAATGTGCATCGCCGTTGGGTAAGTGTCGTTCGACGACTGGCTCATATTGACGTGATCGTTCGGATGCACCGGCTTCTTGGAACCCATGACGCCGCCGAGCATTTCTATAGCGCGATTGGAGATCACTTCATTGGCATTCATGTTGGACTGCGTACCCGAACCGGTCTGCCAGACGACAAGCGGAAAATGCTCGTCGAGCTTGCCCTCGATCACTTCCTGGGCGGCATCGACGATGGCTTTGCCAAGCGCCGGGTCGAGCTGGCCGAGCGCCATGTTGGCGCGGGCCGCCGCCTGCTTGACGATGCCGAGCGCACGCACGATCGACAGCGGTTGCTTTTCCCAGCCGATCTTGAAATTTCCGAGCGAACGCTCAGCCTGGGCGCCCCAATATCGGTCGGCGGCGACATCGATCGGGCCAAAAGTATCGGTTTCGGTGCGGGTTGCGGTCATCGGCCTTGCCTTCCCTTTACATGCTGTTTTCGGTCATCTGAGAAAGATGAGGTCTTATAGGTTGGAAAGCCCGACAAGAAAACCGGACGCCCCGCGAAATATTGATGGCGGCAGTCATGTTTGCGCGGGTTTTGCGGCGTGCCTTTTAGGCCACTTTCAAAATATTATGCGTTCGGGCGTTTTCGCCGCACTGGTCTGGCCGCGAAAATTCGGTAAAAAATTAACTAATAATTTCATAATTTTGTGTGAACTTCTGCGCGGCGCCGTGCAGGATTTCCGTCACACAAAATTGAGTCCGCCGGCGCTGGCGGCGCAGGCCGGTTTCTGATCAATGAGCCGGACGCTGAGTTTCGCGGGATTTGAGCTGAAAACAGCATGACACCGGGACTGGAAGATATATGACGTTCGTTTTGAAAAGCGCGGCATCCGCATTGGCAATTTCCTGTGGCGTGGCAGTTATGAGTGCCGCACCCGCGCATGCCTATACACTGATGGACATGCTGCGCGGCGACAGGCAGCGGAGCCAAAGCACTATCTTCATGGATCAGGCGCCCGGCCGTCCGGTGCCGCGTGGCGCGGTCGGCGGTTCGCTCGGCGGGCTCGATCCGGAAGCGCCGCTGCCAAAGGTGAGCGGTCCACGTTATTATACCTATAAAGCCGAGACGCTGCAGTTTGTCGATACCAGCAAGTTTGCCGATCCTGTCGTCACCGGCGCGGTCGCTGATGTTTCGGCAAGCGGCGATGCCAGCGCTGAACCCGCCGTGCAGCGCCGTTTTCTGGCGCAGGCCAAGGTGCGCGCCAATGCTGACGTCGCCAAGGCGCTCGAAGCCTATTACGCCGACAGCGGCAACCCGCTCGTCTGGGTCGAAGGCAGCCAGATCAACGAACGTGCGAAGTCAGCGATGGCGGCCCTTGCCGATGCTGCTTCCGTCGGTCTCGACCCTGCCGACTACGCCGTCCAGACGCCTAATATCGATCCGGCCAATCCCGATCCCGCCGCCCGCGACCGGGCGCTGACGCAGTTCGAGCTCGAACTCTCCGCCAAGGTGCTCGCCTTCGTGCAGGACACGGTGCGCGGCCGCATCGATCCGAACAAGATTTCCGGCTATCACGACTTCCAGCGCAAGGTGGTCAATCTGGCGCCGGTGCTGAAACTTGCCCGCATGAGCCCGGATGCCGGCGCCTATATTGCCAGCCGGTCGCCCGATGGTCCGCAGTTCGAGGCGCTGAAGGCGGAGCTTGCCAAGCTGCGCGCCGCCGACGGCGGCAGTGAGGAGCAGATCGTCATCTCGCTCAGCGGGCTGCTGAAGCCCGGCGACAGCTCGCCCGAGATCGCCAATATCGTCAAGGCGATCGGCAAACACGGCTCCGAAACGCTGAAGACCGACCACGCGGCAACGCTTGCCGCCTATGCCGGCGGCAGCGACTATTCGCCCGAGATCGTGGCGCTGGTCGAGGGCTTCCAGAAGGAACGCGGGCTCAAGGCCGACGGCGTCATCGGCCAGGCGACGGTGCGCGCGATGACCGGCGGCGATAGCAATGCCTCGAAGATCGACAAGCTCGATGTCGCGATGGAGCAGGCGCGCTGGCTGCCGGAGGACCTCGGTTCCCGCTACGTGATGATCAACCAGCCGGCCTTCATGGCTTACTACCACAATGACGGCAAGGAACAGCTGTCGATGCGCGTTGTGGTCGGCGGCAAGAACAATCAGACCTATTTCTTCGACGACGAGATCGAGACGGTCGAGTTCAACCCGTTCTGGGGCGTGCCGCAGTCGATCATCATCAACGAGATGCTGCCGAAGCTGCGCTCGGATCCGAACTATCTCGACCAGCTCGGCTATGAGGTCGAGGTGAACGGCCATGCCGTCGCCTCGTCGAGCGTCGACTGGTACGGCTCGACCGACAATGTGTCGGTGCGCCAGCCGCCGAGCAGCGACAATGCGCTCGGCGAACTGAAGATCCTGTTCCCGAACAGCCACGCGATCTATATGCACGACACACCGTCGAAGAGCTTCTTCAAGCGCGATATGCGGGCTCTCAGCCACGGTTGCGTTCGCCTGTCCAATCCGCGCGCGATGGCAGCCGCCGTTCTCGGCACGACGGTCGACGATGTCGCCAAGCAGATCGCCACCGGGCAGAACCATGCGGTAAAGGTGCCGCAGAAGATCCCCGTTTACGTCTCCTACTTCACCGCCTGGCCGAACAAGGACGGCGTGGTGGAATATTTCGACGACGTCTATGGCCGCGACGCCTATGTCGACAAGGCTTTCGACGCGACGAGTAAGGCGCGTGGGGCGCAGATCTGATTATCGGATTTGATGGCTATGCGGGCGGGCGGTCTTTGGGCCGCCCGTTTTGTTTTTGGCGGCGCGCACGAAACAATGTAGAGGGGCGTGCGTGTGGCACCCCCCTCTGTCCTGCCGGACATCTCCCCCACAAGGAGGGAGATTGGCTGGGAGCGCCGGTCTCGCAAACAATCGGCGCCGCAAACTGCGCAACGTTAGTGATGTGCGAAGGTTCGGCCTCTGTCCGATCTCCCCCCTTGTGGGGGAGATGTCCGGCAGGACAGAGGGGGGGCCTCACGGCGCAACAGAAGGCGAGGAAGACTCCAACCTCAGACCACAACCTTCTCCGCATACTCCTGCAACAACCTCTCCAGCAGTTCCGGCGTCAACTCATCGAAATGCATGATGATATGGTCAGGGTTCAGCGTGCTCACCGGCACATCGGAATAGCCGAAAGGTACGGCGATCGACGGCACGGCGGCGTTCCTTGCCACGGCGATATCGTTGATGCTGTCGCCGATCATCACGGTTCGGGAAATATCGCCGCCGGCGCGCTCGACGGTTCCGGTAAGGTGGCGGGCGTCGGGCTTGCGGTATTCGAAGGTGTCGCCGCCCGATATGGCGTCGAAATAATGGGTCAGGCCGAGTTTGTCGAGCAGACCGAGCGCGAGGCTCTCCATCTTGTTGGTGCAGACGGCGAGCCGGTAGCCGGCGGATTTCAGCCGGTCCATCGCGGCGACCAGGCCGGGATAGGGTTCGGTGCGCCCGGGCATGTTGCCGGCATAGTGGGCGACGAAGCGCTCGACCAGGGCTGGCAGGGCGTCGCCTTCGAGCGGATGGCCGCGCAGCCGGCAGGCGCGCTCGATCATCACGCGCGCGCCCTGGCCGACGAGATGGGTGAGGTCGTCATAGCTGACCGGTTCGAGGCTGAGGGCGGCGATCGTATGGTTGAGGCTTTCGACCAGGTCCGCGTGGGTGTCGAGAAGGGTGCCGTCGAGATCGAAGACGATAAGCGCCGGGCGAACGGGGGCAGGGGTCAAGGGCTTGCCTCTTTGAGCGATGAGTCATTCAGGGGAGCAATGGATCCTTCCAGGGCAACGAACGTCTTCTTGGGAACGATCGATGGCCCCTGGAATGAGATGTCGTTCCTGAGGTAGGCGATCACGCTTGGGAAAGCAACGTCCTGTGTTGGTTGGGGGGCCGCAGGCATTTGTTTCGGCTTTTCATTTTCCGTGATGATTTTGACTTTCGTTTGCCAGGCGAGCCGTGTAAACAGCACATCCAACGCAATAATCGGAGCTGGCGGCGCATGGATGCCCGCGAAATGAAGATCAAGGCCGCCGAGGCCGCACTCGCCCATGTCGAAAGCGGAATGCGCCTCGGCATCGGCACGGGCAGCACGGCGGAAGAATTTGTCCGCCTGCTGGCGGAGAAGGTCGCGGGCGGCTTCAGGGTCGAAGGCGTTCCGACGTCTGAAAGAACGGCGCGGCTCTGCGTCGAACTCGGTGTTCCCTTGAAGTCGCTCGATGAACTGCCGGCACTCGATCTGACGATCGACGGCGCCGACGAGGTCGATCAGGCGCTGAGGCTGATCAAGGGCGGCGGCGGCGCGCTGCTGCGCGAAAAGATCGTCGCGGCCGCTTCCGAGCGGATGATCGTCATCGCCGACGAGAGCAAGCTGGTCGAGACGCTCGGCGCCTTCGCGCTGCCGATCGAGGTTAACCCGTTCGGGCTCGTCTCGACGCGGATCGCGATCGACAAGGTCGCGGCCCGGCTCGGTCTTTCCGGCGAACTCACCCTGCGCCAGTCCGGTGACGGAGAGTTTACCACGGATGGCGGCCATCACATCATCGATGCATCTTTTGGCCGCATTCCTGATGCAGAGGCGCTTTCGAGCGAGCTGAATTCCATACCCGGCGTCGTCGAACACGGGCTCTTTATCAATATGGCGGCACTTGCGATCATTGCCGGTCCTGCGGGTGCGCGCACACTGCAGAAAAACAGATAACAGGAGCATACACTCATGATGAACATTGCAGGTCTTGGCCGTCTTGCTGCTGCGACCGTCGTTCTTTCCGGGCTTGCCTTCGGCTCCGCCGTCAAGGCGCAGGAGGTCTCCGAGGAGCAGTTGAAGGCGTCTCGCGCGGCGATCGACGCCATCGGTGCCACGGCCCAGTTCGACAACATTCTGCCCGGTCTCGCCGAACGCCTGAAGGCCGGCCTGATCCAGGATTCTCCGAACTACCAGGACGTCATTTCGTCGACGGTCGACGCGCAGGCGCTGGCGCTGGCGCCGCGCCGCGGCGATCTCGAGAAGGAAGCGGCGCTAACCTATGCCAAGACCTTCACCACCGACGAACTGAAGGCGATCGCCGATTTCTATAATTCCGACGTCGGCAAGAAGCTGCTGCGCGACGGCCCGGTCGCTTCGCGCGAGACGGCGAAGGCTGCCGACATTTGGGCGCAGGGCATTTCCCGCGACCTGGAAAAGCAGAGCAATGCCGAGCTTTCCAAGGTCATCAAGGCGCCGCCGCCGGCAACCGACAGCCCGGCCGCTCCGGCTGCGGCTCCCGCTCCGGCTGCCCAGTAGTCAGGCCTGCCCCATCAAATTGCGAAAGCCCGGCATCGTCCGGGCTTTTTTGCTATGATGTGGCAAATGCTGTCGGCGAGGTTTCAGGGGTGACTGCCAACAGACCCGATCGTTCCAACGCTGTCCGAGTGCGGATATCCGGCAAGGTCCAGGGTGTCGGCTTTCGCATGTGGACGCGCAAGGAGGCGGTACGGCTGGGTTTGACGGGCTGGGTTCGCAATGAAGAGGACGGGGCCGTCGTCGCTTTGATCGCAGGACCCGATACCGCCATCTCGACAATGATCGAACGTTTCAGCCGCGGACCGGCGGGGTCGTCGGTCACAGGTGTCGAGACTGATGCAGTCGAGCTTGAGACGAGCCTGACGGATTTCAGCATCACCGGTTGAAAGCGGCAATCCGCCGAGGGACGCGCATATCAGATGCGGCCGGCGCTCAGCCCCAATCCTTCGAGCTCTTGGCCAGTTGCCACTCGCCCGTTTCATCCGGCTCGACGCGCTTGTTGCCGCGGTAGAAGATCGGCAGTCCTGTTTTCTTGTCCATCGCGAAACGGCTCGGCGTGAATTTTTCGCCCTCGTGGCCTTGGATGGCGAGACCGAGCGCTTCCTTGAATTTGCCAGCCTTGCACAGGTTGGTGAAGAGAGTCTGATCCATCTTTTGCTCCGGCTTCTTTTCTACTGCGTGGATTGCCTGCCAGCCTCAGGCGCCGGGGTCAACCGTAAACGGTGACTGGGGTCAACCGTTTGGCGGGAAGATTCGGCCGGGGAACGGGATGATGCAAGGACGGGCTTTTGTTTTCAGGGCGATCGCCCCTATATCAGCAACATCCTTCCTGCGATTCCCTTCCGGAGTTCCTCATGTCTTCCTACGACTACGACCTTTTCGTCATCGGCGGCGGTTCCGGAGGTGTGCGCGGTGCGCGTGTCGCCGCCTCGCTCGGCAAAAAAGTGGCGATCGCCGAGGAATACCGCTACGGCGGCACCTGCGTCATCCGCGGCTGTGTGCCGAAGAAGCTCTTCGTCTATGCCTCGCAGTTCCACGAGCATTTCGAGGATGCGGCAGGTTTCGGCTGGACGGTTGGCCAAAGCAGCTTCGACTGGAAGAAGCTGGTGGCCGCCAAGGATGCCGAAATCACCAGGCTGGAAGGCCTCTACAAGAAGGGGCTTGCGGGCGCCAAGGCCGAGATCCTGGAAACGCGCGCCGAACTCGTCGACGCCCATACGGTGCGGCTTACGAAAACAGGGCAGACGGTGACGGCAAAGACGATCGTGATCGCCACCGGCGGGCGACCGAACCCGCACGCAGCCCTTCCCGGCCACGAGCTCTGCATCTCCTCCAACGAGGCCTTTCACCTCGAAGACTTGCCCAAATCGATCGTAATCGCCGGGGGCGGCTATATCGCCGTCGAATTCGCCAATATCTTCCATGGCCTCGGCGTCGAGACGACGCTGATCTATCGCGGTGCCGAGATCCTGTCGCGCTTCGACGAGGATCTGAGGCGCGGGCTGCATGAGGCGATGGTCGCCAAGGGCATCCGTATCCTCTGCCACGACACGATGCAGAAAGTTTCGAAGCGGCAGAACGGGCTCGTGGTGGAGACGCTGAACAGCGGCACGCTGCAGACCGATGTCGTCATGCTGGCGCTCGGGCGCGATCCGAACACGGAAGGCCTCGGCCTCGAGGCGGCCGGCGTCGCCGTCGACGAACGCGGCGCCATTATCGTCGACGAATATTCCCGCACCAATGTCGAGAACATCTACGCCCTCGGCGATGTCACCAACCGGGTACAGCTGACGCCGGTGGCGATCCACGAGGCGATGTGCTTCATCGAGACCGAATACAAGAACAATCCGACCCGGCCGGACTACGAGCTGATCCCGACCGCCGTCTTCTCGCAGCCGGAGATCGGCACCGTCGGCCTCTCGGAAGAAGAGGCGGGCAAGCGTTTTGCTGAGCTTGAGGTGTATCGGGCACAGTTCCGGCCGCTGAAGGCCACGCTTTCCGGCCGGGCCGAACGGATGATCATGAAGCTGATTGTCGATACGGCGAGCCGCGTGGTGGTGGGCGCCCATATTCTCGGCCATGATGCCGGCGAGATGGCGCAGCTGCTCGGGATCACGCTGAAGGCCGGCTGCACCAAGGACGATTTCGACCGGACGATGGCGCTGCATCCGACAGCGGCCGAAGAGCTCGTCACCATGTATGCGCCGAGCTATCGCATCCGAGACGGGCAGCGCGTCTGAGCCCTCCGGTCATGCTCAGCTGGTGATGCGCGGTGCGCGGATGACCTTGAGGAAAAGCGCCTTCATCGCATCGGCGATGCCTTCGGTCGGCGTCACCTCGAAATAGAGGCCGGGCGAGGCGCATGCCTGCATCCTCGTCGGGATTTCGCTCTGGAAGGGCTTGATCCAGGTATTGTACCAGTTGTTGCTCGGCAGCGGCAGATAGGTGGTATAGAGCACGGCGATCTTGACGCCGCGGTCCTTCAGCGGCTTGCAGAAAGAGGTGTCGATCGGCTCCTGGCAGCGGCCGCCCGTCGTCTTCTTGGTGCATGAGGTCGGCTTGTAGCTGTCACCGACGCCGTCGGCGACGAAGAACAGGATCTTTTCGGGGCTGGTGTTCGACGTACCATCGCCGGCCGGATCGACGATCGTGTTCATCTGTGTCATGGCGCTGTCGAAGCTGGTGAGTTGGTCCTGGTTGTAGTTCTGGTAGGGAATGGTCATCAAGTCGACGGCGTCGGTGTAATTCTTCACTTTCGTCAGATCGGAGGTGAGGCTGGAGATCGTCGTCAGTTTTGCGTCCTCGGCCTTGGTGCCGAAAGTATAGACGCCCATGCGGAACTGGTCGCTGCTGACGCGCTCGGTCTTGGCCGTATCGGTCAGCGCCTGGGTTGCCTGGCGCACCACGTCGATGCGCATGGCAACGCCGAGGCTCTTGGCGATGGTGTAGTTGTTGGTGGCCTGGTCCATCTGATGGCAGGCGAAGGCGCAGCCTGTCTTGGCCTCGAGCTTTGAAACGTCGCTCGGGGTCGCGCCGACGCCCATGGAGGGCGTATTGTCGAGCAGGATGTAGAAATCCATGAAGGCGGCGGTCTGGTATTCGGCTGTCGCCGTGCCGGAAATGGTAATCGAATCCCGGCCGAAAATACGCATGAAGGTCGTCGGCACGGTGGCGGTGAAGGAAACCTGCGAATTCAGCTTGTTGGCCGTTTTGGTGACGTCGATGCCGAGGTCGACGTGAACCTCGGACAGTTCTCCCGACACCTGAGACATGAAGATGTTGCGGGCATCGGTCTTGCCGAGCGAGATCGTGCCGTTGCCGCTCATCGTCATGGCGGTGGCGACCGCGCCGGATTTCTCGGCGATCGAGCCGACGGCGGCTGCATCGGCGGCGGCGTAAAGCTGCGTCCTCAGGCTCAGAGCATGGGCGAAATCCAACGCCATGCCGGCAGTGCCGAGAAGCGGCACCATCAGCAATGCCGTCATGATGCCGAAATTGCCCGAGCGGTCCGCTATGAAGCCGGGCGGAAGGATCGCCATGACATATCCCCAATGTTGAAATCCTTTGCGGTTCTACATTCAAAATCTAAAATATAGGGAAATCGACGTGGTATATGCTGGTTTAACGGTGGAATTGCCGGTTTTTGCTACCTATATGCGAGCTCTCGCCGACGGCGACAGGGCGGCAATCCCGCTTTGGGTGATTGGCCTTTGCAAGGCCGATCTAAACGTCTATAAGCCGCCGCAATCTAGGATACAGGCATCCCCGGGACGGGTGTGAGTGAGGTGAGTGACATGGCAGAAAATTGGACCCCGAGCAGCTGGCGGCAAAAACCGATCCTGCAGGTTCCCGATTATCCCGACGCAGCCGCTTTGGCGGCAACGGAAGCCACGCTCGCCAGCTATCCGCCGCTCGTCTTCGCCGGTGAGGCGCGCCGCCTGAAGAAGCATCTCGCCAATGTTGCCGAAGGCAACGGCTTCCTGCTGCAGGGCGGCGACTGCGCCGAGAGCTTCGCCGAACATGGCGCCGACAATATCCGCGACTTCTTCCGCGCCTTCCTGCAGATGGCCGTCGTGCTGACCTTCGGCGCGCAGCTGCCGGTCGTCAAGGTCGGCCGCATTGCCGGCCAGTTCGCCAAACCGCGTTCGTCGAATGTCGAGAAGCAGGGCGACGTGACGCTGCCGGCCTATCGCGGCGACATTATCAATGGCATCGAGTTCACCGAGGAGTCGCGCATTCCGAACCCGGAACGCCAGGCCATGGCCTACCGCCAGTCGGCTGCGACGCTGAACCTTCTGCGCGCCTTCGCGATGGGCGGTTATGCCAATCTCGAAAACGTGCACCAGTGGATGCTCGGCTTCGTCAAGGACAGCCCGCAGGGCGAGCGTTACCGCAAGCTTGCCGACCGCATCAGCGAAACCATGGATTTCATGAAGGCGATCGGCATCACTTCGGAAAACCATCCGAGCCTGCGCGAGACCGATTTCTTCACCAGCCATGAGGCGCTGCTGCTCGGCTACGAAGAAGCGCTGACCCGCGTCGATTCCACCTCGGGCGACTGGTATGCAACATCCGGCCACATGATCTGGATCGGCGACCGCACGCGCCAGGCCGACCATGCGCATGTCGAATATTGCCGCGGCATCAAGAACCCGATCGGCCTGAAATGCGGCCCGTCGCTGCAGGCCGACGATCTGCTGCAGCTGATCGATATCCTGAATCCGGCTAACGAAGCTGGCCGTCTGACGCTGATCTGCCGCTTCGGCCATGAAAAGGTCGCCGAAAACCTGCCGCGGCTCATCCGCGCCGTCGAGCGCGAAGGCCGCAAGGTCGTCTGGTCCTGCGACCCGATGCACGGCAACACGATCACGCTCAACAACTACAAGACCCGGCCCTTCGAGCGGATCCTGTCGGAAGTCGAAAGCTTCTTCCAGATCCACCGGGCCGAAGGCACGCATCCCGGCGGCATTCATGTCGAGATGACCGGCAAGGACGTGACGGAATGCACCGGCGGCGCCCGCGCCGTCACCGCCGACGACCTGCAGGATCGCTACCACACCCACTGCGACCCGCGCCTCAACTCCGACCAGGCGCTCGAGCTTGCCTTCCTGCTCGCCGAGCGCATGAAGGGCGGCCGCGACGAGAAGCGTATGGTCGCCAACGGCTGATAGCAGCCCGAAACGGATGACGAAAAACCCGGCGCGACGCCGGGTTTTTATTTAGTTTCATATACTCGCCTGAACGCTGTGCAGGTTGGCATAAACACCGCCTAGCGCCATAAGGTCGTCATGCGTGCCCTGTTCGACGATGCCGTCACCCGTCAGGACCAGGATGCGATTGGCATGGCGGACGGTGGACAGGCGGTGGGCGATGACCAGGGTGGTCCGGCCGTTCGCCAGGCTGAGCAGCGCCTGCTGCACCGCCCATTCGCTCTCATTGTCGAGCGCGCTGGTCGCCTCGTCGAAAATCAGGATTTCCGGATTTTTCAAGAAGGCGCGGGCGATGGTGATGCGCTGGCGCTGGCCGCCCGAGAGCTTGACGCCGCGCTGGCCGATATCGGTATCATAGCCATTGGGCAGGGCCATGATGAAGTCGTGCGCATTGGCGGCGCGGGCGGCCGCTTCGAGCTCCGCATCTGTCGCATCCGGCCTGCCGTAGCGCAGGTTTTCCGCAACGGTGCCGGCAAAGAGATAGATATCCTGCTGCACCACCCCGACATGACGTCGGAGCGAAGCTAGCGTGACGTTTCTTACATCGGTGCCGTCGATACGGATCGCGCCCGCCTCGACATCGTAGAAGCGCGGGATCAGTGCGCAAAGCGTGCTCTTGCCGACTCCCGAAGGTCCGACCAGGGCGACGAACTCCCCAGGGGCGATGGTAAGTGACAGCCGCTCCAACACCCTGGGACCATCGGCTTCATAACCGAAGGCGACGTCGGAAAAACTGATCTCGCCTCGCGGCGCCGGCATCGGACGCGCGTCCGGCCGATCGGTGATATCGGGAGCGATCTCCAGGATTTCCATGGCTCGGATGAAGCCGGTATAGCCCTCCTGCCAGAGGCGCACGAAATTGGCGAGCCGCTGCACCGGATCGACGAGCACGGCGACGCAGAGCAGGAAGGTCAGCATATCGGGGACGGTGAGTTCCGTTGCCAGGATGCGCAGGCCGCCGACGACAATGACCAATATAGTGATGAGCTGGGCGAAGGTTTCGGTGCCGACCGAAAACCACGCTTCGCTGCGGTAGCCATCGGCGCGGCTTTGCAGGAAGCGCCGGTTCTGCTCGGCGAAACGTTGCCGTTCCAGCGCCTCGTTGGCGAAGGACTGGACGACGCGAATACCCGCCAGCGCATCCTCGACACGCTCGTTGACCGCGGCGATCTGCCGTTTGCTGGCTTCGAGCGCATGGTTCATGCGCCGGTTGAAATAGAGCGCATAGGCGACTGCGACCGGAGTGAGCAGCAGGATGAGGGCAGCCAAGGGCGGGTCGATGAAGAACAGCACCAGCATGGCCCCGCCATATTTCAGCACGGCGATGAAAAGATCTTCGGGGCCATGGTGAAAGAGCTCTCCCAGCCACAGGCTATCGTTGGTGATGCGGCTCATCAGCTGGCCGGTACGCTGGCGGTCGTAGAAACTGAAGGAGAGCTTCTGGCAATGCTCGAAGAGTTCCTGCCGGACCGTCGCCTCGATGCGGGCGCCCATGACGTGGCCGCGATAATCGACGAAGAAGATGGCGACCATCTGCACCGCCAGAACGGCCAGCATGACGCCGCCCATCGCCAGGATGTGTGCGAAGGCCTGCGGGGCGTCGGCTAGGGCCAGAAGCCGGCTGGTGACGACATTGGCGCAGAGCGGCAGGGCGACCGCCGTGCCGGCGACGAGGATGGCACAAAGCAGATCCGCCAGCAGCAAAGGCAGGTGCGGGCGATAGTAGGACAGGAATTTGCGCATACGCGACCAGCGCCGGCCGCGGTCGGCGGCATTCGCATCGTCGCGGAAGAATTTCAGGAAGCGGTTACGGTGTCGCGAGCTTTTCCTCGCGCGGGAGAACGAAATGTTCATGAAGCTGATTGTCCTTGTGGGGGATTTTTCCTTTCTGTTTGGACAGGGTCGCTTTCATGTCAGTCTCCCGGCGGTTGAATAAATTGAGCCTATAGTATCACCCAGAACGGCGTTCGGTTCAACGCGGTGACGCGAGGAGATGGCCCGGTGTTGTCGACGGGCAACAGCGAGGAGTCGGGGGACGCTTGGGTCGGTGCTGACATTGAGCCTGCACCTTCAAGATTTCTGATCATTCGTTCAGGCGAATGGATTTGACGACAGGGCCGAGTGGCCGCACCTTCTCGACGAGCCAGGAGAGAGCGATCATGAGCACACAACACACCGGTGGCTGCCTTTGCGGGGCCGTACGATTTTCAATTCGAGGGAAGCTCGGGCCTGTCGTCGGTTGCCACTGTTCGCAATGCCGCCGGCAGACGGGTTTTTATTATGCCGCGGTCAACGTGCCGCGCACGTCGCTTTCGGTGGAAGAGGAAGGCGTCGTGCGTTGGTATCGGTCGAGCCAAGAGGCGCAACGCGGCTTCTGCTCGAATTGCGGCTCGGCGCTGTTCTGGCAAGGCGATGAATCGCCTGAGATTTCAATTCTGGCCGGGGCTTTCGACGAACCCACCGGCCTTGCCTTCAGCCATCATATCTACTGCGCCGACAAGGGCGATTTCTACGAGATATCGGATGGGCTGCCCCAATATGACAGGTATCCCGTCTAGCCTTTGGCAGAAAGCGCAGCACTCAGGCGGGCCACATCCTCGCGCAGCGCCGTCAGTTCGGTCAGCACGCTCATGTCGATCTTCTGGTGCAGGGAGAGCACTTCGAGCTCGGCCTTGAGGTTGACTTCGTAATCCTTGGCAGCCTCGAAGCGATCGCGTTCGGCTTGGCGGTTCTGGGACATCATGATGATGGGCGCCTGGATGGCGGCAAGCATCGACAGAATGAGGTTGAGGAAGACGAAGGGGTAGGGGTCGAAGGCGCCGGTCGCCAGGATGATGGTGTTGATCAGCGTCCAGACGACGAGAAAGGCGAGGAAGGCGATGATGAAGGACCAGGAGCCGCCGACGCGGGCGATGCCGTCGGCGACACGCTCGCCGAATGACGCCTCGGCGGAGAAGGCGGCATTGACGTCGGTCGAAATGATCTTGCGCGCGTGCGCTTTCGCCAGCACGCGCTTCTCGATTGCGCCGAGCTCTTCGGCTGGCTTGTCGAAATGATGGTGCACGAAATTCGAAAAGTTATTCATGGCCGTGTTTCCGATGCTGTCGCTTTCGGCGCAGTATTCCGCTCCGTCCATAAATTGCAATGTGTATCGAGCCCCGCGGCGCTCTGGCGCACCTTCATAAAAATTTCGTCCCCGGCGGGTGGCGCTTTCGCAGCGAACATGTTGCCGTTGCGGAAGCTGCAGGCTAAATAAATGACATGACACAGGAAAACGCTCTCTCTGATATATTCCGTATCGCCATCGGCCAGCTCAATCCCACGGTTGGCGATGTCGCAGCCAATCTCGCCAAGGCGCGTGAGGCGCGTGCCGACGCTGCCCGGGAGGGCGCGCATCTGCTCGTCCTGACCGAGCTTTTCATCTCCGGCTATCCGCCTGAAGATCTGGTGTTGAAGCCGGCCTTCATCCGCGCCTGCTGGAAGGCGATCGAGAGCCTGGCGGCCGATACCGCCGATGGTGGGCCGGGCGTCATCATCGGTTTTCCCCGGCAGGACGAGGCCGGGCGCTACAACTCCGTTGCCGTGCTCGACGGCGGCAAGGTGATCGCCGTGCGCGATAAGGTCGATCTGCCGAATTACGGCGAATTCGACGAAAAGCGCGTTTTCCATCAGGGTGCCATGCCGGGGCCGGTGAATTTCCGCGGCATCAGGATCGGTATTCCGATCTGCGAGGATATCTGGGGCGATCTCGGCGTTTGCGAGACGCTGGCCGAAAGCGGCGCCGAGATCCTGCTGTCGCCGAACGGTTCGCCTTATTATCGCGGCAAGGTCGATATCCGCCATCAGGTCGTGTTGAAGCAGGTTATCGAGACCGGCCTGCCGCTGGTCTATGCCGCCCAGCTCGGCGGCCAGGACGAGCTTGTCTTCGACGGGGCGAGCTTCGCCTTCAACGCCGACAAGTCGCTCGCCTTCCAGATGAGCCAGTTCGAGACCGCGCTTGCGGTGACCACCTGGAAGCGCGGCGCGGCCGGCTGGCATTGCGCCGAAGGGCCGATGGCGCATATCCCGGAAGGCGAGGAGGCCGATTACCGGGCCTGCCTGCTCGGCTTTCGCGACTACGTCAACAAGAACGGCTTCAAGACCGTCGTGCTCGGGCTTTCCGGCGGCATCGACTCGGCAATCTGCGCGGCAATCGCCGTCGATGCGCTCGGCGAAGAGCGGGTGCGCACCGTCATGCTGCCCTACCGCTATACCTCCGAGGATTCGCTGAAGGATGCCGCCGACTGCGCCAAGGCGCTCGGCTGCCGTTACGACATCGTGCCGATCGAAGAGCCGGTGACGGGTTTCAGCAGCGCGCTCGCCAGCCTTTTCGAGGGAACGGACAGCGGCATAACCGAGGAGAACCTGCAGAGCCGGGCGCGCGGCGTCATCCTGATGGCGATCTCCAACAAGTTCGGCTCGATGGTGGTGACGACGGGCAACAAGTCGGAAATGTCGGTCGGCTACGCCACGCTCTACGGCGACATGAACGGCGGCTTCAATCCGATCAAGGACCTCTACAAGATGCAGGTCTATGCGCTGTCGCGCTGGCGCAACGAGAATGTGCCGCCCGGCGCGCTCGGTCCTTCCGGCGAGGTGATCCCGCGCAATATCATCGACAAGGCGCCATCGGCCGAACTGCGTCCCGACCAAAAGGATCAGGATTCGCTGCCGCCCTATCCGGTGCTCGACGATATTCTCGAATGCCTTGTCGAAAAGGAGATGGCGGTCGAGGAGATCGTCGCGCGCGGCCATGACGTCGCCACCGTTCACCGCGTGGAGCACCTGCTCTATCTCGCCGAATACAAGCGCCGCCAATCGGCGCCGGGGGTGAAGATCACCAAGAAGAATTTCGGGCGCGACCGGCGCTATCCGATCACCAACCGGTTCCGGGATCGTTAGCGCAATCGGGATTGCTGACGGCGTCGGGATTGCTAGCGCAATCGGGATATAAGGGAGGCAGTCATGCGCAGTTCGGTCGAGATCTACAATGTCAGAACGGGCAGGGCCCGCGAAGTCTGGCAGACGGACAGGCTGGTCGAGGCGCCGAACTTCTCGCCTGACGGTTCCTACTTGCTCTTGAACGGCGACGGTCTGCTCTACCGGCTGCCGCTCGATGGTGGCGACGTCACCCAGGTCGATACCGGCTTTGCCGTCAACTGCAACAATGATCACGGCATTTCGCCGGATGGTACCCAGATCGTCATCTCCGACAAGACCGAATTCGGCAAATCGACGATCTATGTGCTGCCGGTCGAGGGCGGCAGGCCGCGGCTCGTCACCCAGAACCAGCCCTCCTATTGGCACGGCTGGTCGCCGGATGGGCGTCAGCTGGCTTATTGCGGCATTCGCGACGACCTCTTCGATATCTATACCATCTCCGTCGAGGGCGGCGTCGAGACGCGGCTGACGCATGGCGAGGGCCGCAACGACGGACCGGATTATTCCGCCGACGGCCAATGGATCTATTTCAATTCCAGCCGCACCGGGCTGATGCAGATCTGGCGCATTCACCCCGACGGCACCGGGCTCGAGCAGGTCACCTCGGACAATCAGGGCAACTGGTTCGCCCATCCGTCGCCCAAAAACGACAAGGTGCTGATCCTGTCCTACGACCCCTCGGTTTTCGACCATCCGCGCGATCTCGACGTGCGGCTGCGGCTGATGGATATGGACGGCGGCAATCTGAAGACGCTGTTCGAGCTGTTCGGCGGGCAGGGCACGATCAACGTGCCCTGCTGGTCACCGGATGGTGATGAATTTGCTTATGTCAGATATTTCCCGGTGAGGTTTTGAGAGCCGCGCACCGCCATTTGATGAGGGGGCGGTAGCATGACGGCTTTGCGGCTTCACTGTAGACGTTGCGTATCAAGCATGATCGGGAAAGCTGTGATCAAAACTGCAGCGAAAAATGGAATGAAAGCAATTATAGCCACACTCGTCTTTTCGTGCTCAGTCGCATGGGTGAGTTTGGCCGCTGCAGAAACGGTCAAAATATTGGTCGCGGGCGGAGAGGTCGCGCCGTCCAACATGGGCGACCAAATTATGCTAACTCTTACGCTGGCCAGCTCGAAGGATTTGTCAAAATTCACCCGGCGCCAGGTCGGTACGGACATAGATGTCCTAGTCAACAAAAACGTTGTCTCATCGCCGCATATCATGGACCCGCTTCTATTTTTCGGAAAACCGCTCCAGATTCCAATACCTGCAAATGCCACGCGTACTGAAAGCAAGGAAACAATCGACAAGCTAGTTTCCGGAACCTCGATCCTTGAACTCAGATCCCGTGACGGTCAATAGGTAAAGGCGGCACTATCAGGGCAATCGCTTCAGGTTACTGAGGGGTCAATTCTGGCGGCCTTTGGTTGATCCTGCGCCGGCGATGTCCAGCACTTCGTTAGCCGAAATTAACCTGAAGCGATCCCCCTGGCGGCACTATGAGAGGCGCTAGGGTAGGCCCGCCTTTGTTTAGCGTCTCGATCGCAATCGAGCGCGTTTTATCGAGGTCGGGCATCATGATAAAGCCTCACGCAATCGTTCTGAAATAGGCATTGGCCATAAATGGGGAAATCGATGCCGAATATGCCTGTAATTTCAGCTATGCGACTCCGTATGCAGATAGTTCTTGTACTGATGCTTTGCTTTCCAGGTATGGCAGCGGCAACGCCTCCCTGTCGCGGAAATACGCTGGCGAATGCCAAGATCGTGGTCGAGGCACGCGTGAAATCGCTCTCGATCGGAGAGTCCGGTCTGTTGCTCCCCCGAGATTTTCCGAAACGGATGATACGGGTCGACTTAGAGATCAAGAGGGTTATCAAGGGCGCCTTCACCGATAAGGAGGCGATATTGTATGGTGTCCCTTATCCTCCTCCGGAAAGGATGTTTGAGCTAAGCATAATGGCTTTGACAACTGGGATGGGTGGCCATGACACCTTTGAGTGGGAACTTTCGGCCAACAAAATAAACAGCGACGTGTCCTTCTTTTCATTGAACAATTGTAACTACTCAAAATTCCCCGATGAGCTTGACTTTTTACAGCAGCGCCGGCCTTGATGCCGGCCCAATCGTTCAGCTCTACGGGGTGTTCGACCTCGATCCAGTTGCCGGCACGAGCCCGAGCGTCGCCAGACCGACGGTGGCGGGCATGCACAGTGCGGCCATTCTCATAGAATCCGGTATGGCCGTTCGTCTCCGCCTGGTCGGCAGAGCGCCGAGGCTGTCGGAGCTATGAGCGAGGCCCATGATCTTCGCCTCTACCAGTAGAGGCAGATGGGACAGGGGGACACCCTCACCGCCCTGTGAATGGGCGGCGAGGTTTGTCTCGGGCAACTGATGCGGCCAATCAGGCAGCGACAGCTGCCTTGCGCCGCTCGCGGGCGGATTTTGCCAGGTCTTCCAGCGTCGTAATCGACATGTCCCAATCGATGCAGCCGTCGGTGATCGACTGGCCGTAGACCAGCGGCTTGCCGGGAATGAGATCCTGGCGGCCGGCGACGAGGTTGCTTTCGATCATCATGCCCTTGATGTCGCCGTTTCCGGCGGCGATCTGCGCGGCGACGGATTTGACGACGCGGGGCTGGTTCATCGGGTCCTTGCCGCTGTTGGCATGGCTGGCATCGATGAGGATGCGCGGGGCGACGCCGAGTTTGACGGCTTCGCTGGTGACCGCTTCGACATCGGTCGCCTCATAATTCGGCTGTTTGCCGCCGCGCAGGATGATGTGGCAGTCCTCGTTGCCCCTCGTCGAGGCGATCGCCGCCTGTCCGTCCTTGGTGACGGCGGGGAAATGATGCGGCTGCGAGGCGGCCAGGATCGCATCGAGGGCGACGCGGGCGCTGCCATCGGTGCCGTTCTTGAAGCCGATCGGGCAGGAGAGGCCGGAGGCGAGCTGGCGATGGATCTGGCTTTCGGTCGTGCGGGCGCCGATCGCGCCCCAGCTGACGAGGTCGGCGATATATTGCGGCGTGATCGTGTCGAGGAATTCGACACCGGCCGGAAGCTCCATGGCATTGATGTCGAGCAGTAGGCGTCTGGCAATCCTCAAGCCTTCCTCGATGCGGTAGCTGCCATCGAGATGCGGGTCGTTTATCAGTCCCTTCCAGCCGACTGTGGTCCGGGGCTTTTCGAAATAGACGCGCATGACGATTTCCAGATCGTCGGAGAAGCGCTGTCGCTGCTCCCGAAGCCGCGCGGCATAGTCCCGGGCGGCAACGGGGTCATGGATGGAGCAGGGGCCGATGACGACGACCAAGCGATCGTCGTCGCCCTGGAGAATTTTATGGATCGCATCGCGATTGCTGGTCACGGTCTCGGTGACAACAGCGTCGCGGTGGATTTCCGCAATGATATCGGCGGGTTTGGTCAGCGGGGTGATCTCGAGAATTCGCAGATCATCAATAGTATCGGACACGGTATGGCTCCTGTTTGGTCATACCCGCGCGGAACAAAAAAGCCGCCAGGTAGACTAGCGGCTGTTCGGGTTGTCGTCGCGTCGACTTCAGTTACGCATAGACCCGCATCCGCTCTGAGCAGCGGTACCAATAAAATCGCGAGGCGTAGATCGAAGTGGTCGACATCAGGCTGGTGTAGCGTCGCAATCGCGTGATGTCACGCGGAATTTGCGGCTTGAGAATCCGGCTGCTGCGGGACGACCAATCGCTCCCGCGGAGAGGCAACAAGCATATCGCCCGAAAGCGCGCTGCTTTCGGGCGATATGAACGCAGAATCTGAGATCAGAGAGCGTCGACGTTGACGCCGACGGTGATGGCGCCGATCGGCGTTCCCTTCTCGTCTGAAATCGTGACGCTTGCCTGCGACTGCAGCGTCTGGGTCGATTCGTCCTTTTCGATCTCATCGACGAAGACGGCGTCCTTGCCGGCACCGAAGGATTTCTGGAACTTGCCCTCGTCGCCCTGCCAGTAGTCGGAGGTGGGATCGCTTTGGCCGACATTCAGCCCCTTTGCATCCATGACGAAGATCTCGGCAATCTTGCCGTTGGACGCAGCCTTCTTTTCTTGCAGGAATTTCGACAGCGCATTGCCGAGCACGCCGTCGATCATCGAATGGTCGGAACCATCGACCTCGGCGCGCCACTTCTTGTCGAGGGCGTCGATATCGGACTGGCTGAGATTGGCGTTTGCGGCATTCTGCGCCTTGATGGCCTCGATGATCGCAAGGTCGTTCAGCCAGGGTTTGATGTCGCTCGTCACGTAGTCGGCGATCGGAGCAAGCTTCGCATCCTGCGCCATGGATACGCCCATAGGCATGGCGACTGCCGTACAGGCCAAAAGCAATGCGGTCATAACTTTCTTCATATCTGTTCCCTTCCCGATTTTTGGGTGTTGAGGATTAAAGGCTTATCGAACGAAGTTGGCGTCAGAACTCTTCCCAGGCGCCGGGAGAGGCGGCGACGGCGGCGTTACCCGCATGGCGCTGCGAAAAGCTCCTCTGTTCCGGGCGAGGTTGACGAACGGGTTGAGCGGATTTGGGCTGGCTGGCGGCAGAGACGGCGACGGTGAACCGGCCGGCCGCGTCCTGCAGAAGGCGTCCCTGCATGCGCAGTTCCTGGCAGGCCGCGTTGGTTTCCTCGACCATCGCCGCATTCTGCTGCGTCGCCTGATCCATCTGGTTGATCGCACCGTTGATTTCCTGCAGGCCCGTCGCCTGTTCGCGATAGGACTGGACGATCGAGGCGATGCTGTCGCTGATGCGGTTGATCTGCTCCTCGATCTTCAACAGGGCATCGCCGGTCTCGTTCACCAGCCCGACGCCGGCCGCCACTTCCTGGCCGGATACGTTGATCAGGTTCTTGATTTCCTTTGCCGCATTGGCGGAGCGCTGGGCGAGTTCCCGCACTTCCTGCGCGACGACCGCAAAACCCTTGCCGGCTTCGCCGGCGCGTGCCGCCTCGACGCCGGCGTTCAGCGCCAGCAGGTTCGTCTGGAAAGCGATTTCATCGATGACGCCGATAATGCGGCCGATCTGGCTCGACGAGGTCTGGATCCTGTCCATTGCTCCGATCGCATCGCGTACCACCGTTGCCGAGACATGGGCGCTGCGCTTGGTTTCCTCGACCAGCTTGCCGGCACTTTCGGCCCGCTCAGACGACGTTCTGACCGTGGTCGTCACCTCATCGAGGGCTGCGGCGGTCTGTTCGAGGGCGGCGGCCTGTTGCTCTGTCCGCCTGGCGAGCTGATCGGCGGAGGACGCCAGCTCGCTCGACCCGCCTTCAACCGCGACGGAGGCAGTCTTGATCTCCGTCAGCGCGGCGGCGACCGCCTGGACCATGTTGTTGAAATCCTGCCGCAATTTGTCGAACTCAGGACCGAGATCGGCGAGCTGTATCGAGAAATCGCCGGCGGCAAGCTTTTCCAATTCATTTGCTAGCGCTGTCATCACCAGCCGCTGAGCGTTGCTGGCCTCTTCCGTCAGCAAGGTGTTGCGTGCGCGTTCGGCGTCGAACGAGGCGCTCTGCTCGGCAGCGGCCTGCTCTCTTTCGATCTTGGCAATCGCCTCGTTGCGGAAAACTTCCAAGGCACGCGCCAGGAAGCCGATCTCATCGCCATTTTCCCGGTAGGTGACGGGAGAGGCCAGATCGCCTTTCTGCAAGGCGCTGATCCTTTCGCTGAGAATCCTGAGGGGCCGGCCGACGAGGCTGCGCATGGCGAGAAGAAAAGCGACAACGGCCATGGCGGTGATGACGAACTGCGTCAGCAGCGAAATCAGCACCTTCTGCTTGACTTCGGCAGCGATCTTTTCGATCGACCAGTTCGTCACCACGTAGCCGGTCGCCTTGCCGGCCTTATCCAGCGGAAGCGGCGCGATGATCGTCACGACGCCGGCAGATATCCCGCTGTCATCGATCGTGGTTTTTTCGGGTTTGGCGCTGAGGTCCTTTGCCAGATCGGCCGTTGCCGGCAAGCCGTCGATACCGTCGCGCGTCCACGTATCGACGGCGGCAGGTTCAGCGTTGAAGGCGGCAAACTGAACAAGGTCGAGCGAGGGATCGTCGCGGTAGAGCGAATAGGCCTCGCGAACGGCGTTCGCCTTGCCCCATTTCACGCCGCCGGCAGCCAGGGACGCAAACTGCTCGACATCCTTGGACCAGTTCGCCTTGGCGCCATCGATCAACGCCTTGGTTTCATACATCCATGTATAGGTGGCAAAGGCGGAAATGCCGCAGAGGTTGACGGCAACGATAATCGCCGCCAGCTTGGCTGTCAGGGGCATCGTTTTTAAAAATCGGAACATGCCGCGGGGGCCTCGAAACGCGGCTCAGTCGGAAATGGTCTCGACCGGCCTATCAACACGGGCATCCACGCTGGCGGTCGCAGCATGAGCACTCATGCCCATGTCCCCCTTGCGACCCAAAACGCGCAGACGCAGTGTGTCTGCGAGGTGTGAATAAATCATAAAGTGGAATGGGTGTCGGAGCGCATGCGTGTTATTTCGCTATCACGCGGGAGATCGGCTTCTCTCAGCTGTTTTCCGCGATCGCCTCTTCGACTTCGGCCTGCCGGTGTTTGCGGCGACGCGTCGTCAGCTCCGCGCCGGCATCGCGCGGCAGGCGCAGGAAGGTGATGCAGGCCAGGGCCGAAATTGCCGAGACGCTGAAGAAGGCGATGTGGAAATCCGAAACCAGCAGCCTGCCACCATGGAAGCTGCTGGAAATTTCAAGAATGCCGCCGGCGATCGCCACACCCATCGCCATGGAGATGCGCTGGGCCACGGCGTTGATTGCGGTCGCCTGACTGCTGTCGGCATCGTCGACATCGCCGAAGGCCATGGCGTTGACGCCCGAGAAAGCCATGGAGCGGAACAGACCGCCGATCAGCAGGCAGGCCATGATCAGGAACAGCGGCGTTTCGGCGGTGAACAACCCGTTGATGCCGAGAAAGATCGCCGCCAGCAAAGTGGTGATCGATATGACGGTGCGGAAGCCGAAGGCATTGAAGGTGCGCGAGGCGGCGAATTTCGATCCCATGGAGCCGAGCGCGCTGACGAAGGTGACCGAACCGGATTGCAGCGGCGTCAGGCCGAAGCCGAGTTGCAGCATGAGCGGCATCAGAAAGGGCAGGGCACCGAGCCCCATGCGGAAGTTCGAAGCGCCGAGGATCGCCGCCCGGAACAGGGGATAGCGGAACATTTTCGGATCGAGAAGCGGGTAGGCGGCGCGGCGGGCATGCAGGAGATAGAGGAGGCCGGCAAGGATGCCGATCGCAACCGTGACGTAGCCGTAGACGACGGGCACGGCCGGCAGGCTGATGACCGACAGGCCGAAGACGAAGCCGGAAAAGCCGATGCCGCAAAGGAAGAATCCGGGAAAGTCCATCGGCCGCGGACTGCGCGGCTCGATCGCCGGCAGGAAACGCGTGACGAGGATGATGCCGGCGACGCCGATCGGGACGTTTATCCAGAAGATCCAGTGCCAGGTGAGATAGGTGGTGAGGAAACCGCCGATCGGAGGTCCCATGATCGGGCCGATCAGGGCGGGAATGGTGAGCCAGGCCATGGCATTGACGAGTTCGTTACGCGGCGTTCCTCGGACCAGGAGCAAGCGGCTGACCGGCGTCATCATCGAGCCGCCGGCGCCCTGGATCAGCCGTGAGACGACGAAGGCCGCGATCGAATTGGAAAAGGCGCAGGCGACCGAGCCGATCATGAAGACGAAAATCGCCAGGCGAAAGACATTGCGTGCGCCGAAACGATCGGACATCCAGCCGCTGATCGGAATGAATATCGCCAGCGCCACGAGATAGCTGGTGACGGCGAGCTTCAACGCGACCGGCGAGGTGCCGATATCGGCTGCGATCGCCGGCAGGCTGGTGGCGATCACAGTCGAATCCATCTGTTCCATGAACAGGGCGACAGCAAGGATCATGGGCGTGAGGCGAGGCACGGGCAACCGGGATGCTGCAAGGGACTGCATGGTCCATACGCCTTCGGTGGCGACAAGGCCATGGAAACTGTCGATGAAGGGGTTTTCCTGGCCGCTTCAAACCGACGCGGGGCGGGCGGTGCGCCTCTCACCATCCCTTCACTGGCGATCGGGGGATTCGCAGTTTCGTCGCTTGCCCTCAACGGTCTATCGATAAACTCTCCTCCTTCATTCCTGTGCTCGTCACAGGAATCCAGCCACGGCGCGTCCGCGCCGTGAATGAATCAATACTTCAATAAAAAGAGCCTTTTGCGCCCAAGGATTTGGGCGCACTGGATTCCTGTGACGAGCACAGGAATGAGGAATGTGTAGCTCCACGTGGTTCCCGATTGCGACGTCGGAGCCACCTTGCCACCACCGCGCTTTCCTGAAATAGATGCGCCGTCAGGTGCCCGCCGGTGAGGCGGGAGAATCGGGAATCCGGTGCAAGACCGGAACGTGCCCAACGCTGTAAGGCCGACGCTGCCGCATCATTATGCCACTGGCTTTTGCCGGGAAGGCTGCGGCAGGCGGATGACGCCAAGTCAGAAGACCGGCCTGGCAAGATAGACCCAACCCGCGCGGACGGCGGGCGGTTGCGTTGTTGGGGATTTGACGATGCGACCCTTTGATGAGGATGCCCTGTCAGTGGCGTCCGGTTTTTCCTTGGCCGAACGCGAGGCCGTTTATCACGCGATCATGACGCGGCGCGACGTGCGCAGCCAGTTCCTGCCCGACCCATTGCCCGACGATGTCGTGGCGCGGCTCTTGACGGCCGCCCATCACGCGCCCTCGGTCGGCTTCATGCAGCCGTGGAATTTCATTCTGGTGAAAAGCGCCGCTGTCCGCTCGCGCGTGCGGGACGCCTTTGCCAAGGCCAACGAGGAGGCGGCGTTGATGTTCGAGGGTGAGCGGCGACAGGCCTACCGTTCCCTCAAGCTCGAAGGCATCGTCGAGGCGCCGCTCGGCATATGCGTGACTTGCGATCCCACCCGCAGCGGCAGCGTGGTGCTGGGGCGCACGCACAATCCGAGGATGGACAGCTATTCCACAGTCTGCGCGATCCAGAATCTCTGGCTTGCGGCCCGCGCCGAAGGCATCGGCATCGGCTGGGTCAGTATCTTCCGCGAAGGCGACCTGAAGAGCATTCTCGGCATACCCGAGCATGTCGAGGTGGTCGCCTGGCTCTGCGCCGGTTTCGTCGATCGGCTCTATGACGAGCCGGAACTCTCCGTCAAAGGCTGGCGGCAGCGGCTGCCGCTCGGGGAACTGGTCTTTCACGACGGCTGGGGACGGAGCGAGCGCTGAACGGCGTGCCTTCGAACCCGGCTCGGTCAATCACTGCTGTTGCGGCTGCGGCCCCGGCGTTGCCGGATTGGCGAGGTCGATCGAACCCTGATCGCCGGCGAGGAATTGCGGGCCGACCTGGCGGACCTTGTTCTGCGTGGGGTCGTAGGGACGATCGGGAACAGATGGCTGCGGGGCTGTTGCTGCCGCAGTATCTTTTACCGGCGGATTGGTGCGGATTGATGTGATCGAGCCCTGCTGCGGCGGCTCGCTCAAGGCCTGCTTGCCGCGCATCTCGTCGTAATAGGCGGTGAGATTGCAGGCGCAGGAGTTCTTTTCGCCGGGCGAGCGGTTCTTGTAGGCGAAGGCGTTCTTCATGGCGCTGTAGGGTGTGCCGGTGGCGACCGAGATCATGTTCGAGGCTTCGGTGCTGGTCACGTCGCGATAGAACAGTTCCGTCTCGATGCCGGGGCACATCTTGGCGCAGGTCTCAGCGTCGCGGCCGAAATCGACCGAGGTGGCGTTCGAGCTGATCGGAAAGAAGCCACCGTCGCAGCTGCGCACACACATGGTGCTGATGGGAGAGAGCATATCAGCCCGCGGCAGGCCGTAACGCGGATCCACCTCTCCACCGCCGCCGAGCGGAATGAAGGTGTCGCCGCGCATCGCCTGTTCCTCGATGCTGGGGGCGGGATCGTTGGCGCTGCGTTCGGACGGCGCATAGAAATTCTCGCTGTTGCAGCCGTTGCGCTCCAGAGCGGCCATCAGTTCCCGGCGCGCGCCGTCATCGCCCTGGTTGCGCAGCTCGTCGCGCCGATCTTGGAGGTAGCGGATATTGTCGATCATCCGGGCTTCGGCCTGCGAGAGTTCGGCGCAATAATCGGCATTCTCGCCGCCGATCACGACCATGCTGCCCGAGGTGCAGCCGTAGCTGCGCAGATCGTTGCGAACCTTGCGCAGCTCGAGATTCTGCTCGGCCATCGCGCTGGAATATTGGCGCGTTTCCGGGCCGTTGCCATTGCCGATCGATCGCGGCAGGTCCGCGAGGCGGCCGCGCAGGTCGTTGCAGATAGCGCTGGACTGCGCGGCGGCCGGCGATGCCAACGCAAGAAGAAGGACAAGAGAGAGGTTTCGGCGTTTCACGGCTCGTCCCGAAATGAGCATACGGTCGAAGATCGATGCGACGTCACTTCGCCGCGTGGTTTCTCTTAGCGTGTTTCTCTTAAGAAGCTGAGCTAAATTCCTAGCGCATTTTCGCGATTTTTTCCAGCGGTTGCAGGCATCTTCCGTTACGGGAGATCGGGAAGAGTTGGCTGATGTCAATGCTTGACGCGGCGGACGATGCAGTTCCAATGTCCGCTTGGGGATAGCAGGCCGGTCGCAGATCGCACTGGCCTGCGCGGCCGCACGGTGAAGGCGAAAAAGGGCTGAGAATTGACTGGCATTTCGGACGAGCTTTACTGCCCTGCAACGACATTCGGCGTACCAGACGCCCGACGCGGTCTCCAGGTCTTCGTGGATGGTTGTTATGAACCCGTTTCCGGGCGCGGAGGCTGGGCTTTTGTTGTCTATCGCGATGTCGCGGAAATCGCCTCCGGCTTCGGTGGCGTCGAAGATTCGGCCAATAATGCGATGGAATTGATCGCAGTGCTCAAGGCCGTCATGTGGATCAACAGCGAAGCAACGGGCGAAGCCGCAATCATCTGGTCGGATTCCGTCTATGTCGTCAAAGGCTGCAATATCAGGCGACATATCTGGAAGAACAACGGCTGGAAGAAAAGCAGTCCGAATGGGAGTGCCCGGAGCCGAACGATCGCCAATGCGGAGCTCTGGAAGGCAGTCGACCTTCAGCTCTCCCGGAACGCCCTGGCGACGATTGCCTGGTGCAAGGGGCATTCGGGCATTGCCGGCAATGAATGCGCGGATAGGCTTGCGGATAAAGGGCGCCTGTCGTTGCCGGGCGCCCGATAACTGTTGCATATCAACCGGTTGCAAATGCTCTGGACAAGCCCGAGCATGTCGAAATGAGGAGCCGGCTTATGCCGGCTGCGATGCTTCCACGACGGCGAGGGCTGCCATGTTGACGACGCCGCGGGAGGTGACCGACGGGGCGAGGATGTGGGCGGGCAGGGCGGCGCCGAGCAGGATCGGGCCGACATGCAGGCCGTCGGTCATCGACTTCACCACGCCGAGCGTGATGTTGGCGGCGTCGAGGTTCGGGAAGACCAGCAGGTTCGCCTCGTCGTGCAGCGTCGTATGCGGCATGACGCGTTTGCGCAGCGCCTCGGTGATGGCGCTTTCGCCGTGCATTTCACCATCGACTTCGAGATCCGGGGCGGCATCGCGCACGAGTTGCAGGGCATTGCGCATCTTCGTGGCGCTTTCGGATTCGCGCGAGCCGAAATTGGAATGCGAGACGAGAGCGGCGCGCGGGGTGATGCCGAAGCGGCGGATTTCCTCGGCCGCCAGCACCGTCGATTCGGCGACTTCCTCGGCGCTCGGATTGAAGGTGACGTAGGTGTCGGTGAAGAAGGTGGCGCCGCGCTGCGAGATCATCAGGCTGAGGGCCGAGAAATCGCGGACGTCCTTGCGCTTGCCGATGATCTGGCGGACGTCGCGAAGGTGTTTCTCGTAGCGGCCTTCGAGGCCGCAGATCAGCGCATCGGCCTCGCCGCGCCTGAGCGCCAGCGCCCCGATGACGGTGGTGTTGGTGCGTACGATGGTGCGGGCGGCTTCCGGAATGACGCCGCGGCGGCCGACGAGGGAGAAATAGAGATCGACATATTCGCGGAAGCGCGGATCGTCTTCCGGATTGATGACTTCGAAATCCTGCAGCGGGCGGATGCGCAGGCCGTAGCGCTTCAGGCGGGTTTCGATGACCTGCGGGCGGCCGATCAGGATCGGGTCGGCGAGACCTTCCTCGAGCAGCACCTGGGCGGCGCGCAGCACACGTTCGTCCTCGCCTTCCGAGAAGATGACGCGCTTGCGCTCGGCCGCCTTGGCGGCGGTGAAGATCGGCTTCATGACGAAGCCGGAGCGGAAGACGAAGCGGTTCAGCTGATCGAGATAGGCGTCGAAATCCTGGATCGGGCGGCGCGCCACGCCGCTCTGTTCGGCCGCCTTGGCGACAGCAGGCGCGATGCGCAGGATCAGACGCGGGTCGAAGGGCGAGGGGATCAGGTAATCGGGGCCGAAGACCGGGGTCTCGCCGGAATAGGCGCGGGCGGCGACATCGGACGGTTCCTCGCGGGCAAGGGCGGCGATGGCGCGCACGGCCGCCATCTTCATTTCCTCATTGATCGTCTCGGCGCCGCAATCGAGCGCGCCGCGGAAGATATAGGGGAAGCAGAGGACGTTGTTGACCTGGTTGGCGAAATCCGAGCGGCCGGTGCAGATCATCGCGTCAGGGCGGGCGGCACGGGCAAGGTCCGGCATGATCTCGGGCGTCGGGTTGGCGAGCGCCATGATCAGCGGCTTGTCGGCCATCTGCGCCAGCAGTTCCGGTTTCAGCACGCCGGCGGCCGAAAGGCCGAGGAAGACGTCGGCGCCGCCGATATTTTCGGCGAGCGTGCGGGTGTCGCTCTTCTGGGCGTAGACGGATTTCCATTCATCCATCAGCTCGGTGCGGCCTTCGTAGACAAGGCCTTCGAGATCGTGGACCCAGATGTTTTCGCGCTTGGCGCCAAGCGTCACCAGCAGGTTGAGGCAGGCAAGCGCTGCAGCACCCGCGCCCGAGGCGACGATCTTGACCTCCTCGATCTTCTTGCCGGCGAGCTCCAGCCCGTTCAGGATCGCGGCGGCGACGATGATCGCCGTGCCGTGCTGGTCGTCGTGGAAGACGGGGATCTTCATCTTCTCGCGCAGACGGCGCTCGACTTCGAAACATTCCGGCGCCTTGATGTCTTCGAGGTTGATGCCGCCGAAGGTCGGCTCCAGCGAGGAGACGGTCGAGACCATCTGGTCGACGCTTGCCGCGTCGATCTCGATATCGAAGACATCGATGCCGGCAAATTTCTTGAAGAGCACGGCCTTGCCCTCCATGACCGGCTTAGAGGCGAGCGGCCCGATATTGCCGAGGCCGAGAACGGCGGTGCCGTTGGAGATGACGGCGACGAGATTGGCGCGCGAGGTATATTCGGCCGCCATCTCCGGATTGTCGCGGATCGCAAGGCAGGGGGCGGCAACGCCGGGCGAATAGGCAAGGGCCAGATCGCGCTGATTGCCGAGCGGCTTGGTCGCCTGGATCTCCAGCTTGCCGGGGCGGGGGTAGCGGTGGAAGAAGAGCGCCTGTTCGTCGAGATCACCGCTCGTCAGGTTCTTTTCCGTCTTGGATTTTTCTTGGTGATCCATTGCCGCCTCCGTGCACGTCTTTTTCTGGAGTTCCCTCCATACATCAATCGGATACGGGCGACAGTATGGAAATGAGGGATGGGAGAAGTTTTCGATCGAACGGCAAAAACATCCCGGCCTCACGGACGGGATGTTCATCTTGGCTATCGGTGGTAAGCCCTCAGGCGGCGATGTTGACCCAGGCAGGCGCAATGGCGGTTCCGCGGCCGAGGCCGTAGCCGAGGCGGATGTTGAGCATGCCGAGCGGTTCCAGAAGTGTCGCGGCGTCAAGGCCGCCGGACTTTTCGATTGCAAATCCGGAGTCGACGACTAGACGCGAAACCTTTTCCACCGCGTCCTCATCATTTCCGGCGACGAATACCGGCACTTTCGACGTGGCGTCGCGGGGCGCGTTGAAGAGCTCGGCGAAGATGGTGTTGAAGGCCTTGACGACCTTGGCGCCGGCGGCAGCCTTCTGGATCTTCTCGGCGGCGGAAGTCTCGTGGCCGAAGAGCAGGCCGGAGAAATCAGGTTTCAACGGATTGCTGATATCGACGACGATCTTACCTGCGAGGGACGGCAAAGCGGCAATTTCAAGCGCGCTCGCATAGGGAACGGCAAGGACCACGATTCCGGCGGCGGCGATCGCTTCCGTGATGGGGGCGCTCTCGATGTTGAGGCTTTCGGCAAGGCTGCGTGCAGCCGTATCGTTGCGGCTGGCGATAACGAGATCAGTCTTGCCGGCGAGACGCGCGGCCAAGCCCGTGCCCATGTTTCCAATGCCAATAATTGCTGTTTTCATTGT
This sequence comes from Rhizobium chutanense, assembly GCF_002531935.1. Taxonomy (GTDB): domain Bacteria; phylum Pseudomonadota; class Alphaproteobacteria; order Rhizobiales; family Rhizobiaceae; genus Rhizobium; species Rhizobium chutanense. The sequence continues at coordinate 65,964 of NZ_NWSV01000008.1, read as the reverse complement.
GCTTTCTCCTATGATCCGATGGGATGACAAAGAGATACATCCAAGCAATTCATTCGTTAATTGCATTGATTGCGATAATAGAACTGCATAAAAGTATCGAATGCCCGATCTTTTGAACCTGCAGACCCTCATTGCCGCCGCGACATCGGGAAGCTTTGCCGGAGCGGCGAAGCGGCTTGGCATTTCGCCTGCGATGGTTGGCCGGCGCATCCAGGCGCTGGAGCAGGAGTACGGAGTTAAGCTGATCGAACGCACCACGCGCACGCAGCGGCTGACCGAGATCGGCTCTCGGTTTCTGGTCAAGGCAAACAGGATCATCGACGAGCTGGAGGAGCTCAACGACATCTCCCGCCCTGATGTCGAGGCCCTGTCTGGACGCCTGCGTGTAAGCGCCCCGACGACACTGGGGATCAAGCGGCTCGCGCCTGTCATGGCCGAGCTCGCGGAGCGGCATCCGGCACTTTCCGTCGAGCTCAATCTCAGCGACCGCAATGTCGATCTCGTGGCCGAGGGTTACGATCTGGCGATCAGGATCGGCGAATTGAAGCCATCCTCCCTGATTGCGCGCCGGGTCGGCAGCTATCATTTCGTCTGTTGCGCCTCTCCGGCCTATCTTGAACGATTTGCGGCGCCGGAGCGGCCCGAGGATCTTCGCCTCGGCCGCTGCATCCTCAATCTCAATCTCGTTCCGCGCGACGAATGGCCGTTCGAGACGGACGACGGGGAGAGTTTCACGGTCGCGGTGCGCGGCAACATCGAGATCGACAACGGAGAGGCACTCAGGACGGCAGCGCTCGCCGGCGCAGGCATCATCTACATCCCCGTCGATCTCGTTGCGGAAGACATAGCCGATGGAAGGCTTGTGGAGGTTCTCTCCGGTTGGCGAAAACTGGTGCTGCCGATCCACGCCGTCCATCCATCGCGTCGGTTCGTGCCGGGGCGGATCGGCGCGGTGATCGATGCGATCGCGCGCGGGCTGCGGGGTTAGATATCTGTCGGCTCTCGGCAGGGATTGCCGTCCGCGAACATCAATTTCCGACGTGAAGTCAATGGAATGCCACTTCTGCAGTTGCAGCCACAGGGAGCTAATCCTTTTCGGAACTTGTTTGGCGGCCCCAGCAAGCGCAAAATGCCGCCGCGACGGTGCGGGGCGCCGGTCGCATGGAGGAAATCATGGACAATTTGAACCTCACGACCCTGCAAAAGGGGCAGACGATGGTCAATGACGTGGCCATTGATGCCTTTGCCGCCGGATTTCGCGGCAATCTCCTGACCGGCAAAGATTTGGATTACAATGCGGCGCGGACGATCTGGAACGCGATGATCGACCGCCGGCCCGGCCTGATCGCACGCTGCGCGGGTGCAGCCGATGTCGTGCGCGCGGTGCGCTTCGCCCGCGACAACAATCTGCTCGTTTCGGTGCGCGGCGGCGGACACGGCATTGCCGGCAATGCGGTCTGCGAGGGCGGTATCGTCATCGACCTGTCGGCCATGAAATCAGTGCGCGTCGATCCTGAGATACGCCGTGCCTGGATCGGGCCGGGCGCGACGCTGGCCGACGTCGACCAGGAAACGATGGCCTTCGGACTGGTGCTGCCGACCGGCATCAATTCCACGACCGGCATCGCCGGACTGACGCTCGGCGGCGGATTCGGCTGGCTGACCCGCAAATTCGGGTTGACCGTCGACAATCTGCTTTCGGTCGATGTGGTGACGGCCGACGGCGAACTGGTCAAGGCGAGCGAGACGGAAAGGCCGGACCTCTTCTGGGCATTGCGCGGCGGCGGCGGCAATTTCGGTGTCGTCACTTCCTTCGAGTTCCAGCTCAACCCGCTCAATACCGAGGTTCTCGCCGGGCTGGTCGTGCACCCCTTTGCCGATGCGGAAAAGGTGCTGAAGGAATATCGGCAGGCGCTGGAAGCGGCACCCGATGAACTGACCTGCTGGGTGGTGATGCGCCAGGCGCCGCCGCTGCCGTTCCTTCCCCAGGAATGGCATGGCAAGGAGGTCCTGGTGCTTGCCATGTGTTATTGCGGGGACATGGCGGCCGGGGAAAAGGCAACATCCAGATTGCGCGCGATCGGAAAACCCATCGCCGACGTCGTCGGCCCGGTGCCGTTCACCGGCTGGCAGCAGGCATTCGATCCGTTGCTCACACCCGGTGCGCGCAACTACTGGAAGAGCCAGGACTTTGCTTCGCTCTCTGATGCGGCAATCGACGTTTTGCTCAACGCTGTGCGCAAACTGCCGGGGCCGGAATGCGAAATATTCGTCGGCCATGTCGGCGGAGCCGCTGGCCGCATCCCCACCGAGGCCACCGCATTTCCGCAGCGCAGCTCGCATTTCGTCATGAATGTGCATGCGCGCTGGCGGGAGAGCGGCATGGACGCAAGCTGCATCGGCTGGGCACGCGAGCTGTTCGAGGCAACCAAGCCGCTTGCAGTCGGCACCGCCTATATCAACTTCATGCCGGAGGATGAGACCGATCGGGTCGAAATGGCTTACGGCGCCAATTATGCCCGGCTTGCCGAAATCAAGCTGCGTTATGATCCGAACAATCTGTTCCGCATGAACCAGAATGTGAAACCGACCGCGGCCGTGCGGGCTGCCTGAGAGGAGCGATAGATACCTGCAAGTCGAAGCCGCCGCTGCGCGTCACGCAGAACGCGCGGCGCTTTACGTCTTCGGCTGGTGACAGGCGGATTGCTTTGTCACCCATCGGTGATGACGAGCAATTCCTGCAGCAGAGCCGCATCGTCGGACCCGGGATCTCCGTCGGGTCTCAGAACATGGGTAAGCCATGCCTCGTCCGCCGCCAGGCGGACGATTTCGAGCCGGGTTCCCGTGTCGTGCCGGATGAGGATCAGGGATTTCCGATCGTCGACGTTCAGGGGCCGCCGGAAAGGGCTTGTGAATCGCATAAGTGTGTGCTTATGTGTCGTCATGATAGAGCATGATATTTTCCGGGCTTTGGCCGATCCGACCCGCCGTACGATTTTCGAGAAGCTGGCGAACGGCAGCATGAATGCCAGCGCGCTTCGGCAGGGTATGGATATCAGCCAGCCGGCGATGTCCCAACACCTCGCAGTGTTGCGGGAGGCACGACTGGTGCGCGAACAGCGGGAGGGACGTTTCGTGAATTACCAAGTCGATCCGGACGGGCTCGCCCTCATCGCAGAATGGCTGGCGAAATATCGTGCCTACTGGCCCACCCGCATCGATGCTCTCAAGCTCTTGCTGAAGGATATGGACCAATGAACGAGGTGAAGACCCTAGCGCAGACCAAACAACAGCAAACCGGCTTCGAACAGAGATACGAACTCGATGCGCCGCCGGAAAAGGTCTGGCGGGCCATCAGCATTGCGGAATTCCGGGAGAAGTGGCTGCCGAAGGAAGCGCTGGCCGATCCGCAATCGCTCTCCGAGACACCGGGCAAAGAGGTTCGCTACAAATTGCGCGACGAAAGCCCGCCCTTCCTCGAAAGCACCGTCACCTTCACGATCACGCCGAACGCGTCGGGCGGCACAAGCCTGCGGATCATCCATGAATTGACCGGCGTGACATTCGAGCGTCTCACGAGCTCGGTCGCCAACAGCAACAGCCCGGTCCTCATGCTCGCCGCCTGACACGGCAAGCATCCCCGTCATAGTCCCAAACGATTGGAGTTCGCCGATGCGCGAAGCGATGCAACTCGTCCCTATGGTCGTCGAACAATCCTCCAGAGGGGAGCGATCTTTCGATATCTACTCCCGTCTGCTTAGAGAGAGGATCATCTTCCTCAACGGCGAGGTAAACGACACCGTCTCGGCGCTCGTCTGTGCGCAATTGCTGTTTCTTGAAGCCGAAAATCCCAGGAAGCCGATCCATCTTTATATCAATTCGCCAGGTGGTGTCGTGACCAGCGGTCTCGCGATGTACGATACGATGCGCTACATCCGTGCGCCGGTGCATACGCTGTGCATGGGGACCGCCCGTTCGATGGGCTCGTTCCTGTTGATGTCAGGCCAGCCGGGTGAGCGCACAGCGCTTCCCAATGCCAGCATCCATTTTCACCAGCCATTGGGCGGTTTCCAGGGGCAGGCATCGGACATGTTCATCCATGCGGAAGAAATGAGACGGACGAAGCACCGCATGACACGGCTCTACGCAGAGCATTGTGGGCGCACCTACGAGGATTTCGAGCGTGCGATGGACCGCGACCGTTTCATGACAGCGGAAGAGGCGGTGGAATGGGGCCTTATCGACCGCATCCTGCAGGTTCGGGAAGTCACGACCGAGCAATGACTTGCCGCCGGTTTTCACCTGCGGTGCAGATGCCCATCTGCGACCCAAAATCTACAAAAGGCAGTCTTGTGATTTTCGTATGTTTGGGATTTTCGTATGTTGAAGTGCGCGCCTGTCGGCCGGCTCGGTTCAAAGCCTGATCACGGTCCGCCGGTCTTCGGCTTAATCGTCACGTCGGCGCCATAGGCATCGCGCAGTTCGCCTTCCTGCCCGGGCTGCCGGTCGGCCGCCTGGTGAAGCAGGATCGACTCGAATCCCTGCAGGCGCGTTCCCTCGATCAGCGTGATATCGGCATTTCCAGGGTTGTCGGATCGCTCGAACCATTCGACGGGGCGGTGCAGAAAATTCATTTCGACCGCCCGGTTGGTGACGCCATGGCCGACGATGACGACGTTGTGGTCGCCGCTTTCGGCATCGCGCATCACCGTCTGGAGGAAAAGCCGCACCCGCTGGGCTACATCGGCGCGGCTTTCGCCATCAGGCGGCCGGGCGTAGAACTTGCCGCTGCTGTTGCGCAGCCTGGCCCATTTTTCGAATTCCTCGGGGAATTTCTGCTTCTGCTCGGCATGGTCGTAGATTTCGGTGAAGAGACCGAAATCCTGCTCGCGCAGCAGATAATCCTCCCGGATGTCGCCGACGGAGCTTTCCGGCAGGGCCGAGAGCAGCGCATCCTTGCTCTGGCGCGTGCGCAGGAATGGCGAATACCAGATGTGGAGCGGAGAACCTTGGCTCGGCAATCCCTTCAAATAGGAGGCGATGACTGTGCCTGCCTCGACCGCCTGGCGATAGCCCCATTGCGTCAGAGGCACGTTGTGATCGCCGAATTGGCGATAGGCCCGTTCGTTGATGTTGCCGAGGGATTCGCCGTGGCGAACGAGAAAGAGACGCATCAGCCATCCCGCAGTGTCGAATATGGAATCGTCGCCATCATGAACGCGCCCGATCCACAGGGCAACACTGCCGGCGAGAAGGGAGAGGGCGAAGCGCTTAGTCTCCGCTCGCTCCGAATCTCCGCGGCCCGTCGCTCCTGTTCACGGTCTCGCCGATGGATTGAACAGTCTCCATCGCGGCAAGCGCCGGCATGATCATCGCCATATGGCTGATCGACCGCTCAACGGTGTCTTCGTCCATTTTCATTCTCCCGAGGCTTAAACACTCGGGAGGATTCGGTTCCAAAAGTGAAAGGGCGTCTTCGGGAAGATCAGCGGCCCTGGAAGATCTTGACGAGCTTTGGCGTAAAACGGTGAGCCTTGATGTCGAGGAGATCCTGATACGTGGCGCGACCGGAGATCGCGGCCGCCAGATATCGCTGGCAGGCGACCCTGGGAGCGTCCTTGTCCGAGACGTTTGTCACAATCCCGGCGGTATGACGCTGATTTGCGTCGAAATCCTTTGCGCACTCTTTGACGAACTCATTTCTCGCTCTCGCGCTGCCTTCCAGCAGCGTGACGGTCGCATCATATTGCTGCTGCGTCGGTGCACAGCCTGCAAGCAGTGCAATAGAAATCATTATTGTCGCGGTGCGGGCGCGCATCATCAATCCCCCGGGGTTATGCCTTGATCGGCGATTGCTGTTAATTTGATTCTCGGTATGCGGGAAAGATCCCGAACCTCGCGGCTGAAAAATAAGATGATCCGATTCCCCGGTGTTGTATTGCGAGCTTCGGGGCCGGACGGGATCGACGTTGCCATCCGGGCGGAAAGAGCAGGTTTACAGGGCTTTTCCCCAGCTTGTCATCTTCCTGAAACACGAGTCTGGTTTTGGAAGGCTAGATGAAAGATGGGGCATGAGCGGCAGCTCGTGATAGACATGATGGAACCCAGACATTTCCGCACGCTCTTCATTTCCGATGTCCATCTCGGCTCGAAGGCCGCGAAGGCGGATTTCCTCTTGGATTTCCTGCGCTACCATGAGGCCGATACGATCGTCCTCCTCGGCGACATCGTCGATGGCTGGCGCCTGAAGCGCAGCTGGTACTGGCCGCAGGTCTGCAACGACGTCGTCCAGAAGCTGCTGCGCAAGGCGCGCAAGGGCACACGCGTCGTCTATATCCCCGGCAATCACGACGAATTCCTGCGCGACTTCCCGGGCATGCATTTCGGCGGCATCGAGGTCGTCGAGCGCATGATGCATGATGGCGCCGACGGCAAAAAATACCTGATCCTGCACGGCGACGAGTTCGACGTCGTCGTCCGCAACGCCCGGCTGCTCGCCTATCTCGGCGACTGGGCCTACGATACGGCGATCCGCATCAACCTCCTGCTGGCGGCCGTGCGCCGCCGCCTCGGCATGCCCTACTGGTCGTTCTCGGCCTGGGCGAAGCTCCAGGTCAAGCATGCCGTCAACTTCATCGGGGAGTTCGAGCGAGTCGTGACGGAGGAAGCCCGTAAAAGCGGCGCCGACGGCGTGATCTGCGGACACATCCATCATGCCATCATCCAGGATATGGACGGCATCCGCTACATCAATACCGGCGATTGGGTGGAAAGCTGCACGGCGGTCGCCGAACATGAGGACGGCACCTTCGAACTGATCACTTGGCGGGCGCTTGCCAGCGTTGTGCCGGCCCTTGCCGCCGTCGAGCGAGAAGACGCAGAGTTCGCACCCCAAGCTGCCTGATTTTCGTGTCGGCGCCTCGGCGCCCGCGTTCTCAGGAATATAGCCGTTACCTTCAGGTGACAGGCCCTATTTATTTTCTAAAACGTTTCAGTAGGGCTATTTCTCGCAATAGTCGCCTCCGGGGTGCCGTGTTAGGACAAGGTTAGTTTCCTTCAGGTCCCCCGATGATTCCCGCTCAACATTCTCCGACAGGTGAGGGAGCGCCGCCGCGCTTCCGGCTGCTCAGCGCGCTTTCCTATTGCGCGCCGCTGCTCGTCAACGGCGTCGTCCTGCCGTTCTTTCCCGTCTGGCTCGCAACCCACAGTTTCAGCGACCACGAGATCGGCATTATCCTTGCCGTACCAATGGTGGTTCGCGTGCTGGTCGCGCCTATCGTCGCGATGATCGCCGACCGTCTGAAGGAACGCGCCGACGTGCTGCTCTGGTCGGGCAGCCTGTCGCTTCTGACGGCGATCGCGCTCTTCTGGACGACGAGTTTCTGGCCGGTGACGATCGTCTATGCGCTGCAGGGCGCCACCTTTGCTCCCTATGTGCCGGTCGTCGAATCGATCGTCATCTCGGGCGTGCGCCGCTGGGGGCTCGATTACGGGTCGATGCGCGTATGGGGCTCGATCGCCTTCATCGTCTCGACGCTGGTCGGCGGCCAGCTGGTCAGCCGGTGGGGCGGCGAGATGGTGCTGAATGTTATGGTGTTCGGCTTTACCATGACCGTGGTCATGGCGATCTTCTGTCCGCGCATAGGGCCGACGCGGCGCCGCGGCCAGCCGCTCGACATTCCGGCCGCCACCGGCAGCGGCCTGCGTGAACCGCATCTGCTGCTGCTTCTGATCGGCGTTGCCATTCAGCAGTCGAGCCATGCGGTGCTCAACGCGTTTTCGTCGATCTACTGGCACCATCTCGGCCTATCGGGCACCGAGGTAGGCCTGCTCTGGAGCGCCGGCGTCGCTTCGGAAGTGACGGTGTTCTTTCTGTCGAAACGTCTCAGCCGGCGCTTCGACGCCTGGACGCTGATCCGCTTCGGCTGCGCCGTCAGCGTCTGCCGCTGGATCCTCTTTCCGATGAATACCGGCTTTGCCGGTTTTTTCCTGCTGCAATGTTTTCACGGCTTCACCTATGCCTTCGTGCATACGGGCGTGCAGCGGCGGATCGTGGCGACAGTCCAGGAGACGCAGGAATCCTCGGCGCAGGGCGCCTATTTCTTCTATGTCGGCATGGCGATGGCGCTGATGACGCTCGCATCGGGTTATCTCTATGCCTGGCTCGGCGTCGTCAGCTATTACGTCATGGCGCTGGTCGCGTTTACCGGCCTCGGCCTTGTCATCTCAGCCTATTACCTTCAGCCCCAGAGCGCGCTTTCGGGCGGAAAGACCAGGGAAGCAGCGTAACGCAGGCCGGGCTCGCGGTCGCGGGCCAGCAGCAGCGGGCCGTCGAGATCGACGAAATCGGCATTCTGGGCGAGCAGCACGGCGGGCGCCATCGCAAGCGAGGTGCCGACCATGCAGCCGATCATGATGGAAAAGCCGAGCCGTTCGGCCTCGGCCTTCATCACCAGCGCTTCCGTCAGGCCACCGGTCTTGTCGAGCTTGATGTTGATCGCGTCGTAACGGTCGGCAAGGCTCGCGAGATCGCCGGTATGGTGGACGCTTTCGTCGGCGCAGACGAGCAGCGGCCGGCGGATTTCGGCGAGCATCCCATCGCGGCCGGCCGGCAGCGGCTGCTCGACAAGAGCCACGCCCGCTTGTGCGGCGATATGAAGATGACGTTCCAGCACCGCTTCCGGCCAGCCTTCATTGGCATCGAGGATGATGGCGGCATCGGGTGCGGCGGCGCGAACGGCGCGGATACGGCTTTCATCGTCGCCTGTTCCGACCTTGACCTTGAGCAGCGCGCGGCCGGCATGTTCGCGCGCCTGCGCGGCCATCACCTCGGGTTCGCCGAGCGAGATGGTGTAAGCGGTGGTGAGCGGCTTCAGTTCGACAAGGCCGAGACGAGCCGCGACGCTTTCACCCGTGCGTTTGGCTTCCAGGTCCCAGAGGGCGCAATCGACGGCGTTGCGGGCAGCGCCCGGCGGCATCGTCGAGAGCAGGTCGCGGCGCGAGATCCCGGCCTCGATCAGCGGGCGGGCGGCCTCGATCTGGGCGAAAACGCTCTCCATGGTCTCGCCATAACGGCGATAGGGCACGCATTCGCCATGCCCTCGCGCACCGTCTTCGGTGAGCGTGCAGCCAATCACCTCGGCCTCGGTCTTTGCGCCGCGCGAGATGGTGAAGGTCCCGGCAATCGGAAAGGAAATCATCTGGATATCAAGGGTGCGCGGCATTATTGCTGTCCTGCGAGCATGGAAATTGCAGCTTGCTTCTGTATATTGACGCGCCGGTCGTCGAACGGTCGTTCGCGATTCGGCAATGTCGCTGCAAGCCTTGAAAGACATAAGTATCTTGAACGCCGAGAATCGCAACGCTGCCTCGCTTGACGTGGACGACCATGCCGATGGCTCGGGGCAGCATGTGCGTCTCCGCGGCAATTGGCGCAGCGCCTACATCCATCTCGTGCTGCGTGATTTCGAAAAGCTCCTTCATCAGAAGAGCGGCGACCTGACGGTCGACCTCTCTGATATTTCGGACATCGATACCGCCGGAATCTGGCTGCTGTGCCGGCTGAAGAAGGAAGAAGAGGCGGCTGGACGGACGGTTCGCTTCGAAGGCACCAATCCGCATATCGACGAAATGCTGGCGATGTTTTCCGAGGAGCCGGCCAAACCCGAGCCGGAGCAGCCGGAGAAGGTCTCGCTTGTCGCGCGCATTTTCGCGCCTGTCGGCAGGATGACCTATGACCTCTGGGACAATTTCGCCGCCTCCATGTATATCCTCGGCTCGGCGGTGCGCGGGGCGCAGATGAAGTTCGGTCGCGGCAGCGGCGTTTCGCCGGCCTCGATCGTCAACCAGATCGACCATATGGGCGTTCGCGCCGTTCCGATCATCCTGCTGATGTCGTTTCTGATCGGGGCGATCATTGCCCAGCAGGGCGCCTTCCAGCTGCGCTATTTCGGGGCCGAGGTCTTCGTCGTCGATCTCGTCGGCATCCTGCAATTGCGCGAAATCGGCGTGCTGTTGACCTCGATCATGATCGCCGGCCGTTCGGGCAGTGCGATCACCGCCGAAATCGGCTCGATGAAGATGCGCGAGGAGATCGATGCGCTGAAGGTGATGGGGCTCAACCCGATCGGCGTGCTGATTTTCCCGCGACTGGTGGCGCTGACCATCGCGCTGCCGCTTCTGACGGTGCTCGCGAATTTCGCCTCGCTTTCCGGTGCGGCCGCCGTCGCCTGGGGTTATTCCGGCATCACCTTCGCCAACTTCCTGTCGCGCCTGCATGAGGCGGTGACGCTGTCGACCGTGCTTTCGGGCATGATCAAGGCGCCGTTCATGGCGCTTGTTATCGGCATCGTCGCCGCCGTCGAAGGGCTGAAGGTCGGCGGCAGCGCCGAATCGCTCGGCCAGCATGTGACGGCCTCGGTGGTGAAGGCGATTTTCGTCGTCATCCTGATGGACGGGCTTTTTGCGATGTTCTATGCAGCGATCGATTTCTAGCATGGCGGACCGCGTGGACGAGCAATCGAACGAAATCGAGAAAGACGGCGAGGGCAGGGACATCGTGCTTTCGGCGCGCGACGTCACCGTCGCCTTCGGCTCCAAGGTCGTGCTCGACAATCTCAATCTGAATATCTACCGCGGCGAGATCCTCGGTTTCGTCGGCGCGTCGGGCACCGGCAAGTCGGTGCTGATGCGCACGGTGCTGAGGCTCCTGCCGCGCCGCTCCGGCACGATCAAGATTCTCGGCCAGGACTTCGACGAACTCGACGAGCCGCAGCGCAATGCGCTCGACATGCGGCTCGGCGTGCTGTTCCAGCAGGGGGCGCTGTTTTCGTCGCTGACGGTCAAGGAAAACATCCAGGTGCCGATGCGCGAATATCTCGACCTGCCGCGCTCGCTGATGGACGAACTGGCGCATCTGAAGATCCGGATGGTGGGTCTGGCGGCCGATGCCGCCGACAAATACCCGTCCGAACTGTCAGGCGGCATGATCAAGCGCGCCGCCCTTGCCCGCGCCCTGGCGCTCGATCCCGAGCTCGTCTTCCTGGACGAACCGACCTCGGGTCTCGATCCGATCGGTGCTGCCGAATTCGACGAGCTGATCGCCAACCTGCGCGATAGCCTAGGGCTGACTGTCTATATGGTGACGCATGACCTCGACAGCCTGTTTTCGGTCTGCGACCGTATTGCCGTGCTCGGAAAGAAACGGGTAATGGTGGAAGGCACGATCGACGACATGCTGGCCTATGACGATCCGTGGGTGCAAGCCTATTTCAAGGGTAAGCGGGCGCGCTCGATCGTGCCGCAGGATGATGGCGCGCGGCACGGCGTGAGTGGGAAGTGACCGGATAGATGGAAACCAAAGCCAACTACACAATTGTCGGTTTTTTCACGGTGCTGGTGATCGCGGCGGCCTTCGGCTTCGTCTACTGGATGGCCGAATATGGCCGCGGTGGCCCGATGACCGAGCTGATCGTACGCATTCCGGGTTCCGCCAATGGCCTCAGCGTCGGCTCGCCGGTGCGCTTCAACGGCATCCAGATCGGCTCGGTGCAGACATTGTCGATCGATGCCGACGATCCGCAATATTCGCTTGCTTTCACCCAGGTGCGCACCGATGCGCCGATCTACCCCTCGACCAAGGCCGCCCTTGAAATCCAGGGCCTGACGGGCGCCGCCTATATCGAATTGTCTGGCGGCCGCAAAGGCGAGGAAAGCATCCTCCAGCATGCGATCGACAACGGCAAACGCGCCGTCATCGTCGCCGACCAGTCGAGTGTCACCAATCTTCTGGCGACCGCCGACAAGATCCTCGACCGCGCCAATGACGCGGTCGGCGAACTCCAGGGCTTCATCCAGGATTCACGCGCGCCGCTGACGCAGACGTTCAAGAATGCCGAGACCTTCTCGGATGCGCTGGCCAAGAATTCCGACAATATCGACGCCTTCCTGCAAAGCGTCGGCGAACTCTCCAATACGGTGAAGGCAGTCTCCGGCCGTGTCGATTCGACGCTTGAAGCGGTGGAATCGCTGGTCAAGGCTGTTGACGCCAAGAAGATCGACAACATCGTTTCCAACGCCGAGAAGATCACCGCCAACGTCGCCGACGCCTCGGGTGATCTGAAGGGGGCGATCCAGAAATTCGACGAAACCGCCACCACCTTCAATGATTTCGGCAAGCAGGCTCAGGCGACGCTCGACCGCGTCGACACGCTCGTCGCTCAGATCGACCCCGCCAAGGTGAAGGGTTCCGTCGACGACATCGCGCAGGCGACCAAGGATGCGCGCACCGCCGTCGCCTCGATCCGCGATGTCGCCGATACGGTTTCGGCTCGCAAGAAAGACATCGACCAGACGATCCAGGACGTTTCGCAGCTGACCAACAAGCTGAATTCGGCCTCGACCCGCATCGACGGCATTCTCATCAAAGTCGACGCGCTGCTCGGAACCGATAACACACAATCGCTGTTCACGGAGGCGCGCGATACGCTCGAATCGTTTAAGAAGGTGGCCGACAACCTGAATGCGCGCATTGGGCCGATCGCCGATAATCTACAGAAGTTCTCGAGCGGCGGCCTGCGCGATGTACAGACGCTCGTTAACGACATGCGCGGAACCGTGAATAATCTGAACGATACGATCACCAACTTCGACCGCAACCCGCAACGCCTGATCTTCGGCGGGGACACGGTGAAGCAGTATGACGGCCGGACGCGGCGTTAACAGGGGAAGTCAGCCTAATGGTCGCATCGCATCTGTTGTCGCGCCGTTCATGGATCAGGGGAACGGTGATCGCGCTGCCGCTGACGGCGCTGATCCTTTCCGGGTGCGGCACGTCGGCCAAGAACGACACCTACGACCTGTCCGCTGCCGTCGACGGTGATGGACCCGCGGCCAAATCCCGCCAAATCCTGATCGCCGGCCCGACGGCGCTGCGAGCGCTCGACAGCGAGCAGATCGTCATCCGCGTTTCATCTTCGGAAATCCAGTATCTGTCGCGGGCGCAATGGGGCGACAAGCTGCCGCGCATGGTCCAGTCGAAGCTGGTGGAAGCTTTCGAGAACTCCGGCAAGCTCGGCGGCGTCGGCATGCCGGGGCAGGGGCTGGCGATCGACTATCAGGTCGTCACCGATATCCGCTCCTTCGAGATCGATGCTTCCAACGGCAACCAGGCAGTGGTCGAAATTTCTGCCAAGATCCTAAACGACCGCAATGGCTCCGTGCGCGCCCAGAAGGTGTTTCGCGCCACGGCGCCGGCGGGCGGCGACAATGACGGTTTCGTCAAGAGCCTCGACCGCGCCTTCTCCACGGTTGCCGCCGAGATCGTCAACTGGACGCTGCGCTCAATCTGAGATGGCGTTTGGCGGTCGCTGCGTCGACATCAAGGGTTGCTGAATCCGAAAAATATTTGGCCCCATGAGATCGGGGCTGCCATCGTATTCAATTTCTTCACGAATTTGTGGAACGCATCATGTTATCGCTGTCAGGAGGCATGCTGCATGGTGGTCGCACGTGTATTCGGAAAGTCGTCATCGGAAGCGATCCAGCGCGACAATGCTCGCTTGGCTGCGCTGCAGCAGCTCGACATTCTCGACACGCCGAGGGACAAAGGCTTTGAGCGGATCGTCCGCCTGATAAAGCAGATTTTTTCCATAGATATCGGCATCGTCTCGCTGATCGACGGGCACCGGCAATGGTACAAGGCCTGCTCCGGCCTGTCGGCCGACGAGGTTTCGCTCGAAGATACGTTCTGCCGCTGCGTGGTGGATTGCGACGAGCCTGTTATCGTCCAGGATGCCACCAAGGATGCCCGCTTTTCAAAACATTCCGCGGTGACGGGCGAGGATCATATCCGCTTCTATGCCGGCGTGCCGCTGCGAACGAAAGCCGGGCACATGATCGGAACGGTCTGTGCGATTGACCGCCGGCCAAGATCGTTCGGCGCCAGAGACCTCAGCATTCTGGAAGAACTGGCGGGAGCGGCGATGGACCGCATCGAGCTGATGCAGTCGGCCGCCACCGACAGCCTGACCGAGGCGATGACGCGGCGCGCCTTCAAGCAGGAAGCCGATCAGCTGATTTCGCTCGCTCTGCGGCACCAGCATGACCTGTCCTGCATCGTCTTCGACATCGACCATTTCAAGCGGGTGAACGATACGCATGGACACGCCGCGGGAGACGAGGTTCTCAAGGCGGTTGCGTCAATCTGCAAGACGACCCTTCGCGCCGGCGATCTGTTCGGGCGGATCGGAGGCGAGGAATTTGCCGTCGTCCTGCCGCATGTCGATCGGGAAGGGGCTGTCGCCGTCGCCGAAAAACTCAGGGCCGCCATCGCCTCGCAGCCGATCCGTGGCGATCATGGCGTCCTGCATGTGACGGCGAGCTTGGGAAGTTCGGCGCTCTCGATCGTCAGCAAGGACATCGAGGCCCTGCTGGCTCAGGCCGATGCCGCAATGTATCAGGCCAAACACGGTGGCCGGAATCGCTGCGTGTCATGGAGCTCGATTCATGCCGATCATGCGATCGGCGCTCGGCGGCGGGTGCTGAAGGCGGGTTCGATCCTGTTCAACGAGCGACGCTCGACCATCGACTGCACCGTCAAATCGATCGGCTCGGAGAGCGCCGGCATCTCGGTCTCCAATACGACAGGCATTCCTTCGGAATTCATCCTTGCCATCAAAGGAGAGGGATTCGAGACGAATTGCAGGGTGATTGCGCAGGACCGGCAGCACCTGGAAGTCGCCTTCAGATAGCTAGAGCAATTCAAGGAAAAGTGCGAAGCGGTTTTCAGTCCGGAATTGCGTTTAAAAACAAAAAGCAAGAGCGGTTCTGCGCTTCCATTAAAAGCTGAACCGCTCTGGACAGCAGCCTACTTCGTCGGCTGCATATCCGTCATCGTCGCTCCCGGCTGTTTGCCTGGTGTGGTCGATGCCGTGGCGGTCGAGGACGACGGCAGTGCGCTGTCGAGCAGGCCCGCCATCTTGTCGTCGCGCAGGCTCGCGGTCTTTTCGCCCATGACGACGCCGACGACGCGGCGGCCGTCCTTCAGCGCCGAGGTCACGACATTGTAGCCGGATGCATCGGTATAGCCGGTCTTGATGCCGTCGACGCCGTCATAACGGTACATCAGGTTGTTGTGGCCGCGCAGCTTCATGCCGCGGAACTGAAAGCCGCGCATGGAGAAGAGTTTGAACTCCTCGGGAAAGTCCCGCATCAGCGAAACGCCGAGGGTTGCCATATCACGCGCCGAGGTGACCTGCTCCGGATCGGGGAGGCCCGAGGGATTCTTGAAGACCGTATTCGTCATGCCGAGCTGGCGCGCCTTGTCGGTCATGACAGTGGCGAAAGCCTGTTCTGAGCCGCCGAGTTGTTCGGCGATGGCGACGGCAGAGTCGTTGGCGGACAGGACGACGATGCTTTCGACTGCTTCGCGCAGCGTCACCTGGCGACCAGCGCCGATCGCGAGTTTGAACGGCTCCTTGCTCTCGGCATTTTCCGACATGGTGAGCTTCTGGTCCCAGGTGAGGCGACCCTGATGCAGGGCCTCGAAGGCGAGGTAGAGCGTCATCATCTTGGTCAGCGACGCCGGATAGTTCAGCTCATCCTGATTGGATGCTTCGAGAACCTGACCGGACTGCGCATCGATGACGAAACTTGCCTGGCCGGCATGAGCGGCCGTGAATGCGCCCATCAGTATGGCGGAGGAGAGCGCGGTGGCAAGGAGCCGGGAGGTCGTCTGGGTCATCGGGATACGGTCTCTGTTGTTGGACGGCCGAGGGGAGCCGTTGGCTAAACGCAAGCCGATCGAGAAAGTTTGTGACGAAATGAAGGACGGAGGGAAATAAAAATGCTCTGTCCACAGCTGATTGCTTTTGCCTCGTGATCTTCGGTTTTGACAATGGCGCACGCGGCACGTAGAAAATTCGGCATGAGCATGAAGAGCGCGCTTTTCTCCGGTGGTGACCGCACCTGCCTGCAGGTCGCGATCGCGCGCGCTTTTGACGGACGAGGTCTTCGCGTCCCGCTGTAACGCTAGGGCGTGATCGGCGTCCGGCACGCTGCTGGACGTAAAGCCCCTCGCCACGTCAATCAAGGCTGCCAAGGAGACCGGCACCGTGCTCAATCTTTATCATGTCAATTCGCTCGTCCATTGGGAGGAGCGCGAGATTCATCTGCGCGATCATATGATCGGCTTCTTCTCGCAAGAGGTCCGCAGCTTTCTCAGATCCGTCAATCCCGCCTGGGATGTCAGGAGGGTCGAGGCGCCGGCGCTGATGCCGCGGGCGCTGGTTTCAAGCGCCTATTCGAATGCCGACATCTGGGTCCAGGAACAGCTATCGGCCGGCGATACCGCGCTGGTGCTGCGGCCGGAAACCACGCCGTCGACCTATGCCTATATGCAGCATATTCTCGGAAATCACTCGAAGACGCGGCTGCCGCTCTGCGTCTGGCAGGCGGGCCGGTCCTATCGCCGTGAGCAGGAGCAGCCGGCCAAACATATGCGGTTGAAGGAATTCTGGCAGCTCGAATTCCAATGCGCCTTCACGGCCGACAGCGGCAACGACTATCACGCTGCCTGCCTCGAACCGGTGCGTCGCATGATCGCCCAGCTGATCCATCTGCCGACGCGCATCGTGGCCTCCGATCGGCTGCCGGCCTATTCCGAGGTGACGATGGATATCGAGGTCGACAACGGCGACAAATGGATGGAGGTCTGCTCGATCTCGCGGCGCACCGACTTTCCGCAGCGCTACCGGTCGCAGCCGAAGAAGGGACCTGCTGTCGACCACGACGTCCTGGTGCTCGAAATCGCCATCGGTCTCGATCGATGCGTTTACAATTGGGGCATAGCGGCCGATCGGTAGATGGGGAGCCGGGGCCGCATTGCGGTCCCGGTTTTCGCCGCCACAGTTGTTCACGAATTTCCGCAGCACTTTGAATTGCTGCATAATTCCGATTTAAGAAATTATACAGTAGGAGACAGCTTTACGCTGCGAGGGGTGGGATTTCTATGATGCGCTCGGCAATGGTTTTGGTCGTCGGCATATGTGTGCTCGTTTTCTCACCCTTTTCCGCCTTTGCGTCATCCGGACGCTCCGTTCCGCGTTCGCTAGTTCCTCAGATGTTTCTGTATGAGGAGAGACTGGAGAAGGCACGGCCGACGACGGTTCCCGGTTCTGTCACGTGGTCAATCGATATGCGCACCGACGCCAGGGGACATTCCGATCCTGTTATCCAAGCGCACATTGCGGTGCCGAAGCGTCACCTCACTGCAGTGCTGACACTGGAACGGAATGCAGATCCCTCCGTTTCCGCAAGCCACCTCATTGAATTGTCGTTTCAGATAGCGCCAGGATTTAAGGGAGGTGGAATTTACAGTCTCCAGTCCATGTCGATGAAGGCCACGGAAGGCGATCGCGGTGACACATTGATAGCCGTGCCAGCCAAGGTCACGGACAATCTTTACATGCTGGCGCTCAATGATCTGCCTGAGGCTCGTGCCAAGAACCTTGAACTGCTTGAACGCCAATGGATCGATTTGCCGATTTCCTATCAGGACGGCAAACGGGCACTGCTGACGCTTGAAAAAGGCGCTGATGGTGAACGTGTGTTCAATCAGGCCATCCAGGCTTGGGCGTCAGATGATCCGGCCCGGACTGATGGCGGCAACGCTCAATAAGAGATGGCAGCATCAAACCTGGCCTACGAACTGTTGCCTCGGTTTCCAGCTCAAAGCGTAGCCCAGGGTCAAAAGAGAAAGCCGCCTGACAGCAGTTCAAGCGGCTTTCTCCCATTCGACGATCAAATCAGCTTCCGTTCGCTCGGGCGGTTTTCGCCCGAGGTATAGGCCAGGCTCAGCTGAGCCTGCCTGCTGCATGGGCGAGCATGGTGTAGACCTTGCCCGTATCCGAGGTGAGGTAGGACTGCGAGACGGTCTGGTTCGGATCGGTGCGGGCGACGTCGGCGAGCAGCTTTTCGAAATCTCCGATATAGCGGTCGACGGCGGTGCGGAACTCCGGTTCGCGGTCGTATTTGCGCTTGATCTCATCGAAGGTCTGCTGGCCTTTCAGCGTGTAGAGGCGACGGGTGAAGACGTCGCGCTCGCCGCGCTGGTAACGGCGCCAGAGATCGACGGAGGCGTCGTGATCGATGGCGCGAGCGATATCGACCGAGAGCGAGTTCAGCGATTCCACAACATGGCGCGGATTGCGGCTGTCATTGTTGCGTGCGGCCGGTGCGGCGGCTTCCGCCGGCCGGGCCGGGGCACGGGCAGGCGCCTCGTCGGCGGTCTCCTCCCGCGATGCGCCGCGCAAGAGATCGCTGATCCAGCCGCCGCTTTCCGGGCGAGCCGGCTCCTGGCGGGTGGGGGCAGGCTGCGGAGCGGCGCGCTGAGGAGCGGCAACCGGTGCTGCCGGCGCGATCGTTCCGCGCAGGCCCGTCGCTTCGATCGATGGCGGCGCTGACGGCTGCTGCGGCTGAACTACGGCTTGCTGGGTTACAACAGGTTGCGCCGGACGCGGGGCAGGCTGTGCCTGGGCAAGGGTGCGGGCGACGGGCTCGGAGATCTCAAGCTGCTGGCTGGAGCGGCCGACGAGCTGCGAGATATCCTGCAGCGCCTTGATCTGCTCGGCAACGGCCCGGCGCATGGCCGAGGCGCTTTCCTTGGCTTCTTCCGGAAGGTCGAAGGCGCCGCGCTTCAATTCGGCGCGGGTGGCGTCGAGTTCGTTGCGGATGTCGGCGGCGGAGCGGCGGATATCATCGGTGGCGCCGGAGAAGCGGCCGACGGCATCGTCGATCGCCTCGCGCAGCGCTTCGCGCATGTGCTGGGCAGCGCCGTCGGAGGCGCGGCTGGCTTCGCCGACCATACGCTCGACTTCCGACAGCGAGGCCGTCAGACCGCCGCGAATACGGTTGGAGAGATCGCCGGACCGGCGCTCGACATTGGCGAAGGTGCCGTCGATCGTCGTATTGGCCTCGTCGCCGGCGCGGGTGATCGCCTCACGCATCGTCTCGGCCGCTTCCTGGGCGCGCTTCTCGGTTTCGGTGAGAATGCGGCCAATATCGGCGAAGGAGGATTGCACGCCCTGGCGCAGATTGCCGGTCACCTGGCTGGAGCGCTGTTCGGCCCGCTCGAATACGGTCTCAATCATGCCGCCGAGGCCGCGCATGGTCTTTTCGATCTCGTCTGAGCGCTGAACCAGGCTGACGGAGAGCGCCTGCAGCGCGCCTTCGCGTTCTTCGAGCGTCGAGGCGAGGTTCGACTGGGCAGCGCCGAGAAGCTGTGACGCCTGGGTCAGAACCTTGGAGTGCTCGTCGAAGCGGCCGATGATGCCGCCGACCTGCGACAGCGTCTGGCCCGAAATGTCGGAGAGGCGGTCGACCTTGCCTTCGAGAAGCCTGGTCGAGGCGTTGACCATTTCGGCGGCCTTGTTGGCGGAGTCGGCAAAGCGCGTGGTCGTGTCGCCCAGACGCCCGTCGACACTCGCCAACTGCTCGGCGGCGCGGTTCATCATCATCGCCATCGCCGCACTGCTTTCCGACATGCGCTGAACGAGGCCGTTGACGTTGCCGACCAGGCTGTTTTCGATGGCGCTGACGGCGTTGGCGACATTCTCGGTGCGGGCGGCAACGGCGCTGGCGAGCGCTTCGTTTTCGGCGCGCAGACGGTCGGCGCTGAGATTGGCCGCGGCGGTAATGCGGGCGGCGGCCTGCTCGCCGGCATCGGTGTAGCGGTCGATGATCGGGCGAGCCGTTTCATCGAGGATGCGCGTCAGTTCGACCGAGCGGCCAGCGAGCATCGAATTGAGATCGCGGGTGCGGTCTTCGAGCGTCGAGCGGATCGAATTGCCGCGCGCTTCGAGCGCCCGGTCGATATCGGTGAAGGTCGTGTCGATCTCGCGAGCCCGCTCCTCGAGATTGGAGCGAATGGCGCTGCTGCGGGCTTCGAGCGCCCGGTCGACATCGGCCATGGTGGCGGAAATTTCGCTGCCGGCGCCAGACAGCGTCGAGCGGATGGCATCGCCGCGCGCTTCCAGCGACTGGCCGGCATCAGACAACACCTTGGAGATGGCGTTGACCTGGGTGCCGACGATGGTCTCGGCTTCGGCGACCTTGTTGACGATGGCGTTGCCGGCTTCCGAGAAGGTCTGGGCGACGGCAGCGGCCTGGCTCGCCAGCCGGTTCTGGGCTTCTGCGACGCGGGTGACGATCTGCGATGAGCGCTCATCCATGGTGCGGGTGAACTCGTCGCTTTTCGTATTGAGATCCTCAGCAAATTGCTGGCCGGTCTTGCCGAGCAGTTCGGTGGTTCTCGTCGCTTCGCCTTCCATTCCCTGGGCCGCTTCGGCAACGGCGCTGCGCAGCGTCGAGGCAAGGCCGGCGGCCTTGCCTTCGATGGTGCGGTTGACGGCTTCGAGGCCGAGGGTCAAGGCGCGGTCCATGGTGGAGAGGCGTTCCTCGATGCGTTCATTGCCGCGGTCGAGAGTTTCACCGAGGATCGCAGTCCGGCCTTCGATGGCGCCCGTCATGCTGGTGGCGCGGCTGTCGAGCGTCTCGGCCAGATTGGCGGTGCGGCTGTCGATCGCCTGGGTGAGGTTTGCGGCGCTGCCTTCGAGCGTCGCAGAGATGCGCTGCGTGGCGTCGTTGCTGAGCGCACCGAGGCGGGAAATGCCGTCGGCTAGCACGCCGGAGAGCTGGCCGCTGGCCGTTTCGACCCTGTCGGCAACGCCGCCGACGCCGTCACGGATGCGGGTCTCGATCGCCGCAAGGCCGGCTTCCACCCGCGATCCGGTTTCTTCAAAGCGGCCGGTCAGGCTTTCGACCGACTGGTCGAGATGGGCCGAGAAGCTCTGGGCGGAGTTCGAAATCGCGCTTGCCGCCTCC
Organism: Rhizobium chutanense; assembly: GCF_002531935.1. Lineage (GTDB taxonomy): Bacteria > Pseudomonadota > Alphaproteobacteria > Rhizobiales > Rhizobiaceae > Rhizobium > Rhizobium chutanense. The sequence continues at coordinate 45,084 of NZ_NWSV01000008.1, read as the reverse complement.
TGGAAACGACCGGCGATCTGGCCGGCTCCGGCCTGCATGCGATTTTCCAACGTCTGCGCGCCGGAATCGATGGCCTGGCGGATTGCGGCTTCACGCTCCTCCAGCGACATTTCGAGCATGCTGACGCTTGTTGCAACCGAAGTGCCGATGCTGGTCGCTTGCTCGGTCAGCGTATCGCTGATCAGCGCGTGGGCCTGGCTCAGCGACAGGTCGATGGCGTTGGCGCGGTCCTCGAGCGTCGTGCGAATGCGGTCATGGGCGGAGTCGAGGCCGCGCTCGATGCGGGCGGCGGTCTCGTCGGCGAGGCCCCCGAGCCGCGCATGGGCATCGGTCAGGCGGCCTTCGATACGGCCGGTCAAGCCGCCGACGATGTCTTCGAAGCGCGAGCCGCCGGCATCCAGAGCGCCGGAGAGGGCAGCGCTATGCTGGGAGAGCGCATTTTCCAGCCGCTGCTGATTATCGGTATAGGCGGCGCGGATTGCCTCGGTCTTGTCGGCGAAGGCGCCGGCGACGCGCGTCTCGGCGTTGGCAACGGCCTCCATCATGGAGTTGCTGCGGGCTTCAAGTGCACTGTCGAAGCGGCTCTGATTATCGTCGAGCGAAATGGCGAGCGCCATGGTCTTTTCGTCGAGCGCATCGGTGAGCCGGTCGTGACTTGCCGTTACAGCGCCGATGATCGCAGCCGTGCGGTGCGTCAAGGCTTCCTCGATGCGGGCCTGGCCTTCGCTCAGCGAGGCGGCGAGGGCGGCGGCCTTCTGCTCGAGTACACCGTTCACGCCCTCATGTGTGCCGGAGACCGCATTGGTGATCGCATCGGTGCCTGTCGTCAGTGTCTCCTCGAGACGGCTCTGGCTCTCGTTCAGCGAAATGGCGAGCGCCATTGCCCGGTCGTCGAGTGTCTCGGACAGGCGGTCGTGGGTGGCTGCCACTGCATCGAGGAAGGATTGCGAACGGCTCTCCAGCGTGTCCTGCAGGCGGCTCTGACCCTCGTTCAGGGAGGCCGCGAGCGCCGCCGACTTTTCGTCGAGCGCCTGCGAAAGGCGGTCATGGGTGCCGGACACGGATTTGAGGAGGGCTTCGGAACGCGCTTCCAGCGTGTCTTCGATCCGCGACTGGCTCTCATTGAGCGAGATGGCGAGCGTCATCGCCTTCTCGTCCAGCGTTTCCGACAAACGCTCATGGGTGCCGGAGACGGCGCTCAACAGGGCCGCTGCACCGGTCTCCATCGAATTCTCGATACGCGTCTGGGTTTCGTTCAAAGAAATGGCGAGCGCCATCGCTTTTTCGTCCAGTGTCTCGGCCAGGCGTTCATGGGTGCCGGAGACAGCGTTCAGCAGTGCCGCGGAACGGGTTTGAAGCGTATCTTCAATGCGGGCGTGGCTCTCGTTCAAGGACATGGCAAACGCCGCCGCCTTTTCGTCGAGGGTCTCGGCAAGACGGTCGCGTGTGCCGGACACGGTGTTCAGCAGCGCCTCGGCTCGTGTTCCAAGCGCATCCTCGATCCGGGCATGGCGCTCGTCGAGCGAGGTCGTCAGGGCCGCCGCCTTGCTGTCCAATGTTTCCGACAACCGGTCATGGGTGCCGGAGACGGCATTCAGCAGGGCCGCGGAGCGGGTCTCGAGCGTATCCTCGATGCGGGCCTGGCTCTCATTGAGCGAAATGGCGAGCGACATCGCCTTTTCATCGAGCGTCTCGGAAAGGCGCTCATGGGTGCCGGATACCGCCTTCAGCAGCGCTTCGGAGCGGCTCTCGAGCGTATCCTCGATGCGGGCCTGGCTCTCATTGAGGGAGATGGCGAGCGACATCGCCTTTTCGTCAAGCGTCTCGGCAAGACGGTCATGGGTGCCGGAGACGGCGTTGATGATGGCGTCCGAACGGGACGTCAGCGCTTCCTCGAAGCGGCCGTGATGGGTGGTGAGCGCCTCGATCAGTGCGCCGCCGCGCTCTGCCATGACGCTGTCGATGCGGCCGTGAGCCGTACCGAGCGCATCGGTGATTTCTGCCGCACGCGCTGCAAGCGCGCCGGTCAGTTCTTCGGCGCGACCGCCGAAGGCAGCAGTCACCTGCTCGGTGCCGGCGGCAACTGCGGTGGTCAGATCGGTGGTGGTGGTGCGCAGCGTCTCGCGGAGTTCGGCCGAGCGCGTCTGCAGATTGTTCTGCAGTTCGGACGTGCCGGATGCGAGCGTCAGCGCGATGTCGGAGGTCGCGCTCTGCAGCGCCGAGGTCAGTTCGCCGGTGCGGTCGCTGAGCGCCGTGGTGATTTCGTCCGCCCGGGCGCCGAGCGTGCTTTCCAGCATTTCATGGCCGGTGGCGAGTGCGGTGGCGAGCGCCAGCGACTGGTCGGTCATCGAGGCGCCGAGCCGGTCGATGCTGGAACTCAGGATGCCGTCGATCGATTCCGAGCCGCCGGTCAGCGTCTCGTTGATGCGGGCAAGGCTCTCCATCAGCTTGGTGTCGAGCGAGCCGGTGCGTTTGTCGAAGGCGCTGGTGAATTCGGCGACGCGTTCGTCGAAGGCGGTCGACAGCTGGGCGACGGTCGTCTGCAGCCGTTCTTCGAAGAAGCCGGAGCGCACGTCGAGATCCATGACGGCGTCGTCGGCGGTGCTCTGCAGGCTCTGGCGGAAGCTCGCCCCCTTTTCGTCGAGCGCGCTGTTCAGCTTCGCCAGCACGTCGTCGAGCGTGCCGCCGATGGTGCGTTCACCGGATTTCAGGCTCTCATTGATCTCGCGGGTGCGGGCGATCAGGATCTCGCTGAGCTGGTGCGTGCGCTCGTTCAGCGCCGCGTTCAGCTTCTCGGTGCTGCTGTCCATGGTCGAGGCGCGCGTCTCGAACTGGCTGAGCAGTTTTTCGCCATGGTCGTTGAGGTTGACCGAGAGCGCTTCGAGGCGGTTGTCGAATTCGGTGGCGAGCGCGAAACCCGATGCGTTCAGTGTCTGCAACAAGCTATCGGTCTTGGCTGCGAGCAGGCTGCCGATCGACTGCAGGGCGGTGTCGGATTTTTCCAGGATCGCCGCGGCGCGCGTATCGATCAGCGAGGCGAAGGCTTCGCCCGATGTGGAAAGCCGCACCGCGATCTCTTCGGTCGCCAGCGACAGCTCTTCCTTCAACTGATCGTGGACGCTGCCGATCGAGGTGCGGATGCGGTCGGCATGATTGACGATCGCCTCGCGCTCGGATCCGAGTTCGTGGACGAGACCGCGGACGCGCAATTCGTTGTCGGCATAGGAGCGTTCAAGTGCATTGACTTCGGAATGGACGAGGGTTTCCAGCTCGGAGGCACGCGCGATGGTGCGCTCGATGCCTTCATTCATGGCCGAGACCTCACGGCGCACGGCCTGGCCGACGGTCATGATGCGTTCGGAAGCGATGGTTTCCGGCTCGGCGAGCCGCAAAGCCACCTCCGCCATGGAACGGGCGGCATTGCGCATGTCCTGGGCGCGCGCGATCATGATGGCGAAAGCATAGAACATCATCACCGGAATGATGATGCCGACGAGACCGGCGATGACGCCGGGCAGGGCGACGAGATCGGCGAGCGAACGGATCTGCCAGATTTCCGGCGCATAAAGCAGCGACATCAGGCCGAGACCGGCCATGACCCAAAGCACGGAGAACAGCGTGGCAGTGCGCACGGCCGAGCGGCTGGAGGCGCCGTCGAAGGATTTCAGGATCGAGGCGGGCGTATTGCGGCTGGCATCGTTGGCGGGCGCGAAGGCCGGCCCCCTGGATGCCTGCTCGCCGGCACTGCCGCGGCGGCTGCGGCGTTGCGCTTCTTCCTGGGCCTGCTGGTTACGCGCATTTACTGGATCAGACACATGAGCCTCCGGGGCCTCTGGCGCATCGCCGCGGCGAGACGGCACGTTATCTTTGCCGAAGTCGATCTGGAGCGCTTCGTCCAATGCCTTGAACGCCTTGTCTTCAATCGACTCGTTATATTTGTTGTTCGCCATTCGGTATGCCTCGTTACTGGTGGCCGGTCCGGCTGCGCATCCCGGGCTTCCGCCTCACCCGGGGACAACTTTGCCGTTCCAGCCTTCCATCCCAACGACGGACGGATAAGCATGTCATTTCAGAGTAGATAGCCGCTTTTTCAAACGGAAGGTATCAAAACACTACCATTATCCACTCGCTCGGCAAAGGCGCGTACCATAAACCCGCTCCACCAGTATCGTAGTGACACATCTGGGCTCCTCACACAATTAATGAAGGCTTGAGATTTGCGGCTCGTTAACCCGTTGTTAACATCTTTAAATCCGCGGCACGGCTTAAAAACCAATAATTTAGGGATATTTAACGGATGTTAACCATATGGCGAGATTTCCGCTGCGAATGTGCCGGAATTTAACGTGATGGCCACCCTCCCGACGCAGAACTGTTGCAACAGCGCACGACACGAGACGGGAGAATTGGCAATGGCAGCTCAGATGGCGGCATTGAACATCGTATTCGAGGCGCCGGATAATGCAAAGGGACCCTGTCCCTCGAAGGTCCGGCCGATCGATCTGGTCCACCTCGCCAAGCAGACGATGGGCGACAAGGCGCTGGAAATCGAAGTCCTTCAAATGTTTGCGCGCCAGGCGCGCGCCTGTCTGCAGGATATTGCAAGCGGCGAAACCATCCGCGTCGGCGCGGCCGCGCATCGCCTGAAGGGCGCGGCAAGTTCGGTCGGCGCGTTCCGCGTGTCGCAGACAGCGGAAGCCGTCGAGGAAACCGGCGGCGATGCCGGCGCGACGGCAGCGCTGGGTGCTGCCGTCATCGACGCCGAGAATTTCATCCTGAAGCTCTGCCGCGGCTGATCTCCAAGTCTTTGGTCGCTGCATGTCGCAGATGTCGTTCGAACGAGGCCCGTTGTTTCATTGCGGAACCACGGGTCTTTTTGCGACCTGCTCCATGACGCTTTGAAGACGGCGGGCACAGGCCCGATCTGCGACGCTATAACGAATTTCGGCAATGTTGACTGACGCGTCGAATTGTCGGAAGAAAATCCGCCCATCATTTGAAGACCGGAAACAGTCCTGATGCCCAAACTTACCATCGTTGCTTTCGACGGCACACGTTTCGACCTCGACGTCGACCAAGGCTCCACCGTCATGGAGAATGCCGTGCGCAATTCGGTGCCCGGCATTGAGGCCGAATGCGGCGGCGCCTGCGCCTGCGCGACCTGTCATGTCTATGTCGACGAGGCATGGACCGAACAGGTCGGTCAGCCGGAAGCGATGGAAGAGGATATGCTCGACTTCGCCTTCGATGTGCGCCCGACCTCGCGGCTGTCCTGTCAGATCCGCATGAAGGCTGCCTATGACGGGCTCGTGGTGCACGTGCCGGAACGTCAGGCCTAAAGCGCACTGCGCTTTGGCCTGATTTAAGCGCGCTGCGCTTTGCTGGCCGAGAATCTCCAATGTGGATCCCACAAAAAAGACGCCTCGCGCGCTAGAGCGAGCGAGGCGAGGCGGGCGCATTACCAACGGATGAGGGAGGAACATCCGCGGCTTCGGAACGCGCCAGGAGAACCCAGCGATGAAAGTCCAGATGCCGTACCTGCACTTTCGAATGTGTTCATATTAACGCGTTCCGGTTGAGTCTGCCAGGATGAAAAATGACCATTCAATCGCTGGGGAGGACGCAAGTTTCGCACAAGTTTCGTTGTGCAGCTAAGGTTTTCCACTCGCATCCCGGCTGAAAAAGCCTTATTTTTCGCCGGCCCGGCCGTTGATTCGATTGTTCAGCAATCTCAGCATACGCTTCTGGAAATTGACCGCCTCGACGCGGTCGAATCGCGCCTGCTGCCGATCGTGCTCTTCTATACCGCGAGCTGATTCGGCGGAGACGAGCTCCTGCATGGCCTCGCAACTGCGCTGCTGCGGCAGCGCGCGAATGGCGCGTTCCATGGCGCGGGCCTGATCGCGGGCGATTTCGGCATGGCGCTCCTCGTGGCGCTTGATATCGCTCGACAAGGCATCCCAGATCATCGACAGCTCCTTGCTGGCGCCCTTGCGGCTGCTCCAGCGCGGCAGGATGATCTGGGTGTGAACCGTGACCTTGACGTTGCCGACGCGGCAACGCCCGTTATCCTGAATATAGGTGGCTTCACCGCCAAAACGGATCTTCGTGGCACCTGGATGGCGCGCCGAAGAGCCGCTCGACGTCGGGCCGCGTCGGCTGAGTTCGCGATCGAGCTCATCCGCGGTTTTGCCGCGGATGCTGAAATAGGAATAGCTTTTCGATGCGATCACTTCTGCTGCCACCGGGCTGCAGACGGAAAGAGCAATGGAAAAGGCAATAGGAAGGACCATATAACGCACTGCAAGCGGCATTCTGAACGCAACCCGTGTTGAAATCGACAGGAGCTTGGGGCATAGCCACCGCAAGCGCAATATCGGATGGCGCTTTTTTCGCGATCGATGGGATAAGTCTGGTGAGAGGGTTCGAAGGCAGTTTATGGCGTGTCGGCCATGGCCGGCAGATCGAACTCGGCCGCCGTTCGGTGATCATGGCGATCATCAACGTGACGCCGGACTCCTTTTCCGACGGCGGGCGTTTTGAAACCGTCGATGCGGCGGTCGAACACGCGCTGCGGGCGGTGAGCGAGGGGGCCGGGATTGTCGATATCGGCGGCGAATCGACCCGGCCGAACGCGGCAGCCGTCAGCCCTTCCGAGGAGCAGGCCCGCGTGCTTCCGGTTATCGAGGCGCTGCGCGGGCGCACCCAGGCGCTGATCTCGATCGACACTTATCGCGCCGAGACGGCGCGGCTTGCGGTCGGCGCCGGTGCCCATATCGTCAACGATGTGTTCGGGCTGCAGAAGGAGCCTGATATCGCCGACATTGCCGCGGCGACCGGGGCCGGGCTCTGCATCATGCATACCGGCCGCGACAGGGCGAAGCTTCCCGACGTCATTGCCGACCAGGTGCATTTTCTAAAACGGTCGCTGGCGATCGCCGCGGCTGCAGGCGTCAACACCGACCGTATCGTGCTCGATCCCGGTTTCGGCTTCGCCAAGGAGACGGCCGAGGAGAATCTGGAGCTGATGGCGCGGTTTTCCGAACTTTCGCGCTTCGGCCTGCCGTTGCTCGCCGGCACATCGCGCAAGCGCTTCCTCGGCGCGGTGACGGGCCGTGAGGCGCAGGACAGGGATTCGGCGACGGCGGTCACCAGTGCTTTGCTCAGGCTTCAAGGGGCTGCGGTTTTCCGGGTGCACAATGTCGCAATCAACAGGGATGCACTCGACATCGCCGATGCTATGCTGAACGCGCGCAAGGAATTCGAGAGGAAGCGGCCAACATGACCACCTATACGATCACGCTGCAGAACTGCGCTTTCTTTGCGCGCCACGGCGTGCATGACGAGGAGGAATTCCTCGGTCAGCGCTTCTTCGTCGATGCCGAGCTCGACGTCGTTGCCGGCGAGGCGCTGGAAAGCGATTCGATCGACGATACCGTCAATTATGGCATCGCCTTCACCGTGATCGAGCAGATCGTCACGGGCAAGCGTCGTTACCTGATCGAGGCCTTGGCGCTCGATATCGCCAAGGGACTTTGCCAGACCTTCCCGCAGGTCCGGCGGGCGAAGATCACGGTGCGCAAGCCGAACGCGCCTGTGCCCGGCGTGCTCGATTTCGTGCAGGTGAGCGTTGAGCACTTTGCCTGAAGCCACATTGCAATCGGCCACCCTCGGGCTCGGCGGCAATATCGGCGATCCCGTGAAGGCGATGGCTGCCGCACTGCAACGATTGGACGGACGCGACGACTGCCGTGTCGTCGCCGTGTCCAGGCTCTATCGCACGCCACCCTGGGGCAAGACGGACCAGTCCTTCTTCTTCAATGCCTGTGCCGCGGTCGAAACCAGGCTGGAGCCCGAGGCTTTGCTCGATGTCTGCCTGTCGATAGAGCGGGAGATGAAACGAGAGCGTATCGAACGCTGGGGACCGCGCACACTCGATATCGACGTGCTGACCTATGGTGACGTCATCCAGGAGGCGCCGCGGCTGGAACTGCCGCATCCACGCATGACCGATCGCGGTTTCGTACTGATGCCGCTTGCCGATATCGCGCCGGGGCTGCTCGTCAGGGGCAGGGCAGTCAGCGACTGGCTTGATGATGCCGAGATCGGCGGCATCGAGGTGGCCGACGGCGGCCGCGACTGGTGGCTGAACGTCTGACGCAAAGGGACCGGAAAAGGAAAACGGCGGGAAACCCGCCGCTTCAGGAAAATCCGTTGTGCGATTTATCTACTCGATGGAGCCGACAGCCATTTCGTCGACCTGCCGGGTCAGCGTCAGGCCAATGACCGGGACCATCTGGCTTTCGACCTTGACCGAAACGGTGACGTTCATCGTCTTGTCGTCGCGCACACGGGCGATCATCGCGCCGTTCAGCTTGGCGCGGTTGATGCCGACGACGACGGTATCTTCACTGACGGCGCCGGAGACGACGTCAAGACCCTTGCCGTCGGCGCCGTCGAGGAATTTGCCCTTGTAGGTCGAGCCCGACTGCGAGATGACGGCGGTCATCGGCTGCTTGAAGACACCGACGCGGCAGGTGCCGTCGAGCTTGATGCCAGCGCCACTGTCGCCGGTGGGCTCGCCGATCAGGTTGCAGGTGAATTTCGTGCCCTTGTACTTGCCGGCGACGATTTCGCCTGGTCCCTTCCAAGAGCCGGCGACGGAATCGAAGAACGCCTTGTCACGGGTTGCAGCCGTGGCTGCCGGAGCGACATCTGCGACCGGAGACAATGCCGCGGCGGCCAGGCCGCATATAATGAGAAACTTGCGCGAATACATGGATTTTCCTTGGCAAACACCACTCACGAACTGGCTGCAAGTTTTGCCGAATAATGGTTAACCCTTCCTTTCGATCGTGCCGAAATGCGAGGCGATCCGGGGTTTTCGCGCGGCGGAAATTTCAAATTATCGTCGCTATGCCATTGAATCTTTGGTAATTATTTCGACCTTACGCAAGGGAAGGTGAAAGCTGCGGAATTGCGTCGTCGATCAGGGAGTGTTGCTGCGCGGTGACATGGAGGGCGTGAGGTCGCCGATGAAATCACCGATTCCCGGCCGCTTCAGGGTGCGGAAGGCGAGCGGGCGGCAGAGATCCATCGCCGCGATTCCAATGCGGGCGGTCATCAGGCCGTTGACGACACCTTCGCCAAGCCGGGCCGAGAGCTTGGAGGCCAGCCCGTGGCCGAGCACCTGCTGGACGAGGCTGTCGCCGACGGCGATCGAGCCGGTGACGGCAAGATGCGCGAGCACATCACGTAGCAGGCGGAACATGCCGAGCGTGCCGGGGCGGCCGCCGTAAAGTTCGGCCATGGCGCGGATCAGGCGCACGGCCTCGTAAAGCACGTAGAGCAGGTCGACGACGGCGCGCGGGCTGACGGCGGTGACGATCGAGACGCGCTTCGAGGCATTGACGATGAGCGCGCGCGCCTTGCGGTCGAGCGGAGCGAGCAATTCACGCTCGGCGAGCGCAATCAGATGCGGGGGGTCGATGACCTCGCCCTCGGTCGCCTTCAGCGTCGCACGGCCCTTCGATGTCTCGGGATTGGCGGAAAGCAGCGTGGTAAGGCGGGTGACGACGGCGCGCGCCTTGCCCGGCCGGGTTTCGACTATCGCCGCTTCCGCTTCGGCCTTGATCGCCTGGACGGCGGCAAGGCGCATCATGCCCGCAGTTTCGCGGATGACGAGGGCGAACACGGCGAGAATACCGACGGCGAGCACGGCAAGGGCGACATAACCCAGCCAGTCGGCGCGGGTGAAGAGATCGCGGATCAGGCTATCGGTCCAAAGCCCAACGGCGAGAGACACCAGGATGCCGAAGGCGCCGGCAGCGATCTTGCCGAAAGAGGTCCGGTGCTTGCGTGGCTCTGCAACAGGGACCGCGCTCAGATCCCTGTCGGGATTGAGGAAGGGATCGTCCTCGTCCGCCGTCACGACGACATTTTCAGAGAAGCTTTCCGGCTTGCGCCGCTCACCTGCCTGGCGGCCATTGTCGCGCCGCTCGGTGGCCTCATCCTCATAGGCGAAGGCGGCAGGCGGGCGGCGCGGCGGATCGGATGGGGGCTTGCTCATGCGAGACGGTCTCCGAACAGGAACTGCATGGCGCGGTCGAGGCGGATATGCGGCACCGACAGCTTGATGCCGCCGCCGGTTTCCTCAAGCTGCGGTGGGCGGAACCTGACGACGTTGACGTCGGGCAGCGGCAGGCTGGTCTCGCCCGAGGCGATGCGGTCGAACAGGCTTTCCGGATCCTCCGGCAGGTCGCCGGGGAAGATCGCGGTTTTTCTCAGGCCGTCGAAGCGCTCGGCCCCGATGGTTTCGCCCTCCATCGGCGTGCCGACGATGACAGGCAGCTCGTGGCCGTCGCGCTTGACGGTTGCCTCGCGGGTGGCGCGCACGGAGGCGAGCGCCATGACGTCGATGCCGGCACCGGCCATGCCGATGCGGTCGATGGCGCGATCCACCAGGCGGCGGGTCAAGGCGTCGAGCCGGTCGTGGCTTTCATGGTGGAGATGATCGGCCTTGGTGGCGGCGACCAGCACGCGGTCGATGCGGCGCCCGAGCAGCGAGGAGAGCAGCGAATTGGTGCCGGGGCGGAAACAGGCGAGCACATCGGTCAACGCCCGCTCCAGATCCTGCACCGCTTCGGGGCCGCGGTTCATCGCCTGCAGCGCATCGACCAGCACGATCTGGCGGTCGAGGCGGGCGAAATGCTCGCGGAAGAAGGGTTTGACGACGACCGATTTATAGGCCTCGTAACGCCGCTCCATCATCGTCCAGAGCGAGCCGCGGCCGGGACGCCCGTCCGGGGGCAGCGCCAACGGCGCGAAGGTCAGCGCCGGCGATCCGTCGAGATCGCCCGGCAGCAGCAGGCGGCCGGGCGGCAAAGTGGAGAGCGAGCGTTCGTCGGCCTTGCAGGCCTTGAGATAATCGGCAAAGGCCCCGGCGAGATCGCGGGCGACCATCTCGTCGGCGCCAGCGTGGATATCGGCAGCACGCGTCAACGCCAGCCACGCTTGCGACAGCTCGGAGCGGATGCCGGTTTGCGCAAGCGCGATCGTTTCCTCGCTGAAGGTGCGGTAGTCCTTGCCGAGAAGAGGCAGGTCGAGCAGCCATTCGCCGGGATAATCGACGATGTCGATCGACAGGCGGCCGGGCGAAAACAGCCGGTTCCAGCCGCTGGCGCTCTGATAATCAAGGGTGATTCGCAGTTCCGATATGGCGCGGGTCGAATCCGGCCAGATACGGTCCTTCACCAGCGCGCGGATATGATCCTCGTACTGGAAACGCGGCACGGCATCATCTGGCTGCGGCTCCAGCCGCACCGCCGAGACGCGGCCCGATTGCACCGGCTCGAACAGCGGCAGACGGCCGCCATGCAGCAGATTGTGAACCAGCGAGGAAATGAAGACCGTCTTGCCGGAGCGGGAGAGGCCGGTGACGCCGAGCCGCACGGTCGGATTGACGAGGCCGCTCGCCCGGTCGGTGAGATTGTCGAAGGCGATGCGGGCGTCGTCGGCTAGGGATGTCAGGCGTGGCGGCAAGGCGCAATTCCGGTTGGTGACTGCCGGCAATATAGGAAGGGTCCGCCGCCTGCAAAAGAAGAGCAGGACGAAAGACTTCAGACGACCAGGAAGTCGGTCAAGCGCCAGGCGTTGGTGGAAGCGTGGTAGTCGACGACGGCAAGGCCCGCCGTCGGGAAGCCGCCGGGAAGGGCGCTGACCATCGCCTCATGGCCGATCAGCGTCTCCAGCGCCTGTTCCATGGTCGGATTGTGGCCGACCAGCATGACGGCCGCCTCATCCTGCGAATCGACGATCTCGAGATAGGTATCGACCGTGGCGTTGTAGAGGGCGTCGACATAGCGCACCTCAAGCGTAACGCCCATCGCCCGGTGAACGGCGTCTGATGTACCGCGGCAGCGCAATGCCGTTGAGCTGATGAGAAGATCGGGACGGTAGCCCTTGTCGGCGGCCTTGTCGGCGATGATCTCGGCATCGCCATACCCCTTTTCGTTGAGCGGCCGGTCGAAATCGCGCTGTCCGGGTTCGGCCCAGGCGGCCTCGGCGTGACGCAGGAGATAGATGCGGTTGGGCGGAGGCAGCGGTACGGTCATGGGCAAAATCCAGGATCGGGCGGGTCTTTTCAGTAGCGGTTGCGATTGGCTGCCGTCAATCGCCCGCCATGCCGCAATTGCCGAAAACGTCACCGCCAACACGGCGTTTTGAAGGCGAAGACAAAAAGGGTGGCCGGAATAACCATGACAAAATAGACCGTTAGCCGAAAATTGTAACAGATTTAAAAATCTGTTTACCTGTCGTATTTGGCTTGAATCGCGACTAGCGCTTGGGATATACACCCGCCAGATGAGATGTTCTTCAGGAGAATCGCGTTGAGTGAGAAGATCGATCTTAGCAATTACGTTCCCTCGGAAGAGGAAGAGTTCATGAACGTAAACCAGCGGGCCTACTTCAGGACCAAGCTGGTTGCATGGAGAAATGATATCCTTAGAGAAGCGCGCGAGACCCTCGACCATCTGGCTGAGGAAAGCGCAAACCATCCCGACCTCGCCGACCGGGCGTCGTCGGAAACCGACCGGGCGATCGAACTTCGCGCCCGGGATCGGCAGCGAAAGCTGATTTCCAAGATCGACGCGGCACTGCAGCGCATCGAAGACGGCACCTACGGTTATTGCGAGGAAACCGGCGAACCGATCGGCCTCAAGCGTCTCGACGCCCGCCCGATCGCGACGCTGTCGATCGAGGCGCAGGAGCGCCACGAACGCCGCGAAAAGGTCTATCGCGACGAATAGCGGTTTCCACGCCGACATGAGAGTAGCACAATCGCCGCGATCTGATCGCGGCGCTTGTTCGTTGCGCCATCGTCCGGCGTGCCGGAGAGGAAGGTGGCTTCCGCAATTACAGCGGATCTCCTGTCGCCAGAGGTTTCCACGATCGCTCTCGCTCGGCCTCGGTGGAGAGGTCGATCACGACAAGGGTGCCATTCCGGATTCGTCGCCGCATGATGTCTGCACGCTCGGGATCCGTCCGGACCATGCCTTCAGTGTGCAGAGCCTGCAGCCTCGAACGTGAAACCGTCAGCTCGGACGCCAGCAGGCGGTCGAGACGTGTGCTTGTCGGGAACGGGACCGCCAGTTCGATTGCCAGTCTCGTCCAATTTGCCGCGTCGCGCTGCATCTCCTTTACGATTTCAAATTCGGCAAACTCATCCACACGCTGCGATCTGTGTCGGAGAGCATCGAGGTTGAAGGTCTCTGCGCGGATCCAGTCCGGATCGTTGGATTGCAGCGCCTCGAGGACCGCAGGATCGATGTCGCGGACATTCCGGCGCTCGAGGATCGGCCGGTTCCATGTCCTTTCGCAGTTCAGGCATTTGTAGATGAGCCAGGCGTCCAGCTTGCGGCCGTTGGCGTTGAGGCGGATCTTGCCGCTGGATTGGAAAGCTCTCAGGCCACCGCATCCGCCGCAGGCAATCCAAGGCTGGGGCGCTGTCTTGGGAATAACGGTCCATCGGACCCGAAGTGTATCGCACATATCGTCTTGGTCTTCCGTTCGGAAGTCCACCAAGATGGTGCGGGAGAAAACCCCTGCGGGCGCGGTGTGGCGATGTTGTGGGCGGCTGAAGAGCTGAGACAGCGGAGCTGCACATGGCACGATGTAACAATGCCAAACCGGTCTCTCGCCACCACCCGATGAACAAGTTCGCATGCCGCCAGCGTGTCGCTATGCGGCAGGGGTGAAACTGGACTGAGACCGGTATTTACTTAGGCAAAGTGTGACCTCGAATGCGCCAAGCTCTTCAACCCTAGGGATAGCAAATCATCGGCGGCAAAGGTAGCCCCCAGGCCCTTCGGCAACGAAAGGCTGCGGCATTGCGGCTTTTATGCAACTTGTCGATGGAGGCCTGCGCAATCCGATACTTGGGCGGGCGTTGTTACCTTCATTTGTCGCGATTGACGCTCATTTCGCCGAAGATGCGGGCAACTTCCTTCTGCAGCTCCGTATCGGCACCGGTGATCGGGGCAAGCTCGGGATCGCGGCGCGGCAGGTTGCCCGGCTGCGGTACGGCTTGGCGGGGCGCCTGGCTTGCCGGCGCCGGCACGATACGCTCGGCGGTCAGATTGTTCGACATCTCTTCTTCCAGCACCCGCTGGAAATCATGGCGGATCGCCGCTGGCGACTGCGCGGCCGCATCATCCTCGGCCGTACCGGGTGCGGCGCGCGCGGCTGTCGGCATGTACTGGACGGGCGGGGTGGAGACCTCGGGTTCGATGCGCTGCTGCGGAAGCACGCGCTGGCGGGCGGCGTCGAGAATCTCGGCCGCGCTTGCGGTATCGGGGAACGGTGCAGGCTGCGCGGCTGGAGGCGCGACGGGACGCTCCGGCGGGCGTGGGGCGGCGGGCAGAGGCATGTCGCGTTCGGCCGAGAGCGGGGCCGTCACGGGGGTTGCCGGAAGAGGGCTCGTGGCCACCGGCGGTGCGACAGCCGGCGGGGCAGGCGGTTGAGCCAACGGTTCCGGGCGCGGGGATTCTGGACGCGGGCGTGGCTCCGGCGAAGCCGGCGCGGAGAAGGAAGGCTCGGAGGCCGGCTCGATTCGGGCTGCGACTGGGGCGACGACGGGGACTGCGACTGGGGGCGGAGAAACCGCCGGCGTTTCCGGCCGCGCTGGGGATATCGGGCGCTGCTCGACCGGTTGCAGGCGGCTGGCGCTTTCCGGCCGTTCGGCCGCTTCGGGCAGGATGCGGCTTTCGATGACGATATCGCTCGGGCCGCCGATCATGATCAAGTGTTCGACGTCATCGCGGCGCACCAGCACCAGCCGGCGACGGGCGTCGACGGCTGCGGCATCCAATACCTGCAGACGGGGCTGGCGGTTGCGGCCGCCGCGCACGAAGGGCGACGGCGCCCGGCGGCGGATGACCCAGAGCACGAGGATGAGCAGGAGAAGCGCCAGACCGACGCCACCGGCGGCAAGCAGGAAACGGCTGCCATAAGCTCCGACGACATCATCCAACATAGTCACTCACTCCATTTCACATTCGGCACATATTGACGACTTTTCCGTTCCTTAGGCAAGGGCCGCCGGTGCTGTCCAGTCCCCGCGCGAACGCGATTTCGTGTTCGGCTGCTTGGGCCGCCGGCGATCTTGCTCACGGGCAGCCCTTTGGGGCTTCAGGGGCAGATGGCGCTGTTGCCTGTGAATTCAAGCAGTCTTGCCGGCCGCCGGTGTTTTTGCCGGCGCGGCAAATTGCTAAGAAGGAAGGAGTGCCTGATTCCCGCTTCGTGTTCGTGCTAGGAAGCGGGAGGGGCTTATGTGAGGAATACATGACGAAACCGCGTCAGGCCGACGACTATAACGCACCGCTTGTGGATCGTGGGGGGCGTTCTGGCACGGTTTTGCGCATTCTTCTGCTGGCGCTCGTGCTGATCGCCGCCGCGGGCGGCTTCGTCTTCTTCAAAAAGTCGCTCGACAACGAGATCGTGCTCGGCGGCCTCGGCGTGCTCGCCATGGTCGGCATCTTCTTTCTGGTCTCCTCGGTCATCGGCTTCATCGAGGTGATGCCGCAGCGTCAGTCCGACAGCCTGGCGCGCGCCTTCCTCAACAGCCACCCGGACGGGACCTTGATCACCGACGAAAAAGGCCGGATCATCTATGCCAATGCCGCCTATGGCGCCCTGACGGGGGCGCGCAAGGCGACCGAGGTGCAGACGCTGGAGACGCTGCTGTCGCGTCACCGCGAATCGAACGAGGCGCTCTACAGGCTGGTCAACGGCCTGCGCGAGGGTAGGGAAGGCCGAGAGGAATTCCGCCTGCTGCGCGCCGTCGGGCCGGGCAGCAACAGCTCCGGCGCGCATTGGTACCGGCTGAAGGCGCGGCTGCTGCAGCCGGAGGAGGGCGGCGGCAAGCCGCTGCAGATCTGGCAGATCACCGACATCACCACCGAGCGCGACGACCAGGAGCGGTTCTTCAAGGAACTGCAGAACGCGATCGATTATCTCGACCATGCGCCGGCCGGCTTCTTTTCCGCCGGCAGGAAGGGCGAGATTTTCTATCTCAATGCGACGCTTGCCGAGTGGCTGGGTCTCGACCTCACCAAGTTCGTGCCGGGCTCGATGACGATCGGCGACGTCGTGGCCGGCGAGGGGCTGGCGCTGATCCAGTCGGTGCAGGCCGAACCGGGCCTGAAAAAAACCGTGACGCTCGATCTCGATCTGCGCAAGACCAACGGCCAGAGCTTGCCGGTGCAGATCATCCACAGCGTCACCTCGATGCGTGACGGCGCACCCGGCGAAAGCCGCACGATCGTGCTGGCGCGCGAAAAGAACAGCGAGAGCAGTCAGTCGGCTTCGGCGGCCGCCATGCGCTTCACCCGCTTCTTCAACAACACGCCGATGGCGATTGCTTCGGTCGACGGCGACGGGCGGATTCTGCGGACCAATGCACCGTTCCTGAAGCTGTTTTCCGGCGTCGTCTCGCGCGACGACCTGGAAAAGGCGCCGCATCTCGAAACCATCGTGCAGGAGAGCGACCGGCCGCAGCTGGCCGAGGCGCTCGCGGCGGCGAAAGACCGGCAGGGCGACATCGCGCCCCTCGACACCCGCACGCCGACCGACGAGGCGCGCTATTTCCGCTTCTATGTCAACGCGGTCATCGACCAGAGCGACGAGGCGCCCGAGGAGGCCGCGATCGTCTATGCCGTCGAGATAACCGAGCAAAAGGCCCTGGAAGCGCAGATGGCGCAGACGCAGAAGATGAATGCGGTGGGAACGCTGGCCGGCGGCATCGCGCATGACTTCAACAACGTGCTGACGGCGATCCTGCTGTCCTCCGATCATCTGCTGCTACAGGCTCGGCCGGCCGACGCCAGCTTCGCCGACCTGATGGAGATCAAGCGCAACGCCAACCGCGCCGCCGTGCTGGTGCGCCAGCTGCTGGCCTTCTCGCGCAAGCAGACGATGCGGCCCTCGGTGCTGAACCTCACCGACGTCGTCGGCGACCTGCGCATGCTGGTCGACCGGCTGCTCTCCGGCACCAACGTCAAGCTCGACGTGCAATATGGCCGCGACCTCTGGCCCGTCAAAACAGACCTCTCGCAATTCGAACAGGTGCTGATCAATCTCTGCGTCAATGCGCGCGACGCGATGCCGGAGGGCGGCACGCTGACGCTGCGCACCAAAAACCTGACCGCCGCCGAAGTCTCTGCCTTCAACTATTCCTACATGCCGGCCGAAGACATGGTGCTGGTCGAGGTTGCCGATAACGGCACGGGGATTGCGCCCGAGATCATGGACAAGATCTTCGAGCCCTTCTTCACCACCAAGGATGTCGGCAAGGGCACCGGGCTCGGCCTCGCCATGGTCTATGGCATCGTCAAGCAATCGGGCGGCTACATCCAGCCGGAATCCGAAGTCGGCAAAGGCACGACCTTCCGCGTCTTCCTACCGCGCCACATTCCGGAGCCGGCGGTGGCCGCAGAAGCGGGTTCGATCGACGGCGCCATCGCCGGGGCCGAGGTGCCGCCGCCGCCCGCATCGCCGCAGCAGCCGGAGGATCTGACCGGATCGGCCGTCATCCTTCTCGTCGAGGACGAGGAGGCCGTGCGCCGCGGCGGCAAGCGCATGCTGGAAACGCGCGGCTACACCGTGCACGAGGCCGGCTCGGGCGTCGAGGCGCTCAGCATCATGGAAGAACTCGACGGCAAGGTCGACATCGTCGTTTCCGACGTGGTGATGCCGGAGATGGATGGCCCGACGCTGCTGCGCGAGCTGCGCAAGAACTATCCCGACATGAAATTCATCTTCGTCTCCGGCTATGCCGAGGACGCCTTCGCCCGCAACCTGCCGCCTGAGTCGAAATTCGGGTTTTTGCCGAAGCCGTTTTCGCTGAAGCAGCTGGCTGTGGTGGTGAAAGAGACGCTGGAAGGGTGAAAGTGTGCGTCAGAGGGGGCCGGCACGGCACCGCCTATCTGTAAAGGTGATACCGGCCGGCTCATCAGCCCTCATTCGCCCAACGCAACCGCAATCTCAGCCGCCAGCCGCGCATTATTCTCCACCAACGCAATATTGGTCTTCAGGCTCTGGCCGTCCGTCAAATCGAAGATGGTCGAGAGCAGGTAGGGCGTGACCGCCTTGCCGGTGATTTCGTCGCGCTCGGCGCTGTCCAGCGCCCGCTCGATATAGATTTCCATCTCCTCGCTCGGAATCTCATCAGCCTCGGGCACCGGGTTGGCGACGAGCATGCCGCCTTCGATGCCGAGCTGTTCGCGCACGGTCTGGAAATTGGCGATGGCGGCCGGGCTGTTCAGCGACAGCGGGCTTGCGATGCCCGACGAGCGCGACCAGAAGGCAGGGAATTCCTCGCTCTCATAGGTGACGACGGGAACGCCGCGGGTTTCCAGCACCTCCAGCGTCTTCGGAATATCGAGGATCGCCTTGGCGCCGGCGCAGACGACGATGACGCCGGTGCGGGCGAGCTCCTCGAGATCGGCCGATATATCGAAGCTTTCCTCGGCGCCGCGATGCACGCCGCCGATGCCGCCTGTGGCAAAGACGCGGATGCCGGCGCGGGCGGCTGCAATCATCGTTGCCGCGACCGTGGTGGCGCCGGTGCGGCGTTCGGCGATCGCGAAGGCGAGGTCGGCGCGCGACACCTTCATCACGTCGGTCGCCTTGGCGAGCTGCTCCAGTTCCGCGGATTCAAGGCCGACATGCAAGGTGCCGTGGATGACGGCGATCGTTGCCGGCACCGCCCCCTGTTCGCGAATGATCGCCTCGACGCTGCGGGCCATCTCGATATTGCCGGGATAGGGCATGCCATGGGTGATGATCGTCGATTCCAGCGCCACGATCGGGGCACCGCGCTGCTTGGCGCTCGCGACCTCCTTGGAATAGGCGATCGGCAGAAGAGGGGAGATGGGCTTGGTCATGGTCTTGTCCTGTGATCGTCAGAGCATGATGCCGAAAAGCGTGAGCGGTTTTCGGCATCATGCTCAACTCTAACTCGTCGCTTCAATGCAGAATTCTGACCGCGGGAACAAGGGCAAGCGCCTCGTTCAAGAGATCCGGCGTCAGATTTTCGTTGACGGCGTGCCGCGACTGCACCGTCAGCGCCGCGGCTGCCGTGCCGTGGCGGACGGCTTCCGCGAGCGGCAGGCCCGATATCACGGCGGCAAGCGTGCCGGCGGCAAGAGAATCGCCGGCGCCCGTGACATCGGCGACCGTGTCGGCGATGGGAGGCTGCAGCGTCACGGCGCGGCCCTCGCTCAACGCGATGAGTTCGCGGCGGCCGCGGGTGACGACAGCGTTCCGGATGCCGATCTCGTTCAGGAGCGGCGGCCAGCCGTCGGCATTCTCCGGCTGCTGCCCGGTCAGAGCTCTGGCTTCTGCCTCGTTCAGGAAGAGATAGTCGATGTCGCCGATGCAGGGCCTTAGCCTGACGACCTTGGCCGGCGAGATGGCGATCGCCGCGACGGGCTTGGCCAGGGAACGCGCCTTTGCGACAATTGCTGCGATTGTCTCTTCCGGCAGATTGGCATCGAAAAGAATCAGATCACGGGCGGCGAAGGCCTCCCGCACCCAGCGGATCGACAGACGCCGCGGCACGAAGAAGCGGTAGAGATCCATGTCGGCAAGGGCGATCACCAGATTGCCGTCCTTTTCGATGATCGCCGTATAGCTCGGCGTCTTGCGATCGAGGAAGACGAAAGGCCGGTCGTCGATGCCGGCGGCATCGGCGGCTTCGCCGACCATCTCACCGATCGGATCGCCGCCGCGCGGCGAAATCATCGTCACCTGGAAACCGAGCCTTGCAAGGTTGCGCGCCGCATTGAAACCGCCGCCGCCCGGCTCCTCGAACCAGGTGCCGGGATTGCTGGCGCCCGGCGCCGTATCGCCCGAGATGCGGCCGCGCCGGTCGATATGGGCGCCGCCGAGAACAAGAATCTTTTTGTTCATTTCAACCGGCCTCCGATGCCCGACGCGCGAATCGAGGCGGTGCCTCCTTTCGCGGCAAGGCCGGCGCGCATGGGCTAAGCCGTTGCTTTGCATCGATAAAACAAATATAGAACACGGGCTGTTTTACCTTTTTCTTTCAATCGTTTGATCGCCTATTGCGGGAATAGAACAAATAGGGTACAAACTCGACATTGCTTGGGCGGCTTCAATAACCTAAAGGTGGATCGGATGTCTCAGAATTCATTGCGGCTGGTAGAGGACAAATCGGTGGACAAAAGCAAAGCGCTTGAAGCGGCACTCTCACAGATAGAGCGGTCGTTCGGCAAGGGCTCGATCATGAAACTCGGCTCCAACGAGAATGTTGTCGAGATCGAGACGGTTTCGACGGGCTCGCTTGGCCTCGATATTGCGCTGGGTATCGGCGGTCTGCCGAAGGGTCGTATCATCGAAATTTACGGGCCGGAAAGCTCCGGCAAGACGACGCTCGCGCTGCAGACCATCGCGGAAGCGCAGAAGAAGGGCGGCATCTGCGCCTTCGTCGACGCCGAACACGCGCTTGATCCGGTCTATGCCCGCAAGCTTGGCGTCGATCTGCAGAACCTTCTGATCTCGCAACCCGATACCGGCGAACAGGCGCTCGAAATCACCGACACGCTGGTGCGCTCCGGCGCCGTCGACGTTCTGGTCGTCGACTCGGTCGCAGCACTGACGCCGCGTGCCGAAATCGAAGGCGAGATGGGCGACAGCCTTCCCGGTCTGCAGGCGCGCCTGATGAGCCAGGCGCTGCGCAAGCTGACCGCCTCGATCTCCAAGTCGAACTGCATGGTGATCTTCATCAACCAGATCCGCATGAAGATCGGCGTCATGTTCGGTTCGCCTGAGACAACGACGGGTGGTAATGCGCTGAAATTCTACGCTTCCGTGCGTCTCGATATCCGCCGCATCGGCGCGGTCAAGGAGCGCGAAGAGGTGATCGGCAACCAGACCCGCGTCAAGGTCGTCAAGAACAAGATGGCGCCTCCCTTCAAGCAGGTCGAGTTCGACATCATGTATGGCGAGGGCGTATCGAAGACCGGCGAACTCGTCGATCTCGGCGTCAAGGCCGGCATCGTCGAAAAGTCCGGCGCCTGGTTCTCCTATAACAGCCAGCGTCTCGGCCAGGGCCGCGAAAACGCCAAGACCTTCCTGCGCGACAATCCGGATCTCGCCCGCGAGATCGAACTGTCGCTGCGCCAGAATGCCGGCCTGATCGCCGACCGCTTCCTGCAGAACGGCGGACCGGATGCCAACGACGGCGATGACGCGGCGGACATGTAATTTTCGCGCGTGAACGCATTGGACAATTTCGGCCGGCCGCATTCCTGATGAGAATGCGGCCGGTTTTGTTTGTCGGCTGGACAGTGGCTGAGGCGAACGTTAAAAGCCGATGGATTTGTATTATCTGCTTCCGGCAGCATTGAAGGGCATAGAATGAGCGGCGTGAACGATATCCGGTCGACCTTCCTCGACTATTTCAAGAAGAACGGCCATGAAATCGTTCCGTCGAGCCCGCTGGTGCCGCGCAACGACCCGACGCTGATGTTCACCAATGCCGGCATGGTGCAGTTCAAGAACGTCTTTACCGGTCTTGAGAAACGTCCCTATTCCACGGCGACGACCTCGCAGAAATGCGTGCGCGCCGGCGGCAAGCATAACGACCTCGACAATGTCGGCTATACCGCACGTCACCTGACCTTCTTCGAGATGCTCGGCAACTTCTCCTTTGGCGACTATTTCAAGGAGAATGCGATCGAACTTGCCTGGAAGCTTGTCACCGAAGGTTTCGATCTGCCGAAACATCGCCTGCTGGTGACGGTCTATTCCGAAGACGAGGAAGCCGCGGCGCTGTGGAAGAAGATCGCCGGTTTCTCCGACGACAAGATCATCCGCATCCCGACCTCCGACAATTTCTGGCAGATGGGCGATACCGGGCCCTGCGGCCCCTGTTCTGAAATCTTCATCGACCAGGGCGAGAATGTCTGGGGCGGCCCTCCCGGCTCGCCTGAGGAAGATGGCGACCGGTTCCTGGAATTCTGGAACCTCGTTTTCATGCAGTTCGAGCAGACCGCACCTGGCGTGCGCAACCCGCTGCCGCGCCCGTCGATCGACACCGGCATGGGCCTGGAGCGCATGGCCTGCATTCTCCAGGGCGTCCAGAGCGTTTTCGATACCGACCTGTTCCGCACGCTGACCGGCGCGATCGAGGACGCCGTCGGCGTCAAGGCCGCCGGCAGTGCCAGCCATCGCGTCATCGCCGATCACCTGCGCTCCTCCGCCTTCCTGATCGCCGACGGCGTGCTGCCGTCGAATGAAGGCCGTGGCTACGTGCTGCGCCGTATCATGCGCCGCGCCATGCGCCATGCCCAGCTTCTCGGCGCCAAGGAGCCGCTGATCTACAAGTTGCTGCCGACACTGGTGCAGCAGATGGGCCGGGCCTATCCGGAGCTTGTGCGCGCCGAAGCGCTGATCTCCGAGACGCTGAAGCTCGAGGAAAACCGCTTCCGCAAGACGCTTGAACGTGGCCTGTCGCTTCTATCCGACGCGACCGCCGACCTTTCCAAGGGCGACATGCTTGATGGCGAGACGGCCTTCAAGCTCTACGACACCTACGGCTTCCCGCTCGATCTGACGCAGGATGCGTTGCGCGCTCGTGAAATCGGCGTCGATATATCAGGCTTTACCGATGCGATGCAGCGCCAGAAGGCTGAAGCCCGTTCGCATTGGGCCGGCTCCGGCGAGAAGGCAACGGAAACCGTCTGGTTCGAACTCAAGGACAAGCACGGCGCCACCGAATTCCTCGGTTACGACACGGAAGCAGCCGAAGGCGTTGTTCAGGCGATCGTCAAGGACGGTGCGGTTGCGACCGAGACCAAGGCCGGCGAGAAAGTACAGATCGTCGTCAATCAGACGCCGTTCTATGGCGAATCCGGCGGCCAGATGGGCGATACCGGCGTGATCTCCTCCGACCATGGCAAGATCGAGATATCAGATACGCAGAAGAAGGGCGAAGGCCTCTTCGTGCATTCCGGAACCGTGGTCGAAGGCGTGTTCAAGGCCGGGGACGCTGTTGTGTTGACGGTCGATCATGCCCGCCGTTCGCGCCTGCGCGCCAACCATTCGGCAACCCATCTGCTGCATGAGGCAATGCGCGAGGTACTCGGCACCCATGTTGCCCAGAAGGGTTCGCTGGTCGCGCCCGAGCGCCTGCGCTTCGACGTGTCGCATCCGAAGCCGATGTCGGCCGAAGAACTCAAGGTGGTCGAAGAGATGGCCAACGAGATCGTGCTGCAGAACGCGCCTGTCACGACCCGCCTGATGAGCGTCGACGACGCCATCGCCGAAGGCGCCATGGCGCTATTCGGCGAGAAGTACGGCGATGAGGTGCGTGTCGTCTCCATGGGCACAGGCCTTCATGGCGCAAAGAGCAACAAGCCTTACTCGGTCGAGCTTTGCGGCGGCACGCATGTATCGGCCACCGGTCAGATCGGCCTCGTGCGCATCCTCGGCGAAAGCGCCGTCGGCGCCGGCGTTCGCCGTATCGAAGCGGTCACCGGTGAATCGGCGCGCGAATATCTTGCCGAGCAGGACGAGCGCGTAAAGACGCTCGCCGCCTCGCTGAAAGTGCAGCCATCCGAAGTTCTGTCGCGCGTCGAGGCGCTGATGGACGAGCGCCGCAAGCTCGAAAAGGAACTGGCCGACGCCAAGCGCAAGCTCGCCATGGGTGGCGGGCAGGGCGGTTCTGCCGATGCCGTGCGCGAAGTTGCCGGCGTCAAGTTCCTCGGCAAGGCCGTGACCGGCGTCGATCCGAAGGACCTCAAGGGACTTGCCGACGACGGCAAGTCCAGCATCGGCTCCGGCATCGTGACGCTGATCGGCGTTTCCGAGGATGGTAAGGCAAGTGCTGTCGTTGCGGTGACGCCGGATCTCGTCGATCGTTTCAGCGCTGTCGATCTGGTGCGTGTCGCGTCTGCCGCGCTCGGTGGCAAGGGTGGCGGCGGCCGTGCCGACATGGCCCAAGCCGGCGGTCCAGATGGATCGAAGGCGGACGAAGCGATCGAGGCAGTTGCCGTGGCGCTCGGAGGCTGAACTCCGGAAATCGATTGATTGTAAAGGGCGGGACATATTCCCGCCCTTTGTTTGTCGTCCAATATTGTTCGCTGCTCACTTATCCTCGCCACACATCGATCCATTCCCGATGTCAGTGCGGATCCTCACTTGATAGCCCTTGACGCGCATTCAGGCGGCATCTCCTGCCGTGCGCTACGATTCAGGGGAGCCGGCCGATGACGTATGTTCCAGTCGCGGCTTCACATGTGTTTCCGACCAGGCGGCAAGCTCCTGTAACAATGGTTGCAGAGTTCGGCCGAACGGCGTGATCGAATATTCCACCTTGGGCGGCACTTGCGGATAGATTGTCCGGGTGATCACGCCGTCCGCTTCCAACTCTCGCAACTGCGTGGTCAGCATGCGCGGCGTCAGTCCTGGAAGCAGCCTGCCGAGTTCATTGAAACGTTTGGTGCCGTCGAGGATGTGGAACAGCAATATCGCTTTCCACTTGCCGCCGATGATGTCGAGGGCGGCCTCTACCGGACAATTCCCATAAAACGTATGGCGCTGCTTGCGCATCCCTCATGTCTCCTTACTATCAAATAAGACAGTATAGGCTTTATTTGTGCGTACTGGCGTAATTTTTCGATCTGCGTCATAGGCTGGCTCCCACTTTGAAAAGGAGCCTGAACGTGAACCATCATACCGTTATCGACTTGGAGAAGGCCGCGCTTGCACGCTGGTGTAACGGTGACCCATCAGGTTTTCTGGAATTATCGGCGCCTGACGTTGCATATTTCGACCCTTTTCTATCCGAAAGATTGGATGGGCTGGACAAACTCACAGCCTATTACGAGGGGATCCGCGGCAAGATCTTTGCTCCCCGCTACGAAATGATAGCGCCGCGCGTTACCGAAATCGGAAACGCTGCCGTGCTGACCTTTCGTTTCGTCTCCTATAGCGGCAGCGAAGGCGCAGAGATGCGCTGGAACTGCACCGAGGTTTATCGCCGGGAAGACGCGAGATGGCGGATTGTACAGACCCATTGGTCGTTTACCGGTAGAGAGCAATAGGAAGAAGGCCGGTGAGGCGATCGAGGCGGTTGCCGCGGCACCCGCCTCTTGTGTTGGTAAATCTCGGCGTTTCCCGCCAGCCTCCCTCATTCCTGTGCTCGTCACAGGAATCCAGTGCGCCCAAGTCCTTGGGCGCGAAGGACTCTTTCTCTTTAGGTACTGGTTCATTCACGGCGCGGACGCGCCGTGGCTGGATTCCTGTGACGAGCACAGGAATGAGGGAGGTTGGAGTGATGGCTCGAGCACCGCCCCATCCTTCGGGGCGCCTAAGGACGATACTCTCTCGGGTGTTCGCGCTCGGAAGCAATTTCCGCAGGATTTGTCAAATCCGGTTATGGTTCCCTGCGGTCGATCGATATTGCACGAGGTTCCGACATGAACGGTGAAACGGCATGGGCGCTTTACGAAAACCGTCTAAGGCGGGTTTCGGCCTATATTCAGGACCACCTCGACGAGGAGCTGGATATGGAGCGTCTTGCCGAAATCGTCTGTATGTCGAGCTATCACTGGCACAGGATCTACCGGGCGATTTACGGCGAGACGCTGGCGGCAACCGTCAAGCGGCTCAGGCTGCATCACGCGGCGGGCGAGATGGTCCGCACAGAGCTTGCCGTCAGCGAAATTGCGAAGCGATCGGGCTATCCCAATCTCCAGTCCTTCAATCGCATCTTCAAGTCGGTCTACGGCATGCCGCCGGCCCGCTATCGGAAAGAGGGAAGCCACACAGCCTTCCAATCCTCACCTAACGGAAAGACCAAAGCCATGTTCGACGTTACCATACGAGAGATCGCACCGACGGAGTTGATCGGTGTTGTCCATACCGGATCCTACATGGAGATCGGCAAGGCCTTCGAGACATTGTTCGGCACGCTCTACGCCCGAGGCCTCGCCAAGCCCGACATGCGAATGATCGGCGTCTATCTCGATGATCCCGACATCGTGCCGGCGGAACGGCTGCGGTCGATCGCCTGCGTGACGAGCGTGTCCGAGGGGCCGGCCGAAGCGCCGTTCGAGCGGCGCGCGATCGACGGCGGCGATTATGCGGTGCTGCGCCACAAGGGGCCTTACGCCGATATGTTTAAGGCCTATCAGTGGCTTTATGCGGAATGGCTGCCCAAATCAGGACGGCAATTGAAGGACAGCGTCATGTTCGAGGAATATCTGAACAACCCACGCGACGTGCCGCCGACCGAACTGATGACGGATATTTACATGCCGCTTGTCTGACGTCTGACGTCCCGGCGCGGCGGTCTGGCCACCGCGCCGGTGACAATCAGGCCGCCTGCATCGTCTTGCCGGCCTCGTCGTCCAGCGCATTGGCTCTGATGTAGGCCTCGCGCTCGCTGATGCGGCCGAAATAATCGATGAATGCCTGGCGCTTCTCGATGCTGCCGAAGCCGAGGCCCCAGCCGATGTGAGCGCCGACATAGACGTCGGCGGCGGTGAAGCGCTCGCCGGCGACATAGGTCGAGCCGGAGACGGCCATCTCGAGCGTGTTCATGACGTCGCCGAAACCACCGCAGCCGGCCATGCGCAGGCGCTCCGTCGGAATTTCGAAGCCGAGAGCCCTCATCGTCACCGCCGATTCCAGCGGACCGGCGGCAAAGAACATCCAGCGGTAATAGGCGGCGCGCTCCTCCGGTTTGGGGGCAAGCCCCTTTGCCGGGAAGGTCTCGGCGAGATAGGCGCAGATTGCCGCGCATTCGGTGACGACGGTGTTGCCATGGCGGATCGCCGGCACCTTGCCCATCGGATTGACCGAGAGATATTCGGGCTTCTTCATGCCTTCACCGAAAGTCAGGAGTTCGGTGCGATAGGGCTGGCCGATTTCCTCCAGCATCCAGCGCGCGATGCGGCCGCGCGACATCGGGTTCGTATAGAATACCAATTCTTCGGTCATGACGTCCTCCTCGTGTTCTCGTGTCGCTATCGTCCGGAATCAATAGCGCGGCGAGGTCTTTGTGCAAGCCCGGAGCTAAAGCGCTTTGCGGTACTGGATGAAACCCGAGCGTTCGGCGATCTTGTCATAGAGGCGCCGCGCGGTCGCATTGCTTTCGTGAGTCATCCAGTAGAGCCTGCCGGCACCGTTTGCGCGGGAAAGGTCGGCGACGGCTTCGATCAGCGCGGCTCCGGTGCCGAGGCCACGTTGGCTGTTTTCGACATAGAGATCCTGCAAATAGCAGGTCCATTGCGGCAGCCAGCAGGAACGATGGAAGATGGCATGGACGATACCGACGAGGCGGCCGTCATCATCAAAGGCGCCGAGCGCGTGCATCGGTTCGTCGGGATCGTGGAAGCGGGTCCAGGTGAGATCCGTGGTTTCGGGCGGGATGGCGACTTCATAGAAGCGCTGATAGGCCTGCCATAAGGGCTCCCAAGCGGCGCGGTCGGCGGGTTCAAGCGGTCGGATGGCCGTCATCGGTTCTCCCCAAATGAAAACGGCGGGAAAGCCCCGCCGTTTCCATGCTATTCCGAAAGGACAGGCTTACGCCATGGCCTTCTGCAGGTTCTGGTCGATCTTGTCGAGGAAGGCGGTGGTCGAGAGCCACGGCTGATCCGGACCGATGAGCAGCGCCAGATCCTTGGTCATGAAACCGGATTCGACGGTGTCGACGCAGACCTTTTCGAGCGTCGAAGCGAAGCGGGCGAGTTCGGCATTGTCGTCGAGCTTGGCACGGTGCGCCAGGCCGCGGGTCCAGGCGAAGATCGAGGCGATCGAGTTTGTCGAGGTTTCCTGGCCCTTCTGGTGCTGGCGGTAGTGACGGGTGACCGTGCCGTGGGCGGCTTCGGCTTCGACGGTCTTGCCGTCGGGCGTCAGCAGAACCGAGGTCATCAGGCCGAGCGAGCCGAAGCCCTGGGCAACGGTGTCGGATTGGACGTCACCGTCATAGTTCTTGCAGGCCCAGACGTAGCCGCCCGACCACTTGAGCGCCGAGGCGACCATGTCGTCGATCAGGCGGTGTTCGTAGGTGATGCCGGCTTCCTTGAACTGATCCTTGAATTCGGTCTCGTAGACTTCTTCGAAGATGTCCTTGAAGCGGCCGTCATAGGCCTTGAGGATGGTGTTCTTGGTCGAGAGGTAAACCGGCCACTTGCGCATCAGGCCGTACATCATCGAAGCGCGGGCGAATTCGCGGATCGACTCGTCGAGATTGTACATCGCCATGGCAACGCCTGCGCCCGGCGCGTTGAAGACTTCCTTCTCGATGACGGTGCCGTCTTCGCCGACGAACTTGATCGTCAGCTTGCCCTTGCCGGGGAACTTGAAATCGGTGGCGCGGTACTGGTCGCCGAAGGCGTGGCGGCCGACGACGATCGGCTGCGTCCAGCCGGGAACCAGGCGCGGCACGTTTTTGCAGATGATCGGCTCGCGGAAGATGACGCCGCCCAGAATGTTGCGGATCGTGCCGTTCGGGCTCTTCCACATTTCCTTGAGGTTGAATTCCTTGACGCGGGCTTCATCCGGCGTGATCGTCGCGCACTTGATGCCGACGCCGTATTTCTTGATGGCGTTGGCAGCGTCGACGGTGACCTGGTCGTTGGTGGCGTCGCGGTTTTCGACCGAGAGGTCGAAATAGTCGATGTCGAGGTCGAGATACGGATGGATCAGCTTGTCCTTGATAAGCTGCCAGATGATGCGCGTCATTTCATCGCCGTCGAGATCGGCGACGGGATTGGCGACCTTGATCTTGTTCATGTATCTGCCTCGTTCGAGCTTGAATGGGGACGGGGGTCCCGGGTGGGTGACGTGATGAGGAGCGCTATAGCATTGTGAACCCGGAACGCAAAGCTGCAACGGGTTCGAGAATGCGTTTTTGCCGGCATTGCCAAGCGCGGAAATCCGGCTAGTGTCCGCCTTGATTTGCCCGCCCGGAACATTCGACCATGAAGACAATCGCTCTTGTTATCGCAAGCCTTATCGCCGTTTCAGGCGCAGCCCGTGCGGCCGATGCCACCGCGCCCGTGAAGGAGATCATGGACGCGACCAGGAGCAACTGGGCCGACAATAGCGGCGATTGGAGCGACATCTTCGATGCGAGCCGGCTCGCCCATCTCTACAGCAAGGATTTCGTCGCCAAGTACCAGGCCGCCGCGCAATTTCCCGCAGTCGATGACGATGGCATATCGCCGTTCGACTACGACGTCATCGTCAACGGTCAGGATGCATGCCCGCTGGAGGATCTGACGATGGCAGCCGCGCCTGCGGTCGACGGGACGGCGGAGGTGACTGTGCGCTTCAAGAAATCCGCTTGCTCGGATGCGCCCGATGCCAAGGACTATACGACCGTCCGTTTCGCGGTGATCGAAGAAGGCGGTACACCTGTCATCGACGACATCGTCACCGAGAATATCGAAACGCAGGGCCGAGATTCACTGAAGGCGACGATGGCGCTGATTGCCAAGGGCCAATAGGCGCGCGACATTCGATCCATACCGGAGAATCGATTCCGGGCGATTGTTGCGACCGGTTCTCCGACGGTTTGATTTCCGTTTCTGCGGCGATATCTGTCGATCCTTCCGTGGCATGAGGGGCTCTTGCATTTGTTTTCCGGTTTTCAGCTTCGCGACTGGCTGCTTGCCAACGATCCGGCGCTTTCACGTCTGCGCATGGCCTCGCGGGTGACGCTGGCGATCGTCCTCTCGTTCCTGATCCTGCTTGCCATCCACGCCTCTGTTCTGCCGCTGCCGACTGCGGCTTTCGGCCTCGGCATCGTGCTGTCGATCGAAGGCGGGATTGCCGTGCGCGATAAGGGAAATGCGCGCCAGCTGGTGACGCGGCTTCTCGGTTGTGTCGCAAGCCTTGCCATCGTCGCCGTCGCGGCCGGGCTCGAGGATAGCCGTTTTCTCTCCGATCTCGTCTTCCTGGTGGTGATTGCGCTTGCATCGGCGGGACGGGTGTTCGGGCCGCGCGGTTTTGCCATCGGCATGTTCGCCTTCACCTCCTATTTCATGGGCGCCTATTTCCGGCCTTCGCTGGCCGATCTGCCTGAAGTGGCGATCGGCCCTGTCGTGTCCGTGCTCGTCGGTCATCTGGTGCGGGCGGTGCTCTTGCCGGACGATTGGCGGCGCGACCTGCTGCGCTCGCTGGAAAGCGTCAGGGGAAGGATCAACCAGATCCTCTTCAAGCTCGCCGCCATCGCTGGCAGCGCCGAGGTCGGTGACACCGACCGGCAGGAACTGCGCCAGCTGGAAGACCGGCTGAAGGAGGTGGTGCTGATGGCGGAGACCTTCATTCCGCGTCCGCCGGCCGGCGTCTTCGACGGTGCCGCCGACCCTGCCGCCGAACTGGCGATCCGGCTCTTCGATGTACATCTTGCCGCCGAGAGCGCCATCGTGCTGAGTTTCCAGAGTCCGCCGCCTTTTGCGCTCGTTCACGCCGTGATCGAGACCGACAAGGCCGAGCTTGCCACCTATGAGGGGATGGCGGAATCAATCGGGGATCAGCCGCAGAGCGAGACAGTGCGGGCACTGCTCTGGCTTGGCGAGGCGCGGCAGCAACTGACGCAGGCGATCGACGAGGGGCAGGCTTCCGGTTTTTCCGGCATCGATACGATCAACGACACCGCGCAATCCCAGCCGATCGACTTTTCGTTCGGCAATCCGCTGCTGCGCTCGGCGCTGCAGATCACGCTCGCCTCGGCAATCGCCATGGGCTTCGGCCTGCTGTTGTCGCGCGAGCGCTGGTTCTGGGCCGTGCTCGCCTCTTTCCTCGTCTTCACCAACACCAATTCGCGCGGCGATACGGCGATGAAGGCGCTGTCGCGCTCGCTCGGCACCGTGTTCGGCATCGCCTTTGGTCTTGGGCTGGCGACGCTGATTTCGGGTGAACAGGCGATTGCCATTCCGGTCGCCGTCGTCTGCATCTTCCTCGCCTTTTATTTCCTGCAGATCTCTTACGCGACGATGACCTTCTTCATCTCGATCGTGCTCTGCCTGGTCTACGGCATGACCGGCGTGCTGACGCTCGATCTGTTGAAGCTGCGCATCGGCGAGACGGTGATCGGCGCGGTGGCCGGTACGGCGGTTGCCTTCATCGTCTTTCCCACCCGCACGCGCGGCGCGCTTGATGGCGCACTTGCGCGCTGGTTCCAGGCGCTGCGCGATTTGCTTGACGCGCTCGGCGAGGGCAAGGGCAGTTTCGAGTTGATTGCGCTGTCGCAGAGGATCGATGCCTGTTACCGCGATGTGACGGTGGCGGCGCGGCCGCTCGGCTCCTCCTGGTCGGTGGTGACGCGGCCCGGCCAGATTCGCCAGACGCTGGCGATCTTCCTGGCCTGCACCTATTGGGCGCGTATCCTGGCGAAGAATTACCAAACGCCTGATGCCGACGACAATCTGCACAGGCTGATCGCGGCGGATCTGGCGCTGATCGACAATGCCGCGCCGCGCGGTTCGGCCTGCTTCCTGATCGAGCGCAAGGCATCCCGGACAACGGGACGACACCTGCCGCTGTTGCGGGAGGGCGCGAGACTGGGGCTCGAAATGATCGGTTCGGCGCTGGAAAGGCTCTATCCGCAGGCCGATGTCTTGCCGTTTGCAGCGGGCGAGGCTATTGCGCGCTCGAAACAGGGATAGGACCATGGCAGGCACGAACAGCGAACGTCAACTTCTGGCCGAGGGGCCGGCCATCATTCTGGTCGAGCCGCAGATGGGCGAGAATATCGGCATGGTGGCGCGCGCCATGGCGAATTTCGGCCTTGCCGAACTGCGCCTTGTCAATCCGCGCGACGGCTGGCCGAACGAGAAAGCATTGGCGACGGCCTCCAAGGCCGATCATGTGATCGAGGCAACGAAGGTCTACGACACGCTGGAGCAGGCGGTGGCCGACCTCAACTTCGTCTATGCGACGACGGCACGCGAGCGCGATGGCTATAAGCCGGTGCGCTCCCCCGTCATCGCCGCAGAGACCCTCAGGACAAAATTCCGGGCGGGCGAGGGCACCGGCATCCTCTTCGGGCGCGAGCGCTGGGGGCTGACCAACGAGGAGGTGGCGCTTGCCGACGAGATCGTCACCTTTCCCGTCAATCCTGCCTTCGCCTCGCTGAACATCGCCCAGGCCGTGCTGCTGATGTCCTATGAATGGATGAAATCCGGCATGGAGGATCTCGGCGCGGTGCCTTTCCAGGCGATGGGGCAGACGCCCTCGACCAAGGAACAGCTCTTCGGCCTGTTCGACCAGCTGGAAGAGGCGCTCGATGCGCGCGGTTATTTCCATCCTGCCGGGAAAAAGCCGAAAATGGTCGACAATCTGCGTGCCGTTCTCTCCCGCCGGGCTTTCACGGAGCAGGAAATCAGCGTGTTGCGCGGCGTCATCTCCTCCCTCGACCGCTTCTCGCGCAAGAGCCCGCGCGGCGGCAGGTTCCCGACAGCGGCCAAGGAAACAACGCCCGATGACAGCGACGACGCGTGAGCTGAAACCCATCCTCCTCTTCGATTCCGGCATCGGCGGGCTGACCGTCCTGCGCGAGGCGCGTGTGCTGATGCCGGAACGCGGCTTCATCTATGTTGCCGACGATGCCGGCTTTCCCTATGGCGGCTGGGAGGAACAGGCGCTGAAGGAGCGGATTATCGGGCTCTTCGGCAAGCTGCTGACGGAACATGATCCCGAAGTCTGCATCATCGCTTGCAACACCGCCTTTACGCTCGTCGGCGCCGACCTGCGCGCCGCTTTCCCCCAGATGACCTTCGTCGGCACCGTGCCGGCGATCAAACCGGCGGCGGAGCGCACGCGGTCTGGCCTGGTCTCGGTGCTCGCAACGCCCGGCACGGTGAAGCGGGCCTATACGCGCGATCTCATTCAGTCCTTCGCGCAGCAATGCCATGTTCGCCTCGTCGGCTCTGAGAACCTTGCGCGCATGGCCGAGGCCTATATTCGCGGCGATGCCGTCTCCGACGATGCCGTGCTTGGCGAAATCGACCAGTGCTTCGTCGACAAGGATGGTCGGAAGACCGATATCGTCGTGCTCGCCTGCACCCACTATCCTTTCATGGCCAATCTCTTCCGCCGGCTTGCACCCTGGCCGGTCGACTGGCTCGACCCCGCCGAAGCGATCGCGCGGCGCGCCCGCACACTGGTGCCGCTGGTTGCCGATGCCGTCCATCCGGATAATTTCGACTTTGCGGTCTTCACCTCCGGCCAGCAGGATTTCGCCACCCGGCGGCTGATGCAGGGATTCGGGCTGAAGGCGTGAGCTGAATTGTCCTGTGGGTTGGCGAAATCCGGCCCTGAAAATCAGCAGATTCTTTGATAGACGGGGAGCTGCCGTTTCGGAAGAATGGCGCTTCGTTCATGTGAGTCTTTTCGCCGCGAGGATCAGCATTGCAGGTTGGCATCGATATGGGATTGGCGTCCGGCAGCCCGGCGACGCTCGATATCGAGGAGCTGCTGGCGACCCGTCTGCTCGTGCAGGGCAATTCCGGATCGGGCAAGTCGCATCTTTTGCGCCGTCTGCTCGAGCAATCGGCGCAATGGGTGCAGCAGGTCATCATCGATCCCGAGGGTGATTTCGTCACACTCAGCGACCGGTTCGGTCATGTCGTCGTCGATGGTGAGCGCACCGAGGCGGAGCTTGCAGGCATCGCCAATCGTATCCGCCAGCATCGCGTCTCCTGTGTGCTGACGCTCGAAGGCCTGGATATCGAGCAGCAGATGCGCGCCGCCGCCGCCTTTCTCAACGGCATGTTCGACGCCGATCGCGAATATTGGTATCCGGTTCTCGTCGTCGTCGACGAGGCGCAGATGTTTGCGCCGTCGGTCGGCGGCGATGTCTCGGAAGATGCGCGCAAGATGTCGCTCGGGGCGATGACCAACCTGATGTGCCGCGGCCGCAAGCGCGGCCTTGCCGGCGTGATCGCGACGCAGCGGCTTGCCAAGCTCGCCAAGAACGTCGCGGCCGAGGCCTCGAACTTCCTGATGGGCCGCACCTTTCTCGATATCGACATGGCCCGCGCCGCCGACCTGCTCGGCATGGACCGGCGTCAGGCCGAGATGTTCCGCGACCTGAAACGCGGCAATTTCGTCGCTCTCGGACCGGCGCTGTCGCGGCGGCCGCTGCCGATCCAGATCGGCGCGGTGGAGACTTCGGCGCGCTCTTCCAGCCCGAAGCTGATGCCGCTGCCGGATGCGCCGCAGGATGTCGAGGACCTGATCTTCACGCCCGACCCGGAGGAATTCCAGCGTC
This sequence comes from Rhizobium chutanense, assembly GCF_002531935.1. Classification (GTDB taxonomy): domain Bacteria; phylum Pseudomonadota; class Alphaproteobacteria; order Rhizobiales; family Rhizobiaceae; genus Rhizobium; species Rhizobium chutanense. The sequence continues at coordinate 10,772 of NZ_NWSV01000008.1, read as the reverse complement.
CGCTCGTGCGCCGCGCGCCGCCGGCGCCGCGGCCGACCACCGATATCCTGGCTGAACTTTCGCGCTCGACGCCGGCGGCGTCAGTCGCACCTGCCGAGGCGAGGGCGAGCCAGGTGGAAGTCTCCGCCGAGGAGCGGGAGGAGCGCCTGGCCGGCGTGCTGGCCGAAATACTCGACGATCCCACCTCCGCCTTCCGCACCGATTCGGTTCTCTACCAGGATTTTCTCGTGCGGTTGCGCATGCGCCGCGTGCCGGGACCGCCGATCGCGCTGCCGGATTTCCGCCGGCGTGTGGCAATCTCCCGCTCCGGCGTCGATGCCGCGACAGCCGCGACCGACGAGTGGACGACGGCGCTGTCGCTGTCGTCTGGCGTCACCGACGACCTGCAGGGCGTCTTCCTGATGCTCGCCAAAGCCGCCGTCTGCGGCGAGCCGTGCCCGTCGGACGCTCGCATTGCCCGTGCCTACGGTACCCATTCCGCCCGCCGGGCGCGCCGCTTGCTCGGTTATTTCGAAGAGCAGGGCATCGTCGTCGTGCACACGGATTTCTCCGGCAAGCGGATCGTCGCTTTCCCGGACATGAACTGCCAGACGGCGCCGGGCGATGCAAACGCGCCGGATACCGGCGATCAGCCTCTGGCTGCGGAATAGTGGCGCTTTCAGGTTTTGCCGCTGTTGACATTTTCATGACGGCCCTCTAAAGACCGCCGCAAGCACCGGGCAGCAATGTCCGGTGTTTCATTTGACATGTCCCGTGGATCGTTCCTGTTCGCTAACCGGAGCATCCTGTCGGGTCTCGAAAGAGATCAGAGGAGGGCGTGTTTCCTTCGTGCGGTTTGGTAACAAATCGCCATAAACCTTTGAAAGGAAATGCGATGAGCAAGCGCGAATCGTCCAAGTACAAAATCGACCGCCGTATGGGCGAAAACATCTGGGGCCGTCCGAAGTCCCCGGTGAACCGCCGCGAATACGGCCCGGGCCAGCATGGCCAGCGCCGCAAGGGCAAGCTTTCGGACTTCGGTGTGCAGCTGCGCGCCAAGCAGAAGCTCAAGGGCTATTACGGCGACCTGCGCGAAAAGCAGTTCCGCGCGATCTTCGCCGAAGCCGACCGCCGCAAGGGCGACACCTCTGAAAACCTGATCGGCCTGCTGGAATCGCGCCTCGACGCGATCGTCTATCGCGCCAAGTTCGTTCCGACGGTCTTTGCTGCCCGTCAGTTCGTCAACCATGGCCACGTCACCGTCAACGGCGTTCGCGTCAACATCGGTTCCTACCGCTGCAAGGCCGGCGACGTTATCGAAGTTCGCGAGAAGTCGAAGCAGCTCGTTACCGTTCTGGAAGCCGTCAGCCTCGCTGAGCGCGACGTTCCTGATTACATCGAAGTCGATCACAACAAGATGGTCGCCACCTTCGGCCGCGTTCCGACGCTCAGCGACGTTCCGTTCCCGGTCGTCATGGAACCGCATCTGGTCGTCGAATTCTATTCGCGTTAAGAAGAACCAGGCGTTTTCGCTTATGGAAAAGCCGCTCTTTCGGGCGGCTTTTTTGTTATTCGGAGAGAAGCGATGGCGGATTTGCAGGCGACCCTCGATAGTATCTACACCGATATCCTGCCGCGGATCGGCGAGGGTAAGGTCGCCGACTATATTCCCGAGCTGGCCAAGGTCGATCCACGGCAGTTCGGCATGGCGATCGTGACCGTCGACGGCAAGGTCTACCGTGTCGGCGATGCCGACATCGCCTTCTCGATCCAGAGCATATCCAAGGTCTTCATGCTGACACTGGCGCTCGGCAAGGTCGGCGAGGGCTTATGGAAGCGTGTCGGGCGCGAACCATCCGGATCGGCTTTCAACTCGATCGTCCAGCTCGAGCATGAGAGCGGCATTCCGCGCAATCCCTTCATCAATGCCGGCGCGATCGCCGTCAGCGACGTCGTCATGGCCGGCCATGCGCCGCGCGAGGCGATCGGAGAATTGCTGCGCTTCGTGCGGTATCTCGCCGATGACGAGTCTATCACCATCGACGACAAGGTGGCGCGCTCGGAGACACAGACGGGCTACCGCAATGTCGCGCTCGCCAATTTCATGCGCGCCTACCGCAATCTCGACCATCCTGTCGATCACGTGCTCGGCGTCTATTTCCATCAATGCGCGCTGTCGATGAGCTGCGAGCAGCTGGCGCGTGCCGGGCTGTTCCTGGCGGCGCGCGGCAGCAATCCGATGACCGGCCATTCGGTGGTCTCGCCGAAGCGGGCGCGACGCATCAACGCGCTGATGCTGACCTGCGGCCATTACGACGGCTCGGGCGACTTCGCCTATCACGTCGGTCTGCCCGGCAAGAGCGGTGTCGGCGGCGGCATCTTCGCGGTTGCGCCCGGCATTGCCTCGATCGCGGTGTGGTCGCCGGGCTTGAACAAGGTCGGCAATTCGCAGCTCGGCGCCGTGGCGCTGGAAATGCTGGCGGCGCGCACCGGCTGGTCTGTTTTCGGCGATTGATGCTGTGTTGCCAGGCCGCTTTCTGCTATGGCAAGTGCACCTTCGATAGGACAAGCAATGAATATCGCAGCTAATATCGCGGATGATTCCGAAGTGGACGACGGCGTCGGCCTTGCGCTCTTTGCCGATGCGCCGCGCTCGGTGTCCTTCAACAAGCTGCGCAAGCGGTTGCTGCGGCAGGTGCGCCAGGCCTTCGACGATTTCGACATGCTGAAGGGGCAGAAGCGTTGGCTGGTCGGCCTCTCCGGCGGCAAGGATTCCTATGGGCTGCTGGCGCTGCTGCTCGATCTGCAATGGCGCGGCCTGCTGCCGGTCGAGCTCGTTGCCTGCAATCTCGATCAGGGGCAGCCGAACTTTCCCAAGCACGTGCTGCCGGACTATCTGACCAAGATCGGCGTGCGGCATCGGATCGAATATCGCGACACCTATTCGATCGTGAAGGAAAAAGTGCCGGAGGGGGCGACCTATTGCTCGCTCTGTTCGCGGCTGCGGCGCGGCAATCTCTACCGCGTCGCGCGGGAAGAGGGCTGCGATGCGCTGGTGCTCGGCCATCACCGCGAGGACATTCTCGAAACCTTCTTCATGAATTTCTTCCACGGCGGGCGGCTTGCCTCCATGCCGGCGAAACTTCTGAACGACGAGGGTGACCTGATGGTGCTTCGGCCGCTTGCCTATGCCGCTGAGGACGACCTCGCCAAATTCGCCGCCGCCATGCAGTTTCCGATCATCCCTTGCGACCTCTGCGGCTCGCAGGATGGGCTGCAGCGCAATGCGATGAAGGACATGCTCGCCGATATCGAGCGGCGCATGCCGGGACGCAAGGACACGATGCTGCGGGCGCTTTCGCATGTGAACCCGTCACATCTGCTCGATCCTAAACTCTTCGATTTTTCCACCCTTGGTGTCACAGATCCGTCATGAATGGCCGGCTAAGCAGGCTGGCTATTTGGATCAAGGACAGGAATTCGCATGACGATTTCAGATCAGGATATTCTCTTTCTCGGCGGTTGCGTCAGGGAAGCGGCGCAAGCCGAGATCATGCCGCGTTTTCGCAATCTCGGTGCTGCCGATATTTCGGAAAAGACCTCGGCGATCGATGTTGTGACGCAGGCGGATCTGCTCGCCGAACACAGGATCACCGCGGCGCTGAAAGAGCGCTTCCCCTCGGCACTCGTCGTCGGCGAGGAGGCTTATGAGACCGACCGATCCGTCGTGCCGGCACTTGCCGATGCCGATCTGGCCTTCGTCATCGACCCTGTCGATGGCACATTCAATTTTGCCGCCGGGCTTCCGGTGTTCGGGACGATGCTGGCCGTGACCGTCAAGGGCGAGACGGTCGCCGGCATCATTCACGATCCCGTTCTCGGCGATACCGTGACGGCGATCAAAGGGGCGGGCGCCTTCCTGACGCGGCAGGACGGGCAATCGAGCAGGCTGAGGGTGGCGGAGCCCGCCGCCTTGAACCAGATGGTCGGCGGCATCTCATGGGGCCATATGGACGACCCGGACCGCTCACGGATCTCAGCCAACATGGCAAAGATCAGGATGACCTTCGCCTTCAACTGCTCGGCCTATGAATATTGGATGGTCGCCTCCGGCAAGCTGCATTTCATCGGCCATGCAAAGCTGATGCCCTGGGATCACCTGGCCGGCGTGCTCGCCCATCAGGAGGCCGGCGGCCATACGGCGAAATTCGACGGCACCCCTTATCGCCCCGGCGAGACGACGGGCGGCATCATCTCCGCGCCCGACAGGGAAAGCTGGCAGATGATCCGGCGTGAAATCGTCGGCATCTGATTTGAAGCCCTTTACCCAGAGGCCGGACCGAAAGGATTTGACATGACTGCGACTGTCGACGTGACCGTTCTTGCCGATCTGTTGCGCCGCGCGGCGAAGGCCGAGATCCTGCCGCGCTTCCGCCGGCTCGGCGAGGATGAGGTGCGCGCCAAGAGCGAGGCGACCGATCTCGTCACCGAGGCCGACGAGCAGGCCGAGCGGATGATCAAGGCGGAAGCAGAGCGGCGCTGGCCGGGTGCGCTGTTTCTCGGCGAAGAATCGGTCGCCGCCGAACCGGCGCTGCTCGGCAGGCTCGCAGATGCCGATCTCGCGATCGTCGTCGATCCGGTCGACGGCACGTTCAATTTCGCCGCCGGCATCCCGGCTTTCGGCGTCATGGCCTCGGTCATATCAGGCGGTGAGACCATTGCCGGCATCATCTACGATCCGATGGGCGACGACTGGGTGATGGCGGAGAAGGGTGGCGGCGCCTGGCTGCGGCGGCCGGATGGCGAGGCGCGGCGGCTGCGCGCGGCAGAGCCTGTCGCACTCGACCAGATGGTCGGCATGGCCTCCACCGGCTACCTGCCGCAGGAAAAGCGGGCCGAGATTCTCGGCAATCTCGCGAAGGTGCGCTTCCTCACCAATTACCGCTGCGCGGCGCATGAATACCGCACCTTCGCCGGCGGGCATGTGCATTACCTGATGTACAACAAAATGATGCCCTGGGATCACCTCGCAGGCACGCTGATCTCGCAGGAGGCCGGCGGTTATGCCGCCCGTTTCGACGGCTCGCCCTATCTGCCGCACCATCTTGCAGGCGGGCTGCTGGTGGCTCCCGACAAGGCTTCCTGGGACCTGCTGCGGCGTGAGGTCTTCACGGTCTGAACAGATAAACCCGGCCGCAGAACGCTGATTTCGCGGCCGTGTTTTCCGACGGGGAATGCCGGTTTTATCAGGACAGTCAACGGGGTACTTTCCTGTTACCCGTAGAGCTTCTCCATGAGAAAGTTTTCCAAGCTTTGCCCGCGTTTCTCGACGGTTTGCCTTGATATCACGCGGAAACCCCTACGCTCGAAAAACGGCCGTGCGGTTCGGCTGGCCTCCGTATAAATTCTCGTGAATCCCAGCCTCAGAGCTTCCGCCTCGACTGTGTTCAAGAGCCGGCTTGCGATACCGAGCCCCTGAAATTGAGGATGGACGAACATCATGTCCACACAGCCCTCGGCGGTCAGATCGGAAAACCCCACCGGCTCTCCGTCGATTTCCGCTATCCAGGCGGGCCTGCTGATCCGGCGCTCCGCCCATAGGCCGTGATCTTCCACCTTTGCCCACGCCTCTATTTGAGGGGGCGAATAGTCCTTGAACGAGACCTCCCGGATGGCGCGCAGAAAGATGTCAATCGTCGCGTCCGCGTCAGCCGGCGTGTACGGCCTGATCAAAATTCGCTCGTCCATCCTGGATGCCTTGCTCCTCGGTTCCACAACATCCTGACCCCGGCCGAATCTCCGCCGTCGGCAGGTTCGCGTCAGAAGTGGGCTCCACCCGGATCAAGCTGCGGGCTGTCGCCGGGATGGGTGAAGAGCTTGCCGTTCTCTGCCCAAAGCGTGGCGGCGATGGTCAGGAGACCGAAAATCGCAAAGCCGCCGAACAGCGGCTGGATCGTGCCGTTGAACATCTGGCCGACCAGGCCGCCGAGGATGGTGCCGAAGGTCGTCGAGACGAAGCCGGTGACGGCGGTCGCCGTACCGGCGAGATTGCCCATCGGCTCGAGGCTGATGGCGGTGAAATTGGTGGCGATCAGGGCAAACATCATCAGTACGACGGTGAAGATGCCGTAGGCGATGGCGAAATCCGGCTTGCCGGCCAGCGAAATGACAAAGCCGACGGCCGACAGCGCCGTGAAGATCAGCAGGGCGGCGTGGGAGATGCGGCGCATGCCGAATTTGCGGACGAAGAAGCCGTTGGCGAAATTGGCGACAGCGATGCCGCCGGCAGTGGCGGCAAAGGCGATCGGCAGCCAGTCGCCAAGGCCGTAGACCTCGCCGAAGACCTGCTGCACCGAGATCACATAGGCGCTGATGACCCCGGTGAACATGGTGAGGCCGATCATGTAGCCGCAGGTGATGCGGTTGGTGAGCACGGTCTTGAAGCCATCGACGACAGAGCCGACCGACAGCGGCAGCCGCTCTTCCGGCGGCAGCGATTCCTTCAGCCGCAGAAGCGCCCAGACGAACAGCATGGTGGCGATGACGCCGAGCAGGATGAAGATCCAGTGCCAGTTGGCATAGAGGATGATCATCTGGCCGACGGAGGGGGCGACGATCGGCACGATCATGAAGACGATCATGACATAGGACATGACACGGGCCATTTCGCGGCCGCCGAAGCAGTCGCGCACAACAGCCATGGTGGTGATCCGCACGGCCGCGCCGCCGACGCCTTGAATGAAGCGCATGACGAGCAGCATTTCGAAGCTGCCGGTTGCTGCGGCCGCAAACATGCCGACCACGTAGCAGAGGAGGCCGCCGAGCAGGATGTTCCGGCGGCCGAACGTATCCGAAAGGCTGCCGAAGAAGATCTGCGAGATGCCGAAGCCCAGGAGGAACACACCGATGATGAGCTGCGCGTCGTTGGTATTGGTGACGCCGAGTGAATGGCCGATATTGGGCAATGCCGGCAGCATGCTGTCGATGGCCATGGCGACGCTGGCGGTCATGATGGCGATGGTGACGACGAATTCGCCAAAGCCCATGCCGATGCGGCGGGAGCCCTGGTTTTCCTGGTGCGGTTTATGCGGCGGCGTCATGTGGTGATTTCCCGAATGCGGAGGAGTTGGCCGTTCAGACGGCCGAATTCTGCTGTTGGAAGAGACGGCCCTTCTCGGCGATCAGTACGAAGACGAGCCCGATGATCGACACGGTGAAATAGCCGGCGACCATCGGCAGCGCGGTGCCGTCGAAGGCCTGGCCGATGCCGGCGCCGATGAGGGCGCCGCCGACCGTGCTCATGAAACCGAGAACGGAGGAGGCGGTGCCGGCGACATGGCCGAGCGGCTCCATGGCGAGCGAATTGAAGTTCGAGCCGATCCAGCCGAACTGGAACATGGCAAGGCCGAAGAAGGAGATGAACAGAGCAAAGGGCATCGGCTCGGAACTCGCCATCTGGACGATCAGCCAGATGGTATTGATGGCGATGAAGCCGATGAGCGAGCCGTGCGACAGGCGGCGCATGCCGAGCTTGCCGACGAAACGCGAATTGAAGAAGGACGACAGCGACATGAAGATCGCGACACCGGCGAAGGCGAAAGGGAAATAGACGCCGAGGCCGTAAATGCCGACATAGACCTGCTGGGCGGAGTTGATGAAGCCGAACAGCGCGCCGAAGATGAAAGTGCTGGCAATGGTGTAGCAGAGCGCCACGCGATTGGTCAGCACCAGCCTGAAGGCGCCGAGGATCGATCGGGCGGTAAAGGGGCGGACATTGGCGGGATGCAGGGTTTCCGGCAGGCGAAGGTAGGCCCAGACGGCGATAGCCGTCGCCATGGCGGCAATAAAGAGAAAGATCAGGTGCCAGTTGCCGAAGAACATGACGATCTGGCCGGTGCCGGGCGCGATGACCGGGACGATCATGAAGACCATCATGATCAGCGACATGACCTCGGCCATCTGCCGACCGCCATAGATATCGCGGACAATGGAGACGGTGATGACGCGGGTTGCGGCCGAGCCGATGCCCTGGATGAAGCGCAGCACCAGCAGCCCGGCGAAAGTGGGGACGAAGACGATGCTGACGGCGGAAGCGATATAGATGACGAGACCGATCAGAAGCGGCGTGCGGCGGCCGAAACGATCGGACAGCGGGCCGTAGAACAGCTGGGCGCAGCCGAAACCGAGCAGATAGGTGGAGACGACGAACTGGCGATGGTTTTCGCTCTCGACGCCGAGGCTCGCGCCGATCTGCTGCAAGGCCGGAAGCATGATATCGATCGCCAGCGAGTTGACGGCCATCAGGAAGGCCGCGAGCGCGATGAATTCTCGTTTGCCCATGGGCAGGCGGCCCGCGGACACGGCTTGTGATGAATCTGTCACAGTGAAATTCCCATAAACAGGCCAAGGCGCTGCTGGCAGCAGCGCCTCGGACGCAAGATTACAGAATTGGAAACCGGGCGGACGCGCCCGGTGACCGATCAGGCGGCGCCGCGCACGGTGACGCCGTTTTCCTGGAGATGCTGCTGCAATTCACCGGCCTGGAACATTTCCCGGACGATGTCACAGCCGCCGACGAACTCGCCCTTGATGTAAAGCTGCGGAATCGTCGGCCAGTTGGAGTAATCCTTGATGCCCTGGCGGATTTCCGAATCGGCGAGCACGTTGATGCCCTTGTAGTCGACACCGATGTAATCGAGGATCTGTACGACCTGCCCGGAGAAACCGCACTGCGGAAACTGCGGCGTGCCCTTCATGAAGAGGACGACGTCGTTGCTCTTGATTTCGTTGTCGATGAATTCGTGAATGCCGCTCATGGGACCTGATCCTTTCAACAGGCGGGTTAAAGGCCCGCCGTTTCAATCGTTGCCTTTAGATAGCATGCGGCGGCAGGAATTCCAGCCGCCCGGACCAAAAAAAGACCAATCTGGTCATACCACTCCGGTATTGTTGCCGTCGCGTTACGGTTGGAGATTTTGCCGCTCGTCTCAGTTGCGGCGCTGACGGCTGCGGCCGGCGGCCGAGCGGCGTTTGCTGACCTGTTTGCGGGCGGGCTTGCGCTTTGCCGTGGTCGTCTTCGGGGCGGCCGTCGTCGTCGCGGCGGAGCGCGTCTTGCGCCTGGTGCGCTTCGTGGTCACGCGGCCGGTGGTTTTCTTCAGGATTTCCTTCAGCACGCTGTCGACAACGCCTGATATCAGTTCTTTGACAAGATCGGCCACAAAAACCCTCCGTTCATGGTGGAAACGACATGGGTGCTATTGAATTCCGGAAGGTTTCGGTTAGCAAGACGGCTTCGAGACCATAGCTGCTTTTTCGCCGATATTTGCGGCGCGGGCAGCCGGATCGCAGGCAACATGCCGGCCCTTTGGCCGGCCGGAAGGTGGAATGAAACTGATCGAGAAGCGGGTCGTCCTGCATTTTCCGGGCTTCGAGCCGCTTGACGGTGTCGCCCACAGGGCGCGCTACGAACGCTCTGCCCGGCAGAGTGCCGCCGTCTGGGGCTATTCGGTTGCAACGGGGGCGCCCGAGCCAGGAAGCGATCCCCTCAGTTTCGAGGTGACGACGGAGAGCAGGGCGGAGCCCGGTTCCCCCGGCTGGCGGACGAAGAGCCGGGTGCACATGGTCGATCACGATGGGTTTGTGCGCAAGCTGCGCAGCGGCAACACGCTGAGCCAGATCATAGCTGGTTTTCGAAGCTGCGCTCAGATCATGCTGGGCGGCGGCATGCGGGGATATTTCCGCCATGCTTGGCGCTTCGGCCTGTTCTTCGTCTTTCCTTTCCTGCTGACGGCGCTGGCGATTGCGCTGACCGCGCAGATCACCGTGCTGCCCTATGCCCTCGGTTTTTCGCCTTGGCACATGCTCTGGAGCGGACCGCTGGCGCTCTGCTTCTTCATTTTCGTCTTCCTGCCGTTTTCCGAACGTTTCCACACGCTGCATCTCTTTGCCGATTGGGAAATGGCGGTGGCGCTCGGCCGCATGGATAGGACGGATTTCAATAGCTGGCTGGAAGACCGTGCCACCGCCGTGCGCAAAGCGCTTGACGAAGAGGCGGATGAATATGTGATCTCCTCGCACAGTATGGGGTCGAGCGTTGCCGCCCATGTCATCGGCATATTGCTGGAGAGGGAGCCGGAGGTTTTCAACGGCAAGCGCGTGGTGTTTGCCACACTCGGCAGCGCCATCCTGCAATGCGCGCTGTTGTCATCGGCGACGCTCTTGCGCGCGCGTGTCGGACTGATCGCCCGGTGTCCGGCGATTTCCTGGCTCGACGTGCAGTGCCTGACGGATTCGATCAATTTCTACAAGGTGCCGGTCGTTGCCGTCTGCGGCCATGCGGAGGCACCCCCGGCAAAGATGATCCTGATCCGCGTCAAGCAGATGCTGACGCCGGAGCACTACCGCAAGATCCGCAGGGATCAGCTGCGGGTCCACCGGCAATATGTGCTAGGCCCCGATATGAAGGGATCCTTCGATTTCACGTTGATGACATCAGGTCCGATGCCGGCCTCGGTCTTTGCCTATGCGGATGAGAAGCGGATGCCGGGCTGAGGGGCGGGGGAACGTAATTGAGCCGGTCTGCCTACCTCTCCACCCTCATTCCTGTGCTCGTCACAGGAATCCAGCGTGCCCAAGTCCTTGGGCACAAAAACCTTTTTCTATCAGACCAGTAACTCATTCACCGCGCCGACGCGCGGTGGCTGGATTCCTGTGACAAGCACAGGAATTGTCTCTCAAATCTATGCTTTACTGTTGGGGAAGCTGGGATCGAGCTCCGGGATGGCCATCCCGGA
>NZ_NWSV01000089.1 GCF_002531935.1 Rhizobium chutanense | reverse complement strand
CTTCGCGCCGCCCTGCAGCCGTATCAGGCCACCGCCACGCTCGCCGTGTGCGAGGCCACCGGCGGCCATGAAGACATCCTGCTTTGCGTGCTCCTGGAACTGGCCATTCCCGCCCATCGCGCCGATCCCGCCAAGGTCAAGGCCTATATCAAATCCTTCGGCAAGCACGCCAAGAGCGATCCGATCGACGCCCGCTGGCTGTTCCGCTATGGCCACGACCGCACAGCAGCACTGCCGCGCTGGCAGCCGGCCGAGCCCTGCCAGCAGAAGCTCGAGCTGCTGGTTGCCCGCCGCCTCGACCTCGTCGCCATGCGCGTCCAGGAGCAGAACCGGCTGAAGGCGCCGCGCAGCCGCCTGGTCGCCGATAACATTCAGGCCCATCTCGCCGAACTGGATCGCCATATCAAAGCCCTCAACGCCGAGATTAACACCTTGATCACAGAAAGCCGCGACCTGGCGCTGCGGGTCGAGCCGTTGCGCTCGGTGCCGGGCATCGGCCAAGTCCTGGTGCCGCTGCTGCTGGCCGTCATGCCCGAACTCGGCAGCCTCAATCGCCGCCAGATCGCAAGCCTGGCCGGCGTCGCTCCGCATCCCAAAGACAGCGGCAAGGCCAGTTGGCATCGCTCAACCACCGGCGGACGGCGCCAGATCCGACCGGCGCTCTTCATCGCCGCTCTCGCCGCTTGCCGCGGCGACAATCCGCTCGCCGTCGCCTACAAGGCTCTGCTCAAGGCCGCAAAGCCCAAACGCGTCGCCCTCACCGCCATCATGCGCAAGATCATCACCATCGCAAACGCACGCGTCAGGGACGCCTTGCGACAGCAAAATCAAATTGCGCCCATCCCGGCATAAACTGACTTGGTGAGG
>NZ_NWSV01000088.1 GCF_002531935.1 Rhizobium chutanense | reverse complement strand
CCGGTGCTGCCCAGATGGACGGCGCGATCCTGGTTTGCTCGGCTGCTGACGGCCCGATGCCGCAGACGCGCGAACACATTCTGCTGGCCCGCCAGGTCGGCGTTCCGGCGATCGTTGTGTTCCTGAACAAGGTCGACCAGGTTGACGACGCCGAGCTTCTCGAACTGGTCGAGCTCGAAGTTCGCGAACTTCTGTCGTCCTACGACTTCCCGGGCGACGATATCCCGGTGGTCAAGGGTTCGGCACTTGCTGCTCTTGAAGATTCCGACAAGAAGATCGGCGAAGACGCGATCCGCGAGCTGATGGCAGCGGTTGATTCCTACATCCCGACGCCTGAGCGCCCGATCGACCAGCCGTTCCTGATGCCGATCGAAGACGTGTTCTCGATCTCGGGCCGTGGTACGGTTGTGACCGGCCGCGTCGAGCGTGGCATTGTCAAGGTTGGCGAAGAAGTCGAGATCGTCGGCATCCGCGCGACCTCGAAGACGACGGTGACCGGCGTTGAAATGTTCCGCAAGCTGCTCGATCAGGGCCAGGCCGGCGACAACATCGGCGCACTGGTTCGCGGTGTGAACCGTGACGGCGTCGAGCGTGGCCAGATCCTGTGCAAGCCGGGTTCGGTCAAGCCGCACAAGAAGTTCATGGCAGAAGCCTACATCCTGACGAAGGAAGAGGGTGGCCGTCATACGCCGTTCTTCACCAACTACCGTCCGCAGTTCTACTTCCGCACGACCGACGTGACGGGCATCGTGACGCTGCCGGAAGGCACGGAGATGGTTATGCCTGGCGACAACGTCACGGTTGCCGTCGAGCTGATCGTTCCGATCGCGATGGAAGAAAAGCTGCGCTTCGCAATCCGCGAAGGCGGCCGCACCGTCGGCGCCGGTATCGTCGCTTCGATCGTCGAGTAAT
>NZ_NWSV01000087.1 GCF_002531935.1 Rhizobium chutanense | reverse complement strand
CACCGCTTTCGCAGGCAAGCGGCGCAAGGCCGGCGAGCATGGCGGCCTGCTTGCCGGAGCAGGCGCCGAGTTCGCAAAGGCCTGTGATCAGGCTTGCGGCGGTGACGGCCCCGATGCCGGGAATGGAGATGAGGATATCGCGGCGGTGGCATAGCGCGGGGTCGGCGCAGATGCGGCGCTCGATCTCAGCGTCCAGTCTGGCGATATGGGTGTCGAGCGCGCCAAGTCTTCGCGACAGTTCCTTGCGCAGGAAGGCGGTCCCGGCGGTCTTCATCCGGTTGGACAGGGCGGTGCGTTCGCCGTTGGCGGCAGAGCGCGCATTGACCAGTTCCTGCAGGTCTTCGAGGGCCTGGTCGGGCGGCGGGGTTTGTGCCGGCTTGAGGGCTTCTCCCATGATGGCCAAAAGCCGCGCATCGAGCCGATCGGTCTTGGCGAGAAAGCCGCAGGCCTTGGCAAACAGCCGGGCGCGCAGCGGATCGACGACCGACACGTAAAAGCCGTCGGCATGCAGCGAGCGCAGGACGGCGCGATGCCACTTGCCGGTCGCTTCCATGACGATGTGCAGCCCCTGGCACGGTGTCTGGCCAAGCGCATCGAGCTCCCGCTTGAGGCGGCGCAGGCCGGCCGTGTCGTTGGTCACCCGAAAACTGCGGCCGAGAGGATGCAGATGAATGTCCAGCCACTCTTTACAGACATCGATACCGACATAAATTGTCGTCATCGCCGTGCGTTCGGACGATACCTTGCCTTGCATGCGGGACATGTTCCCCATTATCTGTTCAGGACAAACGCGAAGGACGGGCGGACCAGGCTCATCCCCGGTTCAAGCCAAGGGGGTTACGGTCCCGCCCGTCCGACCCCTGGGGGATGGCCATCCCCCAGGGGTCGCACCCATCATCAAACATCGGATGCAGTTTGAACATGCAAGGGGGC
>NZ_NWSV01000086.1 GCF_002531935.1 Rhizobium chutanense | reverse complement strand
CCACCAGGTCGTAGGACTTGATCGCCATATGGGCGAGCACGATGAAGGCGGAGAGGAAGATCGGCCGCAGCAGCGGGATGACGATGCGGCGGTAGAGCTGGAAGGGCGAGGCGCCGTCGATCTGGGCGGCCTTCATGATCTCGCCGTCGATGCCGCGAAGCCCGGCGAGGAACATCGCCATGACGAAGCCGGATGCCTGCCAGACACCGGCGATGACGACGGTGTAGATGACGAAGTCCTTGTTCTTGATCCAGTCGAAGTGGAAGCTCGTCCAGCCGAAGTGGTGCAGCGTCTGCTCGAGCCCGAGGCCCGGATCGAGGAACCATTTCCAGGCGACCCCGGTGACGATGAAGGACAGCGCCATCGGATAGAGGAAGATCGGCCGCAGCAAGCCCTCGCCGCGGATCTTCTGGTCGAGCAGGATGGCGAGCAGCAGGCCGAGGGCCAGGCAGATGCCGACATAGAGGAAGCCGAAGATCGCCATGTTGGTGATCGAGGTATACCAGGAGGACGGCGGATCGCTCTCGAAGGTCCAGCGCCACAGCCGCTGATAGGCGCGCGCGCCGGTCAGCGCATAAGAGGGAAAGGTCTTGGAATTGGTGAAGGAGAGATAGGCCGTCCAGACGATGAAGCCGTAGACGAAGATGAGCGTGATGACGAAGCTCGGCGCCAGCACGATCTTCGGCAGCGCATCCTGCAGCCGGCTTCTCAGCGAGATACCCGTCGATCGCCCGGGCGTCAGAACCGGATCGGTGGTCGCAACGGTGCTCATAATGTCATCTCCTCCCCGAAAGCTTCCCCGCAGGTCACGCGGGGAAGCATTGTTCATCGCAATGGCCTCAGCGGGCGTCGTCGATCGCCTGGACGAGCTGGGTGACGGCTTCGTCCGAGCTCTTGATCTGGCCGTGGACGAACTTCGAGACGACGTCCTTATAGGCATTGGCGAT
>NZ_NWSV01000085.1 GCF_002531935.1 Rhizobium chutanense | reverse complement strand
GATCCGGAAGGTCTGTTTCCGGCGATCCTCGGCCATGAGGGCGCCGGCATCGTCGTCGATGTCGGTCCGGGCGTCACCTCGGTCAAGAAGGGCGACCACGTCATCCCGCTCTACACCCCAGAATGCCGCGAATGTTATTCCTGCCTGTCGCGCAAGACCAACCTCTGCACCTCGATCCGCTCGACCCAGGGTCAGGGGCTGATGCCGGACGGTACCTCGCGCTTCTCGATCGGCAAGGACAAGATCCATCATTATATGGGCTGCTCGACCTTTTCGAACTTCACCGTGCTGCCGGAGATCGCCCTTGCCAAGGTCAATCCCGACGCCCCCTTCGACAAGATCTGCTACATCGGCTGCGGCGTCACCACCGGCATCGGCGCGGTCATCAACACCGCCAAGGTCGAGATCGGATCGACGGCGATCGTCTTCGGCCTCGGTGGCATCGGTTTGAACGTGCTGCAGGGGCTGCGCCTTGCCGGCGCCGACATGATCATCGGCGTCGATATCAACCCGGATCGCAAGGCATGGGGCGAGAAATTCGGCATGACGCATTTCGTCAATCCGAAGGAGGTTGGCGACGACATCGTGCCCTATCTGGTCAACATGACCAAACGCAACGGCGACCTGATCGGCGGCGCCGACTACACCTTCGACTGCACCGGCAACACCAAGGTGATGCGCCAGGCGCTGGAAGCGAGCCACCGCGGCTGGGGCAAGTCGATCATCATCGGGGTGGCCGGCGCCGGCCAGGAGATCTCCACCCGTCCGTTCCAGCTGGTCACCGGCCGCAACTGGATGGGCACCGCCTTCGGCGGTGCGCGCGGCCGCACCGACGTGCCGAAGATCGTCGACTGGTACATGCAGGGCAAGATCCAGATCGACCCGATGATCACCCACACCATGCCGCTCGAAGACATCAACAAGGGCTTCGAGCTGATGCATAAGGGCGAAAGCATCCGCGGCGTGGT
>NZ_NWSV01000084.1 GCF_002531935.1 Rhizobium chutanense | reverse complement strand
GTTAAGCGGAAGTTCAAGAGCGAGATGTCGATGGCCTTTGTGCTTGTCGGCATCGCGCTGATCTTCGAGGTGCTTGGTTGGATTTTCGTGGGCACATCGTTTCTCGGCAACGACCAGCGCCTGTCGATCATCATCCTTCAGGTCTCGGTGACCGGAATTCTGGCCGTCGGCGTGACGCATGTGATCATCACAGGCGGCATCGACCTGGCGTCGGGATCGGTGGTCGGCCTGGCGGCAATGGTTGCCGCATCGCTGGCACAGGGCTCGGCGGATGTGCGCGCGCTCTATCCCGGCCTGACCGATCTCTTTCCCCTCTGGCCGATCATGGCCGGCCTGCTCGTCGGCCTGATCACCGGATGGATCAGCGGCGTCCTGATCGCCAAAACCGGCATCCCGCCCTTCATCGCCACGCTCGGCATGATGGTCTGTGCCAGAGGCGCGGCCAAGTGGTATACGCTCGGCCAGCCGATCGGCCTTTTGACGCCGCAGTTCACATGGCTCGGAAAGAGCTATCTCATCCTCGGCTTTCCGGTCCCCCTGCCGGTGCTGATCTTCCTCGGCGTTGCCGTGATCTCGCATATTGCCCTCGGCTACACCCGCTACGGCAAATACACCTACGCGATCGGGTCCAACCCGCAGGCCGCAAGGGTCTCCGGCATCGACATCGGATCCCATCTCATCAAGGTCTACATCGTCGCAGGCGTGCTTTCCGGACTGGCCGGCGTCGTCACCGCAGCGCGCGCAGCCTCCGCCCAGCCGACCATGGGCACAGCATACGAACTCGACGCCATCGCCGCGGCCGTCATCGGCGGCACGTCGCTGGCCGGCGGTTCGGGTCGCATCACAGGAACGCTGATCGGAACCATCATCCTCGGCGTCATCACATCCGGTTTCACCTTCCTCAAGATCGGTTCCTATTACCAGGAGATCATCAAGGGAGCCATCATCGTCCTCGCCGTCGTCATCGATCAATACAGACGATCAAGACAGGCAAG
>NZ_NWSV01000083.1 GCF_002531935.1 Rhizobium chutanense | reverse complement strand
GGGCGGCGCGGGCGACGATACCTATGTCATCTCCACCGGTGACATCGTCATCGAGAATGCCGACGAGGGAACCGATACGGTACAGACGGCCCTGGCCGCCTATACGCTCGGCGCCAATGTCGAAAACCTCATCTATAGCGGCACGGTCGCGTTTACCGGCGTCGGCAATGGGCTCGACAACGTCCTCAAGGGCGGTGTTGGCGCCGACAAGCTCGTGGGGGCTGGCGGCAACGACACATTGATCGGCGGGGCTGGTTCCGACACGATGTCGGGCGGGACGGGTGACGACATTTATGTCGTCGATATCGCGACCGACCTGGTGATCGAGAATGCGAGCGAGGGGACGGACACGGTCCAGACGGCGCTTGCAAGCTATACGCTCGGCAACAATGTCGAGAACCTCACCTATACAGGATCCGGCAACTTCACCGGCACCGGCAATGCGCTTGCCAACACCATCACCGGCGGCGCCGGCAATGACACGCTGAATGGCGGGGCAGGCACCGACACACTGATCGGCGGAACGGGCAACGACACCTACATCGTCGACGATGCCGGCGACAGCATCACCGAAGCCGCTGCTGCGGGGACCGACACGGTTCGCACGAACCTGGCGAGCTATACGCTTGCCGCCAATGTCGAGAACCTGACCTTTGCCGGCACGGGGGCGTTTACGGGCACGGGCAACAATCTCGACAACGTGATCACCGGTGGCGCTGCCATCGATACGCTGTCCGGCGGCGCCGGCAATGACACGCTGGATGGCGGGGCAGGTGCCGACACACTGATCGGCGGAGCGGACGACGACACCTATATCGTCGACAATGCCGGCGACAGCGTCACCGAAGCCGCTGCTGCGGGAACCGACACGGTTCGCACGACCCTGACAAGCTATACGCTTGGCAGCGATGTCGAGAACCTTACCTATAGCGGTACGGTAGCGTTTACGGGCACAGGCAATGACCTTGCCAACACGATCACCGGCGGTGCCGGCAACGA
>NZ_NWSV01000082.1 GCF_002531935.1 Rhizobium chutanense | reverse complement strand
GCGACTAGATGTGGAGCCTCAACAGGTTGTCCTGGGTAAGAGCGAGCCTAGTGATTGGTGGTTTTGAGTTTAGACTTCCGTGAGGCCTGTGCCAATTGTAGCGATGAAGCCATCGTGGCAGTTCGGCGGCGCGCATGTCCGAGTTGGGATAGGCGACGGCGTAGGCCCACTCTCTGAGGGCGGTCTGGATGAAGCGTTCGGCCTTTCCGTTGGTTTTAGGCGTATATGGTCTGGTGCGAACGTGCTTGAGGCCGTTGTCGCGACAAGCTTGGCCGAATGGCTTTGATGTGTAGCAGGGACCATTGTCGGTCATGACGCGCTCGACCGCGATCCCGAGGCTGGCATAATAGGCCAATGCCGCCTTCAAGAAGGCCACGGCGCTTTCTTTCGTCTCGTCCGGCGATATCTGTGAGAAAGCGATGCGAGAGGCATCGTCGATGGCCACATGAACGCATTCCCAACCGGCGCCCCAACTCTTGCCTCTGCGCGAACTCTGGCGAGTGCGATCGCCGGTGATGCGGTGGCCGACCTCATGAAACCGGCCGAGCTTCTTGATGTCGATATGAATCATCTCGCCGGGAGCCTGGCGTTCATGACGACGCACAGGCTCGGCCGGCTCGATATCCTTGAGGCGGGAGAGGCCTGCGCGCTTGAGAACCCGGCTCACCGTCGCTGCAGATACACCGGTTTCGATCGCGATGTGCTTGCCAGTCAGGCGCTGGCGGCGAAGCGTGATGATGCGCTCCGCCAGCGCCTGACTGGTCTGCCGGGGCATGGCATGAGGTCGGGAGGAACGATCGAGCATCGCCTCTCGACCACCGGCCTTGAAACGCTCGACCCAACGGGCGACGATCTTGGCCGCGACGCCATAGGCCTGTGCTGCCTGAGCCTGGGTCAGATGCCCTTCGATAACAGCAAGCGCCATTTGTTCCCGGCGCAACGGCGTCAGTCGGGCATTCTTATGAATGTTCATTCGCGGCGATCCTTCCGACTCGAGGTGTGATAGCTCCAGTCTCCTAAATCCGCTTTGAATGGACAACCTCCCGAAAGCTCACAACTAGAGCCT
>NZ_NWSV01000081.1 GCF_002531935.1 Rhizobium chutanense | reverse complement strand
CGCGATGTGGACGCGGACACGCTTCCAATGTTTACATACACTTAACGAAGGGGTGCATAATGAAACACGTCTCGCAAAGCCTCTGAGCGCTCGCTCTGCCGCATTATTCGTCAGGCAAATCCGGCCGTCCTGCAGAAATGATGTGAAGCCATCCCAGCGCTTGAGCATGTAGTCGATCGCCTCCGCCACCGAGAACTGCGTGAGAGCTTTGCCCGCTCGGTTTGAAGCCAGACCTGCAGATCATCGACGAGTGGCAGACAGTCTCTCCGGCGACGCTCCAGGCGTTGATCGGCCGTAAGCCCGTTGATCTCGCGCTCAATATCGAACAGGCCGTCGATCCGTTTGACGGCTTCGAGCGCCATAGGCGAGATCGGCGCGGCATTCTTTCCACGCTTGGCATTTGCGGCGATGTCGGCGAGCACGAAGAACTTACGCCGCGAGTGTGCCCAACAAAACGCCTGCCTTAGAGGATTTGGATCGCGATCAACCTTGAACAGCGGATTGTAGCCGCCATAGGCGTCCGCCTGCAGAATGCCGTTGAAGGTCTTCAGGTGGCGCTCCGGATGCTCCTGCCGTCGGTCCCGCGAGGCATAGTAAAGGGCCGCCGGCGGAGAGAGCCCTCCGAACGGCCGATCGTCCCGGACATAGGTCCAGATGCGGCCCGTATCGGTCTTTCCCTTGGCCAGGATCGGCACGGTCGTGTCGTCGCCGTGCAGACGTTCGGCAGCAAGGACATGCGCCTCGATCAGGGAGTGAATGGGCTTCAACGCCGCGGCACATGCTCCAACCTGATCGGCCAGCGTCGACAAGCTGAGGTCGACGCCCTCGCGGGCGTAGCGCTCGCTCTGGCGATTGAGCGGCTGGTGCTGGGCGAACTTCTCAAACAGGATCATCGCCAGCAGGTTCGGCCCGGCAAAACCGCGGGGTGTCACATGGAAGGGTGCGGGTGACTGCGTGATCTTCTCACACTCGCGGCAGGTGAACTTCTCCCGCACCGTCTGGATGACCTTCCACTGACGCGGGATGACTTCCAAGGTCTCGGTAATGTCTTCGCCAAGCTTCGACAGTTTAACCGATCCACAACAGGCGCAATTCGTGGGAGCGGCGATTACGACGCGCTCACGCGGCAGGTGTTCGGGAAAGGGCTTGCGTGACGGACGCTTGCGCTCGAAGGCTTTGACGGCTGAAGCTTTGACTGCGATCTCCGCCGCCAGTTCATCT
>NZ_NWSV01000080.1 GCF_002531935.1 Rhizobium chutanense | reverse complement strand
GCACTGTCTCATTTCAGGAGGCTCTCGCCTGAGGGGCAAGAACTCCAAGCCGTTGGACCTGGGCCGCGCCTGATGGGCCGCCGAATTCATGATCCTTATCCCGACGACGCCCTCATTATTGAGGCCTTGGCCAACGAAGAGCGGAGTAAGCTCCGACCGGTCTCGACTTCCCGGAAAAATGCCAGTAACCAACGAAAATTTAGCGCTTGGCTCAAAAGGGAGGGCAGGGAGAGCATAGTCAGCCGACTCACGGGTACTGATGAGCAGCAACGGTCGTTGCAGGAGGATTTTAGGAAATTTACCGAGGCCGAGGGAAAAGTGGTCGTGAGTTTAGATCGGCTGCGGCAGTATCTAGGCGCCGAGTCCCAGTTGAAACAGCATAATCCTTATCCCGACGACGCCCTCATGATTGATGGCTGCGCCAACGAAGAGCTGAGCAAGCTCGGATCGGACTCGACTTCCAAGAGGAATGTTGTCCGGATTACGGCCATAAATCAACGGAGGTTTAGTAATTGGCTCCAAAAGAATGGTAGGGGGAGCATAGCCAGTCGCCTGACTGGCAGTGATCAGCAGCAAGGGTCGTTGAAGGACGATTTTAGGGGCTTTACCAAGGCTGAAGGAAGAATAAACGTGGGTTTTGATCGGCTGCGGCAGTATCTAGGCGCCGAGTCCCAGTTGAAGCAGCATGATCCTTATCCCGACGACGCCCTCATTATTGAGGCCTTGGCCAACGAAGAGCAGAGTAAGCTCGGACCGGTCTCGACTTCCCGGAAAAATGCCAGTAACCAACGAAAATTTAGCGATTGGCTCAAAAGGGAGGGCAGGGAGAGCATGGTCAGCCGACTCACCGGTACTGATGAGCAGCAACGGTCGTTGCAGGAGGATTTTAGGGCCTTTACCAAGGAGGAAGGAAAAAAAGTGGTCGTGAGTTTCAATCGGCTGCGGCAGTATCTAGGCGCCGAGTCGCAGTTGAAACAGCATGATCCTTATCCCGATGACGCCCGCATCATTGATGACCTAGCCAAGGAAGCGCTGAGCAAGCTCGGATCGAACTCGACTTCGCAGAGGAAAGTAGTCTTGAATCTGGCCAGCAATCAACGGAGGTTTAGTGATTGGCTCCGAAAGAAGGGTCGGGGGAGCATAGGCAGTCGCTTGACTGGCAGTGATCAGCAGCAACAGTCGTTAAAGGACGATTACAGTAACTTTACCAACGCTGAAGGAAAAAGAATAAGCGTGAGTTTCGATCGGCTGCGGCAGTATCTAGGCGCTGAGTCGCAGTTGAAACAGCATAATCCTTATCCCGACGACGCCCTCATGATTGATAGCTTCGCCAACGAAGAGCTGAGTAAGCTCGGACCGGACTCGACTTCGCAGAGGAGAGTCGTCTGGAGACTGGCCAGCACTCAACGAAAGTTTAGTGATTGGCTGCAAACCAGGGGTAGGGAGAGCATAGCGAGCCGGCTCAACGGCAGTGATCAGC
>NZ_NWSV01000007.1 GCF_002531935.1 Rhizobium chutanense | reverse complement strand
CGCACGCGTCAGGGACGCCTTGCGACAGCAAAATCAAATTGCGCCCATCCCGGCATAAACTGACTTGGTGAGGGTGGAGGAACGGTCTGCGCAAATCAAACGCTTCGTACGAGCGGCTCGTCCTTCCGTCGCTACCCTACCATCATTCCGGTGCCGAGGTCTGCAGCGCCAGCGCGTGCAACACGCCGCCCATATTGCCTTTCAGCGCTTCGTAGACCATCTGGTGCTGCTGTACGCGGCTCTTGCCGCGGAAGGCTTCGGCGACGACTTCGGCGGCGTAGTGGTCGCCGTCGCCTGCCAGATCGCGGATCGTCACCTTGGCACCGGGAATCCCAGCCTTGATCATGTCTTCGATATCGCCGGGTTTCATGGCCATGATCGTTACTCCTTGCGCATTATTCCGCGGCCAGTTCGCCGCGGCCTTCCATGAAATCAGGGAACCACGATTCATGGGCATCGCGCAATTGCTGAATCGGCAGCGAAATGAGATCGCCGACGGTCAGCGCCGATCCCGCGACCGTGCCGAGACGGCGGAAGGGAATGCCGGCGCCTTCGGCATTGGCGCAGACGAAATCGGCGACATCGGCCGGCACCGTCAGCACGTAACGGGCCTGGTCCTCGCCGAAGAGCAGCGCATGCGGAGCACCCTTGCCTTCGCCGAGATCGATCGCCAGACCCTTGTCCGACGCCATGGCCATTTCGGCAAGCGCGACGGCGAGGCCGCCCGAGGAAATGTCGTGGCAGGCGGTCGCCTGGCCGTTGCGGATGACGGAGCGGACGAAATCGCCGTTGCGGCGCTCGGCGAACAGATCGACCTCTGGGGCGGGACCTTCGCGGCTGGAAAGCACGTCACGGAGATAAACGGACTGGCCGAGGTGGCTGCCGTCGACGCCGATCATGATCACCTTGTCGCCGTCATTGGCGCTGCCGATGCGGACCATCTTACGCCAGTCCGGCAGCAGGCCGACGCCTGCGATCGTCGGGGTCGGCAGGATGGCGACGCCATTGGTCTCGTTGTAGAGCGAGACATTGCCGGAGACGATCGGGAAGTCGAGCGCGCGGCAGGCTTCACCGATGCCCTTCACTGCCTGGACGAACTGGCCCATGATCTCAGGCTTTTCGGGGTTGCCGAAGTTGAGATTATCGGTGGCGGCGAGCGGTTCGGCGCCGGTTGCGGTGATGTTGCGCCAGCATTCGGCAACCGCCTGCTTGCCGCCTTCGAAGGGATCGGCCTCGACGTAACGCGGCGTGACGTCGGAGGAGAAGGCGAGCGCCTTGCTCGGATGGCCGTCGACGCGCACGACGCCGGCATCGCCGCCCGGAAGCTGCAGCGAATTGCCCTGGATCAGCGTATCGTACTGCTCGTAGACCCAGCGGCGGCTCGACTGGTTGGCGGAGCCGACGAGCTGGAGCAGCGCCTGGCCGTAATCCTGCGGTGCGGCGACGAGATTGGCGGGCAGGGGAGCTTGCTTGCCGGATTCGCGCCAAGGACGGTCATATTCCGGCGCCTGGTCGCCGAGATCCTTGATCGGCAGGTTGGCGACTTCCTCGCCCTGATGCACGACGCGGAAGCGCAGGTCGTCGGTGGTCTTGCCGACGATGGCGAAATCGAGGCCCCACTTGACGAAGATCGCCTTGGCTTCCTCTTCCTTTTCCGGCTGCAGCACCATGAGCATGCGCTCCTGGCTTTCCGACAGCATCATCTCGTAGGCGGTCATCCGCTCTTCGCGCACCGGTACCTTGTCGAGTTCGAGCAGGATGCCGAGATCGCCCTTGGCGCCCATTTCGACGGCCGAGCAGGTGAGACCGGCGGCACCCATATCCTGGATGGCGATGACGGCGCCGGTCTGCATCAGTTCGAGGCAGGCTTCCAGCAGGCACTTTTCGGTGAAGGGGTCGCCGACCTGAACGGTCGGGCGCTTTTCCTCGATCGATTCGTCGAATTCGGCCGAGGCCATCGTGGCGCCACCGACGCCGTCGCGGCCGGTCTTGGCACCGAGATAGACGACGGGCAAGCCGACGCCCTTGGCTTCGGACAGGAAGATGGCGTTGGATTTGGCAATGCCGGCGGCAAAGGCGTTGACGAGGATGTTGCCGTTATAGCGGGCATCGAACTCGACTTCGCCGCCGACCGTCGGCACGCCGAAGGAATTGCCGTAGCCGCCGACGCCGGAAACGACGCCGGAGACGAGGTGGCGGGTCTTCGGATGATCCGGCTCGCCGAAGCGCAAGGCGTTCATCGCGGCGATCGGACGCGCGCCCATGGTGAAGACGTCGCGCAGGATGCCGCCGACACCGGTCGCGGCCCCCTGGTAAGGCTCGATATAGGAAGGGTGGTTGTGGCTCTCCATCTTGAAGACGACGCAATCGCCGTCATCGATATCGACCACGCCGGCGTTCTCGCCCGGGCCCTGGATGACGCGCGGCCCCTTGGTCGGCAGCGTGCGCAGCCATTTCTTCGAGGATTTGTAGGAGCAGTGCTCGTTCCACATGGCCGAGAAGATGCCGAGCTCGGTGAAAGTCGGTTCGCGGCCGATCAGATCCAGGATACGCTGATACTCGTCCGGCTTCAGGCCGTGGCTTGCGATGAGTTCCGGCGTGATCGGGATGGTGTTTGGAATGGTCATGAGCGGAGAGTCCCTGGCGCGTTTTGCGCTGTCTTTAGCTTATGTAGCGGCGGCGCGCGACAGGAAAATGCCTGCCGTCAACAGAGGGCGGGCAGAGTTTCCGGGAAAAGGACAATCGATCAGAACTTGTAGCCGATCTGCAGGCCGGCGCGCGTCATGCCGTCGTTCGGACCGTCGCAAAGATTGGCATGCGAGGAGTGGGCGATCTGGGCCATCACGTTCCAATTGCGGGTAAAGCGGTAGCCGGCGCCGACATATTCGTGGAAGAGGACGCGGCAGCCGAGTTCCGGGCCGTCGCCATCGCCGTCGAGATCGCCGGTATGGATGACACCGCCGAAACCGGCTTCGGCAAAAAGCTTCTCGTTGAAATCGACCGTCCAGGTGAAGCCGGTGAAGAATTGGGTGGCTTCGCCCGACGTGCCGATCGAGGTGCCGAGATGGACGCGGGGATGCAACAGCTGCTGCTGCCAGCCGACGGCGGCCTCATATCCGAAAGGATCGAAGAGGGCAGTCATTTCCGGAAAGACGCCGTCTTCCCTGGAATGTCCCGATTGTACCGAGGTCGAGACCCCGAAGCGCAGCTCATCGAATATCTGCTCGCCGGCACTGGCCGAGCCTGCAGCCGAGATGCCTGATATCGCTGCCAATGACGCCGCACTCAAAAAGCACAATGTGATTCTTCCGACGTCGACTCTCATTGACTGTCCTTTGATTCGCGTCAGGCGGGAATACAAAGACGTAACACGGAGGTTGAGTCGGGACGGCGCTGGATATGCGCGTCTGCGCTTTTTCTAAATTATGAGGCGTATATGCAACAGGTCATATCTCGCCATCATAGGCGGAACCGCCATTTTCCAGCAGCCGGCGCAGGATCATCAGGCCGGAGATCAACTCCTGACTGGTCTTGGGCGAAGAGAAGCCGACGCGAACGCGATGATAGGATTTCTCGCCGCGGGCCGCTTTGAATTCGTCCTCGTCGTCGACGAGCACGCCGTCGCGGAAAGCGGCATTCTTGAAGGTGCCCGACATCCACGGCTCCGGCAGTTTCAGCCAGAGGAAGGGCGCGTGCGGGTGCGATGCGAAATCGAAGCCCTGCAGCTGCTCGCGGACAAGGCGAACGCGCCGGGAGAGTTCCTCGACACTCTGCCTGCGGATTTCATGCGCCGTGCCGCTTTCGACGAGGCGCGCACAGGTTTCCGCCAGGATGAAGGGCAGACCGCCGGTGATCATCCTGTGCGTCACCCGGATCCGCTGAGCAAAATGCGGCGGGCAGGCGACCCAGCCGCCGCGCACGCCGGCGGCGACCGATTTCGACAGGCCATTGACGAGGAAGGTGCGGTCGGGCGCCAGCGAGGCGATGAGCGGCGTATCATCGTCGGCCATGCCGCCGTAGAGATCGTCCTCGATCAGCCAGACGCCGTGTTTCCTGGCAATGCCGGCAATTGCCGCACGCCGCTCATAGGGCATGATCGCCACCGTCGGATTGTGGACGGTCGGCATCAGGAAGGCGACTTTCGGATGCTGCTGCTGGCAGACCCGCTCGAAATCCTCCGGGATCACGCCAACCTCATCGGAATCGACCGTCAGCGTGCGGCGGCCGAGCAGGCGGGCGCTGCGGCTGACCTGCGTATAGGTGAGGTTCTCGAAGACGATCTTGTCGCCCGGTGCGGAGACGGCGGCGATGACCGCGACTGCCGCTGCGTGAGCGCCGAGCGTCGGTACGATGTTTTCGACCTCCGGCGTCCAGCCGCTGCGGGCAAGCCAGCGGCGGCCGGCTTCGAACCAGTTTGGCGGAAAACTCCGGGAATAAGAAGAGATTTCGGCGAGATGCTGTTCGCCGATCTCGGAAAGGATACCTGCTATGATCTTGCCCTGGCCGAGATCGGGAGCGGCTGTCGTGTCGAAGCGGATCACGTTCGCAGGCGCATCCTGGAGGCGGGTGCCGCCGAGCGAGATGGTCAGCGGATCGATCTGTTCGCTGGGCGGCGTCTCGGAGCGGTTCAGCACATAGGTGCCGCGCCCGACCTCGCCGGCGACCAGGCCGCGCTCGTGCACCAGCGCATAGGCGCGGCCGATCGTGCCGATCGTCACGCCGATATCATAGGCAAGATTGCGCTGCGGCGGCAGTTTGCTGCCGGCGGGCAGGGCGCCGCTCGATATGGCGGATTCGATGCTGTCGGCGAGCCGGAGATAGACCGGTCCGGAGCCGCGGGAAATATCGGGAAGCCAATTTGTCATGGTGACAATTGTATATATTGGCACATTGTATCCGTCAAGCGTATGAGTCAATTCCAATGGTTGTCCAAAAGGATTCCTGGAATGTCTGCCTTGCCTGAGATCAAAATGCCGATTGTACCTATTGTCTCCTACGAGGACAGGAGACAAGTCATCCCCGCCGAGCCTGCCGCGGCGACGCGTTTGGGGCGGATCTGGGCTGCCATTCTTCTCTGGCATCAGAAGCGGGAGGGGCGGCGTGCGCTGAGGGAGCTTACGGCAGCCGGACTAAAGGATATCGGAGTGTCGCAGTCCGATGCGGCGCGCGAAGTCGGCAAGTCGTTTTTCTGGGACTGACCGTTTCTGGGATTGATCGGGCTTCCCGCCGCCGGGAGGATCAGCTGCAGGCCTTGTTGCCGCCGGACCAGCGGTTGACGTCGGCGGCGATGCGGCCGGCGACCGGTTCCGACATCATCGGACCGAAGGCCTGGAGGCGCGACGGGCTTCCCTCGGCCTGCACGACGAGCAGCGGCCGGGCTTCCGGGCTGCCCTTGTGGACGAGCAGGATACGCGGTCGGCCGGAGAAGGAATTGAGCTCCGGCGCGAGTTTATAGGCGGCAAAGGCCGGATCGCCCGATTTGAACCAGCAGGCATTGGCGCCGAGCGCCACGCGTTCCATCGTCGGCAGCGCGGCGCGGTCCGGACCTGTGGGGGCCGGCGACGACTGGCAGGCCGCGACCATGGCAGCGAGTGCGGCGAGCAGGGCGGCGTTGGCGGAAAGGCGAGGGCGCATCGATCTTGCTCCAGATCCGGATGAAGGGATTTCAGGCAGCGATGACATCGAGCGCCGAGGCGAAGAGGCCACGGCCGTCCGAGCCGCCATGGGCGGTTTCGATCAGGTTCTCCGGATGCGGCATCATGCCGAGCACATTGCCCTTTTCGTTCATCACGCCGGCAATATCGTTGATCGAGCCGTTCGGATTGGTGCCTTCGGCATAACGGAACACCACCTGGCCCTTGGCTTCGATCGCCGCCAGCGTCGCTGCATCGGCGAAATAATTGCCGTCGTGATGCGCGACCGGGCTGCGGATGACCTGCCCCTGCGCATAGGCGCGGGTGAAATCCGTCTCGGCATTGACGACCTCGAGCTTGACTTCGCGGCAGACGAATTTCAGCGAGGCATTGCGCATCAGTGCGCCCGGCAGCAGGCCGGCCTCGACGAGGATCTGGAAGCCGTTGCAGACGCCGAGCACCTTCACGCCCTTTGCCGCCTTGTCGATGATCGCCTGCATGACCGGCATGCGGGCGGCGATCGCGCCGCAGCGCAGGTAATCGCCGTAGGAGAAGCCGCCGGGGATGACGATCAGATCGACATCGGGGATCTCGGTCTCTGTCTGCCAGATCGTCACCGGCGCCTTGCCGGAGATCTTGGTCAAGGCGGCGATCATGTCGCGGTCGCGGTTGAGGCCCGGAAGTTGAACGACGGCTGATTTCATGGGGTCCCTGCGTCTAGCGAAAGATATTGAACTGGAACGCTTTCGGCGAGCCATACTCCATTGTCGGAGACAAAGAAAGAATGACCTTCCGAAAACATGCGGGCCGCATCCACACGCAGGATGATATGTTCACCCTTGCGGCGCATTGCGACGATTTTCGCGGTTTCCACATCCGCCGAGAGATGAACGTGGTGCCGCTGCATCTTCTGCAAGCCTTGGTGCTCGATCGACGGCCAGTTCGTCCGAGACGTGCCGTGAAACAGAGCGGCAGGCGGTTCGATCGGGGTCAAGGCGAGATCGACGTCGATGCTATGACCCTGATTGGCGCGGATTCTGTTATCGACGAGGGTGAAGCGCTTCTTCGGATTGTTTTCGACAATCTCGATGATATCGGCGCGGCAAACCTCATATTTCGACGTCACCGCTTTTTCGAGCGTATCGAACGACACCCAGCCCTCGGCATCAAGCGTCAGGCCCGCGGCCTCCGGCGCATGACGCAAAACATAGCTCATATATTTCGAGACTTCCGTCTCCAGCTTTGCTTTCATCATGACGCCAAATCCTCACAGTCCGCAGGACGACGGGGCGGTGATCGTCAGTCGATCGCGATCGCGTAATTCTCGATCACCGTGTTGGCGAGGAGTTTTTCGCACATGGCCTTGAGGTCGGCTTCGGCCTTCGCCTTGTCGGCGCCTTCAAGCTCCAGGTCGAAGACCTTGCCTTGTCTTATATGGCCGACGCCCGAGAAGCCGAGGGCGCCGAGCGCGCCTTCGATGGCTTTGCCCTGCGGATCGAGAACGCCGTTTTTCAGCGTGACGGTGACACGAGCCTTGATCACTTTGTCTTTCCTGCCTTACTTGACGAGAACTGGCCCGGTGCCGCGCACAGGCTCGTTTTCATTGATGATGCCGAGACGGCGCGCCACTTCGGAATAGGCTTCGAGCAGCCCGCCGAGATCGCGGCGGAAACGATCCTTGTCCATCTTCTCGTGGGTCTCGATATCCCACAGCCGGCAGCTGTCCGGCGAGATCTCGTCGGCGAGGATGATGCGCATCAGATCGCCTTCGAAGAGGCGGCCGCATTCGATCTTGAAGTCGACGAGCTGGATGCCGACGCCCAGGAAGAGGCCGGTCATGAAGTCGTTGACGCGGATGGCAAGCGCCATGATGTCGTCGAGCTCGGCGGGATTGGCCCAGCCGAAAGCGGTGATGTGCTCTTCGGAGACCATCGGATCGTCAAGCGCGTCGGACTTGTAATAGAATTCGATGATCGAGCGCGGCAGGACCACGCCTTCATCGATCCCGAGGCGCTTGGCAAGCGAACCGGCGGCGACGTTGCGCACGACGATCTCCAGCGGGATCATCTCCACTTCCTTGATCAGCTGCTCGCGCATGTTGAGGCGGCGGATGAAATGGGTGGGGATGCCGATCTTGTTCAGATGGCTGAAGATATATTCGGAAATGCGGTTGTTGAGGACGCCCTTGCCATCGATGACTTCGTGCTTCTTCTTGTTGAAGGCAGTGGCATCGTCCTTGAAGAACTGGATCAAAGTGCCCGGTTCCGGACCCTCATACAGAATCTTTGCCTTGCCCTCGTAAATACGGCGGCGACGGTTCATCGTGGTCATTCTCTGTTGTTGGCGCTCTTGGGATAGCGCGAGTGGATCGATCTCGTGGCGTCCCCTTAAAGGAAAAGAGTGGGTTTCACAATCCGCCTGTCGCTCCTTCCCCGGTTTACGCATTCTGGCCCCGGTTTCCGTATTCTGGCCCCGGTTTCTGATTTTACGGAATACCGCCAAGAGAATCGAATGAATTCGCCAGACAAGTCTAGCGCCATTTCCTGTACGGTGAAATGAAGGCGAAATGGCGGGCCGGTTATGCAGGCTTTTATTTGCCGGCTCTGCTTCGCAGCGCGCGGCGAAGCTGCGTCTGCAGGGCGCGGGCGGCGGCTTGCCCATGGCGCCAGCTTCCGGCGCGGATGAAGGAGGGGATCTGCATGGCCGGCATCGGCCGGGCAAGGGCATAGCCCTGCAGCGTGTCGCAGTCCAGTTCTTCGAGAATGCGGATATGATCGGCCGTCTCGACCCCCTCGGCGATGACGAGGATATCGAGCGAGCGGCCGATATCGATGATCGAGCCGACCAGTTTGCGCTGCTCGGCCGATTGCGGCAGCATGCGGATCAGTTCGCGGTCGATCTTCAGCGTCTTCGGGCTCAAGCGCAGCAGGCTGACGATCGAAGCGTGACCGGTGCCGAAATCATCGATCTGGATGTCGATGCCGAGTTTGCGCAGCTTTTTCAGATTGGCGGCCACCGCCTCGTCGCAATCGTCGAGGGAGATCGATTCCAGCAATTCGAAGGAGATGGTGCCGGGCGTAATCTTCAGGGCGCGGAGCTTCTTGCCGAGATCGGGATCGGCAAGTCGCCTAGCGGAAACGTTGACCGATATTTTCGGAACCGACAGCCCGTCCTTGATCCAGGCGCGGCGGTCGGCAAGGGCGCGCTCCAGGATCAGGGCATCGATGGTCGAGACGACGTCGAGATCCTCGGCGATATCGAGGAAGCGATCGGGCGTCAGCAGCCCGTGCACCGGGTGCTGCCAGCGGGCAAGCGTTTCGACGCCAGTGACATCGAGCGTGCGGGCGTCGAACTGCAGCTGGTAGAAGGGCACGAATTCATTGCGCTCGAGACCGATCAGGATCTCGTCGGCAAGGTGCTTGGCGGAGATAATGTCGCGGCGGGCAGAGGCCGAGAAAAATTCGAAGCGGTTGCGGCCGAGGCCCTTGGCGCGATAGAGCGCGATATCGGCATCGAGCAGCGTCTGCTTGGCGTCGAGCTTCGGCCCGCTGTCGATGGCGATGCCGATGCTGGCGCCGAAACGGCAGTCATGCCCCTCATATCTGACGGGTTTGCGCAATTCGCGAATGATGCGTTGAGCAAGGCCGGCGATCTTCTTCGAGCCGGGATCGACGGTGCAGAGGATGACGAATTCGTCGCCGCCGATGCGGGCGACGAAATCGGCGGCGCGGACGGAGTTTCTGAGCACGCTTGCTGCATGCTTGAGCATGGCATCGCCGGCCCGGTGGCCGAGCGTGTCGTTGATCTGCTTGAAGCGGTCGAGATCGATATGCAGGACCGCCAGCCCAAGGCCTTTGGCCCGGCACTCGGACGAGCGATCGTCCAGCATCTTGTCGAGATAGCGGCGGTTCGGCAGGTCGGTGAGGTAATCGTGCAGCGCCAGGCGCTCGATGCTCTCCTTGGCCGCCTCGAGTTCGCGATTGCGGGCCTCGGCCAGATCTCTGGCGCGCTGCAGCTCGTTGCGGAGCGCGACCTCGGCGGTGACATCCCAATTGGCGCCGATCAGCTTGCGGTGACCGTTGCCGTCGACGAAGAAGGCTGAGCGGGCGCGGATGACGCGTTCGGCGCCGTCGCCGCGGATGATGCGGTATTCCTGCTGGAAATCACTGCCGCTTTCGACGCTGCGGTCGGACAGGCCCAGCACGCGCTCGCGGTCCTCGGGATGCAGGCTTTTCGCCCAGGCGTCACTGGCGATCTGGTGCGCGGCGCCTTTCAGCCCGTAAATGGCGATAAGGCGATCGTCCCATTCGACGGTATCATTGTCGATATCCGCCTCGAAAACGCCGATGCGGGAAATCTCCAGCGCCAGATCGAGCCGGCGCGACAGACGGGCCAGCGTCTCCTCGGCCTCCTTGCGAGCGGTGATATCGGTATCCGTGCCGACGATGCGCGTCGGCATGCCGCTCTCGTCCCATTCCACGCAGGCGCCGCGGCAGTCGATCCAGATCCAGTGGCCGTCCCGATGGCGCTCGCGATATTGGAAGATCTGGAAATCCGGATCGCCGACGTTTTGTCGTTCGATGGCGTGGACGACGAAATCGCGATCATCGGGGTGGACGAGCTGCAGCCAGGCATCGTAGTCGCCGGCGGCCTCCTCGTCGGGCGCCATGCCGCGCATGGTCTTCCAGGTCCGCGAATAAAATTTCCGGCCGAGACGGAAGTTGTGATCCCATACGCCGAGGCCCGAGCCGACAAGCGCATGGTTCCATCGGCTTTCCCGATCGGCCAGGTCGGAATCGTCGACTGCCCCGTTGTCGGCGCCTGGCTCAGCCGCTGCAGCCTCGCCATGGGGATTGTCGGCCTCTGGATGGGCTTTCTTCACGGGCATTCTCGCTTATTTCAATCTCGATGCAGTCTGCTGTCATTCCATTAAGAAAGACTTAGAAAGCACTTACTTAAGTATCGAGAAGGCGGGCTTAACTAGCAAGAAGGCGAGTTTTCCTCTGTCAGCCGGAGAGCCGGCTGAGGAACTGGGCGAAGACCATCGTGCCCTCCGGCCAGGGGCCGTGACCGGAATCGGCATTGATATGACCGGATTCGCCGGCATCGACGAGGAAGGAGCCCCAGCTGCTGGCGATATCGTCGGCATGTTCGTAAGAGCCGAACGGATCGTTGCGGCTGGCCACCGTGATCGACGGGAAGGGTAGCGGATCGCGCGGGTAGGGGCCGAAGGTCATCAGGTGCTTCGGGCGGATGTCGGGATTGGTGACATCGGGCGGAGCAACGAGGAAGGCGCCCGCCACCGGCTTGCGGAAAAGCGGGATAGCGTGGATGGCCGAGGCGACACCAAGCGAATGGGCGACGAGCACGACCGGGCGGGTCGAGGCGTTCACCTCCTCGGCGATCCGGGCGATCCAGTCCTCGCGGACCGGCTTTGTCCATTCGGCCTGCTCGACGCGTCGCGCCGTGCTGAGCTTTGCCTCCCAGCGGCTCTGCCAGTGGCTCGGGCCGGAATTGGTGTAGCCGGGGATGATGAGGATATCTGCGTCTGAGGCTTTCATAGTGCCGCCGATGTGAGAAAGCTTGTCCAAGATGTCAAGAGGCGATGTGAAGGGAGAGAGCGACAGGGGCGCTGAGCTTTGCTATATTGCTCCAGTGCCGGTTGCGGATTTCGTGTCGGCTTGCCCGCCGATGCGCGCCCGCCGCCGACCAGGTCTCGGCTGAGGAGGAGAAAGCCATGGCGGCATTTCATGTCATGACGGGTGCAGGCGAAAGCTTCGCGCGGCCCGTGGTCAATCGCATCGGTATCGCCGACGTCTTCGACGCGCTGAAGCGCGGGTACGAGGATTTCATGGAGAAACCGTCCCACTACGTGTTCCTGTGCCTGATGTACCCGATCGCCGGCGTCTTCCTGACGCTGTGGACCTCGGGCGCCAATCTTCTGCCGATGGTCTTCCCGCTGATGGCGGGTTTCGTGCTGATCGGCCCGATCGCCGCAATCGGCCTCTACGAGATCAGCCGGCGGCGCGAGGCCGGCCTCGACACGTCCTGGACGCATGCGCTCGATGTGCGCCATTCGCCGGCGCTGCCGTCGATCGTCGCGGTCGGGCTGATGCTTTGTGCCCTTTTCGTCGTCTGGCTGGTGACGGCGCAGACGCTTTACAGCAATCTGCTCGGCGAAGTGTTTCCGCGCAGCATGGCGGATTTCTTCCGCCAGGTCTTCGGCACCCCCGAGGGCATGCAGCTGATCATCTGGGGCAATCTGATCGGCTTCGTCTTCGCGCTCGTCGTGCTTTCGATATCCGTGATCACCTTTCCGCTGTTGCTCGACCGCGATGTCGGCGCAGTGGCCGCCGTCATCGCCTCGATCCGGGCGACGGTCGCCAATCCGGTGCCGGTGCTGCTCTGGGGCCTGATCGTCGCAGCGCTGCTCGTCATCGGCACGATCCCGGTCTTTGCCGGGCTGGCGCTCGTCATCCCGATTCTCGGCCATGCGACCTGGCATCTCTATCGCAAGCTGATTGCGCGGGAAGCCGCGTAGTCAGAGGCTTGGGGGTCGCGAATGCGCGCGATCCCCGAAATGCAAACCTTCGCCGATTCCCGGAACCTCAAGACCTCTCGCCGCGTTATTTGTGACCGGCTTCGTGGGAGGATTTCAGAGGTGACGATGCAGCATCTGTTTGCCCACTTCGCGACCAAGACATCGGAATGGGCGGGCAAACCCGTTATCTTCATTCTGGCGCTGACTGCCGTCATCATCTGGGCCTTACTCGGCCCTCTCTTCGATTATTCGGAAACCTGGCAGTTGGTCATCAATACCGGCACGACGATCGTCACCTTCCTGATGGTTTTCGTGCTGCAGAACGCCCAGACGCGCGACACGCGGGCGATCCAGGCCAAGCTCAACGAAATCATCCTGACGAGCCATGCCGAGAACCGCTTCATCGGCATCGAGAACCTCGACGAGGAGGAGTTGAAGCGTCTCGACGAGTTGGTCGCCAAGGCGGCAAAGGGCAGGGCTGAGACAGAGGCTTGCCGGACAGAGGAGGTGGAGAAAGCGGCGCCATCTAAAAAGGCGCAGGCACGCAAACGTTCTGTGGTTGCGAAAGCGCCGAAGCAAAAACAACGGCCGCTTGAGAAAAGCTAGATATGAAACGGCGCCTGCAAGGGCGCCGCCATATCGTTGATTGCAGATCGCTTACGTGTTGCCAAACACCCGCCGGAAGATCGTATCGACATGCTTGGTGTGATAACCAAGGTCGAACTTCTCCCGAATATCCTCCTCCGAAAGCGCGGCACGAACCTCTGCATCGCCTAGCAGCTCTTCCAGAAAATCCTTGCCCTGTTCCCAGACCTTCATCGCGTTGCGCTGGACGAGGCGGTAGGCGTCTTCGCGGGAGGTGCCGGCCTGGGTCAGGGCCAGGAGGACGCGCTGGGAGTGGACGAGGCCGCGGAACTTGTTGAGGTTCTTCTCCATGTTCTCGGGATAGACCAACAGCTTTTCGATGACGCCGGCCAGCCGCGAGAGGGCGAAGTCGAGGGTGACCGTGGCATCGGGGCCGATCATGCGTTCGACTGAGGAGTGGGAGATATCGCGCTCGTGCCAGAGGGCGACGTTTTCCATGGCCGGCAGGGCGTAGGAGCGGACCATGCGGGCAAGGCCGGTCAGGTTTTCGGTGAGAACCGGGTTGCGCTTGTGCGGCATGGCCGAGGAGCCCTTCTGGCCGGGGGAGAAATATTCCTCGGCTTCCAGAACTTCGGTGCGCTGCAGGTGGCGGATTTCGGTTGCCAGGCGTTCGATCGACGAGGCGACGACGCCGAGCGTGGCGAAGTACATGGCGTGGCGGTCGCGTGGGATGACCTGGGTCGAGACCGGCTCGGCCTTCAGGCCGAGGGCCTCGGCGACGTGTTCCTCGACGCGCGGATCGATATTGGCGAAGGTGCCGACGGCGCCTGAGATGGCGCAGGTCGCGACTTCCTCGCGTGCGGCCACCAGGCGCTGGCGGCAGCGCTCGAATTCGGCATAGGCGAGCGCCAGCTTGACGCCGAAGGTCGTGGGCTCGGCATGGATGCCGTGCGAGCGGCCGATGGTGACGGTGTCCTTGTGTTCGAAGGCGCGGGTTTTCAGCGCCGCGAGAAGGCGGTCGAGATCGGCGATGAGGATATCGGTGGCCCGCACCAGCTGGACGTTGAAGCAGGTGTCGAGCACATCGGACGAGGTCATGCCCTGGTGGACGAAGCGGGCATCCGGGCCGACGATCTCGGCGAGATGGGTGAGGAAGGCGATGACGTCGTGCTTGGTGACGGCCTCGATCTCATCGATGCGGGCGACGTCGAAGGTGGCAGCGCCGCCTTTCTCCCAGATCGTCCTTGCCGCCGATTTCGGGATGACGCCGAGTTCGGCCAGCGCGTCGCAGGCATGCGCCTCGATCTCGAACCAGATGCGGAACTTGGTTTCGGGAGACCAGATGGCGACCATTTCGGGCCGGGAATAACGCGGGATCATGGGCGGTTGCCTTCGTTTTCAAGAGATTTATTCAAGGTTGGAGCCCCTGTAGCAAAGACCGGCGGCAATCTCAACGCATGCGTTTGGCAAGATGATAACTGCTAACGACAAGGCAGACGAGGCCGAGCGGCAGGAAAAGGCGCAGGCCGATCACCAGGAACTGATAGACGGCGCTGATACTGGTGAAGATGAACTGGAACGCCCAGACGACGCTGCCGGAGGGGGCGTGCCAGCGCGAATAGAAGAGCCGGTATTCCATGGCGAAGAGGAAGGCTGTCATCAGGATCGTCGCCGCCGTCAACGTCACGAAAAAAGCCGCGAAGCGTGCTTCCGGCGGCCTGTCATAGGCAAGGAAGCGGGCGACCGGCAGGGCGAAGGGCCAGGAGAGCAGGCCGCCGAGGAAATAGAGGGCGGCGACCTCGCCGAGCCGGCTCGTCTCCAGGCCGTTGCGCAGGTAAAGGCCGAGCATGGCGGCGGCCAGCATCTGCATGCCCCAGAGCAATGCGCCGGCAATCAGATCGGGGTAGGGCGGCTTTGCCGCCCTTAGACGATCCATTCCGGGGCGCTCAGGGATGAACCGGAACGGCGATCCAGCGGCCATTCCTTGAGGCATCGAAGGCGAGGACGAGGGCGATGTGAACCGGATTGCCGCCCTCCGGCTGGTACACCATGGCGCCGCCGATCCGGTATTCGACCGAACAGCTGCGCTCGGCCGGAACCGCCGTCGCCTGGCGCGCCGCCTGCCGGTTCGGAGCGCCTTCCTTCTCGATCATCTGCAGGCTGAAGCCGATGACACGCTTGTCGACCGCGGCGCAACCCTTCGGCGTCGGCACGGGCATCTCTCCGAGCGAAAGCGTATAAGGCGCCTTCGGCGGACCGTCGGTCGCAAGCGTCGTATAGCGGATCGTCTTTGCGGGAGAGCCGAGCTCGGTCGGCGGATTGAAGGCGGCGATCAGGCCGGGATTGGTCAGCAGATCGTATTTGTCCATCTGGCTGCGCGCCGCCGTCAGGTTCTGCCGCCGTGCCTTGGAAAGATTGGCATCCTTCTCGGTCAGCTCGGTGCGGAAGGGTGTACCCTCGAGATAATGGCCGTTTTCGGTATCGATGAAATAGGTTTCGGAATAGGGGACATTACCGCCCTCCTCGATACCGAACTCCTGAAAGGCGAAGACCTTGCCATCGGCAGAAAAGCCGATCGGCTGGACGCTGGCGATATCTCCGGCAAGTGACATTGCCGGCAGGCCGGCAAATGCGGCGGCAAGCATGCCGCCAATGACAAGACCCTTCATCATGTTCGTGCCCCTTCGGCTGCCTGACGCAGATCGGCGACGGTCTTGCGATACGCCTCGACCGTATCGCCCTTGAAAATCGCCGAGCCGGCGACGAGGACGTTGCCGCCGGCGCGCGCGATATCAGGGGCCGTTTCCACCGTGACGCCGCCGTCGACCTGAAGTTCGATCGGTCTGTCACCGATCAGTGATTTTGCCGCGGCAATCTTGGCGGCCATCGCCGGAATGAATTTCTGCCCGCCAAAGCCCGGGTTGACCGACATGATCAGGATGAGATCGACATCGTCGAGCACGTTCTCGATGGCGCTGAGCGGGGTTGCCGGATTGATCGTCACCCCGACCTTCTTGCCGAGATTGCGGATGGTCTGCAGCGAGCGGTGCAGATGCGGCCCGGCTTCGGCATGCACGGTGATGCGGTCGCAGCCGGCCTTGGCGAAGGCTTCGAGATAGTCGTCGACCGGCGAGATCATCAGATGGCAGTCGAAAGTGGCTGCGCTATAGGAGCGCAGCGACTTGATGACGTCAGGGCCGAAGGAGATGTTCGGCACGAAATGGCCGTCCATGACGTCGAGATGGATCCAGTCGGCGCCGGCGGCCGTCACGTCGCGTACCTCCTCGCCGAGCCTGGCGAAGTCCGCCGCGAGGATCGAGGGGGCGATACGAATGGGCAGCGTCATCAGGTCGTACTCCGTATGGGCCGCCATCGAATCGCGGCGGCCGGATTCAAGGCTGGCGCGCCCCTTACTGCGTCGGCGCGCCGGGTGGGAAAAAGCCATTGCCCCGCCATTCGAGCAGGCGGTAGGGATTTTGCGAAAGCTCATGCGTTCCGTTGAAGGTCACAGCGCCGACGGGCGTCTGGAATGTCGTGCCGAGAAGCGTCTCCTGCAAGGGCTTGCCCGCTTGAGCGGCGGCTTCCACGGCCTGGCCGGCAATGCGTGCCGCGGCCAGCGACGGCAGGACATACCCTTCCGGCTCGATGCCTTTGGCGCGCAGCGTCTCAGCTGCGGCTGCGCCCTCCTGAAGCAGGGCATATTCCGGCAGAGCGACGGCGCGTACGCCCGCATTCAGCGGCAGCGGCTGGTCGGCGGCGCGCATGGCGTCACCGCCGAGAATGGACAGCGGGATGTTTTCCGCCTTGGCGTCGCGGGCAATGACGGCGACATCGTTGCGGTCGCCGCCGATGAAGACCCGGGTGGCGCCAGCTCGTTTCAGGCGGCGGACAAGGGCGATCTGCTGCTCCTGTCCCGGCCGGTAGGTGTCGGTGAAGACCGGCTTCAGGCCGTTCTGCTCCAGCGCATTGCGCACAGCTTCCGTCAGTTCGCGGCCATGAATGGTGCCGTCCTCGATCAGCGCGATCGGATCGGCCGCCCAGTCCTTGAGGATCACTTCGATGATCTTTGCCGCCTCGGTGCCGTCGGCGGGCGCCAGGCGGAAGAGCGGCCAGCCGTTTTTCAGGGCATCCTCCATGAGGATGCGGGAGCGCACCGAGACGGTGATGGCGGGGATGCCGGCGTCTTTCAGCTTCGGCAGCGCGCCTTCCAGCGTCTCGCTGCAGAGAAAGCCGATTGCGATCTGCACCTTGGCATTGACGAGCGCATCGGCAACCGCTGCACCGCTATTGTCCTCACAGGTCTCGTTGACGGCGACGAGCGTATTTCCGGATTGCTGGATCTCGAAACCGGCGCCGGCGGCGATCTGGCTGCCGAGCAAAGCGAGCGGGCCGTTCTGAGGGGCGACGATGCCGATCGTCACGCCGGCCGCATGGCCTTGCGCCGCCGCTCCGAGCAGCACCAGAAAGGCTGCTATCCCTCGCAGGTTGATCATGAAAGGCGGAGATCCCTAGCCATCGTCCATGCCCTTTTATCCGCAAGGCCGCGATCGTCAAAGAAAAACAAGCGTAACCCAGCGCTTTTCACCGGTCCTATTGTAGAAAACGTAACAGATGCTCGCCATATTGGCGCGATAGCAAGTCGAACGACAGCGACGCGCATCTTTTCGGATGCGCGGAGAAGGCTGTAGCACTTTCGATTGCTGCCTAATTTTCGTCGTTTAAACGATGCCGATTTACGGAATTAGGCAGTAGACAGAAGAGCGCAAGGGAGAAGCAGGTGTTGAACAGGCAGCATATCGACCCTGGCCTTTATCGCGATGCCATGAGCCGTTATGCCGGCCATGTGCAGCTCGTGACGACTGTCATGGAAGGCGTGCGCCGCGGTGTCACCATCACCGCCGCCTGCTCGGTCTCCGACAATCCGGCCTCGGTGCTGATATGCCTCAACAACACCAATCCGAAGAACGAGATCTTTTTCCGCAGCGGCATCTTCGTGCTCAACACGCTCGGCGCCCATCATCAGGGCGTTGCCGACGCTTTCTCCGGGCGCACGGCGCTTGCCGATGATGCCCGTTTCGGCAGCGCCCGTTTCGAGACGCTGGTTACCGGCGCGCCTGTGCTGGCCGATGCGCTCGCCGCCTTCGATTGCCGGGTGACCGACATCAAGGAAATGCCGACGCACAATGTCATCTTCGGCGAGGTCGCAGCCGTCCGCTTCAGCGAAAAGCACCCGGCGCTCCTCTATCTGAACCGGGATTATCACGCGCTGTGATGTGAGCGGTGACAGGATTTCGAGGGAATAGAGCATGGACAATGCCGGGATCGAGGAAATGTTTCAGGGGCTCGGCCCGGTCACGGTCAAGCGCATGTTCGGCGGCAAGGGCATCTATCATCTCGGGCGCATCATCGCGCTCGAAGTGCGTGACGAGATGCTGCTGAAGGCGGACGAGACGAGCGCCCCGGAATTTGCCGCCGCCGGCGCCACGCAGTGGAGCTATGAGGGCAAGAAGGGCAAGCCGGTGAAAATGCCCTACTGGTCGATCCCCGACGAGGCCTATGACGATCCCGATCTGATGGCGAAATGGGTGCGGCTTGCCTATGAGGCGTCGCTTCGCGCCGAATAACTATTCGTCTCGTTCACCGGGTGGCAAGGCTGCGATCGCCGCCTTGGTGAAGGCCGACAGCGGTTCCGGCAAATCCGTCAGGGGAAACCAGCCGAAATCCGAAAGCTTGTCCGGTTCGGTCAATTGCGGCTCACCCTCGACATCGCGGGCGAGATAGAGAAGCGAAATCCAGTGCTGGCGGTCGGTATCGATGATCTGCTCGGTCATGCCGATGCGCTCGATGCGGCCGATCTTGAGGCCGGTTTCTTCTTCGGCCTCGCGGCGCGCGGCTTGCTCGGCCGGCTCCATATGATCGACCTTGCCGCCGACAATATTCCAGTAGCCGGCTTCGGGCGGGCGCATGCGCTTGTAGAGAAGGATCCTGGCGTCGCGCAAAATCACCAGGCCGACGCCGAAGCCCGGAAAATCGAGACCGGGCCTGGCCATGGCAAGGCTCAAATCTTGGCGCTGCCGGCGATCAGCATGAAGGCGGGGATATCGTCGCCGAAGCCGACCGGGGTCGGGCCGTCATCATGGTCGCGATGGCGGCGGCGGTCGCGGCTGTCGTCGTTTGCCGGATAAGGCCGGCTGTTGCGCGCATTGTTTTGCGGCTTCTGCTCTGCTTTGCGCTCGTGCTTCACGATGTCGGCCTTTACTGGTGCTGCCTGGATCACTTGGACGTCATTATCCTGTATGTCGTTATCAGATTTATGACCCGCGGCGCTGCGATTGCCGCGCCCGCGTCCGCGATCCCTGTCGCCTCGTTCACCCCTAGCGCCACGCTCGCGGCCGTTGCGCCGCGGGCGCTCGCTGTCGGCGCTTTCTTCTGCCGGCGGCAGGGAATTGACATCGCCGCTCAGCCATTCGATCTTTTCGCCGATCAGCTTTTCGATCGCATCGACAAATTTGGTGTCGCGCTTGGTGACGAGCGTGAAGGCGGCGCCCGAGCGGCCGGCACGGCCGGTGCGGCCGATACGATGGACGTAATCCTCGGAATGGATCGGCACGTCGAAATTGAAGACGTGGCTGACATCGGGAATGTCGAGGCCGCGGGCTGCGACGTCGGAGGCGACCAGCAGTTGGAGGTTGCCGTCACGGAAGCTCTGCAGCGTCGTCGTGCGGGAACGCTGATCCATGTCGCCATGCAGGGCGCCGACGGAAAAGCCGTGGCGTTCGAGCGACCGGAAGAGATCGGCGACATCCTTCTTGCGGTTGCAGAAGACGATGGCGTTCTTGAGTTCGGCCTGGGCGCGGACGAGTTCACGCAGAACCGCGCGCTTCTCGTAGTCCTTGCCGTGCGAGGCGACGAAGCGCTGGGTCACGGTCTTTGCGGCCGACGCGGGCTTTGCCACCTCGATGCGCTCGGGATTTTGCAGGAAGCGGTCGGCGAGCTTCTGGATCTCCGGCGGCATGGTTGCCGAGAAGAACAGCGTCTGGCGGGTGAAGGGGATCATCTTGGCGATGCGCTCGATATCGGGGATGAAGCCCATGTCGAGCATGCGGTCGGCCTCGTCGATGACGAGGATCTCGACGCCGCTCATCAGCAGCTTGCCGCGCTCGAAATGGTCGAGGAGGCGGCCGGGTGTGCAGATCAGCACGTCGGCGCCGCGCTCGAGCTTGCGGTCCTGGTCCTCGAACGAAACGCCGCCGATCAGAAGGGCAACGTTGAGGCGGTGGTTCTTGCCGTATTTTTCGAAATTCTCAGCGACCTGGGCGGCGAGTTCGCGCGTCGGCTCGAGAATCAGCGTCCGCGGCATGCGGGCGCGGGCGCGGCCCTTTTCCAGGAGCGACAGCATCGGCAGAACGAAGGATGCCGTCTTGCCGGTGCCCGTCTGCGCGATGCCGCAAATATCGCGGCGCTCGAGCGCAAAGGGAATAGCTCCCGCCTGAATAGGCGTGGGTATCGTGTAGCCCGCATCGGTAACAGCGGATAGCACTTTTTGGCTCAAGCCAAGGTCAGCGAATGTCGTCAAAGGGAAAACTGTTTCCGTTCCGGTTCGGCCGAGCTCTGAACGAGTCGGCGGGATTGCATGCCGCAATGCAGCGCGACATAACCCCGAATGGCCGGCAAGTCAAGAAATAGAGAGGCCGCACCCCGTGCAGAGTGAAGCGATGGTTACCTGATGGCTGTTACTTGATATAGGTGGCGAGTTTAAGGCCGGCATTCATGAAATATACTGGATCGACGGCGTGGCCGTCCTGGCGCACTTCATAGTGCAGATGCGTCCCCGTCGAGCGGCCGGTGCTGCCGGCAAGGCCGATGACGTCATTGCGGTCGACCGTGTCGCCGACCTTGACCAGCACTTCCGACATATGCCCGTAGCGCGTCGAGATG
Organism: Rhizobium chutanense; assembly: GCF_002531935.1. GTDB lineage: Bacteria > Pseudomonadota > Alphaproteobacteria > Rhizobiales > Rhizobiaceae > Rhizobium > Rhizobium chutanense. The sequence goes on along the minus strand of NZ_NWSV01000007.1, from coordinate 253,552 downwards.
CCGTTCCCGTGATCGACTTCGACCATGTTGCCGTAGCCGCCGGTCCAGCCGGCCGCAATCACCTTACCGGGTGCGGTCGGGCGGATCCTCTCGCCCGGAGCAAAGCGGAAGTCGATGCCGGAATGGAGCGCCAGGCGGCCGAGGAAAGGATCACGGCGATTGCCGAAGGGGCTGGTCACTTCCTTGCCGATGGCGGGATTGCGGAAGGGCAGCGATTCGGCAGTGCTGCGCACCGCTTCAAGCCGGGTCAGCGCGCTGTCGAGCGCCACCAGTGAATTGTTGAAGTCGTCGTTGCTTTCGGGCTCGACATATGGGCCGCCGACGGCGTCGTCGTCCTTCTCAGCCGCGGTCTCTGCCGGCGTCGGAATCTTGAAGCGGGTCAGCACTGTCGCAATGGCGTTGGCGGCATTGCCGGCATCGCTCGTCAGTTGCTCTACGCGGTTGCGCTGGTCCTGTTCGACACCCTTCAGCGACAGCGTCACGTTGGAGAAGATGCGATCGGCGCGATCGCCGACGGTTTCGGCGGACGGCACATAGGCAAGCGTCGAGTTGTCTGGCGTCGCATCGGCGGGCGCGCCGCTCGCCAGCTGTTTCTCGATCGCCTCGATGCCGCCAAGCGAAGCGCGCTTGTCCTTGATGTCGGGAGCATAGGACTGAATGGGGGCAGGCGGGGCACCGTCCTTTTCCGTGAGGCCGGAGCTTTCGGCCCGGTCGAGCAGATTGTCGAGCTTGCCGTGGCGCGAGGTCAGCGCCATTTGCTGCTCCATCAGCTTGTCGACCTTGTCTTCGACCACCTGCTGGTCGAGAAGCTGGCGGGAGGTGATGCGGTCGACCTGAGCGCGAAGGGCGGCGATGCGATCTTCATAGTCGTGCTGCATGCGGGCTTGGCGCGCCATGGTGGCGCCGATCAGATCGTCGCGCAGCACGAGATAGGAGGTGGCCAGGAGATAGCCGATCGAGAAGACGCCGATGAAGCAGAAGGCGATCGCCGCCATCCACGGCCGGACCGTCACGTGGCGGACCTTGTCGCCGCTTGCCAGGATCAGGATATGTTCCTGCGCCCGCCTGCCGAATACCCGGTGCTGATGTCCGCTGTTCACGCAGGCTCTCCCGATTGATGCGCTACGCCTCTTTCGGAAGATTAGACACGGTTATGGTTAATGAATGCTTTCACTGCCGTCGTCGGATCATAAATTTCAGGGACTTCACGCGTGGCTGATCGAAGCCAGCGAGCGATAGAAGGACGGCGTCAGTCCGGCCTCGGCGCGAGCGAGGTCGTTGAAGGGTGGCTTCAGCGGCCCGCGGAAATTGGCGCGCACCAGCTCCTGAAAAGCCTTTGCGGGGTCGCGCTTCTCGCGGGCGCAGAGGAAGCGGAACCATTTGGCGCCGACGGCGACATGGCCTTTCTCGTCGTTGTAGATGACGTCGAGCACGGCAGCACTTTCGAGATCGCCGGTCTGGCGCATCTTTGCCTGCAGCGACGGCGTGACGTCGAGGCCGCGGGCTTCGAGAATCAGCGGCACGACGGCGAGCCTTGCGGTGAGGTCGTTGCGCGTAGAATGGGCGGCCTGCCAGAGCCCGTCATGGGCGGGAAGATCGCCGTAATCGGCGCCGAGATCGTTGAGGCGGGCGCGCACCATGCGGAAATGTTTCGCCTCCTCGAAGGCAACCTGCATCCAGCCGTCGAAGAAGGAATTCGGCACCTGTTCGGTTGCGAAACGCGCGACGATATCGAGCGCCAGATCGACGGCATTAAGCTCGATATGGGCGATGGCATGGAGCAGGGCGATCCGGCCTTTCAGCGTGTGCAACGAGCGTTTCTCCACCTGGGTCGGCGGCGTCAGAACCGGCTTTTCAGGACGGCCGGGCCTGTCCGGCAATGCGGCATCGAGCGGCGAGCGCAACGACACCCGGCGTTCGAACCAGCGGGTGGCGCTTTCCTGCGCGAGCGCCGTCTTGCGGTCGAGATCGGCGGAGCGTATCGCATCGATGGCGCCGCCACGCAGAGATGTTATCGTGAGGTTGCCGGTCACGCCGCCAGATTCCGCACGGCCTCGAGCACGGTTTCGGCATGGCCCTGCACCTTCACCTTCTGCCAGATGGTGGCGATCGTGCCGTCCTGGCGGATCAGGAAAGTGGTGCGCTCGACGCCCATGAAGTTGCGGCCGTACATGCTCTTTTCCTTCCAGACGCCATAGGCCCGCAGCGTGGTTTTTTCCTCGTCCGAGGCGAGCGCCACCGAAAGACGGTGCTTCCTGATAAACTTGTCATGGCAGGCGGCCGAATCGGGCGACATGCCGATGACGGCGGCACCGGCCGCCTCGAACTCGCTTGCCAATGCGGTGAAAGCCAGTGATTCTGCAGTGCAGCCGGTCGTGTCGTCCTTAGGGTAGAAGAACAGGACGAGCGGCCTGCCATGGAATTCGGCCAGCGAGACGCGGCCGCCGCCATCGCGGGGAAGGTTGAAATCAGGAGCCGTGGCGCCGATGCCGGGAACCGCCATTTGGGAAAACCTTTCTTTTGCCGGGTTTGTGGATGACACTGTCTCTCCCCGAATTATATAGTGGATGGAAACCCGTCCAGCATTGCCGGGTTCAATTCTTCACTTAAGGGAGAGCCCGAAGGCGCATGTCAGCCATCCGCGGCGAAAAGGTCACGTTTCGCAAGAAGGATATCGTTGCGCTGGACCGCTTGCCGTCCGCCCAGGCCGAGGATCCGATCATCGTCCATTGCCCGCCGCCGCGTTCGCCAATGCAGCGCACGGCGAAGCTGACGCTCGGATTTCTGGGGCTGATTCTGCTTGTTTTCGCTGCGATCATCTTCACCGTCGAAAGTGGCATGTTCGACAAGCCGCTGTCGCAGCAGGCGCAGGCGGCGTTGAACGGCGTGGCCGGACCGCGCTACCGCGCCGAGGTCGGCTCCACCGTCATCCGCTTCACGTCGGACTTCCGGCTGGCGCTGGAGGCGCGCAACGTCAACATGATCGACCGGGAGAGCGGTCAGCACCTGTCGACGACGGGTTCTGTGCGCCTGGGGCTCGATCCGCTGCAGCTTTTCCGCGGCCGCATCGCCGTTTCGGACATCGAAGCGGAGGATATCGCCCTCGATACAGCACTTCTTCCCTCCGGCAATCCCGTCAAACTCGACGATCTGCGCATTGACGCCATGCCGGCGGCGATGGAAAGGATCTTTTCGCAGTTCGATATGTTCGACAGCATCGTGACGCGCGGCTCGACGAATTCGGTGCGCATCTCCGGCATAAACATCAAGCTTGCCGATACCGCCAATGGTCCGCTGTCGCTCGTCATCGACAATCTCGTCTTTGCCCATGCCGGCCCGTCCTCACTGCAATTGAGCGGCGAGGTCGCGCTCAACGGTGAGGTGGCCGAGCTCGATGTGCTCGCCGAGAAAGAAGGCGGCCACGTGTCGAAGGTCGTGGCGACGCTGAAGCATGCCGATCTCACGCCCTTTGCGCTGAAACGCAACGATCAGGGCGTGATACGCCAGGGGCTCAACGCCTTCGCCGACCTGACGGTGTCGGCCACCAGGGGGCGAGACAGCGTGCAGCCGGCGCTGGCGGCGACGCTCGATATCGGTTCCGGCCTGATCTATGCGGACGGCGATGCGCAGGAGCTGTCGGGCGGGCAGATCAACCTCGTCTACGATTTCGACAAGCAGACGCTCGAAATTGCCCGGTCGAACGCCCGGTTCGGCGCGACCACGGTGCCGATCAACGGCGCGCTCATCGATCTCGACAAGCTCGATCCGCAGGCCGGGAAGGGCTTCGGCATCGACCTGCTTGTCAGCGGCGGCACAGCGGCCCCCGGCGGCTCCGGCGAGCAGCCGCTCTCCTTCGACATCCAGGCCACCGGGCGCTACATGGTCAGCGGGCGGGAGTTCCTGTTTCCCAACATGACCGTCTCCAGCCCGCTCGGCGCGCTTTACGGGGCGCTGCACGTCAAGCTCGGCGACAAATCGCCGGAGATCAGCTTTGCCGGCCAGTCGGCACAGTTGCAGACGACCGCGATCAAGCAGCTCTGGCCCTTCTGGATGGCGCCGAAGGTGCGCGCCTGGGTACACGGCAACCTCTTCGGCGGCACGGTCACCAACGCCGCCATATCAGTCTTCATTCCCTTCGGCAGACTGGATGAGGCCGCCGGCGGCAGGGGATTGAAGCTCGATGCCAACCAGATCCGCATCGGCTTCGACATCGCGGGAGCGCGGATGAACGTCGCCGGCGAGATTCCGCCGATCCGTGACACGTCGGCCCATTTCGATCTGACCGGCCCCGTTGCGACGATCGCGATCAAGAGCGGCACGTCCTATTTCCCTTCCGGCCGATCCGTCGTTCTCGGGCAGGGAACCTTCATCATGCCCGCCACCTACGACAAGCCGCTGATGGCGGATATCGATCTCGCGGTCTCCGGAGCAGCCGACGCCGTCGGCGAACTTCTGACCTATAGGCCGATCCGGGTGCTGCAGCGCGCCGGCTTTACGCCCGACGATTTCAAAGGCCGGATCGAGGCGCACGTCAAGGCGCATTTCGGCCTGCTCTCTTCGCAGAACCCGCCGCCGGCCGAATGGACGGCGGAAATGAAGCTGACCGACATCGATCTTGCCAAGCCGTTTTCCGGCCGGACGATCAGCAATCTCAACGGTACGCTGAACGGCAATCCGAAACAGATCACGCTCGACGCCAAGGCCCAGATCGATGGCGTCCCGGCCGACATCGATCTTGCCGAACCGGTCGAGGCATCCGACAGCGCGAAGCGGCAGCGGGTAATCACCGCGACGCTGTCCGAAGACCAGCGCAACAAGCTGATACCCGGCCTCGCCGGCATCATCGGCGGCAGCGTGAAGATGGTGCTGACGCGGATCGACGACGACCGGCAGGACGTCCAGCTCGACCTCACCAAATCGCAGCTCGACCTGCCGTGGATCGGCTGGTCGAAGGGCAGCGGCATTGCGGCCACGGCCGAATTCGAAACATCCGGCCCGGCCGACAATACCGAGATCAAGAATTTCCGGCTGAAGGGCGACGGTTTCGGCGCCACCGGGTCTCTGAATGTCGGCAAGGCCGGGCTGATCTCTGCCGATTTCGACAGCGTCAAACTCTCCTCGCTCGACGATTTCGCCCTATCGGTGAAGCGCAGCAAGGGTAATTTCGACGTTTCCGTTTCCGGCGATAGCGCCGATGCGCGGCCGGTTATCGCACGGTTGAAATCGGGCTCGGGCGATGATGATGAAGGAGATGCCGGCGACACCGGCGTGTCGGTGCGCGCTAAGCTCAAAAACGTCATCGGTTTCAACGACGAAAAGATCGGCAATTTCCAGGCGCAGGTGTCACTGCGCGGCGACAGGCTGCAAGCGCTGAACTTTTCCGCCGTTACCGACAGCGGCGAGGCCGTGGTCAGCCAGATGAAGGATGGCGGCGTCATCAACATCACCAGCGGCGATGCCGGCGCGGTATCGCGTTTCGCCGATCTCTATCAGCACATGCAGGGCGGTCTGCTCAATCTGGCGATCCGGCTTTCTCCACAGGGCGGCTGGGACGGTTCGCTCGACGTGCGCCGTTTTGCGATCGTCAACGAACAACGGCTGCGCTCGATCGTCTCGACGCCTGTCGGAAGCGAGCAGCGCAGCCTCAATGAAGCCGTCAAGCGCGACATCGATACCTCGTCGCAGCGTTTCCAGCGCGGCTTTGCCCGCGTCGTGTCGCGCAATGGCATGGTCGGCATCGAGAACGGCGTGCTGCGCGGCGACCAGATCGGCGCGACTTTCCAGGGAGTCGTGCGCGATCGCAAGGGCAACATGGACATGACCGGCACTTTCATGCCGGCCTACGGCCTCAACCGGCTGTTTGCCGAACTGCCGCTGATCGGCGTCATCCTCGGCAATGGCAGCGACCGCGGCCTGATCGGTATCACCTTCAAACTCACAGGCAAGTTCGACCAGCCGAACCTGCAGATCAATCCGCTGTCGATCATCGCGCCCGGTGTTTTCCGGCAGATCTTCGAATTCCAGTGAAGCAGGCGAGGGCTTCCTCGCGAATCCGGATCATCCGTTCGGTCGCCTGCCGGCAATTTCGTCGTCGACGCTGAAGTATTTTAGTGAATACTGATGTAATGTGGGGTTTCGGCCAGAAAGTGATGGCCGGCGGAGAATGCCATGCGGCGTGCTCGGACAGTCTCTTTTGCATCCGCCATCGTGATCGCCGTCACGGTCGGCCATCAGGCTTCGTATTCTGCGGAAAAGGGCGACCGGCCAAAACCGCCCCAGCCCACCCGCTCCGGCCACATCCTCGCCGTTCCCCTCGACGCGACGGTGACGCCGCCGATCTTCTCGATCAGCTGGTGGTCGCGGATGAAGCCCGCTTCAAATATCGATCCGCCGGGCTATCTGCTTCGAGAAACCGAACGGAATGACGGTGAAGGTCAGCAAAGAGCTGAATGATCTTGTTCGCTGATGCAGGGGCTAACAAAGAAAAAGCCGGCGAGGCCGCCGGCTTTCATATCCGTTCACACTTGAAGCCGCTTACGCCGCGCGACGGATCAGGATGTGCTTCTTCTTGCCGAGCGAGAGCTTGATGATGCCGTCGGCGGTGATTTCGCCGCTGCCGATCATCTTCCGTTCGTCGCTGACGGCCTCGTCGTTGATGCGGACAGCGCCGCCTTGGACGTGACGGCGGGCTTCGCCATTCGACGCGGCCAGGCCGGCCCGAACGATCAGCGACAGCAAACCGATGCCGGCGTCGAGTTCGGATGCGGGAACCTCGACAGACGGCAGGTTGTCGGAAAGGCCGCCTTCTTCGAAAGTTTTGCGCGCCGTTTCGGCGGCCTGTTCAGCCGCCTCGCGCCCGTGCAGGATCGCCGTCACTTCGGTCGCGAGGATCTTCTTGACCTCGTTGATCTCCGAACCGCCGAGCGCCGAAAGACGAGCGATTTCATCCATCGGCAGCGTCGTGTACAGCTTCAGGAAGCGCGAGACGTCGGCATCCTCGGTGTTGCGCCAATATTGCCAGAAATCATAGGCCGAGAGCATATCGGCGTTCAGCCAGATAGCGCCCGTCGCCGACTTGCCCATCTTGGCGCCGGACGATGTCGTCAGCAGCGGCGAAGTCAGGGCGTAAAGCTGCTGCGTCCCCATGCGGTGACCGAGATCGATGCCGTTGACGATATTGCCCCATTGGTCCGAACCGCCCATCTGCAGGCGGCAGTCGTAGCGTTTGGCGAGCTCGACGAAATCATAGGCCTGGAGGATCATGTAATTGAATTCCAGGAAGGAGAGCGACTGCTCGCGGTCAAGGCGCGTCTTCACACTGTCGAAGGACAGCATTCGGTTGACCGAGAAATGGCGGCCGACATCGCGCAGGAACTCCAGGTAATTCAACGTACGCAGCCATTCGGCATTGTTGATCATCAGCGCGGCGTTGCCGGGCTTGCCGTAATCGAGATAGTTCGAAAAGCAGCGCTTGATCGATGCGATATTTTCTTCGATCGTCTCGATCGTCATCAGCTTGCGGGCCTCCTCTTTGAAGGAGGGATCGCCGACCATGCCGGTGCCGCCGCCCATCAGCGAGATCGGGCGGTGGCCCGTCGCCTGCAGCCAGTGCAGCATCATGATCTGCGTGAGATGGCCGACATGGAGGCTGGATGCCGTCGGGTCATAGCCGATATAGGCCGTCACGGTTTCCTTGGCGAAGAGGTCGTCGAGGCCGCTTTCATCAGAGATCTGATGAATGAAGCCGCGCTCTTTCAGGGTGCGGAGGAAATCGGACTTGAACTCGGACATGGGTTTCGTCTCTTGAGTATCTGCGCTCGACCGCTGGGGCTTGCGCAAGTTCGTTGTTGTTGATCTGTCGCGGCGCGTTTAGCACTGTTTTTATAAAAGTGCATCCGGGAATCGCAGGGAGGCAAGCCGCATGGACGTCATCAGGACTGCGATCGGCCTGATGAGCGGCACGTCGATGGACGGAATCGACGTCGCGCTGCTCAGGACCGACGGCCGCGGCTTCATCGAACGCGGGCCTTTCATGGGCGTGCCCTATGACGCCGATTTTCGCGGGCGGCTGAAACGGGCGCTGGAGCTGGCGCGGCCGCTGCGCGACCGGCGTGAACGGCCGGAGGAACTTCGCCGGATCGAGCTTGAACTGACCTTGCGGCATGCAGCTGCCGTTACGGCATTTCTGGAGCGTTTCGGGCTTTCTGCCGATGCCATCGATGTTCTCGGTTTTCATGGCCAGACAGTGCTCCATCGCCCCGACGAAGGATTGACGATCCAGATCGGCGATGGAGGGGAATTGGCGCGCCGGACCGGCATATCGGTGGTCTATGACATGCGCGCCAACGACATGCTTCATGGCGGGCAGGGCGCGCCGCTGGTGCCGGCCTATCACGCGGCACTCGCAGGAAAATTCCAGCAAGCGGTGCAGGCGGTGTGTTTCGTCAATATCGGCGGCATCTCGAATCTGACCTTTATCGGTGGGGATGGCCGGATCGCGGCCTTCGACAGCGGGCCGGGCAATACGCTGATCGACCAATGGGTGGAGATGCAGACCGGCAAAACCTATGATCCCGGCGGCGAGATCGGCGGGCGCGGCAAGGTCGTGGCCGCTCTTGCGGAACGCTATCTGGCAAGCCCGTTCTTTCGCGGCAATGTTCGCCGCTCACTTGACCGCGGCGATTTTGCGCCGCTTCGGCCGGAGGAGGCAAGCCTCGAGGACGGCGCCCGCACACTCGCCCATGTCGCCGCCGCCTCGATCATCAAATCCGCCGGTTTCCTGCCCGAGAGCCCGTCGATCTATATCGTCTGCGGCGGCGGGCGGCTGAACGCCACCCTCATGGCGGAGTTCTCGGCCATGGCCGAAAGGCTGGGCTCGAAGGTGTTGACCGCCGAACAGGCCGGCTTCGACGGCGATGCGATGGAAGCCGAGGCCTGGGCCTATCTCGCCGTCCGCTCGCTGGACGGGCTGCCGTTGACGTTTCCCGGCACGACGGGGGTCGCCGCCCCAGTCAGCGGCGGGGTGCTGGCAAGGCCATGAGAGAGCAGCAGGTCATACTGAAGACGCCACGGCTCAGCTTCGTCATGTGGGACGAAGGCGATGCGGCGCTGGTGCAGCAGTTGCATTCGACCATGGCGACGACCCGATATCTGCCCGGCAGCGCGCCGTGGAGTCTCGAAAAGGCCGAAGAGCGGCTGCGGGGCTGGTTCGGGGAACAGGCACGCGACGGCACGACCAAATACAAGATTATCGCCGAGGATGGCCAATTCATCGGCCGCGCGGGGATTTCGAAGTTCAGGGGCGAACACTTCGAACTTGGCTATTCCCTGCGCGAGGAGGCTTGGGGCAAGGGCTTAGCGACCGAGGCGGCGTTAGCGCTTTCAGACTGGTTCTTTGAGAAGCAGTTGGCATCCGGCTTCATCGCCTTCACGCATCCCGAAAACATCGCCTCGCAACGCGTCCTCCAGAAGATCGGCATGCGCGAACGCGCGCCGATCCTGATCGATGGAGTGCTTGACCCAGCTTTTGAACTCACCGCGGATATGCGCCGGCAAAGCCCTAACTTTTGACCGCGACCGGCCGGACATTGGATCCATGTCCAGCGTGATTGCCATTCTCGACGCCCCGGACCTGGGCGATGAACGAGAATTTCTTGCGAAGGCCGAGGATCGGTTTCTCGATGAAATGCCAGGACAGCACCGCGACGGCGAGAGCCGAGGGCAGACCGACCATATAGAGCGCCAGCGCACCATATTTCGGGTAGAGAAAGAGTGAGGGGAACGCGCTGATCCAGATCTGCAGGAACGGATCATGGTAGAGATAGACGCCGTAGGAATAGTCGCCCTTCCTGAAAAAGGCCGGAATGGGCACCTCAGACAAGCCGATGAAGACGGTGATGTAGACGAGCGAGGTGATGACGATCGGCCGGTTGATTACCGACTCCACCGCCCGGCTGTCGAGGGTGAGAATGGCGACGATGCAAACCAGGCAGGCGGCGGCGAACAGCCAGCGGGAATGCGGAATGACCGCTTTGAACTGAAAGACGACGATGCCCATCATGAAGGCCGTGATCAGCTGGGAGCCGCGACTCATGAACAGGAAGCGAGCGATCGGCTTGATTGAACCGGGCAACAGATAGGGCATCTTCTGCACGATGAGACCGATGACGATGTAGGCGATCGTTACGCCGAGCAGCTTGTAGCGCGTCTTCACGATGGCGGTGATCATCAGGAACGACATGATGATGTAGCAGAAGATCTCCCATGGAACCGTCCACAGAGCGCCGTTGACCCGCTGGCTCGGATTGTCCTGGAAGACGCCCGGCAGCTCGTAATGGATCCAGCCGACGATATTCAGGAAGTATTTGAAGAACCGCGGATCGGTAAAATATTCGGCGTGATAGACGATCGTCACGATCGGTCCGATGATCAGCGAACACACGACGATATCGACGGCAAGTGCCGGAACGATGCGCAAGCCGCGATTGATCAGAAAATTCGGGAGGCTCAGGCGCTGGGCGCTGCCGGCAATCAGAAATCCGCTCAGGGCGAAAAACATCGGAACAAGAGCGTATTCGGTAAACCAGAATACCGAGCCTCTGATGAAGGCATCATTCCGCGTCAGCAAAAACGAATGCGTCAATACGATAGAAAAGGCGAGCCCAATTCGAAGAAAGTCGAACCCCGGACCAATACCCCTATACTTATCCAGGACTTCCCCGAACGACTTGGTCATTTGCGGACCTCGCTTTAGTTAGGATCGCGAGGACCCTACCGCACTGCAATATATATTGCAACACGATAGGTGATCTGTTCCGGCACAATCGGCGGGTGGCGTCCCGGCTCGCCTTCTCAGGGGAAGACGAGCCGGCGCTATGCGTCAGCGGATCCGTTTGGCGGCCGGTTCCGGCACCAGTTCGCCGTTGAGGCGGCGGTCGAGATAATCCTCGCATTCGCCCATCAGCGTTTCCACCTGGCCGTTGAAGAAGTGGTTGGCGTTGGAAACGGTGCGGTGGGTGATGAGGATGCCCTTCTGGGTCTTCAGTTTCTCCACAAGGCCGTTGACATCCTTTTCCGGCGCCACCTTGTCGGCCTCGCCGTTGATGATCAGGCCGGAGGAGGGGCAGGGCGCCAGGAAGGAGAAGTCGTATGTGTTGGGCTGCGGCGCGATCGACATGAAGCCCTCGATCTCCGGCCGGCGCATCAGCAGCTGCATGCCGATCCAGGAGCCGAAGGAATAACCGGCGACCCAGCAGGTCTTCGAATCGGGATGCAGGCTCTGCACCCAGTCGAGCGCGGAGGCGGCGTCCGAGAGTTCGCCGGCGCCGTGGTCGAATTCGCCCTGGCTGCGGCCGATGCCCCGGAAATTGAAGCGCAGGGTCGTGAACCCGCGCTTCTGGAACATGTAGAAGAGCTGGTAGACGATCTGATTGTTCATCGTGCCGCCGAACTGCGGATGCGGATGCAGGATGAGAGCGATGGGCGCGCTTTTTTCCTTGGAGGGCTGGTAGCGGCCTTCAAGACGGCCGGCTGGGCCGTTGAAAATAACTTCGGGCATTGGTACTCCGGGTTTTATTTCGCGTTCGCGCTGCGTTGGACGACAACATGACTTGACTAGTGTTGTCAGCTTTTCTAAAACGCAGTTTAGAACAATTCGAAACTTGCATGGCGATCCACGCATCGTGGAATGTGTCATAAGGCAAGCCCGGCGGAAATTTCAAGAAAAATGAGCCGCGGGTGCTGAAGCAAGCTCGTCAAGCGCAGGACTGAAGATCATGGCGCCGCCACGCCTTTATCTCGACTGGAATGCCACAGCGCCGCTGCACCCCGCAGCGCGCGAGGCGATCATGCGCGCCATCGACATTTTCGGCAATCCAAATTCCGTCCACGGCGAAGGCCGCGCCGCCCGCGCTGCCATCGAATGCGCACGGCGCAAAGTGGCGGCCCTGGTGGGCACCGACGCCGGCAATGTGGTCTTCACCAGCGGCGCGACCGAGGCCGCCAATCTGGTGCTGACGCCGGATTTCCGCATGGGCCGCACGCCGTTGCGGCTCGGACATCTCTATTTTTCGGCGATCGAGCATCCGGCGGTGCGCGAAGGCGGCCGTTTCGCCAAAGAGACGATGACGGAAATCCCGGTAACGGAAGCCGGCATCGTCGACCTCAATGCGCTCGCTAGCCTGCTCGATGCCCATGACAAGGCCGCCGGCCTGCCGATGGTCGCCATCATGCTCGTCAACAATGAGACGGGTATCGTCCAGCCCGTGGAGGCAGCGGCAAAAATCGTGCACGCCCATGGCGGGCTTTTCGTCGTCGATGCCGTGCAGGCGGCCGGCCGCATCGGGCTCGACATCGGCAGGATCGGCGCCGACTTCATGATCGTCTCGTCGCACAAGATCGGCGGGCCGAAGGGCGCCGGCGCGCTGATTGCGCGCGGCGAGGCGCTGATGCCGCGGCCGCTGATCCAAGGCGGCGGGCAGGAGCGCGGTCACCGGTCGGGGACACAGAACTCCCTGGCGCTGATCGGCTTCGGTGCGGCGGCGGAGGCGGCGGCCTGCGAATTCGAGGCGCGCAATGCGGCGATCGGCGCCTTGCGCGAGCGGCTGGAAGCCGGCATGCGCCGGGCGGCAGCCGATGTGATCATCCACGGCGCTGGCGGCGAGCGCGTCACCAACACGATCTTTTTCACCCTGCCGGGGCTGAAGGCGGAGACCGGACAGATCGCCTTCGATCTCGAAGGCGTGGCGCTTTCGGCGGGTTCTGCCTGCTCGTCGGGACGGCTCGGCGAAAGCCATGTGCTGACGGCGATGGGACGTGACGCCAAGCTCGGGGCGCTGCGGATCTCGCTCGGCTTTTCGACGACCGAAGAGGATATCGACCGGGCGATTGCGGCTTTTGCGAAGATCGCCTGCCGGCGAAGGTCGGCGGGCGAGGCGGCCTGACCCGCCTCAAAACTTGCGGAAAGACAAATTTCCGCTTGCCAATCGGGCTGAAAAGTCCCTTTTGGCGTCTTACATGAGGGGCAAGACAATTGCCCAAACGCTACAAGCTGCCGGACCTTGTATCCGGCGAGATTGGAGAATGAGATGGCTGCCGTGCAGGAAACGATCGACCAGGTGCGCCTGATCGATGTGGACCAGTACAAATACGGTTTCGAGACCGTCATCGAAATGGACAAGGCGCCGAAAGGCCTGTCCGAGGATATCATCCGCTTCATTTCGGCCAAGAAGCAGGAACCGGAATGGATGCTGGAATGGCGCCTCGAAGCCTATCGGCGCTGGCTGACGCTGGAAGAGCCGACCTGGGCGCGCGTCGATTATCCGAAGATCGATTTCAACGACATTCATTATTACGCCGCGCCGAAGAGCACGCCGGGCCCGAAGTCGCTCGACGAGGTCGATCCTGAGCTGTTGAAGGTTTACGAGAAACTCGGCATTCCTCTGCGCGAGCAGGAGATCCTTGCCGGCGTCGAGAAGCCGAAGATCGCCGTCGACGCCGTTTTCGACAGCGTTTCGGTCGTCACCACCTTCAAGGCGGAGTTGAAGAAGGCCGGCGTGATCTTCATGTCGATCTCGGAAGCCATCCGCGAGCATCCGGAACTGGTGCAGAAATATCTCGGCTCCGTGGTGCCGACGAGCGACAACTACTATGCGACGCTGAACTCCGCGGTCTTTACCGACGGCTCTTTCGTCTTCGTGCCGAAGGGCGTTCGCTGCCCGATGGAGCTGTCCACCTATTTCCGCATCAACGAGAAGGGCACCGGCCAGTTCGAGCGCACGCTGATCATCGCGGAAGAAGGCGCCTACGTTTCCTACCTCGAAGGCTGCACGGCACCGCAGCGCGACGAAAACCAGCTGCATGCGGCCGTGGTCGAGCTGGTTGCGCTCGACGATGCCGAGATCAAGTATTCCACCGTCCAGAACTGGTATCCCGGTGACAAGGAAGGCAAGGGCGGCATCTACAACTTCGTCACCAAGCGCGGCGATTGCCGTGGCGACCGGTCGAAGATTTCCTGGACGCAGGTCGAAACCGGCTCGGCGATCACCTGGAAATATCCGTCCTGCATCCTGCGCGGCGACGACAGCCGCGGCGAGTTCTACTCGATCGCCGTCTCCAACGGCCATCAGCAGATCGACAGCGGCACCAAGATGATCCATCTCGGCAAGAACACGTCGAGCCGCATCGTCTCCAAGGGCATCGCCGCCGGCGTGTCCAACAACACCTATCGCGGCCAGGTTTCGGCCCACCGCAAGGCGTCGAACGCGCGCAACTTCACCCAGTGCGATTCGCTCCTGATCGGCGACAAGTGCGGCGCTCATACCGTGCCCTACATCGAGGCGAAGAACTCGACGGCGCAGTTCGAGCATGAAGCGACGACCTCGAAAATCTCCGAGGACCAGCTGTTCTACTGCCTGCAGCGCGGCATCCCCACCGAAGCGGCAATCGCCCTGATCGTCAACGGCTTCGTCAAGGAAGTCCTGCAGGAACTGCCGATGGAGTTCGCCGTCGAGGCGCAGAAGCTGATCAGCATCTCGCTGGAAGGCTCGGTCGGTTGACATGAACGAGACGGACAAAAAGCGTATTTTTGGACGTCTGGAGAATATGCGTGGGGAGATATTGGCGAAAATTCGCCCCCGCGAGCAAAGATACGAAACAGAAAAGCCGCCGGAGCAGCCTTATGTGTTTCTCCAGCAGCGCATGGAAAAACCGGGACAGATTCTTCAGGAACTCCCGGAATTTCTCGAATGGCTATGGCTCGTAACGGTCGCGGTTTTCCGTGTCTTTCGCTTTTTTTCGCGATAGCGCCGAGCACAAAATGTTGATGTCTTAGAAATTGCGCGAGGCTCCGATGAGCTACGCAGACAAAACGCAGGAACCAAAGATGCTTGAAATCAGAAACCTCCATGCCCGTATCGCCGAAGACGGCACAGAGATCATCCGTGGCCTGAACCTGACGGTGAAGGCCGGCGAAGTTGCCGCGATCATGGGGCCGAACGGCTCCGGCAAGTCGACGCTCTCCTATGTGCTGTCCGGCCGCAGCGACTACGAGGTCACCGAGGGCGACATTCTCTATAATGGCGAGAGCATTCTCGAACTCGATCCGGCCGAACGCGCCGCCAAGGGCGTCTTCCTCGCCTTCCAGTACCCGGTGGAAATTCCAGGTGTCGCCACCATGCAGTTCCTGAAGGTGGCGATGAATGAGCAGCGTAAGGCACGCGGCGAAGACGAGCTGACGACGCCGGATTTCATGCGCCGGGTCAAGGATGCCGCGGGCAAGCTGCAGATCAATACCGAGATGCTGAAGCGGCCGCTCAACGTCGGCTTCTCGGGCGGCGAGAAGAAGCGCGCCGAGATCCTGCAGATGGCGCTCTTGGAGCCGAAGCTCTGCGTGCTCGATGAAACCGATTCCGGTCTCGACATCGACGCGCTGAAGATCGTCGCCGACGGCGTCAACGCGCTGCGCTCGCCGGATCGCGCCGTCGTGGTCATCACCCATTACCAGCGCCTGCTCGACTATATCGTGCCGGATACGGTTCACGTTCTCTACAAGGGCCAGGTGATCAAGTCGGGCGACAAGACGCTGGCGCATGAGCTTGAGGCCAACGGCTATGCCGACATCATCGGCGCGGCGGCCTGAGTTCGGGTGGAAAGGACGACGTCCATGAACATGCAGACGACGAGCCGCCTGACTGCGGCCGAAGCGGCGCTGATCGAGGCCTTCAACCAGCAGATCGGCGACCTGCCGGGCAATGGTGCGGTGACGGCCCTGCGCGACCGGCTTCTCGACGACCTGAAGAAGGCCGGCCTGCCGACGCGCCGCATCGAAGCCTGGCACTATACCGACCTCAAGAATCTTCTGCGCACTGTCCCGCCGCAGGCGGGTGACGCCGGCTCGGAAGCTTTGGAGCCGCTCGTTGCCGATTCCGCGGTGCTGACGGTCATCCAGGGCCATGCCAATCAGAAGGCCGTGGCCGGTGACCTCGGCATTTCCGCCTATTCCGAACGTCTGCTCGACGGCTCCGCCGCGGACGGGCTCGATGCGCTCGGCAGCGACGACGCCGTCGGCCGCATCAACGGCAGCTTCGTGCGCGACGGCTATGTCGTCGACGTGCCCGCGGAGACCGAGCTTGAAAATCCGCTTGAAATCCAGTTTCTCCATGCCGGCGGTCAGGCACATACGCGCCTTCCCGTTTCCTTCGGCGCCGGCGTCAAGGGAACCGTCATCGAGCGTCACCTTGCGGTGACGGGCGATGCCGCGCTCGTGTCCCACATCAGTGACATCACGGTCGGCGAAGGCACGGAGCTGACCTGGATCATCCTGCAGCAGCAGGGGAGCGACGATACGCATCTCGGCCAGATCCGCGTCGATCTCGGCGCCGATGCGAAGCTCCGGCTGTTCGTCATCAACGCCGGCGGCAAGCTGGTGCGCCAGGAGCTGCATATCAAGGTGACGGGCGAGGGCGCTGATCTGACGCTCCGCGGCATCAACCTGCTCGGGGCGGAAAGCCATACCGACGTCACGATGGTGCTCGGCCACGACGTGCCGCATACCGGCTCGACCGAAGTGATCCGCAACGTCGTCTTCGACCGGGCCAAGGGCGTCTTCCAGGGCATGATCCGGGTTGCGCCCGATGCGCAGAAGACCGATGCCAAGATGGCCTGCAACACCCTGCTGATGTCCGACGATGCCGAGTTCTCGGTCAAGCCCGAACTCGAAATCTTCGCCGACGATGTGCAGTGCGGCCACGGCGCGACGGTGACCGATATCGACGCCAATCATCTTTACTATCTGATGGCGCGCGGTATTCCGGAGAAGATCGCGCGGGCCATGCTGGTCAACGCCTTCGTCGCCGAGATCGTCGAGGAACTGGAAGACGAGGCCCTGGTCGAAGCGCTGGAAGGCGTAATTTCGGCCTGGCTCCAAAAGCACGCCTGATCGGAATTGCGATGGACAAGATAGTGCCGGCCACCCCATACGACGTCGAAGCCATCCGCCGGGATTTTCCGATCCTGGCGGAGAAGGTGCACGGCAAGCCGCTGGTCTATCTCGACAACGGCGCTTCCGCCCAGAAGCCGCAGGTGGTGATCGACGCCATCTCGCACGCCTATGCCCACGAATATGCCAATGTGCATCGGGGCCTGCACTATCTCTCCAATGCGGCGACGGATGCTTATGAGGCGGCGCGCGAGAAGGTCCGCCGCTTCCTCAACGCGCCTTCGGTCAACGATATCGTCTTTACCAAGAATTCGACGGAAGCGATCAATACCGTCGCTTACGGCTGGGGCATGCCCAAAATCGGCGAGGGCGACGAGATCGTCCTGACAATCATGGAGCACCATTCCAACATCGTGCCCTGGCACTTCATCCGCGAGCGGCAGGGCGCCAAACTCGTGTGGGTGCCAGTCGATGACGAGGGCGCCTTCCATATCGAGGATTTCGAAAAGAGCCTGACGGAGCGCACCAAGCTCGTCGCCATCACCCATATGTCGAATGCGCTCGGCTCGATCGTTCCCGTCAAGGAAGTCTGCCGGATCGCGCATGAGCGCGGCATCCCGGTGCTGATCGACGGCAGCCAGGGCGCCGTGCATCTGCCGGTCGACGTGCAGGATATCGATTGCGACTGGTATGTCATGACCGGTCACAAGCTCTACGGCCCGTCGGGCATCGGCGTGCTCTACGGCAAGAAGGAGCGGCTGCAGGAGATGCGTCCGTTCCAGGGCGGCGGCGAGATGATCTTCGAGGTCGCCGAGGATAACGTCACCTATAACGACCCGCCGCACCGCTTCGAGGCCGGCACGCCGCCGATCGTGCAGGCGATCGGGCTGGGCTATGCACTCGACTACATGGAGAAGATCGGCCGTGAGGCGATCGCCAAGCATGAGGCCGATCTTGCCTCTTATGCTGTCGAGCGGCTGAAGTCGGTCAATTCGCTGCGGATGTTCGGGACGGCGCCCGACAAGGGCAGCATCTTCTCCTTCGAGCTTGCCGGCATCCATGCCCATGACGTCTCGATGGTGATCGACCGGCAGGGTGTTGCGGTCAGGGCCGGCACGCATTGCGCCATGCCACTCTTGAAACGCTTCGGCGTCACCTCCACATGCCGTGCATCCTTCGGCATGTACAATACCCGCGCCGAAGTCGATGCTTTGGCCGATGCGCTTGAATATGCGCGCAAGTTCTTTGCCTGAGGAGTGTTCGTGATGAGCCTGGACGAAACCGAACAGAAGATCGACGTGCGCGAAGGCATCGTGCATTCCAGCATTCCGGCCGATGAACTGGCACGGCTCAGCGACGACGTCATCAGCGCTCTGAAAACCGTCTACGATCCGGAAATTCCGGCCGACATCTTCGAACTCGGTCTGATCTACAAGATCGACATCGAGGATGACCGGATGGTGAAGATCATGATGACCCTGACCGCGCCCGGCTGCCCGGTTGCCGGCGAGATGCCTGGCTGGGTTGAAAATGCCGTCGGCGCCGTCGAAGGCGTATCGGGCGTCGAGGTCGAAATGACATTCGATCCGCCGTGGACGCCGGACCGCATGTCCGAAGAGGCGCAGGTCGCCGTCGGCTGGTATTGAGCCGGCGAGGGTACTGACGCGGTACCGTGGTATTGATCCGTTTACCTCGGGCGACTACATTTGATTCACGAAGCGCCGGATCTTGACCCCGGTTGCGGAAGGAGAATGAGCCGATGGGCTTTGCAGTGATGAGCATGACGGACGGTGCTGCGGCCCGCGTCAAGGCGATCGTCGAAAATTCCGGCCCGGGGGCCAAGGGCGTCCGCGTCGGCATCAAGAAGGGCGGCTGCGCCGGGATGGAATATACCATCGATCTGGTGACCGAGCCGAATACCAAGGACGATTTGGTCGAGCGCGACGGCGCCAAGGTGTGGGTCGAACCCTCCGCTGTGCTCTATCTTCTCGGCACCGAAATGGGCTTCGAGCAGACGACGCTGCGCTCCGGTTTCACCTTCACCAATCCAAACCAGACATCGGCCTGCGGCTGCGGCGAATCCGTCGAACTGAAGCCTGCCGATCTCGCGGCGCTTGCCGCACAGCGGCAGAACGAGCCGGCGCATTCCTGATAGGTTTCAGGCCGGCGGAAAATTTTCTGTCAGTACGTCTTGGGTGAAATCGGGTGCGTTCAGTCGCGCTTGATGCTCATGAGCATTTCCCACATGTCGGCGCCCGTCTCGAAGACTGTGGCGTTTGCCTTGTAGCTCTGCTCGGCTTCGATCAGGTCGGTCAGTTCGGTGGCGGGATCGACATCCGACGTCGTCGGGCTGACGACCGCCTGGACGCCGCCTGGTTCGACGGAGGTGAGGCTGGTATTCAGCTTGGCGTAGCCCGGAGTGCTGCTGTTTGCGATATTGCTGGCAATCGCGCCCACGCGCGTCGTCTGCGCCCGCATTCCCGAGAGAGCAATGTTGGTGATGCCCGATATGCTCATCAGCCGTTTCCTTAAGATCTGAATAGAACGCTTTTATCCGCAATGGCTTAGGGAATGTTGAAAGCCTTGCGTTAGCAAAGACTTATCGGACCGGGCACCGAGGGGGTGCATCTGTTCTGGATTGACACGGGAGAGGCGGCCTCGCTATCGCGCCGCCACCCAGTCGTGCCAGTCGCTTTCGTTGCCGTTGAACACGTTGAGATCGATCTTGCCGTCGACGCCGTCGGAAAGGCCGGAGCCGGAATATTGCCAGAACAGCCACTTGCGGCCTGGATAGACCTTGGAGGGGTGGGCGGCCACCGAGCGCAGCCAGAAGGGATAATCGAGCATTTGGCCCTTCAGATTGTCGCGGTAGAAGTCCGGCGCGGTGTAGATGATCGGGCGCTGGCCGTAATAGCGTTCCAGCTTGTCCATGAAGACCTGCATTTTTTCCCGGACGCGGGCGGGAGAAATGCGCCGCTTGCAGCTCGATTCGCCGTTCCATTCGACGTCGATGACGGGCGGAAGTGCGTTTGCCTCCCGCGGAACATTGCGGATGAACCAGTCGGCCTGCTCGCCGGCGGTCCGGCACCAGTAGAAGAAGTGATAGGCGCCGTGTTTCAGGCCGGCTTCCTTGGCCCGGCGCCAGTTCTTCTTGAACATCGGATCGAGGTGATCGCCGCCGTCCGTCGCCTTGATGTAGACGAAGTTCGCGCCCTGCTGCCGCAGCGTTTCCCAGTCGATCTCGCCCTGCCAGCGCGACACGTCGACGCCGTGCACGGCCAGCTTTCTGGGGGAGGTGGAGCCGAAGTTGATCGGCTTGGCGTCGCGGAAGCGGTGACCGTAAATTCGCGAGCGTGTCGGCGATTTCGTACCGACATCGGGATCGATCCCCGGATTGGCGGGCATGAGCATCGCCACCGGCCTTTCGGTCGGCATCGGCATACCGACCGGCCTGTCTGCGGGCACGAGCGCCTGCGGCTCCGGAACCTGCCCAGCCCAGCTCAAGGCCTGCTGCGGCGGGCTTGCCTGCGGCGCGGGATCACCCACGGCAGCAGCCGGTATCGGGCCGCTCGGCTGACTGATGGCATTGGTTGTCTCCCGCGACGGCACCGGGGTCAGCACATCTTCGGCGCCGGAGCTGGCGGCGCATCCCGAGAGAATCAGGGCGGCAAGGAGGATTGCTGGCACAGCCGATGGACGCATAAGAACCTGCACGCAAAACAAGGGATCGACGGTGATCCATGCTGATGGAAGCCACCTTTATGAATTGCTAACAGAGACTTGCTAAGAAAGGTTAAATTTGATCCTTGTGGGCCATTTCCCAAACTGGTGCCGCTGCCGAGGCATTGAAGCTGGTTGAGCGCCGTGAAGCGCCGTGTCTTCATCGTCCATTCCAGCGGCGGATTGCAGCCGGTCAGGCCTTGATGTCGAGGTCCGCTTCGACTGCGGCGGCGATGAATGCCTTGCGTGCATCCTCGCCGGTGCGCTTGCCTTTGATGACGTCGGCG
Source organism: Rhizobium chutanense (assembly GCF_002531935.1). Lineage (GTDB taxonomy): Bacteria > Pseudomonadota > Alphaproteobacteria > Rhizobiales > Rhizobiaceae > Rhizobium > Rhizobium chutanense. The sequence continues at coordinate 232,609 of NZ_NWSV01000007.1, read as the reverse complement.
CAGATCAGCAGCGCCTGGTCGAGTGCGGCGCCGTCCTCCGTCGGCCAGTCCTCGATCATCGCCCAGGAGGCGGCCTGGGTGTTGTCGATGGTCACGTATTGGCCGGGCTCTTCGAGGGCGATGAGCACAGGCTTCGACCAGGGCGCCTGCATTCTTGCTTCGCTTGGATCCTGGGGCATGAGATGACCTTCTTTCGTGCATTTCCATCAGAATTGGGAAAGCCCCTCCCATGATGGAAGGGGCTTGGATTGTCCAGCCTTTCGCGACTGCGTCAGGCTTGCGCGCTACTCGGCGGCCTCAGCATAGGCCTCGACCGGCGGGCAGGTGCAGATCAGGTTGCGGTCGCCGAAGACATTGTCGACGCGATTGACAGGCGACCAGTATTTGTCGACGCGGAAGGCGCCGGGCGGGAAGCAGGCCTGTTCTCGGCTATAGGGGCGATTCCATTCGCCGACGAGGTCTTCCACCGTATGCGGGGCGTTCTTCAGCGGATTGTTGGCCTTGTCCATGCGGCCATCCTCGATGGCGCGGGCTTCCTCGCGGATCGCCAGCATCGCCTCGCAGAAGCGGTCGAGTTCGGCCTTGGTCTCGCTTTCCGTCGGCTCGATCATCAGCGTGCCGGCAACCGGCCAGCTCATGGTCGGCGCGTGGAAACCGCAGTCGATCAGCCGCTTGGCGACATCGTCGACCGTGACGCCTGCGCTGTCGACCAGCGGGCGCGTGTCGATGATGCATTCATGCGCGACGCGACCGGTCTTCGATTTGTAGAGCACGTCATAGGCACCCTTCAGCCGCGTGGCGATATAGTTGGCATTGAGGATGGCCACCTTGGTCGCCTGCGTCAGCCCTTCGCCGCCCATCATCAAGCAATAGCTCCAGGAGATCGGCAGGATCGAGGCTGATCCGAAAGCTGCAGCCGAAACCGCGCCCGAGCGCCCGTCGGTTTCGGGATGGCCGGGCAGATAGGGTGCCAGGTGCGCCTTGACGCCGATCGGGCCCATGCCGGGGCCGCCACCGCCATGCGGGATGCAGAAGGTCTTGTGGAGGTTCAGATGCGAAACGTCGGAGCCGATGTCACCGGGACGGGACAGGCCGACCATGGCGTTCATATTGGCGCCGTCGAGGTAGACCTGGCCGCCATTGGCATGCACGAGATCGCAGATTTCCTTGACGGTTTCTTCGAACACGCCGTGCGTCGAGGGGTAGGTGATCATGCAGCAGGAGAGGTTTGCCGCATGTTCCTCAGCCTTGGCGCGGAAATCGTCGAGATCGATATCGCCGTTTTCACGCACCTTGACGACCACCACCTTCATGCCGACCATCTGGGCCGAGGCCGGGTTGGTGCCGTGCGCCGAGGTCGGGATGAGGCAGACGTCGCGATGGCCCTCGCCGTTGGCGATATGAAAGTTGCGGATCGTCAGGAGGCCGGCATATTCGCCTTGCGCCCCGGAATTGGGCTGCATCGAGAAGGCATCGTAGCCGGTGACGGCGCAGAGCTTTTCCGTCAGGTCGTCGATCATCTCGCGATAGCCGAGCGCCTGATCTGCCGGCACGAAGGGGTGGATGTCGGAAAATTCCGGCCAGGTGATCGGCAGCATTTCCGCCGTCGCATTCAGCTTCATCGTGCAGGAGCCGAGCGGGATCATCGAGCGGTCGAGCGCCAGATCGCGGTCGGAGAGCCGGCGGATGTAACGCGTCATCTCGCTTTCGGCGCGGTTCATGTGGAAGATCGGATGGGTGAGGTAATCGCTGGTCCTGAGCAGGTCCTTCGGCAGCCGGTAGGACGGCTCGAAATCGGCAATGGTGAAATTGCCGCCGAAAGCGCGCCAGACGGCTTCGAGCGTCGCAGGCCGCGTGCGCTCGTCGAGGCTCATGCCGATCCCGGTTTCGCCGACCTTGCGCAGATTGACGCCTTCGGCGACGGCGGCGCGCAGGATGAGACCCTGCATGTGGCCGACATCGACGGTGATCGTGTCGAAGAAACTGGCCGGCTCGACCTTGTAGCCGAGCTTTTCCAGGCCCTTGGCCATCAGCACGGCTTTCTGGTGCACCTGCTGGGCGATCGCCTTGATTCCGTCCGGACCGTGGAAGACCGCATACATCGAGGCCATGACGGCGAGCAGCACCTGGGCGGTGCAGATATTCGAGGTCGCCTTCTCGCGGCGGATATGCTGCTCGCGGGTCTGCAGCGACAGACGATAGGCGCGGTTGCCGCGGGCATCGACGGAGACGCCGACAAGGCGGCCGGGCATGGAGCGCTTGATGGCATCTTTGACAGCCATATAGGCCGCATGCGGGCCGCCGTAGCCGACCGGGACGCCGAAGCGCTGCGAGGAGCCAACGGCGATATCGGCGCCCATTTCGCCGGGCGATTTCAACAGCGTCAGCGCCAGGATATCGGCGGCGACGACTGCGATGGCGCCGGCCTGGTGCAGGCGGGAGATCAGGCCGGTGAAATCATGCACGTGACCATGCGTGCCGGGATACTGGAAGATCGCACCGAAGACATCGACGGGGTCGAGATCGGTGAAGGGATTGCCGACGATGACGCTCCAGCCGAGCGGCTCGGCGCGGGTGCGGATGAGGGCGATGGTCTGCGGGTGGCAGTCGGCATCGACGAAGAAGGCTTTTGCCTTCGACTTGGAGACGCGCTCGGCCATCGCCATGCCTTCGGCGGCGGCGGTCGCCTCGTCGAGCAGCGAGGCGTTGGCGACGTCGAGACCGGTCAAGTCACAGATCATCGTCTGGTAGTTCAGCAGCGCTTCCAGGCGACCCTGGCTGATCTCCGGCTGATAGGGCGTGTAGGCCGTGTACCAGGCGGGGTTTTCCAGGATGTTGCGCTGGATCACAGGCGGCGTGATCGTGCCGTAATAGCCCTGGCCGATCAGCGAGACCAGCACCTTGTTCTTGTTGGCGGTGTCGCGCAGCTTGTCGAGCGCCTCGCGCTCGGTCATCGGCGCGCCCCAGACGAGCGGCGCCTTCTGACGGATGGCGGGGGGCAGCGTCGCGTCGATCAGCCCGTCGAGGCTGTTATAGCCGATCACCTTCAGCATGTCGGTCATCTCGGCCGGCGAGGGGCCGATATGGCGTCGATTGGCGAAATCGTAGGGCTGGTAATCGGTGAACTGGAATTCGGTCGGCGTCGTCATTACGCGGTGAGCTCCTTATAGGCAGCCTCGTCGAGCAGGCCATCGGCGTCCGCGGCATTTGCAAGCTTCAGCTTGAAGAACCAGCCGGCGCCTTGAGGATCGGAATTGACCAGCGACGGATCTGCGACGATGGCCGGATTGACCTCGGTGATCTCGCCGTCGAGCGGACAATAGACGTCGGAAGCAGCCTTGACGGATTCAACGGTCGCGGCATTGGCGTTCTTGGAGAAGGTCGCGCCGACTTCCGGCAGTTCGACGAAAACCAGGTCGCCGAGCTGCTCGACGGCATAGGTGGTGATGCCGACCGTCGCAACGCCGCCTTCAATCTGCAGCCATTCGTGTTCTTCGGTGAATTTCAGCATTGTTCGTCCTCTCTGGAAAAGGTTTAGCGTTTGTAGGTCGGGGTAACGAAGGGAAGGGTGCTGACGGTGATCGGCAGATATTTGCCGCGCACCTCGGCGTAGACGAGCGTGCCGGCCGCAGCATGGGAGACCGGGACGTAGCCCATGGCGACCGGGCCTTCGACGCTGGGGCCGAAGCCGCCCGAGGTGACTTCGCCGATTTCGGCCTTGCCCTCGGCATCGGCATAGAGCTTGGCATGGCCGCGCACCGGCGCCTTGCCTTCCGGCTTCAGGCCGACCCGGCGGCGAGCAGCGCCGTTTTCGAGCTCAGAAAGGATGCGGCCGGAGCCCGGGAAACCGCCGGCGCGTGCGCCACCCGCGCGTCGTGCCTTCTGCATCGCCCATTCGAGTGCGGCCTCGACCGGCGAGGTGGTGGTGTCGATATCGTTGCCGTAGAGGCAGAGACCGGCTTCGAGGCGCAGCGAATCGCGGGCGCCGAGGCCGATCGCCTGGACATCGGGATGCTCGAGCAATCGCATGGTGACATCAACGGCCTTGTCCGACGGGATCGAGATTTCGAAGCCGTCCTCGCCGCTATAGCCGGAGCGCGAAACCAGACAGGAAACGTCGTGCAGCCGGCAGTGGCGCACATCCATGAATTTCATCGCCGCGACGTCGGCCCAGAGTTCGGCGAGCACCTCGACGGCACGCGGTCCCTGTAGCGCGATCAAAGCGCGGTCGAGAAGGGTGATGTCGCACCGGTCGCCGATATGGGCTTGCAGATGGGCGAGATCGGCTTCCTTGCAGGACGCGTTGACGACGACGAAAAGATGGTCGTCGAGATGGGTGATCATCAGGTCGTCGAGAATGCAGCCACTGTCGTCGGTGAAAAAGCCGTAGCGCTGGCGGCCTTCGGCAAGGCCCAATATATCGACGGGCACCAGACTTTCGAGCGCCAGTGCTGCGTCCTCGTAACTGCCCGATTTTGCCTTGATGATGACCTGGCCCATATGGGAGACATCGAAGAGGCCGGCTTCGGCACGGGTATGAAGATGCTCCTTCATCACGCCGGCGGGATATTGCACCGGCATGTCGTAACCTGCGAACGGCACCATGCGGGCGCCGAGCTGGAGATGCAGGTCATGCAGCGGGGTTTTCTTCAGGGCAGCAGTATCGTCCAAAAGACGCCTCCGGGGTTTGCGTCTTCTTCACGAAGGCGCGGGCTCAAATCTGAAGGCGCGGCTGCGCACTTCTCTCCTGAGCCCCCTCTGTCCCTTTGCCTGAGATTGTTATCCCTTCGGCGAGCGTTTCGAGAACGCTTCTCTCCAGAGTTCCGTCTGCCCCTTGCTGGTCCTTTTGCCTGAGAGTTTCCGGGGCGGTTGCTCCTTCGGCACCGGTGGCGAAAGCACCGGATTCTCCCAACAAGGTTGGCGCAATTATCCGGCGGCTGCGGTACTTGGCAAGCGCCAAATGTCGTCACCGAGCAAATTTTTGTCGTCTTATTCCAAGCAGGCCTTAAACTGCGGCAAATCTGGTTTTGCATTCGGGGGCGAAACCGGCTATCGCGGCTTTCTGTTGAAGGGGATCTCATGCGGCGAACCGAATTGAAAGCGACGCTCTTCTTACGCATGTTTTGCGCATTGAGCCTGCTTTTGCTTGGGTTTGCCCATCAGGCGCCGCAGGCTCTCGCTTCCGAGGGTTACGATGCAGCCGCCTATATGCTGCCGGACGGCACCTTTGCCTCGCTTTGCGTGACGATCAAGGATGACGGCGGCAAGACCGTCGGGTTCAAGCCGAATTGCGAAGCATGCCGGCTATCGGCTTCGGTCATCCTGCCGACGCCGGATGCGGGTTCCTGGCTTGAGCGCAAACTCGCCTCGCTTACCAATTCACCGATCGAAACCGCCGCAATTGCCGGCGCAAGCGCTGTCAGCCGGCCGAATTCCCGCGCGCCTCCCGTCCCAGTCTGATCTTCCTCCGCAATATCAAATGCAACATGCCGGTCCGCCTGAGAGAAGCGCCGCGGCCGGCGAGGAGATATCCGATGAAAACGATCAAGACCGAGACCATCAAGACCATGGGCCTTGCCGCCCTTCTTTCCGCCGCCACCGTTTCGGGTGCCGAGGCGCATGTCAGCTTCCTCGACAAGCAGGCGACACAGGAAAGCACCATTCTCGCCACGCTGCAGCTGCCGCACGGCTGCGACGGCAAGGCGACGACGGAAGTGCGGGTCAAGCTGCCGGAAGGCTTCGTCTTCGCCAAGCCGCAGCCGAAAGCCGGCTGGGAGCTCGAGGTCATCAAGGGCGATTACCAGAAGACCTACGACAATCACGGCGACAAGGTGAAAAAAGGCGCGATCGAAATCCGCTGGAAGAACGGCAATCTCTCCGACGATTTCTACGATACCTTTGTCATCCAGGGGAAGGTTTCCGGCGTCGAGGCAGGCACGTCGCTCGCCTTTCCGGTGACGCAGATGTGCGGCGATACGGTTCAGGCCTGGGATCAGGTGGCGCCGGAGGGAGGCGACGCGCATGGGCTCAAGAGCCCGGCGCCGCTGTTGAAGGTTGTCGCCGGGGAAGATCATGGCCACGATCACGACGACATGGCCGGCATGGACATGACCGGTAAAGCCGGCATGGATATGACCGGCAAAGCCGGCATGGATCTGAGCGGTATGCCGGGGATGCCGGGGATGCCGGGGATGCCGACGGCAGCGCCGGCCGGTGACACGGTCAAGGCCGGCGATCTCGAAATCGCCGGCGGTTTCGCCAAGGCGATGCTGCCCGGTCAGCCGGTCGGCGGCGGCTTTTTCTCAGTGAAGAACAATGGCAAGGCGGATGACCGCCTGATCTCGGTGACATCACCCGCAGCGGGCGAGGTTCAGATCCACGAAATGGTAACGAAGGACAATGTCATGCGGATGCGGCAGCTGAAGGACGGCATCGCGATTGCCGCCGGCGAGACGGTCAAGCTCGAGCCCGGCAACCTGCATCTGATGTTCCAGAAGGTGAAGACGCCGTTCAAGCAGGGCGATACGGTGCCGGTGACGCTGACCTTCGAAAAAGCCGGCAAAGTCGATGTGGTGCTGCAAGTGCTGTCAGCGCAGGGCAAGTGAACGACGCCGTCCTAAGACGAAGAGCCCGCAGGTGGTTGCGGTGTCGCAACCGGGCTTGCGGGCTTGCCGTTCAAGCGGTGCCTCAGACCTCTTCGTAAGATTGCAAGGCTTGCTTGAGGCCGGCCTGCGGCTGGCGATTGCCTTTGGCCATCAGGTCGAGCGCGACTTCCGTCGACTGGATGATGCTGGAGGGCTCCTCGGCCTGATCGGCGCTGTCGGCCTTCAATTGCCGATCGGCAATGCGGCGCGCATCGCGTGCGGCGGTGCTGGTCGCCACACGCTGAGGAATCCTCAGCGATTCGAAGGCAATGGCAGCAGTGTTGGCCGATACGGACAGGAGCTGGGTCATGCCGTCAGCGTATCGGCATGATCTTGGTGCCATCATAATAAAATCATTGGCATTTTATCGGATGGTAAGAATTCGTTCCATCCCGATTGGAATCTCGGCGGAGTTGCGATAAATCCGGCTGATGATCCAGGCTCTTCTCGTTGCCGTCGGCGGCGCTGTCGGTTCCCTTCTCAGATATTATGTCGGCCAGTGGTCGTTGCGGCTGATGGGCCCGGCCTTTCCCTGGGGCACCCTTGCCGTCAACGTCGTCGGCTGCTTCGTCATCGGTGTTTTCGCCGAGCTGATTGCGCGCAAATTCAACGCTTCGGTGGAACTGCGCCTGTTGCTGATCACCGGCTTCCTTGGCGGTTTCACCACCTTCTCGGCCTTCTCGCTGGATGCGATCTCGCTGTTCGAGCGCGGCGAGGCCGTGGCCGGCGGTGTCTATATCGCTGCCAGCGTCGGGCTTTCGATGGCGGCTGTTATTGCCGGGCTTGCCGTCATCCGCGCTTTTGCCTGATTCCGGTTTCCGTTTTGCGTGAAAATGCTCTAAAGGCTGCGGCAAGAACGCCGGCTCGGCCCGCGCTGCAATTTCCGAAAGATTTTTTATGGCTGGCATAGAACATATCAAGGTGGAACCCGACGAAGCCGGCATGCGGCTCGATCGCTGGTTCAAGGTGCATTTTCCAGGGCTCGGTTTCGGCCCGCTGCAGAAGCTGTTGCGCTCCGGCCAGGTGCGCGTCGACGGCGGACGGGTCAAATCGGATGCGCGCGTGCAGCCCGGGCAGACGGTGCGGGTGCCGCCGCTGGATGTCGATGCCAAGGTCAAATCCGGACCGATCGCCGGCAGGGATCTCAAGCATTCGTCCGATTTCGAACTATTGTCGCGCATGGTGCTGCATGAGGATGACAAGGTCATCGTGCTCAACAAGCCGCCGGGCATTGCCGTGCAGGGCGGCTCCGGCGTCGCCCGGCATATCGACCAGATGCTCGAAGCCTGGACCAGCCCGAAGGGCGAAAAGCCACGGCTCGTTCACCGCCTCGACCGCGACACGTCAGGTGTTCTCGTCATCGCCCGCACGCGCGGCGCCGCACAGAAGCTGACGGCGGCCTTCCGCGAGCGCGACACCAAGAAGACCTACTGGGCGCTGGTCAAGGGCGTGCCGCGCAAGCACGAGGACAAGATTTCGACCTGGCTCGTCAAGGAACCGACGGCCGATGGCGACCGCATGCGCATCGCCAAACACGGCGAGGACGGCGCCGACCATGCGATTTCCTTCTATCGCGTGGTGGAGACGGCGGCACAGAACCTCGCATGGCTGGAGATGGAGCCCTATACCGGCCGTACCCACCAGTTGCGCGTCCATGCCCTGCATATCGGCCATCCCATCATCGGCGATCCGAAATATTTCGACGATGATCCGAATTGGGATTTTCCGGGCGGCGTCCAGAAGAAGCTGCATCTGCACGCGCGTCACATCGACATCCCGCACCCCTCCGGTGGGCGGTTGCGCGTCAGCGCGCCGCTGCCGGCACATATGGTGCAGACCTGGAATCTTCTCGGCCTCGACCTTGCCGGCGCTGAAAGGGACGACGAATGAAACTTGCGCTTTTCGATTGCGACGGCACGCTGGTCGACAGCGCCGGCCTGATCCACGAAACCATGCGCCGCACCTTCGAGAAATTCGGCAAGCCGGAACCGCGATTCGAGGATACCAAGGCCATTATCGGCCTGTCCCTCGATATTGCGATCGCCCGCATGCAAGGCAGGCCGCATGTCGAGCAGGACGACATCGACATGACGGCGCACTACAAATCGCTGTTCTCGGTCGTCCGTCAGGATCTCGACTACCGGGAGCCGCTGTTTCCCGGCATTCGCGAGATGATCGACGCAATCAGCGGGCGCGAGGATCTCATGATCGGCGCGGTGACAGGCAAATCCAGGCGCGGGCTGAACCTCGTGATGGAGACGCACGGCTTCGACCGATCTTTCATCGTGGCGCGCACCGCCGACGACTGCCCGTCCAAGCCGCATCCGGCCATGGTGACGGAATGCTGTGACGAAACCGGCATGAATGCCGGCGACACCATTGTCATCGGCGATGCGGTTTACGATATGCAGATGGCAAAGGCTGCCGGCGCAAAAGCGATCGGTGTTGCCTGGGGTTATGCCAGCGTGGATGAGCTGATCGCCAACGGCGCCGATGCGATCGCCTACCATCCGAACGAGATATTGCGCCATTTTTCCTGAGGTGAGCCCATGCGCGATCTGCTGAACGATCTTTCCGAGGGCCTGAGCCATCCCGATCCCATCCGCCGGGCGCAGATCCAGATGAACAAGCCGCTGCCGAAGCGCTTCTATGCCGATGTCGCCGTTGCCGAGCACGAGGGCAGTTTTGCGGTTACGCTCGACGGCAAGACGGTACGCACGCCGGCACGGCAGGTTCTCGCCGTTCCCACGGAGGCGCTGGCGCGGCTTGTCGCCGCCGAATGGCAGGCGCAGGGCGAAGAGATCAATCCCATCACCATGCCGGTGACGCGGCTCGTCAATACGGCACTCGACGGCGTGACCGCCAATAAGCAGGCGATCCTCGAGGATATCCTGCGCTTTTCCTCCAGCGACCTCATCTGCTACCGCGCCGATGGGCCGGAACTGCTGGTCGCGCGCCAGACCGAGCGCTGGGATCCCGTGGTCGACTGGGCGGCGAACGATCTCGGCGCCCGCTTCATCCTCATCGAAGGCGTGATGCCTCAAGAGCAGCCGCGTGAGGCGACGGCCGCCTTCGCCGTCACGCTCGCCAGATTTGACAGCCCGATGGCGCTAGCAGCACTCCACACCGTCACCACGCTGACAGGTTCGGCGATCCTGGCACTCGCCTTCGCCTGCGGTCGGCTGACGATGGAGGAGGTCTGGTCGCTTGCCCATCTCGATGAAGACTGGACGATCGAGCATTGGGGCAATGACGAAGAGGCCGAGGAGCGCCGCGCCAAGCGCTTTGCCGAGTTCAAGGCGGCGACAGATGTTTTTTTCGCCCTAACCGCCTGAAACATATTGCTTTCCCGGACATTATGACGAAATCTGCGACTCCAATGGGGCGGGCAGGATTTTGTAATGAATTGGCTGAGGTCGTGTTTTTGCCGGGCCACACTCTTTTGTGTCGCGCTCACGGCCTGCGCCAGCCTCTCGGCCGAAAAACCAGAGGCACCGATGTACGACGTGCGCAGCGCCGTCGTCCTCTCCGGCCCGAACATGCCGGCCGAGTTGCTGTCCGGCATCAACGACCGCGTCAACGCCGCGATCAACGTCACCACCCGCAATACCGTGCTGCCGCGGGTGGTGCTGACGATCCGCGTGGTGTCCATCGAAAAAGGCCTCGGCTTCCAGAAGGACCGCAATGTCGCCAAGATCAGCATCGACGCTGCCTCGGTCGAGGACGGCTCGGTCATCGCCGTCAGCGCCTTCGACGTGACCAGCATCGCCGCCGACCCCAAGCTCGCCGACCAGATATTGGCCGAGGACGTTGCAGCAAGAATACGCTCGGTATTCTCGCTTAGCGGGCGCGGGCGCTAGCACAAAAATCTACTGCCGGATTGCCGCCTGTAGCGGCGAGGGAGACCCGCATGAAGGAAATTCTCGAGGAACTGGAACGGCGCCGCGGCATCGCCCGCCTCGGCGGCGGTGAAGCACGCATCGACGCCCAGCACAAGCGTGGCAAGCTGACGGCGCGCGAGCGCATCGACCTCTTCCTCGACGAAGGGTCCTTCGAGGAGTTCGACATGTTCGTCGAACATCGCTCCACCGATTTCGGTATGGACAAGAGCCGCATAGCCGGCGACGGCGTCGTCACCGGCTGGGGTACCGTCAACGGCCGCACGGTATTCGTCTTCGCCAAGGACTTCACCGTCTTCGGCGGCTCGCTCTCGGAAGCGCATGCCGAGAAGATCATGAAGGTGCAGGACATGGCGCTGAAGAACCGCGCGCCGATCGTCGGCATCTACGATGCCGGCGGCGCCCGCATCCAGGAAGGCGTGGCGGCGCTCGGCGGTTATGCGGAGGTGTTCCAGCGCAATGTGCTCGCCTCCGGCGTGATCCCGCAGATCTCGGTGATCATGGGCCCCTGCGCCGGCGGCGACGTCTATTCGCCTGCCATGACCGATTTCATCTTCATGGTGCGCGATAGCTCCTACATGTTCGTCACCGGCCCCGACGTGGTGAAGACGGTCACCAACGAAACCGTCACAGCCGAGGAACTTGGCGGTGCGACCGTGCATACGACGCGCTCCTCGATTGCCGACGGCGCCTATGACAATGATGTCGATACACTGCTGCAGGTCCGCCGGCTGATCGATTTCCTGCCGCAGTCGAACACGTCGCCGGTGCCTGAAATCGAATGTTACCAGTCGGTGACCGGCACCGACAATTCGCTCGATACGCTGGTGCCGGCCAGCGCCAACAAGCCTTACGACATCAAGGAATTGATCCGGAAGGTGGCGGATGAGGGGGATTTCTTCGAGATCCAGGCGAGCTTTGCCGGAAATATCGTCTGCGGCTTCGGCCGCATCGAAGGCTCCACCGTCGGTTTCGTCGCCAACCAGCCGATGGTGCTGGCCGGCGTGCTCGACAGCGACGCCTCGCGCAAGGCGGCGCGCTTCGTGCGCTTCTGCGACTGCTTCAACATTCCGATCGTCACCTTCGTCGATGTTCCCGGCTTCCTGCCGGGCACGGCGCAGGAATATGGCGGCCTCATCAAGCATGGCGCCAAGCTGCTCTTTGCCTATGCCGAGGCGACGGTGCCGAAGCTCACCGTCATCACCCGCAAGGCCTTCGGCGGCGCCTATGACGTAATGGCGTCGAAACATCTGCGCGGTGATTTGAACTATGCCTGGCCGACGGCGCAGATCGCCGTGATGGGCGCCAAGGGCGCAGTCGAGATCATCTTCCGCAAGGATATTGCCGATCCGGAAAAGATCGCCGCGCATACGAAAATGTACGAGGACCGGTTTCTTTCACCCTTCGTCGCCGCCGAGCGCGGTTATGTCGACGAGGTGATCATGCCGCATTCGACCCGCCGGCGGCTGGCGCGTGGGTTGAAGATGCTGCGCAACAAGGATCTCGCCAATCCCTGGAAGAAACACGACAACATTCCGCTCTGACATTTGCGGGCGAATAAAACCGCCTGCTCACGTGTTTAGCTGCTGTCGAAAAAGTGAACGGCTGTCAGCAATCCGTGTGTTCAATCCGTATCGATGACAGGCTAACGCTCGGCCGTATTGTTTTAAATGGAGAGGTTTAATGTCAAGTTTCGAGCGTCTTTCCGCCTATCGCCCCTATGGGTTGGCCGCTCTCAGAATCATCACCGCGCTGCTGTTCATCGAACACGGCACGATGAAGCTGTTCGCTTTCCCGGCTGCGCAGATGGACGGCCCGTTGCCGCCGCTGATGCTGTTTGCGGCTCTTCTTGAGCTTGTCGGCGGCATCCTCATTCTCGTCGGCCTGTTGACCCGCCCTGTCGCCTTCCTGCTTGCCGGCGAGATGGCGGTCGCCTATTTCATGGCGCATGCCCCGAAAAGCTTCTTCCCGGCCATGAACCAGGGCGATGCCGCGATCCTGTTCTGCTTCGTCTTCCTCTACCTGTTCTTCTCCGGTCCCGGCGCTTTATCGATCGATAACCGCAAGGCCTGAGCCGACATAGGCTGCGGGGCATTGCGATGCCCCGCAGCGTTTGCCTATTCAGGCGGTGAGCTTGAGACCGGCGATGCCGCCGACGATCAGCATGATGCAGGCAAGGCGGGAGACACTTGCCGCATCGCCTAGCAGCCAGATGCCAAGCAGCACGGTGCCGACCGTGCCTATGCCGGTCCAGACGGCATAGGCGGTGCCGATCGGCAGATGCTTCACGGCCAGGCCGAGCAGCACGATGCTGACCACCATCGATATGACGGTCAGCGCTGTTGGCAACGGCCGGGTGAAACCCTCGGTGTATTTAAGGCCGATTGCCCAGCCACATTCGAAAAGACCAGCGAGAAAAAGCAGAAACCAGGCCATGCGACTCTCCTTGTTCAAGAGCGAGGCCGTCCCCGCGACGGTTGCATCCAGAGGATGCCGCAGTCGTCTGCGTTAAGGTCTATATGCGTGAGGCAACGGCTCCGTTCAAGGCAGGAATTGGCATGGCTGCCATGCCACCCGTTTCATGCCTGCCTGCCGGCGTCTCCGGAAAGACTCTTGGCGCGGCGGCAGAGCCGATCGAAGGTTTCGAGGAAGCGTGAGCGGTCTTTCGGGCTGAAGGCGGCGTTGTAGCCCTTGCTCTCGCCGGTTTCACGCAAATGCGCGCCGAGATCGCGCATGGCGCTTGCCATACCGATATTGGTTTCGTCGAAGACGCGTCCCGTGGGGCCGCTGACGAAGGCGCCGGTCGCGACGCAGCGCACGGCGAGCGGTACGTCGGCGGTGACGACGACATCGCCGGCGCCGGCGCGCTCGGCGATCCAGTTGTCGGCGGCGTCGAAGGCGTTGGAGACGATGACGTTGTGGATCATCGGATCGCGGGAAGGGCGCAGTCCGGAATTGGCGACGAAGGTGACTTCGAGGCCGTGGCGTTCGGCAACCTTGAGAATTTCCGGCTTCACCGGGCAGGCATCGGCGTCGACATAGATCATGGCGATATCCTCATGCCGGCTGAGTCAGCGGCTGTCTGATCATATCGATATGGGGAATGCCGTCTTCCAGATATTCCTGCGACGTGCCGATAAAGCCAAAGGCTTCGTAGAAACGGCGAAGATGGGCCTGCGCCGACAAGGCGATCGGGTTGGCCGGATAAAGCCGCTCGCAGGCGGTGATCGCTTCGCGCATCAATGCATCGCCCAGGCGCTTTCCGCGATGGGCGGGCGAGACGACGACGCGGCCAATCTTTGACGGATCCCGTGCATTGTGGGGCTTCAGCAGCCGTACGGAGGCGAGCAGTTCGCCGCCATCCAGCAGCCTGAGATGCAGGGCATCGACGTCCTTACCGTCGAGTTCCGGATAGGGGCAATTCTGCTCGACGACGAAGACGTCGACGCGCATTCTCAGGAGGTCGTAGAGTTCGCGCGCGGAGAATTCGTCGAAACCCTTGAGGTCAGTCGTGTAAGTCGTTGGAGCCATCGATAGAACCATGCTGCGGATACCCTCGCCGGAGCACAGGGGCCGAGGCTGTTCGTATATGGACGACGCAATCGCTGACTTCAAGCGAGGAATAGCAGGTCTGACCCGCGACTTTACCTCGGGCGAATTCTTTCGCCTCAGGCGAATTCCATGATCACGGCATCGACGGCCAGGCTTTCGCCGGCCGCGGCGTTGATCTTCGAAACGACGAGATCGCGATCGGCGCGCAGCACGTTTTCCATCTTCATCGCCTCGACGACCGCCAGCGTCTCACCGGCCTTGACCTCCTGGCCCTCGACAACCGCGATGGCAACGACCAGGCCGGGCATCGGGCAGAGCAGGAGCTTGGACGTATCGGGCGGCAGCTTGACCGGCATCAGCCTGTCGAGTTCGGCATGACGCGGCGAAAAGACCTTGGCGGTTACCGAAAGTCCCTGCCAGTCGATGCGCAAGCCGTTCAGGACGGGACGGATCTGCGCGGTGATGTCGCGACCGCCGACCTTGCCGCTCCAGACCGGATCGCCAGGTCTCCAATCGGTGACAACGCTCCGGCTCTCGCCCTCGATCGCCATGTCCATATCGAAGGGAATGGTGACGAGGCCGTCGAGCAATCTGATGGCGACGTAGTTTTCACCTGTCTTGATCACCCAATCTTCGCGCAGCGCACCCGATGCGGCGCGCAAGCGATCGGCGAAACGTTCGCGGCGGTTCGTCTCGATCAGCGATGCGGAGAGCGCAATGGCGGCAAGCACGGCCTCTTCCGACGGCTCCGGTTTCATCGGCGCGAAACCGTCAGGATATTCCTCGGTGATGAAGCCGGTGGAAAGCCGGCCCTCGCGCCAGCGCGGATGTTTCATCAGCGCCGCGAGGAACGGAACATTGTGCTCGATGCCATCGACGACGAAGCCGTCGAGCGCCCGGCCCATGGCCTCGATCGCTTCGAGCCGGGTCGGCGCCCAGGTGCAGAGCTTGGCGATCATCGGATCGTAGTACATCGAGATCTCGGCGCCCTCGAAGACGCCGGTATCGTTGCGGATGACGACGTTGCCGGTCCGGCCCTCGGCCGGCGGGCGATAGCGCGTCAGGCGGCCGATCGACGGCAGAAAGTTGCGGTAAGGGTCTTCGGCATAGAGCCGGCTTTCGATCGCCCAGCCGTCGAGCTTGATCTCTTCCTGGGTGAAGGGAAGGGCTTCGCCTGCGGCCACGCGAATCATCTGCTCGACGAGGTCGATGCCGGTGACGAGTTCGGTCACGGGATGCTCGACCTGCAGGCGGGTGTTCATTTCGAGGAAATAGAAATTGCGGTCGCGGTCGACGATGAATTCGACGGTGCCGGCGCTTTGGTAATCGACGGCTTTCGCCAATGCCACCGATTGCTCGCCCATCGCCTTGCGGGTTTCTTCGTCGAGAAAAGGCGAGGGCGCCTCTTCGGCGACCTTCTGGTTGCGCCGCTGGATTGAGCATTCGCGCTCGCCGAGATAGACGACGTTGCCGTGCGCATCGGCGAGCACCTGGATCTCGATATGGCGCGGCTCGACGACGAACTTCTCGATGAAGACCCGGTCGTCGCCGAAAGAACTTTTCGCTTCCGAGCGGGCGCGCTCGAAGCCATCACGCACTTCCGCCTCATTCCAGGCAATGCGCATGCCCTTGCCGCCGCCGCCGGCCGATGCCTTGATCATGACGGGATAACCGATGCCGCCCGATATCACTTCCGCATGGGCCGCATCCTCGATGACGCCGAGATGGCCGGGCACCGTGGACACGCCGGCGGCATTGGCGAATTTCTTCGATTCAATCTTGTCGCCCATCGCCATGATGGCCTTCGGCTTGGGACCGATGAAGACGATGCCCTGCTTTTCCAGTTCAGCGCAGAAGGCGGCGCGTTCGGACAGGAAGCCATAACCGGGATGCACAGCCTCGGCGCCGGTCGCTTTGCAGGCGGCGATGATCTTTTCGGCAACCAGATAGCTCTCGGAGGCTGCGGCCGGGCCGATATGCACGGCCTCGTCGGCCATTTCGACATGCAGTGCATCCCGATCCGCATCCGAATAGACCGCAACGGTCAGAATGCCCATGCGGCGCGCGGTCTTGATCACGCGACAGGCGATTTCGCCGCGATTCGCGATCAGGATTTTCTTGAACATCGAGACTCCACCCAGAAATGCGTTCCGGAGTTTTACGCACAAAACACCGGAACGCACAATCAGGCTTGAAGAGCATCAGGCAGGCTTGAGGAGCGTCAGGCGACAGCTGCTTCGCAGACGGGTTCCTCGTCGACGATGCGCAGCCAGCGGCTGCGCCGCGGCTCGGCATAGTCACGCAGCTCGACGGCGGCCATGATTCCCGTCCAGCGGGGATGATTGGCGCCGGGCAGCGTCGCCTGCTCGATCTGCTTAAGCACGCCGTATTCGGCCGAGGAAACGGGGATGACGCCGCTTTCGGCGACGCTTCTGAAGATGCGCATCGCAAAATCGACGTCCTGACGGGTAATGCCCCGGCGATCGACGGCACGCGAGAGCTTGTAGCCACCGATATTGTCGGTGATCGCCAGGCGGAGCTGATCGAGCGCGAGCGCCCTCAATTCACCCGGGACGTCGGCCGAAATCTCCATGATGTGGAGAATGAGCTCGAGTTCCAGCGCCGAGTTGACGACGCCGTCGGTCGTGAACATGCGCATGATCCAGGCGACGTTGATTTCATCAAGCGAGCCCTGCGGATAGGTATAATGAACAATGAAACCGGCGAGCTGCTCCACGAAGAAAGTGTTCCAGGCGGCACATTTTTCAGGGCAGGAATTATTGAGCGCTAACATCGCCACGACATCGTCGGATGTCCGGATGCCTTCCGGGAAAGCATGTTTGCGCAACAGTACTATATCTTCGGCCGTCAGCCGATGCTTGCCGGCCACGACACAGGCCGGAAAAGCGAGACGAAATTCGCTCATGTTTTAGCTCCAGGCTTCATCATGAAGCCGGAGACAGTTTTATCGCCTGCGAATTGACGATCCCTCAAGAAGAGAAGTTAATCCGACATTCCCGGGGTCAGGAAGATTTTAACGATTGCGCCTGCAGCCGCTCGCGCCAGATGATGAAGAGCCCGGATGCGACGATGATGAAGATGCCGATCCATTTGGAGACGCTCGGGAAATCATTGAACAGCGCATAGCCGAGCACCGTCGCCGAGATGATCTCGAAGTACTGGAACGGCGCAAGCAGCGACAGCGGCGCGAGCCGGAAAGCCCGCACCACCAGCATATGCGCATATCCCGAGATCAGGCCGAGGGCGAGGAGCAGCGCAAGAGCGAGACCGGAGGAGGGCAGAGAGACGGCGAAATCGGCATTGCCGGAACCATTGCCGACGAAAAGGGCGGCGGCCATGAAGACCGTTCCGCCGATGCCGGCCATGGTCTGCATCGTCAGCGGCGAATCGGCCTCGCCGATGGCACGGTTGAGGAACAGATAAAGCGAGAACAGAAAGGCGCAGGCGACCGGCAGCAGCGCCTTCAGGCCGAAAATCTCGTAACTCGGCTGAATGACGATCATCGCGCCGCCGAAACCGACCACGATCGCTACCCAGCGGCGCCAGCCGACCCTCTCCCCGAGGAACAACGCCGACAGGGCGGCCAGCATGAAAGGCTCGACGAAATAGATGGCGAAGACATCGGCAAGCGGCATGTATTTGACGGCGACGAAGAAAAGCAGGCTCGCACCACCGTGCAGCACGCCGCGCAGCAAGTTCATCCATGGCCGTCTGGCCGAAAGCGCCTTCAACCCGAAAAGGGCGAAGAGAATCGGCAGGGTACAGGCGATCTGGAAAAAGAATCGGTAAAAGGTCACCTGACCCGGCGACATCGCCTCGAAGGTCGCCATGTACTTGGCGATGGCATCCATGGTCGGCAGGATCAGCATGGCGCCGGACATGATTGCCATGCCCTGCAGGGAATTTTGATGGGGATCTGACATGATGGCCGATTCTTGCGGGAATGACGCCATCAACCATGAGAAGGCCGAGCGATCAAGTCGAGGCGCCGTAGATAATTTCGAGGTAAAATCGAAATCGCCGCTTAGAAAGCGCTTCCCTGAAGGGAGATGGTGCGGTCGAGAAGACTCGAACTTCCACGGGTTGCCCCACAGCGACCTCAACGCTGCGCGTCTACCAATTCCGCCACGACCGCATCGTGGTAGGTGCCGATTTGCGTCGGCGGGGCAGCATGTAGCAAAAGGATTTGGGGTGCACAAGGGCGGTATGACAGTTTTTTTAAAAAGCGGTCATCGCATTTGAATTGCCCCCGAAACGGGTCCATATAGCTGTCCTGCCGCCCCCTAATTTCGCAGGCATTTCGGGGAGGGCGGCAAGGAATGGCCATGCTTCGCACCGATCTCGAATTCTCCATGCTTCCCCAAGCCGGCACCCGGCCGGTGCGCTGGCGCATCGCCGACGGCCTCGTTGCCTACGAGGAGGCCGTAGAGACGATGGAGCGCGAGGTGGCGTTGATATCGGATGGCGGCGATGAGCTCGTCTGGCTCGTCGAACATCCGCCGCTCTATACTGCCGGCACCAGCGCCAATGCGAGCGATCTCGTCCAGCCGGACCGTTTTCCGGTCTTTGCGACGGGGCGCGGCGGTGAATACACCTATCATGGGCCCGGCCAGCGCGTCGCCTATGTGATGCTCGACCTGAAGCGCAGACGCCAGGATGTACGCGCCTTCGTCGCTGCCCTCGAGGATGTCGTCATCCGCACGCTCGACATGATGAATGTGCGCGGCGAACGACGTGAAGACCGCGTCGGCGTCTGGGTGCGCCGGCCGGAAAAACCGTTGCTTGCCGATGGAACGATGGCCGAGGACAAGATCGCCGCCCTCGGCATAAGGCTGCGGAAATGGGTGACCTTCCACGGACTGTCGCTCAACGTCGATCCGAATCTCGATCATTTCGGCGGCATCGTGCCTTGCGGGATATCGGCCTATGGCGTGACCAGCCTGGTCGATCTCGGTCTGCCCGTGATGATGGCGGATGTCGATATGCGGCTACGCACCGCCTTCGAGGCGGTTTTCGGCGAAACGACCGGCGAAATCTGATTGTTCAGGACGGCGACCGGTCTCCGGCAATCTGCGTCATGGCGTTGATATTGCTTGCAGAAACCCCTGCGTTGGCCGTCATTGTTTCATTCTGCTGTGAGATCGGCCCGCGAATCGCCGCCGGTCGGCTCAGGCCTTAACCCATAATTAGCGATCGCGCGCATATAGGATAGCATAGCCTTATGATGCGGAAGATTTGTGAACGATGAAGAAAAAGACAGCGGCAAGCTTGTCGTTCTTGGATGTGTATTTCGTTCTCGACATCGTTGAAAAAGTGGTCATCGGCTATCTTTTCGTTGCGATTGTCCTGCGGATCCTGTCGCAGATGCAGGACGATCGAGCGATCATCGACGGCCTGCTGATCGTGTCGGAGGGAGCTGCCGCCTTTCTTATCCTGACGCGGCGGCCGACGAAAAATGCGTCGCTTCGGCCGTTCGACCTGATGGTCACCGCCGTCGGCACGCTCTTCCCGCTGCTTGTCGTTCCTGCCGCAACGCAACCGCTTGCACCGCTCGCGTTCTGCGGGATGTTGATGGTACTCGGTTTCGTCCTGCAGATATCGGCAAAGCTGTCACTGCGGCGAAGCTTCGGCTTGGCGCCGGCCAATCGCGGGATCAAGATCGGCGGGCCCTACAAGTTTGTCCGCCATCCGATGTACGCCGGCTATCTGATGACACATATCGCCTTCTTCCTGGTGCACCCGAGCCTTTGGAATTTCACCATCTATGCGACAGCGCTGGCCGCACAATGTTTCCGCATCCTTGCGGAGGAGCGTCTGCTCAGTCAGGATCCTGCTTACACGGCCTTCATGGCCACAACCCGCTACCGGCTGGTTCCATTCGTGTTCTGAAGCGCCTTGTTTTGCACACGCCGGAACCGTTGTAGACCTTCGGGCGACGCGCACTCAGACGACAGAGAGCAGATAGAAAAGAGAAGGGCCGGTTTCCGGCCCTTTCTTTTGTTGGATCAATGCGTCGCGCGGCAAGCTTCCGTGCGCGAGGCGCCGCTGTCGGCACCCTTGGTGTGGGAGCCCTTCGGGCCGATCATGCTGTGGCATGGAGGCAGGGGGGCGATGCTCGCCGTTGCGGTCTTGTCGACGGCAGGGGCGGCCATGGCGCTCGGTGCGAAGCCGTCGCTGTCATTGGTATAGTCGCTGGAATAGGCCGGGGCCTTGCGGTTGCTGTAATGGACCGGGGCGGGCTTCGACGTGGGGCTGGGTGCGAAGCCGTCGCTGTCGTTGGTATAGTCATCGGAATAGCCCGGCTGCGCGAAGGCAGCACCTGCAAGGCTGACGGCGAACAGGGATGCGGCGAGAGCAAATTTGATGCGCATGGGTTTTCTCCTCAATCTACTGTTGAATTTCACAACATAAACTAACCCTCGGCACCTCCGAGTTCGCGCCCCAATTCAGGCAATTTTGTGAACAAACGGCGGCGTGGCCGCGACGTTTTGTCCAAATGAAATCACAGTGTTGTCAACGAAATTGACGTTCACGTTACAGAAGCCGCCTAAGCAAATGGCCGAATGCGGTATCCGCATAAGCATATCATGATGCAATCTGAAATTGTTAACTTTTGGTAATGTTGGCGGATAGGAAAATCGCCGGGAGGTGGGAGGCATCGGCGCCTCCCGCGTGTCTTGTAAATCCATCAGTCCTCGTTCGGGATATGCGCGTCGACGCCGGTCAGCTGCAATTTGTTGCGGACGTGGCGGACGCCATCGACCGAAAGCGCACTGAGTTCGACCTTGCGGGCAATGCCGATCGTTTCCACCGAACCTTCCAGGGTGATCACGTGCCCGTCTGCGTGGACCTCGATACTGTCCATGTCGACCTCGGGGATGTTTTCGAGACGATCGTTCACCCGTGCTTCGAGGTCGTCGCTTTCATCGCGGTCGATCGTGTCGGGGCGCAGCGAATCCTTCAGACGGTTCTCGTTGCCGTCTGCATCCGTGCCGTCGATGCGAAAGCCCTTGTTGGGGTCGCTGTCGAAATTTGCCGCCGTCTCGCCATAGGGGCGGTTGGCCGGGTCGGCGCCGGTGCCGTCGGCATAGGGCCAGCCGTCGTCGAGATTGCGTTCCTCGAGGTCACGATAGTCTTCCTCCCGGGAAAGCTCAGGCTTTTCCCGGCTAAATTGGGTCTTGTCACCGATCCTTGCCATTGCGGTCGCTCCTCGTCTCTTTGCGGAAAACGCTGGGGTTCTTTGCGAGAACGTGGGCAGCGGCGAATGGTTCGGCGCGGGTGGTGCTTTTCCAGCCCTGATTATCGGTTCCGATTGTTAGCTCTGGGCTTTTTCCCATTTTTTTACGAGACGGTCGCGTTTCAGCCGGGAGAGGCGCTGCAGCCAGAAAATGCCGTCGAGCTGGTCGACCTCGTGCTGGATGCAGATGGCGTGGAAACCTTCGGCTGTCTCCTCGTGCACGGTGCCTTCGGCATCCTGGTAACGGAAACGAATTGCGCGCGGGCGTGTGACCTCGTCGGTGGCGCCGGGCATGGAGACGCTGCCTTCGGCGTGGTTCATCGTCTCCTGCGAGAACCAGGTGATCTCCGGGTTGACGTAGAGGCGCACGCCGAAGGCCTTGTCGAGCTCCAGTACCGTCACACGGCTGAGGACGCCGATATGGGCGGCGGTGATGCCGACGCCGGGAGCGGCGCGCATCGTCGCCAGCAGGTCGTCGGCAAGCGCGGCGAGCGACGGGCCGAAGGCTGTCACCGGCGCGCAGACGCTCTTCAGGGCAGGATGCGGATAACGCAGAATCGGACGGATGGGCATGGGGCAGCTTTCTCTGCTTGACCGGGGGTGGCGAAACTATCGCCGGCCGCAGGCATTGTCATCAAGAGGCAGGTTTGCGCCTTTACGGCAAGGATTCTTTGGGCTAGCAGAAGCATGAATTCCGATCGCGGGAGCCTGGGGCGGGATTTGCTTATCTGCTTGTTGACAATGTGTTTTCGCCGGCATTTGCGAGTGCGGCGCTGTAGTCGTTGAAATTCGAACCAGATGCGAGGGCGGCAGATGACGACGACCGACGGGGAAGACCGCATCCGCAGGCGTCCGGACGACGAAGAAGCCGATATTTACGACGAGGACGGCAATGTCCGCAGCGATTTCCTGGCGCTCGTCGGCGCCGCGATCGCCGACCGTGACACGCTGTTCCTGCGCCAGAACGTCGCCCGCCTGCATGAATCCGAAATAGGCGACCTGCTGGAATCGATCCAGCCGGATCAGCGCCTGGCGCTGGTGCGCCTGCTCGGCGAAGATTTCGACATGACGGCGCTGACCGAGGTCGACGAGGCGATTCGCCGCGAGATCGTCGACCAGATGCCGAACGAGCAGATCGCCGCAGCAATCGGCGAGCTCGATTCGGACGACGCCGTCTACATTCTCGAAGATCTCGACAAGGAAGACCGGGAAGAGATTCTCGCGCAGCTGCCGTTCACCGAGCGGGTCAGGCTGCGGCGGGCGCTCGACTATCCCGAAAGCTCGGCCGGGCGCCGCATGCAGACGGAGTTCGTCGCCGTGCCGCCGTTCTGGACGGTGGGACAGACGATCGACTACATGCGCGACGAGGAGGATCTGCCCTATTCCTTCTCGCAGATCTTCGTCATCGATCCGACCTTCAAGCTGCTCGGCGCCGTCGATCTCGACCAGATCCTGCGCACCAAGCGGCAGACGAAGATCGAACAGATTATGCGCGAGACCAACCATCCGGTTCCCGCCGAGATGGACCAGGAGGAGGCGGCCCAGCTCTTCGAGCAGTACGACCTTCTCTCGGCCGCCGTCGTCGACGAAAACGGCCGGCTGGTCGGCGTGCTCACCATCGACGACGTCGTCGACGTCATCCATGAGGAAGCGGACGAGGACATCAAGCGCCTCGGCGGCGTCGGCGACGAAGAACTGTCCGACAATGTGCTGTCGACGGCGCGTTCGCGTTTCCTGTGGCTCTTGATCAATCTCGGCACGGCGATGCTTTCGGCGAGCGTCATCGGCCTGTTCGACGCTTCGATCGAGAAGATGATCGCGCTTGCCGTGCTGATGCCGATCGTCGCCTCGATGGGCGGCAATGCCGGCACGCAGACGATGACGGTGACGGTGCGCGCGCTCGCCACCCGCGATCTCGACATCTACAATGCCGGCCGCATCATCCGCAGGGAGGCGGGCGTCGGCATCCTCAACGGCGTCGTCTTCGCGACGATCATGGGTGCGATCGCCGGCATCTGGTTCCACGACTACCAGCTCGGCGGGGTGATCGCGGCGGCGATGATC
The DNA here is from genome assembly GCF_002531935.1 of Rhizobium chutanense. GTDB lineage: Bacteria > Pseudomonadota > Alphaproteobacteria > Rhizobiales > Rhizobiaceae > Rhizobium > Rhizobium chutanense. Next base: position 209,192 of record NZ_NWSV01000007.1, on the reverse strand, counting down.
ATCAATCTGATGGCGGCAGCCCTTGCCGGCATCCTGCTGCCGCTGCTGCTCGACAAGGTAGGCGCCGACCCGGCGATCGCCTCCTCCGTCTTCGTCACGACGGTGACGGACTGTACCGGCTTCTTCGCCTTTCTCGGCATTGCCACATGGTGGTTCGGCATCTGACTGGGTGCGAAATTGACTATTACGTAAAAGTCAATATTATTGCCGGTTCATGACGGGGAAGGCATGCCGGTGAACAAATTTTATAGCATAACGGAGCTGACGCGCGAATTCGGTGTCTCCACGCGCACGCTGCGCTTCTACGAGGACGAGGGACTGATCCATCCGGAGCGGCGAGGGCGGACCCGTCTCTTCCGCCAGGCCGACCGCCGGCTGATCGGCGAAATTCTCCGCGGCCGGCGCATCGGCTTCACCATCGCAGAGATTCGCGAGATCATCCAGGTCTACAAGGAGCCGCCGGGTGAGCTCGGGCAGCTGAAGCTCCTGATGAAGCGCGTCGATGAGAAGCGCGAGGACCTGCGGCAGAAGCGCAAGGATATCGACGACACGCTGACGGAACTCGACAATATCGAAGAGGCCTGCCTCGGCCGCCTCGCCGAAATCGGTGTCACCACCTGAGGATTAGGCTTATTGCGCCTCGGCGCTGCACTCGGCGGCAATCGTCTGGACCCGCTCGTCCGTCTCGATATTGATCGCGCCTGCCTGCAGCGGCGTGAACAGGGCTTGCGCCTGTAATTTCTCCAGCGTGCATTGGCAGAAGCTGCGGCAGAGCGCTTCGCCTTGCTGCATGACGCAGGCGGAGTTGCATTGCCTTAGGTAAGTCGCGACCGGATCCGCCGCCTGCGGCGGGATGACGAGGGAAAGCCCGTAGGCGATGCCGATCAACACCGGCTGGTGAATGAGGTAGAAGGCAAGGCTGTGGCGGCCGAGCCTGGCCGGCCACCAGGAATCGGTGCCGATGGCGGCAAGCCGATGCGGCAGCCTGGTTCTGATCGCGATCAAGGCGAAGCTTAATCCGGCGAAAAAGGGCGTTGCCCAGGGAAACAGCGGCACATAATCGTTGGACCGTTCCGGCATCGCGGCAAGGCCGATCCAGGCGAGATATCTCGGATCGAAAAAGGATGACCGAATGAGGCCGGGTGGACCGAAATTATCGGTCAGCCAGGCGGCAAGGAGCACAAGCGTTGTGATCAGCGTGACGACGAGCGGCAACCTCAAGAAAACGACGCCGATCAGTGTCAGCACCGCGATGCAATGCAGGATACCGAAATAGATCCACTCGTTCGGCATCACGATCCGCGTGGCGATCGAGATGACGGCGGCTGCCGCGGCGATCATGCCGAAACGCTTCCAGAACGAGGGCCAGCGGATCTCCGGGGTGCTCGACAGCACGAGGCTGATACCGACGATGAACAGAAACGTCGTGGCGATCGCCCGGGCGTAGATTTTCAGCCAGCCGGTCTCGGCCGTGCCGGCTGTGAGATAGCCCATGAACTCCATATCCCAGCTGAAATGGTAGGTCGCCATGGCGATCAGCGCGACACCGCGCGCCGTGTCCAACAGGCCGATGCGCGGCGGTCTGGCCGCCGCATCGGCTTCGATTGCCGGCAATGTCATCAAAGTCCCTCGGGCAAATCAGCTCCGTCGCTCGACGGCATGTCGTGGCGAATAGCAGAAAGGTGAAGATTTGATGGCGGGCCGGCGTCCATGATCGCCAGTCGCGCCTGCGAGAAGAACTGCCGCCGCGTCAGCACGAAGATGACCATCGCCGTCGTCAGCATGAAGACATAGGGGTTGATGAACCAGCCGAGATAACCGATCGACAGGAAGATCGCCCTGAGCCCCTCGTTGAAATTGCTGCCGGCAATGACATTCATGCGGATAACGCGTTCAGCGGCCCGTTCGGCGGCGATGACGTCGCGCTCGGTATCGCGCAGCATCGGGATCGAGCCGAACAGGATAGTGCAGTAATTGAACAGCCGGTAAGACCAGCCGAATTTGAAGAAGGCATAGCCGAAAAGCGCCGCCAGCCCGCCGACCTTCATCTCGAAAACGGCATGGCCGCTGTGAAAGACGAAGGGCAGGTCGGCGAAGACGGCGTCGACCTTCTCCGTCGCTCCGAGCAGCGCGAAGCAGCTGCCGATCGCGAAGATCGAGGTCGACGCGAAAAAGGCGGTGCCGTTCTGCAGGCCGGCCATGATCTGCGTGTCGATCATCTTCAGGTCGCGGCGCAGCGAATTGTAGATCCATTCCCGCCGCCGTTCGATCATCGCATGGGTGAGGCTGGTACGTCCGAAGAAGGTGCGGCCATGCAGCAGCCAGGAATAGCCCATCCAGACACAGGCAAAGAAGGCCAGAGCGATATAGTCCGCCGTCGTCATCAGTGATTCAGTCTCCGCATGAAGTGCGGCCACCTTACATATGCATTGAAATGCTGCAATGATTGGTAAGGTCGGCCTGATCGTTTTAGTGTTCAGCCACAATGTCGCACCGGCTGCATGCGATGTCGGTGGCTCGCACGGATGGAAAACCGGCGTCGCTTAAGTTTGTATCCTTGTAATCAGAAGGCGCATCCATGTTTCTCTCGGTATTCGATGTCTTCAAGATCGGTGTCGGGCCGTCGAGTTCGCACACGATGGGTCCGATGTCGGCCGCCAATCGGTTTCTCGAACTGATCCTGTCGAACGACTGGCCGCGCCCATCGTCGGGTGCTGAGGTCGTCGCGATCAAGGTCAGCCTGCACGGCTCGCTTGCCCATACCGGTATCGGCCATGGCACGGGCAGGGCGGTCATTCTCGGCCTGATGGGCGAGGCGCCCGACAGCGTCGATCCCGACAGGATGGACGGCATCGTCGATACGGTCGAGCGCACCGGCCGCATCACGCCGCAAGGGCATCCCGGCTATCAGTTCCAGCCAAAGACCGATCTGATTTTCGACAAGAAACAGCCGCTGCCCGGCCATGCCAACGGCATGTCCTTTTCCGCCTTCGACAGGGATGGCCGGCTGCTCCTCAAGCGCATCTATTATTCGGTCGGCGGCGGCTTCGTCGTCACCGACACCGAGCTGGAGCAGATGCGGGCGAAGAAGAACGCGGCCGGCAGCACGCGCGTGCCCTATCCCTTCTCGACCGCCCGGCAGATGCTCGACATGGCGGAGCGCTCGGGGCTGTCGATCGCGCAGATGAAGCGGGCGAACGAGGAGAGCCAGCGCAGCCCGGAGGAACTCGACCAGGGACTCGACCGCATCTGGGAAGCGATGCGCTCCTGCATCGAGCGCGGCCTCAAGGTCGAGGGCATCATGCCGGGCGGCCTCAACGTCAAGCGTCGCGCCCGCAGGATTCACGACAAGCTGGAGGAGGAGTGGCGCAGCAACCGCGTCAACCCGCTGCTCGCCAACGACTGGCTCTCCGTCTATGCGATGGCCGTCAACGAAGAGAATGCCGCCGGCGGGCGCGTCGTCACGGCGCCGACCAACGGCGCGGCCGGCGTCATTCCGGCGACGATCCGCTATTACGAGCATTTCCATGAGGACTGGGATCAGAACGGCATCCGCGATTATCTGCTGACGGCCGCGGCCATCGGCGGCATCATCAAACACAATGCCTCGATCTCGGGCGCCGAAGTCGGCTGTCAGGGCGAAGTCGGCTCGGCGGCGGCGATGGCGGCCGCAGGCCTTGCCGCCGTCATGGGCGGCACGCCAGAGCAGATCGAGAACGCTGCCGAGATCGCGCTCGAGCACCATCTCGGCATGACCTGCGATCCGGTCGCCGGCCTGGTGCAGGTTCCCTGCATCGAGCGCAACGCGCTCGGCGCCGTCAAGGCGGTCACCGCGGCATCCCTCGCCGTCAAGGGCGACGGCCAGCATTTCGTGCCGCTCGACGCCTGCATCGAGACGATGCGCCAGACCGGCCACGACATGAGCGAGAAGTATAAGGAAACCTCAACCGGCGGCCTGGCCGTCAACGTGGTCGAATGCTGAGTTTGTGGACTCCTGATGGTTGCCGCTTGACGCCCGCTGCCAAAAGGATTTCAACGGCGGCATGGCATTGCATCTCATCAAACTCTGTGTCGGCGCCGACTCGATAGACGATCTGCGCGAATGGGTGGCGGAACGCTCGCTCAGCGCCATCGCCGCCGGGCTTGAGCCGCACTCCGTGCACACGACGCGCATGGTGCCGAAACGCATGGAGGAGCTGCTGGACGGCGGCTCGCTCTATTGGGTGATCAAGGGGCAGGTGCAGGCGCGCCAAAAGCTGCTCGGCATCGAAACTTTCACCGACGGCGAGGGCATTTCGCGGTGCCGCCTGATGCTCGGCCCTGAAGTCATTGAGACGGCTGTGCAGCCGAAGCGTCCATTCCAGGGCTGGCGTTATTATACCGAGGACGACGTGCCGCGCGACCTGACAAGCCTCGGAGCCGGTATTGTCGAAATGCCCGCGGACCTTCGCCGCGAGCTCACCGAGCTCGGCCTGCTCTAAGGCGCATCGCGATCAGAGCGGACCTCTGCCGGTCAGCGCAGGCGCAGATGCACCGGCACGCTGCCGTCCTGCGAGATGACATGCAGGTGAATGCGGGCTTCGGGCTGGGAATAACGCCAGGCGCGGGCACCGTGGCAAAGCAGCAGATTGATGAGATCCCTGGTCTTAGGAGACTTCGGCTTCGGCCGCTGGAGGCCGATCTCGGCCAGGCGCATGGCCGCCTCGTGCAACGGATGCAGAGGAGAGCGGCCCTTGGCCGTCATGCGGCGGTCTGAAGGCATTCCCGGAACATTCTCATTGATCGCCATTGTTTTCCCCGTACGCAATACTGATCGAGTTCAAGAACGGTGGCCGGAAACGCAAACACCGATTCCGGCCGTTACCGACGCCGCCGGCCATCTCGCAGGCAGCATCGAATAGCTCATTGGGCGGCCGCCCAGCACTTGACGCCGGCCTTCTTCAAGGCCTTGCAGGCATTGACCGCATCGCGCTGGTCATCGAAACCGCCGAAGCGGGCGCGATAGAGCTGGTCACCACCGGCACCGTAGGCGACGGCGAAAGGCTTTGCCGAGGCCAAGGCTTTGCCGCCCTTGCTCTTGGCGCTATCGAGAAGGTCCATGGCCATCTGCCGGCTCGGCGAGACGCCGACCTGCACGACCCAGCCGGCCGGGCCATTGCCACCCGAAGCGGCGCCAGCAGAAGCAGGGCTGGTCGAGGCCGTCGTGACGTTATCGACGCCGGCATCGTCTTGTTCCGACGGCTTCGGTGCGGGCACCGATGCCTGTTGCTTGAAGGTCGTGGTCTTGACCTTGGTCGGCGCCTGCATCGGCTGTGCGACCAGCGGATTGTCGGACTTCGACTGCGCGGTCTCGGCATAGGCGACCTCGGTCTCGGCCACCTCGCGCGCATCCGGCAGCGGGCCTTTGTGTGGCAGGCTGAGATCGGCGACGGCTGCCGGAACCGGCTGCTGCGCCGCGGTAATCGTCTTTGCCATTTGCGGCTGGGTCTTCGGCTGGACCTTCTGCGGCTCGACCGGCGCCGGTGTCTCGATCATAGCAGGGGCAGGGGCCGCCTGGGCGATCAGTGCCGACGATCCGCCGCGGCTTGAGGCCTTCGGCAGGTAGGCGGCGATCAGATTGCGCATCTGGGCATCACGAGCTGGCCCCGAAGCGCCGCCGAGCACAACGCCGACAATCGACTTGCCGTCCAGCTGCACCGAGCTCACCAGATTGAAACCGGCAGCCCTGGTATAACCGGTCTTGATACCGTCGACGCCGCGCACCGAACCGACCAGGCGGTTATGGCTGCGAATCGTGCGGGTGCCGAACTTGAAGGCGCGGGTGGAGAAATAGCCGTAATATTGCGGGAAATGCTGGCGAAGAGCGATACCGAGGCGGGCCTGATCGCGCGCCGTCGTCATCTGCGCCGTATTCGGCAGGCCGTTGGCATTGCGATAGGTCGTGCGCGTCATGCCGAGTGCATGCGCCTTGGCGGTCATCAGCTGGGCAAAGCGATCCTCGCTGCCGCCGCCGAGCATTTCGCCGAGCGCGGTTGCGGCATCATTGGCCGACAGGGTGACGAGGCCGAGAATGCCTTGCTCGACGGTGATCGTGCCGCCGGCGCGAACGCCGAGCTTGGTCGGCGCCTGAGCTGCCGCATGGGCGGAGAAGGGAACCTGCGTATCCAGGCGGATGCGACCCTGCTCCAGCGCCTCGAAGGTCATATAGAGGGTCATCATCTTGGTCAGCGAGGCGGGATATTGCAGCCGGTCGGCATTCTCACTGTAGAGAACATTGCCGGTCTTGGCGTCGACGACGATGCCTGCATATTTCGAATTCGCCGCTTCCGCTTCGGCACTTACCGAATCGACCAGGACGATCGTGACGGCCACCGAAAGGATCGCCAGCAGCTTTGCGATAAAACTGCCGGATCGGGACGATGATACGGAGGAGACTGACCTTGACACTATTCCACTCTTCGCTTTGCATTTCAGATAGTTGGCGCTTCAGATATTCGGCCGGAACCGCACACCTCCCGCCGCACAGCTCGTCTTTCAAATCTACCGATTGGGCGTTACCAATCCGTTTATGATGAATCGTTTATTTCGCTGTCCGGGGAGCATTTTAGGGACTTGTTGCAGAACGGTTCATAAGACGCGCTTCCACAAAGGTGCGGATAGCGGCATCAATATGTTCCCAGTCGTCGAGATGGCTGCTGGAGAAACGGTAGAGAACGCTGAGATCGTTGCCGACTTTGATATCGCGCTGGCAATCTCCGCTTGCCGCCTTGTCCGGGGCTGAAGGCAACATGCAGCGCACGACATAATCCGGGCCGCCTTTGACGGGCGCCGTCAGCAGCACCTCGTCGCCGTAACCGGCGTCGGCGCGCAGACGATGCAGCGTCAGACCGTTGCCGAAAGTCTCGGCCGCTCCTTCGAGCAGATGCGAATAGATCGGCTCCAGCCGGCCCGACATATCGCGCGACATGGTGCTCTGGGTGAGTTGCAGGAAAATCAGGCCGGAGGATTGGGCGACATCGTCGAATCGGAGATGGTTTTCCTTGCCGTAGCCCTGCATTTCAGGCCAGGCGAGGTAGAGATCGACGCGCTCAGCCGCGCCTTCATGCCTCTGGCTCGGGAAGCGGATGGCATTCTCGGGGAACTTCACGCTGTCGCGGCCGATCGTCACTGAAATTTCAGCGGTACTGTCCGTGTTGCCGGCAAGCGAGATATGTCGCCCGAACCAACGCCCGCCGATGCTGATGGCAACGGTCAGCACCGCAAGGACGGTGATAACAGCCATGGTGCGGAGGAGAAACCCCATGGAAAAAAGCGGCTGCTCGTCGGATGCGCTGTGCACGGCATGGCTCATGGCGGTTCTTCGCGTTTCGGCCGCGGGAACATGGACCGCCGATGCCGATGGTGAATCTGATCGGCATGATCAGACCGGCATGGTTAACAATTTACTAAGGCGCATCACATCGAACGCGATTCATCCGAGGTGTTTTAGCGCTTTGTTTTCATGCATGTCGTCCTCCCGGGCCGTTGCACATCTGGGGCGACAGGCATTGCGATTTGAAGGGGGGGACGAAGGCTTGTCCCAAAAGAAAACGAGCCGTTCCCGGGACAGCGGGAACGGCTCTTGGGCGCCGGTCGGGGACGGAATGCGGGGACTGACCGGGCCGCAGGCTGCCGGCATGGGGCCGGCAGGCTGTTCTTACTTGACGCTACCAACCGCGACGGCGCGGCCATCCTGAAGCTTCGACCAGCGGGCCGGATCGTCGGCGGACTGGCGCTTCAGATAGGTGTATTCGGTATCCGACCACAGCAGCACCTTGTTGCGCATGTTGTCGAGGATGAAGTCGCCGTGATCGGTGCGGACCGTCAGCACGGCATGGCCTTCGCCGTTCGGCTGCAACACGACCGTCATCAGCGTGTCCGAGGGCGAGAAGCCATCCTCGATCAGCATCTTGCGCTTCAGCAGGGCATAGTCCTCGCAGTCGCCGACGGTTGTGGGATAGGCCCAGTGTTCTTCGACGCCGTAGATCTGTTCATCCGTCTCCGGCTGAATCGTCGAATTGACCGTGTAATTGACCTTGAGAATTTCCTTCCAGCGCTCCTCGGTGAGGATAGCCGGTCCGGCATCGCCGCCGACTTCGACACATTCCTTCGGGTTCGCCTTGCAGAATTCATAGTGTCCGATCGGCGGGCTGGCATTGCCTGCGAGCGCCATGCTGGCGGGCGTCGCCTGTCCCGAACCCGCCATTGCCATGGTGATGATACCGGCCAGCAGGCCGCCTTTCAGGATATTCGCACTTGTCATTGCCGTCTCCCCGTAAGTTGAGGCGACAATCGCACAGACGTTTTTATCTCACGCAAAATTACGCAATAGAATTAAAGGCTTAGTTGATTCAAATGCAGATAAAACCTGACTAAAAACCAAGTCGAATGCGACTAAAATTTGATGCGGATTTGGCTCGAAATCGATTAAAAATGTAATTTGCGCAACAAGGCTTTCGGCCGCAGAAAGGTTACGGTGCCGTCCCGGCGTTAAGGGTTTTCGGTGAGCCGGGTAAAGTCCGATGTGCTTGGGCGGCGCGCGGAAGGCTGGCGATACAGGCCGGCCTCGGCCGATTTGGCCGCTTCAAAAGCGGAATAACGCTCAGATCCGCGTTTCCGGCGGCAAATTATTTTTGAAGAAAATTGCGAAATCGATCGGTGGCGGCGACGATCGCCGCACTCATGTGGGGATTGGCGGTGGAATGGGCGGCATGCGGCAGGCTTTGGAGTTCGCTTTGCGGCCATGCGCGCGCAAGTTCCCAGGCGGTGACAAGCGGCGCCTCGATGTCGAGCCTTCCCTGTAGCAGGATGGCGGGAATGCCGGCCAGTCGCGCGGCGTTCTTCAAAAGCTGGCCATCTTCCAGCCAGGCGCCATGGGTGAAATAATGGGTGATGATGCGGGCGCGGGTCAGCAGATAGGCCGGATCGGCCCAGCGGCTGGGCAAGCCTTGAGGGTCGGCGAGCAGGATCGAAGCCGCCTCCCAGTCATGCCAGTCGCGCGCCGCCTTCAGCCGCGTTTCCGGGCTGGGGTCGTTGAGCAGACGATGATAGGCTGCCACCATGTCCCGATTTGGCTTCTGGCTGCCTGCGGCAGCTCCCTGCTGGAAACGGTACCATTCTTCCGGAAAGAGCGGCGCCATGCCGCGATAGAGCCAGTCGACTTCCGATCGCCTTGTGGTGGTCACGCCTGCGATGACGATTGCGGCGACGCGCTCGGGATGGGTTTCGGCATAAGCGAGCGCCAGGGTCGATGCCGAAGAAGAGCCGCAGCCGCTCGACATCCGCAACGAGATGCCAGGTGGTGTTGCGGGAGAGATCGGTTTGCGGATCGGCAGCACTCGGCAGACTGCGGCCGCAGTTGCGCTGATCGAACAGGATGATTCGGTAGGCATCGGGATCGAAATGGCGGCGCGCCGTCGTCGAACAGCCGGAGCCCGGCCCGCCATGCAGCACCAGCGCCGGCCGGCCCGCCGGATTGTCACAGCTCTCCCAATAGATCAGATTGCCATCGCCCGTATCGAGCAGGCCATGATCATAGGGTTCGATTTCCGGATAAAGAGCTGACATCGGTGCGCCTGCGGTCGAGGCGGGCTTTATCCATCATATCCATGACGAAGGGAAGACGGCGGGCATACGACCTGTGTCGCAGGCTGTTCCACTCATAATATTACTATCGACTGGCTGGAACGACTTGCGACAGAATTTGAGCCTGCTTTCCGAAGCCAGATCGGTCGCCGCTTGCAGATCGCTCGCCGTGACGCTCAAGCGGTTTCAAGATGACCTGACCGGGTGTGTGCCGGACCTGGCAAGCGCAGCGTGATCGGCAGCCAGTCAGAGGAATTCGCGCAGCGTCTCGCGGGACTGGATCGACAGGAATTCGATCGCCACGCCTTCGACGAAATGGCGCACGACGCGGCCGCGCATGTTGCCGAGGCGCACTGCCGTTCCGATCGAGGGGCGCATCTCGACATCGACGGCGGCGCCCGACAGCGAAAGGTCCATGATGCGGCAGGAATAACGTGTGCCGTCCTCGAGCGTCAGCTCGGTCTTCGTGTCGCGCGGCGTCAGACGGTCATGGCGACGATCTTCCGGCAGGCCGAGTTCGTGCTTGTTGGCAAGCCAGGTGAGCTGGGCGGCGAGCTTCTCGCGCTTGCGCTCGGTGGCATTGATCGACATGGCGAAGCCGCGGCCATCGAGCGTCTGCACATAACCTTCGACGCGGCCGAGATGGTCGATATAGGCGACGACGCGTTCGTTGGCACGTGGCCGGCCGGAGCAGGTGACGTACATGTCGCCGGGCGACATGTCGATCACCATGCATTCGAACTCCTCGTAATTCGCAAGCATCAGCCGGCCCTGCATATTGATCGGCACGCGCTGGAAAACGCCCTGTTCAGGGCGCGGCGCAGGTCGTTGCGTCTGAGCTGGCTGGAACGAGTGCATCAAAAGGCTTCTTCATCAAGATCGCAGAGACCGATCTTTACCTGCAATCCATTAACAGAAGGTTGTTTTGCCTCATTTGGACATAGCCGAAAACGAGTGTGTGCGATGTCCTGAAACGAAACGGTCAGTGCGCCTCCGCACTCAGCAGCTGAGACACCATGCGGCGCATGACCTGGCCGAAACCGACGCTTTTGCCGGCGACGATTTCGTTGATGGGGCGCAGGTCGGCCGGCGTGCCCGTGCCGAATTTTCCGGGCAGCAGGCGGCTGCGGTCGAGCGCCAGGAATTCGAGCGGTACAATCTCCAGCCAACTCGCTGACGCGGTCGGTGCGATCGCGCCGAGCAGCCGGTCGCAGGCGCCGTGCGGCGAGCGCAGCGGCATCATGATGATCTCGAAGGAGGCCTGATGACCGACGGTGCTGTAGCCGGTCGCATTGAACAGAGCCGGCATGGCATGGTCCATCACGCCCATCGCCGTACGTTCGATATCCGCGTCCTGGCCGTTTGCCCAAAGCGAGGAGAAACGTTCGCCGCGCAGATCCCGGCCGAACAGATCGCAAATGCGGGTGCCGGCAAGCCGGAAACCGATGTTTCCTGGCTCTCGCGTCTCGAGGATGAACAGGCTTTGCAGCAGATGGGGGACGGCGGAGGGTTCGACCTGCGATTTCAGCGGCGCATCGGCTGCGCCGCGGATACGGTTCCAGTAGTCAAAAATCTCTATGGTCGTTTGTACACGCATCTTACACCAACCTGTCCCATTCCGGATCATTTTCGGGCAGTCATTGCCCGTACAGGCTCTACCTTGCGGATTTCATGCCAAACCGCGGCTGTTAAGGTTAAGAAACGGTTTCGGTTGAGGTGCAGTGCCCGTCGTGACACTGTCCTTTCATCGCTTCGACTTTCGAAGTTCAGCACAACCTGCGGGGTCCAGGTCTTTCCAGGAACTCCGGTCACGCCGTCCGGCACTTCGGACGGCTTTTTTTTTGACAGGTGCTCCTGTATGGCTGTGGCCTCAACGAGGCGATATCGAAATGAACGAGCAGACGGCCGAGCCGCATAAGGCGCCCGAGCCTCCCGAGGTCCAGCCGCCGGCAAAGCCGCCGCGGGTACCGGTCTTCAACCTTCCGCCGGCACTATTCTTCAGCCTTTGCCTGCTCGCCGCCATATATGCGGTGCAGGCGCTCGTGCTCTCCGACGCTGCGGTGAACTGGCTGCTCAACACCTTCGGCTTTAGTCCCCACGATTACGTGGTCCCGCTGTCGCAGCAGGGGCCGGAGCTGTTCTGGACGCCCGTCACCTATTCGCTGCTGCACGGCAGTATCCAGCATATCGTCTTCAACGCCTTCTGGCTGATGGCCTTCGGCGCGCCGGTCGTGCGCCGCATCGGGACGCTGCGTTTCGTGCTCTTCTGGGTTTTTTCAGCCGTCGCGTCCGCTGCCCTGCATGCGGTCCTGAACTGGGGGGATGTGACGCTGCTGATCGGTGCGTCTGGCGTCATCTCCGGGCTGATGGGTGCTGCCTGCCGATTCGCCTTTCCGGCCGAACGGCGGCCGATGCTGCCGGCCCATCTCAATGCCCGGCTTACCATCGTCGAGGCGCTGAAGAGCCGGACCGTCGTCATCTTCATGCTGCTCTGGCTGGTCGGCAACGCCCTGATCGCCGTCGGCATTCCGCTCGTCGGCGATAGCGATCAGCCCATCGCCTGGGACGCGCATATCGGCGGGTTCGTCTTCGGCTTCCTGCTGTTTTCGCTGTTCGACCGGGCGCCGCGTCCGCCCGTGATGGAACCTACCGTAACGGATAAGGATCTGTTGCAATCCTGAGCAGGGCAGTGCACGATTGACCTATCCGCGCTGGGGGGAGAAACCGCCGCGGATGCCTGTGACAAGTGTTTCACGGACATAGGAGGTTCGAATGACCGGTTCAGTCAAAGCAATTCTCGACCTGAAGGGCAGGGACGTCGTCACTGCCGGGCCGCATACCACGGTCGCCGAGGCGGCCGTCATCCTGAGCAAGAAGAAGATCGGCGCCATCGTCGTCGTCGGCATGGAGAACCGGATTTCCGGAATGTTCACCGAGCGCGATCTCGTGCATGCCATCGCCAAACATGGCAAGGACGGCCTCGAGCAGTCGCTGGCCCAGGTCATGACGGCAAAGGTCTACCGCTGCCATGAGGAGACGACCGTCAACGAGCTGATGGAGCTCATGACCAGCCGCCGTTTCCGTCACGTGCCTGTCGAAAGCCACGGCAAGCTTGCCGGCATCATCTCGATCGGCGACGTGGTGAAATCACGCATCGCCGAAGTCGAGCGCGAGGCCGAGGAGATCAAGGCCTATATCGCCGGGTGAGATTTTCGCCTGTCTTGTCTGCAGAGGTCATTGTCCAAAGGCATACAGGCTTTTGGACATTGATCAGGGATGGCTGGCGTAGACTTCCTGCATGCGCTTGATTTCGGGGAGCCGGGCTCTGGCTTCCTCGTAGCCGCGTTCGATCGCCTCGCCGGCCCGGTGGAATTCGGAAAGGCCGATATAGCTGAGGCGCGGCTGCAGCGAAATATCGGGCGGGTCGCCGGCAAGGCGAGCGCGGGCGATCCTGTCCTGAATGATGTTGAAGGCCTGCACCATGACGCCGGTCATGCCGAGACGGGCATAGGGCGCCTCTTCCTGCTTCTGCACTTCCTGCGGCGAGAGGCTGGCATTGTGCCGGACGACGGCCGAGCGGCCATAGAGATCGTAGTTGAGATTGACGGCGACGACCAGCGGCTGCTCGTAGGCACGGCAGACGGAGACGGGAACCGGATTGACCAGCGCACCGTCGACCAGCGTGCGGTGGTTGCTGCGCACCGGTTCGAAAATGCCGGGCAGGGCATAGGAGGCCCGTAAAGCCGTAATCAGCAAACCATTGGCGATCCAGACCTCGTGACCGGTGTTGACCTCGGCCGCGACAGCAACGAACGGCCGGTCGAGATCCTCGACATTCAGGCCTTCGAGATGTTCCTGCATGCGCTTGGTCAGCCGCATGCCGCCGAACAGGCCGCTGCCGCCGATGGTGAGATCGAGGAGACTGGCGATCCGGCGCATCGTCAGCGAGCGGGCGAAACTTTCGAGTTCGTCGAGTTTGCCGGCGAGATAGCAGCCGCCGACCAGCGCGCCGATCGAAGTGCCGGCAATCATGCCGATCTCGACTTTTGCCTCGTCGAGGGCGCGCAGCACGCCGATATGGGCCCAGCCGCGGGCCGCACCGCCGCCGAGCGCCAGCGCAATCTTGATTTTCCTGACAGGTGCGGGAGGTGGGAGCATCTCGAGGGTGGTCGACATGCCGGAGCCGGGGCCTTCGCCTTCAGAGCTTTGACGATGCAAATTCCAGCTCAGCATGGCGCTCTCCCCTCGCAGCAGAACATGGTTTCAGATACTGTGCCCGATCAGTTTCCAAATGGTATATAGACGCGGTTTCTGGCGCAATAAGGAGCAAAGCCGCAGATTCGGGCTATTTTCCGTAGACATCTTGCGGATCGAAATGAAGTTCGTCGTCGACGATATCCAGCATCGGCTTTCCGTCCCGAAGCGTGATCGTGCGATAGAAGCAGGAACGCCGGCCGGTGTGACAGGTGGCATCGTGGCCGGCAACCTCGACCTTCAGCCAGATCGCGTCCTGATCGCAATCGGTGCGAATTTCCTTGACCGTCTGGAGATTGCCCGAGGTCTCACCCTTCTTCCAGATCTTGCCGCGCGACCGGCTGAAATAATGGGCCGTGCCGGTCTGGATGGTCAGCGCCAGGGCCTGCGCGTTCATATGCGCCACCATCAGGAGCTCGCCGTCGCCGGCGTCGGTGACGATGGCGGTGATCAGGCCGCGGTCATCGAAACGCGGCGTGAAATCGCCGGCGTCTTCCAACGCCGACTTGTCCTCGGATGGTTGATTGAAGATCAGTTGGTTCATCGCGGCCCTCCTGCGGGAGCCGGTATCAGCGGCTCCGCACCATGGTCATGAAACGGGCCTGATCGGCCGGCTCGGTCTTGAACGTACCCGTAAACGTCGTCGTCAGCGTGGTCGAGCCCTGCTTCTGAACGCCGCGCATCGCCATGCACATATGTTCGGCTTCGATCATCACGGCGACGCCGCGCGGGTTCAGCGTATCGTCGATGGCCCGGGCGATCTGCGCGGTCATCGTTTCCTGCGTCTGCAGGCGACGGCCGTAGATCTCGACGACACGGGCAATCTTCGACAGGCCGAGCACACGGCCATCAGGCATATAAGCGACGTGGGCCTTGCCAATGATCGGCACCATGTGATGTTCGCAATGCGAGTAGAACGGAATGTCTTTGACGAGGACCATATCGTCGTAGCCAGCGACCTCCTCGAAGGTGCGGCCGAGCACGTCTTCCGGCGCCATGTCGTAGCCGGCGAAAAGTTCGCGGTAGGCTTTGGCTACGCGAGCCGGCGTTTCGAGCAGGCCTTCGCGCGTCGGGTCGTCACCGGCCCAGCGCAGCAGGACGCGAACGGCTTCCTCCGCCTCCTGCTGGGAGGGACGATCGGAGTCGCGGTTCGTCTGCGGAAAGTTTTTTACGATGGCGTCCATGAACAATGGTCTCCTGGTCCGCATCGCGGACCGATCTGTCGGAATCGCCACTGGTCAATCCCATGCGGGAATTCATGCACCTTTGGCAGGCTCCGGGGCTTTCGAGGCGTATTCAACACCCGTCCGGCACGGTTTCCCAATCAAACTTACACGAGGCCATTGCATTTTAATGGCCTTCGAACGACATACATATAGGAAGACGGCCATCGTATGTAAGTATCCTCAGATGACACGGTGTGTTTTTTGTTTCAATAACAATAACAGCCCTTATTGAGGCCGATCCGCAGCGATTTTGGAGCGGAAATCCAGCATGGACGACATTTACAACAGCAAGATCCTCGAATTCGCCGGTAATATTCCGTTGACCGGCACGCTTGATGACGCCGATGCGAGCGCCCAGGCCTATTCGAAGCTTTGCGGCTCGAAGGTCAGAATCTGGCTGAAGATGGACGGCGATATCGTGACCGGTTTTGCCCATGAGGTGAAGGCCTGCGCGCTCGGCCAGGCCTCGTCCTCGATCATGGCGCGCCACGTCGTCGGCGCCACCTCGGGCGAATTGCGCCAGGCACGCGAGGACATGCTTGCCATGCTGAAAGCAGACGGGGTGGGGCCTGAAGGCCGGTTCGAAGACATGCGTTATCTCCGGCCGGTACGGGACTACAAGGCCCGCCATGCCTCGACGATGCTGACCTTCGATGCCGTCGTCGATGCGGTCGGGCAGATCGAGGCGAAACGGGCGGAAATTGTCGAGGCGTAACCGAGATGTGCGAGTTCTGCGCCCTGCAGGCAGGCGATGAGGATGACGGCGGTGCCGCCGGACCCGAGAAGTCGCGTGAAAAGGCCGCATACCGCTCCCGCAATTATACAGGTCCTTTCCGCAAGTCCCCCGACCGCCTGCTCGGCATGGGGCTGATCCGCTTCTATCAGCTGACGCTTTCCGGCTTTGTCGGCAATTCCTGCCGCCATATCCCGACCTGCTCCGAATATGGCTACGAGTCGATCGCCCGCCACGGCCTATGGGCAGGCGGCTGGATGACGCTGTTTCGCGTCGGCCGCTGTGGCCCGGGCGGCACCAGCGGCCTCGACCCGGTGCCGGAGATACTCGGCGGTGATTTTCACTGGTGGACCCCGTGGCGGTATTTCTCCCTCGGACGCAAGAGAGGGGGAGCGCCATGACGATGCCTTGCGAATACGCATGCGTGGCGGAGAACCGGGCAGCGACGATGCGCAAGGCACGGTCACCATTCGGTGACCGTGGTTTCGGGTACAGGGCAACCGAGGAGGGCCGGCAGCCGTGAGCATGTTCGTCGCCCTTCTGCACAGCATCGTTCTGACGCCCGATCGCCGCGTCATCATGCAGGATTTGCGGGCACTGGCCGAAGAGCTTGGTTTTCGCGAGCCGCGCACGCTGGTTTCCACCGGCAATCTGGTTTTCGAGGCCGACGATGTGCGGCCGCACGAACTCGAGGTCATGCTGGAAGAGGGCTTCGAAGAAAAATTCGGCAAACATGTCGATATCGTCGTGCGCAGCGACTGTACCTGGATGGCGCTTTGCAGCACCAATCCCTTCAAGGACGGCAATGGTGACCAGGTCATCGTCCGGGTGATGCGCCTGCCGGTCGATCCGAAGAAGGTGGAGGCGCTGAAACCGCTGATGGCGGAGGGGCAGCGCATCGCCGTCGTCGGCGGCGATCTGTGGATCGATTTTGCCGGCAAGCCGAGCCAATCCAAACTGCTTTCGGCGCTGACGACCAAGCGGCTCGGCGTCGGCACGATGCGCAACTGGAACACCGTGTGTGGCCTTGCCGAAATGATCATGTAGGCCGGCTTTTTCTTGACGCGGACGGGAAATGATCCCTCCTCACCGATGCACCGGATTAGGTGCAGGGAGAACACGTCTTCAAAGGTTTTCATCACTTGAGGAAAATTGTACTTGCAGTTGAATAAGTGAGAGATATCACTGCATTTCCTGTCCTGGTTTTTGAAATTCCGTCACTGATGAAACTCTTCAACTTTCTCGCGACCGCGTCGCTTTTTCTCGCCGTCTCCATTACCAATTCTCCCGCAGCTGCTGCAAATGCAGTTGACCCCACATCGGAAGCCAATTGCCGCCATCTGGCGCGTGACGGCGTGGAAATCGACAATCTCGCTTACTGGCGAAATGCGCTTGCCGCCTGCGAAGCCTATTTGCAGGCAGAGCCAGGCTCCATCGACGCCCGTTATTTCTGGCTCGCCAGCAAGTTCAACCTTCAGCAATATGAGCCGGCACTTGCCGGATTCGAGGAGCTGGCGGCCCAGGGGCACGCGCCCTCCATGGATTATCTGGCGGAGGCATCTGCCTACGGTTTCGGGCGTGAGCGCGATTTCAATACGGCGCTCTCCTGGCTGAGAAAGGCAAGAGAAGCAAACGATCCACGCTCCGCCGATTATCTCGGAGAGATGTATAAGCTCGGATGGGGCGTTGCGCAGGACTTCGTCATGGCGCGCTCCTATTTCGAACTTGCCGACCGGTTGGGCTATGTTCCGGCGAAAAGATCTCTTGCCTGGATGTATCTGGACGGGCTCGGTGCTCCGGTCGATGCCGAGCGGGGTTTCGGGCTGCTTTCTGCGGCCGCACAACTTGGTGATGAGAGAGCGACAACGGACCTCGCATTCCTTTACACGATAGGCATTGGAACGGAGAAGAACACCAGCCGCGCCGTTGCCATGCTGGACGACCTCGTGCGGAAGGGTTCCGCCGATGGGATGAGAACGCTTGCTCGATATTATCTGAGAGATGGGGACAAGGCGCAGAAAAAGACGGCGCTCGATCTCCTCGAGAAAGCCGTGGCACTTGGCGACGGCGGTGCGATGCGGACACTGGCAGACATCTACATCGCGGGCAAGGTAACGGAGCGGGACTTCGCGAAGGCAGAGGCCCTGCTGGATCAAGCAATCGCACAAGGGATCGTCGCTGCCTATCGCGGCAAAGCTTTGCTTTTCTGGAAGATGCCCGATCCGCGTTATGGCCAGGCCATGTCCTGGATGAAGGAAGCCGCCTCTCGTGGCGATTCCCGCGCCATGGCGGATGTAGGCGTTATGTATGAAGAAGGCAAAGGTGTGCCGGTGGACGAGCGCGAAGCCCGCATCTGGTATGAAAAATCTGCCAAACTCGGAGATCCCAGCGGTTCCCGCCATTTCGGCCAATCGCTCTATTTTGGAAGAGGCGGTCCTCGCGACATCGAAAATGGCGTGAAATGGCTCGAGAAGTCGGCAGCTGCCGGCGAGACAGACGCCATGCGGGTCCTTGCCTATGGTTACGAAGACGGCAGCGGTCTTCCAAAGGATGCGGTGAAAGCTTTCGAATGGTTCCAGAAGGCGGCGGATGCAGGAGATGCCGACGCATTTCTCGAAGTCGCGGACCGCTCCTATGACGGTTCCGGGACGACTGCTGACGCCCAGAAATCCCTTGTCTGGTATCTCAAGGCGGCCGAAAGTGGTTCGGCCAAAGCCCAGTATTGTGTCGGGCTTTTGTATGAAAGAGGCGAGGGTACGGCTCAGGATTCGAGAGAGGCCGTACACTGGTTCAAGACCGCTGCAGAGAACGGATATATCGAGGCCTTCGCCGAGCTTGGCGAAATGTACGCCAATGATGCCAACCTGCCACGGGACGACGGCAAGTCGATCGGCTATCTGGAAAAAGGCGCGGCCGCCGGTAACGCCACGGCGATGATCCTGCTCGGCATCAAATATGAGGATGGCGATGGGGTAGCCCGCGACTATGCGAAAGCGATCGAGTGGTACGAAGCGGCGGCGAACAAGAAATCTGCCGACGCGATGTACAGGCTCGGGACGCTCTATCGCGGAGCGGATGGAAACCAGAAGGATTTCGGCAAGGCTCTGGAATGGCTGACGAAGGCCGGGGCCTATGGCAATGCGAAAGCGCAATACTCCCTGGGCGATATCTACGAATACGGGCAGGGCGTGCCTATCGATCGCTCCAAGGCGCTCAGCTGGTTCATGATGGCGGCCTTCAAGCAATATCCTGAAGCGATGAACGCCGTCGGCTATTACTACCAGAATGGCATCGGCACCAAAGAGGACCAGACCATCGCCCGCAACTGGTTTCAGAAGGCAGCCGATGCGGGATCTGCGGCCGGCGCTCTTAATCTTGCGTGGTATTACGAGAACGGCAAGGATCAAGATCAGGCTGTCGCATTCCAATATTACAAGAAATCCGCCGAGCTGAATTCGGCCGGCGGCATGTTCGCGCTCGGGCGTTTCTACGACGACGGCCTCGGAATTGCAGTCGACCGGCAAGAGGCCATCAAGTGGTATCTGCGGGCGATGGACGCTGGCTACAATAGAGCCGCCTATCGGCTGGCCTATGCCTACGACGCGACCTTCAGTTCGGATAATGCAGCCGAAAATATCCTTCTGGCAATGCGGCAAGGAGACCGGCAGATTGCCGATGAGTTGAAGGCGTTTTCGCCTTTCACCCGCACGGCGCTGAAAAGAAGCCTGTCACGACGCGGCCTTTACGATGGACCGCTGGACGATGAGATCGACCAGCCCTTGAAATCGGCGCTGAAGAATTACGCGATGAGCTACGGCGGATAGACGCACGACCTCTCTTCGGTGCTC
Source organism: Rhizobium chutanense (assembly GCF_002531935.1). Taxonomy (GTDB): domain Bacteria; phylum Pseudomonadota; class Alphaproteobacteria; order Rhizobiales; family Rhizobiaceae; genus Rhizobium; species Rhizobium chutanense. The sequence continues at coordinate 189,507 of NZ_NWSV01000007.1, read as the reverse complement.
GATCGTCGTGCTTTTCCTTTACTAAGGTGGCAAATATCAGTATCAGGCGGCGTCATCCCGAGGGATGACGCTTCCATTTCAACCACCCGCATTCGTTGGCGGGACTGGACAAGGAGAATTTCGATGTCTGACGCTATTTCCCTGACATTTCCCGATGGTTCGGTGCGCAGCTTTCCGGCCGGCGCGACCGGCAAGGATGTCGCCGAATCCATTTCCAAGTCGCTCGCCAAGAGCGCGGTCGCCATTGCGATCGATGGCACCGTGCAAGACCTTTCCGATGTCGTCACCGATGGCAAGATCGAGATCATCACCCGCAAGGACGGCCGTGCGCTGGAACTCATCCGCCATGACGCCGCACACGTGATGGCCGAAGCCGTGCAGGAGCTTTGGCCCGGCACGCAGGTGACGATCGGCCCGGTCATCGAGAACGGCTTCTATTACGATTTTGCCAAGAACGAGCCGTTCACGCCCGACGATCTGCCCAAGATCGAAAAGAAGATGAAGGAGATCATTGCCCGCAATGCGCCCTTCACCAAGCAGATCTGGTCGCGCGAGAAGGCCAAGGACGTGTTTGCCGCCAAGGGCGAACAATACAAGGTCGAGCTCGTCGATGCTATCCCCGAAGGACAGGATCTGAAGATCTACAATCAGGGCGAATGGTTCGATCTTTGCCGCGGCCCGCACATGGCCTCGACCGGCCAGGTCGGCACCGCCTTCAAGCTGATGAAGGTTGCCGGCGCCTATTGGCGCGGCGACAGCAACAACGCCATGCTGTCGCGTATCTACGGCACGGCATGGGCTGACCAGGCCGATCTCGACAACTATCTGCATATGCTGGCGGAAGCGGAAAAGCGCGACCACCGCAAGCTCGGCCGCGAAATGGACCTGTTCCATTTCCAGGAGGAAGGCCCGGGTGTGGTCTTCTGGCATGGCAAGGGCTGGCGCATCTTCCAGACGCTCGTCGCCTATATGCGCCGCCGGCTCGCCGTCGACTATGAAGAAGTCAACGCGCCGCAGGTGCTCGACACCTCGCTCTGGGAAACCTCGGGACACTGGGGCTGGTATCAGGAAAACATGTTCGCTGTGAAGTCGGCGCATGCGATGACGCATCCCGACGACAAGGAAGCTGATAATCGCGTCTTCGCGCTGAAGCCGATGAACTGCCCCGGCCATGTGCAGATCTTCAAACATGGCCTGAAGTCCTATCGCGAGCTGCCGATCCGCCTGGCGGAATTCGGCCTGGTGCATCGCTACGAGCCTTCGGGCGCGCTGCATGGCCTGATGCGCGTGCGCGGCTTCACGCAGGACGACGCGCACATCTTCTGCACGGACGAGCAGATGGCGGCCGAATGCCTGAAGATCAACGACCTGATCCTGTCGGTCTACGAAGATTTCGGCTTCAAGGAAATCGTCGTCAAGCTTTCCACCCGTCCGGAAAAGCGTGTCGGCTCCGACGCGCTCTGGGACCGTGCGGAAGCCGTCATGACCGAGGTGCTGAAGACGATCGAGGCGCAGTCCGAGGGCCGCATCAAGACCGGCATCCTGCCGGGCGAGGGCGCCTTCTATGGGCCGAAGTTCGAATATACGCTAAAGGACGCGATCGGCCGCGAATGGCAGTGTGGCACGACGCAGGTCGACTTCAATCTGCCGGAACGCTTCGGCGCCTTCTACATCGACAGCAACTCCGAAAAGACGCAGCCGGTGATGATCCACCGCGCCATCTGCGGCTCGATGGAGCGCTTCCTCGGCATCCTGATCGAGAACTTCGCCGGCCACATGCCGCTCTGGGTCTCGCCGCTGCAGGTGGTGGTCGCGACGATCACCTCGGAAGCCGACGCTTACGGGCTCGAGGTGGCCGAGGCGCTGCGCGAGGCCGGTCTCAACGTCGAGACCGATTTCCGCAACGAGAAGATCAACTACAAGGTCCGCGAACACTCGGTCACCAAGGTTCCGGTCATTATCGTCTGCGGCAGGAAGGAAGCCGAAGAGCGCACGGTCAACATCCGCCGCCTGGGCAGCCAGGAGCAGGTTTCGATGGGGCTCGACGCCGCGGTCGAGAGCCTGACCCTCGAGGCGACACCGCCAGATATCCGCCGCAAGGCCGAAGCAAAGAAAGCCAAGGCGGCCTGAAAACCGCCGGGCTCCGACAGCGCCGGCTTCGGCGCTGTCGGAAATCCAATCGAAAATCACAATGTCGTTGTGAGGACCGGAACCGGCATCCCGAGCGGCGTTGAAGGGTTCCCGATCTGCGCCGTCAGGGCTTTCCGGCCGTCTTCTCAGTGACGGCGAAGCGCACTTCTCCACATAAACCGAAACGCTTACGCTAAATCAATCGAGGCTGGTGTCGTCGCCGCCCTGCGGCGCCAGCTGTTCGTAGGAGGGGAGCGGTGCCACCGGAGCCGGCTGGACGCCTGGCGGCGGCGGTGTGCCGACAGGCACCTGCTGCACCGTGCGGGCCGCGTCGTTCACCGGCGGCTGCGGCTGCTGGTCCTTCATCAGAACCTCGACATCGGTATTCCTGCCGGCGACGACGGTGAAGTCGCGCTGGTAGATCTTGTCCTTGTTGCGGGCGACGGCGGAATACCCGCCTTCGGCGAGAACCATGGTCGGGAAGGCGCTGACGCTTTCGCCGACGCTGTCGCCGGCCGCCGTCAGGATCGACCATGCCGTATCGGCGATCGCCTCGCCGCCGGCATCGGACACCAGCTTGAAGGTGACCTGCGCGGCGCGATGCTGGATCGTCGCCTCGGTCAGCTTGCCGGCTTCGACCTGGATATCGGCGCGGATGACGGCGTTGACGCTGCCATATTCGGAAACGATGTGATAGGTGCCGGCATTGAGGCGCACGACAGTGTTCGGCGAGACATCGGCCAGGACGAGGCCGCGCTCGCCATCCTCGCGCACCTCCGAGGAATAGATCGAGAAGCTCAGCTGGTCGGGGCGGATGCGGGCATCGGTGCCGGAGACGGCGTTGAGCAGCAGGCCGCCGGCATCGAGCACCATCACCTGTTTGCCGACCTCGCCGTCAGCAGGCACGGTCAATTTCTTGGTAACGCCGGCGCGGCCGAAGGAGACATTGACGAAATAATCGCCGGGGGCGAGCTGGAAGGCGGCGGGTCCGCCTTTGGCGCTGGCGATCAGCGGCAGCTTGCCGTCGGTGCCGGCGATCGGGCTGAAGACATACCAGGAAAGGCCATCCTCGACCGGTCCGCTGTCGGCCGTCAGCTTGGCTTCCATTGCGACATCGCGCAACTTGGCCCCTTCGGGCGCCGTGCCGGGTGCGATGAAGGCGTTCAGCTTCGGCATCTTCGAGCTCGAATCGAGCTGTTTGAAATCCTTGAAGGCATCCTGCGCGCCGGCGCCGAGGGGCATCAAGACCATCAGGGCGATGGCGAGGCCGGTGCGTGCAAGAGGCGAAATGCCAAACATCTGTTTCGTGAACCGATTGACTTCTGAAATCGCAAAGGCCACTTCAAGACCAACGCGATGGCAAATTCAAGACCCGCCCTTTGCAGCAGCAGAAAAATGAGAGTTTCTCCCGCATGAAATCCGATATCAAGCTGATCGACTATCTCGCAGTGCGTCGTTCCATCCCCGCTTTCCAGATGTGCGAACCAGGCCCCGAGAGGGCCGAGATCGAGGAAATCCTGAGGCTTGCTTCGCGTGTTCCCGATCACGGCAAGATCGCACCCTGGCGCTTCATCGTCTATCGCGGACAGCAGCGCGCTCACATTGGCGAGGAGCTTCTGAAGCTGGCGCTCGAGGCAAAGCCCGAGCTTTCCGAGGAGATGATCCAGGTCGAGCGCGCCCGTTTCACCCGCGCGCCTGTCGTCGTCGCCGTCGTCAGCAAGGCGGGACCGCATATCAAGATCCCGGAATGGGAGCAGATGATGTCGGCCGGCGCGCTTTGCCTCAACGTCATCCTGGCCGCCAATGCCAGCGGTTATGTCGCCAACTGGCTGACGGAGTGGTTCGCCTATGACGAACGCGCCTATCCGTTGCTCGGCGTCGGGCCCGACGAAAAGGTGGCAGGCTTCATCCATATCGGCTCGACGACATTTCCGGCGATCGAACGGCCGCGGCCGGAGCTTGCCGACACTGTCACCTGGGTCGGCGGAGACGACTGATGTTCTATAGCACTGACAGCAACCGGCATGGGCTGGCGCACGATCCGTTCAAGGCGATCGTGTCGCCGCGCCCGATCGGCTGGATCGGCAGCAAGGGCAGGGACGGCTCGATCAATCTGGCGCCCTATTCCTTCTTCAATGCCGTTTCCGACCGGCCGAAGCTGGTGATGTTTTCCTCCAGCGGCCGTAAGGACAGCCAGCGCAATGCGGCGGAAACCGGCGCCTTCACCTGCAGTTTCGTCAGCCGCAATCTCGCCGAGAAGATGAATCTTTCCTCGGCGGCGCTGCCCTATGGCGACAGCGAATTCGACTTCGCCGGCCTGACTGCGAAACAGGCCGAACTGATCGACGCGCCCTATGTCGGCGAGGCTTTCGCGGTGCTCGAATGCAAGGTCACCGAGATCATCGAACCGAAGACGCTGTCGGGCGAACCGTCCGAAAACGTCTTCGTCTTCGGTGAAGTGGTCGGGATTCACATCGACGAGGCGATCGTCAGGGACGGACGCATCGACATGTCGCTTGCTCGCCCGGTCGCGCGTCTCGGCTATATGGATTACAGCGAAACCAGCGAGGTCTTCGAAATGTTTCGGCCGAGGTCGCAGCAAGGTTGAGCCGAATGGGCAAGGCGTAAAAAGGCTTAAGAAACATGGTGAACCAATCTTAAACCTTTTGCCGCTACGGTCGCAGCATTGAATGAAGCGCGAGGGAATCGCGTTCAAGTGCTGGGGCGTCGCGTGATCGTAGAAGCTTTCCTTCGTTGGATCGAAACCGCCAAGACCGGCGACCGGGCGCGGGCCGCAAACGCACTCGGTCGGGCCTATCTGCAGTCCGACATGACAGGGGACGAGCGGGCGGCGGCCGAGATGGCGATGACCTTTCTGCTCGACGATCCATCGCCGCGCGTGCGGCTGGCGCTGGCCGAGGCGATCGCCTGGTCGCCGAATGCACCGCGCAGCCTGATCCTTTCGCTTGCCGAAGACCAGCCCGAAGTCGCCTGCCATGCCGTCACCTGTTCGCCGCTTCTAAACGATGCCGATCTGGTCGATCTTGCCGCGCGCGGCAACGGCGCCACCCGCATGCTGATCGCGGCAAGGGCGCATGTGACCCGCCCGGTTTCGGCGGCACTTGCCGAGGTCGGCGACGAGGACGAACTGCTCTGCCTGCTCGAGAATGACGGCGCGGTGATCGCCAGCCAATCCCTGAAACGCATCGCCGAACGGCTCGGTGATTGCTGCGACATCCGCAACCTGCTTCTCGACCGCAGCGATCTTCCCGCCGATGCCCGGCAGCTGCTCACCCAGCATGTCAGCAATGCGCTGGTCGGGCTGCCGCTGGCACAGGCGGCGATCGGCCTGCAGCGGCTCCAGCGCATCAGCCGTGAGGCGACCGAGGCTGCCATCGTTTCGATCGCCGGCGACATCGCGCCGCGCGAGATACCCGATCTCGTCCAGCATCTGCGCCTCAACGGCCGGCTGACGCCGTCCTTCCTGATGCATGCGCTCTGCGCCGGCAAGGTGGATTTCTTTGCCGGGGCGATCGTCGATCTGACGGCGTGCAGCGAGCGCCGGGTGCGTTCGATCCTGGCAACGGGCCGCATGCATGCGGTGCGCGCCCTCTACGAATCCGCCGGCCTGCCGAGAGACATCAGCATCATCTTCGTCGAGGCGACGATGCTGTGGCGCGACGCCGCCAGAAAAGCCCCGGGCAGCGTGACCGGCACGATCTGCGGCCGTCTCCTCGAAAAATTCCGCCATTACGAAGCGCATGGGGCCGTCGGCGAACTGCTCGATATGGTGGAAAAACTTGGTGTCGCCGAACAACGGCAATCGGCCCGTATTTATGCGGCGCTTGCTGCGGCTTAGTCGTTCAGCCGCGTCACCACCCAGGAATAGCTGGCGGATACGAAGTGTACCGGTTTGGCGAGCGTCTCCTTGACGCTTCTGCCCGATGGAATATGCGCGCGAACCTGGCCGGCGATATTTTCAGCGAAGCTGGTGAGCGTTCCAACCGGCTCTTCGGGAGCCTCGGGTGCGACGTTGGCGACTTCGGGCGCAGCCGCAGGCAGAGGCGCCGGCTTCGGCGGCTCGGCGGCGGCGAGTGCTTTCGGCGCCTCGCATACGGCAATCACCGAGGGATAGTTGATGTTGGCATAGGCCTTCAGCCGGCGTTCGGCCTCGGCATCGCAGGCGGCAACCGTTTCCCAATGCTTGTCGACCGTTGCGACATAGTTGCATTGGCTGACGGAATCGTCGCAACCGAGAATGGTCATCGCGATGAGCACCGCTTGCATATTCTGCTTCCTTGGCTATTGAACCTGATATCGCCTTAGACGGCGCAATTCCAACCGAATGAAGGCAAGAGCATTAACTCTTCGTCATCTCGGGGAAAAATTGCGTCTCGCAAGCATCGGGAGCCAGCATGTCCGTCACCATCGCCCTGGAGCCGCCGCGCCAGGACGGCGTCATCCGTCTTCTCGACCTCTCCGATGCCTATGCGGGGGCGCTCTACCCCACCGAGAGCAATCATCTCGTCGATCTCTCCTCGCTGGAGAAACCTTCGGTGAGTTTCCTCGTCACGCGCAACGGCGATGCGATCGTCGGCTGCTGTGCGCTGGTCGAGGTCGGCGACGGCACAGCCGAAATCAAGCGGATGTTCGTCGATCCCGAGGCGCGGGGGCTCAAGATCGCCAGCGGCCTGATGAATGCGCTGGAAGCGATCGCCGGGGAAAAGCGGCTGACGGCGATCCGGCTCGAAACCGGCATCTACCAGCCCGAGGCGATCGCTCTTTACCGCAAATACGGCTACCAGGACATCGAACCTTTCGGCGCTTACCTGCCGGATCCGCTCAGCCTGTTCATGGAGAAGCGGCTTTGATGACGGTTTGCGAAGGTCGGTTCAGCGTAACCGATGTTCCGCTTCCAGGTTGTCGTGCCCGTCCTAGAGCATTTCCGGCGAAAGCGCTTTGCCTGGGAAAACTGCTTAGGACTTTTCCTGAAATTGCTCTCATCCGTGATCGCCTCAGACCGCTCGAACTTCAGCGAGCCGCTTGACGGCGTACTCGTCCTGCCAGCAGACGGCGGCTTCCCATGCGGCTGACGCTTGCGCGGCGATGTCGTGCGCGCCGTCGTCGAGACCGGCAGCATTGCCGGGCAGCACCAGGTCGAGGTCGGGAACGTCGACATGGGACTCGTCCCAGTCGATCAACGCGACCCGATCGGCGGTCATGCGGATGTTGCCGGGACTGTTGGGGTTGCCGTGGACAACGCATGTCCGACGTCCGATGAGCCGCGCCCACGCCGTTCGACATCGAATAACGCCCTCGGGCGGCATCGCGGCAAGGTTGATTCTCGTTCCCGTTTCGGCGTGAAGGAGCTCGGTCGACGATCGCCAGCCAGGGCGCTGCGGCCAGCCCCACGTCAGCCGATGCAGCTCGCGGAGCGTGTCGGCCACGCGACGCCAGTCGGACTCCGTCTCGGCCGGTCGGCCCTCCATGTATTTCATCACCACCAGACCGTCCACGAACAGCCGGCCGTCAACTGTCGGGATCGGCACTGGAACGTGCATGCCTTCACTGTCGAGATATTGGATCAGCCCGGTTTCCCATGCGAGATCGGCGTCGGCCCTGCGGCCGAGACGACCGACCGCGATCTGCCCGTGGACGCGAACGCTCCACACATCGTTGGCAACTCCGCCCGTGAGCCGTTCAATGCGAACCGCATCTTCACCCCATTGCCCGAGTGCTTCCCATCCCATTGGCGATCCCCTTGGCGGCCATGATTGAATTGACGGAAGAAGTCGAGAAAGTTTACGACGCCACGATGTCCGCTTCTGGCGCGAAGCAGCCGTCCCGTCATGGCGGCAATCACCGAAACGACCCAGAGCATTGGACAAGGTGCGGCGGCGACACCGCTTGCGGTTCAGCCTTCGGCGATACGGGGAAGCGTTTTCGGCGCTCCGGGCGACGGCGGCGGAGCCTGTTCGTCGATGAGGATCTGCGGTCCCGTCTCGCTCTTGTCGGCATTGCGGGCCTCGTGGATCCATTCGCGCCAGATGGCGACGATCAGTGCCATCAGCACCGGGCCGATGAAGAGGCCGAGGAAACCCATCGTCTTGACGCCGCCGACGAGGCCGAAAAAGGTCGGCAGGAAGGGCAGCTTGATCGGACCGCCGACGAGCTTCGGCCGCAGCGTCTTGTCGACGATGAAGAGTTCGACCGTACCCCAGACGAAAAGACCGATGCCGGCGACATGCGAACCGCTCGCCAGCAGATAGACCGAGACCAGCGTGAAGGAGAGCGGAGCGCCGCCCGGGATCAGCGCCATCACGCCGGTGAGCACGCCGAGCGTCACCGGCGACGGCACGCCGGCAATCCAGTAGGCAAGGCCGAGCACGATGCCTTCGCCGATGGCAATCAGCGTCATGCCCATGACGGTGGAGCTGATCGTCGCCGGCACGACGCGGGAAATGCGCTCCCAGCGGTTCGGCAGGATGCGCTCTCCCAACATGTCGATCTGTTTGGAGAAGGAGAAGCCGTCGCGATAGACGAAGAACAGCGCGATCAGCATGAAGAGCAGCGTCAGCAAGAGATGGAAGGCGCCACCGCCGGCGGCAAGCACGGCACGGTAGATGTTACCGATATTGGCGCCGCTGACCGCTTGGATGACCTCGCCGAGAGCGCCGGGGCTGCCGATATATTTGGTCCAGACTTCATCGAGATAGGCGCCTGCCCAAGGCAGCGCGACGATCCAGTCGGGTGTCGGGGCGCCGGCACGGTTGGCGTGGATTGCCCAGGCAACCCAGTTGCGCACTTCGCCCGTCGTATAGGTGACCGCCAGCCCGATCGGGATGACCAGGAAGGTGATGATCATGAGGATGGCGATGGTCGCGGCGATCGTCGTATTGCCGCCGACGCGGGCAAGTAGCTTGCGGTAGAGCGGCCAGCTGGCAAAGCCGATGACGAGGGCTGCGAGCACCGGCACGAGGAAGCCGTAGAAGAAATAGACGCCGGCCGCGACGATCAGAACCAGCAGCCAGCGCGCCGCCGAAATGGAGGGAATCAGCGGCGTGCGTGTCGGTGCCGACGATCCGAGCCATCGCGGTTCATGATTGCTTTTTTGACGGTCGAACACACCCACGCGCGCCTCTTCTTTTTCTTGTACTCTGGTTATGGGCCAACGACCCGGCGGTTTCAAGGTCCGCACGGTGAAAGCGCATGAAAGCGTCGCTATTCGGCCGTCAGAGAGAGCGTTTTACTGCTGCGGGCGCCTGAGAACCTTGAATGCGTAGAATTGTGTCTTCTGGGCGGCCGAGAAATTGTTGTCGGAACCGAGAATGAGAACGTCACCGCCATCCTTGGCCTTACCCAAGGACATCGCCTCGATATTGTCGGGGACCAGACCGATCGCTCTCACATCAAGGACCTGGCTCTTGCGGGCGGGAACGACACGCTGGTCGTTTTTGGCAAGGGAAGCGATCGCCGAGACATCGGTGGCATCAGTCAGATCCATCATCATGATCTTGATGGTGTTGCCGAAGCCTTGCGCATAGCTGCGCTCGATGGCGAGCAGGCGGTGATCGTCAAGTGCAAGCATTTCCGACATGCCGTTGTCATTGCCGCCGTCGGCCTTGGTGGCGGCCTGCGGGATCGGCGAGACCGGGTAGACATATTGAGCCTTTGGCTCGCCGGTGGCGGCGTCGTAACGGATGATGCGCGACAGGCTGCCCGCGGTCAGTGAGGGATTGGGGCCGTCCTGATAGAGTGCGGCTTCGACCCCGACGAAAACGTCGCCGGAGGGTGCGACGGCGAGATCCTCGAAGGCGAGGTTGTCGCGGATGCCGGTCGACTTGTCGGCGGTCGGCGCAAAGCCCTGCGGCAGCTTGAATTCACGGATGAAGGAGCCGTCCGGCGCAGCGACGCGGATGAAGGGCGGCAGCAGCGCCTTGCCATCGCCTTCGCTGCCCCAATAGATGCCGTCCTTGCCGAGGCGGATCGATTCCGGATCGACGGTCCGGGCGGCGAAGGGCTCGCCGTTTTTATCCTTCAGCGTGACCTGCTTGACGATCGAAACGCCCTTGAGGCCCGAGGCATCGACATTTATGTCGAGTTCGTAGAAGCGGGCCGGAGCCCTTTCCGAGCGGTCGTCGCTGATGGCGATGTAATGGCCGGTGGCGGCATCGAAATCGAGGCCTGATATGCCGCCGAATTCGACGCCGTTTTCCATGTGACCTGTGGGGATAACGAATTCACCGAGATAGGAGAGCGAAATGCCGGCGGCGCAATCGCCGAAAGGGCAGGCGGTCTCGAAGGCGGCGCCGATTTCGGTGGCGCTGGCGGTGACGGTGCTGGACAGGAGAACGAAAGCGGCAGTCGCGAGAAAACGCTTGGTCATGACAAAATCCGGCAAAAGGTTGAAAAAGGTCGAACCGGCGCGGGCGCTTCTCCCGGAGGAGGCCGCACGCCGACCGCTTCATGCGCCGGTTGTTTGACGGAGTTGTTACGGTTCTTCGTCAGTTCCGTGAAATCGCAGGTGCTAAAATGCGGCGCGCTGAACCTGTCTATCCAAATACGGCGCGCGATTACATGTTTTGGATGAGGAGCCTATCGAGTTATTGGCCACCGTACCTGCAAGGTATTGATATCCAGTATCCGAAATCCAAAAACGCATCGATGTATGGCCATCCAGCCGCGAGGTGCTGGCTGGCGCGCGTATGGTCGCAACGCTCAATCCATCCTGTTGGGCGAGGAGGAGATATTTTGCATAACAATTGGCGCGACGACTGGCGGCCGTCACGAGTGAAAGCGCTCACTCAGTTCGTCCAACAACGCGGGCGGCGTATTGATGTACTGCTCGGACAAGTGCATGGCTGAGAGCCGGGCGAATGGGAGTCCCGTGCGGCTTCGAAGACTTCTCACTCCCGATCGCATGCCTTCTAACCCCTCGTGGCTGACGAGTTCTTCAACAAGGTCGAACGCCCGGAGATAGTCGCCTCCAGTCATGTCTCTGAAATCGAAGTCGGGGTACTCCTCGCCGAATAGCTGCCTGGCCAGGTAGATCTTGGCATGCTCCGCGAGACCCTCCTCTAACACCGTTGCCTGAAACGAAGGCGGCCCGTTTGGCGTGAGGCAATGAACCAACTCGTGGGAAAGATGAACCAGGCGGGCAAGGGGATTATCGCCCTGAAAGGCGGGCAAACAAATCGCCAAATCGTACTTCGAATTTTCTGAACGGTAGATCATCTGTGGCGTTCGTTCTGCCCAGAAGTAAACACCTTCGATTATGACCTGCTCGTCGAAAGGGCCGTATAATCCAGAGACCAGTCCCTTCACAGCTTCGATCTCATCAGGGGCCATCCTCTCGAGATCGGATATTTCGTCTAGGTCGAAATGCATAGTTGGCGTCCCATCAGATTGGAGAACTTCAATTCGCGGCCGCGGCCTTCAGAGCCTTCGGTCCCAGTTCGATCTCCGCGCCAGGGACTGCGAGCTTCACATTGGATGCTTTGCCGATCAATGCAGATGCGAGATAATCCGCGGGGTGCATGTCCGCCGTCTCGTCCTTGTCCGCCGTCACAAACAGATTTCTGGAGATATTCTCGAGCAACTGATCGGGGATTGGGGATTGCTGTGACATCTTCCATTCGAATGCGGTCTCGACGACCCACTGGGCGCGAGTGATGTCCAACTCGAACTGCTTCAGATGGAATTCACTGTCCGCGAGCCTCTCGAACCATCGGTTCATCCAGCGAAGATACCAGCTGATCACCCCCAGGAACCCTATAGAGGCCGTGGCTGACTTGGCGATCGCCAGGATTCGTTCCGCGGTGGTGGAGTTCGCGTTTGCGGTGACTGCGAGCGCCTCGCTTGTGAACGCGTAGATCAGAATGGCAAGAATTATGCCTGTGGCTGCAACGCCAAAGTGGATCGGTAGCCGCGCGCTTTTGGTCTCCGGCGTGAGGTCGAGCTTCTTAAATCGATCTGCCAACCTAGCCTTGAGCTTTTCGTGAAGCTCGCGCCGAACATGGGTGTTATCGCGATCATCGAGCGCTCTCGCCTTGGCCTTGATTTCATCTGCTCGTTGGGCGAGAAGCAGCCTTTCCGCGTCAAGCGCCTTTTGGCTTTCCAACCTCAGCTCGGCGGTCTGCTCTTCGAGCTGTCGTTTCAGCTCGGTGTATTCCTCATCTAGGCGCCTGCGAGCATCGGTCGTCTGCTGGCCGACTTCAAGCGTCATCCTCTGGAGACGCTCGATGATAGATTGATGCGACCTTAGGACTGCTTGCAAGGACTTCGGATCCTTGAACGCCGCTCCAATCAAGTCCAGGCTCTCACCGAAGTATTCGTCAACAAGCTCTGCCAGCGCCTTTGCTTGCAGTACGCTCATGGGCGAAGGAGAGTTGTTGGTTGCTTCAACATTGATCAAAAGAGGGTCGAATAACGCGAGATCGAACCCGGATTCACGATGCTGTTCGGGGCGACGGTCGATAGTCACCTGAACATGTGGAATCGATACGGAGATATGGTGAATTGCGAACAGTTCCGAACTGCGGATCCAATTTCGCTCCTCTTCAGAGCTGTCAGCGACGGGTAGCTTCCAAGTCCTGTCCTGACCTGCGACAAGGACTTGAAGTTGATCGGCTCCAATGATTTCCGCAACTGATACGAAGAATTCGATCAGTGTCGCATCATTCCGTTTAGGTACCGAACGTGTATCTCTCGCCATCCCATTCCATCTCACCGAATCATCGTGGGAACTGGATGTTGATAAAGCACGACAATACCGTCAATCAGCCGTTGTAGATTACAACGGCGTATCGACAGCAAATGCGGAAGAAAGCACGTTGCGGTGAATATCGTCAGTGGACGTGACCCGCTTCACCGCGAAGATGACGCTTTCGGCCATGTAACTGATATCACCGGCCAATTTGACGGCTCTCGTGGTGAGTGGACTTCTCCTGCCTTTCGGATGGCTATGAGGAATACAACAACGACAGCCGAAATCGCTCTCTGCTGAAGGCATGAACGACGTCGAGGACATTCGTCGTAAATCTTCACCTGGGGTGGAAGAAACTCCGGTGCTTGTCTCCATGTCGGAAATGCCACCGTTTTGGACTGTCGGCGAACGGGATCGAGGGAAGCGTACATTACGGTACGGATACTGGCAGCTGCCGGATGGAGCTCCAATCCTTCGTGGCGACGGGTCGCTGAGACGAACAGGCAACCTCAGACTTCGCATGGCTACACCCGCGGGTGATGAACCTCGCGAGTTTTGCACTTATTGCCATGACATCCTTGCCACCACTGACAGCCGAGGACTCGGCTCGCCTTTAACAAAAAATCCAGGTGCTCCGCAGTGCCTGGAATTGTGTTTTATACAGTTGGCCAGTTTTTCAGCGGTGTTTGGCCAGAACCAACTTGGGTTTCTCATTAGATATCAAGGTTTTCGGCGAAGGCCGCGCGTTCCTGGATGAAGCGGAAGCGAGCTTCCGGCTTGGTGCCCATCAGATCGTCGACGGCGCTGCGGGTGCCTTCGAAATCCACCTCGTCGATCAGCACCTTGAGCAGGGTGCGCTTGGACGGATCCATGGTGGTTTCCTTGAGCTGGGCGGGCATCATCTCGCCGAGACCTTTGAAGCGGCTGATCTCGACCTTGGCCTTGCCCTTGAAGTCCGTCTGCATCAGTTCGGCGCGATGATTGTCGTCGCGGGCATAGGCGGATTTCGCCCCTTGGGTGATCTTATAAAGCGGCGGCACGGCGAGGAAGAGATGGCCCCCGCGCACCAGCTCCGGCATCTCCTGATAGAAGAAGGTGATGAGCAGCGAGGCGATGTGGGCGCCGTCGACGTCGGCATCGGTCATGACGATGATACGCTCGTAACGCAGGTCTTCCTGCCGGTATTTCGAGCGGGTGCCGCAGCCGAGCGCCTGAATGAGATCGGCGAGCTGCTGGTTGGCGCCGAGCTTTTCGCGGCCGGCGCTGGCAACGTTGAGGATCTTGCCGCGCAGCGGCAGAATGGCCTGGTTGGCGCGGTTGCGCGCCTGCTTGGCCGAACCACCTGCCGAGTCGCCCTCGACGATGAAGAGTTCGGCGCCTTCGGCTGTGTTCTGCGAGCAGTCGGCAAGCTTGCCGGGCAGACGCAGCTTGCGCACCGCCGTCTTGCGGTTGACTTCCTTTTCCTTGCGGCGGCGCAGGCGCTCCTCGGCGCGCTCGATCACCCAGTCGAGCAGCTTGGCAGACTCGTTCGGATTGTCGGCAAGGTAATGGTCGAAGGGGTCGCGCAACGCGTTCTCGACGATGCGCTGGGCTTCGACGGTCGCGAGCTTGTCCTTGGTCTGGCCGACGAATTCCGGCTCGCGGATGAAGACCGACAGCATGCCGACGGCCGAGATCATCACGTCGTCGGTGGTGATCTGCGCGGCGCGCTTGTTCTGCGTCAGCTCGGCATAGGCCTTCAGCCCCTTGGTCAGCGCGATGCGCAGGCCCGCCTCATGCGTGCCGCCCTCAGGCGTCGGGATGGTGTTGCAATAGGAATGCACCTGCGGATCGCCGCCATACCAGGTGATCGCCCATTCCATCGAGCCGTGGCCGCTCACCTTCTCGGTCTTGCCGGCGAAGATCTCGCGGGTGACGGTGAACTCCTTGCCCATCGTCGCCTGCAGATAATCCTTCAGGCCGCCGGGGAAGTGGAAGACGGCCTTGTCGGGGACTTCAGAACCTTCGGGCAGAACGCCGGCCTCGCAGCTCCAGCGGATTTCGACACCGCCGAACAGATAGGCCTTCGAGCGCGCCATCCGGAACACCCGGGCGGCATCGAACTTCATGTGATCCCCGAAGATCTGGGGGTCGGGATGGAAGCGCACGCGCGTGCCGCGGCGATTGTGGACGTCGCCCAGCTCTTCCAGCCCGCCCTGCGGCAGGCCGCGGGAGAAGCGCTGGCGGTAGAGCTTGCGGTTGCGCGCCACCTCGACCTCGAGGTCGTCGGAGAGCGCATTGACGACCGAGACGCCGACGCCGTGCAGACCGCCCGAGGTCTCGTAGGCCTTGCCGTCGAATTTGCCGCCGGCATGCAGCTTGGTCATGATGACTTCGAGCGTCGACTTGCCCGGCACCTGCGGATGGTTTTCGACCGGGATGCCGCGGCCGTTATCGGAGACGGTGAGATAACCCTCGAGGTCAAGATAGACCTCGATGAAATTGGCGTGCCCGGCGACCGCCTCGTCCATTGCGTTGTCAATGACTTCGGCAAAGAGGTGATGCAGCGCCTTCTCATCGGTGCCGCCGATATACATGCCAGGGCGCATGCGCACCGGCTCCAGGCCTTCGAGGACGCGGATCGACGAGGCGCCGTACTCATCCGCGTTCGACGCGGCGGGTGCGGGACGTGCAGGCGCCGAGGGGGCGGGGGCCGGCGCGACAGCGACGGGCGGCCGTTCACTCGGCGCGGCAGGCTTTTGTGCCTCCTCGCGTTTGTCAGAGAGGGGCATTCCGGAAAAGAGGTCGTTGCTATCGTCCATGGAGCCGTTCAGATCTTCATCCTGTCTTGGGTCTGGCTTGGGGCTTGCATCCTCCGCCGACCCAAAATCACCGCATTTCATGTCACGTTTGCGAATCAGGCAGATTTTGCCAGAAAGCACCTCTATACGCGACACCGCCCGTTTTGGCGGGGCTTTTCATACATGATTTGCGTTGCCGGGCGCGGAATGGCAAGCGGCGGCAGGCTTCAGGAAACCATCCGCATGCGAATGTCCACAAGTCATTACACTGTTATATCAGCAATTGCGGCCTTTTTCCTGTCCGCGGCCATCCTGTCCCCTGTCGGCCCGGCGCGGGCGGCCGATGCGCTACCGCCCTTCAAGGACGATCTGTTTTCGAAGCAGACCATCTTGCAGACCGGCGATGACGGCGCCTTCGAGGTCATCGACTATGATGAGATGCGCGATATCAACGGCCGCGACCAGATCCCGCAAAAGCGGGTGCAGCAGAAATATGTGGCGCTCGGCATCCGCAAAAGCCAGGCCGACGAGACGCTGTCGCTCGACGCCATCAAGCTCGATGTCACCAGGGTGGGACCGGCTCAGAACGCTGCCTTCACGGTGATTTTCATCCATGGTCGCGACGGCGACCGCCGACTGGGGGCCAACGACTACAGTTTCGGCGGCAATTTCAACCGGCTGAAGAACCTCGTCGCCGGCAATGGCGGCGTCTATTACTCGCCGACGGTCAGGAGCTTCGACAGCAACGGCGTTGCCGCGATTGCCGGCCTCATCCGTTATGCTGGCGCCCAATCGCCGGGCCGGCCGATCATCCTTTCCTGCGCCTCGATGGGCAGCCAGGTCTGCTGGGGCATTGCGCGCGACGGCGAGAGCGTCAAGCGGCTGAAGGGCATGCTTGTCATGAGCGGCGTCACCGATCCCGATTTCACCAGGAGCGCCTTCTACAAGGCGAAGCTGCCGCTCTGGTTCGCCCATGGCAGCCGCGACCCGGTCTATGCTGCAAGCGACCAGCAGGCGCTCTTCGAAAGCCTGCACAAGGCGAAATACCCGACGCACTTCACGCTGTTTCAGACCGGCAATCACGGAACGCCGATCCGGATGATCGACTGGCGCAGGGTGTTGAACTGGATTCTTGCCGGCTAAAGCATGTTGCCCGTCGGTTTTCGGCAGAAATATGCCCGCAAGCGCAGCGATTCCCGTTACGTCAGGGGCATGATGCTTTTCTTTGCCGCAAGCTTTTGATATTGCCGCAGGCATAGACAGATTTTGGGAAGGCCGGCATGACACCTGACGTGCGACCGCTCGTGGCGGGAAATTGGAAAATGAACGGCACGCGTGCCTCCCTCGATCAGATCAAGGCGATCGCCGAGGGCGTTCGCCCGCCGCTCGCCGACAAGGTCGAGGCGCTGATCTGCCCGCCGACGACGCTGCTTTACGTGGCGACGGCGCTCTGCACCGACAGTCCGCTTGCGATCGGCGCGCAGGATTGCCATCAGAAGGCGTCCGGTGCGCATACCGGCGACATCTCTGCCGAAATGATCGCCGATGCTTTCGGCACTTATGTCATCGTCGGCCATTCCGAGCGGCGCACCGACCACGCCGAAACGGATCATCTGGTGCGCGCCAAGGCGGAAGCGGCCTTTGCCGCCGAGCTGACGGCGATCATCTGCATCGGCGAGACGGCCGACGAACGCCGCGCCGGGCAGGCCCTCGACGTCATCAAGCGCCAGCTTTCCGCCTCGGTTCCGGACAGTGCCACCGCCGAAAACACCGTCATCGCCTACGAGCCGATCTGGGCGATCGGCACCGGTGTGACGCCGACATCGGGCGATGTCGAAAAGGCGCATGCCTTCATGCGTGCCGAGCTCGTGGCCCGCTTCGGCGACGAAGGCCGCAAGATGCGTCTTCTCTATGGCGGCTCGGTCAAGCCGGCCAATGCCGGCGAGCTGATGGGCATTGCCAATGTCGACGGCGCGCTGATCGGCGGGGCGAGCTTGAAAGCGTCCGACTTCCTCGCCATTTACCGGGCCTATGAGGCGCTGCTCGCCTGAGGCATTGTTCTTTCCCAGTTTATTCCGGGCCGAAGGGCTTGGAATAGATGAAAGCCTCATGTAAAGAGCCGCCAGAATTCTTAACTGTGTCCGTCTCCAGGCGGGCAGGACTGGACCCATGCAGACCGTATTGATTGTCATTCATCTCATGATCGTGCTCGCCCTCGTCGGCGTCGTGCTCATCCAGCGTTCGGAAGGCGGCGGCCTCGGCATCGGCGGCGGTTCGGGCTTCATGTCGGCCCGCGGCACGGCCAATGCGCTGACGCGCACGACCGCGATCCTTGCGACCCTGTTCTTCCTGACCTCGCTCGGCCTCGGCATTCTGACGCGTTACGAAGGCCGCCCGAGCGACATTCTCGACCGCATTCCGGCAACAGGCGGCCAGGGCAACGGCATTCTCGATTCGCTCGGCGGCGGCGCGCAGGCCCCGGCAAATCCGCCGGCCGGCAACGGCGTTCCAAGCAGCGGGGCGGCAACGCCCGCGCCGCAGGCTCCCGCCGCCCAAGCTCCTGCGACGACTGCTCCGGCAACTCAGGCTCCGGCTGCTACTGCACCGGCGACGACCACCGCTCCGGCGGCGACTGCGCCTGCGGCTCCGGCCGCAACTCCGGCCCCGGCTCAGCCTTCCGGCGTCCCGACGGCACAATAAATCGGGCTTCGACATAAACCGCCGGCAGGCCCCAGGGTCTGCCGGTTTTCTTTTGTTCAGATTCCTGCGCCACGCTCCGAAAATTCCGGAAAAGAATTTTTGGGGCTGGTGGAATCGTTTTTGAAAAGGTATCCGGTGAATCCCATGGCGCGATACGTATTCATCACTGGCGGCGTGGTTTCCTCTCTCGGAAAAGGAATTGCGGCCGCGGCTCTCGGAGCGTTGCTGCAGGCCCGTGGATATCGGGTCCGGCTTCGCAAGCTCGATCCCTATCTGAACGTGGACCCGGGCACGATGAGCCCGACCCAGCACGGCGAGGTCTTCGTCACCGACGACGGCGCGGAAACCGATCTCGATCTCGGTCATTACGAACGCTTCACGGGGCGTTCGGCGACCAAGACCGACAACATCACCACTGGCCGCATCTACAAGAACATCATCGACAAGGAACGGCGCGGCGACTATCTCGGCGCGACGGTACAGGTCATTCCGCACGTCACCAACGAGATCAAGGATTTCGTGATCGAGGGCAATGACGACTATGACTTCGTCATCTGCGAGATCGGCGGTACGGTCGGCGACATCGAAGCGATGCCGTTCATGGAGGCGATCCGCCAGCTCGGCAACGACCTGCCGCGCGGCACCGCCGTCTATGTCCACCTGACTCTGATGCCTTACATCCCGGCGGCCGGCGAGCTGAAGACCAAGCCGACCCAGCATTCGGTCAAGGAACTGCAGGCGCTCGGCATTCATCCCGATATCCTGCTGGTGCGCGCCGACCGCGAAATTCCGGAAGCAGAGCGCCGCAAGCTGTCGCTGTTCTGCAATGTACGCCCGTCCGCCGTCATCCAGGCGCTCGACGTCGCCAACATCTACGATGTGCCGATCGCCTACCACAAGGAAGGCCTTGATGACGAAGTGCTGGCCGCCTTCGGCATCGAGCCGGCACCGAAGCCGCGTCTCGACCCCTGGGAAGAGGTCTGCAACCGCATCCGCACGCCGGAAGGCGAGGTGACGATTGCGATCGTCGGCAAATATACCGGCCTCAAGGATGCCTATAAATCGCTGATCGAGGCGCTGCATCACGGCGGCATCGCCAATCGCGTCAAGGTCAAGCTCGAATGGATCGAGTCCGAGGTCTTCGAAAAGGAAGATCCTGCGCCCTATCTCGAAAAGGTGCATGGCATTCTCGTGCCCGGCGGCTTCGGCGAACGCGGTTCGGAGGGCAAGATCCATGCAGCCCGTTTCGCCCGCGAACGTAAGGTTCCGTATTTCGGAATCTGCTTCGGCATGCAGATGGCTGTCATCGAGGCGGCGCGCAATCTCGCCGACGTGTCCAGTGCCTCCTCGACCGAATTCGGTCCGACCAAGGAGCCGGTGGTCGGCCTGATGACCGAATGGGTCAAGGGCAACGAGCTGCAAAAGCGCACGGCGGCCGGCGATCTCGGCGGTACGATGCGCCTCGGCGCCTATAAGGCGGCGCTGAAGAAGGGCACGAAGATCTCGGAAATCTACGGCTCGACCGATATTTCCGAGCGTCATCGCCACCGCTACGAGGTCAATGTCGACTACAAGGACCGGCTCGAGAGCTGCGGCCTCGTCTTCTCCGGCATGTCGCCGGATGGCGTGCTGCCTGAGACGATCGAATATCCCGATCATCCCTGGTTCATCGGCGTGCAGTATCACCCCGAACTGAAGAGCCGGCCGCTCGACCCGCATCCGCTGTTTGCCAGCTTCATCGAAGCGGCGACGGAACAAAGCCGTCTCGTCTGACGAGTGCGGCACCAGATCGCGCGGTTGAGCGCGATCTGGATGAGATCCGGATCTTTGCCGGATCGACCTTCAAGCAGCGGCCGGCAGCGGCCCGATATAGACCGAGCGCGGGCGAATCAGCCGGCCGTCGAGTGCCTGTTCGCGCGCATGCGCCAGCCATCCCACAGTGCGGCCGATCGCAAAGACGCCGGTGAAGGCCTGGCGCGGGAAGCCGAGCGTCTCGAGCAGCAGCGCCGTATAGAATTCGACATTGACGTCGAGCGGCCGGTCCGGCTTGCGCAGCTTGAGGATCGCCAATGCCGCTGCCTCCACGGCTTCGGCCAGGGCGCTGCGGGCGCTGTCCACCTGTCCTGTCGCGATCAACGGCTGCAGTGCGCCTTTCAGCGCATCGGCGCGGGGATCGCGGACCCGGTAGATGCGGTGGCCGAAGCCCATCAGCCTTTCGCCGCGGTCGAGCGCTTCGCCGAGCCACGGCCCGGCATTCTCCGCTGTTGCGATCGCGTCCAGCATGTCGAGCACCGGACCGGGCGCACCGCCATGCAGCGGTCCCTTCAGCGCGCTCAGCGCCGCCAGGACCGAGGAGGTGAGGCCGGCCTGCGTCGAGGCGATGACGCGCGATGCGAAGGTCGAGGCGTTGAGGCCGTGATCGGATATCGTCACGAGGTAGGCGTCGAGTGCGGCCGTCTGCTCCTTGGTCGGCACTTTTCCGGTCAGCATGCGCAGGATATCGGCCGCCTGCGGCAGCGAGGCGTCCGGGGCGACCGGTCTTTCGCCGCGCTGCAGCCTGAGAATCGCCGGCAGGAAGACCGCGGGCGCGGCCAGCAGGCGGAGCGCCGTGTCGAAATCCTCGCCGTCGGGCAGCCTGGCGATCAGCGCCCGCATCGCATCGACCGGAGGCAAGGCGAGCAGCGTGGCATCGGCAGCCTTGATATGGTCGAACACCCCGGTTCGCGCTTTGGCCAGCCAGCCGCGCAATTGCGCTTCATTGAAGCTTCGTTCCATCAGCCCGTCGAGCAAGAGTGCGGTGACGCCTTCATAGGTGGCGTCAGCTACCAGATGATCCAGCGATACGCCGCGGATGATCAGCCGTCCCGCTTCGCCATCGACATCCGAGAGCTGCGTTTCGGCGGCAATGACGTCTTCCAAGCCATTTTTCATGTTGTTTTCTCCTTTACGGCCGGGATGATCCGACCTACTTTCATTGACGTCAATCTTGACGCAATTGATCAATGTGAGGCTCCGATGTCGTGGCTGACTGCCGAGGAAGCGCTGCGGGCGCTGAAAACCAAGCCGCAGACGCTCTACGCCAATGTCAGCCGCGGGCGCATCCGCGCCAAGCCGGATCCCGCCGATCCGCGCCGCAGCCTCTACCAGTCTGCCGACGTGCACCGGCTGGCCGAACGCCATGCCGGCCGGCGTAAAGCC
This sequence comes from Rhizobium chutanense, assembly GCF_002531935.1. Taxonomy (GTDB): domain Bacteria; phylum Pseudomonadota; class Alphaproteobacteria; order Rhizobiales; family Rhizobiaceae; genus Rhizobium; species Rhizobium chutanense. Next base: position 167,994 of record NZ_NWSV01000007.1, on the reverse strand, counting down.
GAAACGGTTGCGGCCGAGGCCATCCGCTGGGGCGATCCGGTTCTCTCTTCGGCAGTCTCCACCATCAGTGACGGACGGCTTTTCTATCGCGGACGGGACGCGGCCGATTTCTCCGAAGCGGCGACGCTGGAGCAGACGGCGGCACTGCTCTGGAATGGTGCCGATGTGCTGACCTTCAAGGCTGAGGCCGGGCACGCCACTCCGTCGCTTCAGGCGGCGTTCCTGGCGCTTGCAGGGCGGGTGACATTGGATCTGCCGTCGCTCGGCCGGTCGCAGGCGGCCCTGCGGCGCGAGGCGCACAGCGTTCTCTCCACCATTGCCGATGCGCTCGCGCCGCGGCCTTCGGAGGAGCCGCTGCATCTGCGGCTGGCCGCAAGCTGGGAACGGCCGGATGCCGCCGATTGCCTGCGACGGGCGCTGGTGCTGCTTGCCGATCACGAACTCAACGCTTCGGCTTTTGCGGCGCGGGTCACGGCGTCGGCGGGTGCAGCCCTTTCGGCCGCCGTGCTGTCCGGTCTGGCGACGCTGACAGGGCCGCTGCATGGCGCCGCCTGGCAGGGCGTCGACGCCCTGATCGAGGCTGCTTCAGCGCTCGGGGCGGAGCAGGCGATCCGCCGCTCGCTTGTCCAGGGCAATCACCTCGCAGCCTTCGGCCATCCGCTCTATCCCGATGGCGATATCAGGGCTCAGGCGCTGCTTGCGCATTTTCCCTTGCCGCAGGAATTTACAGACCTCCGTGACGCCGGCGAAGCGATGGTCGGCGAAAAGGTCAACGTCGATTTCGCGCTTGCCGCGATGGCGGTCGCCTTCGATCTGCCGCGGGAGGTGCCGATCATTATTTTTTCGCTTGCCCGTTCCGCCGGCTGGCTTGCCCATGCGATGGAGCAGATCGGGAGCGGAGAGTTGATCCGGCCACGGGCGCGTTATGCCGGGCCGGCGCCTGAAACAAGGAGCGCCCCTTAAGATCCGCCTGCGATTGGGCGGCCTGCTTTTTGGGCTAGGGAAATATCGGAATTCGGCTATCATGGCCGGCATGGAAGAAGACGGTTGGCGGGCGCTTTCGACATGAGCCGCTCCGCCCGGTCATGGGGGCTTTCCATGAATATCACGCTTCGCTGCCTGTTTGCCGGCGCATTCGCGGTCGGCCTGTTTCCGGAAGGGGCGGCCTTGGCGCAGTCTGCCGGCTGCACGATGTCGCGCGAGGCCGGCGGTCGCCAGGTGTTCAGTTGCCCGGGCGGCGTCAAGGTGACGGCGGAGGCCGGCGCTTCCTTCCGCCTTGCCGACCGCAATGGTGACGGCAGTCCCGATTCGGCATCGCTGCGGCGCAAGGCCATCCTCGTCGATGTCGACAGCAGCCAGCATGCGGGCGGTTTCCAGGTGGTGACGCCGCAGGCAATCGCTGCCGTGCGCGGCACCCAATGGGCGGTCGACGTCGCGAGCGGCAAGACCTCGGTGCTGGTCGTCAGAGGCAGCGTCGCGGTGCGCCGGCCGGCCGGCGAGCAAGTGGTGCTGTCGCCGGGCGAGGGTGTCGACGTCTCTGATGGAACGGAGCCGCTCGTCGTGCGTCGCTGGCCGGCGCCGCGCGTTGCTGCTCTTCTTGCCCGTCTCGGCCATTAAGTCCCATGAACCATCGCGTGCAGACCGTGATCGCGCTGCTCGTCGCCGGTCTTTGGGCGACCGCACTCGGCTACGTCAATCTCGATGGCGGAAGCGGCCTACTCGATCGGATGGAGGCTTCGCTTGCGGATATTCGCAGCGCCATCGTCGGGGCAAAGACACCGCCTCCCGTCGTCTCGATCGTCGCCATCGACGACCGCACCGCCGCCGCCCACGGCTATCCGCTGGATCGGGCGACGCTTGCGCGGCTGGTCGGTGCGATCACTGTATTGAAGCCGAAGGCCCTGGCGCTCGATATTCTGCTGGTCGATCCCGGGCCGGAGCAGGGCGATACGGCGCTGGCAGCCGCCCTTGCCCAGGGGCCGAGCGTGATTGCCGCGGCCGCCACCTTCGCGCAAAGCCGTCAGCAGGTCAGCGATGCGGCAAACAATCCGCTGGCCGCCATTCCCGAGGCGAGCCAGCTTCTCCTGCCGCTTCCCCGTTTTGCCGAGTCGGCTGCGGTCGGCATCGTCAACGTCGCGACCGATCAGACCGGCACACCACGCTTCATTCCGCTGATCTCGCGGGCCGCGGACCGGCTGGATCCCGCCTTTCCTTTGCGGGCCGCGTCGGTGGCGCTGGGTGTCGATCCCAGCATCGAAGCCGATGCCATCATGCTCGGCGGGCTGCGCATCCCCACCGATATCGGCCAACGGCTGCCGGTGACCTTTTATGGCGGGCACGGCAGCATCTCAACCTTCAGCGCCGCCGATGCGCTTGACGGCAAGCTGCCGGCGGATGCGGTCGCCGGCCGGATCGTCGTCATCGGCTCGACGGTCACCGGCGGCGGCGACGTCTTTCCGACGCCGTTCGATCCGGTCATGCCCGGGGTCGAGGTAATGTCGACGGCGATCACCCATCTCGTCACCGGCGACGGCATGGTGCGCGACCGCGGAACCAGGCTGATCGATGCCGGCATCGCCATCGGTCTGACGCTTGTGCTGGTTTGCCTGATCGCCTGGCGCCGGAGTGCTGCAGGCTATGTCATCATCGTGCTGACGCTCATCGTCTGGGCGATGCTCAATCTGTCGGCCTTTGCGCATGGCTACTGGCTGAGTGCCGCGCTGCCGATCGCAGCCGCGATGCCGCCGGTGCTGATCCTCGGCGCGGCCGAACTCTGGCTCGACCGCGGCCGCGCCCGCCATTTCGCCGAGCAGAGCGCGCTGCTGCAGCGCATCGAGGCTCCCGGTCTCGGCGAGTGGCTGGCGCGCGATCCGAATTTCCTCGCCAAACCGGTGCGCCAGAACGCCGCCGTCATCTTCATCGATCTCTCGGGCTTCACCGGCCTCAGCGAAACCCTCGGACCGGTCAAGGTGAGCGAGGTGCTGAGCGGCTTCTTCGAAATAATCGACGAGGAGGCGCGCGCCCATGGCGGCGCCATCACCAGCTTCATGGGCGACGGGGCAATGATCCTGTTCGGCCTGCCGGAGCCCGCCGATGACGATGCTGCGCGCGCCGCCGCCTGTGCCGTCAGCCTTTGCGAGCGCACCCGGGCCTGGCTTGCCGCCCATGCCGGCTTTGCCCAAAAGAAGATCGGCTTCAAGGTCGGCGCCCATTGCGGCCCGATCGTCGCCTCGCGTCTCGGCACCGGCGATCGGCAGCAGATCACCGCGGCAGGCGACACCATCAATGTCGGCAGCCGGCTGATGGAGGTCGCCGCCCGCCATGGCGTCGAGCTGGCGCTCAGCGCCGAAATCGTCCGCGCCGCGGGTCCTGACAGCGTGCTTGCGCAGTCCGACCGAATGGAGGGACCGCTGGAAACGACGCTGCGCGGCCGGGCAAGCCATATCGACGCCTGGCTGTGGCGCAGCCGCACGCTTTGACAATCGCCACCGGAGCGGCTAGGAACGGCGCAAATATCCCGCCGGCTGGCTCCGGCCATGGCGCATTTCGCGCCTGACAGCTCCGAAAGATCGAACTCATGACAGAATTCAACGGCGTCGTTCCGGCGATCGCCAAGGCGTTGCAGAAGCGCGGTTATGCCGAACTCACCCCGGTGCAGAAATCGATGCTCGATCCGGCGCTTGCCGCGTCCGACGCGCTGGTCTCGGCCCAGACCGGTTCCGGCAAGACCGTCGCCTTCGGGCTGGCGCTGGCGCCGACGCTGCTTGAGGGCAGGGAACGCTTCGGCAATGCCGGCGCCCCACTCGCCCTCGTCATCGCCCCGACGCGTGAACTTGCCCTGCAGGTAAAGCGCGAACTCGAATGGCTCTACGAGATGACCGGCGCGGTGATATCAAGCTGTGTCGGCGGCATGGACATCCGCAGCGAGCGCCGCTCGCTCGAACGCGGCGCCCATATCGTCGTCGGCACGCCCGGCCGGCTCTGCGACCATATTCGCCGCAGGGCGCTCGACATGTCGGAACTGAAGGCGGCCGTGCTCGACGAGGCCGACGAGATGCTCGATCTCGGCTTTCGCGAGGATCTCGAATTCATTCTCGATTCGGCGCCGGACGAGCGCCGCACGCTGATGTTTTCGGCCACCGTTCCGGCGGCGATCGCCAAGCTTGCCAAGAGCTACCAGCGCGATGCCGTGCGCATCAGCACGCAGGCCGAAGAGAAGCAGCATGTCGATATCGAATATCGCGCGCTGATGGTGGCTCCGAGCGACCGCGAAAACGCGATCATCAACGTGCTGCGTTATTATGAGGCGACCAACGCCATCGTCTTCTGCTCGACGCGTGCCGCCGTCAATCATCTGACCGCGCGGTTTAACAACCGCAATTTCGCCGTCGTGGCGCTTTCCGGCGAACTGACACAGAACGAACGCAGCCATGCGCTGCAGGCCATGCGCGACGGGCGCGCCCGCGTCTGCATCGCGACCGACGTCGCCGCCCGCGGCATCGATCTGCCGGGCCTCGATCTCGTGATCCATGCCGACCTGCCGACCAATCCGGAAACGCTGCTGCACCGCAGCGGCCGCACCGGCCGGGCCGGACGCAAGGGCATCAGCGCCATGATCGTGCCGCTGAACGCGCGGCGCAAGGCCGAGCGGCTGCTGGAGAATGCCGGTATTTCGGCCGCCTGGGCGCGGCCGCCTTCGGCCGAGGAGGTCAACGAGCGCGACGATGAGCGGCTGCTCGCCGATCCGATCTTCAGCGAAGCGCCGCAAGAAGAAGAACAGGGACTGGTGCAGCAGCTGCTTTCCAGCCACGGCGCGGAAAAGCTGGCCGCCGCCTTCCTGCGCCTTTATCGCACCAATCATTCGGCGCCGGAGGATCTGATCGAGGTCACCGTGCAAGACGACCGCAGCCGCAAGCGCCGCGACAATGCCGAATCTTACGCGCCGGCGCAGAAGGGTCCGCGCGAGGATTTCGGCGCCAGCGTCTGGTTCTCCGTCTCGGTCGGACGCAAGCAGAATGCCGAGCCGCGCTGGCTGATCCCGATGCTCTGCCGCAACGGCAATGTGACGAAGCGCGAGATCGGCGCCATCAAGATGCAGCCTGAGGAAACCTTCGTGGAGATCGCCGCGGCAAACGCCGATGGTTTCCAGGAAGCCCTCGGGCCGAACAAGACGCTGGAACGCGGCATCCGCGTGACCCGACTTTCCGGCACGCCGGATTTCAGCCGGGCGCCGTCGCCAAAGCCTTATGCCGGCAAGCCGTCGCGTGACGACCGATCGGATGACTCCTCCCGTGGCGAGCGGCCCAATAACAAGTTCGGCAAAGGCTCGGGCGGCGGATACGCGGCAGCCGACAATAACGCCGGGGAAAGACGGGATAGCAAGCCCTGGAGCAAAAAGCCGGGCAAGCCCGGTTTCGATGGCCAGAAATCCGACAAGCCTAGATATGACAAGCCGAAATTCGAGGGCGGCAAGCACGAGGGCAAAGGCGGCGCTGGGCCGAAAGGTAAATTCTCGAAAAAGAAGCCCGGCTGATTTCGATCGCCGCATGATTTCGTGACCGGCAGGACCAGACGACAATGAAACGCCTCGGCACGCCGCGTCCGGATCCCGCCGTGTTCATCAGGGCCAATCTGCCGATCTCAGCGGTCCCCTCTGTCCCCGAGATCCAACTCCATACCGCGGGGCCGGCGAGCGGGCTCTGGCGGCTTGCAGGCCGCGGAGAGACCGATCCGCCGCCGTACTGGGCCTATCCCTGGGCCGGCGGCGCCGTGCTTGCCCGTCATCTGTTCGATCGGCCGGAAATCGTTGCCGGCCGCCGTGTCCTCGATCTCGGCGCCGGCTCCGGGCTCGTCGCCATCGCGGCGGCAAAGGCCGGAGCGGCCAAGGTGACCGCGGTCGATATCGATGCCAATGCGATTGCCGCGATCGCCCTCAATGCGGTGATCAACGGCGTGAATATCTTTGCTGTCGCCGCCGATATCATCGAGGCGCCGCCGCCGGAGACGGATGTTCTCTTAGTCGGCGACCTGTTCTACGATCCCGCCCTTGCCGTGCGGGTGATGGCCCTCCTGCGGCGGTGCCAGGCAAACGGCATCGAGGTGCTGATCGGCGATCCCGAGCGCGCCTATCTTCCGCAAGGGGAGCTCAGCCGAATCGCCACCCATGCGGTTGCTGATTTCGGGGCAGGCAGGGAGAGCAAGGCTGTGCAGGCGGGCATCTTCTCGCTCTCGGGCAACGGTTGAAAAGCAAGATCAACATTTTGCCTACATGCTCGCATTACCTCATCTGCCCGTAGACAATGACTGCGTGGTCGATGCCTGCGGTCTGGCCTTCATTTTCTGCATCAGCGGCAAACAGCGGATGAACTACAGTAATTGGGATTGATGCCGAAGGTGAATGGAAGGAACTCGTCAAGACATCTATTGTCGGAGGAACCGTCGATGCCGACGTCAGCCAGCCACGTCTTTGTCCCCTCTGCCGGGTAATAGGTTTTTCCAAAGCATTGACGCGGCAGTGCTCCCTTCGGCAAGATTCCAAGTCGTATCAGGTCTTGAACGCTATTTTGTTGAGACGATAGCTCCTTTTCTATGAAATCGGCGACAAATGCACGAACTTCAGGATAGTTCGCAACGCAACTGTTTACGGCGAGGTCCTCGTTGCCCCGATGCGCGAAGATGACGTAGCCGATCGATCCGGCTTCTTGCTTGTGCGTCTGAGGCTTGCTTCCATCCAGGATCGTATAGCCTTTCAGCACACTGAGTTTTTCAATCAGCGACCGATATCGTCTGAGCTGCTCGTCCATACGATCCGAGCAAAGTACTAGAGTTCTTGGCGTCGCTGCATCTTTCAAATCGGGGCTTAGCCACTCAATCGCCCAGGGAGCGTTGGTGTTAGCAGGAGGCTTCAATGCGGGGCTTCTTTCTGCCGCCGCAACGGCGGACGAAGAGGCCGCGAGGAGGACGACAGCCGATATCATGCAGCGAGATAACATTGGCATTAGCTACAAACCAGGTTCCTGCGCGTTGTCGGCGGGGAGGAGCCGGTAAAAATCGCTTAGAAGTCGAAATACATTGCAACTGTAATTTCACGCCAGAAGGTCCGGCCGCAGCAGCATGACCGGGCAGGGCGCCCCGGCCGGCAATTCCCCCGCGTGTGGCGGGCGGATGATGAGGCAGTCGGCTTGCGCGAAGATCTTCATCATCGAGGAATCCTGCTTGCCGAAGGGCTCGGCCAGCCAGTTGCCGACGGTGGATTTCGAAAGCCTGGCCCTAATATAGTCCTGCCGGTGATCATTGGCGCGCAGTGTGACGGCCGCCTCCACCATTGTCTCGCGTTGCACCGGCGGCAGGGAGGCGAGTTTGCGGATCAACGGTTCCAGGAAGAGCAGCGAACAGACGAGGCTCGAGACCGGATTGCCAGGCAGGCCGAGCACATGCGTCTCGCCGAAGCTGCCGACCATCAGCGGTTTGCCCGGGCGCATGGCGATGCGCCAGAAATCGAGCTGCATGCCGGCCTCGATCAAAGTCGCCTGCACCAGATCATGGTCGCCGACCGACGCGCCGCCGAGTGTGACGATGACATCGACTTTGGCGTCGCGCGCCGTGTCGATCGCCGCGGTGATTTTAACCTTGTCGTCCGGCACAATGCCGAGATCGAGCACATCGGCGCCGGCTTTGCGGGCAAGGGCTGCAATACCGAACGTATTGGAGGCGATGATCTGTGACGGGCCGGGCGTGCTTCCGGGCGGCAGCAGCTCGTCGCCGGTTGCGAGAATGGCGATCAGCGGACGCTTGAGAATCTCGACGTCGGGCCGATTCATGCCGGCGGCGACCGTCAACCGCGAGAAATCTATCACCGTGCCGGCAGGCAGCACAACTTCGCCTTCGACGAAATCCTGGCCGCGGGGACGCACATGCTGGCCCTGTCGCACCGGGAAATTGGTTCGGATGCCGCCTTCGATCTTCTCCGCATCCTCCTGCAGCAGAACGCTATCGGCGCCTGGCGGAACCGGCGCGCCGGTGAAGATGCGGACGGCCTCTCCCTTGCCGACGTTTGCCTCGAAGCCGTGGCCGGCGGCAGACGTGCCGATGACCTTCAACACGGCGCCCGGCTCCGGTGCGTCTTCACGGCGTAATGCATAGCCATCCATGGCGGAGGCATTGAAGGGCGGCTGGGTGAGGCCGGCCGTGAGATCGACGGCGAGAACTCGGCCCTCGGCCTCGGCAAGCGGCAGCGTTTGGGATGCCGCGACCGGCTTGGCGCGAGACAGCAAGCGGTTCAGGGCCTCGGCGACCGAGAGAAGGTTCATTTTGCCTCCGGATGACGGAAATCGCCGGATTTACCGCCGGACTTTTCAAGCAGCCGGATGCCGCCGATCTCCATTGCCTTATCGGCCGCCTTGGCCATGTCGTAGATCGTCAGGCAAGTCACCGAGACGGCGGTCAGCGCCTCCATCTCCACACCGGTCTTGCCGGTCAGCTTGGCGGTCGCCGTGACGCGCAGGCCGGGCAGGGCGGCATCCTCCTCGATCTCGACCGTGACTTTCGTCAACATCAGCGGATGGCAGAGCGGGATGAGATCGGCGGTGCGTTTTGCCGCCATGATGCCGGCAAGGCGCGCGGTGCCGATGACATCGCCCTTCTTGGCATTGCCTTGGCGGATGAGGGCCAGCGTTTGCGGCGCCATCTTCACATGGCCTTCGGCCGTGGCGATGCGCACCGTCTCGGCCTTGTCGGAAACATCGACCATATGCGCCTCACCGGAGGCATCGATATGGGTGAGCCCTGGCTTTGCGCCGCTCATATCATTCGGCCGCGATGGCGGCTTCGCCGAAGAGCAGCGCGCGGGTGGCGGCGGCCACATCGTCCTTGCGCATCAGGCTCTCGCCGACAAGGAAGGTATTGATCTCGACGGCCTGCAGGCGCTGGCAATCGGCATGGGTGAAGATGCCGCTTTCGCCGACGAGCAGCCGGTCTGCCGGAATCATCGCAGCCAGCGCCTCGCTGACCGTCAGGCTGACCTCGAAGGTGCGCAGATTGCGGTTGTTGATGCCGATAAGCGGCGACGAAAGCTTCAGCGCGCGCTCCATCTCCGGTGCGTCGTGAACCTCGACCAGCACGTCCATGCCGAGCGAGAAAGCTTCGTCCTGCAGCCGCTCTGCGTCGTCATCGCTCAGCGACGCCATGATCAGCAGAATGCAGTCGGCGCCCCAGGCGCGCGCCTCATGGACCTGATAGGTCTCGAACATGAAGTCCTTGCGCAGGGCGGGCAGGGCGCAGGCGGCCCGCGCCGCCGTCAGGAATTCCGGCGCGCCCTGGAAACTCGGCGTGTCGGTCAGGACCGACAGGCATGCCGCGCCGCCGGCTTCATAGGCCTTGGCCAGCGCCGGCGGATCGAAATCCGGACGGATCAGCCCCTTGGACGGGCTCGCCTTCTTGATCTCGGCGATCAGGCCGAAATGGCCGGCATCACGCTTGGCAACGAGGGCCTTGTGAAATCCGCGCGGGGCGGACTGGCCGGCCTGCATCGCCTTGAGGTCGGCAAGCGACACGGCAGCCTTGGCGGCGGCGATTTCCTCGCGCTTATAGAGTTCGATCTTCTTCAGGATATCGGTCATCGGCCAATCCTAGTCGATATCGTTGGAAACGGCGATGAGTTTGTCGAGGGCGAGCGCGGTTGCGCCGCTATCCAGCGACTGCGCGGCCAGCGTCATGCCGTCGCGGATCGTCTCCGCCTTGCCTGCGATGACCAGCGAGGCGGCGGCGTTGGCGAGCGAGACATCGCGATACGCATTCTTTGCGCCGCTGAGCACCTCGCGAAGCGCTGCGGCATTGGCGACGCCATCACCGCCCTTGATGTCGGCGAGCACGCAGGGGCTGACACCGAAATCGGCCGGCGACAATTCGAAAGTGCGGATCTTGCCGTCTTCGAGGGCGGCGACTTTGGTAATGCCGGTGGTGGTGATTTCGTCGAGACCGTCGCCATGGACCACCCAGACGCATTCGGAGCCGAGATCGCGCATGACTTCGGCAAGCGGCACCAGCCATTGCGGCGAGAAGACGCCGAGTAGCTGGCGGCGGACACCGGCCGGATTGGAAAGCGGGCCGAGCAGATTGAAGATGGTGCGCGTGCCGAGTTCGACCCTGGACGGGCCGACATGGCGCATGGCCGAGTGATGCATCTGCGCGAACATGAAGCCGACGCCGGCGTCAGCGATGCAGCGGGAGATGATTTCGGGACCGACATCGAGCTTGACCCCAAGAGCGGCCAGATTGTCCGCCGCGCCCGATTTCGAACTCAGCGCCCGGTTGCCGTGCTTGGCGACGGGAACGCCGGCGCCGGCGACGATCAGCGCCGCCAGCGTCGAGATATTGTAGGTGCCGCTGGCATCGCCGCCGGTGCCGACGATGTCGATCGCATCGGCCGGCGCATCGACGGTCAGCATCTTGGAGCGCATCGCGGTGACGGCACCGACTATCTCGTTGACGGTTTCGCCGCGCACGCGCAGCGCCATCAGGAAGCCGCCGATCTGCGAGGGTGTCGCCTGGCCCGACATCAGGATGTCGAAGGCAGCGCGAGCCTCGTCACGCGTCAGCGGCTCGCGGCTTGCGGCCTTGGCCAGAAACGGCTTCAGATCGGTCATAAAGCCTCCTAGCGGGTCGTTGCCTGTTCGGCGAGCGTCTGGTTGATCTGAGCGCCGTACTGCGTCTGCAGCAGGTTGACCATCTGATCGAGAATATCATCGCCGGCGGCGTTGGCCATGGCGGTGATCTGGGCGTCGCGGTTGTTCAGCGCGTCGCTGGTCGGCTGGCTGTTGACCTCGGTGACCTTCATCAGGATCTGCGTCGAGGGATCGGCGCCGACAGCGCTCGCGACCGTATCGATCGGCCCGGAGAAGGCGGCGGTGACGCCGGCGCGGCCGAGCACCGGATCATCGGTGGAGCGGGTGACGCCGCTCTTGCTTTCGACGGCGATGCCGAGCGGCGTCGCGATATCGGCAAGCGCCTTGCCCTTGGCTGCCTCAGCCTTCAATTCGTCGGCCTTCTTGGCGAGTTCGGCTTTCTGCTGTTCCGCCGTCCAGTCCTCGACCGCCTTTTCGTGCACCTCGGTGACCGGGCGCTCGCGGGTCGGCGTGATCTCGCGGACATTGAACCAGACATAACCGTCATTGCCGATCGGCAGAGGCGGCGCATCGACACCAACTTCGGTCTTGAAGGCTTCGCCGAGCAGCTGCTGCTTGGCCGGGATATCCTTGACCTCTTTGCCGTCCTTGTCTGCGCCGGTCATGTCGACGGCGTCGACGGCTACGGCGGTGAGCTTCAGCTGGCCGGCGATATCCTCGAGCGTCGCCCCCCCGGCACGCAGATCCTCGATACGATCATGCACGTTGATCACTTCCTGAGAGGCGTTTGACAGCGCCAGCTGCTTGCGGATGTCTTCCTTCACCTCGTCGAAATTCTTCACCGTTTCCGGCTTGATGTTGGTGATGCGCAGGATGACGGAGCCGAAGGAGCCTTCGACGACAGGCGTCGTGCCGCCATCCTTCGAAACTGCGAAGGCGGCATCGGCAACGGCCTGGTCGGGAACCTTGTCCTTGGTGAATTCGCCGAGCAGCACGTCGCTTGCCGTCTTGCCCTGGTCGGAGACCAGCTGGTCGAAGCTGGTGCCGCCCTTCAGCGCCGTTTCGGCGGCGGCGGCAAGATCCTTGCTGGCAAAGGTCAGCTGTTCGATGGTGCGGCTTTCCGGCGTGCGATACGTATCCTTGCTCTTGTCGAAGGCTTCATGGATCTGGTCGTCGGTGACGGTCGCAGCGTCGGCGATATCGGCGGGCTGCAGCTTGAGATAGACGAGCTTGCGGTATTCAGGCGCCTGGTAGCGCTGCTTGACGCCGTCGAACCAGGTCGCCAGCACGTCGTCGGCGGGCGCCTTGATCGGCTCGATATTGGCGTTCGTGAGCAGCAGATAGTCGATGCTGCGGCTTTCATCGCCATAGAGCTTCAGGGCATCGACCAGCGTCTTCGGGGCGGTGAAACCATTCGAAATGGCGTCGACGACCTGGCTGCGGACGGCGACCTTGCTGCGCTCCTTGATGTAATCGTCCTGGCGGATATTGGCATTGCGCAGGCGCGAGATGAAGAGTTCACGGTCGAACTTGCCGTTGACCGCCTTGAAAGCCGGATCGTCGGCGATCAGCTGGGCGAGGCGATCCTCGGAGAGGCCGAGGTTCATGTCTTCGGCGAGCTGATCGAGCGAGGCGCCGGCGACGAGCTGGGCGAGCACCTGCTGTTCGACGCCGAAGGCGCGGGCCTGTTCCGGGGTGAGACGCATGCCGAACTGCTGGCTGAGGCTTGCCACCTGGCGCTGATAGGCGAGGTGGAATTCGTTGACGTCCACATGCTGATCGCCGACGGTCACGACCGTGGTGCTGTTGCCGCCCGTTATCAGCGACCGGGAGACGCCCCAGATGCCGAAGGACGCGACCAGCAGAAGCATCAGCAGCTTGGCGACCCAGGTCTGAGCGGCTCTTCTCAGGATATGGAACATAGAAACGCAAACCTCGCAGTATCATTGAGCCCGCGCGCGGGCGGACATTCGACGTTCCTTAAAACAAACCCGACAGGAAATGAAGGGTTTGTCGCGCGAAAAGCTGCACAAGCCTGCCGCTCGGCCGAGGCGGCTTTACGGCGAACAAAAGATCGGTTGCGGCGGAACCTTTCGGGCCGCCATTTCGTTGAAGCGGCATCCCATGAAACAGGAGCAGACCATGGCAGAATTGAAATCCGCTTCCGCCGAATCCACCGCTGCGCGCGTCAAGGCCGATATGGCGGCAGACGACCTGTCGGCCCAGGTCGCAGCCCTTCGCAACGACCTCGCCCGGCTGACGGAAAGCGTGGTCGCGCTCGGGCAGGGGGCAAAGTCGGCGGTAACAGACGAGGCATCGCTGATGACGGAACAGCTGCGTGACAAGGTTCGCGAAGAACCGCTCATGGCGCTGGCGGTGACGGCAGGCATCGCCTATGTTTTCGGGCTGCTGAGCCGTCGCTGAAAAAGACTTCTGGACAATGAAAAGCCGGGCGCCATGATTGCCCGGCTTTTGGTGTTTCGATGGCGAGCTATCGCGACCGGGTCAGCTGTCGCGACCGGGGTCAGCGGCGGATGAGGCGGCCGACGAAAATCAGGATGCAGGCACCGACGAAACCGGTGATCAGGTAACCCAGCCAACCGGCAAGCGGCTGGATGTGCAACAGACCCAGGATCCAGTTGGCGACAATGGCGCCGACGATGCCGAGCAATATATTCATGAGCAAGCCCATGTTGCTGCTCATGACCTTTTCCGCCAGCCATCCGGCGATGCCGCCGATAATGATGGCTGCAATCCAACCTACACCTGCGTTTTCCATGGTTAGCTCCCTCCTGGTAAACCGACTCGAAGAATGCATGAAACGGAAGGAAATTCCACTCCCGGCAGAATTTAAAGCGGCTTACGGCTGCAAATGGGTGACCGGCGTTTCCAGCGCATACACAACCAGCTGGAACAGAAGGCCCGATATGGCGAGCATCGCAAAGCCGAAAGGCATGATCAGGCTTTTGTTAAACATTCTTCTCTCTCCCCTTTGAGAAAAGAATAAACTCAAGCGGCCGCGGCGCAAGGTTATTACTAATAAATAGTTAAGCATCCAATTTGAGTAAAACTTAAAATATCAAAATGATACATGTGTTCCTTTACAATACGGAAGAATAAATACTGGAGTAATTGGCGCACGTCATGAGAGATGATCTGAGAATGTTTTGAAAAGCAGCGCCCGAAAGCGCGATGGCAGGTACTGCCTTGGGGTGACTACACTTCAGTCGTTCGCGGCATCTTTCAGCGGATTAATCCGTCGCCCATGCGATTCATGCGGATTGATTTTGGCGCGAAGCGCATCATTTTATCCGGAAGCCATTTCGATCCGGGGGAACACTTGATGTCAAAAGCTGCAATCGCCATCGCCGGTATCTGCCTGCTCCTCCTGTCCGGCTGCGGCAATACCGCATACGGGCTGAAGAAGGATGGACAGGAGGCGAGCCACGCGATGGACAATGCCACGCATCGGGTGCTTTCGGCCGGCGCCAAGAAGTGAGGCAGGCGCCAGGAAGATACGCGCGACAGAAGAATTGCCGCGAAAAGAAGCCCGCCTGGGGTGAGGCGGGCTTGGAATAACAGGAGAATGGACGGGTTGACGCCGTCTCGGCTAATAAAGCACTTGCTGAAGCGCATGGCTTTACGTCATTCGACGTATCCGCGACCGGCGCCCTTCCGGCAGCGAGGCCATGCGACCAGCCTATCGAAAGATCAGAAATTGCCCCAGTTCTGAGCGCGGGCACGGGCGCGAATAATCCGGTATTCGCGACCGCCATAGAGCGAGCCGATTGTCAGCAGAAGTGTCAGAACGTCCCAGATGATATGCATGTTATCCTCTTAGGTTGGACGGCTCTGCCGTCGATCGGTTGACGCACAATAGCAATCTTTCGAATGTGCTTATATGACAAGAAATCGGGATGAGCGGGGAAGCGAGCAGGGCGCTTTCGCATAGGAGAGGTGGCGCCGCCGCCTTGGAGAAGGACAGTGGACAGATTATCGGACGGCGGCCGATGACGATTTTCTCCGTCCGCCACATTACCTCCTATCGCTACGTCAGGGAGGTCGATTTCGGCGAGCATCGGTTGATGTTCCGGCCGCGCGACAGTTTCGACCAGCGGCTGATCGACGTGTCGTTGACGACCTATCCTGAGGAAAGCCATGTGCGCTGGATCCACGATGTTTTCGGCAATTGCGTGGCGCTCGTCGATATTTCGAAGCCGTCCTCCGAGCTTCGGTTCGAAACCTGGATCACGCTCGATCATACGCCGCAGGTCGCCCTGGATCTCAAGGTCGACGACCAAGCGCTCATCTATCCCTTCTCCTACGACAAGGACGAGATTGCCGATCTGACGCCGGCGATGCAACGCCACTATCCCGACCCCAACGACGAGGTCGGACGCTGGGCGCGCCAGTTCTTGCGCCGGGGACGTCCGACGGAGACCGGGCATCTGCTGATGACCATGTGTTACGCCATTCGGGAGAGCTTCGTCTATCAGCGCCGGATGGAGCACGGAACCCAGACGCCGCTGCAGACTTTGCAGCTTCGCTCCGGCACCTGCCGGGATTTTGCGCTTCTGATGATGGAGGCGGCACGCGTGCTCGGCCTCGCGGCGCGCTTTGTCACGGGCTATGTCTATGTTCCCGACCGGGACGGCTCGACCGTGCTCGGCGGCGGGTCCACCCATGCATGGTGCCAGATTTATCTTCCGGGCGCCGGCTGGGCGGAGTTCGATCCGACCAATGGGATCGTCGGCAATCGCGATCTCATTCGTGTCGCGGTCGCCCGCGATCCGCGCCAGGCCGTACCGCTGAGCGGCAGTTATGACGGGGATGGAGCGGATTTCGACAGCATGACGGTGCAGGTCAACGTCACCACGAGGTGAGCCTGGATTATCCCCAGTTTGGCCGCAGCCGCAGCTCGCGGGAACCGGGCAGCGCCATCGACGTTGCATAGTCACGCATCTGTGCGGGACGCGAGGAAGCCACAATGAAGATACGCGCCGGGTTTCATCTGGGCTATGAATGCATACAGCCGACACCGATGCTGCTCGTTCTCAACATTCATCCTTCCCGCCGCGCCGATCTTCTCAGCGAGCAGGTCGTGACCTTCGACCGGGCGATCGAGGCCTGGGAATATACCGATGGTTTCGGCAATGCCTGCAGCCGTATCGTCGCCCCGGCGGGAGTCACGACGATCTCCACGGAGTTCGAGATCTACGACAGCGGGCAACCCGACGTCATTCCTGAGGATGCCGTCCAGCACGCGATCAACGACCTGCCGGACGAGGTGCTCGTCTTCCTGCTCGGCAGCCGCTATTGCGACACCGACAGGCTTGCCGATTTCGCCTGGGCAACCTTCTCGTCGACGCCGCTCGGCTGGGCGCGCGTTCAGGCGATCTGCGATTTCGTCCATGACCACATCACCTTCGACTACCTGAAGGCCGACCTGCTCAGGACCGCGCATGGCGGCTTCATCGACAAATCAGGCGTCTGCCGCGACTTTGCCCATCTCGCCATCGCGCTTTGCCGATGCATGAATATCCCGGCGCGATATTGCACCGGTTACCTCGGCGATATCGGCGTTCCGATCGATCCCAATCCGATGGATTTCAGCGCTTGGTTCGAGGTCTTTCTCGGTGGCCACTGGCATACGGTCGATGCCCGCCATAACACGCCGCGCATCGGCAGAATATTGATGGCGACCGGCCGCGACGCCACCGATGTCGCGATGTCGACGGCGTTCGGCCCGGCAACACTCGCCCGTTTCGAAGTGATTACCGAGGAAGTGCCGCAGGAGGGCGATTAATGGAGCGGGGTGGCCCTACGCCTTCTTCAAAAACTCGGTTTTCAGCACCAGGCCTTTGACCTGCTTGGTGTTGCACTCGATCTCACCGGGATTGTCGGTCAGGCGAATGCCCTTCACCAGCGTTCCACGCTTCAGCGTCTCCGAGGTTCCCTTGACCTTGAGGTCCTTGATCAGGGTTACGGAATCGCCGTCGTGAAGCTGGCTTCCGTTGCTGTCCTTTACGATGATGTCGTCGGCCATGATGTCCTCATTCGATAATCCCGGACGGGAAATCATGGCGAGACGGCTTAGTCAACCATGACGAACGGGGAGATCGGTCGGGACCGTCGCAATTCAACTTGCCTCAAGCTTGCCGGTCCAACGGTTTCGTCCCTTCCAATACGAGCACTCCGGGCAGGCTTCGCCAAGCGGATAATCGATTCCCTCCTCGTGAGGGCATCCGAAGATTCCGTCCGTCGCTGTCACCGACTTGACGTCATTCTCGCGCAGGAAGGCGGCGATCTCGGCAATCACCGCCTCATCCCTCCTGAGATCGCCGCTTTCAGCAAACCACCGGCGCAAATCGGCCGGCTCCGAATCCCGTGCCGGGATGATGGCGACGGCAACCTTCGTGGCGCGGCTGTTGTCGGGTCCATAGTAGGCAATCGTACCGGCGGGGTAGCTGTGGACGCCTCGTTTGATCTTTTTCTCGAGCCATTTCCTTGGTTGCCAGCCCAATTTCATTGTCAGGTCCTCTTTCCGCCGGTTTGCCTTTTTGTCCAGCCTCGTTGATGAGGTCCGGTTGGGCCGCAACGATATGGGCTGAGGATATGACGCGCAAGCAACAAGGATTAGGACATCGTGGAGCGAGAAACCGGATGCTTGCCGAGACGCTGCGAATCCTCGAAGTTCTCGGCGTGCTGCATCCGGTCTGATCAAAGCGGGATCGCAGACTGGAACCGCCTTCGTCCACGATGAAATCTCGATCACCACGGCCATGAGCGAATATCAATATTACGAATTCCAAACGATCGACCGCCCCCTCAGCGAGGCAGATCGCCAATCCCTTCGGGATTTATCGACACGGGCGCGGATCACGTCCACAAGCTTCACCAACTCCTACGATTGGGGCGACCTCAAGGGTAACCCGGCCGACCTCATGGAACGCTGGTTCGACCTGCACCTTTATCTCGCGAACTGGGGGACGCGGCGCCTGATGATCCGTTTTCCCAAGCGGCTTGTCGACCTGCAACAGTTCGACGGATTTCTCCGCGAGGTCGATGGTGTCGAACTCACGCCCTCGGGCGAAAACCTGATCCTCGACATTGTATGCGAGGATCAGGAACCAGAGGATTACAGTGACGACGGATCGGGTTGGCTTGCGGCGCTGACACCGTTGCGCGCCGCTGTGCTCGGCGGTGATCTCAGGCTCTTCTATCTGCTGTGGCTGATGGCGGTCCAAGCGGAAACACTCGGGCCGGAGGAGGTGGCGCCGCTGCCCGGGATAGGTCCGATGACCGATGAGCTTGAAGCCTTCGCGCATTTCTTCGGTCTCGATGCCGACCTCGTTGCGGCTGCCGCCGAACGCCCGGCCGAGACGGTATTGAGCAGCCCCATGGCGTCAGATGCCATCCGGCGGTTCGTCGCCGCCTTGCCCGATAGCGAGAAGACGGAAATGCTGGTCCGTCTGATCGAGGGCGATCCGTATGTGGCAAGCGAGTTGCGGAAAAGCGCCCGGAGCCTTCCGAGCGCGAATTCAGCAGCCGCCACGCATACGGCTGGGGAATTGCAGGCCCGTGCCGGCGCGATTCGCGGTATCCGCAAACGCGAGGAGGAGGAGCGGCTCGCGGCAGAAAGAAAGCGGCAGGAGGAGAAAGAGGCTAACGCCCGCCGCGCACGGCTCAACGCGATCATACAACGGGGCGATGCCGTCTGGCGCGAGGTCGAGACCGAGATCGCGCGACGCAACGCGCCCGGCTATAACGCGGCCGCCAGCCTCCTCGCCGACCTCAAGACAATTGCCGAAGAAAATGGCGGCAAGGCCGATTTCACCCGCCGCCTGCATTCGATCCGCGAACGCCATGCTCAGAAGGAGCGCTTCATCGAGCGGCTGGCCGCTCTCGGTTAGCCGTTCTCACGCAGAATAGGCAATAATCGCCTCCATGCGGATGGCACTGTCGCATTTTGGAATTGCTGCAAAACTCAGACCAAGGCCCGATCTGTCCCGGACTTTATGCCCATGGCAAACCCACGTCGTTGCAATAGGTTTGCGGCATGACTGAAATTGCGGAGTTTGCGGTGACAAAGATTTTCGTTGCGGGAATGATATTTACGCCGCTTATCTTCTGGGGGTCTGTCGGCGTCCTGATATACCGGCACTTCTCCTGAGGGCTCTCACGAGCCGCAATCTCCCGCCCGTCTTCCTATATGAGCGACGGTCGCGATTTCGACCAGCGCATCCGGCTTCACAAGGCCGCATTGGAGGCAGTAGCGCGCGGGTTTGTCACCGGGGAAATATTCCGCATAGGCCTTGTTGACGGCCTGGTAATTCGCCCAGTCGCTGATGAAGATATGATTCATCGCCACATCTTCCATCGTGCCGCCGGCGGTTTCGATCACCAGCTTGATGGTCTCCAGCACATGGCGGGTCTGAGCGCCGGCATCGCCCGGATACATGACGTGGTTGTTCGCATCGAGGGCTAACGTCCCTGAGATATAGAGCACGCCATCGGCAAGCACGCCGGGCGAGTAGGGCGCGATCGGCGCGCCGATTCCCTCGGGGGCCACGATGGTTTTCGGCATCGGCTTCTCCTTTGATATAGCGAGATCGCGATCGGGGCAGGGCGTCAGGGAATGAGGATGATCGAACCGCGCGTGCGGCGGGCTTCCATATCTTCATGCGCCTTGACCGCATCGCTGAGCTTGTACTTCGACAGGTTCGGCGCCTTGACGATACCGGCCTCGATGGCGGCAAAAAGATTCCTGGCGGCCGCCTCATACTCGCCGCGATCGGCCGTGTAGTGCGCGATGGACGGGCGGGTGACGAACAGCGAACCCCTGGCGCCGAGCGATGCCACATTCAAAGGCGCGACAGGGCCGGAGGCTTCCCCGAAGCTGACCAGCGTGCCGCGCGGGCTGAGGCACTCCAGCGACCCGGCAAAGGTGTCGGCGCCGACGGAGTCGTAAACGACGCTCACGCCCTTGCCGCCGGTGATCTCGGCAACCCGGGCTTTGAAATCCTCCCTGCTATAGATAATCGTGTGGTCGCAGCCGTTTGCCCGGGCGATCTCGGCCTTTTCCTGCGAGCCGACGGTGCCGATCACTGTGGCGCCGAGATGCTTCAGCCATTGGGTGGCGATCGAGCCGACGCCGCCTGCCGCGGCGTGGAAGAGGACGGTGTCGCCTTTGCTCACCGGCACGCAGCGATGGATCAGGTATTCGACCGTCAGCCCCTTGAAAACCAGGGCGGCGACGGTTTCGCTGTCCAGGGCCTCCGGCACCGGCAAAGCGCGTGCGGCGGGCAGGTTTCGATGCGTGGAATAGCCGTTCGGCGGACCGCCGACATAGGCGACGCGGTCGCCGATTTTAATATTGCCGGCGCCATCGCCAAGAGCGGTGACGATACCGACTCCTTCGACGCCGAGGCCGCTCGGCAAGGAAAGCGGTGCCGCAAAGACGCCCTTGCGATGGTAGACGTCGATATAGTTGACGCCGATGGCCAGGTGTTTGATCTGGATTTCGCCGGCAGCCGGCGCGGTGAGTTCGATGGTTTCCCGACGCAGGACATCAGGTGCGCCGAATTCTGAAAAGCGGAAAGCGTCTATTGCAATTGTCATGGTTGCCTCGTGGGAACGATAGGTCGACCGGATCAGGCTGACCCGACGACGGAGAAAAAAAGTCGCCATCGGGTCAGGGCGATTGGCTGCTGAGGATCGCGACGGCGGCGGTGACCAACGCGGCATTGTCCCGCGCAATCGTTCCGTCCGGGAGATGCTTGCCGTCTTCAAGGCCGATGCGAGTGGAATAGCGCCGCTCGCGCGCCAATCTGACGAAGGGCCAGACGGTCCGGTCGAAACCGTGCAGCAGGATCGGCCGATGGCCGCGGCTGCGCTCGAGCACTTCGATGATGCCGTCGGCGATATCACGCGCGCGCTGCAGATCCTGTTCGTGATCGAGCTCGATGAGGACGCGAAAGACCCGATCATGGTCTTCGAGGCCGATATAGCGTTGCGCATCGGCAACCGATGCCAGCCCGGCTTCGATCCCTACGCCCTTCTGCCGCAGCAGTTGCATGAGACCGGGCGCATCGTCTTCCGACAGGTTCACCGAGGCATAGTCCGGCAGGACGCGCCAGCGGCGGATGGCTTCCCGCGTTTTCTCCCGTTCGTCTTCGATCCAGGCACCGGTGGACACACCGATGAGCGTTCCCGGGCAGACGCGGCGGATCGCAGCGACGGTGTCGTCGACGGCGGCAAGGCTCTCCTTGCCATTCGCTGCACGCGGATGAATGTGCAATTCCGCCGCGCCGGCGGCGACCGAAGCGGTGGCATCGCGCACCATGGCATCGATCGCCAGGGGAAGGCGCGGGTGAAAATCGCTCGAGCGCGCGCCGTTGATACAAGCTTGAACGATCATAGTGACAAGCCTCACGCCTGTTGGGCCGCTTGAAAATCGGCATACCAAATTTGGAAACTCTATGACTTTGAAGTCCAGCCGGGGCGGTTATTTCCCTTGCCGTTGCAGCCCCGATCATATCAAATCAGGGGCAGTAGGCGATTGCCGATTTGGGCAACCATCGTTCCAAAAATGGAAAGACGAATGGACTGGAATGACCTGAAATTCTTTCTCGCCGTCGCCGAGTCGAGATCGCTCAGCGCGGCGTCACGCCGATTGGGCGTGAGTACCTCAACGGTCTCGCGCCGGATCACCGCCCTCGAACAGGCGTTGGGACTGTCGTTGTTTCGGCATCATTTCGACGGATATGAGCTGACCGAGGCCGGGATGAAGCTGCAGATGCCGGCCGAACAGGCCGAGACGTCCTTGAAGGCTTTCGAACGATCGGCCAAGGACAGCAGCGACACGCTCTCGGGCACCGTCCGCATCGACGCGCCCGAACTGCTCGGCCAGCAGATCCTGCTGCCCAATCTGGCCGGCTTCCTGCAGGACCATCCCGGCATCCAGCTCGACATCCGCTCCAGCGTCCGGCCCGTACAGCTCGCCAGCCAGCAATCCGATATCGTCCTTCGGATCGTGCCGCCCGAGCGCGGCAGCTACCGAATGCGCAGCGTCGGTAAAGTCGCGTTCGGCCTTTATGCCAATCGGGATTATCTGGAGATCCATGGCCAGCCGTCGACCGCCGGGGATCTGCAATCTCACCGGATGATCGGTTGGAGCGAGGAACTGCGCTACCTCTCGATGTCCGTGTGGCTGGACGAGCTTTTCCCCGACCTGCAGCCGGCCATGCGGCTGAGCTCGTTCACCGCCCAGCAGACCGCCGTCGAAAGCGGTCTCGGCATCGCGGTTCTGCCGTGTTTTGCCGCGAACCGAACCGGGCTGGTGCCCGTGCTGGAGGATATTCCCAGACTTGCGCTGGATCTGTGGCTTCTCGTGCAGGATCAGGCTGCTAAGACGCCAAGGGTCCAGTTTGTGAAGGGATGTCTGATGAAAATCTTGACTGAGAATGCCACTCACCTGGAAGGTTGAACCAAGCTCAATTCGGAGCGACGTCAACGTTGCAAAGGTTGCAGGGCCATCTCTGAAAGTCTTCGCGACGCCGACCAGAGGACGACCACGTGATCTCGTGGCAACGACGTAACGTCAATCTGACATCGGCCCGCGCGGGCTGAAGAGCGCTAAAGATCGGGTCACGCTCGAACCTACCGGCATGTCACAATGGAGATACCGGCAAATGCTGCAGAGCAAGTTGACGCTGGGAACAAAGCTGCTAAAAAGCCAGCCATCGAGTGATTGGGTAGCCAATCGGCAGCAATGGCCGGTTCACAGAAATCAACAGAACGTTGATTTCTTGACCCTTTCAAGCAGATGGAAGAGTGTCCGAGTGGTTTAAGGAACCGGTCTTGAAAACCGGCGTGCGGGAAACCGTACCGTGGGTTCGAATCCCACCTCTTCCGCCATATGTCGTTTCCGAAAATTGCTGTTCTGCACGAGCTTCAACCATCAAGAAGGTTGGGCTTCTCTAAAGCACTCGGTGAGTCTCTCGCGTGGTCCTTTGCGTTGACGAGAAGAATACGGCGCCTGATCTGACCTGATTTCCTTCGAAACCAAGGCTTACAAGCGTCGTCAACCTCGCGTATCCGCTCGCCGAGCGCAAAGGCAAAACATTTTCCAGTGCGGGTAAAAGGCGCACAACCAGATTCATTTTATTTTCAATATTCCCGCCGAGATTGTCTTTTTGAGAGATTTGCATTCTTTGAGCATAATATTGCTATGGCCCTCGACACCCATCATTCTTATTCCAGTCCGGACAACGCGGAACAGCCTACTCCAGCTGCGGTGATCGATGACGACGCGGTTGCCGTCCTTGACATGGCGGCTCGCTCGCCGAGGATAGATGGCAACCTCCTGAGCTCAGCTCCGGCGCGCGACATCCGCAGCTCGGCGAACGAACTGATCGTAATGCTGGAGGAGGTCGACCTCCAGAAGATGTTGCGAAAGCAGGGCCTGATCGGCCGCTTCACCGGAGCAGACGTCGAGGCCCGCCTGGAGTTCGAACTTGCCAGCCACAGGGTCGCCGATCTGTTCCGGCAGCTGAGCCGGGCGGCCCAGGCCGGGACACGCATACGGGGCGTCTTCGACAAAACCCGGTTAGAGCTCCTCGACGAACAGAGGCGTCTTGCCCGCGTGATATCCGATGCCAAGCTGCTTGTTTCCCAGTCGGACGGCTCCGATCTGTCGCTCGTCGCCCGGTTCGAGCGACGTCTCTACAACATTATGGCGATGGAAGCAGCCAATACGCTGACGATCCAGCAGATCGAACTGTCTGCAAGTGTGCTTGCTTCCTTGCTCGACCGATTTACCGACATCGAAACGCTGTTGTTGCCTCTTTGGCAGCGAAACGCGCTGGCGATCATTCATGGCGAAGCAATCACCGCTCGCAGCTCCGTCGTAACCGCGTTTCTTGATGCGCACCGCAATCTCATAGGCTTCCTGAAGAAGGTTGGACAAGAATGATTAACGCAGCATTGCCACTGCAAGACATATCAACTGCGGTCGCCGGCGAACGCCAAGTCGATCCTGAGGTCGCGCGTCTGGCAGCCACCATCGAGTTGTCGTCGGCCCTCTCCATCCAGCTGTTCGGCCAGGAAGTCGCCGAGCGCTCATCGCAATATGCCGACGAGATTCTTCGAACGGCGCGCGCGACAGACCTCGACGACACCGGGGCTCAGCTGAACGAGATCGTGCTCGCGGCGCAACAGTTCAATCTGTCGTCACTCGACAATTCGGCAGGCCGAATTCCGGTCATCGGTGGCTTTTTGAAGCGGCTTGCGCGATCGAAGGAACGCGCCATCGCTCGATTCGATACCGTCAAAGGTCAGGTCGACAAGCTTGTTGCGCAGATCGAGACGACGGCTCAGACGCTGTCGCGGCGAAACCATGACTATCAGCTCATGTACGAGGGCGTTCGCACCGAGTATTCTGCGCTCGGCAAGCATGTCGAAGCCATCGAACTGCGGCTTCATGACATGGAAGCCGAAATCGGCCGCCACAGTAACGCATCCGGTGACCTTGCCTCGAGCGAGTATCTCGCGGTCCTCGAAGCAAACCGTCAGCAGCTTTCGAAGCGCGCGGACGATATGCGGGTGCTTCAGCATGCGGCGATGCAGACCCTGCCGATGGTTCGCATCATCCAGGCAAACAATCTCGCGCTCGTCGACAAGTTCCAGACGATCCGCCAGTTGACGTTGCCGGCGTGGAAACGCGCCTTCATGTTGGCCCTGACCCTGGACGAACAGAAAAGCGCCGTCGCGTTGGCCGACACGATCGACGATGCGACGAACGCCATCATGCGCAGGAATGCCGAACTTCTGCACCAGAATTCGGTGGCGACGGCGAAATCCAACCAGCGTCTTGTCGTCGATGTCGAAACGCTTCAGCACGTCCATGACAAGATCCTGCTCACGCTGACCGACGTTCGCGATGTCCATGAGAAGGGCGCAACGGATCGTCGTCAGGCGATTGGCGAGCTGGAACGCCTTCGCGGCGAGATGCTGTCCGGCGTCAAGGCGGCCGGGGCCACCCGTGGCTGACGCTTCGGCTTTTGGGAGGCGGGTGCTCGGCGCAACCTCGTCTCCACTTGCCTCCGGCTCCGGGACGGGAAAACCCACCGACCACATAATTGACGACCAGCATGCCGGATTGGAGCGTCGATCCGGTCTGCTGTCGTTTGTTGCCCAGGGATTTGCTTTCGTCGCCTTCATGCTGCTCTTTGCAGCAGCGTGCATGCGACCATCTGATCCGAGTGATCTGCGGATGCTGGATGGCTCGATCTACGTGCTCGATGCCTTCACCAATGCACTGGGACTAGCGAACGTCAAGCCAGCGGTTTCTTCAGTTCCCATCGGCTCGATACCGTTCGCCCAGCCGGCGCAAATGATATCTGCCATCCTGGCGCTTGCGACCGTTTTCACCATCATCAAAAGGCATTGGTTTTTCGCTGGCCTGACCGCTGCATTTTTTCTGATACCATGGGGATTGTTCGGTCAATCCCTGTACTTCAGCCCTTATGCGCTCGCACTGTTCGCATTCATTGCCGTGGCTTTCCACGCGCCGCTTTCCCGCCGTGGGATCATTGCCTTTGTTGCCGTCGGCGTCTTGGCCAGCCCTCTTATTTTCGCACTGATTTTCGACCTCTCCAGGCATGTCGGCGTCCGGGAGACCTATGCCAAATACAGGGTGATCCGCCTTTCCGAACTCCCTTCCAACATCGACCAAGCAAACACCGATGTGGGCACCGATGCGAAAATCGCCCCTTACTTCCTGGCGCAAGTGGCGGCCCTCCGCGGCGATGCCGCCGCTGCTGCGGCTGCACTTGATAGGTTGGAGGCAAGCGACGTCCCCCAGAATAATTTCGACCGCGCCCGCTTTCAGGCGATACGGAACTTTACGCTCGCATCCGGCGGATTCGGTCCGGAGGCTCGCGAAAAGTTCATCGTCGACAATGCCGCCCAATCGCAGAAGGCATTTCTGTTGCTGTTGGCAGGCCTGCTGTTTGGAATTGCGGCGCCTCTGGCGAACGGGTTCAGCTGGTGGGTAGCCCGCCGGAGCCGAAGGGTTTCCTCGATTGAGCGCGAGTTGGGGCATCGCCGGGCCAGGCTGCCGGATGCATTGAAGAATGCAGGGAGATTGTTTGGCACCAGCATTGCCAAAAAGTCGGTTCAATCGCCTTCGATTGCAAATGGCGAGCGTGCGATTGATGCAATAGCCTCGCGCGCACGCATCTATCTTCTAACATCCCTCAGTCTCCTGGCATGCGCCTCGCTTTCAGCTCTGGCCGCCTATTGGGTTTGGCTGCCCGCTGCAGGAAAAAACACGGCTTTCCATTTTGTGGCGCTTGCGGGAAATACGGCCGATTATGCGCAGCAGGATGGCGTTACTGTCATCGTCGGCGTGCGGGACTGGACTGGCTGGTCGCTCTTGCTCACCTGGCTCAAATATCCGGTCTGCATCGTCGCGATTGTTCTGGCGACACGCCGATCAGGATATCTGGGCGTTTTTACCGCGCTGGCTTTCTTGGCATGCCTGGCTCTGCAAAATGTTCAGGTTGCACAGCACGCGCGCCATGAGGCGTTACCCCAGCAATTCTCGCAGCTTCTGCGTTCAAAGTTGAAACTAGCAGCCGATGGATCAACCGTCGCGGCTGGAAATATTCCGCAGCCAGACACCAACGGATTCCAGGGCTTGGCTCTCAATCTTCGCGGGTCGATCGCTGCGGAAAAGAATACCCCTTCCTCTGTCGGGAAACCGGATATCGATCCTTCGCTTGCGGCTTATACGCTTGCACAGATTGCCTATCTTGAGGGTGAGGTGGCCGAGGCCTCTGATTTCCTCAGCAGGATCGAGGATGTGAAGGATTTACATCCTGACGTTCACCGCGAGCGCATGGCGATCATCCGGGATTGGGTTTCCGCCAATGGCCATGCTCCCCGCGAGATCGATTGGCTCCCTGCCGATCTTGCGTCCCTGGTGCGGCAGTTGGGACGCTGGCTGCTGACGCTTTCGGTTGCGAGCTTGGCGCTGGCAGTTCTCGTCACACCTTTGATCGCAATTGCCGTTGCACGGCGCAATCGTATCGAAGCCCTCATTGAAGAGCGCGTCCGATACCAGCTGTAGAGCCAAGAACGCCTCATGACTTCACAGGCAATCGCAAACCTCGAAGGAAAGATGAACTTCGAACACATCAGGGTTGAGGACAAGGACTCTGCACCCGAATATTTTACAGAAGCTGCCAAGTCGGAGGTCGATGGAAAGATTATCAGTTCTGGCCACTCGCGAAAAACCTATGACATCGTCACGCATGTGTCCCAGGGAGGCTGAATTGTCGGATACAGATGACTTCTCGGAAGAAGAAATTGCCGCCGTCCGACAACATGCAGACCGCCAGCATCTGGCAGGACAGGAAGAACGCAGGGCCAATTTGGCGCGGCTCGGTCTTTGGGATGCTCCGCGTCTGACTTTTAACGCGCGCGGAATGAAGATCAGAGCAATGCTGATTGGTGATCCGAACTCGTCAGAGGCGGAATTGGCAGTGATGTTCCCATACCTGTTCGGTGAAAATAATCCCGAGCAAAAGGCGAAGCTTGAACAGCGTTTGCTCGAATTGGGCCTTGCTTGGGTGACCGAGCAAGGCTTCGTATTCTTGAATGCACGGGGGGACAAAGTGATGCGCGATGTTCGTTGGCTCAGGCATTGAAGGTTTTTGCACCGACGAACGAGCAGGCAAAGTGAGAACGGCGAACAAGCAAAGGCTTTGGTTTGGTTGCAGAATCTGGCACGTCCAGGCGAAAATAACTGGCGTTCTCCTCGACTTGAGCGTTTACTGTTCTGTTGTGGCGGAGGACGCAAACCATGGCCATGTATCTCACGCGTTTCAGTTACACGCCCGAGACGTGGGCGCGTATGATCGAAAACCCCGAAGATCGCCGGGAGGCGGCTCGGACCTATATTGAATCGGTGGGCGGAAAGCTCCATGGGTTCTGGTACGCCTTCGGCGAGCATGACGGTTGGAATCTGTGGGAGGCGCCCGACAATGTATCGATGGCGGCTGTCGCGCTGGCTATAGGTGCAGGTGGTGCGCTCCGATCGATGGAAATGACTGTCCTTCTCAGCGTCGAGGATACGATCGAAGCCTTGGAAAAGGCCAAGTCGGTTCGGTATCGTCCACCGGCAGCGTACTTGCATCACCTGCAATCGGTGACGTGACTTACCCGTTCGGTTTGCGCAAGGGCGGAAGCCGCATGTAGTAGGAATCCAGAGGGTCATAGGATCCCTTTGGTTCGCCCTTGCCGGCTTTTACCAGATTGGGCGCCAGCCTTCCCTCCGGCCCGAACATATAGTCGATGCCGGCGCAGAGATGGGCGAGGGAACGGTAGTTGAAGTATTTGAACCAATCATTCGCAAGGAAGGCGGCTTCGTCCCAGGCCTTTCCGCGCAGGCTGTTATATCCGGCCTGCTGCAGAAAGGCCTCGCGCATCCTCGTATTGACAATGGCGCCGAGACACAGATTGCCGGCGATCAGCGACAGCCTGAGCACCCTGATGGTTTCTGCTTCCTTGTTCGGTAAGGGCTTCAGGGCCTGGGCAAGATAGAAATTCGTGTCGGGATCATTGGTCATCGTCTTGCGCCAATAGGCGGGGAAGTCTTCCGCGGCGGCGCTGACCGCCGATGAGACGGTCATTGCAACAAGCAAAATCAAGTTTTTAAGAATTCCGCCCATGGCAATCCCCCGACCCTGCGCGGAGAATGCTTAGCGTCATTTCGCCAGGCGAGGCAAGCGGTGGCGCGCCGCTTGGGAAGCCCGCTCCGGCCTGTGCCAATTTGGGCTTTTCGGGCCTTCGGAAGCGAGTTCGGATTTACCATATGCCCCGCATCGGCACGCGGATTCCGGGCCTTATTCCGACGGCGGAAGGGCAAGGCGGCAAGGCTCGCGTTAATAGTTTGTAAACCATAATCATTAGAATTATCGCTATCGCTGCGAAATCCTTCGTAAATTTGCCACGAACGTAACAAGATTAAAGTCTCGTTAGGCGGGCGGGGATAAGGCGTAATGGCCCACAATGGGGCAGAGTTCCTTAACCATAACGATCTTTGAGCGGCGTGGGGCATATGAAATTGGGATACGGGGCGGCGTCTTTCGCAACGACAGCACGGTGGCTGGCAATCTCGGCGATGTGTGCGACGGTTGCGGCCTGTGGCACGACACAGGCGGTGCCGAAGAAGAAATCCCACGGCAAAGAATATTTCTCCGAATCCGAATATGGCGTGAAGGCAAGCCCGCGGGTCGCCACCGGCAATAATATCCCCAAGGGCGGCGGCCGCTACATGGTCGGCAATCCTTACGAGGTGAAGGGCAAGTGGTATTATCCAAAGGAAGACTTCTCCTATAACAAGGTCGGCGTCGCCTCCTGGTATGGCTCGGCCTTTCACGGGCGCCTGACGGCGAACGGCGAGGTCTACGACCAGATGCATCTGTCTGCCGCCCATCCGACCTTCCCGCTGCCGAGCTATGCGCGCGTCACCAATCTCGAAAGCGGCTCGTCGGTCATCGTGCGCGTCAACGACCGCGGTCCCTATCACGAAGGCCGCATCATCGACCTGTCGAACAAGACGGCCGACATGCTGGATCTGCAGCACAGCGGCACCGGCAAGGTGCGCGTGCAATATGTCGGCCGCGCCCGCATGGACGGCCACGACATGCCCTATCTGATGGCCTCCTATGTGCCGAAGGGCAGTCGCATTCCCGGCGTCAATCCCGAAGGCCAGATCGCAACCGGCGTGATGGTCGCCTCCAACAGCCGCAAGATCACCCGCGACCAACTCCAGAGTTCGGAAGATTACGAGACGCCGGCCAACGTGCCGGTGCCGATGTCGGCGACATCCTATGCCGGTTCGACGCCGAGCGCGCGCTACAATGTGGCGCCCGCCGCAGCCCCCGCCCTGGCAGCGCCCGCCCATGTTCTGGTGGCACCATCAGCACCCTCCGCCAACAATGCCCAGCAGGCCTTCGACCAGATGGTCGTGCTGCCGGAGATTGGTCCCATGCCCTATGAACGGCCGCTGGGCTCCCTCGCGCTCGGTTATCAGGACGAGGGCGTGAAGACGGTGACCGTCGATCTCGCCTTCGATGCGGTGATGGTGCGCAATGACGGACTGACTGAGGAGTCGATCCTTGCCGCGGCCAAGCGTCGTCAGACCAAATTCGCCGCGCGCTGAGCGCGGCAATTGCATCGGATTTCCTCTCGCTCTAACCTCCTGAAATACGCCCCCTGATCGATGGGAATTCTTGATGCTGAGGCCTTTGCTTCGCCTGCTTTTCTGCATCATGCCGCTCGCCACCGGCGCATTCGCAGCCGATAGCGGTACCGCCGGTTTCGTCACCAAAGCGGCGCAGGCCTATATGATCGAGGCCGCCACCGGCACCGTGCTTCTCGCCAAGAACGAGGACCAGGGCTTTTCACCGGCTTCGCTCGCCAAGCTGATGACGATGGATCTCGTCTTCGAGGCGGTGACGAAGGGCCAGATCACGTTCGATACCGAATATCCGGTTTCCGAATATGCCTGGCGAACCGGCGGCGCGCCGTCGCGGACGGCAACGATGTTTGCCAGCCTCAAATCGCGCGTGCGCGTCGAGGACCTGATCAAGGGCGTCGCCATTCAGGGCGCCAATGACAGCTGCATCATCCTCGCCGAGGGCATGGCCGGAAGCGAGCAGCAATTTGCCGTGTCGATGACGCGGCGCGCCCGCGAGCTTGGCATGGAGACAGCCGAATTCGGCAATTCCACCGGCCTTCCCGATGGAAAGAGCAAGGTGACGGCGCGCGAGATGGTGACGCTGGCCACGGCCCTGCAGCAGTCCTACCCCAACCTTTACCCCTATTTCGCCCAGCCGGATTTCGAGTGGAACAAGATCTTCCAGCGCAACCGCAACCCGCTGCTCGGGCTCGATCTCGGCGCCGACGGGCTGGCCACCGGCTTTACCGAGGGCGAGGGCTATTCGATCGTTGCTTCGGTTGAGCGCGACGGCCGGCGGCTGTTTCTGGCGCTGGCCGGCATCGACTCCGACAAGGAGCGGACGGAGGAGGCCAAGCGGGTGCTCGAATGGGGGCTGACGGCCTTCGAGAATCGACAGATCTTCGCCGACAAGGAAGTGATCGGCGCCGCCAGCGTCTATGGCGGCACGTCGCGCACCGTCGATCTCGTCGCCAAGGCGCCGGTCAGCGTCTACATTCCGATCAGCAATCCCGACCGACTGTCGGCGCGTATCGTCTATCGCTGGCCGCTGACGGCGCCGGTAGAGGCGGATACCCAGGCAGGCGCGCTGAGGATTTTCGCGGGGTCCCGGCTTCTCAGGGAAGTGCCGCTCTATACCGTACAGGCGGTCGGCGAAGGCTCGCTCAGCAGCCGGGCGGTCGACGCTATGCTGGAACTCGGCGAATCGCTGTTCTTCTCCTGGCTCTGGGACAAGTCGGCGCCCGGCTGAACGGCAGGCCTTCTCATGCGTTTTGCCGGGAAAGGTGAATATGTCGCCGCGGCGAAAGGTTTTCCTCTCCGATATCTTCGGATAGATAGAAGAGATGGGGCGCATATACGGCGCCTGGAATGCGGGAAATAGGCATTGTCATCCGGTACGGGATTGTTCGTTACGTTTGAAGGCGGGGAAGGCGCTGGCAAGTCCACGCAGATCCGCCGTCTCGCCGCGGCGCTGAAGGGCGAAGGCCACGACGTGCTGATGACGCGCGAACCGGGCGGATCGGCAGGGGCGGAGGCCGTGCGCCATGTACTGCTGTCGGGGGCTGCCGAAGCCTACGGTACGCGGATGGAAGCGATCCTCTTTGCGGCGGCGCGCAACGACCATGTCGAAGAGGTGATCCGGCCGGCGCTGACCGCCGGCAAGATCGTGCTCTGCGACCGCTTCATGGATTCCTCGCGCGTCTATCAGGGCATCACCGGCAATCTCGAGCCGGATTTCATCGAGACGCTGCAGCGCATCGCCATCAACGGCGTCATGCCGGATTGCACCGTGATCCTCGACATCCCCGCCAAGATCGGGCTGGAGCGGGCGCAGAAGCGCGCTGCCGCCGATGCGCCCGATCGCTTCGAGAAGGAGCGGCTCGAAACGCACGAGAAACGGCGCGAGGCCTTTCTCGATATCGCCGCGCGCGAGCCCGAGCGCTGCCACGTGGTCAATGCCATGCAGAGCGAGGAGGCGATCGCCGCCGAGATCCTGGCGATCGTCAAACAACTGCTGTCGCCCGCAGGCCGTGCGCGAATGCCGGAAGCCGCCCATCATGAGTGAAGAGAGGCCCGGACTGCTCGACGGCGCCATCTGGCCGGGCGAGAATACCAAGCTGTTCGGCCATGCGGAGGCCGAGGCTTTCCTGGCGCAAACATACAGCTCCGGCAAGGGCCATCACGCCATCCTGATCGAGGGGCCCGAGGGCATCGGCAAGGCGACGCTCGCCTTCCGCTTCGCCAATCACGTGCTCTCGCATCCCGATCCCGCCACCGCGCCGGAAACGATCGGCGACCCGGATCCGGCCTCAGCCGTCAGCCGGCAGATCGCCTCCGGCGCCTCGCACAATCTGCTGCATCTCGCCCGGCCGGTGGATGAAAAGACCGGCAAGGTGAAATCGGCGATCACCGTCGACGAGGTGCGCCGGGCCGGCAAGTTCTTCTCGCAGACCTCCGGCACCGGCAATTGGCGGATCGTCATTATCGATCCGGCCGACGACATGAACCGCAATGCGGCAAACGCCATCCTGAAGATCCTCGAGGAACCGCCGAAACGGGCGTTGTTCCTGGTGCTCTCGCATGCGCCGGGACGGTTGCTGCCGACCATCCGTTCGCGCTGCCTGCCGCTGAAACTGGCGCCGCTTGCCGACGATGCGCTGGTGGCGGCCCTTGCCCATCTCGGCCTATCAGGCGAGGGTGGGGCGGTGCTTTCTGCCGCCAAGGGCAGCGTCGGCGAGGCGCTGAAACTGCTGAACTACGGCGGCGGCGAGATCATCGCCGCCTATGACGAGATGCTTGCCGCCGAAGGGCCGACGGCCCGCAAGGCGATGCATCGGCTGGCCGACGCGCTTTCGGGCCGGGAAAGCGACACGATCTTCGATTTCTTCGTCAATCATGTCGGCGACGACATCATGAACCGGGCCCGCGCGGCGGCAGGCGAGGGGCGGATCACCGCGGCGGAGCGGCTGGCGCGGCTCTATTCCGAGATCACCGAGCGGCTGACCATCTCCGATGCCTATAATCTCGACCGCAAGCAGACGATCATCGGCATTCTCGCCGATATCAAGCAGCCGGGCCTGTAGGTCAGCTGGCCAGCAGCTTCCAAGCGACGACGGCAAGGGTGGCGGCAAGGAGGATGCGGATGGTGCGTTCGTGCAGTTTCGGCGCCAGCAGACTGCCGATGATGATGCCGGGGATAGAGCCGATAAGCAGGGCAAACAGCATCGGCCAGTCGATCTCGCCGATCAGCCAATAACCCATGCCGCCGATCAGTGTCAGCGGTACGGCGTGGACGATATCGGAACCGACGATCTCGCGCACATCGAGCCTGGGATAAAGCACGAGCAGGATCGTCACACCAAGCGCGCCGGCGCCGACCGATGTCAGGGTGACGAGGACGCCGAGAACGAATCCGAGAATGACGGTAAAGGTGAGGATGATCGCCGGCCGCGGCGGCGTGCGATCGCCGATGGCGCGACGCGCCAATTCGAGGATCTGGCCCCGAAAGACCAGCATGATCGCGGTCATGACGAGAAGCCAGCCGAGTGCTGTGGTGATCGTATTGGTGACGCCGATGCTCTTGCGGTCGACGCCGGCCAGCAGCCAGAGCATCAGCAGGGCGGCCGGCACGCTGCCGACTGCGAGGCCGCCGACGATCTTCCAGTTGATGCGCCCATGCGCGCCGTGAACCGCGGTGCCGGCGGTCTTGGTGATTGCCGCGTAGAGAAGATCGGTGCCGACCGCGGTGGCGGGATGGACGCCGAAGAGCAGCACCAGCAGCGGGGTCATCAATGAACCACCACCAACGCCGGTGATGCCGACGAGCGCGCCGACGAACAGGCCCGAAAGCGAATAGAGAGGCTCGAATGTCAAGCAAGCGCCTCCGACGGCGCGCGGCCACGACTATCCCGGTAGATGAAAACTGGCACTTGCTTCTGTTCCGCCCTCTTTTTCATGAGGGGTAGATTGCGGCACAAGCTGAGTCAAGTTCACCATGCCAACCTCCCGGAAATCATTGGCGACGGTAAAACTTGATGTTTCGCTTGACGGTGACATGCGCTAAGAGCGGCTGACCATTTTTATAGAGTTAGCCGGACATTGGCCGCCATGACAGACAAGACACCCTTCTACATCACCACCGCGATTTCCTATCCCAACGGCAAGCCGCATATCGGCCATGCCTATGAGCTGATCGCGACGGATGCGATGGCGCGCTATCAGCGGCTTGACGGCAAGGACGTGTTCTTCCTGACCGGCACCGACGAACACGGGCAGAAGATGCAGCAGACGGCGCGCGGCGAGGGGATCACCGCGCAGGCGCTTGCCGACCGCAACTCCGGCGAATTCCAGGCGATGGCCAAGCTGCTCAACGCTTCGAATGACGACTTCATCCGCACCACGCAGGAGCGCCATCACGAGACATCGCGCAACATCTGGAACCTGATGGCCGAGAACGGCGACATCTACAAGGACAGCTATGCCGGATGGTATTCGGTGCGCGACGAGGCCTATTATCAGGAAAACGAGACGGAGCTGCGCGCCGACGGCGTGCGCTACGGGCCGCAGGGCACGCCCGTCGAATGGGTGGAAGAGGCGAGCTATTTCTTCAAGCTCTCCGAATACCAGGAGAAGCTGCTGGCCCATTACGAGGCGAACCCGGATTTCATCGGTCCGGCCGAGCGCCGCAACGAGGTGATCTCCTTCGTCAAGTCAGGCCTCAAGGACCTCTCGGTCTCGCGCACGACCTTCGACTGGGGCATCAAGGTGCCGAACGATCCCTCCCATGTCATGTATGTCTGGGTCGACGCGCTGACCAACTACATCACCGCGACCGGCTATATCGAGGACAGGAACGGTCCGCGGGCGAAATATTGGCCTGCCGACGTGCACATCATCGGCAAGGACATCATCCGCTTCCACGCCGTCTACTGGCCGGCCTTCCTGATGTCGGCAAAGCTGCCGCTGCCGAAGCGCGTCTTTGCCCACGGCTTCCTGCTCAACAAGGGCGAGAAGATGTCGAAGTCGCTCGGCAACGTCGTCGATCCGGTCAATCTGGTGAACCATTTCGGCCTCGATCAGGTGCGCTATTTCTTCCTGCGCGAAGTCTCCTTCGGCCAGGACGGCAGCTATAGCGAAGAGGCGATCGGCATCCGCATCAATTCCGACCTCGCCAACGGCATCGGCAATCTCGCCAGCCGCTCGCTGTCGATGATCGTCAAGAACTGCGACGGCAAGATCCCGGAATGCGGGGCGCTGAGCGACGAGGACAAGGCGATGCTGGCCCAAGCCGACGCGCTGCATGCCTCGACGCGCGAGGACATGGGCAAACAGCAGATCCACCGGGCGCTCGCCTCGATCATCGCGGTGGTTTCCGAGACCGACCGTTATTTCGCCGGCCAGGCGCCGTGGGCGCTGAAGAAGACCGATCCGGAGCGGATGGGCACGGTGCTCTATGTCACCGCTGAAGTCGTGCGCCAGATCGCCATCCTGCTGCAGCCCTTCATGCCGGAATCGTCCGGCAAGCTGCTCGACCTGGTGGCGGCACCCGAAGACAAACGCGACTTCGCCGCTCTCGGGCAGGCCGGCCGTCTCGTTGCCGGAACGCCGCTCGAAGCGCCGACGCCGGTCTTCCCGCGTTACGTGGCTCCGGAGGCTTGAGGCCGTGCTGATCGACACGCATTGCCATCTGGATTTCGCCGACTTCGAGGCGGAGCGCGACGAGATTGTCGCGCGCGCCCATCAGGCCGGCGTCAGGCAGATGGTGACGATCTCGACGCGGGTGCGCAAGCTCGACGCCCTTCTGGCGATCACCGGGAAATATCCTTCGGTGTTCTGCTCGGTCGGCACGCATCCGAACAATGCCGATGAAGAGCTTGATATCCAGACGGAAGAGCTGGTGCGTCTTGCCAATGCCCATGAGAAGGTCGTCGCCATCGGCGAGGCCGGGCTCGACTATTTCTACGACACGCAGAAGCCCGAGGACCAGCAGACCGGCTTTCGCCGCCATATCGCCGCGGCGCGCGAGACCGGGCTACCGCTCGTCATCCACAGCCGCAGCGCCGATGAGGATATGGCTGCGATCCTGACCGAGGAAACCGGGAAGGGTGCCTTCCCCTTCATCCTGCACTGCTTCTCGGCCGGCCCGGAGCTTGCCGAGACCGGCGTCGCGCTCGGCGGATACATTTCCTTCTCCGGCATTCTGACCTTTCCGAAGTCGGAGGAACTGCGCGAGATCGCCAGGACGATCCCTCGGGATCGGCTGCTGGTGGAAACGGACGCGCCGTATCTGGCGCCAAAGCGCTGGCGCGGCAAACGCAACGAACCGTCCTATGTCGTCAACACTGCCGAGGTGCTTGCCGAGACGATCGGTCTTTCCTACGCAGAGGTCGCGCGGATCACGACGGAGAACGCATTGCGGCTGTTTACGAAGATGCCGAGGGTCTGAGAGCGTGCTTTACCGGCGGCGCTTCACCATTCTCGGCTGTTCGTCGTCACCCGGCGTACCGCGCATTACAGGCGACTGGGGCGCCTGCAATCCCGACAATCCGAAGAACCGGCGCACGCGCGCCGCCTTCATGGTGCAGCAATTCGCGCCGGATGGCGGCGTCACCACCGTCGTCATCGACACCGGACCGGATTTTCGCGAGCAGATGATCAGGGCAGGGGCCGACCATGTCGATGCCGTGCTCTACAGCCATCCGCATGCGGATCATATTCATGGCATCGACGATCTGCGCGGCTATTTTCACAATACGCGCCGCCGCGTGCCGATCTTTGCCGACCAATATACGATGGACAGGCTGCGCGAAGCCTTCGGCTATTGCCTGGAAACGCCGCCGGGCAGCAATTATCCGCCGATCGTGCTGCCTGTCGTCATCGAGAACCTCGACGAACCCGTCGAAATCCGCGGCCCCGGCGGCAAAATACAATTTCATCCGCATATTCAGCAGCACGGCGATATCTACTCGCTCGGCTTTCGGATCGGCGATGTGGCTTATTGCAGCGATATCAGCGATTTTCCGCCGCAGACCGTCGACAAGCTTCAAAATCTCGATGTGCTGATTATCGACGCGCTGCAATATAGCTATCATCCGAGCCATCTGTCGCTGGAACAGTCGCTCGACTGGATCGGCCGGCTGAAGCCGAAACGGGCGATCCTCACCCATATGCACACGCCGCTCGATTACGACGTGGTGATGGCCGAGACGCCGGACCATGTGGTGCCGGCCTATGACCAGATGAGCTTCGAAACCGAGGTCAGGATCGAGGCCTGAGCCCCGATCCCACGGCTACTATACGTAGGGCATAACCTCGACGGCGCCGCGATAGATCATGTCGAGCGAAACGTAGAGGATGATCAGCAGACCGATATAGGCGATCCAGCGATGGTTGTTGAGCAACCGGGCAATCAGGTTGGCGGCGATGCCCATCAGCGCGATCGACAGAGCAAGACCGACCATCAGCACGCTCGGATGTTCCCGCGCGGCACCGGCAACGGCAAGCACGTTATCGAGCGACATGGAGACGTCGGCGATGACGATCTGGGTTGCCGCCTGGAAGAAGGTCTTCTTCGGTGCGTGTTCGGCGCCTGCCGTGTCGTGGCTTTCGCCGTGGCCGGCACGAAGTTCACGCCACATCTTCCAGCAGACCCACAGCAGCAGAAGTCCGCCAGCCAGCAGCAGACCGACGATTGCCAGCAGATAGACCGCAACGCTGGCAAAGAGAATGCGCAGGACGGTTGCGGCCGCAATGCCGACGATGATCGCCTTGCGGCGCTGCGTGGCCTCGAGACCGGCAGCCGCAAGACCGATAACCACGGCGTTGTCGCCGGCGAGAACGAGGTCGATAGCAATGACCTGCAGCAAAGCCGTCAGACCGGCTGCCGTAAAGATGTCCATATGAAATATCCCCAATGCGTCAAAAGCCGTGCTAGCGTCTCGGCGGTTTGACGTCAACCGCCGGCGGTGCCGCCGGACAACGATCCATGGGGCCAAACCGTTCCTCAACTCGATATCAACGAGCCACTCAAAGCCCGGGCAGGCAGTGCCGCCAATGCCCGCGTCTCTGTCTGGTATTCGCTTGGAACATTCCTCCTGTCCGCCGGTTTTCCGGTCAGGGAACCAGACGTCGGGTCGACGGCCTGGCTCTATGCATCGAGAGGAGATTTCCATGAGCAACATTCACAGCGATAGCCATCCGGCCTTCTCAGGCGCGGCAGGCGGCAGCAGCCTCACCGCATTTTTCGACAGCCGATCGGAAGCCGAATCCGCCGTCTCCCGTCTGGAGGACGCCGGCGTGCCGGTTGCGAGAATAAGGCTGATGCCGGGATATGAGGCGGATGGAAAAAATGCCGGGGCCATGAGCGATGACCGCAGCGGCTTTTTCGACGCGCTGGCAGACTTCTTCTTCCCCGACGAGGATCGGGCGGTCTATGCAGAAGGGTTGCGACGAGGCGGCTTCCTCGTTCAAGTCAACGATATCGATGACGCGCTCTATGAGACGGTCCACGATATCCTGGACGACGAAGGCAGCATCGACATGGATGAGCGGGCGGATCTCTGGGCGTCCGAGGACGGGGCAGAAAGCGGTTCCAACAGCAGTTTTGCCGGCCAGATCTCTGGTGGCAAAGCGTCGGATGATCTTGCCGTCTCGGAGAACGCGCTCGACGAGCGGCCATCGTCGGTTTCCGGCAGTGCGGCGTCCGGCGGCATGCACCCGATGGCGATGCGAGACAGCACACACGGAAGCGCCAAGGTGCGCGCCTACACCTTCAGCAATGATCCCGCGTCGGCGACCGACGCCAATCGCCCGTCCCAGGGCCAATCACAAACTCAGTCGCAGAGCGGATCTCATCAGAGCCAGGGGGCCGACGCGACCACTGATGCCGCGAAATAAGCCCAGGCTCGGCTGGAATGCCGAGCCTGATCTCAACACGCATTTCATTCGAGGATATGTCCATGCAGTCATCTGTTAACCGCGACGGCCGCCTTCCTGATCCCGACGAACTGATAGCAGAGGGCGAGCCGCCTTTTGCCGATGCCGCCGTGCCGACCGCGCGTGAAAAAGCCGATCAGGATCTGAACGCCCTGCGGCACGAGTTAAGGCTGCTGAAGGCCCGGATCGGTGTATTGCGCGAGGACGCCGAGGCGGCGCTGAAAGCCAAGGCGAGATCGGTCGATACCGACGCCCACGTCCAACTTGGCGACTATCCCTGGCTGAAACTTGCCGCGGCGATCACCGCAACCTTCGTTGCTGCCAGAGTTGTTCGAAACATTCCATTCGGGGTCATGCTCGCCGGATTTGCCGGTCATCTCTCGGAGGCAAGACGACCGTAACGGATCGGAAAGCAGACAACGGGGTTCAGATCATCGGCACTGCTGCGTGGAGGAATCAATGAACCGCCACGGAGCCGGAAGCTGCCGGCTTTGCAAGCACTTTCAGAATTGCTTCAAGCGCATCGGCCGTCGCTTGCAGGCCGGATGACTGGGCGATTTTCAGTGCCTCCCGGCAGTGGGCAGTCAGGTCGTCTTGCTGGGCATGATCAGTCGTCTGAAAGACGATGCCCGCATAATGCGACGGGTTCCCGGCTTCATCCCTAAAGCAACGACCGAAGGCAGCCACGGTTATGATTTGCCCGCTTCGATCAAACACCCGATAGTCGCAGCGGTACGGATCACCTGTAATCACCGCATCTGAAATCGCCTTGGCCACGGATGGCTTGTCGTCCGGATGAATGCGGTCGAGATATTTTATAACCGGCAGTCCCGAAATGGTCTGCTTCGGATCGAGCCCAAAAAGGATTGCCAGCGCCGAATCCGCATAAACCGTGTCGGTCGCCAAATCCCACGTAAAGATACCAGGCTCCTCGGAAACAGGAATTTCGGGCGTTCCAAAGGCTCCTTTGACAAGGTTCATTCCGCATCCCCCAGTCTGCGCGCCGATTGATCGCACCAGCCCGGCTCTTGAGCGGACACGACGCTCGATCAATGACAGGACGGGCGACCATTTCGCCCCCCGATCATACCCCCGTTTCCACCGCAACTGAAGGCACATTTCGGAGCCCAGACCGAAGCTTCCTCGCTTGGGAACCGCGCCGGGAGGGTGATCCCGCTTGGAGCTGCCGGCACCTCGCAGTAGTGTTTCAGAAAATCCAGATTCAGTTCGGGGGCAGCATGGATTTTCTGAACGTCGCGGCGATCGTTTTCTTCCTTTTCGTCTGGGTGACGCTCGAGCCTTTGATGGCAATGGGATGGCCGCGGAGGAACGACAGTCTTTCCGTCGACATGGTGCGGATTCGCGCCGCCTGGATGCGCGAGGTGCTGACGCGCGACAATAATTTCATCGGCGACGCCGCGATCCTCGGGCATACGATCAATTCGGCATCCTTCTTCGGATCCGCCAATCTCATCGTCATCGTCGGGCTCAGCGGCGCGCTGTTCATGGAACCCAACTATGGTTCGGGCGGCGGGCTGATCGCGATGTTTGCGGCAGAGGATCCTGCCTGGTTTTTCCAATGCAAGGTGCTGCTGGTCATGGCCACGCTGCTTCGGGGATTATCCGATTTCATATGGGCGGTGCGGCAGATCAACTACTGCCTGGCGGCGATCGGGGCGAGCCCCTCGCGCGATGAAGACAGGGATATCGTCAGCTGGACAAACGCGCTGACCCTGGTTTTGAATCCCGCGCTTCGATCGTTCAGCGTCGGTGTACGGTCTTACTACTTTACCTTCGCAGCCGCCTTCTGGTTTCTCGGGCCGATCCCCTTCGCTGTGGCGACCATCCTCAGCATCGGCATGTTAATCTGGCGTCAATCCTGGTCGGATGCGGCGAAAGGGATCATGGCCATACGCAAGCTGCTTGACTAGCGCCAAGCCTTAAGTTGGGCTGGAGCGGTTTGGCTGCCGCGGCCCTCGAACGACAAGACAGAAGCGGGGCAGGGCCATCGTCTCCCCTCCCAAGCCCAACCTGTGCGTTGACCCTCTGCGTCATGAAAGGACAGATGTCATGGCATTGCTCAGCTCTTTGAAACACATGTCCGTATCCCGGCGCACGCTTATGTCCGGGATTGCCGCGGCCGGCCTATCCGCCGTTCTCCTTCCAGGCACGTCGGAGGCCGCTGATGTCGTCGGCGCCGCATCCGAGGAGATCCGACCGTTCAAGGTCGAGGTCTCCGAGGCGGCGCTTACGGACCTCAGGCAGCGTCTTGCCGAGACCCGCTGGCCCGACGGCGAAACCGTCATGGATCGTTCGCAAGGCGTCCAGCCCGCGCGGCTGAAGGAACTGGTGGGCTATTGGCAGTCGTCCTACGACTGGCGCAAGGCGGAGAGCAGACTGAACGGCTTTCCGCAGTTTCTCACCAATATCGATGGCGTAGACATCCACTTCATCCATGTTCTTTCCCGCCATCAAAAGGCGCTGCCGCTGATCATGACCCATGGCTGGCCAGGTTCGGTGTTCGAGCTGCTTGACGTCGTCGGGCCGCTGACGGACCCGACGGCGCATGGCGGCACGGCTGACGATGCCTTCCACCTGGTGATCCCGTCGATTCCGGGATTCGGTTTCTCCGGGAAACCGGCGGCGGCGGGCTGGAACCCGCAACGGATAGCGGCGGCCTGGGACGTGCTGATGAAGCGGCTCGGCTATAACAGCTATGTCGCGCAGGGCGGCGACTGGGGCGCGATCATCAGCGACGCCCTGGGCCGCCAGGCGCCCGATGGGCTGCTCGCGATCCACGTCAACAGGATCGAGCGGGCCACGACATTCCCGTCGGACGCAGCCCAGGCTCTTAAAACTGGAGGGCCGGCACCCGATAGCCTGTCTGCGGATGAGAAGGTCATATTCAATGAGGCGCGGGATTTTCTCAACAACGGCTTCGGCTATGCGGCGATCATGGGCACGCGCCCGGAGACGGTCGGTTACGGCATTGCGGATTCTCCTGCCGGCCTCGCCGCCTGGCTTTACGACAAGATCGCCGACTGGGTGTTCACCCCAGGCGATCCCGAACGGGCGCTTGGCAAGGATGCCATTCTCGACAACATCAC
The DNA here is from genome assembly GCF_002531935.1 of Rhizobium chutanense. GTDB lineage: Bacteria > Pseudomonadota > Alphaproteobacteria > Rhizobiales > Rhizobiaceae > Rhizobium > Rhizobium chutanense. Next base: position 126,079 of record NZ_NWSV01000007.1, on the reverse strand, counting down.
GCTGTACTGGCTGACGAACACCGGCCCCTCGAGCGGCCGTATCTATTGGGAAAACGCCATGGCGGGCGCCAAGCTTACCGCCGTCAAAGTGCCGGTCGCCGTCACCATATTCCCCGGGGAGGTCTACAAGCCGCCAAAGTACTGGTTGTCGAAGGCCTATCCGAAGCTCATCTACTACAACCGCGTCTCCAAGGGCGGCCACTTTGCGGCCTGGGAGGAGCCGGAACTCTTCAGTCAGGAGATCAGGGCAGGGTTCAAGACGGTGCGGACATAAGCAAGGGCAACCGCCAGCTTTGTGTCCGCCCGGCAAGCTCGTCGATTGACGTTGATTGTGCAACGCTTCACAAAGTCCGAAATTGCCAACAACCAAGCAGACGCGACGACAACTCTCGCGGGGATCACGGCGACATGCGCATCAACGACGACCGTCATTTCTTCGGCAAAGTGTCCACATTCCTGACGGTAGTATTGTCAACGCTTCTGCTCGCCGGCGCAAACCCCGCACCGGCGGCCGAAGCGACCAATTCCCCGGCGCCGATCCGGGTTATCATCGAATTGCCGAATGACGATGCCGGACGCGCGCTGGTCAACCGGATCGTTCCCGGCAATCAGGAACCGACGCAGCCGGCGGCAGCCCCGCAAGAGGCGCCACCGCCGTCGATTGCCACCTCACTGCAGGATTTGCGCCAGAGGCTGCTCGCACTCGTCAATGCCGTGCCGACCCTCCCGGGGCAGATCCGGGCGGCGGTTCGCGCCTTCCAAACGGATAATCGTATCGACCCTGTCGGCCTGATCCTGGCGGTCGCACTCTTCGTCGCAGGCGGATTCATCGCGCAGCGGATTGCCTGGTGGTCGGGGCGGGGGCTTCTCCATTTTGTGATGACCGCGCCTGCCGACACCGTCCGGCAACGGATCAAGCTGCATGCGGCCCGGCTTTCGATGGGTGTTCTCGCCTTGATCGGCTACCTGATCGGAAGCCTCGGCGCATTTATTCTCTTTCCGTGGCCTGCCGTGTTTCGCGATGTCGCACTCATCCTGCTGTCGGCCGCGCTGATGGTGCGCCTCGGCGTGCTTGTCGGCCGCATCGTCATCGCGCCGGGCGCCCGCCTGCCGCATATGCGGCTTCTGACGCTTGTCACGTCGCTTGCCTGGTTCTGGTACTATTGGCTTCTCGGAATCGTCGCGGTGCTGGCGGCCGGCTGGGCCATCATCGAAGTGATAGAGACGATCGGGGCTTCGCCCATCCTGGTCGACCTCTTTACCGCGGCATGGCTTGCTGTCGTTTCGGTCGCCCTGATCGCAATGATCTGGCTGCGGCAATTTCGCTCCGATGGCCCGCCGGTAAACCGGTTGATCTGTGTCGGCTTCAGTGCGGGCATCGTGCTGTCGTGGCTGTTATGGGAGTCCGGGCTCCGCGCTGCTTTTTGGACGGTGGTCGTCATCGCGCTTCTGCCGCTTACCGTTTCCGTGGCCCGTGATATCATTCGTCACATCATACAATCTGGCGGCGAGCACGCCATGGAAGATCCGGCCATCGTCGGATGGTCTGTCGTCATCATGCAAACCCTGCGTAACGGCCTCATCGTCGTCGCCGCGCTGCTTATTGCCCGCTCGTGGAACGTCAATCTCAGCGACCTCGCCGCAGCCGAAACGGTGACCACGCGTTTGATCCGCGCGGGAATCCGCATCGTTATCGTGTTGCTGGTGACCGACGTCATCTGGAAGCTCGCCAGCACGCTGATCGACAGTCAGATGGCGGCGGCGGCGAGAAGCGCTGAGGCAGGACATCACGACGGCCCCGAAGCGCGCCGGCGTCAGCGCTTGAATACTCTTCTTCCTATCCTTCGCAATGTGTTGTTCCTGGCGATCGGGGCTGTCGGATTCCTGATGATCCTCGATGCCGTCGGCATTCAGATCGGACCGCTGCTGGCCGGCGCCGGCGTCGTCGGCATAGCCGTCGGCTTCGGCGCACAGACACTCGTCAAGGACATCATATCAGGCGTCTTTTATCTGTTCGACGACGCCTTCCGCATCGGCGAATACATTCAGGCGGCGAAATATAAAGGGACGGTGGAGGGGTTCTCGCTGCGATCGATCCGTCTGCGACACCACCGCGGCCCGGTCACCATCGTTCCGTTCGGCGAACTCGGCGCAGTGCAAAACCTCAGCCGCGACTGGGTGATCGACATCATCACGCTTACCCTGAATTACGACAGCGATCTCGAGGAGGTCCGCAAGACCATCAAGCGCATCGGCGTCGAGCTTCTGGAGGATGCGGAACTCGGTCCTAACATCATCGAACCATTGAAAATGCAAGGGATCGAGCAGATGGCGGACTATGGCGTACAGATTCGTTTGAAGTTCATGGCGAAACCCGGCGAACAATTCGGCGTTCGCCGAAAGGCGCTCGCCATGCTCAAGAAGACATTCGCGGAAAAAGGGATCCAGTTTGCAACCCCGACGGTTCATGTCTCCAGCGGCACGGATGCAGCGGCAACCGCCGCCGCGTCGGAACTCCAGAGGCCCGCAAAAGTCATCCCGACACCGCAGGAATAAGGGCAGGTCCGGCAGCGGGACGATTGAAGAGAATGGGCCGTGAGATGACTGGCGAAGGCAGGTTGTTGTAATCAAAAGGTATTCTTATGTTCCATAATCTGTCTTATGCGATTTTCGTTTGTGGCAAAGGGACATTCTATCTCGAACTGCAACAAGGCGCTAAGCTGCCTACTTTTCGGGAGCCATGGTTTTGAGCCGTACCTTTTCCCATTTGAGTTTTGACGAACGCCGATCGATTTCCAGGATGTCGGATCAGAAGTTTAGCCAGTCTGAGATCGCCAGACGCCTCGGCCGGGATCGTGCGACCATCTCCCGGGAGATCAAACGCAACTACTGGCACGATCAGGAATTCCCCGATGCCGAGGGCTACTGGGCGATGACCGCCAACGACATGGCGCGCGAAAGGCGCCGGCGGATCGGCAAGCTCTTTCGTCGCGAGGATCTGCGGAACGAAGTGATCGGAAAGTTGGAATCCGGCTGGTCGCCGGAACAGATTGCTGGACGACTGAAGATCGAACCAGCGGCCAAGGCAAGCGTCTGTCACGAGACGATCTACCGGTATGTCTATTCACCAGAAGGACAACGGCAGCAACTGGCGCGGCTCCTCCCGGAACGGCGGAGAAAGCGCCGGCCGCGATATGCTCGCAAGCCGCAGAATCCAGTCTTTCCAGATGAGCGTTCGATCAAACATCGGCCGGAAGCCATCAACGATCGCAAGGAATTCGGTCACTGGGAAGCCGATCTCATGATCTTCGAAAGGGTTCAGGGCAATGCCAATGTGGCAACGGTTGTCGAGCGGACGAGCCGGTTCACAATGCTGTTCAAGAACAACGACCGGCAGTCCAAGCCGATCATGGAGCGGCTCATCAACGTGCTCAGCCCCCTGCCCAGGCATGCCCGCCAAAGTTTGACGTTTGATCGCGGGTTTGAATTCGTCTCCTGGCGGCGACTGAAGCAAGGAATGGGAACCGATGCCTGGTTCTGCGATCCGTCTGCGCCCTGGCAAAAAGGCTCCGTTGAGAACATGAATCGGCGGATTCGGCGTTACCTGCCTAGGGATACTGCTGTCCTGTCAGTTCCTGATGAATCGATACGATCATTGATCGATCAATTGAACAATACGCCGAGGAAATGCCTTGGTTTCCACACCCCAGCTGAAGTGTTCCGGCGTGAAGTGAACAAATGACGGCAAGCCGGGGCGGAGGACGGATTTCATGAATGATCCTGCGGTGATTGCGCGACGAGAGAAAGCGTTATTGAGGCAGCCAGCGGCGGAATAAAGATGGTCAATGCACGCCGATGTCGCTTTGCGTATCCGAATCCAACTGCAGGCAAGCTGCCCAAAGTGGCGTCTTGTGGAAGGATCCATCCTGGAAGAGCGTGAGCCCCTCTCGTGCCTCATAGAGCAAACCAAGCCAGCACAAGCGTCGAAAGACGCCATATTGGAGATCGGACTTCAACGCCCAGGCTTCTATGGTCATTTCGGTGTCCGACAGAGGCGCCAGGTCTGGATAGAGGACCTTCACAACGTCCATTGGCGTGCAACCTTCTCTGGTCTTGATATTGAGAAGATTGAGGAACATGCGCCACCAGCGTAACCGCGCTCGGACCTCCTCTTCCCGCTCGGTGGCGTGGACATACGAATAGAGATAATCCGTGGCGACCAGATCGAAGAAGGTTTGCGGGTTCGCCAAAAACTCCCGGCCGCGTCTGGTTGGCAGCAGTACATCCTTTTTACGGCGTAGAAGCTTCAGATGGCGGGTCATGTCGCGCACGACCCAAAGCGGCGGCATGTCGCTTTCATTGAGCACCTTGTTCATGCTGTAGAGATCTTCGGCTGTGAACCCTGGCCAGAGGAAGTGCACAGCGGCCCAATGCACGAACTTGCGGTTCATGGCGCCGGTTGCCGTCAATCCTATGCCATCCTCACCGTCAGCATAGGCAACCGAAAGAAGCATGCCGCGAAGAAGTGGTGACAGCGCGGCGATGTCGACGTCACCTTGCAGGTTGATCTCCGGAAGCATCGTGCGGCTGTGATCCATACCCCGCCCCATGCGGGTGCAAGCGACTATCAACCGGTGACGGAACAATTGCTACTGAGAAAGCTAAAGCCGAAGGGGTGCATCCCACCCGCCCCCGTTCCTCCCTTGCAACCCGGCCCAGCCGGTCGGATCGGGGGCTGATCTCCCTGCCCCGTAGCAGCCCTTGTTGCATTTACATTAGAAGTCACAAAAGTTGAAGTGTCCTGTTTCTGCAAAGTTGGAATGTCACTCTCCCCGGCCTGAACGAGATCTAGGAGATTGTGTTGCGCTGGATTCGATTCTCCGAACGGAGACGTCATCGAACACGCCGCGCTACCGCCTCAGTATCACCTCGATGGCACCGCGGTAGATCATGTCGAACAAACGCGTAGAAAGTGCGCGACGCGCTTCGCGTCAGGAATTTTGTGAAAACAATGGGATAGAGAATTTCCCTTATTCGACGAGTCAGGATGACTTAGCCGTCATCCCGTTCAAGGCCGAGGTCTTCAAGCTGTCGAAAGCGACCAAGACCCAGAGCGTCGAACTCGCCGGCATTTCCAGCGGCGTCGACGCCATAAATCCACCTCCTAATGCCGTCACCGCCATCATGGCGTGCGAACGTCCAGATCTCAACCCTACTGCTATAGCCTTTGCGCCCGCACACGCAATCGATCACCTCCGGCATGCGTGCTCTTCTTTCGGCGTCCTTCAACGGCGCGAGGAAACACCGATCGTCGTTCTGCCGCTTTGTTTAGTGCTTGCAGGCCCCGGGCAGCAGGTTCATGCTGCCGCTGTTTAAAGCCTGCCGGTTACGAGTGAAAACGCCGTGACCGATCGGGCTTCGTGGGACGCGTGCGATGGAGTGCGCCGGCTGCGGTTTCGATATTCAGAGCGGTTTTGCTTTCTGTCCGCGATGCGGCGCAAGGCAACCCCTTGCCTGTGCCGCCTGCGGTTATGCCTGTCAGCCCGATTTTGCCTTCTGCCCCCGATGCGGCGCGTCGATCACCGGCAAGGTCCAGCCCGTATCGAAGCCGAACATCGAGCCGGTTCCCACCAAATCAGATGGCGATGCCGACCGGCGGCCGGTGACGGTACTGTTTGCCGATCTCTGCGGCTTCACGGCGCTGAGCGAGCAGATCGATCCCGAAGTCATGCGGGTGCTGCAGAACGAATTGTTCGAAGAGATGACGCAGGCGGTCGAGGCTTATGGCGGCTTCGTCGACAAATTCGTCGGCGATGCGCTGCTGGCGCTGTTCGGCGCGCCGGTCGCCCATGAGGACGATCCCGTCCGGGCGCTCAGCGCCGCCCTCGATATGATCCGCCGGGCCACCGAGGTCGGCGAGCGCTGGCACGCACGCGCCGGCGTGCCGTTGCGTCTGCATATCGGCATTAACAGCGGGCCTGTGGTCACCGGCGGTTTCGGCGCGGTCAGTGCAAAATCCTATTCGGTCACCGGCGACACGGTGAACACCGCCCAACGGCTGCAATCCATGGCCGGTGAAAACGATATCCTGGTAGGGCCGCTGACCTATCGCCTCACCCGCCATGCCTTTGCCTTCGACAGCCTCGGCGCGCAGACCTTGCGCGGCAAAAGCGGAAACGTCCTCGTTCACCGGCTGACAGGGCTGCTGGAAGCGCCGCATACGGCGCGCGGGCTGGAAAGTTTCGGCCTTCAGGCGCCGATGATCGGACGGGATGGGGAGCTGTCGCGGCTCCTGACATGCCTCGATCTTGCCTGTAGCGGTGCGGCACAGCTCGTCCGCCTGATCGGCGAAGCCGGTATCGGCAAGTCGCGGCTCGCCAACGAATTCGTGGCGATCGCCGGCAACGCGACCCGTTTCCCGGGTCTTGCCATCCGCAAGGCGACCTGCTCTCCGCTCGGCGAACAATCCTATGGCACGCTCGCTGCGGTCGTACGCAGCGCTTACGGCATCGGCGAGCGGGATGATCTCGACCGGACACGGCAGCTGCTGACAACCGGGTTCCGCGCGCTCGATCTCACCCAGGAGGATGTCGAGGGGCTTTTGCCGCTGTTTCAGCATGTCCTCGGCCTCGGCGATCCCGATGGCGCGTTGCGCCACATCGAGCCGGAGCAGTTGCGGCGGCAGATCTTCTATGCGGTTCGCACCGTCTTCGAGCGGCGGTTGGCGCAAAGTCCGCTGCTGCTCGTCATCGAGGATCTGCACTGGGCGGACGCCGCCTCGCTCGAGGTGCTGCGCTTCATGATGGATCGGCTGGAACGCAGCCGGCTGATGCTGCTTGCGGTCTACCGGCCGACATCGCAGACCGACCCGCTGGATTCCAATCGTGTCAACGTCACCGTGCAACGCCTCGGCGCCCTCGCCGCGGCCGATGGGCAGAGGCTGCTTGCCGCCTTTTTCGGCGAGGGTTATGGCAAGTTGCCGGTGGCGATGCGCAAACGCATTCTCGACCGGGCGGGCGGCAATCCGCTTTTCATCGAAGAAATCCTTCGGGCGCTGATCGATATGGGCACGTTGCACAATGATGGGCAGCGCTGGCACCTCGCCGCCGACGACACCGACGTCGATATACCGGTCAACCTGCAAGCCCTGCTGCTTGCCCGTGTCGACCGTCTGCCGCAGGAGATCAGACGCCTGGCCCAGGAGGCAGCGGTGGTCGGCCCGAAGTTCGATACCGCCCTGCTCCGCACGATCGCCGCCGACCCGTCTGCCGTCGATGCGGCGTTGGATTATCTCTGCGATGCCAATATCACGGAGGAATTGCGCGGGCCCGATGCCGCGACATCTCCGGGCTACCGCTTCAGCCAGACGCTGATGCACGATGTCGTCTACCACAATCTCCTGTTGCAACGACGCATGGAGCTGCATCTTCGGATCGGCCGGGTCCTGGAACGCCAATATGGCCTGGCGCCCGAGCGGCCCGAGCATCTGGCCCAGCTCGGCCATCACTTCAGCCTGACCGCCGAAAAGGCCAAGGGCGCCAGCTATCTGATGGCGGCGGGCGATCTGGCGCGCAAGACCTACGCCAATGACGATGCCATGCGTCTCTACCGCCAGGCCCTTGCGACCTTTGCAAACGAGCCGGAGGCCACGACAGAGCAATTGGCGCTGCTGGAGCGCCTTGCCGATCTCTGCGCTCCCGCCGGACGTCGCGACGATGCGTTGAACCACTATCAGCAGGCGCTTGCGATCCATCGCGCCAGAGACGACCGGATCGCCGCGGCGAGGATATTGCGGAAGATCGGCCGCCTGCATCTCGATGCGGGGCGCCGCGACCAGGCGGAAACGCATTGCGCCGCGGCCGAGGTGATGATTGCGGAGATCGATGCGCCGGTCGAACATGCACATCTCCTGCAGGAGCGCGGCCATCTGGCTTTCCGCATGGGCGATCAGGCGGCCGCCGCAGAGTGGGCGACGCAGGCGCTGCAATGCCTGCAAACCTTGCCGATCGACGGAACGACCGAGGCCGGCCGGGAGGCGGCGCGCGCGATGGCGGAGGCGCTGAACACCAAGGGGGCAGCTCTCGCGCGGCTCGGTCGCCGCCGCGATGCCGTGCAGGAAGTGGAGCACAGCCTCTCGGTTGCCGAAAAGGCCGATCTGCAAAGTGCCGCCTGTCGCGCCTATTCCAATCTCGGCGTGCTCTACACGATCGTCGATCCGGCCAATGCCATCAAGATCTGCCGGCGCGGGCTTGAGGTCGCGACCCGTATCGGCGATCTCGGCTTTCAGGCGCGCCTTCTCGCCAATCTTGCGGTTTCCTGCTGCACCTTCACCGACCGCTGCGCCGCCGAAGGTGTGCCGGCAGCGGAAAAGGCCGTCGAAATCGACCGGGCGCTCGATCAGCGCGACCATCTCTCTGTGCCGCTGATCGTCCTTGGGCAGATTCATCAATGCCACGGGCAGCCGAAGCTAGCCCGTAAGTATTACGAGGAAGCCCTTGAGGTTGCACAGGAAATTGACGAGCCGCAGCTGCTCTTTCCGTGTTATGATGGCTTGGCGACACTGAGCCTCGAACATGACGATATGGACGAGGCAGAACGGTATTTCACGCTGGCACAGGATGTGTGCATCCGCCACAACCTCGATCCAGGCACACTCGTCGTTTTGCCGTTTCTCGACTGAACGCCCTCGTTCGGAGAGGATTGCTGGAGATCGATTAAGCAAATCGATTCAAATGCATATAGGGAGGAATTAATCATGCAGGAGAACCACTCGGAAAGACCGTTGCAGCCGGGAGATCGCGCGCCCAACGTGGTGCTGGATGCGATCACCCGCCAGGGCAAAATCGCCATCGACGATTTTCGCGGCCAGAAGCCGGTGCTCGTCGGCTTGTTCCGCGGGCTGCATTGCCCCTTCTGCCGCCGGCAGATCGCCGCCATGGCCGAACTCACCGATGCGTTGCAGGAGAAAGGCATCGACAGCCTGACGGTCGTCAATACGCCGATCGACCGCGCCCGCCTCTATTTCCGCTATCATCCGCTTCCCAATCTGCTGGCGGCCTCAGACCCGGAACGAGTGTCGCACAGGGCCTTCGGCCTGCCGAATCTTCAATTCACGGAAGACGAAAACGACTGGCCGCACAAAGTCAGCATGAGCACGGTGACCTCGATGCGTATCGACATGCCGGGCGAACTCCCAGAGCCCATGGACGTGATGGCGGCGGTGGAATATCTCGATAAGGCCGATGGCTATGAATTCACCGAGGAGGACACGCAAATGATCGCTACCGGCCATGGCCAGCTGGTCGGCGAATTCCTGCTCGATCGCGATGGTGTTGTGCGCTGGTGCTTCACCGAAGTCGAGGACGGCGGCCGTCATATGTTCGGCGGTCCCGCCCCCCGGGAGGTGATGTCGGCGGCGTCGAATATGGCTGTTTGAAACGGATGATCGTTGTGATCCTTCCTCGACGCGCTGCGATGGCGCGTCAGGGAAGGCCGGCCTTGCGGTAACCCTCGACGAAATGCGCAAGCAGCCCGGCGTCGCGGAAGGGTTCGGTCGCCGCCCAGTGGCGGGTCGAAAAATGCGGGTTGGCGACGAGGAAAAGTTCGGCCTCGGCGCGCGCCTCGTCGAGCCGGCCGAGCTGGGCGAGGCTTGCTGCCAGGAAACGGCGGGAGCTCGTCCGATAGGTCTCGTCCCGGCGCAATGTCTCGACGGCGGCTTCGTACGCACCGGCGGCATATTGCGCCTGGCCCAGCGTCAGATAATACCAGCTTGCCGGAAACGGGTTCAGCCGGAAGGCCTTGGCGATGTGTTCGAGGCCCTCCCCGACCCGCCCGGACAGGACCGCGATGTCGGATAGGGCCGCAAAGGTGTCGGCCTCGTTCGGGTCGAGTTCGAGCGCCTTGGCGAATTCCGCATCCGCCTCGATGAAGCAGCGTCCATAGGCAAGCAGATAGGCCAGGATCCAGCGACAGCCGGCATCTTCGGGATCGAGCGCGACAGCCCTGCGTGCCAGTTGCAAAGCGAGGCTACGGGCGGATTCCGTCGGTCCGCCGCTATGGACCCATCCCATCCAATGGTTGATGGCCAGCCAGCGATGGGCCTCGGCATAGTCGGGATCGAGGGAGATGGCGCGCGTCAGCATCAGATGCGCTTCCTGTGCCGACTGCGGAGAGTCGTCCATCAGCCTGCGCGCCTGCACGCAGAGATCGTAGGCCTCGATGCTGCTCGGCCGATTGCGCGGCGGCGGTGTGCGCAGCCGGCCGAGCAACGCCTCGACGATCTTGCCGGTGACTTCGTCCTGGACGGCAAAGATATCCTCCAGGCTGCGATCGAAGCGTTCTGCCCATAGATGCGCGCCGCTCGCCGCATCGATTAGCTGGGCGTTGATGCGCACCCTTCCCGCAGCGCGCCTTGCGCTCCCCTCCAGCAGATAGCGCACGCCGAGCTCTTCGGCGATCCCGCGCCCGTCCATCGCCTTCCCCTTGTAGGCGAAGGCCGAGTTGCGGGCGATGACGAACAGGCCCGGCATCCTGGAGAGATCGGTAATCAGGTCCTGGGTCAGCCCATCCGCGAAGGCGTCCTGCTCGGGATCGTTGCTGATGTTGACGAAGGGCAATACCGATATCGATGGTTTGTCGGGCAGCGGCAAAGCTTTTCGCGTCGCGCCGAGCCGATTGATGACCCCGATGAAGCGGTAGCCGACGCGCGGCACCGTGGAGATCCATTCACCGCCGCCGGCGGGCGGACCGAGCAGCTTCCGCAACTGGGCGATCTGGACGGTAAGGTTGCCTTCTTCGACCGCCCTGCCCGGCCAGGCCGCATCCATCAGTTCGGCCTTGCCGAGGATTGCGCCGGGTCGCCCGATAAGGGCTGCAAGCAGATTTAACCCTCGGTGGCCAACGGCCACGGGATCGCCGTTCCGAAGAAGCGTTCCCGCAGCCGGATCAAGCACGAACGGACCAAAGGCAAAGCGCAATCCCATGCTGCGCATCCTAGAGACTTTAAAGCTCGGATGGAACTAAGGACGCGAGCGGTGTATTCCACGGATCACGACGATAATGACCATTGATAACGCCCTGAGAAAGAGAGCGTCGAGGTGACTTCCATGGTGTTCTGGATAGCAAGTGCGGTGGGATTGGCGATCGCTTATCTCCTTGGCTCCATACCGACGGGCTATCTGGCGGGTAAACTGCTCAAGGGCATCGATATCCGGGAGCATGGCTCCAAATCCACCGGCGCGACGAACGTGTTGCGAACGCTCGGTAAATGGCCTGCCTTGGCGGTGCTTCTGGTCGATGTGCTGAAAGGGGTGGGAGCCGTCGTCTTTGCCCGCTGGTTTTATCCCTGGCTCTCGACGGCCTCATCAGCCACGCCACCGGCGGCGCTTGATCTGCAAAGCCTGGCGCCTTGGGCTGTTTGTCTAGCGGGACTTGCCGTATTGCTGGGGCATGGCCGTTCGGTCTGGTTGAATTTTACAGGTGGCAAATCCGTTGCGACGGGGCTCGGCGTGTTGCTGGCGATGTCATGGCCCGTCGGCTTAGGGGCTGTGACGGTTTTTGGCCTTGCGCTGGCGGCCTTCCGGATTGTTTCCCTGAGTTCGATGCTGGCGGCGTTGACGGCCATCGCGCTCGTCTTTGGCATGGAACAGCCGCTGCCCTATCGGCTGCTGGTGATCGCGGGCGGCATTTACGTAATTGTGCGCCATCGCGCCAACATTCGGCGGCTGCTAGCCGGGACGGAGCCTCGTCTGGGCAAGGCTGCCTAGAATCCGGAAAGCACCAGCGGCCAGCGGAAGCAGGTTTCAATCCTGCCGGACGATGGCGCCGATCGCGTTGACGAGAAGGCGCGCGGCGGTCAGGGCCGACAGGCCGTCAATGTCGGCGGGAGGATAGAATTCGACAAGGTCGAATCCCGCAATCCTCGCCCGCCTGCCAAGACCGGCGATCAGGTCGATCACATGAGTATAGGTGAGGCCGCCAGGCGTACGCGCCGCCACCGCAGGCATGATGGCGGGATCGATGCTGTCGCAATCGAGGGTGACGACGACCCGGGCGCCTTCCGGAATATACCGGAGAGCCGCTTCCGCGCCCTCAGCGTGAACCTCGCGAGCAGTGACGAAGCGGCTTCCATAATGCTGGGCCGCCTCTATGTCGGCGGTGCGCGCGCTGCCGACGCTGCGCAGGCCGACCTGCACCATGCCCGCGACATGCGGCATCTCACTCGCCCGCCGCATCGGACTTGAATAACCGTAGCGTTCGCCATGCAATTCGTCGCCCCAGTCGATATGAGCGTCGATCTGCAGGATCCAGAGCGGCCCTTGATCCGCAAAGCCGGCGAGGAAGGGAATGGTCAGGGAACAGTCGCCGCCGAAAAGGATCGGTACCGCCTGCAAGGCCAGCACCTCGCGCGTCTTCACCTCGATCCGCCTCCGGTTGCCGGCATTGTCATGCATGGTGGTTTCGATGTTTCCGGCGTCTATGCATGAGACCGGCTTGCCATCGAACAGCGGGCCGCCGAGATCGAAATCCCAGTGTTCGACGAGCCCGGCATCGTCTTGGCTGGCCGCGCGGATGACGTCAGCGGCGAGAGCGTAGCCGCGGCTGTCCTTGTCTGGGTAGGTGCTGCCGTGAGCGGCGGCAATGATCACCGCTCGGGGTACACGCCCATCGGCGAGGCGATCGGGAAGGCCGAGAAAAGAAGGTGAGGCGGTCATTCCTGATGGTCCTGATGATATCCGGCTGAAATTGTAGCGGGGCAAACTCGATGCTGACCTGTTTAATCCGTTTGGACGTTTTTGAGAACTTTTTGGAAGAGCTTAAGGACGGCGCTCACCCTCTCCTGCAGAATTCATCCTCTTTCCGGTGAACGGCCCCCGGCCCTACAAACCCTATGGAGATTGCCGTGAATGATATTCACTGCGCCGAGCAGGCGGACGTGTCGCATAGGCAGCCGCACAGCACGGCATCACTCCGAGAGGACCGCATTCCCTGGGCCGCGATGGCGGGAATCATCGCGACCGTCACAGTGTTCGCCGTAGCACAGGGGCTGACCTATCCGCTGCTCAGCTTCATCCTCGAGCGGCAGGGAACGACTTCAGGCCTGATCGGCCTGTCGGCGGCGATGACGCCGCTGGGTTTCATCATCTCGGCGCCGTTCATTCCGGCGCTTTCGCGGCGCGTCGGCGGGGCGCGGCTGGCGATTCTCTGCTCGATTCTCGCCGCCCTCGCCCTGATTGCGATCGGCTGGAAGCAGGACGTGCTGATATGGATGCCGCTGCGCTTCCTGCTCGGCTTCTTCGCCAATCCGCTCTACGTGATCAGCGAAACATGGCTGATCCAGATTGCGCCGGCGTCACGCCGGGGCCGGATCATGGGCTTCTATTCATCGATCGTTTCGGCCGGTTTTGCCATCGGCCCGTTGTCGCTCGGCCTCGCCGGAACAGAGGGTTGGCCGCCTTTCGTGATCGGCATCGCGGCCTTCCTTCTCTGCGGCTTGATCGTGCTTGCGGTCGCCCCTCGCCTGCCCGACATGCCTGATGAAGGCGAGGCAATATCGGTCGGCGGCTTCGTCGCGCTGGCGCCGCTGCTGTTATTTGCGGTTTTCACCGCCGCCGCCTTCGAGCAGATCCTGCTTTCGCTGCTTACGGTCTATGGCGCCGCCCTCGGAAGCGGCGAGCAACGTATCGCTTCGCTCATCACCTGTTTCATTGCGGGCAATGCCGTGCTGCAGATCCTGCTCGGGCGGGTGGCCGAAGGGTTCGGCTCGAGACGGACGATGTTCTTCTGTGCGCTCACGTGCCTGGCCGGCTGCCTGCTGCTGCCGTTGGTCTTTCATTCGTGGCTCATCTGGCCGCTGGTTTTTGTCTGGGGCGGAGTCTCCTTCGGGATCTACACCCTTTCGCTGATCCAGCTCGGCGAGTGTTTCACCGGTCAAGTCCTGATCGCCGGCAACGCCGCCTTCGCCTTCGTCTGGGGCATCGGCGGCATCGTCGGCTCGCCCGCAACGGGACTGGCGATGCAACTGATCGGGCATCAGGGGCTGCCGTCGTCCCTCGGCCTGCTCAGCTTTTTGTTGGCGGTATTGCTGATCGCTCGAAGACGGCAGGCCTGACCAGGGCTTGCCTGGTGCCGCCCTGCCCTCGTCGCAACGCCGCCCAGCCGACTATCGGACCGCCGCCGGCAGCACTTCGAACTTCCAGAATTTTTCCGGGCTGAAATAGGTCGCGGCAAATTCGCGGATATCCCCGGCCGTGACCTTGTCGTAGCCGCTGAGATTGTCGCGTATCCGATCCAGGCGGCGCGGATCCGTCTGAGCGCCGTGCAGATATTCAATCCAATATTCGTTGCCCTGCCGCTGATGCTTCAGGGTCTCGATGATCGGTTCGCGGGCGCGGGCGAGCTCGTCCGGGGAGACATCATGCGAGCTGAGATCATCGGCGACCTCGTCGACAAGTGCGTAGAAGCGCGCGATCTTTGCCGGGTCCGTCTCGACGTAGAAATAGGCGTAACCAAAGCCGGGGAGCTCCCTTGACAGGTTAACGTCGCCCTCCAGAGCGTAGCTTGCGCCTTCAGCAATCCGAAACTGGTCGATCAGCCTGTTTTGGAAAATCTGGACGGCAACGTTGGCAGTGAAGGATCGCGGTAGATCGGAGAGCAGGTCGCCGATCGGAGCCCCGGCGATGGCGGCGGCACTATCTGCCCTGCCGCTGTGGGTCTGCAAAACGGGCTTGTTGTTCGCCGCCGGGAAATTCACATCGCCTCTGTCATTGCTCGGCGCCATCTCGGGGCGCGGCGGCAAAGCGCCGAAGGTTTCAGCCGTCAGCCGGATTGCGTCGTCCACCGTTACGTCGCCGACGATGGTGATATCGATCGGGCCGGTGGAAACCGCAGGCCGGAACAGCGCCTCGAAATCCTCCGGCCTGGCGGCGGACAATTGGGCGCGATCAGGGAAGGTCCAGCGCGGATCGCCGGAATGCACGAGGCCTCCGAGATCACGGCCGACAACGCCGCCGGGGGTCGCCTGATACTGATCGATACCGTTCAGATAGGCCTGCTGCACCCGCTTGAACGCCTCGGGGCGGTAGGCGGGATCGGCGGTATAGGCGGTCATCAGCTGCAATTGCGTCGCAAGATCTTCCGGTCGGGTACGGCCGTCGAATTTGAAGGAGCTGTCGCCGACCGAGAAGTCTATGCCGACGATGTTGGCCGTCAGCGCTTTCTGTATATCCTGGTAATCCATGGCCTTCACGCCGGACAGTGCGATGGCTGGAGATGCCCAGATTGGGGCGGGACGGTCACGCGGCAAATCCAGCCGGCCGCGGCCGATATCTTCGCGCACCAGCACTTCGTTGGCACGCAGCTTGGTCGGCTTGACGGTCAACCGCACGCCGTTGGAAAAGCGCACCATGGTCAAGCCGAGATCATCGACGGCACGGCGTTCGACCACAGCGCCCGGCTCGCCGAAATGGGTATAGGACCAGGCGACGTCGGCTGCACCGGATGGCGCCGAAACAGCAACGGCTTTCGAAGCATCATAGACTTGCCGAACCGTCTCGGCTCCGCCCTGCGGCGATTGGGTCGTCTGCAAGACGACCTGCGGACCGTTGCCGGTGAAGGCATGTTGCAGGGCCTGATTGACCTCGGCGGCGGTGACGCCGTTGGTCATCGTTTCGAACAGCGAGAGGTCTTCGGCAGGCGAAGTGAAAACCTGATCGTCATCGACGCTGCTCGCCAGCATGGAGGCGATGTCGGTGGTCGCGCGCGTCGCGGCTCCGGCCGCGGCCGCCTGGAGGGCCGAGCGGTATTCGAGGATTTCGCGATCGATCTCAGCCTGCGCAACGCCGAATTTTTGAATGCGGCGCTGTTCCTGGTCGATGGCCGTCAGCGCCGTCTGCCATTTGTCCGGCTCGGAATTCGCCGCGATCAGGACGACATGCGCGGAATCGAGAAGATCCTGGGAGCCGACGCCGGCGCTGATGAAAGGTGCATCCGCCTTGCTGGCAAGAATGCTCACTCGCCGTTTGAGCACCATAAGGCCGAGATCTTCGATAAGCTGGGTGCGCCGCTTGGCGAACATATCGGGCGCGGCATCATAGGGGCGCGTCCAGGCGATCTGTATGTTGGTCATGCCGCCGGGAACGACGAGGACGTCGGTGCTTTCGCCTTTGGTCTCCAGCGTGCCGAGATCCAGTTGTGCCGATGCCGGACCCGCGGCTTTCCAATCGCCGAAACGCTGCTGGATTTCAAGCTCCATCGCCGCCGGATCGATATCGCCCACCACCATTAGGGTTGCCCGATCGGGCCGGTAATTGGCCCGGTAATAATCCCGGACGAGGTCCACGGGCGCCTTGCTGATGATGTCGGCTTTGCCGATCGGCACGCGCATGGTCGCGCGCCGGCCGGCGAGCAGCGAATTCATGATGCCGAGCCCGGCGCGGTACTGCGGCGTATCCCGCAGCCGCTCTTCCGACAGGATGACGCCGCGTTCGCGATCAAGCGCGCCGGCATCAAGCGTCAGCTCGCTCGCCGTCTCGCGCATCAGCATCAGGCCGGTCGAAACCGTGTCGGCATCGACCTCGGGCAGATCGAGGGCATAGACAGTTTCGTCATAAGACGTATGGGCATTGGTATCAGGTCCGAAGGCCAGGCCCTTGCGCTGCAGGATACGGATCATCTCGCCTTCGGCGACATGCGTCGAACCCTTGAAGGCCATGTGCTCGAGAACATGCGCCAGACCCTGCTGGTTGTCGTTTTCCTCAAGCGAGCCGGAGCCGATGCGAAAGCGGATCGCTGCCTGCCCGGGCGGCGTGGCATTGCGCATGATCGCAAACCGCATACCGTTGGCGAGCGTGCCGAAATGGACGTTGGAATCGGCTTTAAGGTCGCTTTGCGTCTGCGGCCAGGAGGTGGACAGGGTGTCCGCATAGGCCGGCGAGGCGAAATTTGCGAGAAGGGAAACGGCAGTGAGAAACCACCAGGCGGCGGAGCATTCCATGTGTTTGTGAGGCATTCTTGTCCGGGCGATGCGCATGAGGAGGGGTGGATGACGTTGATCCGACTATTCCACGGGTTGCATTTTGCTTCAACTTCCATGTGTGTGAACGAGGAAAAAGCCGCCTCCCCAATTGTCGGACTCAGATGTCAGAACAATGTCATCGAAAGCAGCTAAAGCGCGTCGCACCGAATTTGATTCATGCGAGGCGCTTTCGATGGCGACATTGCAGCAGGTCGCGTTCCGGGCCGGATGTTCGCTGGCGACCGCAAGCCGCGTTCTCAACCGCAACGGACCGGCCAGCGACCTGATGGTGCGCAAGGTGCGCCGCGCCGCCGCCGAACTCGGCTATCGCCCCGCCGGCCATTCCGTCGGACGGCTCGGGCGCAGGCCGGTGGTCGGCGTGCTGATCCCGAGCATCACCAATCCGGTCTTTGCCTCGTCGCTGTCGAGCATCCAGAACCGCATGCTGGTGGCCGGCCATGGCGTTTTGATCGCCCAGTCGAATTACGATCCGGCGCGGGAAGCCGATGCCGTCGCGGCCCTGCTGAACGACCGGCCGACCGGACTGATCCTGACCGTCTGCGATCCCGCGACCAGCGAGGCGCTGCTGGCGAGGCTGCCGCCGACCGTGCTGCTCCACAATCTGCCGACGGCGCAGTTCCCGGCGGCCGTCACCGCCGACAATCGCGGCGCTGGCTACGAGATCGCGACTTTTCTGATCGGCCTCGGCCATTGCCGCATTCTGTTTCTCTCCGGCAATTTCGCCGCCTCCGACCGGGCGCGGCTTCGCTACCAGGGTTATCTCGACGCGATGGCCGAGAACGGGCTGACACCGCTCGATGCCCTGCAGATCCCCTTCGTCGGCGGCTATGACCAGCTCGATCTCAGCGCCGCGATGACGGCGCTTGCGCCGACGGCGATCATCGCCTCCAACGATCTTCTCGCACTCGGCGTCATCGGCGCGCTGAAGCGCGAGGGGCTCTCGGTGCCGAGCGATGTTTCGGTCGCCGGTTTCGACGGCATCGCCATCGGGAGACTGATCGATCCGCCGCTGACAACAATCGAAATGCCGGATGCCAGCATGGGGGCGACGGCCGCCTCGCTGCTGCTCGACATGGCGGAGAATGCCGCCCCTGCCCGCCATCTCGATGTCGCCTATACGCTGCGCCGCGGCGGCACGGTCCGCGCTATCTGAAGCGTGCGAAATAGGCAGGGGCCGCACGCGTTCGGCGTGGCGGCCCCTGCCCTATGCCTTGTGAAGGCTGATCAGCTGCGCGGCAGCATGCCTTCGACATCGGCGGCCGCGTCGTCGAGTGCTTCCTTCGGCTCGGCCGACTGGTCGACGATGCGCGAGAGATTGTCGACGATCGTCTGCGTGACCTTGACGCCGTTCGAGCCGGGGAAGGCATACCAGGGGATCATCACCGGCATCTGGCTGAGGCCTGCCTGGAACAACGGGTTCTGCTTGTAGAAATCGCCGAGATATTCGGGCGACTTGGCGGCAAGCTCGTTGTTCGGGACATAGCCGGTGCCGGGCACGACAACGGAAGCGCCGTATGGGCCGGCGGCGAACTTGGCGAACTTCCAGGCGGCGTCCTGCTTGGCGGCGTCGTGCGTCAGGATGACGACGGCGTTGCCGCCGGTGGGCAGACGGCCGTTGACCGGATCGATCAGCGGGATCTTGGCGGTGCGCAGATCGAACTTGTTGCCGACATTCTTGATCGTATTGCGCGACGCGCCCGTCGTCTGGAATTCGAAACCGACCTTGCCGGCCGCGAAAGCCTGTTCGCCGGCAGGTTTGGTGAAGACAGGCATGCCGCCTTCGCTGACCAGGCGATGCAGGACCTCGACGGCCTTCTGGCCTTCCGGACCGTTAAAGGCGACCTGGCTTTCGTCCTCGCTCAGCATCTTGCCGCCGGCGCCGAAGAGCAGTGCCGAGAACATCCAGTCGTCGCCCTGCCAGCGGAAATCGATGCCGTCGACGCCATTGCCGAGCGCCTTGATCTTGGCGCCGAGCGCGATGACCTCGTCCCAGGTCTTCGGCGGATTGTCGGGATTGCCGCCGGCCGCCTTCACCAGATCGGCATTGTAATACATGATCGGGTTGGAAGTGGCGAAAGCCAGGCCCAGCTGCTTGCCCTTGACCTGGGCGAGCTTGAGGATCGTGTCGGAGAAGCCCTGCTCGGCCATGTTGCCGTCTTTCTTGACGAGCGGGCCGAGGTCGACGGCGACGTCGCGCTCGTCGAGCATGCGCAGGCGGTTGAGGCCGATGAAGGTGATGTCAGGCATTTCGCTGGTGCCGACCTGGCGAAGGATCGTCTGGATGCCCTCTTCATAGGTTGCCGAGGGGCTGGCGAACTGGATCTTGATGTCAGGATTTTCGGCCATGAACTTCTTCGAGATCGTGTCCATCACGTCCTTGAAGAAGCCCGGCATAGGGTAATGAACCGTCAGCGTCGTCTCGGCCTGCGCGGGAAGCGCGATTGCCAAGGATACGGCCGCTGCGGCGAGAAGCTGGGTGATATGTTTCATCGCTCGTTCTCCTGGTTGAAGCCGGTCAGCCTTTGAGACCGGTCATGGTGATGCCCTCGACGAACCGCTTCTGCGCAAGCAGGAAGGCGGCGACGAGGGGAAGGGTAATGATGAGGGTCGCCGCCATCAGGGCGCCGTAGTCGTCGCCGGCCTCGGCGGCGCGGAAATACATCAGGCCGAGCGGCGGCGTGGCGTAGTCCTGCTTGCTGATGACGATCAGCGGCCAGTAGAGATCGTTCCAATGGGCGACGACCGAGAAGATGGCGAAGGCGGTGACCGCCGGCCAGGCATTCGGCACGATGACGCGGGCAACGATGCCGAGCTCCGACATGCCGTCGAGACGGGCGGCGTGGATGAGATCGTCCGGCATGGCGCGGAAGAACTGCAGGAACATGAAGATTGCGAAAACCGAAATGGTGAAGGGCGCGACCAGGGCGGCATAGCTGTTGAGCAGCGAGGCGCTGTTGAAGGCAACGTAAAGCGGCAGCGCCGTCGCATGGATCGGCACCAGCAGGCCGAGCATGACCAGCAGCATCATGGCGCGGGCCGCCCCGAAACGCAGCTTCGCCATGGCGTAGGCGCAGGGGATTGCCACCAGCACCTGAAAGAGGAAGATCAGCCCGCAGACGACGACGCCGTTCCACAGGAGCCGCGCCATCGGCACCCGGCTCAAGGCTTTGGCGAAATTCTCGATATAGGCGAGATGCGTGGGGATGAGCGACAGCGACGAGGTGAAGATGTCGCTTTGCGTCTTGCCGGCCGCCGAGATCATGAAGATGTAAGGCGACAGGAAGATGATCGCCCCAAGACAAAGCAGGCTCAGGCGGATGACCCTGCCCAGAGAAAAAGCGCTGATCATGTGTAATGCACCCGGCGATCGAGAACGCGGTACTGCAGGAACATCAGCACCACGAGGATCAGGAGGAAGACCACGGTCATCGCCGAGGCGTAACCGACGCGCAGATAGACGAAGCCTTCCTGGTAGATGGTGAAGAGCAGCACTTCCGATGCCTTGTTCGGGCCGCCATCGGTCAGCATCTTCACCGTCTCGAAGACCTTGACTGCATTGGTGATGCTGATGGTGATGACGAAGAGTGTTGTCGGCCCGAGCATCGGCCAGGTCACCAGCAGAAGGCGGTCGAGGGAGGATCTGGCGCCGTCGACTTCGGCTGCGGCGTAAAGCTCGCGCGGGATCGCCGTCAGGCCGGCCAGGAACAGCACCATGTTGAAGCCGGTCGATTGCCAGACGCCGATGATCGACAGGCTGTAAAGCACCGTGCTGGAGCTGCCGAGCCAGTTCAGGCCGGGAAGCCCGACAAGGGCCAGCAGCGCGTTGATCGGGCCGATCGTCGGGTGAAACATATATTGCCAGACGGTCGCCATGGCGACGATCAGCGAGGCGACCGGCAGGAAATAGGCGGTGCGGAAGACGCTGCGTGCGGCCGTCTCGCTCTCGATCAACATGGCGATGCCGAGGCCGAGCAGGATCGAGACGGGTGCGACGATCGCCGTATAGACCATCGTATTCCACAGCGACTTGCGAAAGGTGCGGTCGGTGATCAGATGCGCATAATTCTCGAAGCCGACGAAACGGAATTTGCCGTAGCCGAGTTCGAAGTCGGTAAAGCCGAGCACGACGACAGCTGCGACCGGCAAAAGCACGAAGAGAAAAATCAGGATCATCGCCGGCATCACCAGCATCCAGGCGATGCGGGCCTCGCCGCGCCGATGGGCAATGGCGGAATTGCCCGGGATGGCCATCGAGACGACGCTAGCCATGCGCCCTCTCCCGCTGAGCATCGGCACCCGCAGAGCTGAGCCCGGCATCAGCAGAGCTGAGCCCGGCATCAGCAGAGCTGAGCCCGGCATCACCACTGGCGACGAAGCCCGCCAGCCGGCTGCCGTCCTCGGCAAAGATCAGCGTACGCCCCGGCGACAAGCGAAGGCCGACGGCATCCCCGGCCGCAAGGCCTGCGGCTTCGGACGGCTGAACCTTGGCGATGATCGTTTCGCCGATCGCCTCGAGCCGGCAGTAGAGAATGACTTCGGAGCCGAGGAATTCGACGCGTTCGATCCGGGCGGCAAGACCGTCATGCCTGTTCCTGGAAAGAAAGACGAATTCGGGACGAATGGCGAGCGTGACCGGCATCTTCCCGCCGGGCGCATTTTCAAGCGTCAGCCGCAGGCCGCCGCAGAGGATGACGCCGCCTTCGGCAAAGGCCGGCAGCACATTGATGCGCGGCTGGCCGATGAAGCGGGCGACCTCGATGTGGGCCGGATCGTCGTAGATGACCTCAGGGCTGGCGATCTGCAGCAATCTTCCGCCCAGCATCACGGCGACGCGATCCGCCATCGACAGCGCTTCCGCCTGGTCATGGGTGACATAGAGCGTCGGCACGCCGGCGCGACGATGCAGGTCGACGATTTCGCCGCGGGCGTGGACGCGCAGGTTCGCGTCGAGATTGGACAGCGGCTCGTCCATCAGGAAGATGCTCGGCCGGCGCACCATGGCGCGGGCAAGCGCCACACGCTGGCGCTGGCCGCCCGACATCTGGCCGGGCTTGCGGTCGAGCAGGTGGTCGATCTTCAGCGATATCGCCATCTCCCTGACGTCGCGGGCGATTGCCGCGCGGGTGGCGCGCTGGCCCGGCATCAACGATCCCAGAAAGGGCAGCCGCTGTATCCTCGACATCAGGCGCATCGCCAGCGGCACGGCGATATTCTGCGCGGCCGTCAGATGCGGATAGAGCGCGTAGGACTGAAAGACCATGGCGATGTTGCGGTCGGCGGCTGCAACACCGGACATGTCTTTCCCGCCGATCGAGATCTCGCCGCGATCGGCGTGGTCGAGGCCGGCAAGGACGCGTAGCAGCGTGCTCTTGCCGCAGCCGGAAGGACCGACCAGCGCGATGAATTCACCGGCCCCGACATCGAGGCTGACGCCGTTGAGGATCTGGTTGCCGCCGAAGGCTTTGGTGATGCCGCGAAGCGAGAGCGCGCTCATTCGGCAACCTCGCGCGGCTTGACCGCCTGGGGATAGACTTCGAGCACGACATCATCGAGCACATAAGCGGTCATGCCGGGAACAGCGACGATCTCGCTTTCGACCGATCGATCGAACTCGTGAACGACGGCGCCGATCAGCCGTTCGCCCGGCATTTCGCGCTCCATCTTGTCGATGATGAAAGCGGCCGACGGCCCCCAGCTCAGCTGCGTATTGCCGAAACGGCCCTGCCAAGCCCAGTGAAGGTGGCCGCTGGCAAACAGCGCCACGTCATGGGCCGATATCAGATCATAAAGCCGCCGGCGCTGCGCCGGGCGAACGCTCCAGTAGCCGGTATCGCCTTCATCGGGAGCATCGACGAACAGCGGCTTGTGCGCGAAAAGCGCCACGCGCCGCCCTGCCCTGTCTTCGAACGCCCTGGCGAGCCATTCGAACTGGGCCTCTTCCTCGTCATCCTCATGACCGAGAAGCAGCGAATTCAAACCGATGAAGCGCCAGCCGGCCGCATCCTCCAGCCAGCGATCGTCACCGGCAAGGCTGCGCCAACGGGCCAGCCGCTCGGCATTGACGGGCTGGTCGGTTTCTCTGAAGTGACCGACATCGTGATTGCCGGGGACGATCAGCATCGGGATCGACACCTGGCGCATCAGATCCATCGAGAAGGTGATATCTTCATCCTTGTCGGCGCCGTCGACGGTGAGATCACCGGTATGGATGATCAGATCGGCGCCGGTCTCTTCGATCCAGCTTAGAAGCGGCGCCCAGTTGCCGTTGAAATGCGGCTTGTTCGGGCTGAAATGGGTGTCGGTAATCTGAATGATTTTCATGAGGACGCGTCTCCGAGACCTGGAAGCGCGTCATCGACGCTCCCTTCCCGGGCCCTCTCTAGAAGGCTCCCATGTCAATCAGACATCCGCGGTTTTCAGCTGTTTCTCAGTTTTGACATCAATCTGTCACGCAAGAAAAAGCCGCCCGCGGGAACCGGGGCGACTTTCGCCTGCATTCGGAATTGAGACTGCGGTGAAATCAATGCCGTGGCGTATTGGCGGGAATGGACGACACCGTTGCCGAGACAGGGTCGCTTGCCGGAAACGAGTCCTCGAGTCCTTCGTTCAGCTCCTCCTCCAGCGTTTCGCGGTCATGGGCCGAACGCGCGCTCGGCTGGCCGATCAAACCCTTGCTGCCTTCGTCGAAATTGCCGTTGCTCAAGGCGTCGTACCGGTTGATGCTGCCGTCCGCCTCCCGGCCGGAAAAGGCGGTCAGCTGAACCATCATCACCTTGGCGCGGTCGAGCGCCGTCGAGGCGTCGAGCTCGCCATGGGAATTATCGATTTTGACGGAAATCGATTCTCCTCCTTCGCCCAGGAATTCGACGGTGAAGAAGTCGCCGGCCTGTGTCACCCGCGTGTCGATCAGCTGCATGGAAACCTCCTGTGGTTCATGCCGGATCAACGGCGATCAGGATCAGGAGTTCCATGGGCCGCTCATCTCACGTCAAGCGATGACCGGTTTTCGCCCTGCAATTATGGTTAATTTATTAATAATTCAGGGTTTACAAATGGAACCAAGCGGCCTTTCCGAATGTTGATGGTGCGCCGCGGAGGAACCCCGATGATGCTGAGAATCCTTGCCCCGAAGATCGACGCCGATTGCCATGATACCGGCACATGGCCGGACGGGATCTTTGCCGAAAACCGGATCGACCTTTCCAGCCGCAGCGACGGTCGCCGGCGCTCGCCGCATGAGCGCGATTACGGCGCCGACAGGAAACTGGACAAGCTGCCGCTTGGCTTCGCCTGAAGGCTCCAGCTTCCCCTTATTGCCTGCGAAAGACTACACGCCTGACGCGGGCAATACGACCTTGAGCGCTCCTGCCGCGGCCCGCTGATCATCCCTGCCCCGCCGCCATCAGCTTCACCGAGAATATTCTCCCGATTGTCGAGGAAATCATTGTAGCGATAGGGTTTCTGCGCACCGATTTCCTCGCCCATGAAAAATATCGGCGTTCCGGCCGATAGCAGCGTGATCGCTGCCGCGAACCTGGATCTCGCCTCAGAGGCCCTGGTCTCGCCGACAACGGGCGCGCCTGGGCCGCCACGAGCAGAAAATGCAAGCACAGACTGCATAATAAATACCGCCCGAAATGGGCCACATTGGCAACAACATAGCATGGTTAACGGAGCAGTACTGCACGGCCCTCCTCGTGTATTAAATCGAATTGGTTAGAACAAATAGGGATCCATTCCTATCGCCAATTCCCTCGCAAACCGGGAGAGAAACTGATGGCTCAGGCCGTTCGAATAAACGATATTATTCGTTCCTTTGGCATTGATACCCATATCGACTACACCGACGGAAAATATTCCAATGTCGGAGAAGTCGTTAAGGCTCTCGATTATCTCGGCCTCGACACGGTTCGCGATCACGCTCCCAACGCCGCTTCCGACCCCAACGGACAAACCCATCTCGGCAATGCGGCCGACGCCGGCGTGCAATTCGTCTTCAGCGCCCAGCGGGAGGTCGACCCCGCCACCGTGGTCCAGCGGCTGCATGCTTTCGTTCAAGCCCATCCCGGCTCGGTCGTCGGCATTGAAGGCCCGAACGAAGTCAACAACTGGCCCGTCAGCTATCACGGCCTCAGCGGCCAGGCCGCAGCACTCGCCTATCAGAAGGACCTGTCTGCCGCTGTCAACGCCGACCCCTTGCTGAAGGATATCCCGGTCCTCAGCTTTACCGGGTATACGGTCGCTTCCGCCTCCGACTACACGACGATCCACACCTATGCGAAGGATGGCGACCAACCATATTCATGGCTTTCGCGAGAATCGGGCGTTCAGCGCGCTGCCGATCCGGGCAAGCCGCTCGCGATCACCGAGACCGGTTACCATACCTCGCTCACCGCCGACACCAATGGCGGCTGGGAAGGCGTCAGCGAAGCGACGCAGGCAAAGCTGCTGCTCAATACGCTGATGGACGGCGCGGCGCTCGGATCGAAACAGACCTTCCTCTACGAGCTGCTCGACGCCTATTCCGATCCGCAGGGCAGCAATCAGGAAAAGCATTTCGGCCTCTTTCACCTCGACTATTCGGCCAAGCCGGCGGCGACGGCGATCCACAATCTGACCGAAATCCTTGCGGACAACGGCGCTCAGAAGGCAAGCTTCAGCGCCGGAACGCTCAACTATTCGATCGACGGCCTGCCGTCCTCGGCCCGCAGCCTGCTGACGGAAAAATCCGACGGAAGCTACCAGATCATCATCTGGAACGAGCCCGATATCTGGAACCAGTCCATCGACACGGCGATTCAGGCCGCGACGACGGGCGTCAAAGTCAATCTCGGATCCTCGTTCGGTTCCGTTAAGGTCTTCGATCCCCTGACCGGGTCGACGGTAATCAAAAGCCTCAGCAATGTCTCGTCCCTGACGGTTGAGGTCGTCGACCATCCCGTTATCATCGAGGTCGCAGGCGGCGGCGGCACACCGCCGGCAACCGGCCATGTCTATGGCGGCACCGGCAACGACACTTTCATCGTCACCAGCCCCACGCAGATCGTCGACGAAAGCCAGGGCGGCGGGACCGACACGGTCATGTCGTCGATCAGCTTCAGCCTCAAGGACACAGCGCATGCGATCGGAAACATCGAGAATCTCACACTGACCGGCGCCGCCAATATCAACGGCACGGGAAATGCGCTGGCCAATGTTCTCGTCGGCAACTCCGGCAACAATATCCTCGACGGCAGCACCGGCGCCGACCGCATGGCGGGGCATGCCGGGAACGATACCTATGTGATCGACGATGCGGGCGATTTTGCCGATGAGGCCGGGGCATCCGGCAAGGACACCGTCAAGGCTTCGACCTCCTTCAGCCTGGCCGATCTGCAGCGCACGGCCGGAACGATCGAGAATCTCACCTTGACCGGAACGGCCAATCTCAGCGCGACGGGCAACAACACGGCCAATGTTCTCACCGGCAACGACGGGAGCAACACGATCAATGGCGGCAAGGGCGCCGACCAGTTGACCGGCGGGCTCGGCAACGACAAGCTGTTCGGCAAAGCCGGTGCGGACATTCTCACCGGCGGCGGCGGAGCCGATTCCTTCGTCTTCGACGTGAAGCCCGACAATCTCAGCGTCGACAAGATCCGGGATTTCTCTTCCGCGGCCGGCGACAAGCTGCTGCTCGACCATACGATTTTCGCCACACTCAGCCTGTCCAAATTTTCGGATGAGAATTTTGTTCTGGGAACGAAAGCGCTCGAGGCCGATGACAGGCTGATCTACGATCAGGCCAGCGGCACTCTATCCTTCGACGCGGATGGAAGCGCTGCGGGCAGCGCAGTCCAGGTCGCGGATTTCGACAATTCTCCGGCGCTTCATTTCAAAGATTTCGGGCTGATCTGACCCGGCCAGACCCGTCCTCTTCAGGGGCTGGCTGCAACTCCCCCCGGCGGTTGCTTCACACATGTCCTCTTGCCGGAGCAGGAATCCCGGCCAGATTGTCCGTTGACGCCACTCGCAGCCGCGGAGAAGCCTTTGCCCTGGATTGCCTATATCGCTCATTTCATCGCCGCGGGATTTCTGACCAACGGCATCCCGCATTTCGTCAACGGCGTCAGCGGTAGGGCTTTCCGCATCCCCTTCGCGCAACAGGACAAGCTCGGTTCGCCCATTGCGAACGTCGTCTGGGGCTGGGTGAATTTCCTCATTGCCTTCCTGCTCTTTGCCAATATCGGGCCGCTCTATATCGGCACGCCGGGTGATACGATCTTCGTCGCCGCCGGCATGCTCGTCACCGGCATTCTGCTCGCCCGGATTTTCGAGGATGAGTCCCGATAGTAACTTGCATGATGATAGTTACTGCTATAGTGACATCAGCCATGCAGCGGACAAGCTTCAGTCAATTCAAATGCCCGGCGGCGCGTGCGCTCGACAGCGTTGGCGACTGGTGGAGCATCCTGATCCTGCGTGACGCCTTTCAAGGGCTGTCGCGCTTCGACGATTTTCAGAAGAGCCTCGGCGTGGCGCCGAACATCCTGACGCGGCGGTTGAAACATCTGACGGATGAAGGGCTGTTCGAACGGCGTCTCTACCATCAGCGCCCTGCCCGCTACGAATATGTGCTGACGGACAAGGGTCGCGATTTCTTTCCGGTGCTGATGACGCTGTTTTCCTGGGGAAGCCGGCATATTCCGGAAGAGGACCTCGCCTTCCTCTTGGGCGATGCCGCTTCGGGCAAAGCGCGCGAAACAATGCTGGTGGACGCACGGACCGGCGAAGAAGTGACACCCGAAAATACCAGCCTGCTGGCAGGCCCTGCAGCCGACGACGAAGTGCACGCGCGGATCGCCCGCATGCGCGCCTGGTATCTCGGCATCGACGCATAACGGAGAAAGAGAATGGATCGCATCGTTGTTACCGGCATGGGACTTGTCTCGCCACTCGGCACCGGCGTCGAGCCGGCCTGGAAACGTCTTCTCGACGGCGGTTCGGGGCTGCGGGTATTGGCGGAAGACATCGTCGGCGAGCTCGCAGCCAAGGTCGGCGGCATCGTTCCCGGCATTGGTGAAGATGCGCAAGCCGGCTTCGATCCCGACCGTTACGTCCCGCCCAAGGACCAGAAGAAGATGGACCGTTTCATCCAGTTCGCCATGGCGGCGACGGAGGAAGCGGTCAAGCAGGCCGGCTGGCTGCCGACTGACGAAGCTGCGCGAGAGCGCACTGCGACGATCATCGCCTCCGGGGTCGGCGGCTTTCCGGCCATCGCCGAAGCGGTGCGGATCGGCGAGACACGCGGCGTGCGGCGGCTGTCGCCCTTCACCGTGCCGTCCTTCCTCGTCAATCTCGCTGCCGGCCAGGTCAGCATTCGCTACGGCTTCAAGGGACCGCTCGGCGCGCCGGTGACCGCCTGTGCCGCCAGCGTTCAGGCGATCGGCGATGCGGCGCGGCTGATCCGCTCCGGCGAAGCGGATGTGGCGATCTGCGGCGGCGCCGAGGCCTGCATCGACAAGGTGAGCCTCGGCGGCTTTGCCGCAGCGCGTGCCCTTTCCACCGGCTTCAACGAGACGCCGGAGCTTGCATCGCGGCCCTTCGACACGGCACGCGACGGTTTCGTCATGGGCGAAGGCGCCGGCATTCTGGTCATCGAAACGCTGGACCATGCGCTTGCCCGCGGCGCCACGCCGCTTGCCGAACTCGTCGGCTACGGCACGGCGGCGGATGCCTATCACATGACCTCAGGCCCCGAGGACGGCGACGGCGCGCGGCGGGCGATGGAGGCCGCGCTTCGGCAGGCAAAAATCGCCGCCTCCGAGGTTCGGCACCTCAACGCGCATGCGACCTCGACACCGGTCGGCGACAGGGGCGAGATCGCCGCGATCGGCACGGTCTTCGGCCGCAATGGCGGCATTGCCGTCAGCGCCACGAAGTCGGCGACCGGCCATCTGCTCGGGGCGGCCGGTGGGCTGGAGGCGATCTTCACCATTCTGGCGCTGCGCGACCAGATCGCGCCGCCGACCCGCAACCTGAACGAGGCCGATCCTGATGCCGACGGCATCGATATCGTCGGCAAGACGGCGCGGCCGCTCACCATGGACTATGCGATCACCAACGGTTTCGGCTTCGGCGGGGTGAATGCCAGCGCCCTCTTCCGCCGCTGGTCGTAAAGTCTGCTTTTCTTGCGCTGAAATTCGCTTACACTTCCGCTCTATCGGGGCTCGCTCCCCGACGGAGCCGGAGATCAATCCATGCGCGCCTTTCTCGCAGTTCTCATTCTGTGTGCCGCGTCCGCCTTCTCTCCTCTCTCGGCTCGCGCCGAAGATCCGATCGATACGACGAGGACCATGATCGAGGAACAGATCAAGGCCTTCCTCAAGGACGACGCCGAGACCGCCTATTCCTTCGCCGCTCCCGGCATCAAGGCGATGTATCCCGACAAGAACCTGTTCTTCGCCATGGTGAAGAAGAGCTACGAGCCGGTTTACCATCCCGGCAACTACGCCTTCGGCCGCAGCCGCTCGATCGACAACGGCGCGCTGATCTATCACGAGGTGCTGATTTCAGGCCGCGACGGCAAGGACTGGACGGCGATCTACCAGCTCACCCGCCAGCCGGACGGCAGCTATCGGATCAACGGCGTGCAGATCATGCCGGATGCGGACAGCAAAGGAATTTGACGCTTTGCGCCTGTCACCGACAGAAGTCGGCCTATTGCACGGCGGCGTTGTACTAACGATTTCGAAATCCTCCCAGAGTAATAATATTTCACCGGAGGATTGTGACCGTGAACAGTGGCAAGCAGTTTTTCACAGGCCTTGAAGCTTTGCGAGGAATTGCGGCCATCATGGTCATGTTCCTGCATACGAGTGGGACGCTGGGCCCGGTCCCGCGGAATATCAGCTACCTTGCGGTAGATCTCTTCTTCCTTTTGAGCGGCGTCGTTCTTGCGAATTCCTATGAGAAGCGACTGGCGACGGGAGAGATTTCGCCTGCCAAATTTGTCGTGCAACGCATCATTCGGCTTTATCCGCTCTATCTGCTTTCGCTTCCTGTCGGCCTTCTTAACCATGCACTTCAATTCGGCTTGGACTACCTTACACTCACCGATCTTCTAGTGAGGGCGATCCTGTTCATTCCGAGCCCAAATGTGGACGGGGCCTTTCCTCTGAACGGTCCCAGCTGGTCGCTCTTCTTCGAACTCTGGGCCGGAACGCTGTTTTCTACGCTTCTGATACGGCTGTCATGGAGAATCCTGTTGGCCATCACCATGGGGGCCGCGGGCTTCACACTGTACGGAGCGTTATTCGTAGGCAACCTCGATATTGGTCACCAGGCAGGCTATTTCAGATTTGGCTTTTCAAGAGTTCTTGTCTCTTTCGCGCTCGGAATCTGCCTTTATCGCTTCTATGAGGTTCGAAAACCGAACGTGGCTGTGAGCGGCAACATCATCGGGCTGCTTCTGTGTGCCTGTCTTATCTTCATCACGAACATCCCGGCCAGAACATTCTTCGGTTTCCCATATTTTGATTTTCTGCTGTGCCTTGTCGTCTTTCCCGCCATTGTCTGGCTGGCGATGTCCACAAGGCAGGCTGGCCTGGTCGAATTGGTATTCCGATGGTTGGGGAGGCTTTCCTATCCGATTTATATCCTGCATGGGCCCATCTTCACCCTGCTGCATTCACTGCGGCAAAGGGGCTATGACCTTCCTGCTTCCCCGGCAGCCGGTATGATCGTGGTTTTTGCGATTTTCATTCTGGCTGGCATGGCCGCCGTTCACTTCGACGAGCCCGTGCGTAAAAAACTCACAATGATGATTGCGCCGAACCCGTCGTCCGCTGTCCCCGCTGTCAGCAACACGGTGACAGAGCAGCCTTAAACCGGGTCGAGATCGCCCCTCGCCCATTCTTCCTGCGTCTCCGCCATGAAATCGGCGAAGCGGTCTTCGGCGATGGCCTTGCGGATGCCCTGCATCAGTTCCTGGTAATAGGCGAGATTGTTCCAGGAGAGCAGCATGCCGCCGAGCGCTTCGTTGGAGCGGACGAGGTGGTGCAGATAGGCCCGCGAATAATCGCGTGAGGCCGGGCAGCTCGACTGTTCGTCGAGCGGGCGCATATCCTCGGCATGGCGGGCATTGCGGATATTGACCTTGCCGCGGCGGGTAAAGGCCAGGCCGTGGCGGCCGGAGCGGGTCGGCATGACGCAGTCGAACATATCGATGCCGCGGGCGACCGATTTCAGGATATCATCCGGCGTGCCGACACCCATGAGGTAACGCGGCTTTTGTCCGGGCAGCACCGGCAGCGTCGTTTCGAGCATCCGCAGCATGACGTCCTGCGGCTCGCCGACGGCAAGGCCGCCGATGGCATAACCCTTGAGATCGAGCTGGCTCAACGCCTCGGCCGAACGAATGCGCAGCGCCGGAATATCGCCGCCCTGGACGATGCCGAACATCGCCTTGCCCGGCTGGTCGCCGAAGGCAACCCGGCAGCGCTCGGCCCAGCGCAGCGACATTTCCATGGCGCGCTCGATCTCCCTCGGCTCGGCCGGCAGCGCCACGCATTCGTCGAGCTGCATCTGGATATCGGAGCCGAGCAGGCCCTGGATTTCGATGGAGCGCTCCGGCGACATGTGGTGCAGGCTGCCGTCGACATGCGACTTGAAGGTGACGCCCTGCTCGTCGAGCTTGCGCAGGCCGGAGAGCGACATGACCTGGAAACCGCCGGAATCCGTCAGGATCGGATGCTCCCAGCGGATCAGCTTGTGCAGGCCGCCGAGGCGGGCGACGCGCTCAGCGGTCGGGCGCAGCATCAGGTGATAGGTATTGCCGAGAATGATGTCGGCGCCGGTTTCGCGCACCTGGTCGAGATACATGGCCTTGACGGTGCCGACAGTGCCGACCGGCATGAAGGCCGGGGTGCGGATTTCGCCGCGCGGCATGGAGATTTTGCCGAGGCGGGCGCCGGCGTCGGTCTTTTCAAGCGTGAATTGGAAGTTCTCTGTCATTTGTCTTTCCGGAAAAGAAGGCTCGCATCACCATAGGAGTAGAAGCGGTAGCCTGTCGAAATGGCGTGTTTATAGGCTGCATGCATGGCCTCGAAGCCTGAAAAGGCCGAGACCAGCATGAACAGCGTCGAGCGCGGCAAATGGAAATTGGTCATCAGAATGTCGACCGCCTTGAAGCGGTAGCCGGGCGTGATGAAGATGCCGGTGGCGCCGGCCCAGGGCTTGATCTCACCGCTTTCCGCAGCTGCACTCTCGATGAGCCGCAATGAGGTGGTGCCGACGCAGACAATGCGCCCGCCCCTTGCCTTGACGGCATTCAGCCGGGCGGCGGTTTCGGCGCCGACATAACCGCTTTCCAGATGCATTTTGTGATCGGCGGTATCGTCGGCCTTGACGGGCAGGAAGGTGCCTGCGCCGACATGCAGCGTGACGAAATGGCGTTCGATACCGGCCTTGTCGAGCGCCTCGAACAGCGCAGGGGTGAAATGCAGGCCGGCGGTGGGAGCGGCAACGGCGCCCTCCTCCCGGGCATAGATCGTCTGGTAATCCTCGCGGTCGCGCTCATCCTCGGGGCGCTTGGCGGCGATATAGGGCGGCAGCGGAATATGGCCGACGGCGGCGATCGCCTCGTCGAGCGTCGGGCCGGAAAGATCGAAGGCCAGCGTCACCTCGCCGGCCTCGCCCTTTTCCTCGACGGTCGCGTCAAGCGAGCCAAGCAAGCAGCTTTCGCCGGAATGGCCGAAGGCGATGCGATCACCCGGCTTGATGCGTTTGCCGGGCTTGGCAAAGGCCTTCCAGCGGCTGGGGCCGACGCGCATGTGCAGCGTTGCCGACACCTGCTGGCCGCCGGCGCCGTCGCGATGACGGATGCCTTCGAGTTGGGCCGGGATGACCTTGGTATCGTTGAAAACCAGCGCATCGCCCGCCCTGAGGAAGGACGGCAGGTCACTGACGCTATGATCCGAAAGGCTGTTTGCCGCATTGGGATCGACGACGAGCAGGCGCGCACTGTCGCGCGGCTCGGCGGGCCGTAGCGCGATGCGTTCATCGGGCAGATCGAAATCGAAAAGGTCTACGCGCATAAGGGCACTTTCAAAGCGAAACCCGCCCTCGCGCAGTCACGCAAGGGCGGGTTTCAGCAGAAATCACAATCAGACGTCGGCGGCAACCCGCATCGAGACGATCGAGTCCGGATCGGAAACCGGCTCGCCGCGCTTGATCTTGTCGACGTTTTCCATGCCTTCAATGACCTGGCCCCAGACGGAATACTGCTTGTTCAGCCAGGGCGCGTCGGTAAAGCAGATGAAGAACTGCGAATTGGCGGAGTTCGGGTTCTGCGAACGGGCCATCGAGCAGGTGCCGCGCGTATGCGTCGTCGCGGAGAATTCGGCCTTCAGATCCGGCTTGGAGGAGCCGCCCATGCCGGCCCGGCCGGGATTGAAGGTTTCCGAACCCTTCTTGCCATATTGGACATCGCCCGTCTGGGCCATGAAATCCTGGATGACACGGTGGAAGACGACGCCGTCATAGGCCTTCTCGCGGGCGAGTTCCTTGATGCGGGCGACATGCTCGGGCGCAACCTGCGGCAGAAGCTGAATGACAACCTTGCCCTTGGTGGTTTCCAGAATGATGGTGTTTTCGGGATCCTTGATCTCGGCCATTGTCTTCTCCTGTTGTTTCTCTCGTAACTTACTTCTTGCCCAGGGTGACCTTGATCATCCGGTCTGGACTTTTGACTTCGCCGTTCTGGCCTTCGCCGCGCTTGATCTTGTCGACATTCTCCATGCCGGAGACGACCTTGCCGACGACGGTGTACTGGCCGTTCAGGAAGGAGCCGTCGGCAAACATGATGAAGAACTGCGAATTGGCGGAATTCGGATCCTGCGAACGGGCCATGCCGACCGTGCCGCGCACGAACGGGGTCTTGGAGAATTCAGCCGGAAGGTCGGGAAGGTCTGAGCCGCCGGTGCCGGCCAGGCTCGCGTCAAAGTTCTTTTCCATGTTGCCATATTTGACGTCGCCGGTCTGGGCCATGAAACCCTCGATGACGCGATGGAAGGCGACGTTGTCGTATTCGCCCTTCTTGGCCAACGCCTCGATCTGCGCGACATGCTTCGGCGCAACATCAGGCATGAGCTGGATGACGACGGGACCATTCTTCAGCTGGATGGTGAGGTAATGATCGGCAGACTGGGCGAAGGCATCGCCGGCAAAGGAGGCGAGATACAACACGCCGGCAAATGCGAGATAAAAGAGTTTCATATGGGCTCCATTGCGGCGGGTTCCGCCTGGTCTTTGCGCTTGCTGGTCTTGTGCCTGCAAGTCTTTGTCGTTGTTAATTTTGGCGCTTGGATGTGAGGGCTTGTAGAACGGCGGCCGGCACGAAGGCGCTGACATCGCCACCCATGGCGGCGATCTGGCGGACCAATGTGGCGGTAATGGGCCGAGAGGCCGTGCCTGCCGGCAAAAAGATGGTCTGGATGTCAGGCGCCATCGTCCGGTTCATGCCGGCCATCTGCATTTCATAATCAAGATCGGTGCCGTCGCGAAGGCCGCGGATCAAAAGCGTGGCGCCATGGGTGCGGGCGGCATCGACAACCAGATTGTCGAAGGCGACGACCGTGATATCGCCGGTCTTGCCGGGAAGCGCTTCCGCCAGAGAACGGCGGATCAGCTCGGCCCTTTCCTCGAAGGAAAACAGCGGCGCCTTGCCGGGATGGATGCCGATCGCGACGATCACCTTTTCGGCGACGTTCAGCGCCTGGACCAGAACATCCACATGCCCATTGGTGATCGGGTCGAAAGACCCCGGATAAAAAGCTGTCGTCATCTGGCCCGACCGTTGGTTTGACGCCTTTTGTCATGGATGCCGCTTTGCCGCAAGTGATTTGGCCGATCGTCCCGGACGGTTGAACGGTGGATGAATGACCCGTTCAAGGCGGTTTCAGACAGGATCTGCTTAACTCAAACCATCAACGCAGCCGATGCCATTCCGGCATCCGGCGCTCCCCGAAAGACTACACCCATGCTGATCGTGCTCGTTGCACTTGCCGTCGTTTCCTCCCTCGCTGCCGAGATGGCCTATGGCTATTTCGCCGATCGCTACGAGGTGAGCTGGGTGCGGCCCGAACTCGCCGAACATGCGGCGATCGTGCGCGCCCAAGGTCGCCTGCGTGGGGCAAACCGGGCTTCGAATCTGAACGCCAGATGAACGAGACATTCAAGGAGGCTTCAGATCGGCATTGGTAAACACCCCCTCAACATCCGGCGGAACCATTTTAAAACGGATGCGTTCATTCAACCGACATATAGATGCGATTATCGCGGCAGGAAGGACTAAAGATGCCCGGCAAGATTACGATGATTAACGTGCTCTGGATGGTAATGGTCACGGGCATGCTGACTGCAACTGTCGCTCTCTATGATCAGAAGGTTGATACGTCCAAGGTTTATGGTCCCTATGCTTCGGCCCGGACGGCCGTACTGGGCCAGTACTGAGGGGCGAGAACGCAACTCCCCAGGAAAGGAATGCCCATGTTCACGATCTTGACAGTGCTCACGGCCCTTATCAGCGTCATGTTCATCGTGTCCGTAACCTCGACGATCTCGGCGCTCCGGCGCGAAGGCGAAGAGGTAAAGGCGATGAACGAAAAACATAGAGCGTTCTGACTTTCCTCTTTCCAACCCCTTCCCCACCTTGAGCGGCGCCCTTCCGCTGCCCAAGGCCTTTCAAAGCCGGATGCACCCCAGCGTCCGGCTTTTTCTTTGGATTGAGCGGTCCTCGGGCTTGAAGAGGAAGGGGGCACGAAGCCAAAACCCGATCCCGGAGATTGCCGAAGCCCGCCCCTCATCCGGCTGCCGCCACCTTCTCCCCGTAAACGGGGCGAAGGGGGATAGGCGCAACCCCCTCCGTCCCTTCGCCAACGTCTCGCTGGGCACGTCCCCTCGCCCCGTTTACGGCGAGAGAGCTAGGGCGAGGGCAGCCACTGGTACAAACCGCGCTGAATAGAAAGCAAGCTCCGTCAAAAAACTAAGGGCGGCCCGAAGCCGCCCCGTTCATCTGATCATTCCTCGGCAGGTCCGGCCGGATCGCCCTCGGCAATCGGCGCCTCGCCGGCAGCACCGTCCTCGGCAGCTGCGGCGCCTTCGGCAACCTCGACAGCCTCCTCCGCCTCGTCGTCCTCCGGTTCACTGATACGCTCGACCGAGACGACCTTTTCGTCCTTGTGCGTCGAGAAGATGGTGACGCCCTTGGTGGCGCGGCTGGCGATGCGGATACCGCCGACCGGCACGCGGATCAGCTGGCCGCCATCGGAAACCAGCATGATCTGGTCGCCGTCATCGACGGGGAAGGCCGCAACCAGTTCGCCGATCTCGCCGGTCTTCGACGTGTCGGTGGCGCGGATACCCTTGCCGCCGCGGCCGGAGATGCGGAAGTCATAAGAGGACGAACGCTTGCCGAAACCCTTTTCCGAGACTGTCAGCACGAATTGTTCGCGGGCTCTCAACACGTCGTAGCGCTCGTCGGAGAGCTGTCCCTCTTCGGTGACTTCTTCACCGACCAGCGCGATGTCCTCTTCATCCACGCCCGTTGCACGCCGTTCGGCGGCGGAGCGTTTCAGATAGGCGGCGCGCTCCCACGGCTCGGCATCGACATGGCCGACGATCGTCATCGAGATGATGCGGTCGCCTTCGCCGAGATTGATGCCGCGCACGCCGATCGAGTTGCGGCCGGCAAAGACGCGAACGTCGTCGACGGAGAAGCGGATGCACTGGCCGAGCGCCGTGGTCAGGAGAACGTCGTCCTGATCGGTGCAGGTTTCGACCGAGAGGATCTCATCGCCCTCCTCTTCCAGCTTCATGGCGATCTTGCCGTTGCGGTTGACCTGGACGAAGTCCGACAGCTTGTTGCGGCGAACCGTGCCGCGCGTCGTCGAGAACATGACGTCGAGATTGTCCCAGCTCGCCTCATCCTCGGGCAAGGGCAGGATGGTGGTGATGCGTTCGCCGGGTTCGAGCGGCAGCATGTTGATCAGCGCCTTGCCGCGCGAGGTCGGCGTGCCGATCGGCAGGCGCCAGACCTTCTCCTTGTAGACGATGCCGCGCGAGGAGAAGAACAGCACCGGCGTATGGGTATTGACGACGAATAGCCGGCTAACAAAATCCTCGTCGCGAGTGGTCATGCCGGAGCGGCCCTTGCCGCCGCGGCGCTGGGCGCGGTAGGTGGTGAGCGGCACGCGCTTGATGTAACCGAGATGCGAGACGGTGACGACCATGTCCTCGCGGGCGATCAGATCCTCGTCGTCCATTTCAAGGCCGCCATCGACGATCTCGGTGCGGCGCGGCGTGCCGAATTCGTCGCGGACGGCGATGAGCTCGTCCTTGACGATCGTCTGGATGCGGACGCGCGAGGAGAGAATATCGAGGTAATCCTTGATCTCTTCGCCGATTTTGTTGAGTTCGTCGCCGATTTCGTCGCGGCCAAGGGCCGTCAGGCGGGCAAGGCGCAGTTCGAGGATGGCGCGGGCCTGCTCTTCGGAGAGATTGTAGGTCAGGTCCTCGTTGATGCGGTGACGCGGATCGTCGATCAGACGGATCAGGCTTTCGACATCTTCGGCCGGCCAGCGGCGCGTCATCAGCTCTTCGCGGGCCGACTGCGGATCGGGCGCCTGACGGATGACGCGGATGACTTCGTCGATATTGGCGACGGCAATCGCAAGGCCGACCAAGACATGGGCGCGGTCGCGCGCCTTGCGCAGCAGGAATTTCGTTCTCCGGCTAACGACTTCTTCGCGGAAGGAGACGAAAGCGCGCAGCATGTCGAGCAGCGCCAGCTGCTCGGGCTTGCCGCCGTTCAGCGCCACCATGTTGCAGCCGAAGGACGTCTGCAGCGGCGTATAGCGGTAGAGCTGGTTGAGGATGACCTCGGCATTGGCGTCGCGCTTCAGCTCGACGACGACGCGGTAACCCTGGCGGTCGGATTCGTCGCGCAGGTCGGAGATACCCTCGATGCGCTTGTCGCGCACCAGCTCGGCCATCTTCTCGATCATCGTCGCCTTGTTCACCTGGTAGGGAATCTCGGTGATGATGATCTGCTCGCGGTCGCCGCGCATCGGCTCGATGGCGGCGACGCCGCGCATGATGACCGAACCGCGGCCGGTCTCGTAAGCCGAGCGGATGCCGGCCCGGCCGAGGATCTTCGCACCCGTCGGGAAGTCGGGACCGGGAATGATCTGCATCAGTTCCGGCAGCTCGATGGCCGGATCGTTGATCAGCGCGATGCAGCCGTCGATGACTTCGGAGAGATTGTGTGGCGGGATGTTGGTCGCCATGCCGACGGCAATGCCGCCGGCGCCATTGACGAGCAGGTTCGGGAACTTGGCCGGCACCACGACCGGCTCGGAGAGCGTGCCGTCATAGTTGTCGCGGAAATCGACGGTTTCCTTGTCGAGATCGTCGAGCAGCGAATGAGCTGCCTTTTCCAGGCGGCATTCGGTGTAACGTTCGGCCGCCGGCGGATCGCCGTCGACCGAGCCGAAATTGCCCTGGCCGTCGATCAGCGGCAGCCGCAGCGACCAGGGCTGGGCCATGCGGGCGAGCGCATCATAGATCGCGGTGTTGCCGTGCGGGTGGTATTTACCCATCACGTCACCGGTGACGCGGGCGCATTTGACGTATTTCTTGTTCCAGTCGATGCCGAGCTCGGACATGCCGTAGAGGATGCGCCGGTGCACGGGCTTCAGGCCGTCGCGCACGTCGGGCAGCGCGCGGCTGACGATGACGCTCATGGCGTAATCGAGATACGACCGCTGCATTTCCTCCATGATGGAGATAGGCTCGATGCCTGGCGGGAGCTTCCCGCCGCCGGGGGGTGTTTGCTCAGTCAAAACAGATCACGATCTCTTCTAGAATCACTTGAAGATTTATAGCGGAAAGCCTGTTGCCGCGCCAATTTCCGAGCGCGTTTTGAACAGGCTTTTGCGGCTTAAAGAGGGTAAAACATTAAAGATGCGCGGCCTCAGCGGACAAATCGGTCGCAGGCGGCCGCGGGATATTTGCCAAATCGGAATCCCCGCTTCACAATCATAAAAACCACGTGTCCATATGGGGTTTCGGAGAGACGATGGCAAGCGCCGACCAATTGATCAACGCCTTCACGACGCTGCTCGTCACCATCGATCCGCCGGGGCTCGCCCCGATCTTCCTGGGGCTGACCACGGGCATGAGCCGGGCCGAGCGCACGCAGGTGGCGCTGCGCGGCTCGACGATCGCCTTCATCATCCTCGCCGTCTTCGCGCTGTTCGGCGCCGGCGTGCTCGGGGTCCTCGGGATCTCGATCGGCGCCTTCCGCATCGCCGGCGGGCTGCTGCTCTTCTGGATCGCCTTCGAGATGGTGTTCGAGCGACGGCAGGAGCGCAAGGAGAAGGCCAGCGAGGCTGCCGTCACCAAGGATCATATCGAGAATATCGCCGTCTTTCCCCTCGCCTTGCCGCTGATCGCAGGCCCGGGTGCGATCTCGGCGACGATCCTGCTGGCCGGCACGCTGGCGACCTCCGTCGGGAAGGCGCAACTAATCGCCGTCATCGCCGCCAATCTGTTGCTGACGCTGCTGATGCTGCTGATCGCCGACAGGCTCGACCGTTTCCTCGGCGTTACCGGCCGGGCCATCCTGACCCGCCTCCTCGGCGTCATCCTCGCCGCCCTGGCGGTGCAATTCGTCGTCGACGGCGCGAAAGCGGCGCTCAATCTGATCAGCGCGACGCCGCACTGAAAGCGGCGGCAACTGCCGCGAGATCAAAGAAAAAGAGCATGATGCCGCCAAAGACATCATGCTCTCAGGTCTTTCAAGCCACGAAACGCGGTTGATCAGAACGGGATGTCGTCGTCGAGATCGCGCGAGAAGTTGCCGCCGCCACCACCGCGGCTGGGCGACGAGGAAGGGGCCGGGGCGCCGTAATCGTCGCCGTAATCATTGTTGCTGCTGCCGCCGCGGCCGCCGCCGAAGCCGGAGCTTGCGCCGCCGCCATCGCCGCGGCCGTCGAGCATGGTCAGCGTCGAGCTGAAGCCCTGAAGCACCACTTCGGTCGAATAGCGGTCCTGGCCCTGCTGGTCCTGCCACTTGCGGGTCTGCAGCTGGCCTTCGATATAGAGCTTGGCGCCCTTCTTCACATATTGCTCGACGACCTTGCAGAGGCCCTCGTTGAAGACGACGACAGTGTGCCATTCGGTCTTCTCGCGGCGCTCGCCGGAATTTCGGTCACGCCAGGTCTCCGAGGTCGCGATACGAAGATTGGCGATCGGCCGGCCATCCTGAGTACGGCGGATTTCGGGGTCTGCACCCACGTTTCCAACCAGAATTACCTTATTCACGCTACCAGCCATGCTTCTCACCCTGCCTGCCGCCCTGCCCGGCGGCGTTAATCGATCAGCGCACCTTAAACCATCGCAGACCGCCGATGCGCGTAAACGGTCGTTCATCCACATGTTTATCCATCAGAAGGCCGCATGCATCCATCAGGAATTTTGTTCTTTCTTTGTTCTAGTTTATCCGTATGATCCTGTCAACAGAATCGAAAACCTTGACTGTAGCGGACATTCAGCCTCGACTCGCCGGTCCGCATCACTAAATAAGGGCTGTTATCCCAAAGGACCAAAGCTGAGACGATGAGCGAACTGAAGACGATCTCCATCCGCGGCGCGCGCGAGCACAATCTCAAGGGCATCGATCTCGATCTGCCGCGCAACAAGCTGATCGTGATGACCGGGCTTTCGGGTTCCGGCAAGTCCTCGCTTGCCTTCGACACGATCTATGCCGAGGGCCAACGCCGTTATGTCGAGAGCCTGTCGGCCTATGCCCGGCAGTTCCTCGAAATGATGCAGAAGCCCGATGTCGACCAGATCGACGGACTGTCGCCAGCGATCTCGATCGAGCAGAAGACCACCTCGCGCAACCCGCGCTCGACGGTCGGCACCGTCACCGAGATCTACGACTATATGCGCCTGCTGTTTGCCCGCGTCGGCGTTCCCTATTCGCCGGCGACCGGCCTGCCGATCGAGAGCCAGACGGTGAGCCAGATGGTCGACCGCGTCCTCGATTTCGGCGAAGGCACCCGTCTTTATATTCTCGCGCCGCTCGTGCGCGGCCGCAAGGGCGAATATAAGAAGGAACTCGCCGAGCTGATGAAGAAAGGCTTCCAGCGCGTCAAGGTCGACGGCCAGTTCTACGAGATCGCCGAGGTGCCGGCGCTCGACAAGAAATACAAGCACGATATCGATGTGGTGGTCGACCGCATCGTCGTGCGCTCGGATGTCTCGGCCCGGCTGGCCGACAGCCTGGAAACCTGCCTGAAGCTCGCCGACGGGCTGGCGATCGCCGAATTCGCCGACAAGCCGCTGCCGCCGGAAGAGACGTCGGCCGGCGGCTCGGCCAACAAGTCGCTGAACGAGACGCATGAGCGCGTGCTGTTTTCGGAGAAATTCGCCTGCCCGGTTTCCGGTTTCACTATTCCCGAGATCGAGCCGCGGCTGTTTTCCTTCAACAATCCCTTCGGCGCC
The DNA here is from genome assembly GCF_002531935.1 of Rhizobium chutanense. Classification (GTDB taxonomy): domain Bacteria; phylum Pseudomonadota; class Alphaproteobacteria; order Rhizobiales; family Rhizobiaceae; genus Rhizobium; species Rhizobium chutanense. The sequence continues at coordinate 84,495 of NZ_NWSV01000007.1, read as the reverse complement.
TGCCCGACCTGCGACGGCCTCGGCGCCCAGCAGAAGATCGATCCGGATCTGATCGTGCCCGAGCCCGAGCGGACGCTGCGCGACGGGGCGATCGCGCCCTGGGCGAAGTCGACCTCACCCTATTATAACCAGACGCTGGAAGCGCTCGGCAAACATTACGGCTTCAAGCTCGGCACCCGCTGGAACGATCTGTCCGACGAGGCCAAGGACGTCATCCTCAACGGCACCGAGGACAAGATCGAATTCCACTACGCCGACGGCGCCCGTTCCTATACGACGCAGAAGAATTTCGAGGGCATCATCACCAATCTCGAGCGCCGCTGGAAGGAGACGGATTCCGCCTGGGCGCGCGAGGATATCGAGCGCTTCATGTCGGCCGCGCCCTGCCCTTCCTGCAACGGCTTCCGCCTGAAGCCGGAGGCTTTGGCGGTGAAGATCGACACGCTGCATATCGGTGAAGTCACCGGCATGTCGATCCGCGTCGCCCGCGACTGGTTCGAGACGCTGCCGGCCAGCTTCAACGCCAAGCAGAACGAGATTGCGGTGCGCATCCTCAAGGAAATCCGCGACCGGCTGCGCTTCCTCAACGATGTCGGCCTGGAATATCTGAGCCTCTCGCGCAACTCCGGCACGCTGTCGGGCGGCGAAAGCCAGCGCATCCGGCTGGCCTCGCAGATCGGTTCGGGGCTGACGGGCGTGCTCTATGTGCTCGACGAGCCGTCGATCGGCCTGCATCAGCGCGACAATGCGCGGCTGCTCGACACGCTGAAACACCTGCGCGACATCGGCAACACCGTCATCGTCGTCGAACATGACGAGGATGCGATCATGACGGCCGACGACGTAGTCGATATCGGCCCGGCCGCCGGCATTCGCGGCGGTGAGGTTGTCGCCCACGGCACGCCGCAGGATATCATGGACAATCCGCAGTCGCTGACCGGCAAATACCTCTCCGGCGAACTCGGCGTGCCCGTTCCCCATGAGCGCCGCAAGCAGAAAAAGGGCCGCGAGATCAAGGTGGTCGGCGCGCGCGGCAACAATCTGAAGAACGTCACGGCGTCGATCCCGCTTGGGGTGTTCACGGCGGTGACCGGCGTTTCCGGCGGCGGCAAATCCACCTTCCTGATCGAGACGCTCTATAAGTCGGCAGCGCGCCGTGTCATGGGCGCACGTGAAAATCCGGCCGATCACGACCGCATCGACGGCTTCGAACATATCGACAAGGTGATCGACATCGATCAATCGCCGATCGGCCGCACGCCGCGCTCGAACCCGGCAACCTATACCGGCGCCTTCACCCCGATCCGCGACTGGTTCGCCGGCCTGCCGGAGGCGAAGGCCCGCGGCTACCAGCCCGGCCGCTTCTCCTTCAACGTCAAGGGCGGACGCTGCGAGGCCTGCCAGGGCGACGGCGTCATCAAGATCGAGATGCACTTCCTGCCCGATGTCTATGTCACCTGCGATGTCTGCCACGGCAAGCGCTACAACAGAGAGACGCTCGACGTCACCTTCAAGCAGAAGTCGATCGCCGACGTGCTCGACATGACGGTGGAGGAAGGCGTCGATTTCTTCGCGGCGGTACCGGCGGTGCGCGACAAGCTGCAATCGCTGAAGGATGTCGGTCTCGGTTACATCAAGGTCGGCCAGCAGGCGAATACGCTCTCGGGCGGCGAGGCGCAGCGCGTCAAGCTCGCCAAGGAGTTGTCGAAGCGGTCGACGGGACGCACGCTCTATATTCTCGACGAGCCGACGACCGGCCTGCATTTCCATGACGTCGCCAAGCTGCTCGAAATGCTGCACGAACTGGTCAACCAGGGCAATTCGGTGGTGGTGATCGAGCACAATCTCGAGGTTATCAAGACGGCCGACTGGGTGCTCGATTTCGGCCCCGAGGGCGGCGACGGCGGCGGCGAGATCGTGGCTGTCGGCACGCCCGAAGCGATCGTCAAGGAGAAGCGCTCCTATACCGGACATTTCCTCAAGGAATTGCTGGAGCGGCGGCCGGCGAAGAAGGCGGTTGCGGCGGAATGACGATGAGGCTGGCGTCGCCCGATGATCTGCAAACGATCGCGACGCTGACGGCAGCCGCCTATCGGCCCTATACCGAGCTCTTCGGCGCTCCACCGGTCCCGGTGACGGAAGATTATGCACCGAGGATCGACCGCGGCGAGGTCTGGCTGCGCGAGATCGGCAGCGAAGCGGCCGGCCTCGTGGTCATCGAGCGGCATGCCGATCACTTGATGCTGTTCAGCATCGCGGTCTCGCCGGCCTTTCAGGGCGGCGGACACGGGATTGCGATGCTACGCTGGCTGGAAGGCAAGGCGCGGGAATGGGCCGTGCCGGAGATCCGGCTCTACACCAATGCGCGGATGGAGCGGAATATCGCGCTTTACCGCGCCTTCGGATTTCAGGAAACGGGTCGCCGGCCGAGCCCTTATCGGCCAGGCTGGACGCTCGTCGACATGGTGAAAGAGATCGATGCAGCCTGAACGGCTGCCAAAGGGGAGGACGACATGACGAAATCCGGCACTATCCGCACCGGCATCGGCGGCTGGACCTTCGAACCCTGGCGCGGGCATTTCTTTCCCGATGACCTGAAACAGAAGGACGAGCTGAATTATGCCAGCCGCCAGTTGAAGGTGATCGAGGTCAACGGCACCTATTACAGCACCCAGAAACCGGCAGTCTTCGCCAAATGGGCGGCTGACGTGCCCGATGGTTTCATCTTCTCGCTGAAGGCGACGCGGTTCGTCACCAATCGGCGGGTGCTGGCGGAGGCCGGCGAATCGATGGAGCGCTTTCTGACATCTGGAATCAGCGAGCTCGGCGATCATCTCGGGCCGCTGCTCTGGCAGTTCGCGCCGACGAAGAAGTTCGATCCGGACGATTTCGAAGCCTTCCTGAAGCTGCTGCCGTCAAAGCAGGACGGGCTGGCGCTTCGCCACGTGGTCGAGGTCCGGCACGATTCCTTCAAGGTGCCGGAATTCGTGGCGCTGCTGGCCAAATACGGGGTGGCGCCTGTTTGTGCCGAACATTTCGAATATCCGATGATTGCCGACGTCACGGCCGATTTCGTCTATGTCAGGCTGCAGAAGGGCTCGGACGATATTGCGACCTGCTATCCGGATAAGGACCTGAAGGCCTGGGCGAACCGGCTGGAGGTCTGGGCCGAGGGCAAGATCCCCGACGACCTGCCGCTGATCGATGCCGACCGCAAGGTCAAGGCCGAGCCGCGCGATGTCTTCGCCTTCATGATCCATGAGGGCAAGGTCAATGCGCCGCATGGAGCGATCGCCCTGCAGCAGGCACTGGCGAAATAGGCCGGCTGAGGTTTGCGCCAAAGGCTGAAGCATCGGCGGCCCAAAGCTGAAGCATGGGGCGGGTTAAAGAGGTAGGACGTGGGTGGCGAGGTCTTCCGCCGTCAGGCCTTTGCCGGCGCGCTGGCCGGCCTCTCCGTGCAGCCAGACGCCGGCGGCGGCGGCCTCGAAGGCCGGCAGGCCCTGGGCGAGCAATCCACCGATAATACCGGCGAGCACATCACCGGAACCGGCAGTGGCAAGCCAGACCGGAGCATTGGTATTGATCAGCGCCCGTCCATCCGGCGCAGCAATGACGGTATCGGCGCCTTTATAGACGATCGCTGCATTGGCGCGGCAGGCGGCGGCCACCGCCTTATCCACCTTGCCCAGCGCATCGTCGCCGCCGATATCGGGAAAAAGCCGCGAGAACTCACCTTCGTGCGGCGTCAGCACAAGGCGTGGCTTACCCCGGAAGAGATCGAACAGTTGCCGCGGATCGTCCTTGAACGAGGAGATGCCGTCGGCATCGAGAACGAGATGGCGATCGGCAAGGGCGGCGACGAAGCCGCGCGCCCTGGCGCTGATGCCGAAACCGGGACCGAGGACGAATGTCTGCAGCCGCCGGTCCGAGAGCCAGTCTTCGAGGTCGGCCTCGTCGTCGAGCGCATGCAGCATCACGGCGGTGAGATGGGCGGCATTGGCGGCTATCGCCGCATGAGGGGCAGCGATCGTCACCAGGCCGGCGCCGGCCTTCAGGCCCGAGATCGCCGACATCCGCGCAGCCCCCGTCTTGTCGGCCGCGCCTGAGAAGACCACCAGATGGCCGCGCTTGTATTTGTGGGTTTCCAGCTGCTCGGCCGGCAGCACGCTCTTCCAGGCATCGGGCCTGTTCTCGGCGATGTCGCCGCCTGCCGCGGCCCTGACGATGCGGGCGGGAATGCCGATATCGAAAACCTCCAATTCACCGCAAAGCTGCCTGCCCGGCATCAGCAGATGCCCGGGCTTGCGCGTCATGAAGGTGATGGTGTTCTGCGACCTGAAGGCCGCCCCCAGCACCTTGCCGGTGCGGCCATCGAGGCCGGAGGGCAGATCGATGGAAAGCACCGGGATACCGGCCTCGGTGACGCGCCCGATCAGTGCGCTGACATCGGCCGGCACCTCACGGGCGAGCCCGGCGCCGAACAGGCCGTCGATGACGACGTCGCCGGATTCGGGCCGGTAGAGGTCGAGCGCCTGTCCCTGGAGCGCGCAGGCGGCGCGGGCGCGGGCGGCATCGCCCTTCAGCCTTGAGGGATCATTGAGATGGAAGAGCGCCACCGTCGCCCCGCCCGCCTGCAGATGCCTTGCCGCCACATAGGCGTCGCCGCCATTGTTGCCGGGACCGCAGAGCAGGACGAAACGCAGCGCATCCGGGTGAAGCCTCAGCGCGGCCGCTGCGGCCGCAGCCCCTGCCCTTTCCATCAGGCCGAAGGAATCGATACCGGATGCGGCAGCGGCCGCGTCGACGGCGGCCATTTCGGCAGGCGTCAGAAGAAGGTCGGACAGATGTTGGCTCATTGCCCCATTCAATTCAATAAACGCCTAAAAAACAACCGCCTGAGACAATAAAGAAAAGGGCGTTATTTGTGCATTTGCCTATATTTTAATCTCCGCCCCACGCACTTACGCAGTTACTGATATTCCGGATTTTTTCGGTTTTGGACGCGATTTTGGTCTGGAGGCAATGTTTTTCCACTTCTCCATCATCAAAACGACGTGGAATTCCCCGCAAACGCACCGGTTTTGACAGAATTGACGGATTTTTTCGATAAGACGGATTTCAAACTGGCACGATATCTGCATCATATCCGGCGAGCGGGAACATTCCTGCCGTAACGGGAGAAGCGGAGAGATATTTTCTCATGAAAAAGATCGAAGCGATCATTAAGCCTTTCAAGCTGGACGAAGTGAAGGAAGCCCTTCAGGAAGTCGGCCTGCAAGGTATCACGGTCACGGAAGCCAAGGGCTTCGGCCGTCAGAAGGGCCACACGGAACTTTACCGCGGCGCCGAATACGTCGTCGATTTCCTGCCGAAGGTGAAGGTCGAGGTCGTGCTGGCCGACGAGAACGCGGAAGCGGTCATCGATGCCATCCGCAAGGCGGCGCAGACCGGCCGCATCGGCGACGGAAAGATCTTCGTCTCCAACGTCGAAGAGGTTATCCGCATCCGCACCGGCGAGACCGGCATAGACGCCATCTGACCCACTTTGCCAACCACGCAAAGTTCGATACGGTCAGCGCAGCCACCTGTTGTCATCGCAAATCGGAGGAAACTATTTAATGGCGACCGCAAGCGAAATTCTGAAGCAGATCAAAGAGAACGATGTGAAGTTCGTCGATCTGCGCTTCACCGACCCGAAGGGCAAGCTGCAGCATGTGACGATGGACGTCGTCTGTGTCGACGAAGACATGTTCGCTGACGGCGTGATGTTCGACGGCTCCTCGATCGGCGGCTGGAAGGCCATCAACGAGTCCGACATGGTGCTGATGCCCGACACCGAGACGGTGCATATGGACCCGTTCTTCGCTCAGTCGACCATGGTCATCATGTGCGATATCCTCGATCCGGTTTCCGGCGAAGCCTATAACCGCGATCCGCGCGGCACCGCCAAGAAGGCCGAAGCCTACCTCAAGGCATCCGGCATCGGCGACACGATCTTCGTCGGCCCGGAAGCCGAATTCTTCGTCTTCGACGACGTCAAGTACAAGGCCGACCCCTACAATACCGGCTTCAAGCTCGATTCGACCGAACTGCCGTCGAACGACGACACCGACTACGAAACCGGCAACCTCGGCCACCGCCCGCGCGTCAAGGGTGGCTATTTCCCGGTTCCTCCGGTCGACAGCGCCCAGGACATGCGTTCGGAAATGCTGACGGTGCTCTCCGAAATGGGCGTCGTCGTCGAAAAGCATCACCATGAAGTCGCCGCCGCCCAGCACGAACTCGGCATCAAGTTCGATACGCTCGTGCGCAACGCCGACAAGATGCAGATATACAAATACGTCGTGCACCAGGTGGCGAACGCCTACGGCAAGACGGCGACCTTCATGCCGAAGCCGATCTTCGGCGACAACGGCTCGGGCATGCACGTGCACCAGTCGATCTGGAAGGGCGGCAAGCCGACCTTTGCCGGCGACGAATATGCCGGTCTTTCCGAGAGCTGCCTGTTCTACATCGGCGGCATCATCAAGCACGCCAAGGCGATCAACGCCTTCACCAATCCGTCGACGAACTCCTACAAGCGTCTCGTCCCGGGTTATGAAGCGCCGGTGCTGCTCGCCTATTCGGCCCGCAACCGCTCGGCTTCCTGCCGCATTCCGTTCGGCTCCAACCCGAAGGCCAAGCGCGTCGAAGTCCGCTTCCCGGATCCGACCGCCAACCCCTACCTCGCCTTCGCCGCCATGCTGATGGCGGGCCTCGACGGCATCAAAAACAAGATCCATCCCGGCAAGGCCATGGACAAGGATCTCTACGACTTGCCGCCGAAGGAATTGAAGAAGATCCCGACCGTCTGCGGCAGCCTGCGCGAAGCGCTCGAAAGCCTCGACAAGGACCGCAAGTTCCTGACCGCTGGCGGCGTCTTCGACGACGACCAGATCGATGCCTTCATCGAGCTGAAGATGGCTGAGGTGATGCGTTTCGAAATGACGCCGCATCCGGTCGAATACGACATGTACTATTCGGCCTGATCGGCCGCCAACACCGAAAGTCCCGGTTCGCCGGGGCTTTCACCTCCCCCGGTCATGGACGCCGCTACAGCGCCGCGCGTCTTTCAGACGCGCAAAGGACGCCGTAGCACTTTGGAGTGCTGCATAATTTTATCTTTAAATCGATTCCGATTTAAGGAATTATGCAGTAGGAGGATATGACGTTCATGTGACGAGCCGGTGCAAAAATCTTGATTTGCACCGCACCAATCACCAAATTCGGTGATGAAAGGAAGTCGTACCATGAAAGAAAGAATAGCAAAGTTCAGTATCGGCGAAGTGGTTCGGCACAAGGTATTTCCGTTTCGCGGCGTCATCTTCGACGTTGATCCTGAGTTCGCGAATACGGAGGAATGGTGGAATTCCATTCCGGCCGAGGTGCGCCCGAGCAGGGACCAGCCCTTCTATCACCTGCTCGCCGAAAATGACGAGAGCGAATATGTCGCTTACGTCTCCGAGCAGAACCTGATGAACGATGAAAGCGGCACGCCGCTTCGCAATCCGCAGATCTACCAGATTTTCGATCAGGCCCCGTCAGGGCAGTTCAAACCCAAGATGAGCTTCGCCCATTAAATCAGGCTGACCGACCGCATGAAACAAGGCCTCGCACTCCCGGCGAGGCCTTTTTCTTTTGGCAGCAAACGGGGGAAGAGGACATGCCGCGCCCTCTCGATTCCCTCTTCTCCCCTCGGGGAGAAGGTGCCCGTAGGGCGGATGAGGGGGCTGGCGACGCCGGTCTCCATACAAGTTTCGGCTGCGACATAAGCGCTGGGGAACGGTGTTGTCGTCCGCGTGGCGTAAAGGATGTGCCGTGCAGCCCCCTCATCCGCCTGCCGGCACCTTCTCCCCGAGGGGCTATCAGATTCACACATTGTCGATGGCGGTTAGGAGGAGTGCTACGCCGCGCTTGGCGGCCTGGAACTGTTGCCATCCGTCGAGCATGACGATTGGCCCTGGTTTGCCGTAGTAGCCGGTCCACCCACCGAGGCGGGCGCAGACCCAGGCGGCATAGGCCAGTGATCCCTTGGGATGCGGGTTCTTCTGCCGGGCGGTGCTGCCCTCCAGCTTGGCGCAGAAGGCTTCCAGCAGCGGCCGGTCACTCGGCTCGAAGGCGTCTTCAATGGGTCGCAAGGCGCCGTCGGCAGGGGCGCCGTCGCGGGCATGCACCAGTTGCTGCACGATCACGGCCGCGACGAAGGCAGCCATCACCAGATTGCTCAGCGGCACTTCGTCTTCGATGCGCAGGGCTTCGATATCGAAACCCTGCGTCTTCAGGGTGCGGAACAATTGCTCGATCACCCAGCGGCGGCGATAAAGAGCGATGATTTGCGCTGCCTGTCGTGCATCCGATACCTGGTAGGTCGTCAGCAGCCGCCAATGGACCGGTGCCTCGCCGTGTGGCGGTGCGCTCTCGCGCACATCCACCAGATAGAGGCACACGCCATCCGGGGCGTTCTTGTAGATGCCGTTCTTCGGATGCGGCAACGTCACCGCGCTGAAGCGGATCGCCAACTGCGTGTCGCGCTCTTTGCGTCCTGGCTTGGCCGGCAGGGTGAAGGCAAGGTTTGCCGCAACCGGCAGGGCGTCCGCCATGGAAAACAGCGAGGGTTCTTTGCCAAAGCTGCGGTCTTTCGAGGCGCGGATGACAAGGTCGACATTGGCGGGCCGACGGGTGAAGGCCTCGTAGATATCGCTTTCGCGGTCGGCAATGACGGTGATGTGGCGCGCCGCGGCGCAAACCTGCGCCGCGCGATCGGCACCCTCCAGCCAGCGATAGCTTTCCTTCTCCTCGATCGGACGGGCGCGCTGCGTGCCGCGCTTGCCCTGGTCGCGGCTTAGAAACTGTCCGTGGACCGCCCCGATGATCGCGCCATCGTCGGCGTCGACCCCGATCACCGCATGCAGATAAAGACCACCTCCGCCACTGGAGCGGACCACCGTCGTATCCTGGATGGCCAAAATATGTCGATCCGCGCTACGGCCGGCCGTGCGCAAGGCGGCCTGCTCGATCATCTCCTGTGGATTGACGGCATCATTGCGCAAAAACCGGGTCAAACGGATCTCTCCGGCCCGATGCCCCCCAAGCTTGCGCACCCGCATGCCTTGACCGGCCGTCTCAACCAGACGCGCCAGCAAGAACGACCCCCTTTTTCCAGGCGGCGGTCGCCAAACCGCCCCAGGCTCAAATCATCCATCGCTCAATTCTCCTGCTTGCAGCAAGAGAATCAGAACTGCGTTCCATAGGCAATTTTAAATGTGTGAATGCCATAGCCCCGAGGGGAGAAGAGATTGTGCCGCGCCCTCTCCGTTCCTCGCACGCCTTGTAACGGCACATCCCTTCCGCAAGAGGACTGGCTCACCCCGATAAGGTTAGGGATGAGGATACCCTACCCTTGTCTCAAACGCTGCAATCGCCCGACGCTGCGTAGAGCGCTACATTCACCAACAAAAAACCCGGCACGAAGCCGGGTTTTTGTTCAAGCCTGTCGGCTGGATTACTGCGCCTTGGCTGCCTTCTGGGCGTCTTCCAGCTTCTTGCGAGCCTCTTCAGCCTTCTTCTGCATGCCTTCCTGCAGGCTGCGCTGGCTTTCGGCGAGCTTCGATTCGGAAACCGGTTCGCCATCATAAGCGCCGGTGAAACCTTCGAGCGAAATCTTGATCGGGTTCGGAGCGCGGCGGAAGTTGATCGAGGTGAAGATCACGTCGCTGCCCTTCTTGAGGCTGGCGATCATCGCGTCGGTCAGCGGAATTTCAGCCGTGCACTTGTCCGGCAAGCAGACGGCGTAATCGAGCTTCTGGCCCTTGCCGCCGTCGATCTGCATGATGATGCCCGGGGGGATCAGACGTGCCGTGGGAACCGAGACCTGCAGGAGCTTGCGGTTGATCTTGCCAGTGACGGAGATCAGGCCGACAGCCGTGACGAGCTGGCCGCCATTGGCGAGGATCAGGTTCTGGACAACACAGATGTCGTTGTCTTCCTGCTTGCTGCAGGTTTTGTACCAGCCGAGCTTCGGCGCGCCGGCGGCTTGCGCCTGGCCGTCGGCCGGAGCCTGCGCCGCCGCATCCTGTGCGAAGGAGGAGACCGGAGCCGAAGCGCCGAACACCACTGCCAGAACGGACAGGGCTGCCCGCATTTTCTTTTCAGACTTGAACATCATAACGAATTCCGTCTCCTGATATCCGTTCGGGGCCGCGTCTTGCCGCCCCAACCATCGGGTCGTTCGGCACTCACCTCTTAAAAAAATAAGGCAAATGCATGACCCCAAACTTCGGGTTCACCTGTTACATCGCAGCGTTCAAGATATCCAGCTTTTCTTTGGCAATTTGGGAGGCAATTTCGTCGCGATGCCAAAGAAATCGGCGCTCCGTGTTGGAATCGATCGACCCCATGCTAATCTCCGCGGTGAATCATGCCCGTTTTCACGGATCAAGGATTACCGAATGCTCCGGATCGTCGTCCCCCTCGTCCTGTCGCTGCTCTGCGGCGCCGTTGCCGCCGAGCCGCTGCACGGCATCGCCATGCATGGCGAACCGGCCTTGCCGCCTGATTATAAACACTTCCCTTACGTCAATCCCGACGTGAAAAAGGGCGGCAAGATCACCTACGGCGTCGTCGGCACCTTCGACAGCCTCAATCCGTTCATCGTGAAAAGTAATCGCACGACGGCGCGCGGCATGTGGGACCCGGAATACGGCAATCTCGTCTACGAATCGCTGATGCAGCGCTCAAGGGACGAACCGTATACGCTCTACGGCCTGCTTGCCGAGACGGTTGAATGGGACGACGACAGAACCTTCATCCAGTTCAACCTCAATCCGAAGGCGAAATGGGCCGATGGACAACCGGTGACGCCCGAGGATGTGATGTTCACCTTCGAGCTGATGCGGGATAAGGCCCGCCCGCCCTACTCCGAACGCCTCAAAGTCGTCGCCAAGATGGAGAAGGTCGGCGAACACAGTGTGCGCTTCACCTTCAACGACAAGGCTGACCGGGAGACGCCCCTGAATTTCGGTCTTTTCCCGGTACTGCCGAAACACGCGGTTGATCCCGAAACCTTCGACCGTTCGTCGCTGACGCCGCCAGTCGGCTCTGGGCCTTACAAAGTGAAGACTGTGAAGCCTGGCGAGAGCATCACCTATGAGCGTGATCCGAACTATTGGGGCAAAGACATTCCGGCGAAGATCGGCACCGACAATTACGACCAGATCACCGTCCAGTATTTCCTGGAGGATACGACGTTGTTCGAGGCCTTCAAGAAGGGCGATGTCGACCTTTATCCCGATGGCAATCCCGGCCATTGGGCTGACGCTTATAATTTTCCCGCCGTCACCTCTGGGGCTGTGGTCAAGGACGCGTTTCCGTCGAGACTGCCGAGCGGCATGCTGGGCTTCGTGTTCAACACGCGCCGGCCGATCTTTGCCGATCTCAAGGTGCGTGAGGGCCTGTCGCTCGTGTTCGATTTCGAGTGGACGAACAAGAACCTTTATTCCGGCGCCTACAAGCGCACGCAGAGCTTCTGGCAGAATTCCGAATTTTCGAGTTTCGGCGTTCCCGCCGATGCGAGGGAGCTTGCCCTGCTCGGGCCGATCAAGGACAGGATCGCGCCCGACATTCTCAATGGCACCTACAAGCTGCCGGTGACCGACGGCTCCGGCCGCGACCGCAATGTACTGAAGCAAGCGGTCGCGCTTCTGAAACAGGGCGGCTACACGATCCAGGGCGGCAAGATGACCGATGCTTCCGGCCGCCAGCTCGCCTTCGAGATCATGACGCAGAATCCCGGCCAGGAGAAGCTCGCCGTCGCCTATCAGCGTTCGCTGCAGGCGATCGGCATTGCCGCCTCGATTCGCACGGTCGACGACTCGCAATATCAAAGCCGGACGAACAGCCGAGATTACGATATGATCCTCAAGTCCTATCCGTCTTCGTTGTCGCCCGGAAACGAACAGCTCCGCCGCTGGTCTTCGGACGCCAAAACCGTAGAGGGTACCGATAGTTTCGCCGGTGTCGCCGACCCCGATATCGACACTTTGATCGACCACCTGCTCAGGGCGCGCTCGGCCGAGGATTTCACTGCGGCGGTGCGTTCCCTTGACCGCCTGCTGCTGTCTGGCCACTATGTGGTTCCCCTCTACTACAACGACCAGCAATGGGTGGCGCGCAGCAAACGCATCGGCCATCCCGATATCGTGCCGCTCTACGGCTACCAGCTGCCGGCCTGGTGGGATGCGAGCGTGCAGTGAGGAGCAACCGAACGCTGCCGACTGAAATGTCTCCCTACGGAGACGCACGAGAATAAGGAAGTTTATTATGGAACGTATCACCATCGACGTCGTCTCGGATGTCGTCTGCCCCTGGTGCTATCTCGGCAAGGCGCGGCTGGAACTCGCCATCGCCGAGGTGCAGGACGAAATCGGCGTCGACATCAATTGGCGGCCATACCGGCTCAATCCCGACTATCCCAAGGAAGGCGTCGACCAGAAGAAGGCGCTGGCTGAGAAGCTCGGCGGCGAGGAGCGCGTGGCGCAGGCACACAAGATGCTTACCGATTACGGCCGCGAGGTCGGCATCGCCTTCGATTTCGAGGCGATCAAGATCGGCCCGAACACACTCGACGCCCATCGGCTGATCCACTGGGCGATGATCGAAGGCCGCGAGAAGCAGGACAAGGTCGTTGCCGCGCTGTTCAAAGCGAATTTCGAGGAAGGCCGCAATGTCGGCGACCATGCCGTGCTGCTCGATATCGCCGAAAAGGCCGGGCTCGATCGCTCGGTCATCGCCTCGCTGCTGGCCTCCGATGCCGATCGCGACCTGATCGTCGCCGAGATCGAGGCGGCGCAGGAAATGGGCGTCAACGGCGTGCCGTTCTTCATCTTCGACCAGCAATATGCCGTCAGCGGCGCCCAGACGCCCGACGTGCTGGCCAACGCGCTGCGCGATATCGCCAAGGCGAAGGCCGAGGCACGGTCGGGACTGAACTAACGGTGCCGCCCACGCGGATCGAGATCGGACAGCTAAGACAAAGTTGTCCACGACGGCCAGCTATACCGTTTATATTTTCAATCACGACTTGGAACGAGCATGACTGGCGCCCGAGCGAAACCTCAAGGAATTTACATACTCGATTCAAATGGGAATTATGGCTGGGAGTTCGCAAACCGGGACAGGCTGCAGCCAGATAGCGGCTACCTCGGCCTCAATTACATCCGAACTCCATGGCCGGATAGCATGCTCGATTTGCCCCGAGGCCCGTGGCAAATACCCGACTATGCTGAAACGCCAAAGCTGATCTTTAATCCGAAGCGAAAGGTGCAAGACATTTATGTAGTCGACTATTTCCTTTTCATCTCCGAAAAAATGAAGAGCTTGCTCGATGAATTGGCTCCAAAGTCATGTGTATACCTGCTTTGCGAGACGGAGTTTTCGAACGGAAAAACTGGCCCAAGAATCTGGCAATGTAGCGTTGTAGATTCGTACCGGCATGCCGTTGACTTAGAGAAATCTGAAATTCGCCTAAGTAAATGGGGCACGTATTTGATATACGGTGAATCTAGCTGGAAATTTTTGCTTGCTGTCCTAGCTGGCGCACACGTGTTTCGCTTGTTTGAATATGCGGTCGCAATTTTCTGCGATCAGACATTTAAGGATTTATGCAGAGACAGGGGTATAAAAGGTATTTCCTTCCAACAAGTTGGCTTTTTGCAGACATAGTAAAAGGCTTTTCGGTGAGCAGTGCAACTTCGCCGCAAGGCGAAGTTGCGGGGATTCCTGTCTGAAAACGCCCTCGTTTAGCCCAGAGCCGAAACGCATCGCACCTCACTCTTCACCGAATTGGCGATAAAGCATTCGCTGTGGGCGCGGTGATGCAGGGCTTCCAGCTCGCTCGGCGAGGGCTGCTTTTCGCCGCTGAAGACGACATGCGGCCGCAACGTCACCACGGTCATTGCAAGACGGCCTGCGGCATTCTTCTCCATGACGCCCTCGGCGGCATCGGTATAGCTATCGACGCAAAAGCCCTGTTTGACGGCAAGCGACAGGAACCAGAGCATGTGGCAACTGGACAGCGAAGCGACGAAGGCCTCTTCCGGATCGACGGCATCCTCGGCGGAATAAGGCAGCGGAACAACATGCGGCGACGCAGATGCCAGCACCTCGATGCCGCCGTCGAAGGTCCAGCGGTGGACGCGGCTATAACGGTTGTCGGTGAAAGCCTCACCGTTGCGTAACCAGGCGATCGTTGCGCCATATTTCGCCATCTCAATCCGCCTTCGTTTATTTTGCCATCTCGGCCAGTTGCGTCATAATCACAGCCGCGCCCTGCAGGCGCTTTTCCGGTGTCGGCAGGTCGCGGGTCAGGAACAGGCTGTGATCGGGACGGATCTTCGCCATCGTGCCCTGCTTGCCGATATAGCCGACGAGGTTGGCCGGGTTGGGGAATTCCTTGTTGCGGAACTGCACGACGACACCCTTCGGGCCGGCATCGAGCTTTTCGACATTGGCGGTGCGGCAGAGCGACTTGATATAGACGATCTTCAGCAGATGCTGGACTTCGATCGGCATCGGCCCGAAACGGTCGATCATCTCGGCGCCGAAGCCGTCGATCTCCTTGAGTTCGGTGATTTCGCCGAGACGGCGGTAGAGCGCCATGCGCAGATGCAGGTCGGGCACATAGTTCTCGGGGATCATCACCGTCGTGCCGACCGAAATTTGCGGCGACCAGCCGGTATCCTGGATCTCGTCGACACCCTTGACCTCGGCAACCGCCTCTTCCAGCATCTGCTGATAGAGCTCGAAGCCGACTTCCTTGATGTGGCCGGACTGCTCCTCGCCGAGCAGATTGCCGGCGCCGCGGATATCGAGATCGTGGCTTGCCAACTGGAAGCCGGCGCCGAGCGTGTCCAGCGACTGCAGCACCTTCAGCCGGCGATCGGCGGTTGCCGTCAGCACCTTGTTCACAGGCAGGGTGAAGAGCGCGAAGGCGCGCACCTTCGAACGGCCGACGCGGCCGCGCAGCTGATAGAGCTGAGCCAGGCCGAACATGTCGGCGCGGTGGACGATCAGCGTGTTGGCTGTCGGCACATCGAGGCCGGATTCGACGATGGTTGTGGACAACAGCACATCGTAGCGGCCTTCATAGAAGGCGTTCATGATGTCTTCGAGTTCGCCGGCCGGCATCTGGCCATGGGCGACGGCGACCTTCAACTCCGGCACGTCGGACTGCAGGAAGGCGTGGATATCCGCGAGGTCGGCAAGCCGCGGGCAGACATAGAAGCTCTGGCCGCCGCGATAATGTTCGCGCATCAGTGTTTCGCGAATGACCAGGCTGTCGAAGGGCGAGATGAAGGTGCGCACCGCCATGCGGTCGACCGGCGGCGTGGTGATCAGCGACAATTCGCGCACGCCGGTCATGGCGAGCTGCAGCGTGCGCGGGATCGGCGTCGCCGACAGCGTCAGCACGTGCACATCGCTCTTCAGTTCCTTCAGCCGCTCCTTGTGCTTGACGCCGAAATGCTGCTCCTCGTCGATGACGAGCAGGCCGAGATTAGCGAATTTGATGCCGGCGCCGAGCAGCGCATGAGTGCCAACGACGATATCGGTCTTGCCGTCCGCCACTTCCTTCTTGGTCAGCGCCAGCTCCTTGGCCCCGACTAGGCGCGAGGCCTGCTGGATGCGCACCGGCAGACCGCGGAAACGCTCGGAAAAAGTCTTGAAATGCTGGCGAGCAAGCAAGGTCGTCGGCACGACGACGGCGACCTGGACGCCGTTCATTGCGGCGACGAATGCGGCGCGCAGCGCCACTTCGGTCTTGCCGAAACCGACGTCGCCGCAGACCAGGCGGTCCATCGGCCGGCCGGCGCCGAGATCGGAGCGCACCGACTCGATGGCGTTGTCCTGGTCCTCGGTCTCGTCATAGGGGAAGCGGGCGGCGAATTCGTCGTAAAGACCTTCCGGCGTCGTCAGAACAGGCGCATGGCGCGTCAGGCGTTCGGCGGCGATGCGGATCAGTGCATCGGCCATGTCGAGCAGGCGCCGCTTGAGCTTGGCCTTGCGCATCTGCCAGGCGCCGCCGCCAAGCTTGTCGAGCTGCGCCTCGGTGCCCTCGCCGCCATAGCGCGACAGAAGATCGATGTTTTCGACCGGCAGGAAGAGCTTGGCCTCGTCGGCATATTGCAGTTCGAGGCAGGCATGCGGCGCACCGGCCGCCTCGATGGTCTTGAGCCCGATGAAACGGCCGATACCGTGTTCGGCGTGGACGACGATCGAACCTTCGTCGAGGCCCGCGACCTCGGCGATGAAATCGGCCGCACGCTTGCGGCGCTTGGAGCGGCGCACCATGCGGTCGCCCAATATATCCTGCTCGCCGATGACGACGAGATCGCCGGCCTCGAAACCGGATTCGAGACTGAGCACGGCCGCGGCCGCCTCGCCTCTGGCCAGCGAAGCGACATCCTTCAGCGCCTCGATCGGCTTGACCTTTTCCAGGCCGTGCTCGTTCAGCACCTGCAGCAGGCGTTCCAGCGAGCCTTCGGTCCAGGCGGTGACGAGCACCTTGGCGCCGCCGGCGCGGCGGTCGGCAATATGCTTGACGACGACGTCGAAGATATTGATCCGTTCTGCATCGCCGCCGCCCTCGGCATTCGAGCGGGCCCAGCGCTGCCCCTGGCGGGCATCGATATTGACGACCCGCCTCGCCTCACCTTCGATTTCGTTGAAGGGGCTGATGCGGATCGCGCCGAGCGCGTCGAGGGTTTTTGCGAAAAGCTTGCTGTCGAGATAGAGCTGGCCCGGCGTCACCGGCTTGTAGGGCGTGCCCTGGGCCATCTGGCTCTTGGCCGGCTGGCCGGAATTCAGGCGGGCGTCGTAATAATCGAAAACGAGCTTGGAACGCTCCTCGGCCGCTTCACGCACCGTATGATCGGTGACGATACGGAATCCGCTCAGATAATCGAAGACGGTATCGAGCTTCTCGTAGAAGAGCGGCAGCCAGTGCTCCATGCCGGGATAACGGCGGCCCTCGGAGACGGCGAGATAGAGCGCATCGTCGCGGGTGGCGGCGCCGAAAGCCGAGAGGTAATTCTTGCGGAAACGACTGATCGTATCCGGCGTCAGCGTCACCTCGCTCATCGGATTGAGATCGAGGGAGCGGACCTGGCCCGTCGTGCGCTGGCTGGCCGGATCGAAGCTGCGAATCGATTCCAGCGTGTCGCCGAAGAAATCGAGACGGACCGGCTCTTCCGAACCCGGCACGAAGACGTCGAGAATGCCGCCGCGCACGGCATATTCGCCGACCTCGCGAACGGTCGCGACACGGTCGAAACCGTTGCGCTCCAGGCGCCCGGCGAGATCGTCCATGCGCAGCTGGTTGCCGGGTCGGGCCGAAAAACTCAGGCTCTCGATGACATCCTGCGGCGCCACCTTCTGCAGCATGGCATTGGCGGTGACGAGCACGATCGCGGCATGCGGCTTCTTGCGATGGGCAATCAGGCCACCGAGTGCGGCAAGCCGGCGGGCCGAGGTATCGGCGCTCGGCGACACCCGGTCATAGGGCAGACAGTCCCAGGCCGGCAGGGTGAGAACCGGAATGTCGGGGGCGACGAATCCGAGCATCTGTTCGATATCCGCCATGCGGTGGCCGTCGGACATGACATAGGCGACCGGCTCTCCCGTCCGGGCGAGCTCGGCGAGCAGCAGCGTTTCCAGGCCGGCAGGCACATTGCCGATCGTCAGCGGCTCGGCAATGGCCGCAAGCTTCTTCGCATCAAAACCAGGGATCATTCCGGCGTCCTGAGGGGCTTGTCGAAATCGGGCGTATAGGCGGCCAGGCGGGCAAACATCGGTGTCTGGAAACGCTCAGGGACAGGCCATGTTCCCATGATCCAGCGGACGAGATCATTGTCCTCTTCCGCCATGATCGTCTCGAACTCGTCGAGTTCGGCATCCGACAGTCCGGCGAGCTCGGCTTCGGCAAACTGGCCGAAAACCAGATCCATCTCGCGAATGCCGCGATGCCAGCAACGGAAAAGGATCCGGCGGCGGCGCGGGTCGAGACCGGCACTCGTGAGCGTGACACCTGTCATGGCATTACCTTCCTGTTGATGCGCCTCTATAGACCCTGGAAAGCGGCTTGTCAGCCTTGCCAAGGCCGCATTGTTCATCGCATTTTGGCCGCATGCGCCCCGCCATTCTCGATCCGCTGTTTTCTCCCATTTCGGGCCTTCCGGGCGTCGGCCCGAAGATTGCCGAGCTGCTGGTCAAGCTGCTTGGGCGCGACACGCCGGAGGATTGCCGGGTCATCGACCTCCTCTTCCACGCGCCATTTTCGCTGATCGACCGGCGCAACCAGCCGGGAATCGCGCGCGCACCGCAGGGTGCGATCGTGACGATCACGGCGCGCGTCGACCGCCACCAGGTGCCGCCGCGCGGCAAAAGCAATATCCCCTACCGTGTCTTCCTGCATGACGAGACCGGCGAGTTGACGCTGGTCTTTTTCCGCGGCCAAGCGGCGTGGCTGGAAAAACAGCTGCCCGTTGACGCGGAGGTGACGGTCAGCGGCAAGATCGATTGGTTCAACGGCCGTGCCTCGATGGTGCATCCCGACTATATCGTCCGGGCCGACGAGGCCGAAAACCTGCCGCTGGTCGAGCCGATCTATCCGCTGACGGCGGGACTTTCACCGAAGACGCTGCGCAAGATCATCGACGGTGCCCTGCCGCGTTTTCCGGAGCTACCGGAATGGATCGATCTCAGCTTGACGCAGAAGCAGGGCCTGCCGTCGATCCGCGACAGCTTCCACATGCTGCACGAGCCGCGCGACCCCGGAGATATCGACCCGCAGGCCCCTGCCCGGCGGCGGCTTGCCTATGACGAATTCCTCGCCGGCCAGCTGTCGCTGAGCCTGGTGCGGCAGAGGCTGCGCAAGGTGGCGGGTCAGCCGGTGCATGCGACGGGGGCCGTCAGCGGCAAGATCCTGAAATCCTTGCCCTTCTCGCCGACAACAAGCCAGACCGAGGCGATCGCCGAGGTTTTGAAGGACATGGCCGGAACCGAGCGCATGCTGCGGCTGCTGCAGGGCGATGTCGGCGCCGGCAAGACGCTGGTGGCGCTGATGGCGATGGCGGCGGTGATCGAGAGCGGCGGCCAGGCGGTGCTGATGGCGCCGACCGAAATCCTGGCGCGCCAGCACCATGCGACGATCTCGAAATTCGCCGCCTCCGCCGGGCTTGGCATCGAGGTGCTGACCGGGCGCACCAAGGGACGCGAACGAGAGGACATTCTGGAGCGCATCGCCTCGGGTGCTGCCCAGATCATTATCGGCACGCATGCGCTGTTCCAGGACAGCGTCACCTACGCCAACCTCATGCTTGCCGTTGTCGACGAGCAGCACCGTTTCGGCGTGCATCAGCGGCTGCGGCTGACCGCCAAGGGCATCTCGCCGCATATGCTCGTCATGACGGCAACGCCGATCCCGCGCACTTTGGTGCTTGCCGCCTTCGGCGATATGGACGTCTCCAAGCTCACCGAAAAACCGGCCGGCCGCAAGCCGATCCAGACGATCACCGTGCCGATGGAACGGACCGGCGAAATCGTCGGGCGGCTGCAAAGTGCGCTTGCCGAGGGCAAAAAGGCCTACTGGATCTGCCCGCTGGTCGAAGAATCCGAAGAACTCGACCTGATGTCGGCCGAGGAACGTCATGCGACGCTGGTCGCGGCACTCGGCCCCGATATCGGCCTCATCCACGGCCGCATGAGCGGGCCGGAGAAGGATGCGGCGATGATGGCGTTCAAGACCGGCGAGACCCGGCTTCTTGTCGCCACAACAGTCGTTGAGGTCGGCGTCGACGTGCCGGATGCGACGATCATGGTGATCGAACATGCAGAGCGCTTCGGCCTGGCGCAACTGCATCAGCTGCGCGGCCGCGTCGGGCGCGGCGACGAGGCTTCGACCTGTATCCTCCTCTACAAGGGACCGCTCGGCGAAACCGGCCATGCCAGGCTTTCGATCATGCGGGAGACGGAGGACGGTTTTCGCATCGCCGAGGAAGATCTGAAGCTGCGCGGCGAAGGCGAATTGCTCGGCACAAGGCAATCCGGCACGCCGGGCTTCCGCATTGCCAGCCTCGAGGCCCATGCCGATCTGCTCGAGATCGCCCGCAAGGATGCGGCCTATCTGATCGAGCGCGATCCGGAACTGACCAGCGAAAGAGGACAGGCGATCCGCACCCTGCTCTATCTCTTCCGCCGCGATGAGGCGATCCGGTTCCTGAGAGCAGGATAAAGCGCGCTGCGGCGCGCTTTAAGTCTTTGTTTCATGCATGTCGTTATCCCAAAACCGCTGACACTTTTGGGCGACATGCATCAATCCGCTTTAGAAACCGCCACCGGCTTCGGCCGCGGCAAATGCTTCGGCTTCGGCTCGGACTGAGGGATTTCAGGAGCCACGAGCCCGCCTGAGATCAGGAATTTGGCCGCGTCTTCCGGCGACATGTCGAGCAACACGATCTTTTCGCGCGGTACGAAGACGAGGAAACCGGCGGTCGGCACCGGCGTCGGCGGCAGGAAGACCGCAACCATGTCCTGGCCCATGGCGTTGAACTTCGAAGCGATCTCGCCCTTGGCGTCGGTGGCGACGAAAACCAGCGCCCAGAGGCCGGGACTGGGATATTCGATGAGGCCGACTTTCTTGAAGGAGTTCGACTGCTCCTTCAGCACCGTTTCGAAAATCTGCTTCACGCTTCTGTAGATCGTGCGCACAAGCGGCATGCGCTGGACGACCGATTCGCCGAAACCGACGATGCTCTGGCCGATCAGGTTCTTGCCGAGAAAACCGACAACGGTGATCAGCACGACGGCCGTCAGCAGGCCGAAACCGGGAATGGCGAAATTGAGATAGCTTTCCGGATTCCAACGCGCCGGAATATAGGGCCTGACCCAGCTGTCGGACCAATGGATGAAGGTCCAGGTCAGCCAGATGGTGATCGCGATCGGCGCGCAGATGATCAGGCCTGCGAGAAAATTATTCCTCAGCCGGGTCGCGACCGGCATTCTGGGGGTGTTGTCGGTCATCTCTCCTGATGAGCTCCATCTCAGTCGTGGACAGGCCGGAACGCCGGCCTTTCCCCCTTGTCCGTATGGTAAAACTGCCAGAATTCGGGGCGCCGCACAATATGTTTCGGCGCGAAGACCCTGGCCTTTCAGGCTTATTCCACCGTCACGGATTTCGCCAGGTTGCGGGGCTGATCGACGTCGGTGCCCATGAAAACGGCGGTGTGATAGGCGAGCAGCTGGATCGGCAGCGAGAAGATCATCGGCGCGATGATTTCGTCGACGACGGGCAGGATGATCGTCGCCATGGTCGGCAGTTTCGAGGCCGCAGCACCCGCTTCGTCGGTGATGAAGATGATGCGGCCGCCGCGGGCTGCGACCTCCTGCATGTTCGATACGGTCTTTTCGAAGAAACGGTCGTAGGGCGCGATGACGATGACGGGCATATTCTCGTCGATCAGCGCGATCGGCCCGTGCTTCAATTCGCCGGCGGCATAACCTTCGGCGTGGATATAGGAAATTTCCTTGAGTTTCAGCGCGCCTTCCATGGCAAGCGGGAAGCTGGTGCCGCGGCCGAGATAGAGCACGTCCTTGCACTTCGACAATTCGCGCGACAGGCTTTCCATCTGCGGCTGGATGAGGTTCAGCACCCGGCTCATGATGCGCGGCATTTCGGCGAGATGGCGCACCAGCGCCTTCTCCTCATCGGCGCTCACCGTGCCGCGTGCCTTGCCGGCGCCGATCGCCAGCGACGCCAGCACGGCAAGCTGGCAGGTGAAGGCCTTGGTCGAGGCAACGCCGATTTCGGGGCCGGCCATGATCGGGAAGACGGCGTCGGATTCGCGGGCGATCGTCGATTCGCGGACGTTGACGACGGCGCCGATCTTCAACCCGTTGTCGCGGCAATAACGCAGCGATGCCAGCGTATCGGCGGTCTCGCCGGACTGCGAGATGAAGAGCGCTGCCTGCGACGGCGACAGCGGCATTTCGCGGTAGCGGAATTCAGAGGCAACGTCGATTTCAACCGGCAGGCGGGCATAACGCTCGAACCAGTATTTGCCGACGAGGCCGGCGAGATAGGCGGTGCCGCAGGCCGAGATCGCAAGGCCGGTCGCCGCCTTGAAGTCGATCGCCGCGGCATTGGCGCCGATCGTGTTTTCGGCGAAATCGACATAATGGCTAAGCGCGTGGGAGATGACCTCCGGCTGCTCGTAGATTTCCTTTTCCATGAAATGGCGGTGGTTGCCCTTGTCGACGACATAGGCGGTCGCCTGCGAGAGCTGGCGGGCGCGCTTGACCGGCTTGCCGGTAAAATCGATGACGGCGACACTGTCGCGGGTGATAACGGCGCAATCGCCGTCGACGAGATAGGTGATTTCATTGGTGAAGGGCGAGAGCGCGATTGCGTCCGAGCCGAGGAACATTTCGCCGCGGCCGTAGCCGACGGCAAGCGGCGGGCCTGACCGGGCGGCCATGATCGTGCCGGGATCGGCCTTGAGCATGATGGCCAGCGCATAGGCGCCGGTCACCCGGTTCAGCATCTTCAGCATGGCGGCGCGCGGCTCCAGGCCCTCGCGCAGATATTTCGCCATCAGTTGGGCGACGACTTCGGTATCGGTCTGGGTTTGAAAGACCGCGCCCTCCTCGGTCAATTCGTCGCGAAGCTCGGAGAAATTCTCGATGATGCCGTTATGGACGACGGCGACACCTTCGACGAAATGCGGATGGGCGTTGGTTTCGTTGGGAACACCGTGGGTCGCCCAGCGCGTATGGGCGATGCCCACCACACCTGGCAGCGGTTCGGCATCGAGGCGCTTTTCCAGATTGAAGAGCTTGCCCTCTGCGCGGCGGCGATCCATCACCCCCTCATGGATGGTGGCGACCCCGGCGGAGTCATAGCCGCGATATTCGAGGCGCTTCAGCGCATCGACCAGGCGCCCGGCAACAGGCTGACTTCCCACAATCCCCACAATACCGCACATGCAATATATTCCCCATAACGGCTTCGATGACGAGGCCAGTCCTAACGATTCCTGCTTGTTTCTCAATCACCTCGGCGGTCACTTTCAATTTCCGCCGGTTACGCAAGGCGGCTCAGCTCTTCGCCTTCTTCGCCGCCTTGATGGCGAGCGCGCGCTCACGCAGCACCGACGCGCGGCCGGGCTTGATCTCCTGCCGGGCGCGGCCGAGCGCCAGCGCATCGGCCGGTACATCGACCGTGATGACGCTGCCGGAGCCGACATAGGCACCGTCGCCGATCGTCACCGGCGCGACCAGCGAGGAATTGGAACCGATGAAGGCGTTTTCGCCGATCACCGTCTCGCTCTTGTTGACGCCGTCATAATTGCAGGTGATCGTGCCGGCGCCGATATTGGCTCCGGCGCCGATGACGGCATCGCCGATATAGGTGAGATGGTTGACCTTGGCGCCCTCGCCCAGCCGGCCGTTCTTGACCTCGCAGAAATTGCCGACCTTCGAACCATTGCCGAGATCGGCACCCGGCCGCAGCCGCGCAAAGGGGCCGACGGTCGCGCCCTGGCTGACATGGGCGCCTTCGATATGCGAGAAGGCATGGATGACGGCACCGCTGTCGATCACCGCGCCGGGGCCGAAGACGACATTCGGTTCGATCAGCGCATCCTGGCCGATGACGGTGTCATAGGAGAGAAAGACCGTTTCCGGCGCGATCATGCTGACGCCTGAGAGCATCATCTCATGGCGGCGGCGCTCCTGCCAGAAGCGCTCGATGACGGCGAGTTCGGCCCGGTTGTTGCAGCCGGTCATTTCGATCTCGGGGGCATCGACGGCGGTGACGCGGCCGCCGAGCGAACGGGCGATCTCGACGAGATCGGTCAGATAGAATTCGCCCTTGGCATTGGCATTGCCGATGCGTGAGAGAAGGTCGAGCGCCTTGCGGCCGTTGATCGCCATCAGCCCGCTGTTGCACCAGGTGACGGTGCGCTCGGCATCGGTCGCGTCCTTTTCCTCGCGGATGGCGATCAGTTCGCCGTCCTTGACGAGCAGGCGGCCGTAGCCGGTCGGGCGGTCGGTGTGGAAACCGATGACGACGATGTCGCTGCCCTCGGCAAGACCCTGGCGGGCGGCCTTCAGCGGGCCGTCGGTCTGCAGCGGCACGTCGCCATAAGTGACGAGGATATCGTCATACCCCTTGGCGATCGCTTCGCGCGCCGCCAATACCGCATGGCCGGTGCCGAGGCGTTCCTTCTGCAGATAGGATTCGATGCCGACGCCGCCGATCGCTGCCGCCTTCGCCACATCTTCGGCATCGCGGCCGACGACGAGGGCGACGGAGGAGATGCCGGCGGAAGCGACCGCCTCGACCACATGGGCGATCATCGGCCGTCCGGCGACCGGATGCAGCACTTTCGATTTCGAGGATTTCATCCGCGTGCTGTCACCGGCGGCAAGGATGACGGCAAGACAAGTACGTTCCATGATCTGCTCCGCGAATCCGCGCCGTGAGGCGGCTTTGTTGCCTCATACTGCATAATTGCTGAAATCGGAATCGATTTTCGGCAAGCACGCTGCGTGGATTGAAAGCCTTGCGGCGTCCTTTGCGCGCCCGAAAAGTTGCGTGGCGACGCAGACACGCAAAACCTTTACAACTGTGAAATTTAAGTCGAAATCGGCACTCTGACGGTCTCCGAACCGCGGGCGGCGAAGGCCTCGTGCACATGATGGCGGCCATCCAGGATGACGAGCTCCATGGCACGGCGTGCGGCAGCACTGTCCCCGGAAACGATGGCATCGACGATGCGCATATGCGTATCGGCGATATTGGCAAAGCCGTTTTCCGAGGGCGGCGTACTCATGCGGAACATGCCGACGAGCGCCGCTTCGATGAGGCTGCCGAGCGTGCGCATAAAGGGATTGTGCGAGGCTTCGGCGAGCGCCAGGTGAAAATGCAGGTCGGCGAGCGCCAGGCTGTCGGCCGTGTGACCGCTCGCCGCCATCTCCAGCGCCAGCCCGCGCAAGATCTCGATATCCTCGGCATTCGCCCGTTCGGCGACAAGACCGGCGGCGAAAGGTTCGACGGCGAGACGGATATCGTAGAGCTGCAGCAGGAATTCTTCCGTCACGCCGTTGTCGAAGTGCCAGGCGATGATCTCGCTGTCGAACATGTTCCAGAGGTTCTTCTCGGTCACACGCGTGCCGACCCGCGCCTTGGCGACGACCATGCCCTTGGCGGCGAGCGTTTTCATCGTCTCGCGCAAGACGGTGCGGGACACTTTGAAGCGCTGCGCCAGTTCGGTGTCGCCGGGCAGGATCGAGCCCACCGGATAGGTGCCGGCGACGATCGCCTTGCCGAGCTCGTCGACCACCTGCGCGTGGCTCGTCCGGGTTCTGCGCCCCGTCTTACGTGTCTCGTCCAATTTGTTGCGCAAGCGATCCGTCTCCTCTCAGGCGTACCTCTTGTTCAGACTGGAAACGAACAGGATGGCTTTCTGCATCAGGATGAATGCAAACAGCAGAAGGCCAATCAGAATCTTGGTCCACCAGCTCGACAGGGTGCCGTCGAAGGTGATGTAGGTCTGAATGAGCCCCTGGATCAGGATACCGATCAAGGTACCCGCCACGAATCCCGCTCCTCCGGTCAGCAGCGTCCCTCCAATGACGACCGCCGCAATGGCATCGAGTTCGACGCCGACTGCTGCAAGAGAATATCCGGCAGAGGTGTACAGCGAAAAAACGATCCCGGATAGGCCTGCCAGAAAGCCCGACAGCGCATAGATCTGAATTGTCGTACGTCCGACCGGCACGCCCATCAGCCGCGCCGTCTGCGGGCCGCCGCCGAGCGCATAGACATTGGTGCCGAAGCGGGTGCGCTGGGCGAGGAAAATGCCGGCGGCAAAGACCAGGAGCATAATGGCGCCGATCAGCGTCAGCCTTCCGCCGCCGGGCAGGCGCCAATAGAGGCTCGTCAGCGTCGAATAATATTCGTGGTCGATCGGGATGCTGTCGATCGAGAGCACGAAGGCCATGCCGCGCGCCAGGAACATGCCGGCGAGCGTGACGATGAAGGCCGGCATTTCGAGATAGTGGATGATCGCGCCCATGATGGCGCCGAAGGCGGTGGTGATGACGAGCACGATCGCAAAGGCGAGCAGCGGATGGATCGAGGTCTTCTGCAGGATCACCGCCAGGAAGACGCCGGTGAAGGCGATGACCGATCCGATCGACAGATCGATGCCGCCGGAGATGATCACGAAGGTCATGCCGACGGCGGCAATGCCGAGAAAGGCATTGTCGGTCAGAAGATTGCCGATGACGCGCGTCGACAGCATGTTCGGATATTGCAGCGTGCAGCCGGCATAGGCGAGCACGAAGATAACGATGGTCGCAAGCAGCGGCAGGTATTTGGAATTCATTTCAGCTGCTCCCTTCCGCCCGGCCGGCGGCTGGCGAAGATGGCGAGCGACTGCACCGCCGGCGACTGGATGACAAGGATGACGATAATGATGATGGCCTTGATGATCAGGTTGAACTCCGGCGGGAAACCGGAGGACAGGATGCCGGTATTCACCGCCTGGATGATCATCGCACCGATCAGCGATCCGAGAATGCTGAAGCGGCCGCCAAGCAGTGAATTACCGCCGACGACGACGGCGAGGATGGCGTCGAGTTCGAGCCAGAGGCCGGCATTGTTGGCATCGGCGCCCTTGATGTCGGCGGCGACGATGATGCCTGATATCGAGGCGCAGAGCCCGCTCAGCATATAGACCGCCATCAGCAGTACCGGCGTTTGAATGCCGGACAGCGTGCTGGCGCGGCGATTGATGCCGACGGCCTCGATCAGCATGCCGAGCGCCGTCCGGCGGACGAGCAGGATGACGAGCAGGCCGACGAGAAGCCAGGTGACGACGGGCATCGGCAGGAGCAGGAAGGAACCGCTGCCGAAGAAGGTCAGCCCGTCATCATTGAAGGTCAGGATGGCGCCTTCGGTGATGAGCTGGGCGATGCCGCGGCCGGCGACCATCAGCACCAGTGTGGCGATGATCGGCTGGATATTGAGGATGGCCACCAGGAAACCGTTCCAGACACCGCAGGCAAGCCCGATCGCAAGCGTCAGGATAATGGTATAAGCAACTGAATTTCCTGAGACAATCGACGATGCGGCAACAGCGCCGCAGATGGCTACAACAGCCCCGACGGACAGGTCGATGCCCTTGGTGGCGATGACCAGCGTCATGCCGATCGCCAGCAACGCCACCGGCGCGCCGCGATTGAGCACATCGATCAGGCTGCCATAGAGGCGTCCGTTTTGAACCACGACATTAAAAAATTGCGGCGACGTGATGAAATTCAACAAAAGAATGACAACGAGCGCAATCAATTGCGGCGCCAGGCGATAAGCCAGCGCGTTCAGCGAGGACCTCATGCCTCCTCCATCTTATGCTCGGCCGCAGCGATGGCATCGACGATGCCGGCGGCCGTAATCCGTTCGCCTGTGAGTTGGGCGATATGCTGTCTGTCGCGAAGGACGATGACACGTGAACTATAGGCGACAAGCTCTTCAAGTTCCGAGGAAATCACGATCAGCGACATGCCTTCGCCGCAGAGCTGCTCGATCAGCCGGATGATCTCGGCATGGGCGCCGACATCGATGCCGCGGGTCGGCTCGTCGAGGATGAGAAACTTCGGATTGGTCGCCAGCCAGCGGGCGAGGATCGCCTTCTGCTGGTTGCCGCCGGAAAGCAGCCGGATCGGCTTTTCGCGGTCGGTGGTGCGGATATCCAGCGCTTTGATGTAACGGTCGGCAAGCGCATTCTGCTCGGCGCGCGACAGCGGCCGCGTCCAGCCGCGCCGCGCCTGCAGCGCAAGCGCGATGTTCTCCCTGATCGACAGGTCGCCGACGATGCCGTCGGTCTTGCGGTCCTCGGGGCAGAAGCCGAAACCTTTTTCGATGGCGGCGCGTGGGCTGGAAAGGGTCACCGGCTGGCCGTCGATCGTAGCGCTGCCGCTGTCGGCATGTTCGATGCCGAAGAGCAGCTCGGCAGTTTCGGTGCGGCCGGAGCCGAGCAGCCCGGCGATGCCGACCACCTCGCCGGCGCGCACATCCAGGTCGAACGGCTTGACCTTGCCGCGCTTGCCGTAGCCTGCGAAGTGGTAACGGACGTCGCCCGCCGCGACACTGCGCTCCTTCGCCGCCTCCTCGGCATGCGCCAGTTCGCGGCCGAGCATCATGGCGATCAGTCCCTGGCGCGGCAGATCGGCGGCGTCGCGGGTACCGACGAGCTTGCCGTTGCGCAGCACGGTGATGCGGTCGCTGATCGCATAGACCTGCTCGAGGAAGTGAGTGATGAAGACGATGCCCAGGCCGCGCTTCTTCAGGTCCTCGATGATGCGGAAGAGCAGCGCCACTTCCTGATTGTCGAGGCTTGCCGTCGGCTCGTCCAGGATCAGCACCTTGCCGGAGAGATCGACGGCGCGGGCGATGGCGACCACCTGCTGGACGGCAACGGAGAAGCGGCCAAGCTCGGCGGTGACGTCGATATCGATGCCGTAGCCGGTGAGCAATTCGCGCGCCTTGCGGTTCATCGCGCGGACATCAGTCATGCCGAAACGCCTTGGCTGGCGTCCAAGAAAGAGGTTTTCGGCGACGCTCAGATTGGCGAGGAGGTTGACCTCCTGGTAGACGGTGCCGATGCCGAGATTCTGGGCGGCGAGCGTATTGGCCGGATTGATTTCATGGCCGTCGAGCGTCAGGCTGCCCTCGTCACGATGATAGGCACCGGTGATGCATTTGATCAGCGTCGATTTGCCGGCGCCATTCTCGCCGAGCAGCGCATGCACCTCGCCCTTGCGCAGCGTGAAATCGACCTTGTCCAACGCCACTGCGCCGGGAAAGAATTTCGATATTCCGGAAGCCGCGAGAACGTTCTCGAAATCGTGAGTCATAGGGGTCTGTTTTCCTGATATTGACGGCAAAAGCCGCGCCGCGGCCGGACATGACGTCCCAAGGCGGCAAGGCAGTTCCGCACCGATCCATGACGGGCCGGTGCGGTTCTACAGCGCCGCCGTGTCTTTTCAGCACGGGACGCTGTAGCGCTTTGAATTCTGCCCGATTCCCTTCTCGATTGCGGTTGCGGAATTAGGCAGGAGCGTCAAATCAGATCAGTAGCCCTGACCCTTCTTCTCTTCGTAGACCTTCATCGGCTCGTCGGCAGGCGTGTAGAGCTTGGATTCGGTCTGGATCCACTTCGGCGGAGCCTTCTTGTCTTTCAGGTAGGCATCGAGCGCATCGAAGGCCGGACCTGCCATGTTCGGCGTCAGCTCGACCGTGGCGTTGGACTCGCCTTCGGACATGGCCTTGAAGATATCAGGAACGGCATCGATGGAGACGACGAGGATATCCTTGCCCGGCTTCAGCCCGGCTTCCTTGATCGCCTGGATGGCGCCGACGGCCATGTCGTCGTTATGGGCGTAGAGCGCGCAGATATCCTTGCCGCCATTCTCGGCCTTCAGGAAGCTTTCCATGACTTCCTTGCCCTTGGTGCGGGTGAAGTCACCGGTCTGGCTGCGAACGATCTTGAGGTTGTCGTGGCCGGCAAGAGCCTCTTCGAAGCCCTTCTTGCGGGCGATGGCCGGCGACGAACCGGTGGTGCCCTGCAGTTCGACGACGTTGCACTTCTTGTCGCCGACAGTCTTGACCAGGAAGTCGCCGGCGACCTTGCCTTCATGGACGAGGTCGGAGGTAACAGCTGTCAGGTAGAGATCGTCCGGAGCCTTGATGGTGCGGTCGAGAAGGATGACCGGAATCTTGGCTTCCTTGGCCTCCTTGAGAACGTCGTCCCAGCCGGTTTCAACGACCGGTGCAATGAGAATGGCGTCGACGCCCTGAGCAATGAAGGAACGCAGAGCCTTGATCTGGTTTTCCTGCTTCTGCTGCGCATCGGCAAATTTCAGATCGATGCCGCGCTTCTTGGCCTGCTCCTTGGTAACGGTCGTTTCAGCCGCACGCCAGCCCGATTCCGAGCCGATCTGCGAGAAGCCGACGGTCAAGCCGGCGGCCGAAGCCGAACCGAACATGCAGGCAGCAAGAATCGTGGCACTCATAAGTGCAGTCTTCAATTTCATGATTTCCTCCCAAGCCGCGTCTCGCGGCGCAGGGTCAAAAAATCATATAGTATTACTTTTGTAAATCAGAATCTTCGGATGCACCGCAACAAAAAAGAGCGCCCACAGGGGGCGCTCTTCGCAACTGCGAATTGAATGCGAATTATTGCGCCGGCAGCTTGTCGTCGACGCCTTCGACATAGAAGTTCATGCCGAGCAGCGTGCCGTCATCGGCCTTCTCGCCGGCCTTCAGCCAGGGCGTGCCGTCCTGCTTGTTGATCGGGCCGGTGAAGGGATGCAGTTCGCCAGACTTGATCTTGGCTTCGGTCTCCTCGGCCATCTTCTTCACGTCATCAGGCATGTTGGTATAAGGCGCCATCTTCAGGATGCCGTCCTTCAGGCCATCCCAGCTCTGCTCGGACTTCCAGGTGCCGTCGAGAAGCGCATGCACGCGCTTGGAGTAATAGTTGCCCCAGGTATCGACGATCGCCGTCAGCTGCGCCTTCGGGCCGGCCGCGATCATGTCGGATGCCTGACCGAAGGCATGGATGCCGCGTTCTTCGGCAACCTGCATCGGCGCTGTCGTGTCGGTGTGCTGGGTCAAGACGTCGACGCCCTGGTCGACCATGGCCTTGGCGGCATCGGCTTCCTTGCCGGGGTCGAACCAGGTGTTGACCCAGATGACCTTCAGCTTGAAGCTCGGATCGATCGACTTGGCGCCCTGCTCGAAGGAGTTGATGCCCATCACCACTTCCGGAATCGGGAAGGAGGCGATGTAGGCGGCACCATGATTCTTCGAGGTCTTCGCAGCGATCTGGCCGAGGATGTAGCGGCCTTCATAGAAACGCGAATTGTAGGTGGCGAGGTTGGGGCCGGCCTTGTAGCCGGTGCCGTGCTCGAACTTGACCTTCGGGAACTTGGCGGCGACCTTGACGGTCGCGTCCATGAAGCCGAAGGACGTGGTGAAGATCAGCTTGCAGCCGGAACGGGCAAGGCGTTCGATGGCGCGCTCGGCGTCCGGTCCCTCAGGCACGTTTTCGAGGTAAGGCGTTTCGATCTTGTCGCCGAATTCGGCCTGGACCTGCTGGCGGCCGAGATCGTGGGCCTGCGAATAACCGCCGTCGGTGTGCGAGCCGACATAGACAAAGCAGACCTTCGTCTTGTCAGCAGCCTGTGCGGCAGACGAGATGCCGATCACGGCGGCAGCCGAGGCGGCGAGTGTGAGTGCTAACTTCTTCATAGTAACCCCTGTTGGTTTGAAGTTGGGAAACCCGTCTTTGTTGTTGCTTCATCGCTCCGGTACGAAGGCTTTTCCGAGCGATGCGGGCGTGTTGATCAACGTCGTGCGCCGATTATGAGAAATGATGATGAGAACCACAATAGTCGCGGCATAGGGCAGCATCGAAAGGAACTGCGCGGGAATGCCGAGGCCGAAGGCCTGGGCGTGCAGTTGCAGGATGGTGACCGCGCCGAAGAGATAACCGCCGGCAAGGACCCGCCACGGCCGCCAGGAGGCGAAAACGACAAGCGCCAGCGTGATCCAGCCGCGGCCGGCCGACATGTTCTCCGCCCATTGCGGGGTGTAGACGAGCGACAGCTGCGCCCCGGCAAGTCCGGCGCAGGCGCCGCCGAACATCACCGCCAGGTAACGCGTGCGGATGACGTGAATGCCGAGGGCATGGGCCGAAGAGTGGCTGTCGCCGATCGCTCTCAGCTTCAGCCCGGTACGGCTCTTGAACAGGAACCAACTGACGCCGACGACAAGCGCAATCGACAGGTAGAAGATCAGATCCTGCCTGAAGAGCACGTGGCCGATCACGGGAATGTCCGACAGCAAGGGAATGACGATCTCGTCCAGCCGGATGCCGGGCACGCTGACATAGGCTTCGCCGAGCATGCCCGACACACCGAGGCCGAGAAGGGTGAGCGCCAGTCCGGTCGCCACCTGGTTTGCCACCAGCGTCAGCGTCAGGAAGGCAAACAGCAGCGAGAACAGCGCGCCTGCGGCAATGCCGCAGACGATGCCGATATAGGGCGAACCCGACATCTGCGCGCCGGCAAAGGCGGCGACCGCGCCCATGATCATCATGCCTTCGACGCCAAGGTTCAGAACGCCGGAGCGTTCCGTCACCAGTTCGCCGAGGGCTGCGATGACGAGCGGCGTCGAGGCGGTGATAACCGTCAGCAGAATGGCTTCGAAGATGCTCATGCGGCCCCGCCCCTTAGCCGCGACCAGACGATGCGGATTTTGTAATAGATCAGTGTATCGCAGGAGAGCACGAAAAAGAGCAGCAGGCCCTGGAAGACGCGGGTGACCTTGTCGGAAACGCCGAGCGACAGCTGTGCCGCCTCACCGCCGAGATAGGTGAGCGCCAGCACCAGGCCCGAAGCAATGATGCCGAGCGGATTGAGGCGGCCGAGAAAGGCAACGATGATGGCGGTGAAGCCGTAGCCCGGCGAGATCGCCGGCTGCAGGTGGCCAATCGAGCCGGAGACCTCTGATATGCCGGCCAGGCCGGCAAGCGCACCCGAAAAGAGAAAGCTGAACCAGATCATCTTTTTCGACGAGAAGCCGGCAAAGCGCCCTGCCCGCTCGGATTGGCCGAGCACGACGATCTCGAAGCCTTTCAGCGTATAACGCAGCATGAACCAGACGCCGATCGCCGCGATGATGGCGAAGATGAAGGCCCAGTGGGCGCGGCCCGAATCCTCCCAGATCGCCGGCAGCACCGCTTCCGGCGCGAAATCGCGCGAGACCGGAAAGTTGAAGCCCTTCGGATCGCGCCAGGCGCCGCGGATCAGCCAGTCGAGAAAGAGCTGGGCGATATAGACCAGCATCAGCGATGTCAGGATTTCGTTGGTGTTGAAATGCGCCTTCAAGAGCGCCGGAATGGCGGCGAAGAGCGCACCGCCGAGCGCGCCGAGGAGCAGCATCAGCGGCAGCACCAGCGGCGAATGCCAGTCGTAAAAGACGATCGGCAGGTAGGAGCCGGTGATGGCGCCGATGGTGAACTGGCCTTCGGCGCCGATATTCCAATTGTTCGAGCGGTAACAAACGGCCAGGCCGACGGCGATCAGGATCAAGGGGGCGGCCTTGATCGCCAGCTCATGAAGCGACCAGACCTCGAGCAGCGGCTCGACGAAGAAGGCGTCGAGGGCCTCGACCGGGTTCTTGCCGAGCATGGCGAACATGATGGCGCCGAAGGCCAGCGTCAGGACAAGCGCCAGGAGCGGCGAGACGAAAGCGTAGAGCTTCGAGACGTCGGGGCGTTTTTCAAGTTCAATGCGCATGAGGCGCCTCCGAAGCAGGGCTGCCCTCGTGCAGGCCGCCCATCAGCAGACCGATCTTTTCCCGCGTCAGTTCGTCCGCCGGGAACGGGCGGGAAAGGCGGCCCTCGGAGATGACGGCGATATCGGTCGCCACTTCGAAGATCTCGTCAAGATCCTGGCTGATGACGACGACGGCCGAACCGTTTCTGGCAAGATCGACCAGAGCCTGGCGGATGCGGCTTGCAGCCCCGGCATCGACACCCCAGGTCGGCTGGTTGACGACGAGCACCGCCGGCTGGCGATCGAGCTCGCGGCCGACGATGAATTTCTGCAGGTTGCCGCCCGACAAGGAGCCGGCGGCCGGATCATCGCCGCTCTTGCGAACATCCATGGCCTCGGAGATACGCCGCGCGGCCGACCTTACCGCGCCATAGCGGATGATGCCGAGCAGGCCGAGAAAGGCCTTGCGGTCGGACTGGCTGCGGGCCAGCACCAGATTGTCGGACAGTTTCATGGCGGAGACGGCGGCATGGCCGTGCCGTTCCTCCGGCACGAAACCGGCGCCGAGCAGACGGCGGGCGGTGATGCCCTGCGTGCCCACGGGCTTCTTGCGGATGACGATCGCCTCGGCCGAAGCAACGGGATATTCACCGGACAGAGCATCGAAAAGTTCGCTCTGGCCATTGCCGGCAACACCGGCAATGGCGAGGATCTCGCCGGAGCGCACGGTCATCGAGACATCGCGCAGCGGCATGGCGAAAGGAGTGCGGGCGGCGACGGAAAGATTGGCGACGGCAAGCTGCACCTCGCCCTTATCGCTGCGCTCGGGATGGGTGACGGCCGCCACTTCGCTGCCGACCATCATACGGGCGAGCGAGGCCGGCGTTTCCTGTTTCGGATCGCAGGCGCCGGTGACGCGGCCGTGGCGCAGCACCGTGGCGCGATCGCAGATGCGCTGCACCTCTTCCAGGCGGTGACTGATATAGAGAACCGAACGCCCTTCGGCGCGCAGCTTGAACAGCGTTTCGAACAGCCTGTCGGCCTCCTGCGGCGTCAGCACCGAGGTCGGCTCGTCGAGAATGATCAGCTTCGGGTTCTGCAGCAGCGCGCGGACGATTTCGATACGCTGGCGCTCGCCGACCGAGAGATCGGCGACATGGGCATGTGGATCGAGCGGCAGGCCGTAGGCTTGCGACAGCGCCCTCGCCTCCTCGGCGATCCTGTCGATCGGGATGGCGTCGTCGAGCGACAACGCGATGTTTTCGGCAACCGTCAGCGCCTCGAACAGCGAAAAATGCTGGAACACCATGCCGATGCCGTGCTTGCGCGCTTCCCCCGGCGAGGCGATCGCAACCGGCTGGCCCTGCCAGAGGATATGGCCGCCCGTCGGCTCGAGAACGCCGAACAGCATCTTCACCAGGGTGGATTTGCCTGCGCCATTTTCGCCGAGAAGCGCATGAATTTCGCCCGGCGCAATATCGAGATCGATTTCATTGCAGGCGGCAAAGCTTCCGAAGAACTTCGTCAGCTTCTGCACCGATAATAACGCACCGGAATCCGGCACATTCAATGGCGACACGTTCCCCTCATTTCTTCTGCCAACCGGTCCGTTTCGGATCTCATGGAATCAGCAGCGTCGTTCCTGTTGTTTTTCTTGTTTCCAGATCCGCGTGAGCCTGCCCAACCTCACGTAACGGATAGGTTTGATTGATATTGATACGCACTTTGTTGCTTTGCACAATATCAAATAGCGCTTTGGCGCTGTCGATCAATTCCCTACGCGCGGCGATATAGGTGAAGAGCGTCGGCCGGGTCGCAAAGAGCGACCCCTTCTGGGCCAGTGCCGCAAGGGTGAAATTCTCGATCGGCCCGGAAGATTGGCCGAAGGAGGCAAAAAGGCCGCGCGGCTTCAGGCAGTCAAGCGACTGTGGAAAAGTATCGCGGCCGATCGAATCGTAGACGACATCGACACCCTTGCCGCCGGTGATTTCGCGAACACGGTCGACGAAGCTGTCGCTCTTGTAATTGATCACATGGTCGTAGCCATGGGCGAGCGCCAGCTCGACCTTGTCCGCAGAGCCGGCCGTGCCGATGACGGTGGCGCCGAGCGCCTTTGCCCATTGGCCGGCAATCAGCCCGACACCGCCGGCGGCCGCATGGAACAGCAGGACCGTCTCAGGCCCGACCTTGAAGGTGCGGTTCAACAGATATTCGGCGGTCATGCCCTTCAGCATCATCGCCGCCGCCGTTTCGAGCGCGATGCCGTCAGGCACATGCACGAGATGCCGAACCTCGATATTGCGCTCGGTGCTGTAAGCGCCGTCGGCGCTGGCATAGGCGACGCGGTCGCCGAGCTTGAAATCCGTCACGCCCGGGCCGACCGATGTCACGGTACCGGCGCCCTCCTTGCCGGTAACAAATGGCAGATGCGGCGGCTTATAGGTGCCGTTGCGGAAATAGACGTCGATGAAGTTGAGGCCGACCGCCGCCTGCCTGATCTGCACTTCGCCTGCCGCGGGCGCGGGAAGATCGATCTCGACATAGTCGAAAACCTCCGGCCCGCCCGTCCTCGAAAATGAAACCGCCTGCGTTTTGGTCATCTGCCTGTCCTAAGCTTCGCGTCCAAGAGCGGGGAAGAATTGCAGCACTGCGCCGATGACGTAAAGATAGAGCCCGGTCACGATAAAGAGAATAAGCGCCCATTCCGGCGTGTCGAAATGCATCAGCAGCGACAAAATGCCGAGCGCCGACCACAGCAAGAAGACACCGAGATTGAGCGGGCGCAGCCTCTTGACCCGGACCGGGTGCAGGAAATTGATCGGCAGGAAGGTCAGCACCACCGAGACGATGACGACGGCGAGCGCCGTCGTGGCGCTGGCATCGATGACGAACAGGGTGAAGACGATCATGTTCCAGACAACCGGAAAGCCCGAGAAGAAATACTCGTCCGTCTTCATGCCCATATCGGCATAATAGATGGCGCTGGAAACGACGATCATGCCGGCGGCTGCGAAGGACCAGGGCTCGCCGATCATGCCGCTTTGGTAGAGCGCGAAAGCCGGCAGCAGCACATAGGTGACGTAATCGATGATATTGTCGAGTGTATCGCCCGACCAGTTCGGCAGCACTTCCTTGACGCGCACCTTGCGGGCGATCGGCCCGTCTATGCCGTCGACGAGAAGGGCAAGGCCCAGCCACCAGAACATGTCGATGAAGCGGTGCTCCGCGGCGGCAACGACGCCGAGAAAGGCAAGGAAGGAACCGGAGGCCGTCAGGATATGGACTGAGAAGGCGCGCATCTCCGCGTAAGGAACGCGCTTATAGTTGAAAATCTTCATATTCCCCCGACCGCCCTATCGTGCTCGCCCCGGCAAGCATCGTTATCAGCCACATATCGCCGGCCCCCTCTTCCGAAACCGGGTCCCGCCGCCGTAGGCCTTTGTTGTCGCACCGTTTTTGCCGAAAACCGGTATCCATGTCAGGCGCGCCGCTCTAATATGCATCCTTTGCCGGGCTTCGCCAGCGGGAAATACGACATTCCCCGCCCGTCCCGTTCGCTGCCCGGCGGCCATTGAATCCTGACAATGACATGCATATTTCCCTTCTGAAGCGTCGCGTGGAATGGAATGCCTTTAATTCCGGCCCGATATGTAATATCAGCCTCGCATCCGACAGTTCATCCGACGAAACGGGATCCTCTACCGCAATGAACGCGCCTGCAAAGACCGAAGACTTCGCCTCGTCCATCCCCGCCGGCGTCTATGCCGAGACGGTGCTTGCTGTGACGCATTATACCGACCGGCTCTTCCGCTTCACGATGACCCGGCCGCAGGGCTTCCGTTTCCGTTCCGGCGAATTCGCGATGATCGGCCTGATGGTCGAGGGCAAGCCGGTCTTCCGCGCCTATTCGATCGCCAGCCCCGCCTGGGCCGAAGAGCTCGAGTTCTTCTCGATCAAGGTGCCGGACGGCC
This sequence comes from Rhizobium chutanense, assembly GCF_002531935.1. Lineage (GTDB taxonomy): Bacteria > Pseudomonadota > Alphaproteobacteria > Rhizobiales > Rhizobiaceae > Rhizobium > Rhizobium chutanense. The sequence goes on along the minus strand of NZ_NWSV01000007.1, from coordinate 47,086 downwards.
CGCTGACCTCGCATCTGCAGGCGATCAAGCCGGGCGACCAGGTGCTGATGCGCAAGAAGCCGACCGGCACGCTGGTGCTCGATGCGCTGACCCCCGGCCGTCGCCTCTATATGTTCTCGACGGGCACCGGCGTTGCGCCCTTCGCCAGCCTGATCCGTGATCCCGAGACCTATGAGAAGTTCGAAGAAGTCATCCTCACCCATACGACCCGCGATGTCGCCGAGCTGAAATACGGCTTCGACCTTGTCCACGAAATCCAGAATGACGAATTGCTGAAGGAAGTGGTCGGCGACAAGCTGCGCCACTATGCGACCGTCACGCGCGAGGATTTCGAATATCGCGGCCGCATCACCGACCTGATCTCATCAGGCAAGCTGTTTACCGATCTCGGCGTGCCGCCGCTCGACCCAGCGATCGATCGCGGCATGATCTGCGGCTCCTCGGCGATGCTGAAGGATACCAAGGAACTGCTCGAAAAGGCCGGCCTCAATGAAGGCGCCAATAGCAAGCCCGCCGAATTCGTCATCGAGCGCGCTTTCGTCGGCTGAGGTTTTTCTCGACAATCCGATCTGACAGCGGCTCCGGAAACGGGGCCGTTTTTATTCCTGGCTGAGATAGTTGATCAGCGTCGCCATGCTGGCGCGCGCCTCGTCCGGCCGGCCCTGATGGATGGCGTGGATGACGGCCACGTGCAGCGCGATGGCGCGATCCATGCGCTCCGCGCTTGCGGTGGAGTACCAGAGACGGCGCGAATGCGTCTGCACCGGGCCGAGTGCGGCCATGATGAAACCGTTCGGGCAGGCATCTTCGAGGATTTCATCGAAAGCCTTGTCGGCGGCGAAGAAGCCGGCGAGATCGCCGGTCACGGCACAGTCGTCCATGAGGCGGGCGCAGTCGATGAGACGCACGCGCTGTTCCTCGCTCGCATGTTGGGCCACCAGGCCTGCGGCGATCGGCTCCAACTCGCGGCGCACCTGCATGACATTGCGATGATCCTCAGCCGCGATCTCGGCAACCTGCAGCCCGACGCGCGGCTTCACCAGGATCAGCCCCTGCCAGGCAAGCTTCTGGATCGCCTCACGCACCGGCGTACGCCCATGGCCCGCCATATCGATCAGCTGCTTTTCGGTGACGAGCGCGCCAGGCTTCAGCGCCAGCGTCACGATCAGATGCTCCAGCGCGAGATAGGCAAGATGGCTTTGTGAAGTCTGCAATGTCGAAAACCCGTCGCCAACTGATATATCACATAATGGCATACCCGAAAACATAGGGCAAGTCAGTTTGATATATCAGAATAGAGACAGATAGATAACATAGACGAAGATCGGCGAATGGGATGCTGATGCAAGCGTCTGCGCCGTGAATAGCTCCTGCGCCCGCCCCGCCCTCGGCCATGATCGAGCTTGACCCGAGCACCCACACCGCATCCATCAGCAGCCACGGGCATGGATCCTCGGCGCAAGGCCGAGGAGGACGGAGAGTGGGATTGGCCCGTTCGCCTCGCCCCGGGCTACGGAGGTACACCGCATCGCCGGCTTGATCGGGCCGACACCTCCCCTCAGTCACCGCTTGCGAAACGCCCGACTAGACACCGAGATCGAATTTTGACACGGGTCTCTTGTATTGGCGAACAGATATCCGTCCGCTTTGTGGATGGCGCCGAACTCGAGACCATTCTCCGCGCATCGCGTGCAAAAGGCCTCGACATCCTCCACGTCGAAGACCAGCTTGACGGTGGATTGGCCGCTCCGCTGCCCTTTGGCGGCCTGATGCAGCATGATATTGGCACCGCCGTCCTGAGCGACCAGTTCAACGATCCTGTCGCCCGGCAGAGTGGTCGCCTTGAAGCCGAAGTGTTTCTCATAAAAGCGCGCCGTTTCGTCGACATTTCCAGCGTAGATCACCAGCCTGTTGAGCGGCATGATGTCGGCCTCCAATAGAATTCGGTCCACAAGATTAGAGACACATTATGCACCCCGCTACGACACATTTATTATGTGTCACTCATGCCGCAGCGCCTCGATCGGGTTCAGCTGCGCTGCCCGTCTCGCCGGGAAATAGCCGAAGGTCATGCCGATTGCGGCGGAGAAGAGGAAGGCGACGGCGATCATCAGGGGGCTGAAGACGAAGGGCACCTTCATCAGGGTCACGGCGCCGAAGCCGAGGCTCAGGCCGAGGATGATGCCGGTGATGCCGCCGAAGAGCGACAGGGCCACGGCTTCGACCAGGAACTGGGTGAGCACCTGGTTTTCCAGCGCGCCGATCGCGAGACGAATGCCGATTTCGCGGGTCCGTTCGGTGACGGAGACCAGCATGATGTTCATGATGCCGATGCCGCCGACGAGCAGGCTGATGGCGGCGACCGCCCCGAGCAGGCCGGTCAGTAGCGTCGTCGTGCCGGTCATCGCCTCGGCGATCTGCGTCATGTCGTTGACGTTGAAATCGTCCTGGCGGCCGGGGATGATCTTGCGACGCTCGCGCAGCAGATTTTCGACATCGGACTGGATCTTGGCGGTGGAGACACCGTCGCGGGCGGAAATGATGATCTGCGGCACGTTACTGCTGCCGCTGATCCGGCGCTGGAACACCTTGACCGGCATGATGACGACGTCGTCCTGATCGGTGCCCATGCCGGACTGGCCGCGCTTGGCAAGCACGCCGATCACAGGGCAAGAGACCTTGCCGACGCGGATCTGCTGGCCTGTGGGATCGGCGGCGCCGAAGAGCTGCGAACGCACGGTCTCGCCGATGATACAGCGCGACTGGCCGCGCTCCTCGGCAGGGGTGAAAGTGCGGCCGAGCGCCAGGTCCCAGTCCTGGGCGATGAAATAGTCGTTGGTGGTGCCGGAAACGCTGGTCGAATGGTTCTGGCCAGCCGATATCACGGTCGCCGTCGATTGGTTGAGCGGCGCCACCGCCCTCAAGCCGCCGATCTGGTCGCGGATGGCGGCGACGTCCTTGATGCTGAAGCGCTTGGCCTCGGAGCTCGCCCGGCCGGGGCCGAACTGGCCGGGACGAACGAACAGCATATTGGTGCCGAGCCGCGACAGCTCGGTCGAGACCTGGGCGGTCGTGCCGTTGCCGATCGTCACCAGCGCGATGACGGCGGCAACGCCGATGACGACGCCGAGCACGGTCAGGAAAGAGCGCAGCATGTTGCGGCTGATGGCCCGCAATGCGAGCTTCAGCGTCTCAAAGAACATGATCCGCCCTCCTGCGATGCTCGACCTCGGTCTCCAGCTTGCCGTCGACGAAACGCAGCAGCCGCTGCGCATAGGCGGCAATATCGGGTTCATGCGTCACCATGACGATGGTGATGCCCTGCTCGCGGTTCAGCCGCGTCATCAGATCCATGATCTCGACGCTGGTCTTGGTGTCGAGATTGCCGGTGGGCTCGTCGGCCAAAAGCAGAGCCGGCTCGGTGACGATGGCGCGGGCAATGGCGACACGCTGCTGCTGGCCGCCGGAGAGTTCCTGGGTCTTGTGATGTTCGCGGCCGGCAAGGCCGACCAGCGCCAGCGCCTCGCGGGCCCGTTCGCGCCGCTCGCGCACCGCCATGCCGCGATAGATCAGCGGCAGCTCGACATTTTCGACCGCCGAAGTGCGCGACAAGAGGTTGAAACCCTGGAAGACGAAGCCGAGCATATGGCGGCGCAGCAGCGTCAGCTGGCCGCGGTCGAAGCCGCTGGTCGGGATGCCCTGGAAGATATAATCGCCTGATGTCGGCACGTCGAGGCAGCCGAGGATGTTCATCGCCGTCGACTTGCCGGAGCCGGACGGGCCCATGATCACGACGAATTCATGGGCGTTGATCGCCAGGTCGACGCGGTCGAGCGCGTGGATCGCCGCCTCGCCCTCGCCGTAGATTTTCGAGACCTGCCTGAATTCGATAAGCGGCGGGCTTGCCATCCGTCTCTCCGCCTAGTTCGCACGCGTCGTGGCGTCGGTCACCAGGGCATCGTCCTGCTTGATGTCGCCGGAGACGACCTGGGTGAACTGGCCGTCGGATGAGCCGACCTGGATGACGACGGGCGCCGGCCGGCCATTGCGCAGCACCCAGACGCGGCGCTCGGCACCCGTCAGCGTCGAACCGGCATTGTTGTTGCGCTGGCGCGGCGGGCCGAAGATGCCGAAAATGCCGCGGCCGCGCCGTTCGGCCTGCGCCGGGGCGTAACGCAGCGCGGCGTTCGGCACCATCAGCGTATCCTTGACGGCCTCGACCGTGACGTCGGCAGTTGCCGTCATGCCGGGGCGCAGCAAAAGGTCGGCATTGTCGACCGAGAGCACCGCCTTATAGGTCACGACATTGTTGACCACTTCGGAAGCGAAGCGGATCTGCTCGATTTCGGCCGGAAAGGTCCGGTCGGGATAGGCGTCGACCGTGAACTTCGCCTTCTGGCCGACGGCGATCTGGCCGACATCGGCCTCGTCGACATCAACCTGCAGCTCCATTTTCTTCAGGTCGCCGGCGATGGTGAAAAGGATCGGCGCCGACAGCGAGGCGGCGACCGTGGCGCCCGGATTGACCGAGCGGGTGAGGATGACACCGTCGATCGGCGAGACGATCTTCGCCTTGGCGAGATTGACCTCGGCCAGTTGCAGGTCGGCCTCCGAGGCCAGCACCTCGGCCTCGTTGATCTGTTTGGCGGCGACCGCCGAATCATATTTGTAGGTGGCGTCGTCGAGGCTCTGCTGTGTGGAGACGTTGCTCTTGACCAGGCTCTTCAGCCGCTCGAGCGAGGTGCCTGCCGATTGCATATCGGCATCGGCCTTGACGACATTCGCCTTGGCCGAATTGAGCTTGGCGCGCGAACTCTTCACATCCGCCTCGAGTTTGTTGGTGTCGAGAAGAGCCAGCACCTCGCCCGCCTTGACCGTACTGTTATAGTCGACATTGACGTCGCGGACCGTGCCGGAAAGTTCGCTCGATATATCCACCTGCTCGGTCGGCTGCACCGAGCCGGTGGCGGTGACGAGCACTGTCAGGCCGCCGCGCTTGACCGGCTGGGTGGCGTAGCTCACTTCGCTTTGCCCACGCCCCAAATAGACATAGGCCGCACCGGCCGCAGCGGCGATGAGGATCAGCAGGATGAGCAGGCGTCCGCGCCAGCGGCTGCGCTTGCCCTGCCTGCCGGAGGCGGCAAGGACGGCTGCGAGGTCGGACGCACCGTTTGTCTGTGCCCCGGTCTTCTTGCCGGTTCCGGTATCGTTCATGTCATCCTCGATCAGTCAGCGGCGGTCTCGGCCCGCAGTGAAATAAACACAGCGCAGATGAACCGGGCATTAGCGTTGCTGCCGAACTGGCACGGAATTGCGGATGGGGGAAATGAAAAATTGGTAATGAAAGTCAAGTTTTGGTGCGCTTGGGCATGTCGCGAACACGTGATCTCGATCGCGACACGCTTCAGCGTCCGTCAATCCGCATCCTCGGCATATTGGCCGGCGCCGGGCAGCGGATGCAGCCAGGTTTCCCGCCGCTTGATCCAGACTTCATAGTCCGGCGCAAGGTCGGTCGGCGCATTGTCGAGCGAGCCGACACGGATTTCCGCCTCATCGTCCCTGAGGCAGAAAAGCCTGCCGCCGCAGGCAGGGCAGAAGCTGCGGCCGGCGAAGGTCGCAATCTCGCCGCTGTGGGAAAAAGCCGGACGCGGCCAGACCGCGAAGAAAACGAAGGCCGAGCCGCTCGATTTGCGGCAATCGGCGCAGTGGCAAAGGCCGACGCGAAGCGGCTCGCCCTCCACGCGATAGGCAACCGCCCCGCAAAGGCAGCGTCCCGTTCGGATTTTCATGGCGGGCCGTCAGGCATCGAGACTGGTGGGCAGCCCCGGCGGGCGCCGCTTTGCCGCCATCAACAGGTCGAGTTCGGTGGCAGACGGGCCGAATTTTTCATAGAGGCGTTTCGCCTCCTTGTCATCCAGCCGGTATTTCCTGGCGAATTCGCCGATGCTGTAGGGGCGGCCCCGCAACACTCTTCGCGCCGGGGTCGCCGTATTCGGTGCGTCGGTCATGATTTTCTCCTTCTTTCCATACCTTTTAAGCTAGAGCGATGGCTTGAATAGGAAAGAGCCGACGGGGCGGCACCGGCTCTTCCGGCATGGCGGGTCGGATTGTTGCGGGAACCTTCCAACCACCACAGGCATTGTCAAATCGAGGTTGCGGACCGCGCCAAGCGGACGCGGCGGTGCTGGAGAACATCGGGATTTTTCCGCTTTCTCCCGATGGCCAACGAATGGCAGGCGAGCTCCCTACCCGCCCGGTCCGCTTCCTCATCCCTCTCGCCCATGCGAGATCACGAAATATTAAAATCGGGAACGCATGTGCCGGGGCGAGGTTCTCCCATCGAGGTCGACGTGGCCTCGTTCAAACCCAAGGAGAACCAAATGGCAAACCAAGGTGGAACCCATGAACAGCACGTCAAGGCTGGTCAGCAGAGTCACAAGAACGACTCCAATACCGGCAACGCCTCTTCAGGCGGCCGCGACGCGCAGTCCAGCGGAACCCGCGGCGGCAGCCATGAACAGCATGTAAAGGCTGGTCAACAAAGTCATAAGAACAGCCACTAAGGCTGTCTCGATGTAAAAATTCGGCCCGCGTTTCGGCGCGGGCCTTTCTTTTTGGAATCTCAGGGCGAAGTTCCGACTGGTTGTGGAATATCAAGCTTCCATAAAGCTCGCCTCGAACAGCTCGCGCGCATAAGCATCATGGGTAACGCCGGCCTGCAGATCCGCTTTGGTGAGTTCATCGACGAAACAACCGTTCTTCATGATCAGCACCCGGTCGCACATGTGAGCGATGACGGCGAGGTCGTGGCTGACGAGCAGATAGGTCAGTGCTTTTTCCTCGCGCTGATCGGCAAGCAGGTTGAGGATTTCGGCCTGGACGGAGACGTCGAGCGCCGAGGTCGGCTCGTCGAGCAGCAGGATCGGCGGCGACAGGATGAGCGCCCGGGCGATTGCCACGCGCTGCCTCTGGCCGCCGGAAAGCTCATGCGGGAAACGATTGGCGAAGCTTGCCGGCAGCCCCACCTGGATCAGCGCTCTTTCGACCTTCGACCAGATATCGGAATGGCCCATGGCGCGCAGCGGCTCGGCCAAGGCGGTGCCGATCCGATGGCGCGGATGCAGGGAGCCGTAAGGATCCTGAAACACCATCTGAGCGAATTTCAGCTCCTCGCGGGAGCGCTTCTTGCCGATCGGCTTGCCGCCAAGCGCGATCTGGCCGGTCCAGCCGGCCTCCATGCCGGCGAGGCAACGCAGCACCGTCGATTTGCCGCAGCCGGATTCGCCGACAATGCCGAGCGTCTCACCCTGCTCGACCTGAAAGCTGATGCCCTTGACGACATGGTTGCTTGATTTGCCGGAGGCGAAGACGACATCGAGGTCACGGACGTTGATCATTGCGCCGTCTCCAGATCGAGTATTGCCCTATCGAGAACCGCAAGCCGGCGAACCGGGTTCTTCGGGTCGGGCAGTGCTGCTATCAGCCCGCGGGTATAGGGATGGCGGGCCTCTTCGAGGCTGGTCAGCGTTTCGACGATGCGGCCGGCATACATGACGATGATGCGCTCGCAGAAGGCGGCCACCATGCGAATGTCGTGACTGATCAGCAGCAGGCCCGAATTGTTCTCGCGCACCAGTTCGTCGAGCAGCAGCAGCACGTCCTTGCGAACGCTGACGTCGAGCGCCGAGGTCGGCTCGTCGGCAATGACAAGCTTCGGCCGGGCCAGCAGCATCATGGCGATCATGACGCGCTGGCCCATGCCGCCCGATATCTGGTGAGGATAAAGCGCCATGACCCGGTCGGGATCGCTGATGCGCACGCGCTCCAGCATGGCGCGGGCCGCGTCAAACGCCTGGCTCTTGCCGAGACCGAGGTGAAGGCGGGCGGCTTCGGCGATCTGTTTGCCGATCGAGAGCACCGGGTTCAGCGAATAGCGCGGATCCTGCATGATCAGCGCGATATCCTTGCCGCGAAGCGCGCCCATCTGCCGTTCGTTCTTTAACAGCAGCGGATCGCCGCCGAGATCCAGACGTTCGGCGGTGACGACCGCGGCCGGCGGCAGCAGCCGCATGATGGCGCGACCGGTCGTCGATTTGCCGGAACCGGATTCTCCGACGATGCCGACACGTTCGCGCCCGACGTCGAAACTGACATCGGAGACGGCCGGCACGGCCCCTCGCCCGAAACGGACGCTCAATCCCTTGACGGACAGGACGGGCTGTGGATCACGATCTTTGATTTCACGATCTGGCATTTCACGATCTGGCATGGCGGGGATCCAGAATGTCGCGCAGAGCATCTCCGGCGATGTTGAAGGCAAGGCTGGTCAGCAGGATGGCAATACCGGGCATGACGGCGACCCACCAATAATCGAGCATGAACTTGCGGCCGTTGGAAATCATCGCTCCCCATTCGGGTGCCGGCGGCTGGGCGCCAAGGCCGAGAAAGCCGAGCGAGGCCGCCGTCAGGATGATGCCGGCCATGTTGAGGGTCAGGCGAACGATGACCGACGGCACGCACATCGGCGCGATATAGAGCAGAAGAATGCGGATCGGCGAGGCACCGTAAAGGCGGGCGGCGATCACATAGTCGGCATTTCTGACGACCAGCGCCTCGGCGCGCGCGAGCCTTGCAATCGGCGGCCATGCCGTCAGCGAGATCGCGATGATCGCCGTGGTCAGGCCGGCGCCGAGTGCGGCGGCAAAGGCGAGCGCCAGGATCAGCGACGGGAAGGACAGGACGATATCGGTGGCGCGCATCAAAAGCGCATCGGTGCGCCCGCCGAAAAAGCCGGCAACGACGCCGATCAGAAGGCCGATCGGCCCGACGATCAGCGAGATCGACAGCACCGTCTGAATGGTGATGCGCGTGCCGAAGATCAGGCGGCTCAGAATGTCGCGGCCGAATTCGTCGGTGCCGGCCCAATGTGCGAGGCTCGGCGGCTGCAGGGCATCGCCGAGCGCCTGCACGACCGGATCGTAAGGCGCCAGAAGCGGCGCGAAGATCGCGACGATGCAGAGCAGGCCGAGGATGACGAAGCCGGCAAGGCCAAGCGGCTCGGCAGCCAGTTTGCGGCCGGCGCGCGCAAGCGACGCCACCATGCGGCTCGGCACGCTCGGAGGACGGATCTGAAGCTCGCTGCGGACAACATCGCTCATCGGGCCACCTCCCGCATCCGCGGATCGAAGATGGCGTAGGCGACGTCGGCCAGGAAGTTCAACAGCATGAAAATGAATCCCACAATGATGGTGCCGGCGACGATGGCGTTCATGTCGCCGATCATCAGCGCGTTCGTCATGTACTGGCCGATGCCCGGCCAGGAGAAGACGATCTCGGTCACGACAGCGCCTTCGAGAAGCCCGCCATAGGAAATGGCGAGGATGGTGATCAGCTGCACGGCAATGTTCGGCAGGACATGGCGCAGGATCGTGCCGCTCGGGCTGACGCCCTTGGCCCGGGCCGCGATGACGTAATCCTGGCTCAGCTGCTCCAGGGTGAAACTGCGGGTCATGCGGGTGATGTAGGCCATCGCCGCATAGGCAAGGATGACGGCGGGAAGAATGATATGGCCAAGCGCATTCCAGAAGATTTCGGTCTCGCCCTGCAGCAGGCTGTCGACCAGCAAAAGACCGGTTTTCGGCGTGACGAGACCTTCGTAAAAGACATCGATGCGGCCCGGCCCGCCGACCCAGTTGAGGCCGGCATAGAAGATGACCAGCCCGACGATGCCGAACCAGAAAACCGGGATCGAATGGCCGACGAGTGCCACCACGCGGGCGACCTTATCGATCCAGCTGTCGCGAAACAGGGCGGCGGTGAGCCCGAGCGGGACGCCGACGAAGGTCGAAATGATCACCGCCAGCGTCGCCAGTTCGAATGTCGCTGGAAAGGCCTGGGCAAGATCGGAGGAGACGGGATTGCCGGTGAGCACGGCCGTGCCGAAATCACCATGGGCCAGCCCGTTCAGATAGAGGAAAAACTGCTGGTAGATCGGCAGATCGAGGCCCAGACGCGTCCGCATCGCCGCATAGGCGGCGGGATCGGCAAGCTCGCCGACGATCGCGCCGACCGGGTCGTTGGGCAAGACGCGGCCGATCACGAAGGTGACGCAGAGGAGGATGAACAGGCTGACCAGCAAATGCGCCAGGCGTCGGCCAAATTCGGCTACAGAGAGTTCCTTCATGATCGGCTGCCTCGGGAGTATTACTGGGTTTCAGACTTGGTGACGCTCTCGAGACGCGTCAGCTGAGTCGGATGACCGATATATCCCTCGACCTTGCTCGACAGCACGATCGGCTCGAAGCGCTCGAACATGGGAAGCACGGCCGGCTTCTGTTCCACGAACATCTTCTGCATCTGAACGTAGAGTTCGCCGCGCTTCTTGGCGTCCGGCTCCATCGATGCCTTCGCCGTCAGGGCCGTGAGTTCGGGAATGTCCCAGGCCGAACGCCAGACGAAGTTGCCGGCATTGTTGGCTTCCTTCGAGTTGTCGGGGTTGGAGGAGAACTGCTCCATCGAACCGAGCACGTTCGGCATGTAGGCGCTGGTCTGCGGGATCAGCAGATCGAAATCCCTGGCGCGATGGGCGGCGATGATTTCCGAGCCGTTGCCCTGCTGGATGTCGATCTTGATACCAACCTGGGCAAGCGATGCCTGGATGGCGGTGGCAAGATCGATGCGCGGCGTCTGGGCGATGGTCTTCAGCGTCAGCGAGAAGCCATCCTTATAACCCGCCTCGGCCAACAGCTGCTTGGACTTTTCGACGTCGAGATGCCAATCGGGATTCGCAATCGCATATTCGAAGTTCTCCGGAACGGGGACGTTTCTCGCCCGCCCGTAAGGACCCATGATCGTCTTCTCGATGCCCTTGTAATCGATGCCGTAGGCAATGGCCTCACGGACCTTCGGGTTGGAGAGGTACTGGTTGCCGGCATTCATCGACAGCACGTAGAAGCCGCCTGTCGGAATCCGCTGAATGGTAAAGCCCTTCTTGTCATTGAAAGTCGCGAGATCGGATGCCGTCAGCGCGCTGGCGATATCGATATCACCGCGCTCGAGCATCAGCCGCTCGACCTGGCTTTCAGGCACATGGCGGACGATGACGCGCTTCATCTTCGGAGCGCCGGTCACATAATCCTTGTTGGCATCGAGAATGACGAGTTCGTTCGGAGACCAGCGGTTGAGCGTGAACGGGCCGGAGCCGGCCGAATGCGTGCGCATCCAGGCATTCCCCCAGTCGTTGTCGGCAACATGCTTCTGCACTTCGACACTGTCGACCACACTGGTGGTCGAAGCCGCGAGCCGGTAGAGCAGCATCTCGGCTGTCACCTGACCGGAAAAATCGATGCGCACGGTCTTGTCGTCGACTGCCGTCACGAGCTTATCGACATTATTCTTGTCATAGCCGACCCGCTTGAGGTTGGCGGCGGCGGCCTGGTCGAGCTTCAGAAGCCGCCCAATTGAATAGACGACATCCTTCGATGTCACCGGATTGCCGGAGGCGAAATTGGCCTGGCGCAGCGTCAAGGTGATTCCCTTGTCATCGACCTTCCAGCTTTCGGCCAGCTGCGGCACGATCTTGCCATCCGGGGTGCTGTTGACCAGCCGGTCGTAGAGATTCGACATGATCTCGACCGCTTTTCCCTCCGTCGCCTGATGCGGATCGAGGGACAGAACCTGCGCCAGCGATGTTCCGATCACCAGTTGGTCCTTCGGGGTGGCGGCATAGAGCTGAGGGGCGGCGAGCGTCAGCGTACCGATGACGGCGCTGACGAAGAGGCCCTTGGAAAAATGCTTCATTGTAACTCCTCCCTGGATTACTATAACATAGACATATTATGTCGTCCGTATGTCGTATTATGATTTAACGAAATCGAATATGATTTGCAAGAGCCGAGCGGAAGACGTGATGCAGAGGGAATTGGGGAACGGACATGACGACACTCAGCCGCGGCCGGCAAAGACTGGCACAGCAGGTCATCGATCAGCTGCGGGCGCAAATCGAGACCGGCAAGCTGCGGATCGGCGACCAGTTGCCGACAGAGCCGCAACTGGAAGCCACCTTCGGCGTCAGCCGCACCGTGGTGCGTGAGGCGATTGCCGACCTGAGGGCCGCGGGCTTCGTCAAGCCGATCCAGGGCAAAGGCGTCTTCGTCGCGGATCCGAAGGCTCATTCGGTCCTGTCGCTGACGCCCGTGGAAATCAAAAGCATCCCGGAAACCTTGGAATTGCTGGAGTTTCGCATGGCGGCCGAGGGTGAAGCGGCGGCGATCGCCGCCTATCGCCGGACCGCCGAGCAGGAGGCGGCCATCCGCGAGGCCAATCGCAGAATGGCGCAGATGATCGAGGCCGGACAGCAGACGGTGGAGGCCGATTACGCCTTCCACATGGCGATTGCCGCGGCCACGAACAACCGATTCTATGTCGATGTTCTCCGTCATTTCGGCCCCAAGGCCATTCCCCGCGGCCAATTTCCGACGCTGCCGGAGGCCAATGACCGTGACTATCTGCAGAAGGTCTACGCCGAACATGTGGAAATCCTGTCGGCCATCGCCGACCAGGATCCGGAACGCGCCCGCCAGGCGATGCGGGCGCATATGATGGCCAGCCAACGTCGTTACCGGATGCTCGCCGAGCAGCAATAGGGCTCGACTCTCTCCAAAATTCATATTATGTCATATGACATTGTTGAATTTGGAAAGAGCCTCAAATGTATCTCGGAACACAGGTCGCAGCGCGGGATGACGACGATTATCGCATTTTCGCGCAACTGGGTGTGAAGCATATCAGCGCCGATCCGCCGGGCAAGCCGAGCAGTTGGACGCTTTCCGACATCGAGCGTCATCGCGACAAGGTCGAAAGCTTCGGCCTGATCCTCGACATGATCCAGCTGCCCCTGCCCTCGCAGCCGATCGAGAAGGCTTCCTATCCCGATATCCTGCTTGCCGGCCCCGAGCGCGACAGGCAGATCGACGCCGTCTGCAAGATGATCGAGAATGTCGCGGCCGCCGGCATTCCGGCCGTCAAATATAATCTCAACCTGATCGGTATTCCCCGCACACCGGATGAACCGGGGCGCGGCGGCTCGCTGAATGCCAGCTTCCGCTGGGACAAGACGGATCAGCAGGCAGCACCCGGCCTTGCCGGCGTGCTCTCCGAAGACGAAAACTGGGAACGGATCGACTATTTCCTCGAGCGCGTCGTTCCGGTCGCCGCAAGCAACCGCGTGCGGCTCGCCTGCCATCCGCACGATCCCTATACGCCGCCCGGCTATCGCGGCGTCACGCGGGTGCTCGGCACCGTCGAAGGCTTGAAGAAGTTCGTGCTGATGCGCGAGAACCCCTATCACGGCCTCAATTTCTGCCAGGGCTCGATCGGCGAAATGCTCGAAAATCCCGGCAAGGAGATCGACGATATCATTCGCTGGTTCGGAGAGCGCGGCAAGATCTTCAATGTTCACTTCCGCAACATTCGCGGCGGCAAGCTGTCCTTCATGGAGACGTTCCCCGAAGAAGGCGACATGGACATGTTCCGCTCGGCGAGGATCTACAAGGAAGTCGGCTTCAAATACATGCTGATGCCCGACCACGTGCCGACCGTCAGCGGCAAGGATCCGACCGCCACCGCCTTTGCCTTTTGCTACGGCTATATCGCCGCACTTCTGCAGGTGCTCGAAAGCGCCTGACACGGTCTTCAACACATAAAATAGGACTTCATGATGAACCCAATTGAACTGAAGAAGGCCGTCGGCAGTGGTCTCCTCTCGTTTCCGGTCACGCATTTCGACGATCAGCTGAAATTCGACGAGGCGAAATACCGCCGCCATGTCGAGTGGCTTGCCGGTTACGACGCGGCGGCTCTGTTTGCCGCCGGCGGCACCGGCGAGTTCTTCTCCCTCAATCCGAGCGAGATCCCTGAGGTCGTCAAAGCTGCCAAGGCCTCGGCCGGCAAGACGCCGATCATTTCCGGAACCGGCTACGGCACGTCGCTGGCGATCGAGATCGCCCAGGCGGCCGAAAAGGCCGGCGCCGACGGTCTATTGCTGTTGCCGCCCTACCTGATGTTTGCCGAGCAGGCCGGCCTGATCGCCCATGTCAAGGCGGTCTGCCAATCGGTCGGCATCGGCGTCATCGTCTATAACCGCGACAATGCCATCCTGACCGCCGACAGCATCGCCCGCCTGACGGAGGAATGCCCGAACCTGATCGGCTTCAAGGACGGCGTCGGCGACGTCGACAAGGTGATCGAGATCACCACACGGCTTGGCGACCGCCTCGTCTATGTCGGCGGCATGCCGACCCACGAGGTCTATGCCCAGGCCTATTTCGCCGCCGGCGTGACGACCTATTCCTCGGCCGTCTTCAACTTCGTCCCGGCGCTCGCCCAGCGCTTTTACGGCGCCCTGCGCACCGGCGACCAGGCGACTGTCGACGAGATCCTGAAAAGCTTCTTCTTCCCCTTTGTCGCCCTGCGCAATCGCAAGAAGGGCTACGCCGTCTCGATCATCAAGGCTGGTCTCCAGGTCCTCGGCCAGAAGCCCGGCCCCGTTCGCCCGCCGCTGACGGATCTCACCCCGGAAGAGCTCGCACTCCTGGAAAAGATCGTGCGGGCCAACGGCGTCGAACGGATTGCGGCGGAATAACAGGGCGGAGAGCTGGGGTGGCGGTTTCCTGATCCGTCTTCCGACCCTCGTTCGCAGGGAGAGATGCTCTGTCATGCGAGAGTGGGCGAGGAACGGGAGACGTTTCTCGCCCACTCTTGCATGACGCGCCCCTTGCCCGGCGGCTTTGGTATTCGCAAATCGACGGAGCTGACACTAAACGCCATCCCGCTTACAACGCCACGCCGGTACCGCGGTCGAAAACATGCACCTGGTCGCTCCCGATGCTCGCCTCGAATACGGCGCCGTAACGGGCGGGATATTCGCCGTCGACGATCGCCGTCACCTGCTGGCCGGCAAGGTGGAAGACGACATGGGTCTGGGCGCCGGTGGGTTCCACCAGCATGGTTCGGCCGGCAAGCGGCGTGCCGCCCGATACGCCGGGAACGAGATGTTCGGGGCGCAGGCCGATGGTGACGGCCTGGCCGGCCTTGACCTTGCGGTCGGGCGCGATGCGGATCGCCGTGCCGTCTTCGAGGCGGGCGGCCGGCTCGCCGTTTTCGCCGTCCACCGTGCCCGCGAGCATGTTCATCGCCGGCGATCCGATGAAGGCGGCGACGAAGAGATTGGCCGGCTTCCGGTAGAGTTCGAGCGGTGTTCCCTGTTGCTCCACCCTGCCGTGATTGAGCACGACGATACGGTCGGCGAGCGTCATCGCCTCGATCTGGTCGTGGGTGACATAGATCGAGGTCGTCCGGACCTTTTGGTGCAGCGTCTTGATTTCTGAGCGCATCTGCACGCGAAGTTTCGCATCGAGGTTGGAGAGCGGCTCGTCGAAGAGGAAGACGGCGGGATTGCGCACGACGGCGCGGCCCATGGCGACGCGCTGGCGCTGGCCGCCGGAAAGCTGGGCCGGTTTGCGGTCGAGCAGTTGGCCGAGATCGAGCATACGGGCGGCCTCGGCCACGCGAGCCTCGATCTCAGGTTTGGCAACGCCGGCGAGCTTCAGATTGAAGCCCATGTTTTCAGCCACCGTCATGTGCGGATAAAGCGCATAGGACTGGAAGACCATGGCGATGTTGCGCTCGCGCGGCGTCATGGCGTTGACGACGGTGCCGCCGATGGCGATCTCACCGTCGGTGATCTCCTCGAGGCCGGCGATCATCCGCAGCAGCGTCGATTTTCCGCAGCCGGACGGCCCGACGAGGGCGACGAATTCGCCGTCCTCGATATGCAGCGAGATACCGTGGATGACGTCGACGGCGCCATAGGCCTTGCGGATGTCGTGCAGTTGAACGGATGCCATGATTGCAGCTCCAATGGTTCGGCTCAGGACTTGACGGCGCCGGCGGTCAATCCGGCGATGATGTGTCTCTGGGCGACGAAGAAGACGATGATGGTGGGAAGGATTGTCAGCGTGATGAAGGCCAGCACCAATTGCCACTCCGTGCCGTATTCGCCGCGATAGACCATGATGCCGAGCGGCCAGGGATATTTGGATTCCGAGTTCAGCATGATCAGCGGCAGAATGTAGCTGTTCCAACTGCCGACGAAGGAGATGATGCTGACGGTGGCGACGATCGGCCGGGAAAGCGGCAGCGAGATATGCCAGAAGAATCTCATATAACCGCAGCCGTCGACGAAGGCCGCCTGAAACAATTCTTCCGGAAGGTTGCGGAAATAGTTCCGGAACAAAAGGATGCTCATGCCCAGACCGAAGGCGACCTGCGGCAGCACGACACCCCAATAGGTATTCAAGAGGCCGAGATCGCGGATACGGATGAAGAGCGGCAGGATCGCAGTCGCCGCCGGAAACATCAGCCCGAGCAGGAAATAGTTGAGCAGGAAGGACGAGCCGAAGAAGCGGACATGGGCAAAGGCGAAGGCCGCCATCGACGAGACGATCAGCGTCAAGAGCACGGTGAGTGCGGCGATCACAAGCGAATTGCCGATCTGCAGCCAGTAGCGTTCACCGAAGAGAATGTCGGTATAGTTCGTCCATTGCCACTCCGTCGGCAGGCCGAAGGGATTAGTGCGGAGATCCCCCAGGGTCTTGAAGCCGCCGAGCGCCGTCGTCAGCAGCGGCACGAGCACGATCGCGGCAATCAGGCTCAGCGACACATAGAGATAGATGCGTGTCGATGTCCGCATGCGGATGGAAGAGCTCATATCAGTCATGGCGCATGAAGATCCTTTTGTAGCCGAAGGCGAGCGTCACGCAGATGATGAAGAGCACCACGCCGACGGCACTGCCGAGACCGACCTGCATACGCATGACGCCGTAGGTGTAGAGGAAGGTGACCATCGTCTGCGTCGAGTTGGACGGCCCGCCGCCGGTCAGCGGCATGATCATGTCGAAGAGCTGCAGCGAGCCGACGACGGCAAAGAAGATCGAAAGGCGCAGGGTGGAGCCGAGCAGCGGCAGCGTGACGTAACGGAATTTCTGCCAGCCGGTGGCGCCGTCGATTTCGGCCGCCTCCAGCACGCTCTTGTCGACCGATTGCAGCCCGGCGATGAACAGCATCATGTGGAAGCCGAAATATTTCCAGACGATCACCCCGAGGATTGCATAGATCGCTAGGTCCTTGTCGGCGAGCACGTAAGGATTGGCGAAGCCGAAAAAGTTGGAAACGGCGGCAAACAGGCCATAATCGCCGTCATAGACGAAACGCCATATGAGGCCGGCGGCCACATCCGCCAGCACGTAGGGCAGGAAGAAGATCAGGCGGTAGCCGACGACACCGGGAATGCGGTGGGCCAGCATGGTGGCAAGCCAGATGGCGAGCGGCACCTGGATGCAGATCGAGATGACGATGATCAGGCCGTTATTAACAAGCGCCTGGGTGAAAGCTGCGTTGCGGAACAGAACCTGGAAGTTGCGGAGCGCGATGAACTCGGTCGGCGTGCCGTAACCGTTCCATTTATAGAGGCTGTACCAGGCCGCCTCGCCCATCGGCATAATGACGAAGAGCGTAAAGAGCAGCAGCGCCGGCGGCAGGAACAGCAGCAGCACCGCCAGCCGGTCGTGGGCGACCGAGCTTTTTCTGTTTGCGGCTCGTCTTGCCGGCCTTGCGGCACTCGGCGTCGAGAGGACTGAGATATTGGCCATGATTCCTGCTTTCGCATCTCGTCGGCATCGGTGCCGGCGCTCCCCATTGGCAGGAGCGCCGGAAGGTTCTGCAGGCGCTGGTTATTGCTCCAGTTCGAAAGCGTCCTGGATCATCTGCGCGCCGTCCTTGGAATTCATCTGTCCGGAGACGATTTCCACCGACACGTCGTTGACGACACGGCCGACGGCCGCACCGAGATCCTGGTCGAAGAAGTTCTGATGCCAGGTCGAACCCGCAAGCTGTTTGGCCGATTCGGCGAGCAACGGATTGACGACACCGTCATCCGCGCCAACGGCAACGGGCAGGAGCATGCCGGCCTTGGCCATCGCCCGCTCGTTGTCCGCATTCGTCAGGAAAGCGAGGAAATCGATCGCTTCCTTGGAGGCCTTCTTGGTGACGGCCCAACCGTTCAGCCCGCCCAGTGTATCGGTGGGCTTGCCGGCGCCGCCCTCCACCGTCGGGAAAACGAAACGGCCGATATTGTCGGGCGCCAAGCCCTTGCCGTCGCCGGCATTCTTGCGCTGGTTGGCCTCGGTCGCTTCAAAGCCGAGGATCATCGCCGCCTTGCCGTCACCGAAGACGCCGAGCGTCTGCGGCCAGGTGGCGCCGAGATAGCCGGGCTGGAAAGGTTCGAGCTTGCCGAGTTCGGCGAGGTCGTCGCCCGCCTTGATGATCGCCGGGTCGAGGAAACCTTCGCCTTCGCCGTTCTTGGCCGCGTCGAAGACCTTCTGGCCGCCTTCACGCATGACGAGATAGCTCCAGTAGAAATGGATCGGCCATTTTTCGCCACCGCCGCCGGCGATCGGGACGATGCCGGCCGCCTTGATCTTCTTCACCGCTTCGAGAAAATCAGTCCAGCTCTTGATATCCTCGGCCTTGACGCCGGCCTTGGCAAACAGCGCCTTGTTGTAGAAGAAGCTGACCAGACCGACCTTATAGGGGATCGCCCAGGTCTTGCCGTCGAAGGTCAGGCCGTCGATCGAAGCCGGGGTGTAGGCCTTGCGCAATTTTCCGCCGTCCGCATCGAGGGCTGCCGTCACATCCTGCAGCGCGCCGGTCTCGGACTGCTGCTTCAGGACGCCGCCGCCCCAGCTGAAAAAGAAATCCGGCACATCATCGGACTGCAGCAAGGTCGGAAGCTTGGCCTTGAAGGCCTCGTTTTCGAGGAACTGCATCTGGATGTCGACATCGGGATGCTGGGCCTCGTATTTCTTGACGATATCCTCCCAGGCCGCGACGTTTTTCGGATCGGTTTCGAGATGCAGCCACTTGACCACCGTTGTCGCCGAGGCCGCTCCTGCGCCGGCCAGCAGCATGCCGGCTGCCGCGGCCATGGATGCGATGCGCCTGCCGCCGAATGCGGCGTTCTTCAGCATAAAATTCATGATTTCCTCCCAGGGGACCTATCCTCACAATTTTTCCCCAATGCGGATTAATTCAACGGAGCTTGCGCCGGATGTCAACCCAATGCCTGTATTTTTATCAAATCGGCTTGACAGGCCGATGGAATTGCCTGCTATTTATTTCGTAACCCGTTAAAAATATTGGCTTCGGCCCAACGAAACGACTGCCGGCACATTTACATGAAGACTGCAGATCCAGAATTGATGCGCGCGATCAATCGCTTGAACGTGCTCGATACCATCAGGCGCCATGGTCCGATCTCGCGCATCGAGATCAGCGAACGGACCGAGCTTTCCACCACGACCGTTTCGGCTATTACCGCCTCGCTGCTCGACGACGGGTTGATCCTGCCGCGCCATGAAGGGGATATCCGCAATGAGGCAGTGCGGGGGCGGCCGCGCGTGGCGCTGGAGCTCAATCCGGATGCCGCCCGCGTCGTCGGCGGCAAGATCGCCGCCAATAGAATGGTGTTCGTGGTCACCAATTTCCGCGGCGACGTATTGTCGAAGCTCGCTTTGCCGATCCGCATCGACCGGCAGCCGATCGGCGTCATCGCCGATCTGGTCGAGGACGGGGTCAGGCGCTGCGTCGTCGATGCCGGGCTGTCGCTCGCCGATGTCGACAGCGTCTGCCTCGGCTTTCCCGGCGTCGTCGAGCACCGCACCGGCTATATCAGAAGCAGCCCGATCTTTCGCGACACCAATGTCGATTTCGCCGCCGAAATGTCGACGCGGCTGTCGACGCCGACCATCGTCGAGAGCGACGCCCATGCCATCACGCTCGGCCATCACTGGTTCGGAAGAGCCAGGGACCTCGAGGACATGGTGTTGATTTCACTGGAACAGACGCTGGGGCTCGGCGTGCTGCACGGCAATCGCCTGTTCCGCGGCGCCGGCGGCCTCAGCCACAATCTCGGCGATCTCGTGCTCGGCATGGGACCGAACGGGATCGTGCGGCTTTTCAGTCAGGCCGGCGAAAGCGCGATCCTCGGCGAACAGCAGGCCGACGGGCGTTTTGCCGAAGCGATCCGGCTCGGGCGCGGCATGACCCACGCCCAGGCGCTGATCAAGGCCGATGACGACCGGCTGATCGGCGCCGCCATCCGCGCCGGCGAAGCGGTCGGCTTGACCATCGCCAATATCGTCACGCTGTTTGCCCCGCCCCGCGTCATCCTGGTCGGATCGAGCCTGGCGCTCGGCGAACCCTTTTTGAACAGCCTGCGCGATGCCTATGCACTCGCCATTCCGCCGTCGCTGAAAGGCGTCAGCGAACTCGTCTTCGACGATTCGAGCGATGATTTCTGGGCGCAGGGTGCGGCAGCCGTGGCGCTCTACGAACTCTACGAATCGCCCTGGAGCACGACCGGGCCGGCGCTCTGACTGGGCGACACAATCAAAACAGATATGGAGGACCTCATGGAAAAAGTCGGTATCGGCATCATCGGATGCGGCAATATTTCGGGCGCCTATCTCACGGCGATGGCATCCTTCCCCATTCTCGACATTCGCGGCGTCGCCGATCTCAACCGGGAACTGGCAGAGGCAAAAGCTGCCGAATTCAACGTGCCCGTCAAATCCATCGAGGAGCTTTTCGCCGATCCCAAGGTCGAGATCATCGTCAATCTGACCATCCCGAAGGCCCATGTGGCTGTGGCGATGCAGGCGCTGGAGGCCGGCAAACATACCTATTCGGAAAAGCCGCTCGGGATTAATTTCGCGGAAGGGAAAAAATTGGCCGAAGCGGCCAAGGCGCGGAATCTGCGCATCGGCGCCGCCCCCGACACCTTCCTCGGCGGCGGTCACCAGACGGCCCGCGCCTTGATCGACCAGGGTGTCATCGGCCAGCCGGTCGGCGGCTCGGCAAGCTTCATGTGCCCGGGCCATGAGCGCTGGCACCCAAATCCGGCCTTTTTTTACGAAGTCGGCGGCGGGCCGATGCTCGACATGGGCCCCTATTACATTACCGATCTCGTTAATCTTCTCGGGCCGGTTGCGCAGGTTGCAGGCTTTGCGACGACGCCGCGGGCCGAACGGCTCATTACCAGCGAGCCGCGCAACGGTGAGCGCATCCCCGTGCACGTGCCGACCCATGTCGCCGGCATGATGGCTTTTGCCAACGGCGCCGTCGTTCAGATCATCATGAGCTTCGATGTCGCCGGCCACAAGCATGTGCCGCTGGAGGTCTACGGAACCGAGGGCACGCTCATCGTCCCCGACCCCAACAAATTCGCCGGCCCCGTCGAATATCTGAAGAAGGGCGGCGAATTCGAGGACCAGCCGGTCACCGCACCCTATGCCGACGGCAACTACCGCTCGCTCGGCGTCGCCGACATGGCGCATGCAATCCGCTCGAACCGGCCGCATCGCGCCAACGGCGATCTGGCGCTGCATGTGCTTGAAGTCATGGAAGCCTTCCATACAGCATCCGAGACCGGACGGACGGTGACGATATCAACGGCGGTCGAACGCCCTGCCCCCTTGTCCCAATCCATCGTCGACGGACGGCTGGCGAAATAATTTCAGGAGGAAAGAGAATGCGTGAAGCACTGATCGTCTGGGGCGGCTGGAGCGGGCACGAGCCGCAGGAATGCGCCGAAATCATCAAGGCCATGCTCGAGGAAGACGGCTTCAAGGTCTATCTCGAACACGGCACCGAGGCGCTCGCCGACCCCTCCGTCCACGACCTCAGCCTCGTCGTGCCGATCATGACGATGTCGAAGATCGAAAAGGAGGAGGTCAAGAACCTCGCCGCCGCAATTGAAAGCGGCGTAGGCATCGCCGGTTATCATGGCGGTGCGGGCGATGCCTTCCGCGATTCCGTCGACTACCAGTTCATCATCGGCGGCCAGTGGGTGGCCCATCCCGGCAACATTATCGACTATACCGTCAACATCACCCGGCCCGACGATCCGCTGGTAAAAGGGATCGCCGATTTCCCCTACACCTCGGAACAATATTACATGCATGTCGACCCCTCGAACGAGGTGCTGGCGACGACGAAATTCACCGGCGAACACGCCTACTGGATCGACGGGGTCGTCATGCCCGTCGTCTGGAAGCGCAAATATGGCAAGGGCCGCGTCTTCTATTCCTCCCTCGGTCACCAGGCCAAGGAGTTCGACGTGCCGGAGATGAAGACCATCTTCCGCCGCGGCGCGAATTGGGCGGCGCGGTAGGGCGAGGCTATTTGCTTCGTGCGGAAGCTGCCCCTCACCCTAACCCTTACCGGGGTCGAGCCACTGGTCTCGACCCGTCCTGCAGACCCCCGCAAACGGGGCGTGGGGACGTGCCCTATGAGCGGTTAGTAGAGAACGGAGAGGGCGCGGCATATCCCCTTCGCCCCGCCTGCGGGGGTCCGAAGGACGGGTCGAGACCCGTGGCTCGACCCCGGTCGGTGCCGGCAGGCGGATGAACGGGCCGCGATCTCATGGGGAGGAAGCGGACCCTCGTCTCAGCCAATGATCAACGCTGTCCCGTAAAGCCCCAGTGCAAACACGGTATGCGCCAGCAGATTGAAACACCGGACCTTGTTCGGTGTCGGATGTTTGGACGCAGCCCAGCCGAGCCCAAGGCCCGGCTGCAGCAGGAACCACCCTGCCCCGACGGTGACGATGCCGAAGATCCAGGCGGGAAGGAATGTCGGGGCTGCCAGCCAGGCCGATCCCATGACGAGCGCGAAGATCACACCATAGAGAATGCCGACGGCGTAATGGCTGATCCAGCCGAGCGCGAGCTCATTTGCATAGGGCTCGGCATCGGCGATGCTGTCGTGAAAGACGTTGCCGCGGCCGAGGTGCCAGAACCAGCGGCCGACCGGGGCCCAATTGGGCGCCGCTTGGCCGAAGACCTTCGTGAGCACGATCGCCCAGAGGTCCATGAGGATGGTTGCGCCGGCGCCGATCGCCAGGCCGCGCCACAGAATATCGAACATCGGGAATCACCGGAGAGCGTTGCGATTGCGGGAGGCCAGAAAACCATCGCAGCCTCGCCGGCGCAATGGCGTCGCTGAATTGTTTGCGCGCCTCGTCCCATCACCGCACGCGCGCACCGGCGGCGGCGGCGGACGCATCATCCGCAAAAAGGCATCGGTGCGGGCGCAAATTGATGCTTTTCGCGTGTTGCGATATTCCCTACTCACTGTCTCCAACGGCAATGAGAGGCGCGGCGATGGCAATGCCATTCTACTGGAATGAACTGAACAGCGACGATTTTGCCGGGCTTTCCGCCGACACCACCATCGCCGTCCTTCCGATCGCCTCGACCGAACAGCACGGTCCGCACCTGCCGATCGCCACCGATGTCGCGATCGCCAACGGCATGCTGAACGAGCTGCGCCAACAGAAGCCTGCCGATCTCGATTTCCTGGTGCTGCCGACGCAGGAGATCGGCAAGGCCAACGAACATGTCTACGGGCCGGGAACCTTGTCGCTGGGCGCGGAATTGCTCATTCCGATCTGGACCGCGATCGGCGCCAAGGTTGCCGAGGCCGGCATCCGCAAGATGGTGATTGTCAATTCGCATGGCGGCAATGTCGATATCATGAGCATCGTGGCGCGTGAGCTGCGCGTGCGCTTCCAGATGGCCGTCGTCTCGACGCAGTGGGGCCGCTTCGGCCATCCCGAAGGCATGATCAGCGAACATGAGATGAAATACGGCATCCATGGCGGCGAAGTGGAGACCTCGCTGATGCTCTATTTCCGTCCCGATCTGGTGCGGATGGACAGGGCGGAGAATTTCACGTCCAAGGCCGAACGGATGCGCGAACAGTCAAAATACATCCAGCCGCTGCCGCCCCATTCGCTCGCCTGGATCGCCCACGACCTCAATCCGAACGGCGTCGTCGGCAACGCCTCGCTCGGAACGGTCGAAAAGGGGGAAGCGATCTGCCGCCACCAAGTCAAGGGTTTCGTCGAGCTGCTCCACGACCTGAAACGCTATCCGCTTTCCGAGCTTTATTCGAAATAGCCCCATCCGCAGATGGGTTCAGATTGCGACGGACCTTTCCATCGCGATATGACCCTTGGCCTGCAGCTCCTGCACCAGGCCGGCAAGCTCGGCCAGGAGATACTCGACGAACAGGCTGGTGGCGGAATCAAGCGGAGTGCGCGCGCGGGCGAAGAGTTTCATCGTCTGGTGGCGCGCATGCGGCTCGGCGATCGGCCGGAAGACCAGTTCGCCCTGTCGGCATTCGGTGATGACGTCGAGCGGGTTCAGCATCGTCACGCCGGCCCCTGATTTCACCAGCTTCTTCAACATCTCCGAGGCATTGGTTTCCAAGACGGGCTCGATGTGCACGTCGAGGCGGGCCATGGCCAGATTGATCACGTCGCGCAGGCTGGTGCCCTGCTGCGCCAACACCAGGCGCTCCTGGACGATATCGGCAAGGTTGATCGGACCCGAAGCGATCAGCGGATGGCCGGGCGGCAGCACCACGCCGATCGGGATGTCGAAATTGCCGAGCGTGCGGATGCCGGGCGTCGCCGGAATGTTGAAGCCCAGGCCGATATCCACCTCGCCCGACAGCACCGGGTTGACCGTCATCGTCCCCGCATCGTTGCGCAGCTGCATGAAGACGCGCGGATGCTCCGACTGGAACCGGGCGATGATCTCAGGCAGCGGGCCGGCGGCCAGGCCCACCGTCGTCACCAGGCGGATCTTGCCGGCTTGTTGCGTCCGGAGGCTGCGAATGCGGCCCTCCAACCGCTCGTAATTCTTCAAGACCTCGCGAATATGCTCGATGCAGAGTTCGCCGGCGGCCGTCAGACGCAGGCCGCGCGGCAGGCGCTCGAACAGTGGCGCGCCGATTTCCTCCTCCAGCGCCAGGATTTGCCGGTTGATCGCCGAAGACGCCACATTCAGCCGCGCTGCCGCCTTGCGGATCGAGCCGGCGCGGGCGATCTCGTTGATGTAGAGAAGCTTTCTGGAATGTAGCATCGCCACCTCTTTGCATAAAAATACAGCACACGCACAAATTAGGCACAGGCCTCGCTTGAGATGCCGAAAAGGCATCGTTGCGCACGAAATTTGATGCTTTTCAAAGAGCAAAGCAATCGCTCCTATGAAGAAAATCCGACGTCGCCACGGGCGTTGTGAACTCAGAAGGGGAACGTTGATCATGCGCATTGCACAGAAGAATACGGTCTTTTCCGCACTCATCGGCCTGGGCGGTGCGTTTGGCGCCGCCGTCACGGCGCAGGCGGCAGACAAGGTCAGCTACGGTACGAACTGGCTGGCGCAGGCCGAGCATGGCGGCTTCTACCAGGCGGTCGCCGACGGCACCTATGCCAAACACGGCCTCGACGTCACCATCGTACAGGGCGGCCCGAATGCCGCCAACAGCGCCCTGCTCATCTCCGGCAAGATCGATTTCTACATGGGCGGTCCGCAGGGCGAGATCTCGGCGGTCGAACAGGGCATTCCGCTGGTCGACGTCGCGGCAATCTTCCAGAAGGACCCGCAGGTGCTGATCGCCCATCCCGATGCCGGCATCGACAAATTCGAAGATCTCGCCAAGCTCAAGACCCTGTTTCTCGGCAAGGACGGCTATCTCACCTATTTCGAATGGATGAAGGCAAACTTCAAGGGTTTCAAGGACGAGCAGTACAAGCCCTACAATTTCAGCCCGGCGCCATTCCTCGCCGACAAGGATTCCGCACAGCAAGGCTACCTCACCTCCGAACCCTACGAGATCCAGAAGCAGGCCGGCTTCGAGCCGAAAGTCTTCCTGCTCGCCGATAACGGCTATTCCCCCTATTCGACGATGATCACCACCACCCAGACGATGATCGACAGCAAGCCCGACATCGTCCAGCGTTTCGTCGATGCCTCGATCGAGGGTTGGTACAACTATCTCTACGGCGACAACAGCAAGGCGAACGCGCTGATCAAGAAGGACAATCCCGAAATGACGGATGGCCAGATCGCCTACTCCATCGCCAAGATGAAGGAATACGGGATCATCGAATCCGGCGACAGCCTCGACAAGGGCATCGGCTGCATCACCGACGCCCATTACAAGGCGTTCTTCACCGAAATGGTCGGTATCAAGGTATTCAAGCCGGAGACGGATTACACCAAGGCGTTCACGACCAAATTCGTCTGCAAGAACACCGGCGTGGCGCTGAAGAAATAAGCTGGTCGAACGCCGGCAAGCATCCGCCGCAGATGCGGCGGATCGCATCCTTTCCTAGCGAATGAGACAGGCAATGCCCCCAGCCGAAGCCCAGGCCCTATCCCCGAAGGAGACGCGCACGCGGCCACTGGTCGTCATGCGCTCGGTCTCGAAAGTCTTTTCCAGCGGAACGGTGGCGCTTTCAGAGATGTCGCTCACCGTCGAAAGCGGCGAATTCGTCAGCTTGCTCGGCCCGTCCGGCTGCGGCAAATCGACGGCGCTGCGCATCATCGCCGGCCTCGGCGACGTCACCTCGGGTGCAATCGATTGGCCGAGTTCGCGCATCAATGCCAGCGGCCTGCCGGAGGGCGATATCGGCTTCGTCTTCCAGGAGCCGACGCTGATGCCGTGGAAGAACGTGTTCGACAATGTCCATCTGCCGCTGAGGCTGCGGCGCGTTTCGAAGGCGGCGGCGCATGACCAGATCATGGGGGTGCTGACCACCGTCGGCCTCCAGGATTTCGCCAAGGCCTATCCGCGCGAACTGTCCGGCGGCATGAAGATGCGCGTCTCGATTGCCCGTGCGCTGGTGACGAAACCGAAGCTGCTGCTGATGGACGAGCCCTTCGCGGCGCTCGACGAGATCAGCCGGCAGAAGCTCAACGACGACGTGCTGCGGCTCTGGCAGACGACCGGCATTACCGTCATCTTCGTCACCCATTCGGTCTTTGAGTCCGCCTATCTCTCGAACCGCATCGTCGTGATGAAGGCAAGGCCCGGCCGCGTGCACGCCGACGTCCCGCTGAGCACCAGCCTCGAACGCGACGCCCATTACCGCACCTCGGAAGAATATCGCAAAGCCTGCGAAACGGTGTCGCATTCGCTGATCGGCGCCATCAACGCGGCAGGAGATCAGTGATGAGCGACGAAACCGATGCACCACCACTGCGTCTCAACGGCACTGCAAACGCCGGGCGCCGCGCTATGGCGCTGCGCATTTCCATCCCCTTCCTCGTCATCGCCCTGCTGATCCTGATCTGGTACATCTACGTAAAACTGTCGGGTGTCCCGCCCTACATCCTGCCCGGGCCGGCCGCCGTCGCCAACGCCTTGGTGACCGATTGGGGCACACTTGCCCCTGCCCTCTGGGTCACCACCAAGATCACCTTTCTGTCGCTGATTCTGGCGCTTGTCGGCGGCGTCGGTTTTGCGATCTTTCTCGTGCAGTCGCGCTGGATCGAACTCGCCTTCTATCCGCTCGCGGTCATCCTGCAGGTCACGCCGGTCGTGGCGATCTCGCCGCTGATCCTGATCTATGCACCGTCGACGCAGGTGGCGCTGCTGATCTGCGCCTTCCTCGTCGCCTTTTTCCCGATCCTTTCAAACATGGTCCAAGGGCTGAAGAGCGTCGACCACAACCTCATCAACCTGTTCGAACTCTACGGCGCCTCCCGCTGGCAGACATTGTTCTTTCTCAAGCTGCCGGCGGCCCAGCCCTATTTCATGACCGGCCTCAGGATCGGCGGCGGCCTTGCACTGATTGCCGCCGTCGTTGCCGAATTTGCAGCGGGTTCAGCCGGTGCCGGCTCCGGTCTGGCATTCCGGCTCCTCGAAGCCCAGTACCGGCTGAACATTCCTCGCCTGTTCGCAGCGCTGCTGCTGCTCTCGCTGCTCGGTGTCGCAATCTTTGCCGTCACCTCCTTCATTTCGTGGCTCGCCCTGCATCGCTGGCACGAGAGCAGCCTGAAACGGGAAAACTGATGACCTATTCCTTCATCTCCCCGCCCAATGCCGGCCGCTTCGTGCTGAGCAATGCGACGCTGCCCGCCGCTGCCGTCGCAGGATATGACGCGCCCGCCGTCGAGGGGCTGGTCAAAGCCGATATCGTCATCACCGACGGCGTCGTTTCCGCCGTGCTGGCGCCGGGCGAAGCGCCTGTGGAAATTGCCAGATCCGACCTGAAGGACGGCATGGTCTGGCCTTGCTTCGCCGATATGCATACGCATCTCGACAAGGGCCATATCTGGCCGCGCAACGCCAACACGGACGGCACCTTCATGGCGGCGCTGGAGGCGGTGCGCACCGACCGCGAAGCGCATTGGTCGGCTGCCGACGTGAGGAAGCGCATGGAGTTTTCCTTGCGCTGCGCCTATGCGCACGGCACCAGCCTAATCCGCACCCATCTCGATTCGCTGGCGCCGCAGCACCGCATTTCCTTCGAGGTCTTCGCCGAGCTGCGCGAGGTCTGGAGGGACAGGATCGCTTTGCAGGCGGTGGCGCTGTTTCCGATGGAGAACATGGCGGACGCGGCCTATTTCGCCGATCTCGTCACCGTGGTCCGCGAAAAGGCCGGGCTGATCGGCGGCGTCACCCGGATGAGCGCCGATCTCGACAGCCAGCTCGACACGCTGTTCAGAGCCGCGGCCGATAACGGCCTCGATGTCGATCTTCATGTCGACGAGACCGACGATCCGGCTGCAGAATCCCTGAAGGCGATCGCGCAAGCGGTGCTGCGCAACCGCTTCGACGGCAGGGTGACGGCCGGCCATTGCTGCTCGCTCGCCCGCCAGGACGAAGAGACGGCAAAACGCACGGTCGAACTCGTCGCGCAGGCCGGGCTTTCGATCGTCTCGCTGCCGATGTGCAACATGTATCTGCAGGACCGCTATCCCGGCCGCACACCGCGCTGGCGCGGTGTCACCCTGTTCAAGGAGCTGGCGGCGGCCGGCGTTGCCACCGCCGTCGCCTCCGACAATACCCGCGATCCCTTCTATGCCTACGGCGATCTCGATCCGGTGGAGGTGTTTCGCGAGGCGGTCCGCATCCTGCATCTCGACCATCCGCTGGATACGGCCGCGCGTGTCGTCACCACCTCGCCCGCCGATATTCTCGGCCGGCCGGATATGGGGCGCATCGCCGTCGGCAGTGCTGCCGATCTCGTGCTCTTCAGCGCCAGGCGCTGGAGCGAATTTCTTTCCCGTCCGCAGTCCGACCGCGTCGTCCTTCGCCGCGGCAAGGTGATCGACCGCAGCCTGCCGGACTATCGTGAACTCGACAGCGTCGTTGGAGCCTGACATGCCGGATTATCAGACGATCAAAAAGGAACTCGAAGGCATCGCCATCGAAGACAATCCGGCGCTGGTGCGCCAGAAGAGCCGCGATTTTTACTGGTATTCGCCGATCCTGAAGGCGCAGCTCGACAATGTGACGGCCGATCTCGTCGTCACGCCGAAAAACGAAGAAGAGGTCATCCGGACGCTGAAGGTCGCCTTCGCGCACGGCGTGCCGGTCACGCCGCGGGGCGGCGGCACCGGCAATTACGGCCAGGCGATGCCGCTCTCCGGCGGGATCGTGCTGAACCTTGCGGCCATGGACAAGATCAAGGAAATCCATCCCGGCCGGGTGATCTGCGAGCCCGGCATCATCATCGCCCAGCTCGACAAGCAGACCAAGGCCCATTCCGGGCAGGAATTGCGCTTCCATCCCTCGACGGCGCAGATGGCGACCGTCGGCGGCTTCATTGCCGGCGGCTCCGGCGGCGTCGGCTCGATCACCTGGGGCGGCTTGCGCGATCTCGGCAATATTCTGCGCCTGCGCGTCGTCACCATGGAGGCTGAGCCGCGCGTGCTCGATCTCACCGGCTGGGACCTGCAGAAGGTCAGCCATGCCTATGGCACAAACGGCGTCATCACCGAGATCGAAATGCCGCTGGCACCGGCCTATGACTGGGTCGATGTTCTCGTCGGTTACGACGACTTCATGGCCTGCGTGCGCTTTTCGGATGCGCTTGCCAAGTGCAACGGCATCCTCGTCAAGGAGATCGCGCCGATCGCAGCGCCGATCCCGCACGACTATTTCAGCCGCCACAAGTCCTATATCCGCAAGGGGCAATCGGTGGTGGTGCTGATGATCGCGCCGCATGCGATGGATGCCTTCCTCGCCTTCACCTCAGCCCACAAGGGCGAAGTGATCTTCCGCTCCGACACGGTCGAGAGCATGAAGGGCTTTCCGCATGCCTATGAACTTGCCTGGAACCACACGACGCTGCGGGCGCTGAAGGTCGATCCCGGCTTCACCTATCTGCAGGTTCAGTATCCAGGCCCGGATCACGTGGCCAAGGTCGCCAAGATGGTGGAAATCTTCGGCGACGAGGTTCCCGGCCATCTCGAATTCATCCGGTTCGACGGGCAGATCCAGTGCTCCGGCCTGCCGCTGGTGCGCTATACTACCGAGGCGCGCCTTGAAGAGATCATCAAGATCCACCAGGATCACGGCTGCCCGATCTTCAACCCGCACCGCTACACGCTGGAGGAAGGCGGCATGAAGCGCACCGACAAGGTGCAACTCGCCTTCAAGCACGAGACCGACCCCAAGGGCTTGCTCAACCCCGGCAAGATGATCGCCTGGGAAAACCCCGACTTCGATTTCAATGCCGGCAAGAACTATCTCTTCCCGGGGCTGGCGAGCGTCATGGAGGCCTCATGAGGGTTCTCGTGCTGCATTCGCATCCGGTCGAGGAAAGCTACGGCAAGGCGCTTTACCGACAGACGCTGGAAAGCCTGCGGAAAGGCGGCCATGAGGTGGATGCCTGCGATCTCTATGCCGAGAACTTCGATCCCGTTCTCTCACGGCATGACCGGCTCGGCTATCACGACTATCCGGGTAATACCGAGCTGGTGAAACCCTATGTCGAGCGGCTGAAGCAGGCCGAAGGGCTGGTGCTGGTGACGCCGGTCTGGAATTTCGGCTTCCCGGCGATCCTCAAAGGCTATTTCGACCGCGTCTGGCTTCCGGGCGTCTCCTTCGAGCTCGTCGACGGCAAAGTGGAATCGCGGCTGCGCCATATCAGGAAGCTCGCCGCCGTGCTGACCTATGGCGCGACGCCGTTGCGCGCCTTCGTCGCCGGCAACCCGCCGAAGAAGATCGTCAAGCGCGTGCTGAGAGCGCAGATCAACCCGCTGCGGCCTGTCACCTTTCTTGCTCATTACGATATGAACAACTGTACCCCCGAAACGCGGGCAAGGTTTCTGGCCAAGGTGAAGACGTCGATGGAACGGTTCTGATTAACCCGCTGGAATGATTGCCGAAGCGCCCTCGATCAAGCAGAGAATGCCGATGAAGAAGGTTTTCAATCCGCCATCCGTGCGCCGACCGTTCGGACATTACAATCATGGACTGCTGGTGCCGCCCGGCGCCTCGCTGCTCGTCACCTCCGGCCAGCTCGGCCACGGTCTCGACGACAAGGTACCGGAGGATATCGGGGCGCAGGCGGAACTCTGCTTCGAGGCGATCAAGGCCATTCTCGCCGAGGCCGAGATGAGTTTTGCCGATGTCATCCGCATCTGCGCCTTTGTGACGAAACGCGAGGATTTCCCGGTCTACATGGCCGTGCGGGATCGCTACACACTCGATCCGAAACCGGTCTCGACGCTGATCATCGTCGGCGGCTTCACCCGCCCCGAATTCCTCGTGGAAGTCGAGGTCACCGCCGCCAGAATAACTTGCTGAGACGGACCGGATACCCCTCCTGCGTCAGCGGCTCTCTCCATGCGCTTCCGACATGCCCGTCGCGCCGCTGTCGAAGTCGCCGCCGATATCGTTGGCGAATCGTCGCATGAGCCGCACCAATTCATTGAAGTCGTGTTCGTCCCAGTTGGCGAAGATCGCGCGGCCCATCCGCTCGCGCGCGGCGTCGACCCGATCGGTCATCGCCTTGCCCTTCGGGCTGATGATCGCCTCGCGCACGCGGCGATCGGCAGCACTTCCGCGGCGCTCGACCAGATCGAGGCTTTCGAGCTTGGCAACCTGCCGGCTGACGGTGGTGTAGTCACGCCCGGCGCGGTCGGCGAGTTCCACCACCCCGATCGGACCGAGACGTTCCACCGCGACCAGCAGCGGGAACAGCGCGCGATCGAGCGAAATGCCCGCCTCGCGGACCATCTGCTCATCGCGCTGGGGCCGGTTCATGACGCTGACGATCTCGATCAAAGCCCCATGCAGTTCACGCAGTTTTTCCGACATATGTGTAGTTTGCACATTTTCTGTTGACGCCGCCATATCGATTCTCCTATTGTGTGCATAATACACATATGGAGATTGACATGACACAGAATTCGACAGTTGACGTGTTGATATCGGGCGCCGGTGCGGCCGGCCTGACGCTGGCGATCGAACTCGCCCGTCGCGGCGTCAGCTTCCGCCTGATCGAGAAACTGAACGACCCGTTCCGCGGCTCGCGCGGCAAGGGCATCCAGCCGCGGACGCAGGAGGTTTTCGAGGATCTCGGCATTCTCGACCGGCTCGTCGCGCTGGGCGGCGCCTATCCCCGGCAGCGGGAATATCGCCCCGACGGAAGCTTTGCCGACTCCGACGTCGTGCCGCATGAGGAGCCGACGGCTGCCGAACCCTATCATCTCGCCCTGATGGCGCCGCAGTTCCTGACCGAAGGCGTGATGCGCGAGCGCCTGCTCGAACTCGGGCATCGCCCCGAATTCGGATGCGAACTCATCGGCTTCGAACAGGACGAGACTGTGGTAACCGCCCGGCTGAAGGGGCCGGCCGGCGAAGAGACGATCGGCGTGCGTTGGCTGGTCGGCGCCGATGGCGGCCGCAGCTTCGTGCGCCATGCGCTCGATATCGCTTTTCCCGGAAAGACGCTGGGGGTGCGCGCCATCGTCGCCGATGTCATGCTGACCGGCCTCGATCGCGACGCCTGGCATCGCTTCGCCGAGGGCGACATGGAGAAACAGATTTCCTTCTGCCCGCTCGCCGGCACTGAGATGTTCCAGATCCAGGGACCGATCCCGCTCGAAGGCGACATCGATCTTTCCGCGGCAGGTCTGACCGCCCTGGTGAAGGAACGCACCGGTCGCCCCGACATCACCATCCAGTCGGTTTCCTGGGCATCGGCCTTCACCATGAATGCCCGGCTTGCCGATCGCTACCGGCATGGCCGCATATTCCTCGCCGGCGATGCCGCCCATACACATCCGCCGACCGGCGGACAGGGCCTGAATACCAGCGTGCAGGATGCGTATAATCTCGGATGGAAACTGGCGGCAGTCGCCGGCGGCGCCCCGGACGCGCTGCTCGACAGCTATGAGGAAGAGCGCCGCCCGATCGCCGCCGCCATGCTCGGCCTTGCCACGACGCTGCTCGACGCTCTGAAGCGCGGTGAGATGCGGCGCGGCCGCGAGGTTCATCAACTCGATATCGGCTACCCCGAAGCCTCGCTTGCGCTGGAAAAGCCGGAGCGGCGGAGCGGCCTGCTGGCCGGCGACCGCGCGCCGGATGCGCCGCTCCAAGGTGCGGCCGGCCAGCCACGGCGCCTGTTCGACCTGTTCAAGGGCACGCACTGGACGCTGCTCGGCTATGAAGCCGAGCAAACCGCCGTCCCTCCCCGCAGAGGTCTGCATATCCACAGGATCGGCCGGCGCGGCGATCTCATCGACGAGGGCGGGCATTTCCGCGACGCCTACGCCCTGACTGCAGGCGACTGGGTGCTGGTTCGCCCGGAC
This sequence comes from Rhizobium chutanense, assembly GCF_002531935.1. Classification (GTDB taxonomy): domain Bacteria; phylum Pseudomonadota; class Alphaproteobacteria; order Rhizobiales; family Rhizobiaceae; genus Rhizobium; species Rhizobium chutanense. The sequence continues at coordinate 13,346 of NZ_NWSV01000007.1, read as the reverse complement.
GGTTATGTCGGCGCCATCGTCGCTTCCGCCGAAGCTTCGGCGCTGGAGGCCTATTTCGCCCATGTCGGCCTTGCCTGACGGCAGCCCCGTTGTGAAGGCAATCGCCCTGGGCGGCGGACAATCGCCCGGATTTCTCTGGCCGACCGTGCGCGATCGCGCCGACACTACCATCAATGAGAGAAAGTTTCGATGCGTGACGAACCCTGTTCGACCGACGCCGGGAATGCTGGGAATTCCGGATCGCAACGGCTTGACTGGCGGCTGATGCTTCCGGTTTTCATCATCGTCAGCCTCGATGCCGCCAGCAGCAGCGCCATCCTGCCGATGCTGCCTTCTTCCTCAGGACTCTCGGCGCGTCGCCTCTTGCCGGCTTGATCCTCGGGCAGAGCCTGTATGGAGCATGGATCGGCGCCGTGGTGGCGATCACATTCGCCGGCGCCGTTCTCGCCCGCAGCCGGCTCGCGCGGATCGATCCGGAGGCAAAGCCGGCGGGCGGCCGACGTCTTTCGCCCCCGAAGCCCCGATTCAGAGACTTGATTTCGAAGATCTGGATTCAAAGGGCGTCGCGCTCATAACGCGGCGTCCAACCACGTGTCATGCCCCGGCTCATCGCGCATTCGGCCAGGGCCAGCTGTTGGCGCAGATGTTTGCAGTCATCGAGCAGCGCGCGGATTGTCGCCTTGGCATTGTCGTCATGCCAGGCCAGCACGGCTTCGACTTCCCACGCTTCATCGGGCCAAGCTTGATCGGGCAACACGTCATCGGGCCCGGCCGGATCGGGTTCCAGGGTTTTTGTCGGCTGCATCAGTTCAGCGCCAACGGCAATTGAACCGGACGCGGCAAGGCCGGCAGCGGCCGGCTGAGCTCGACCTTTCTCTGCCAGGCGGCACGCCGCAGCTGATCGCGCTCGCGCGCTGCACGAGACGCTTCGACAAGGGCTAGGGCGTTGGCGATCACTTGTTCCGTATGCGTCATGACCATCTCCAATGTTCCTGTTTTGTTCTAATTTAGACCGTCGGCCGGAAATGTCAAGACGGGGATGATCGGCTGTTCGGGATGGACGGTTCGGACTTGATCGACACGCCTGCTTTCGTCAACGGTGCCGGGCGTTCAATCTGCGGCTTCGATGACGGCGATGCCGGCTTCCTGTGCGGCCCGGATGAAGGATGCCCGCACCTCTTCCGGCTGGAGATCGCCGATGATCGCGTCCAGGCATGACTTGACGGCTTCGAAATATTCTTCGCCGTCGTCGACCGGCCAGTCGTGCAGCAGCGTGCGCGCGGCATCCCAAACAGAGTTAACGACCGCATAATGGCCGAGCCCCATAGAGGCCAAGCCGACCGGTCGAAAGTTTGCCGTCTGTTTCACTTTGTTACAGCTTTTCCAGTTTTGGTGGGCTTATGGGGTGCGATGCAATAATCGTGCCGTCGGCGAGCCGCCTCACCTGCCCGCGTGCGGCTCTCATGCCGGCTGAGATGAACCATGACAGACGCAGCTCTTCATCCCTCCCGATTCCGACAGGCGCTTGAGACGGTGGAACGCCTGAAGCTTCCCGAATAGCCGCGACAACCCATGGCTAGTCTTTAAACGGCCGATTATGGTAAATATCGGGCTTCCATGCAAATCACACTGATTAAAACACAACCATTCCTTTCGTATTCTATGCGATTTACAGCAACGCATAGGATTTCCTCAATGCAACAGCCTTAATGATCACCTCTTGATTGTCCCAAAGGTGGACGCGGCCGCATCCAGAACGTAGAATGCCACCTCTTGCACGCGGCGGATCTGGGAGGGCGCGCGATGCCTATCTTCATGGACCGGCACTTTCTCGAGGGAACGTCGGCGGCCGACGTAGCCCGGGCACATCGCATGGATCTCGACATTCAGGATCGCTACGGCGTCAAGTTTCTCACCTATTGGTTCGACCAGCGGCGCGGAACCGCCTTCTGTCTCGTCGATGCGCCCGACATGGAAACCGCCCAATGCGTGCATCGCGAGGCGCACGGCTTCGTTGCCGGCGAGATCGTCGAGGTCGCCTTGTCTGCGGTCGAAGCTTTTCTCGGGCGAATTCACGATCCCGAGCCGGCGCCCGGCCAATCCTCGGCCGACGTGGATCCCGGTCACCGGGCAATCCTCTTCACCGACATCGTCGGATCGACGGAGATGACGGCGCGGCTCGGCGACCGCATCGGAACCGAAATGGTGCGGGCCCATGATGCGATCGTGCGCCGATGCCTCGGTCAAACGTCAGGCCGGGAAGTGAAGCACACCGGCGACGGCATCATGGCCGCTTTTTCCGCCACAACGGCCGCCGTCGAATGCGCCATGACGATCCAGCAGGAATTCCAGCGTTACAACGGCGGAAACACCGAGCCGATCCATATCCGCATCGGGCTGGATTGCGGCGAGCCGGTCGAGGACAGCAACGACCTCTTCGGCTCGACCGTGCAGCTTGCGGCGCGCCTCTGCGCGGCCGCCGCCAGCGACCAGATCCTCGTTTCGGAGAATATCTTTCGGGAATATGGCGCCGCCGATCTCTTCGGTCACGCCTCACGCCGGCGCCTCAAGGGCTTTGCGAAGCCGGTGCTGGTCTTCCGATGCGACTGGAATGGCAGCCCTGCCCGAGATGCGCCGAGGGGATCGTCATCCGCCTCCGACAGAAGGTTTGCCGCGCGGGCTGTGGCGAAGAAATAGGTGTCCGGCAGGCATAAAAACCAGAACGCGCCGCACAGGATGTGACGGCGCGTTCTAGCCTATTTCCCTCTCAAGCGCGTCGCGATCTTTCGCATTCGCCCCTCGCGCTTCAGGTCTTTCTTGTCCAGCATGTCGTGACCGCAAAAAACGCCGCACAATTTTGCGGTCACGACATGCCTTGATCAAGCATTGCCGATATTTCGATCGCCCATCAGCTGCTCGAATTTGGGGGCACCCTCGACCTTGGCAAGCACCCCCGACATTTTCAGGAAACGCCGGAAATTCTCGCGCGCGGCGCTCAGCGGAAAACGGCCGCTGGCCGTATCTCGGCACGCCTTCAACAGCGTGTCATATGCCAGACCCCGTTTGTCCTGCGGCCATTCATCCAGAAAATCGAAGATTTCATCGAGACATGTGATCTCAGCGATGAAATGTTGACGATGAAGCAAAACCGGATCAAACCGAGTTTCCGCCATAGTATCCTCCCATTTATATTACTTTTTTTGTGAGGTTATATTACTAAAAAACCTCGTTTCTTTCAAGACAAAATCGACTAAACCACACCAAGGCCTTGCGAAACTACTTCCATAACGACAGAATAGCTCGATCAGATTATCTTGAGTGAATCGATCAGCGATCGGGCTCGACGCGTTGCAAGCTGGGAGTGGTCGATCAATTGCACACGTGTTCGAATCAGCCCAATGCAGGTCGCCCGGAAGTGCGCCGCTTACACGTGGTCAAGCGCCGGACGTTGTCTATAGGCTGGCGAGGGCATGGCGGATTAGGATCAGGATAACTTCGCAAGGGAGAGCCCAGATGAACCGATTTCTGACATTTATCGCTGCCGGGGCGCTGATCGTTCTGTCTGCGATCACGTCTTCCTGCACCACGCCGGGCAAGCCCGATCCCGAAGATTTTCAATATCAGCGGGATACATCGATAAACCCGGCATGCGCTGGTGGATTCAGGCCCAGCAACGCCCGCTCCTGCAGTTACTGAAAGCGCAGACGCCCGATAGTCATCAGGCTTGGCTGAGAAGGCCGGGCCGCCAGGGAACCGCAAGCCCGCGCCGCCGTTGAGTCAACGGGTCACAGTTGGCTCGATTCAATAGGAGAACGGTTCCCCATGAACAATTTGATCTGGCTTGTCGGCGCTGTCGTTATCGTGCTCGCGATTTTGAGTTTCTTCGGCTTTCGCTGAGTAAAAACGCTGCTGACATAAATCGTGGCGGCTCCACCGATCCTCCTTCTTGCTGCAGCCGGCGGCAAAGAACCACCTGTGCGCGGGCCATGAATGGACAAGCATCTCGCCCGCTCTCTGATCTGTGGAGACAGCGTCCGGCGCCAACCGAGATCTGTTTCGTCGATAATCCACAAAATGACGTGCGGAAGGCCTACATCACCCCCCTCGACGTCCTTTATAGTCACGCGTTTCGGCTTCTCCCTGGGCCGATTGCGAGGAAAATCGATGGACCGTCTTGGCGCAGACAAAGCCACTCAAACCAGGAATGAGGCTGCCAAGGCAGATCGGCCGGAGGGGTTTTCCCGGGATGTGACGGCAATCAAGCTCGGCGACTGTCTGCTGGGTTACAAGGCCGTTCAGCGCCGCGCGCAGGGTGGCCGCTGGAGCCATTTCCACGGCCGGATGCGCGAGATCGAAAGATTGATCAGGCATCGTCACGGGGCGATCGTGCCCGAGGCCGATGACGCATTGATCTATGTCGAGGTGATCGCCGGTCTCGCGCTCGTCGAGTTCCGGCAGGAGTTTGCCGAGGTGGTTCTCGGCTGGTCGGCGCGATGGCTCCCATGGGCCGGCAAAGCCTGCATCGAGGAAATCATCTACGAGCGGACGAAGGTGCGTTTTTCTCCCTTGTCGGCCGACGCGCTCGGTCACGCTCTGCATGTGAGCTACGCTGAACGGTGCGCCCTCGATATCCGCACGATCGGCGCCTTCGACGTGCCGAAGCGGAAAAGAGCAAAACTGCAAAAGGAAAAGCGGCGCCAGCGCGACCGAAGCCGGAAGGAGGAGCAACGCCGCGCCGCAGGCGCGATTCCGAGAGCCGACTATCTCGCCAATTCCTTCAGCACGGCGCGCCCGTGGGAGGCATTCGGCATCAGCCGCCGGACATGGGAACGCCGCGGCAAACCGATGCCGGAGGCCGAAACGGTTTTGGATTGCGGTTCGATTTCGCTTGCCGCCTAGAATTGAGTTTTCGGCCTTTAGCCGGGCGGTCCGAACCAGGTCTTCATCGCCTCGTGCAGGCCATCCTGCGTCCCATCGCCCACCCAGGCGACATAACCGTCTGGCCGGATCAAGACGGCGGTGGGCGCCGAGACCGCGCCGATCGCCGGCAGCTCCCATGGCCCGTCATAGCTGGCGTCGACCGACCGGATGCGGCCTGACCACGGGGTGACGTCGAGGCTGCCGGGCGCGCCGAGATTGAGGAGCGCCGGCTGCGCATTTTTCAGCAGCGTATAGACACGCAGGCGACCATCCGATGTGACCAGTTCAAGGTCAGGCATGCGGCGGCCGAGCAGCGGATGTCCCTTGCCGAACTCGTAGTGGATCGCCAGTCCGGACATTTCAGCGGCGATCTTTTTGCGCGGTTCTTCCATGCCGAGCAGTTCCAATAGGATGTCTCGCAAGGCTTCGGTGCGATCGTCGGTACGCTGCAAGGCGACCTGCGCCATCGTCGTGCGCAACACGCGGGCGGCCACCGGATGGCGCTCGGCGTGATAGGTGTCGAGCAAGCTTTCCGGCGATATTCCTTTCACGACCTGGGCCAGCTTCCAACCAAGATTCACCGCGTCCTGCACACCGGTATTGAGGCCCTGCCCGCCCACCGGAGAATGCACATGCGCGGCATCGCCGGCCAGCAGCACCCTGCCCTTGCGGTAGGCTGCCGCCTGGCGCGACATGTCGGTGAACCTCGAAATCCACTTCAGGCTGTGAATTCCGTAATCCGTTCCGCATGCATCGATCAACGCTTGCCTGAGATCGCCAAGCGTCGGCTCGCCTGTGCCGCCGGCGATCTTTTCCGTCACCATGACGTTGATCGGGCCTTCGCTGGCAAAGACCACCTTGCCGTCGCGAATTTCGTATTCCTCGCGGCCGAAGGCGTGCATGCCGAGCGCCGTGCGATGGACGCCGAGCGGCGGCTCCTCCTCCATCTCGGCCTCGGCGAGAATGTTGCTGGTCGTCGCGTCCCAGCCCGGAAACTCGATGCCGGCAATTTTGCGAACCAAGCTGCGGCCACCATCGCAGCCGACGAGATAGCCTGCCCTGAAAGAGGCGCCATCGGAGAGTTCGATGATCACGCCTGTCTCGTCCTGCGCAAAACCCGCCAATTCACGGCCGCGATAGACCGGCACCGGCAGTTCGTCGATCCATCCGGCGAGAATTCGCTCGATATGTTTCTGCCTCAGCGCCAGCCCATAATTGTGCCGCGTCGGAAAATCGCTGATATCAAGCCGTGTGACCGCAAATCCCGCGACCTGGGCGATCTGCCCTTCCGCCAGGAACCGGTCGACAATGCCGCGCTGGTCGAGAACCTCGAGCGTGCGGGCGCTCAGGCCGCCGGCCCGCGAATCGACAATCTCCTGGTCCATCCTGCGTTCGACGATTGCGACTTCGATGCCCGCCAAGGCCAACTCGCCTGCCAGCATCAGCCCCGTCGGGCCTCCTCCCGAAATCACGACCGCATGGTCTTTCATCCGCAACTCCTTTGCTCCGACTGGCCTGCGCAATATTCCAGAGTTACCCCGGCCCCGATTTCGGTGTCGCAGGTTGTTCCCCCTATAATTAGAGCTCTCTACTGGTTGGAAGGACTTGCGACAGGATTTCCGCCTTGCTTTCCAAAGCCATGTTCGTTGCCGCTTGTTGGACTTTTGCAATTAACGGAGGCTCTTCAACACGACCTGACCGGGTGTGCGCCGGATCTGGCAGACGCCTTTCCCGATCATCATTTGTTCTCGAAGGGCGACCGGTCAATTGACTGAGCCGAGCTATTGCTGCGGAGCCACAGCCTTATCCGGAATCGTCTCAGCCGCGGGCCGCTCGGACGGATCGCCGGGATGGCCGTAGATTGTGTATACAGCGCCCGCCAGAATGCCCAGGACGAGAAGAGCCAGCACGTACACCATCATTCCGCGGATTGCCGTCTTCGGTGTCTTGTCCATCAGGATCTCCAAGATGACTCAACAGTCAAATTCAATCCGAGTGCTTTTGGTTCCGAAACGGAAATCCGTGAAAGGCAGTCGTCCGTCCGCAATTGCGCGGGCGACCACAAAGACGCCGGAGATCTGAAATGCGTCCGAGGTGCAACGGAAGGCGTCACGCAATCAGAGACGGAACGATCGGATCTGGATTTGGTTTAGCCCTTATCCCAGTCGCCAGCGGAGGCCACCATGTGGATCATCCTGATCGGAGCAGCGCTCATTATCGGCGGACTTCTCCTTCTCTTTTCGTCGGTGCGTGGTCGGAAACCGAGCAATCCGCATCCACTGCCGCAAGGCGGCACCACGCTGGAACCGCAGCGCCAAGGCCTCAGGTTCCTCAGCCTATCCAAAAACTGGCCAGCCCTCGCCGTTATCGCGGTTGGCGTGCTTCTCCTGGCTGTTGGTGGATATTCATGACAGGAGACAGCCCTTGGGCGCCTTAGCTTCTCCGACAGCAAAAACCCGGCTTTCACCGGGTTTTTGTTCAGGTACTACCAAGTCTGGCGACCGGTCCAGTCATCGATATCGCGTCTGATACGATCCCTTTCGATGCCATAGCGCTCCTGGATCTTGCCTTCCAGTTGGTCGCGCTTGCCAGCGATCTGGTCGAGATCATCGTCCGTGAGTTTGCCCCACTGCTCCTTGATCTTGCCCTTCGCCTGCTTCCAGTTTCCTTCGACACGATTCCAATCCATGATCGATTTCTCCTATGTTCATGAGGAGAAAACGGACCGTCGCGGAAGTGGTTCCTGCGACTTGGCCGATTTCATAACCGTCGCGTTACAGGACGACCACGCCGCCGGGCTGCGGCGCGTGTGGGATAAGTCCGGGGATGCCGTCAGGCGGCTGATCTAGATACGCATGCTGCCGCGATTGTCCCGCGCTCACATATCGTAGCGTTCAACGGACTTAGAAGCCCCCTTCAATTCCTGCCGCGATACGCTAATCAGCTCCTCCCATTGTTGCGCGAGTTCCGACGCCTTATCGTTTAGCACGGCGATTTTGCTCATTACCCTGTCGTAGATTTCTTCACTTACATACCCATCGCCTCTAGGACGCCATGTCGAGCTCCCTCGACCATCATTCGTGTACAAGCCATAGAAATTAGAGTGAAATTCGTAAGCGTCGCTGCAGAATTTTTCGTAGAGAAACTGTATTTTAGAATTATGGAATGGAAAAATATCGTTTTTGCGAAAGATTATTAAATTCAATATCCCATCATAGTCGTCGGTTTCCATGTAAGCCTGAATCGCTTTCTCCGTATCCGTCCGAGCGAGACCGCCTGTGAATATTGAGTAAAACTGTTCAGACCCTGTCCTTATTCCCATGCATAAGGACAGTTGCCAACATGGAGATTTTTGAAGGAGACAGCGGGTCTCGGGTGAGCCGTCTTGAGGTGGTCAACACCGGTCGGCGGCGTCGATTTACGGAAGATGAGAAGCTGCGGATTGTCGCAGAAAGTTTTGCGGGGAGAGGCCGGGCGTCGGCCACGGCCCGTGAGTACGGCATCAGCCGCTCCCTGCTGAACCGTTGGCGCAAATCGGTTCGCCAGGGTTTGCATGGCCAGAAACAAACCGATGGTTTTGTGCCGGCGTTCGTCATGCCGGAAACTTTTGTGCCGATGAAGCAGGTCACTCCACCTGCTGCGATGGAGCATCCGGTGGCGTCTCCTTCCGGCCGCATGGAGATTGTTGCGGCGAACGGCCGTCGTGTGGTCGTGGACGGCAGCGTCGACGTTGAGGCGCTGCTGCGGATCATGCGGGGGCTGGAGACGTTGCGGTGATCACGCTTCCTTCCGGTCAAAATGTGCGGGTATGGATTGCAACCGGCCATACGGACATGCGGTGTGGGTTTCCATCGCTTGCACTGCGGGTGCAGGAGGTGCTGAAACTGAACCCTTTGGACGGCAATCTTTTTGTGTTCCGCGGTCGCAGCGGATCGCTGATAAAAGTGATCTGGAGTGACGGCCAGGGGAGCTGCCTTTTTACAAAAAAGTTGGACCGCGGCCGGTTCGTCTGGCCGTCTGCGGAAGGCGGCGCGATCGCGATATCGCCTGCGCAGCTTTCTTATTTGTTGTCCGGAATTGATTGGCGCCATCCGCAGGAAACCTTTCGTCCGACGAAGGTCGGATAGTATTACCGCATTGAAAATATTGAGAGAATATGATGGTATGGCTTCATGGTATCGAAGCCTTCCGATCTCCCTGCGGACCTTGCAAGCGCCTATGTGGCGCTGCTTTCCGAGCGTGCGATCCTTCAGGCTGAACGCGATGTCGTTGCCGCCGAGCGGGACATTGCGGTGGCGCAAGCCGCCAATGCGCAGGCCATGCTGTCGGACAGTGAGGCGCTGATCGTCAGTCTGGAACTGGCGATCGAAAAGCTCCGGCGCGAACTGCGCGGTCAGAGATCCGAGCGCACGGCGCGTCTGATCGACCAGATGGAATTGCAGCTCGAAGAACTCGTGATGGCCGCGACGGAGGATGAAGTGGCGGCCCAGGCTGCTGCTGCCAGAACTTCGGGCGTTCGTTCGTTCACACGCAAACGGCTGGTGCGCAAGCCATGGCCGGACGATATCGAGCGCGAGCGTGTGGTGATCGATCCCCCGACCGTCTGTGCTTGCTGCGGCGGGTCGCGCCTGTCGAAGCTGGGCGAGGATGTCAACGAGACACTGGAGGAGATACCGCGCCGCTTCAAGGTGACCGAGACGGTTCGGGAGAAATTTACCTGCCGCGATTGCGAGGCGATCAGCCAGGCGCCAGCACCGTTCCATGCCACGCCGCGCGGCTTCATCGGTCCGCATCTGCTGGCGACGATCGTCTTCGACAAGTTTGGGATGCACAGTCCGCTGAACCGCCAGAGCACAAGGTTCAAATGTGAGGGCATAGACCTGTCGACCTCGACGCTGGCCGATCAGGTCGGATTTGGAACGGCGGCCCTCATGCCGGTCTACGACCTGATCGAGAAGCATGTCTTCGGGGCCGAGCGATTGCATGGTGACGACACGACCATCCCGATTCAGGCCAAAGGCAAATGCGTAACTGGGCGAATATGGACTTACATCCGGGACGACCAGCCGTTCGGGGGAACGGCTGCGCCGGCGGCGATCTATTATGCGTCGAGTGACCGGCGCGGCGAACATCCGCAGAAACACCTGGCCGGATACGGCGGCATTCTGCAGAGCGATTGCTACAATGGCTTCGAGCCGATCGCTGTTGCCGCAACAAAAGAGGTCCCGATCACCTTTGCCTTTTGCCATGCCCATTCGCGGCGGAAATTCTTTGCACTGGCTGATATCCAGAAAAATGCTCGGGATCACAAGCGGAAAGGCAAGCCGATCTCGCCGATCGCATTGGAAGCCGTCAAGCGCTATGACGAGTTGTTCGAAATCGAGCGGCAGATCAACGGATTGAGCGCCGAAGAACGACGGGCTGTGCGGCAGGAAAAGAGCAAGCCGCTGTTCGATGACATGCACGAGTGGTTGACGAAGGAACGCGCCACGCTCAGCCGATCGTCGGAGGTCATCGAGCCGATCGACTACATGCTCAAGCGCTGGGAGGGCTTTGCCCTTTTCCTCGAGGACGGGAGGGTTTGTCTCACGAACAACGCCGCAGAACGGGCGCTGAGAGGTATCGCGTTAGGAAGACGGAACTGGACTTTCGCCGGTTCACAGCGTGGGGCCGATCGTGCCGCCGTCATGCTGACCGTCATCACCACATGTCGCCTCAACGATGTCGACCCAAAGGCATGGCTTGCCGATGTCTTCGCCCGCATCGCCGATCTGCCCGTCTCCCGCTTGCACGAACTGCTCCCATGGGAGTGGAAAAGGCTGCGCCAGGCCGAAAAAGCCTCTCCTCAGATCACCGCCTGAATCTTATCCGCAGCATACATCAGCAATGACCCGCGCACGCGACCCAGTTCCGCGGTTCCCGGCGTATGGATACCTTTCTCCTTCAGAATATAGAATTGGTTTTTGTCTATTATCTTGAGAAGAGAATTGAGCTTATCGACGTCGTCTGACATGACGTTGTCGTGTGACTTGTTGTCTCCGATATAATCGGACAGCTCGATGCCTGCCCAGGTCACAAAGGCTGCAAGCGCCAGAAGCATTGCGGAGACGTTAAACTTGGCAAAGTCGATAGGCCACTGAACCCATATCAATGATCCAAGCAACGCTAGGATCGAACCGATTCGAGCGATCCTTCTAGGGAATTCCGGCACCATTTCTAAGCTCACGTGTGGGGATGGTTCCTTGTGCGTGTATCAGCTTCGTTCTCAGATTCAACTCACGGAACGGGATTGTGCAATACCGGCAACACGACAGAATCGTTAGCGCCACGTTAGCCGGGCGACGAACCCAGCTAACGAGGTCTTAGTTTAACCGGTAACTGCATGATTTTTAAGGTTTTTATGGTGAGAGCGTCGGGGTTCGAACCCGAGACCTACTGATTAAAAGTCAGTTGCTCTACCGGCTGAGCTACGCTCTCCCTCTCCGTGGGTGTGACACCCCGGCCGGAAGTGGGCGGAACATAGGCAGGCGACCCATTGCGGTCAACCGAAAAATTCGGCTTTTTCAAACGTTCGGCACATTTCTTGCCGAGCGCGAGGCATATTGCTGCCAAGCGCAAAAAGGTGATTGGCAATGATGGGCCTGCAAAGCTAGGAACATCACGCAGATTGCAGCCGGAGAGTATGCGTGTCGATTGCCGATATTTCCCTGTGGAGCGCTCTCATAGCAGGGGCGCTTTCCTTTCTTTCGCCCTGCGTGCTTCCCCTCGTCCCGCCCTATCTCTGTTATATGGCCGGCATCTCGGTCGAGCAGTTCCGCGGCGGCTCCGCGGTTGCGGTGGCGCCCGATGTCCGGCGCGGCGTGCTGTTCTCGGCGCTGCTCTTCACGCTCGGCTTCGCCACCGTCTTCGTGGCGCTCGGCGCCGGCGCCTCCAGCATCGGCATGGCGCTTCGCCAGCACCTCGATCTGCTCTCCAAGCTCGGCGGGCTTGTTATCATCGTCATGGGGCTGAATTTCCTCGGCCTCTTCCGAATCGGGCTGCTTGCCCGCGAGGCGCGCTTCCAGAGCGGCGGCAAGCCGGCGACGCTGACCGGCGCTTACATCATGGGCCTTGCCTTCGCCTTCGGCTGGACGCCCTGCATCGGACCGGTGCTCGGCGCGATCCTCGGCGTTGCCGCCTCGCGCGAGACGGTCGGCTCCGGCGCCGGGCTGCTTGCCGTTTACTCGCTCGGCCTTGCCATCCCCTTCTGGATCGCCGCCGGCTTTTCCGGCACCTTCATGCGCTTCCTGTCGCGCTTCCGCCGCCATCTCGGCACGGTGGAGAAGGTGATGGGCGTCTTCCTCATCCTCACCGGTCTCGCCTTCCTGTTCGGCTGGGTGAGCGATGTGGCGATCTGGTTCCAGCAGACCTTTCCGATCCTGATGCAAATCGGCTAAACCCGCGCCGATCATTCCCGCGCACGGGAAGACCTCTTGTGCGTGGGGGCTTCGGACATGGCACTGCCCGCACATGCATCTTGCTCTTCTAAAAGAGCCATCGCGATTGCTTATCTCCGCTTTCGGCGGATTCAATGGACAATCTCCCGATCGACTTCGCCGGCCTCGCTTTGGAACTCTTCCGGGCCGATGAAGCAGAAGTGCTGGTTGCCTGTTGGCTGCTGGCGTGAATCATTACATGAATCGCCATATGTATTATCAACATCACCAAATGTATTATTGACAACATAACATGTATTATATGGTTTTCTTTCAGTAAAATATAATATAGCGTCTAGTTGGGAATGTTTATTCCGCGATTGCGTCGGCGGCGGACTGCAGGTGACGGGGTCAATATAATCACTGGGGGGGCGAACACTTCCATCGTTCGCAAAGGATCACAGAGGGGATTTGTAATGGCGACTACGACAGTTTCAGGCACGACCGTCACGTTCTCGAATTCGGGCGCGGCAGCCGATCTGACACAATCCAGCACCGAGGACGGCACGCTTCAGTTCACCTTCGACGTCCTGGCGGCAAGCGGGGGCGGAGCGAAGACCACGATCTATTCGGTGGACGACGGCGTCAAGAACGACGACGGAGGGGCCGCCATCATCGTCACCAACAAGGCGTTTGTCGACTACAACAAGGACCTGCTGATCCAGGACGGCGTGGGTATCAGCTACAGCCAAACCTCCCAGAAGGGAGCAACATTCTGGATCGGCAGTGACAACAAGATTCACTATGACGCAGCCGGTCTAAGCGCGCAGATCAACGCGCTCGATGCCGGAGAAACGTTCAAGGACACGATCCAGTACACCATCAAGATGTCGAACGGCACGCTCAGTGTCGGCACGCTGACGGTTGTCATCAACGGCATCAACGATGCACCGGTGCTGAGCGGCACGGCGGCGACGCTGGCAGCGGGAACCGAGGACACCGCCTACACCT
>NZ_NWSV01000079.1 GCF_002531935.1 Rhizobium chutanense | reverse complement strand
GCTGATCACTGCCGTTGAGCCGGCTCGCTATGCTCTCCCTACCCCTGGTTTGCAGCCAATCACTAAACTTTCGTTGATTGCTGGCCAGTCTCCAGACGACTCTCCTCTTGGAAGTCGAGGCCGATCCGAGCTTGCTCAGCTCTTCGTTGGCCAAGGCATCAATCATGAGGGCGTCGTCGGGATAAGGATGATGCTGTTTCAACTGCGACTCAGCGCCTAGATACTGCCGCAGCCGATCGAGACTCACGTTTATTTTTACTTCAACGTTAGTAGTAAATTCCCTAAAATCGTCCTTCAACGACCGTTGCTGCTCATCACTGCCAGTCAGGCGACTGCTTATGCTCCCCCGACCATTCTTTCGGAGCCAATTACTAAACCTCCGTTGATTGCTGGCCAGATTCAAGACGCCTTTCCTCTTGGAAGTCGAGTCCGGTCCGAGCTTGCTCAGCTCTTCATTGGCGAAGCCATCAATCATGCGGGTGTCGTCGGGATAAGGATCATGCTGTTTCAACTGCGACTCGGCGCCTAGATACTGTCGCAGCCGATCGAAACCCACGCTTATTTTTACTTCAACGTTAGTAGTAAATTCCCTAAAATCGTCCTTCAACGACCGTTGCTGCTCATCACTGCCAGTCAGGCGACTGCTTATGCTCCCCCGACCATTCTTTTGGAGCCAATCACTAAACCTCCGTTGATTTATCGCCATATTCTGGACAACTTTCCTCTTGGAAGTCGAGTCCGGTCCGAGCTTGCTCAGCTCTTCGTTGGCCAAGCCATCAATCATGAGGGCGTCGTCGGGATAAGGATTATGCTGTTTCAACTGGGACTCGGCGCCTAGATACTGCCGCAGCCGATCTAAACTCACGACCACTTTTCCCTCGGCCTCGGTAAATTTCCTAAAATCCTCCTGCAACGACCGTTGCTGCTGATCAGTACCCGTGAGTCGGCTGACTATGCTCCCCCTACCCTCCCTTTTGAGCCAATCGCTAAACTTTCGTTGGTTACTGGCATTTTTCTGAGAAATCGAGACCGGTCCGAACTTACTCAGCTCTTCCTTGGCCAAGCTATCAATGACGCGGGCGTCATCGGGATAGGGATCATGAATTCGGCGGCCCATCAGGCGCGGCCCAGCTCCAACGGCTTGGAGTTCTTGCCCCTCAGGTCCGAGCCTCCTGAAATGAGACAGCGCTGAGTTAAGACGGTTCTGATCGTCCTCACCGCTTGCCCAATAATCCGCGATATCAACGGCTAGTGAATCTGGATCGTTTAAAAACCGAGAAGCCATCGAATCTCTGTTTGCTGCTCGGAGCCAACGAGCGAACCTCCTAAGAATCCCTAAATTGTTCTCGACGGTAGCCTCGGGAACCCTTCCGTCCCCTCGGCCGATGCTACCGTCGGGTAGAATTTCATAGCCTCGGACTGCTTCCGCGAACTGGTTGATGCGGGTCTCGTCATCGGGATGCATGTCCCGGTCGGCGGGGCGACCACGCT
>NZ_NWSV01000077.1 GCF_002531935.1 Rhizobium chutanense | reverse complement strand
GAGAAGGTCAACGCTTGGTTCCGAGGTAATTCACCGTTCGAAAAGGCGAAGTCTTCGACGATTGCGATTGAGGTAAACAACATCGTGGCGCTTTCGAACCAGACCTATCAGATCGACTGGACGGAATATGAGCGGGACCGCAAGGGCAAGGAAACCGGCACCCGGCGGTTCCGCGGGATCGCAACGGTGACGCTCACGGCGCCACAGGATGAGGCGACGATCCGCCTCAATCCGATCGGCCTCTATATCCGTGACTTCGACTGGACGGCACAGCTTTAAGGGCAGGGACTTCTCAATGCAAAAGATAGGAAAGATCGCAGCCGCCGGCTGCATGGCCGGACTCGCCTTTGTGGTGGGCGCGCAGGCGCAAAACATGACGAGCAACGAGGTCAAGGGCACGAATATCTCCCGGAAATGGCGCGGCACACCGGGCTTGGTCACGACAGGACCGGACGGCAAGGTGATCTTTCTGTTCGGCGAGACCCAACCGTCCGTCGTCTGCTCTCCTCTACAGGTCTGTGACATCGAGCTTCAGGGTGGCGAGATTGTTCGCGACGTGCTCGTCGGCGACACCGTGCGTTGGAAGGTGGAGCCGGCCACTTCGGGGGCCACAGGCGGGCAGGCCATCCATCTCATCGTCAAACCGTCGGAGCCAGGCCTGCTCACCTCGATGGTCGTCACCACGTCACGGCGAACCTATCACATCCAGCTCAAGTCCCATCCCAGCCAGTACATGGCGCGCGTTGGTTTTGAGTACCCCGAGGATGCGTCCACCAAGCTCGCCGATATCAACGCCCGTCTCGAAACCGGCGGCATTCCCGGCACGGCCCCGGACAAGCTGAACTTTTCCTACTCGGTGAGCGGCAGCGCCCCCTGGCGGCCGAAGCGGGTCTATTCGGATGGGGTGAAGACTTACATCCAGTTCCCGAAGTCGATCTCCGGCCAGGATGCTCCGGTGCTGTTTGTCGTCTCCGGCGGGCAAAATCGCATCGTCAATTACCGCATGAAGAACGACATGATGACCGTCGACTATGCGATCGACAAGGCGATCCTCGTTTCCGGAGTCGGTTGGCGGCAACAGAAAATCACCATCCGGCGGGGAGGTTGAACCATGCGGAGACTTCCTGCGCTCTTGCTCACGGCTGCGCTGCTTTCCGGTTGCCAAACGGCCGACGACGCGATGACCACTAACGCAACCCCGGTTGCCGTCACCAGACCGGCCGCGAGCGCGATTGCCGGCGACATGGCAAGCCGTCTCGCCGAACAAATCGGCCCGGCCAGCGCTGCGACGACGATCAAGATGGAAAAGGACCAGTTGGAATTCGCGACAGCCCTCGAAGCGGCATTGAAGGGGTGGGGATATACCGTCGTCACCGACGGCAAAGTCGCCAAGGACATCAAGCCGGTCGAGCTTGCTTATGCGATTGAGGGCTTCGACGGACAGGTGCTGGCCCGGGTCTCGACGCCTTCCATCGCTCTTGGCCGCGTTTATACGCCGACGGCGGCCGGCGCCGCGCCGGCCAGTCCGCTTTCGATCATGCAGCGCAACTGACGGAGAGCAATATGGTCCAGTCGCTCCAACTTGGCACGTCCAGTCAGGCCGACGATCAAAATGG
>NZ_NWSV01000076.1 GCF_002531935.1 Rhizobium chutanense | reverse complement strand
GGCGCTGACCTCGGGCGGGCCGGGCGGCTCGGCCTGGCTGCCGTCGAACTTCATGTATGAATATACCTTCAAGCGCAACGAGATGGCCGTCGGCTCGGCCAGCGCCATCATCATGCTGATGACCATCTCGGCGATCATCGTGCCCTATCTCTATTCTGAACTGAAGGAGAAGGCGCGATGAGCAGCCTCACCTCTGCGATCGGCACGTCCTCATCGGCAGCGGCAGCCGAAGCTATCGAGCGCGGCAGCAACGCCCGCTGGATCGGCCGCCTGGTCATCTACGGCCTGCTGGTGATCTTCGCCATCCTCTACCTGATGCCGCTCTTCGTCATGCTGACGACCTCGTTCAAGACGATGGACGAGATCCAGGGCGGCAACATGCTGGCGCTGCCGCAGGCGCCGACCTTCGATCCCTGGGTGAAGGCCTGGGGCGAGGCCTGCGTCGGGCTGACCTGCGCCGGCATCAAGGGCTACTTCTGGAACTCGATCAAGATGGTGGTGCCGGCAGTGGCGATCTCCACCATCTTAGGCGCGCTCAACGGTTATATCCTGACCAAATGGCGCTTTCCCGGCCATACGCTGGTGTTCGGGCTGATGCTGTTTGCCTGCTTCATCCCGTTCCAGTCGGTGCTGCTGCCGATGGCGACGATCCTCGGCTCGCTCGGCCGCTTCGGGGTGACGCTGCAGAATGCCACGGGCTGGAACTTCGGCTTCGGCAATTCCACCGTCAATCTGGTCTTCGTCCATGTCGTCTATGGCTTGGGCTTCACGACGCTGTTCTTCCGCAATTTCTACGAGGCCTTCCCGACCGAGCTGGTGCGCGCCGCCCAGGTCGATGGCGCCAGCTTCTTCCAGATCTTCCGCCGCATCATGCTGCCGAACTCGCTGCCGATCATCGTCGTCACCGTCATCTACCAGTTCACCAATATCTGGAACGACTTCCTGTTTGCCTCTGCCTATGCCGGCACCGGCGACTCCATGCCGATGACGGTGGCGCTCAACAATGTCGTCAACACCTCGACCGGGGTGGTCGAATACAATGTCAACATGGCGGCGGCGATGATCGCGGCCGTTCCGACGCTCATCGTCTATATCCTCGCCGGCCGCTACTTCGTGCGTGGCCTGATGGCGGGCGCTGTCAAAGGGTAATCCATGGCCTTCCTCGAAATCTCCGGTCTTAAAAAACGCTTCGGCGCCGTCGACATTCTCAAGGGCATCGACCTCGAACTCGACAAGGGCGGCTTCCTGGTGCTGGTCGGCCCGTCCGGCTGCGGCAAGTCGACCCTGCTCAACACCATTGCCGGGCTGGAGACGATCACGTCTGGCGATATCAAGATCGACGGGCGCGACATCAGCGGTCTGCATCCGTCCAAGCGCGACATCGCCATGGTGTTCCAGTCCTATGCGCTCTATCCGAACATGACGGTGGCGGGCAACATCGCCTTCGGCATGGAGATCCGCGGCGTGCCCAGGGAGGAACGGGAAAAGGCGATCAAACAGGTCTCCGACATGCTGCAGATCGGTCATCTCCTCGACCGCAAGCCGAGCCAGCTGTCCGGCGGCCAGCGCCAGCGTGTCGCCATGGGCCGAGCCCTGGTGCGCAATCCGCAGGTCTTCCTGTTCGACGAACCGCT
>NZ_NWSV01000075.1 GCF_002531935.1 Rhizobium chutanense | reverse complement strand
GCCTCTTCGGCGGAAGCTGCCTGTTCGCTGGCGCCCTGCGACACCTGTTCCGAGCTTGACGAAAGTTCCTGGCTGCCGGCCGAAACATTTTCTGCGGCAGCAGCCGCATCGGCGACGACACCGCGCAGGCGCTCGACCATTTGCTCGAGCGCGATGCCGAGCGCATCCTTCTCCGAAAGCGGCTTCGGGGATACCGTCAGGTCACCCTCAGCGATCTGCGTGGCGATCGCGGCGGTGATGCGAAGGTTCTCCGTCATGGTGTTGATCATGTTGACCAGATCCTTGATCTCGTCGTTGGTCCTGATTTCGACCTTCTGATTCAGATCACCGATAGCAACAGCGCTGGCAACGTTCATGATCTTGCGCAGGCCGCTATTGACGCCGAGCGCAATCCACAGCGCGGCGCCGAAAGCGATAAGGGAAGCCCCAATTGCGATACCGATCAGCATATTCTTCGTTGAGCTATAAAGAGCATCGGTATCGCTGTCGGCTTGCGCCATCGCCTTCTGCTGAAGCGTAACGAGTCTCCCGAAAACCTCTTCCATTTCCGTGACGAGGGCGCGAACTTCGCCTGAGGAAAGCGCGACGGCCCCTGCTCTGTCGCCGCTTTGCTGAGTGGAGGCGACTTTGTTGGAGCCTTCATCGAAGCGCTTGGCCAGTTCGATCAGCCTGTCCCAGAGCGGCTTGCCTTCAGCAGTTGCAAGTTGCAGGCCGCTTGTCGCGAAGCTGAGCATTTCATCCACGCTTGCCGCGGAATTCTGATAGTCCTTTTTGACGATTTCGGAATCCGTTTCCAGAAGCGCGTTCTTCTGCCAGCGGACGGCATCGAGCTCGGCAGTTTGCGCTTCCAGGGCCAGTTCCAGCCTTTTTGCAGGCCCGGCAACAAGGTCGCCGACAGCGTCGTTCAACGAGCTGAGGCTGATGATCCCATAGACCGCGCTGCCCACCAGCAACAGGATAACAAAGCCGAAAGCGGCCGCGAGTTTAAGTTTGATCGTAATACGCATCTCAATATTCCTCTCTGAGAGCGAGGCATTAAATATGGTCCAGGCGGCGCAGCATCATGCGGCAAAGAAATTCCGGTCGGCGAAAACATGCCGTGGAAGGAAGTAAAGATACTTCCGCGCCGGCTCCCCCGAGCCGGAAGTCTGTGTCGCGAGCCAGGCTGGCCGGCCCGCGACGGTTGCAAACGGGGACAGCGCTCATGTGCTGTCCCCGGGGGAGCGCTATGCGCTCTCCCGAAAATCGTCGTCGCCGGCATCGGGACCGCCCATCGACATGTCGAGAGCAAAGCCTTTGAGACGCTGCTGCTGCGCCGAAACCGTCTGGCCGCGGCCCTGCGGCGTCGGTTTGCGGACAGCAGCCGGGGTCTTTTGCACCTTGGCCGCAGTTTTTGGCTGCGCCTTATGGGTGCCGGGCCGCCCGCTGCCGGCAGCATCGACCTTGAAGAAGGCGATCGAGGCCTGCAGTTCTTCGGCCTGCGCGGCGAGCTCTTCCGAAGTCGCGGACATCTGTTCGGAGGCGCCGGCATTCTGCTGCGTCACCTTGTCGAGCTGCTGGATCGCTTCGTTGATCTGCGAAGCGCCGATATCCTGTTCGCGGCAGGCCGCGCTGATTTCAGAGACCAGCTCGGCCGTCTTGCGGATGTCGGGCACCAGCCGGCCGAGCATGTCGCCGGCATCCTGGGCGGCCTTGACCGTATCGCCGGACATCGAGCTGATTTCGGC
>NZ_NWSV01000074.1 GCF_002531935.1 Rhizobium chutanense | reverse complement strand
CTCGACGCCGTCGACCAGGCGGTGGAAGCGGCGATCGATCACGCCGTCGCAGCTGCCCGTGCAGCTCCTTTCCCGCCGCTGTCGGCCCTGACGACCGACGTCTACGTCAAATATCTGTAAGGACGACCGAGATGGCCAAGAAATCATTCCGCCAGGCACTCAACGATGCACTTCATTCCGAGATGGCGCGCGATCCGCGCGTGATCATGATGGGCGAAGACCTGACCGGCGGCGCCGGAGCGAACGGAGTGAAGGATGCCTGGGGCGGTCCCTTTGGAGTGACCCGTGGGCTCCTCGGCGCTTTCGGGCCGGATCGGGTGCGCGACACGCCGATCAGCGAAGCTGCCTTTATCGGAGCTGCGGCCGGCGCCGCCTTGACGGGCCTGCGTCCGATTGCCGAGATCATGTTCGTCGACTTTGCCGGCGTCTGCCTCGACCAGATCATGAACCAGGCGGCGAAGTTCCGCTACATGTTCGGCGGCCGCGCCAAGACGCCACTCGTCATCCGGGCGACCTATGGGGCGGGCAGCCGCTCCGGATCGCAGCACACCCAGGCGCTGCACGCGATCTTCACCCATATCCCCGGCCTCAAGGTGGTCATTCCGTCCAATCCCTATGACGCCAAGGGACTGCTTCTGCAGGCCATCCGCGATGATGATCCGGTGATCTTCCTCGAGCACAAGATGCTCTACGACACGGTCGGCGAAGTTCCGGACGCCTCCTATACCATTCCGTTCGGCGAAGCGCGTGTGGTGCGCGACGGCAAGGATGTGGTGATCATTGCCGTCGGCCGGATGGTCAGCGTGGCCGAAGACGCAGCACGCAGTCTTGCCGCGGAAGGCATCTCCGCCAGTATCGTCGATCCGCGCACGACCTCGCCGCTCGATGAGGACACACTCGTGGAAGTGACAGAAAAGATCGGTCGCGTCGTCATCGTGGACGAAGGCAATCCGCGTTGTGGTGTGGCGGCCGATATCTCTGCCCTGCTTGCCGATCAGTGCTTTGACGCTCTCAAGGCGCCGATCAAGCTGGTGACGGCGCCACACACGCCGGTTCCTTATGCTCCCAACCTTGAGGACGCCTATGTGCCGACGCCGGACGCCGTCATCAAGGCCGTCAAGTCAATCGTAAAGAGGTAAATGCCATGTCGCTTATCGAAGCAGTCACCATCCCCAAATGGGGAATGACGATGACCGAGGGCAAGATCACCCAGTGGATGATCGGCGAGGGGGGCAGTGTCGCGCGCGGTCAGGAGATCCTCGAGATCGAGACCACGAAAGTGACGAATGTGCTCGAAGCGGCGGCCAGCGGTACGCTGAGGCAGATTGTTCTGGCGGAAGGCACGACGGCCCCCGTCGGTGCGCTGGCCGGCGTGATCGCCGATGAGAGCGCCACCCAAGAAGAGATCGACGCCTTCATCCAGAGCTATGCCGATCGCATCGGCAGCGGCGAAGAGGGCGAGGGCGGCCTATCTCTCCCACGCAAGGTCGCGGTTCCAGGCGGCTCGCTCAACCTGCTGGAAGCAGGCGAGCCGAGCGACGATATCGTGCTCTTCCTGCACGGCTTCGGCGGAGATCTGACGACCTGGCTCTTCAACCAGCCGGTGCTGGCCGAAACGATGCGGACGATCGCAGTCGATCTTCCCGGTCATGGCGATTCCTCGCCGGCGGCGGGCAGCAATGTCGTTGACGAGATTGCCGTAGCGATCCAAGAGGCGGTCACCCCGATCGCTTCTGGAAAGATCCATCTGGTCGCGCACTCCTTCGG
>NZ_NWSV01000073.1 GCF_002531935.1 Rhizobium chutanense | reverse complement strand
GCCAAGGCACTGACGGCGGCAAGCCAGATCGCCAAGGAACAGGCAAGCGATGTCCATGTGCTGGTCGCCGGCAAGGGCGCCAAGCCCGCTGCCGAACAGGCGGCCAAACTCTCCGGCGTCTCCAAGGTGCTCTTGGCCGAAAGCGATGCACTCGCCAACAATCTGGCCGAGCCGCTGGCCGATCTGATCGTTTCGCTCGCCGCCGGCTACGACACGATCCTGTCTGCCGCCACCTCGGTCGGCAAGAACGTGCTGCCGCGCGTCGCCGCCCTGCTCGATGTCGCCCAGGTCTCGGAGATCGTCGAAGTCGTCTCATCCGATACCTTCAAGCGGCCGATCTATGCCGGCAATGCCATCCAGACGGTGCAGGCAAGCGATGCCAAGAAGGTCATCACCGTGCGCACCGCCTCGTTTGCCTCCGGAGCAGAAGGCGGCTCCGCCGCGGTCGAGGTCATCCCGGCCGTTTCCGATCCCGGTCTGTCGACGTTCGTCAAGGACGCACTGTCGGCCTCCGACCGTCCGGAGCTGACCTCGGCGAAGATCATCCTCTCCGGTGGCCGGGCGCTGGGTTCGGCGGAGAAGTTCCGCGAAGTCATCCTGCCGCTGGCCGACAAGCTCGGTGCTGCCGTCGGCGCCAGCCGTGCGGCCGTCGATGCCGGTTATGCCCCGAACGACTGGCAGGTCGGCCAGACCGGCAAGGTGGTGGCGCCTGATCTTTATATCGCCGCCGGCATCTCCGGGGCCATCCAGCATCTGGCCGGGATGAAGGATTCGAAGGTCATCGTCGCCATCAACAAGGACGAGGAGGCGCCGATCTTCCAGGTCGCCGACTACGGTCTGGTCGCCGATCTGTTCGAAGCCCTGCCGGAATTGCAGAAGGCGCTCTGACGAGGGAGACCGAACGTGGCTCGCGCGGTGGGACGTCCAATCAAACCTGGTGCCGACCTTCTTCTGAACGATGACGAAAAGCCGGCCTATATCAGGCTGCACGACATCGGAAGGGAAAGGCGGCCCCAGCCGCTGCAGGAATTCCTCAATGACGTCGGCGGGCTGATGCTGTCGGCGGAGGCTCCAGCTGTGGCCAGCTTCGTCGCGGGCAAGGTCCTCCAGAGGCTGCTCAAAACAGGCAAGGTGCGGCCGGAGGGCGGGCCTCTTCCCGGTGTGCCGGAGGGACTTGATGACGTTATCGGCCATCTTGCAAAATCAGGACGGAAATACGAGGCGATCGCCAGCCAATTCCATAGTCTCGCGGATAAGCTGCTCTGGAGACGCGGTCGCTCCGGTCCGTTTGCAAGCCTGAATTTCGGCAATACGCATTCCCATGCGGTCGTAGTTGGTCCTGGAGGCTTGGAGGAGCGCGCCGATCTCAGGGTCGGGGTGATCTATATGGATCGCTACAGCCGCTTCCCCGATCATGTTCAGACGCAGCCTCGCGCCTTTCTTCTGCTTTCCCCGGCTGAAATCTCCCTTGGTGATTCCCAATGGTTTTCTGCTGCCACCGGCACAGTCTTTGCAAACGATGCTGGGCAATCTTTCGCGATAAGATGCACGGCCCGGCCGCTGCTCGCAGTCTGGTGCCAGGTCGAGCCGGAGACGTGACAGGGCTCTGGCCGCGAGCGAAAAGCCGAGGGCGAGAGCATGGAATTTGATTTCGGATCGTGGGGCGCGCGCCAGCCCTGTCGGTCTATTCGAATATGTGACAACCGAAACTCAATTTAAGAGGAAGGATATCAAAATGGACGTTCGCGCCGCTGTTGCCGTTCAGGCCGGCAAACCGTTGGAAGTGATGACCGTACAGTTGGAGGGACCGAAGGCCGGCGAGGTGCTGGTCGAGGTCAAGGCGACCGGCATCTGCCACACCGACGATTTCACCCTGTCGGGCGCTGATCCGGAAGGTCTGTTTCCGGCGATCCTCGGCCATGAGGGCGCCGGCATCGTCGTCGATGTCGGTCCGGGCGTCAC
>NZ_NWSV01000072.1 GCF_002531935.1 Rhizobium chutanense | reverse complement strand
GCGCGCCTGTTTGGTGGCTTTTGCGACGGTGATCACTGCTGTTGGCGGGTGGGGCTTTTGGTTTTGTCCACATGGCTGTTCTGGTCGCATGATTTCCCCGATCACTTTTCCAATGTAATCGTTGACATTGGGTTTTTCTCGTGTTGTATACGTTAACATTACAGTTTCTTGACGGGCCCGACGTGATGTCCGGTCTCTGGGTTGATCAGGTGCGGAACGCCTTCCGCGCCATATGGAGGCTTTTGCGGTGAAGAAGTTGAATGTTGCGCTGATCGGTACGGGCTTTATGGGAAAGGCTCACTCGATTGCGACCGCGGTGGTGCCGATCCTGTTCGGTTCTCCGGTTGAAATCGAGCGCAAGGTGGTTGTCGACATCGACGAGGAATTGGCGCAGAACGCGGCCAAACAATATGGCTTTACGGAATACGCGACCGACTGGCGCGACGTCGTCTCGCGCCCGGACATCGATATCGTCGACATCTGCACGCCCAACAGCACGCATGCGGAGATCGCCATTGCGGCTGCCAAGGCCGGCAAGCACATCATGTGCGAAAAGCCGATGTCGATGACGGTCGAAGAGGCCGAGGCGATGTTGGCGGCAGCCAACGAGACCGGCATCGTGACGATGGTGTCCTATAACTATCGCCATACGCCGGCGCTGCAGATGGCCAAGAAGCTGATCGAGGAAGGCCGCATCGGCGACATCCTGACCTTCCGTGGCTACTATCTGCAGGATTGGGGCGCTGATCCGGAAAAGCCGCTTTCCTGGCGCTTCAACAAGGCTCTGGCGGGTTCCGGCACGCTTGGCGATATCGGCACGCATGTGATCGATGCAGCGCGCCTGCTGGTCGGTGAGTTCGCGGAGGTCAGCGCCATCGTCAAGACCTTCATTCCGGAACGGCCGCTGCCGGCAGGTCGCTTTTTTGGTCCGAGCGGGGCTGCATCGACGGAAAAGGGCAAGGTCGACGTCGACGACACGGCGCTGACGATGATCAAGTTCTCCAGCGGAGCGCATGGCACGATCGAAGTGACCCGCAACTCCTGGGGCCATCACAACCAGCTGGGCTTCGAAATCCATGGAACGCGCGGATCGATCGCCTTTGATTACCAGCGTCTGAACGAACTGCGTGTTGCCTTTGCCGATGATCCGGCCGACGCCTTCGGCTTCCGCACGATCTATTCCGGTCCGAACCAGCCCTTCGGCGACAAGCTCTGGCCGGTTGCCGGTATGGGGCAGGGCTACATCGATATCAAGTCGATCGAATGGTACAACTTCCTCAAGGCCATTGCCGAAAACAAGCCGGCGTCGCCCGACTTCAAGGACGGTGTTCAGATCGAACGCATTGCCGATGCCATTCTCGTCTCGGGCCAGACAGGCGCCTGGGAAAAGATCAAGCAGGCGGCTGTCTGAGGAGACGTTCGATGACGATCAAGCTTGCGATGCACACCTGGCCCTATGCGAGCAACCCGACCTGGCTGCCGGCCTATACGCTTGAGGAAACCCTCCGGCGGATCAAGAAGATCGGCTATGATGCCGTCGAAATCGGCGCCGCCAGCCCGCATGTGTTCCCGCCGACGCTCAGTGCGCAGCGCCGTAAGGACATTGCCCAGATGTTGCAGGACTATGGTCTGGAGCTGGCGGCGATGCTGCCGGCCCATGGCGGCGGTCCCGGCAACAATGTCGCCTCTCCCATTCCCGAAGAGCGGCTTTGGGCGATCGACCATTACAAGGACATGGTCAAGCTGACGGCCGACTGGGGCGGCAAGCGGCTGATCTGCCTGCCCGGCTGGTACATCTTCGGCACCACCTACCGGCAGGCATGGGATTGGGCAAGGGCTGCCATCACCGAGATCGCGACCTTCGCGCAGGATTACGGCGTCGAGATCGTCATCGAGCCGACGCCGGAAGACAGCAATATCGTCAATACCTGCGACAACACGATCGACATGATGAAGGATGTCGGCCTGGCCAACGTCAAGCTGATGTTCGACGCCCATCACGTCATCACCCAAAAAGAGGTGATGAGCGACTATGCCTATGCCATGGGCAAGGACCTGGTCCACATCCACGCCTCCGACAACGAGCGCCTGCCGCCGGGTATGGGCAAGGGCGATTGGCCGGCGCTGATCGAGGCTTTGGCCGAAACCGGCTTCGATGGATACCTGTCGATGGAATGCGGCTTCCACAAGCGCGGCATCGAGCCGGATTGGGTGGCGCGCGTCTCCCTCGACTACCTCAAGCCACTCGTCGACGCCGCAAATGCCAAGGCTAAAACAACAAAATAAGCGATAGCTTACAATCGCGATGTAATCGTTGACAT
>NZ_NWSV01000071.1 GCF_002531935.1 Rhizobium chutanense | reverse complement strand
ATCGACGACGTTCCACCCATGGGGGTCAAACGCCGGCGCGGCAGGCCAGCCTCATTCGCGACAATCAAAGGCACCGCCAGTTTGTCGCGCGCATTGCCTCGCCTGAACTGCTCCCTGAGAATGGGTTATTGCCTCATCTAAATTGCTCCCGCCGAATCAACCTCGGGAGCTGTGATGAGGAAGGTCAGCATGGCGACACGTGCGGAATTGGTGGCAGCGATCAGTTGTCGCTATGTGTTAGGCGGGCGGGCCGAGAAGGCGAGGATGTTAGACGAGTTCGTGGCGCTCACGGGCTTTCATCGCAAGCATGCGATGCGACTGCTGCGAGGAGAACGCAAACCGGCGAAGGGTGGTCCTCGGCCAGGGCGCCGGGTTTACGGCGACGACGTGCGGGCAGCGCTCGTCGTTGTTTGGGAGGCGTCGGATCGAATTTGCGGCAAGCGACTACACCCCCTGTTGCCAACACTAATCGAAGCGATGGAACGTCATGGACACGGCGATATGAATAGCGAGACGCGCCGGCGACTCTTGACGATGAGCCCAGCGACGATTGATCGGGTCCTCAAGGATGGTTCGCGAGCAAACGGTACTGATCACTGCGTTGGCCGAACTGCGCAAGTTGCTGCCGTTCCCGCTGCTGGGCTTCGACACCGATAACGACAGTGTGTTCATGAACGAGAGTGTTCATGAGTATTGCTTGCGCGATAATATCGAACTTACCCGTTGCCGCCCTTACCGAAAGAATGATCAGGCATTTGTCGAGCAGAAGAATGGCGCAATCGTGCGCAAGATCGTTGGATACCGACGCTTCGAGGGGCTGCGAGCCACTCGGGAGCTGGCCAAGCTTTATTCGTCAATGCGGTTGTTCGTGAATTTCTTTCAGCCATCATTCAAGCTGAAAGAAAAGCACCGTGACGGAGCCAAGGTGATCAAGCGCTATCATCGTCCTGCCACACTCTTCCAGCGGCTGCTTGACGACCCACGCACGCCGGAGGATACATGCCTTTGGCTCAAGGCGATGTACCTGACGCTCGAAGACTTTCTTTCTGGCTTACGGATTGCTTGGCGTGGTGGTGAAGTGAAACCGACTGCCAGCTCCAAGCCAGCGGCCAAGCGAGAGCGGCGGAGGCCCGATCCTCTACTCGCCGTCACTGCCGAACTCGAGGAATGGTTCGAGGCGGAGCCTTGGCGAACTTCGCGAGAGTTGCTTGAACGCTTGCAGGTCAAATGCCCCGGCGTGTATCCCGACGGCCTCATTCGGACCGTGCAGCGCCGAATGAAAATCTGGCGCAGTACACAGGCCATGCGCTGGTGTTCGGGCCATTCGCCGATGCCGCGCGGCAGACGGAAAGTATAGAGGTCGGGCAGTGAGATCATTACCGAACAATACAGGATCGTCATCCGCGCTCTTACCGCCAGGTTGGCCTTCGACAACCGACCCCACCGGAAAACATGATGACCGCCCGCGAAGCCGCCCGCTCGCTACAGCGCTATTGAGAGGCGCGCTCGCGAGCGGCTTCGCTACCTCCGTCACCTGCACCAGGTGCGGGGATACGATCGGAACAACCCGTGAGGCATTCGAAAACATCGAGTGAGCCAACGACATTATTCTCCGGGAACACTCTTGGGTGAGGCAATACGGCGTCTCATCCTGATCGCCGCCCCATAGGTCGCATAACTATCAGGCGTGCAACGGGTTCTGCAAGCAGCTACACCGCAATGGTTCCGTTGCCTGAGGCGGCGAAATCAGAAAGGCCGGCGGAAAGATTGGTTGGAATCGGAAATTCTGACGGCACCCTTCACGCTGCATGTCCAACACATCACTCGAACTGCTTAAATGAAGGCCAATTTTAGCGGGCTCCGCATGGCAAGCGGCAAGCTGGCGAGCCTCTGTGTCGGCCTGATGGTCGAGTGCAGACGATTGTCGGCAAGCCGTCGCCATATGGTGTTCGGCCATGCCTTGAGGGCATGATTGGATCTGGCTTTAGCATGCTGGGCGGCGGTCGGCAGGCATTAGGATCGAGGTTCCAAATTTGAATTTCCGGAGGACCGGCATCGATGTACCCAAGACGGAACCAGCCGCGCGATGACGATTCTCGCGAAGTAAGTGGGTGGATCGAAGGCGTGACCGGAGCTTTCGAGACGGACGCCTGGATCGACGACTACTATTCAGAGAGCCGAGACCTGGAACAGGATCCGAGCGACTTGCGCGGGCAGCAAGACGTCGATGCCGCAACGGAGACTCACGTGGCCTCAACCAAGGTTCGCGTCGGCGCCAAGCGTGGTCGCCCCGCCGACCGAGACATGCATCCTGATGACGAGACCCGCATCAACCAGTTCGCGGAAGCAGTCCGAAACTACGAAATTCTACCCGACGGTAGCGTCGGCCG
>NZ_NWSV01000070.1 GCF_002531935.1 Rhizobium chutanense | reverse complement strand
GCCGAGCGCCATTGCCCGTTCATTCTGCCCATGTCGGTCAGGAATTGGAAGTTTATTATCGTTGGCATCCGTATTTTGGCCGCAAGGTCAACGTTCGGCGGGTAGAGCATCGAGCAACGGGCCAATTTCTCAAGGTGTTAGGTCCGTCAGGTGCCGTCGTTTCGATGGCTGCCTGGATGCTTGATCCGGTCGTTTGCGCCGGCATGACATCGGGTGCGCCACAGGTCGATCTGCTGGCATTGTCCGAATTGAAGAGGCTGGTCACGGTCGTCGCTGCTCCGCCACACTCCAGACGCGATGATGGATTCGCACGGGAGAAAGTCGATGAAGCAGCACGCCGCGCCCGCGTTGAACTCGGGCAGACAGATGAACCTGATATTCGAACCCAGCCGGATAGACGGGATGAACGAAACGGAACGGATGAAAGTCGTTCTGACGCTTGCCCGGATTCTGATGCAGGCCGCCGGCATCAGCATAGAGGAGCTTGCCGATGACAAGCGCTGATCTCCCGGTGACCGTGCTTCAGCGCAAGGCGGTCGTGTATGTACGCCAGTCCTCGCAATCCCAGGTCATGACCAATCTGGAAAGCCAGCGGCGCCAATATGATCTGGTCGACATCGCACGTAGCTACGGCTTTGTCGACATCGAGGTTATCGATGACGATCTCGGGCGATCGGCGAGTGGAACGGTAGCGCGGCCCGGCTTCGACCGTCTGGTCGCCTGGCTCTGCGCTGGCAAGGTCGGGGCTGTCCTGTGCTTCGATGCGTCGCGGCTCGCGCGCAACGGGCGCGACTGGCATCATTTGCTCGAACTGTGCGGACTTGTCGAAGCCCGTGTTATCGATCACGACGGGGTGTACAACGCTTGCCACCCCAACGATCGCCTACTCCTTGGCATGAAAGGCAGTATCAGCGAGTTCGAGTTGGGTGTGCTGCGGGCAAGGATGCTCGATGCCGCAAGGTCGAAGGCGCACCGCGGCGAACTGCGCTTGTCGGTTCCATTCGGCTATGTATGGCATCGCGAGGCAGGCCTAGGGCTTGATCCCGATATTCGTCTGCAAGAAGTGATCCGGCTTATCTACGCCCGCTTTCGCGAGCTCGGCAGCGCCCGTCAGGTGTTGTTGTCGATGCAGGCCGAGCAGATCCACTTCCCGCGGCCTGCCGACGAAGGCCGCATGACGAACTGCATCTGGCAGCCGATCCGCTACCGTAATGTGATCAGCGTTCTCAAAAATCCATTCTATGCAGGCGTTTATGTATATGGCAAAAGTGAGAAGCGCACCTCGATTGTTGAGGGGCGAGCGCGGCGGACCTACGGACATTACAAGCCGGCGGGTACTTGGGAGGTGATGATCAAGGATCATCACGAGGGTTACATCGGCTGGGATGAGTTTGAGCGCAATCAGAAGCAGTTGGCGCTCAACGCCTATGGTCGCCAGGATGGCGCAAAATCAGGCCGCGGGGGCAAGGCGCTCTTATCAAGCCTTCTGACGTGCGCCCGTTGCGGCCAACGTCTCAGTGTTTGCTATAGGGGCGGTCCGATCAGCCAGCCGGTCTACCGCTGCGATAGAGGTAACCTGGCTGGGCAGCCTCGTTGTATGACCTTCGGTGCTCCGAAGATCGACACGGCGGTGGCACGGGAGCTGTTGCGAGCGGTAGAACCCTTGGCGATCGAAGCTGCGATCGAGGCGGAGCGAATGCATCAGGAACGACAGGAAGATCGGCGCCAGATCCTCGACCTGGAACTTCAGCAGGCCCGCTACGAGGCTGGCCTTGCCGAACGGCGCTATGCAGCATGTGATCCCGACAACCGCCTGATTGCCGCTCAGTTGGAGAAGAACTGGGAGGCGGCATTGCGCCGCGTACGCGATCTGGAGATGCGCAAACCCGCGCACGACCCAACGACGATCGTCGTTGATCCCAATGCCTTTTCCAACCTCGCAGAGAACCTGTCGGCAGCCTGGAATGCTCCCGATGTAACCATGCGCGCACGCCAGCAGCTTCTCCGAACGTTGATCGCGGACATTATCGTCGATGTTGACGATGCTGTCCGTGACGTTGTCCTCACCATTCATTGGAAAGGTGGTCAGCATTCGGAGTTGCGTGTTCGTAAGCCACAGTCTGGCGAACACGGCAGCGCGACAGCCGAAGATGCACTGGAAGTCATACGCGGCATGGCTGGCCGCTGGTCAGACGAGCATATCGCCGCCACACTCAACCGAATGGGCTTTCCCACCGGCCAGGGAAAGACATGGACAGCCCATCGGGTCCGTTCTGTTCGTTACGTGCGTGGCATCGATGCCTACCGTTCAGCCGATAAAAATGGCGAATGGCTCACGCAAGCAGAGGTCGCCAAAGCGTTGGGCGTCTCAAGCTATCTGGTACGACGCCTTGTTTCCACAGGCGTTCTTCCTGCGGTCCAGGTTGTTCCGCGAGCGCCCTATCAAATCCGGGCCGCCGATTTGACGTCCGAGCCGGTCAAAGCGGCGATTGCCCGGAAAGGTCGCCCGTTGCGCGATGTGGACGCGGACACGCTTCCAATGTTTACATACACTTAACGAAGGGGTGCATAATGAAACACGTCTC
>NZ_NWSV01000006.1 GCF_002531935.1 Rhizobium chutanense | reverse complement strand
GCGTTTCTCTTCGTTCGCTATGACCAGCTTACGGTGGGACTTCCACCCACAAGAGTGCGCCCATGCTGGGCGCACAAGGAAAACGGCCGGAATCGCTTCCGGCCGTCGAATTCACACCGAAAACCGCCCGTTATTCGTTGATCAGCCGCTTCAGAAGCTCGACTTCGTGCGAAAGCTTGGTGTCACCCGAAATCAATTCCTCGATCTTGCGCACGGCATGCAGCACGGTCGTGTGATCCCTTCCGCCGAAACGGCGGCCGATCTCCGGGAAGGAGCGCGGCGTCAGCGTCTTCGACAGATACATGGCGATCTGGCGCGGCTTGACGATGACACGGGTGCGGCGGTTCGAGACCAGTTCCTGGCGCGAGACGTTGTAGTGCCTGGCGACGATGCGCTGAATGTCCTCGATGCGTACACGGCGCGGTTCGCCGGAACCGACGAGATGGGCAAGCAGCTCGTCGACGCGCTCGATCGACAGGTTCGGCTCGAAGGAGCGGCGGAAGATCAGCTGGTTGAAGGCGCCTTCGAGTTCGCGGCCGCTGGCCGTGATGTTGCGGGCGACATGCTGAAGCAGGTCGGCCGGAATTTCGAGCGACGGATCTTCAAGCCGGGCCGCCGCAAGGCGCCGCTTGAGGATTTCCAGGCGCATTTCATAATCCGGCGCGTCGAGTTCGATCGCCACGCCGCCCTGCAGGCGCGAGCGGACGCGGGGATCGAGCGATTCCAGCTCCCAGGGCGCGCGGTCGGCGGCGACGACCACCTGCTTGGCGCTGTCGAGCAGCATGTTGAGCAGATGGCAGAATTCATGCTGGATCATCTTGCCCTGCAGGAACTGCATGTCGTCGATGATCAAGAGATCGATGTTGCGCAGCGAATCCTTCAGCGTCAGCGCGTCGTTGTCGCGGATGGCGGTGGCGAAGCGCCACATGAAATATTCGGCCGTCAGATAGACGACGCGCAGGGCCCTGGGGTTCTGCACCGCCGCATTGGCGATCGCCTGCAGCAGGTGGGTCTTGCCGAGACCGACCGTCGAATGGATGAACAGCGGATTGAAGCGCACGGCGCCGGAACCGGCTTCGGCGATCGTCTTGGCGGCAGCCAGCGCCACGCGGTTCGAGCTGCCTTCGACGAAGGTGTCGAAGGTGAAGCGGCTATCGAGCGGCGAGCCGAAGAGGGGCGAACCGAAGCTTGCGGGCCTTGCCGCAGCAACAGCCGACACCGCCTGCTGGACGGCCTGGCCGGCCGGCTGGGCGCTTGCGGGACGGCGCGCCTGGGGGGCAGCGACCGGCTCGGGCTGAACCACCTCGTCGAGCGCCTTGGCGCCGCTGCGCGTTGCCGTGCGCACCAGGACTTCGATCTTCAGAATTTCCGGATCCTCGGCCTGGAACAGACCGGTGATGAGATCGAGATAACGATTGTTGATCCACGACTTCAGGAAGGTCGTGGGAACCGAAAGGCGAACCACGCTCTTCGATACCGAATGCAGCTTCAGCCTGGCAAACCAGCTGGCATAGACGTCAGGACCGACCTGGGCCTTCAAGCGCGCGCTGACGCGCTCAAACAAGATGCCGTGCTTCATTTCCGCCTTTTCTTCTCCCACTTCGAGGCGAATGGAGCCAAACGCCTGCGGTGCCACATCCCCGTTGTCGAGCCCGCCCGTCGTCATCGTATTCATCTGCATAATGCCGCCTTTCAATTCCACCGGGCGACCTCCGCTAAAACAGCCGCCCGATTATTCCCCGCTTTGGCGGGCTGGCGGATCCTCATGAGCCGCTCACCTGCCGGTTCACTCAAACACTGCCCCCGAAGGAACCGGCACAAAATTCCGTTGCAGGGACCGCATTCATGCGGCGCCTTCATCGGCGTTCCGTGCCAGGCTGGCGGTCGATCCTCGTTTTCGGCCGACCAGCCCGAACGCAATATCACTTTAACCTTCTCCGGCGGCCTCGCCTTAAACGTGTGGCCGCTGAAGGCACAAAACATCCCTGCCCGTAACAGCCACGTTACGGCCCAAATCCGTCGAGTGCTTGAAAAAACGGAAGCGCAAGGCTCCGTAACAAATGGCACAAACTTATCGCCCTGCCGACGTGGCAGTTTAAGACCGAGCCTCTGCAGGTGATGTCCGCGCCCTTTGTTGAAAGCCATTTAGGCAGGATCAAAAGGCAAGATCAACGATGAATTTTACGCAAAATTAAGAAGCGGCCATTGACTCCGCCCGGCCTTTTCGGGCGTCACACCAGCGTCAAAAAAGAATCGCTTTTGAATCAAGGAGATTCCCCGTTCGGGCTATTTTGACACGCATGGAAAGAAAAAAAATAAAAATCTTCTTGACTCCCCCTAGGTCCCGTAAGCTCGGGGCAGAGTCGCGCAGCGCAGAAGCATCCTTGCGCAAGCCTTTGTTTTTAAAGGCCTTTTCCTGTCATGGCACTGACACGAAACAGTCGTGAGATTAACCATACAGGCGCCGATCGGCGGAATCGAAAAAGCCCGGTAAAATTACCGGGCTAATCATAACGAGGAGGTCGTTAATGGAAGATTACGCGGTCGCGGTGACCGAAAGAGCCTTCACACGAGCGGCCAGGCGCGAGACCTTGCGCGATGCCGTGTTGGAGTGAAGGACGCCCTTGCTGGCGGCGCGGGCAAGCTCGGGCTGAGCAGCCAGGAAAGCTTCCTTCGCCTTGGCGGCGTCACCGGATGCGATGGCCTCTTCGACCTGGCGAACGAAAGTACGAACGCGCGAGCGACGAGCCTTATTGACGTCGGTACGGCGGGCGATCTTGCGGGTCGCTTTTTTCGCCGAAGTTGTATTGGCCATGGATGCCTCTCTCAAGAATTCGAACAAACTCCGCCATTACCGCGGGCCCTGCGGCCACAAAATCCAGCAATGCGGGAGCAATCGCGGAAAACCAGACCGGCTTTCCGAACCGTGGGCGGGCATATAACTCTAAAGCCGGCCCACGTCAACGCGGATTTTCAAGCTTTGCGGCGGGAAGCGGCGAAAAGCTTTCAACGGTGCGTAAAAGCCGGTTTGCGCTTCTCGACGAAGGCCGCCATGCCTTCTTTCTGGTCGTCGGTGGCAAAGAGGCTGTGAAACAGCCGGCGTTCGAAACGCAAGCCCTCCTCCAGCGTCGTCTCGAAGGCGCGGTTCACCGCCTCCTTGGCCATCAGGACCGAGGGCTGAGAGAGCGAAGCGATCTTTTCGGCGGCGGCAAGAGCCTCATCGAGCAGACGCTCGGGCGCCACCACACGCGAAACGAGTCCCGATCGTTCGGCTTCCGCGGCATCCATCATCCGGCCGGTCAGGATCAGATCCATGGCCTTCGCCTTGCCGACGGCGCGCGTCAGCCGCTGCGAGCCGCCCATGCCGGGAATGACGCCGAGCGTGATTTCCGGCTGGCCGAACTTCGCCGTCTCCGAGGCGATGATGAAATCGCACATCATGGCGAGTTCGCAGCCGCCGCCGAGCGCAAAGCCGCTGACGGCAGCAATGACAGGCTTGCGGGCCTTGGCGACCTCGTCCCAGCCGCTGATGAAATCACTCTTATAGATATCGGCGAAGTGAAGCGGCTGCATCTCCTTGATATCGGCGCCGGCGGCAAAGGCGCGCTCGGAGCCGGTGAGCACGATCGCGCCGACGGCCTCGTCGGCATGGAAGGCGGCATAGGCCTGCTTCAGTTCCTTCAGGACGGTGGAATTCAGCGCGTTCAGCGCCTGCGGGCGGTTCAGCGTGACGAGGCCGACATTGCCTCGGGTTTCGACGATCAGGGTCTCATAGGTCATGCTGCTCTCCCGGTTTTGGCTCTCATTTCTGGCAGGTGGCGCAATAGAAGGTGGAGCGGCCCGCCTGGACGATACGGGCGACCGTACCGCCGCAGCCGGGCGTGCGGCAAGCCTGACCTTCGCGATCGTAGACGGAGAAGGAATGCTGGAAATAGCCGAGCGATCCGTCGGTCTGGATATGGTCGCGCAGCGACGACCCGCCGACGGCGATCGCATCGGCGATAACGTCACGGATCGCAGCGACGAGCAGGTTAAGCTGCTCCTTCGGCCGGCCGCCCGCCGTCACCAGCGTGCCGGCGGCGCGGACCGGCGAAAGATGTGAGCGCCACAGCGCCTCGCAGACATAGATATTGCCGAGACCGGCAATGTTCTTCTGGTCGAGGAGCGCGCTCTTCAGCGGCCGTGCCTTGTCGCGGAAGCGCTCGGCAAGATAGGCGGCGCCAAGCTCGTTTCCCGTCGGCTCCGGGCCGAGATCGCGGAAGAAGGGATGGGCGGCGAGATCGGCACGCTCCACCATATCCATGAAACCGAAACGGCGCGGGTCGTTATAGATGACGCGACGCGGGCCATCCGACGCTTCCAGATGAAAGACGACGTGATCGTGCTTCTCGTCCTTGGCGCGGGCATGGTGGAATTCTCCCGGCGTGGCCGAGCCCGCACCTTCCTCGATGCGAAAAGAACCGGACATGCCGAGATGGGAAATCAGCGTGTTGCCGTCGTCGAGATCGACCAGTAGATATTTGGCGCGGCGGCCGAGGCTGACGATGGTGCGGCCGGACACCCTGTCGGCCAAAGCATCGGGAAAGGGGAAGCGCAGGGCCTTGCGGCGCAGTTCCAGCCTTGTGACGCGGGCTCCCTCCATGGTCGGCGCCAGCCCGCGTTTGACGGTTTCGACTTCTGGCAATTCCGGCATCTTAACCCATCTATATCTAACGTGTTTCAACCGAGGACGATGTGCGCTATAGCGCCAGTGGCCCGCGGAAAGCGTGGCCCAGTGATAACGTCGCGCGCGGTCTTTCGCTATGGCCGCCGCGACGATCTTCAAGGAACGGAGCAGCCTGATGTCAGAAAGCCGCACTTCCGCCGATGGCGGCATGGAGACCTCCTACGGCTTTCGCGAGGTGCCGGGCGGCGAGAAACAGGGCCTCGTCAATGAGGTGTTCCACAAGGTCGCCAAGCGCTACGACATCATGAACGACGTCATGTCCATGGGCATGCATCGCGCCTGGAAGGATGCGATGATTTCGGCGCTCAACCCGCGCAAGGAGCCGGGCTACAAGGTGCTCGACGTTGCCGGCGGCACGGGCGACATCGCCTTCCGCATCGTCGAGGCTTCCGGCAGGCAGGCGCATGCGACCGTGCTCGATATCAACGGCTCGATGCTCGCCGTCGGCGCCGAGCGGGCGGAAAAGAAGAAACTGTCAGGCAATCTCACCTTCGTCGAGGCGAATGCCGAGGAACTGCCTTTCGAGGCCGCCAGCTTCGACGCCTATACGATCGCTTTCGGCATCCGCAACGTGCCGCGGATCGATGTCGCGCTGTCGGAGGCCTATCGCGTGCTGAAACGCGGCGGACGGCTGCTGGTGCTCGAATTTTCCGAAGTCGACATGCCGCTTCTCGACAAGATCTACGACGCCTGGTCGTTCAACGCCATTCCGCAATTCGGCAAGGCGATCACCGGCGACGCCGAGCCCTACCAGTATCTGGTGGAATCGATCCGCAAATTCCCCAACCAGGAGAATTTCGCGGCAATGATCCGCCAGGCCGGTTTTTCGCGCGTCTCCTACACCAATTATACCGGCGGCATTGCCGCACTCCATTCCGGCTGGAAGCTCTGAGGGATGATGAAGGCTATACGCTCATTCCCTTCCTCGGGCATGGCCCGAGGGATGTCACAGGAATCCAGCGCGCCCAAGTCCTTGGGCGCAGGAGACTCGTTAATGTTTCTTAAGTCATTCACCGCGCAGACGCGCGGTGGCTGGATTCCTGTGACAAGCACAGGAATGAGGGAGGAGAGATTGGCCGCGCCTTCGCAAGCAGGCCAGCCTGCATGAGCACTTTCGGAGCCTATTTCCGCCTAATCAGGGTCGGCTGGATCCTCGTGCGCGAAGGCGTGATCTCGGCATTGCCGTCAGAAGGCCTGCCGCCACCGATCAGCCTTGCCAAATCCTTCGTCAGCCTGTTTGCGCGCAGCCGCGCCATGTCGATCAAGCGCAGCGACCGATTGGCGCAGGCCGTCGAGCGGCTTGGTCCCTCCTATGTGAAGATCGGCCAGTTCCTGGCGACGCGGCCTGACGTCGTCGGCGTCGAATTTGCCAACGACCTGTCGCAGTTGCAGGATCGGATGGCCTTCTTCCCGTCGGCGGCCGCCAAGGCCAATATCGAAGGCTCGCTCGGACGGCCGATCGGCGAACTCTATGCGAGCTTCGGCGATCCGATCGCCGCCGCCTCGATCGCCCAGGTGCATCCGGCTGAAGTCGAGACATCGGCAGGCCGCAAGAAGGTCGCGGTCAAGATCGTGCGGCCCGGCGTGCGCCAGCGTTTTGCCCACGACATCGAGGCGATGTATCTCGTCGCCCATATGCAGGAGCGTTTCCTGCCCTCGAGCCGGCGGCTGCGGCCGGTCGAGGTGACGAAGACGCTGGAGCAGACGACGAAGGTGGAGATGGATCTTCGCCTGGAGGCGGCCGCACTTTCCGAGATCGCCGAAAATACCGAGAGAGATCCCGGTTTCCGCGTGCCGAAGGTCGACTGGGAGCGCACCGGGCGCGACGTCATCACCATGGAATGGATCGACGGCACGAGGATGTCCGACGTCGACGGCCTGCGGGCGGCCGGCCACGATCTCAACCTGCTCGCCGATACGCTGATCCAGTCGTTCCTGCGCCACACGCTGCGCGACGGTTTCTTCCATGCCGATATGCATCCGGGCAACCTCTTTGTCGATGCGGACGGCCTGATCGTCGCCGTCGACATGGGCATCGTCGGGCGGCTCGGCAAGAAGGAACGGCGGTTCCTCGCCGAAATCCTCTACGGCTTCATCACCCGCGATTATATCCGGGTCGCCGAGGTGCATTTCGAGGCCGGTTATGTGCCCGGCCACCACAATGTCGAGAGTTTTGCCCAGGCGATCCGGGCGATCGGCGAGCCGATCCATGGGCAGCCGGCCGAAACGATCTCGATGGGCAAGCTGCTGACGCTGCTGTTCGAAGTGACCGAACTCTTCGACATGGCGACGCGGCCGGAACTGGTGATGCTGCAGAAGACCATGGTCGTGGTCGAGGGCGTGTCGCGCATGCTCAACCCGCGCTTCAACATGTGGAAGGCCTCCGAACCCGTCGTCGGCGACTGGATCCGCACCAATCTCGGGCCGAAGCGGATCGCCACCGATCTCAAGGACGGGCTGAAGGCGGCGGTCAAGCTCGCCGAAGCCGTGCCGGAAATTGCCGCAAAGACCGAAAAATTCCACCATCAGCTCCTGCATATGAGCGAACACGGGCTGCGCTTCGACGCTGAAACGGCGGATGCGATCGGCAAGGCCGAAGCACGGCACAACCGCTCGGGCAGGATCGCGCTGTGGCTCATCGCGTTGACGCTTGTCTATATCGCCTGGATGGTGAGCTGAGCGCCCGCCAAACACATGCTGTGTTCGGCATTTGGGATATCCCATGTGACGAAGGGCTCGCTTAGTCTCGCATTCAGAACAGGGATTCAGATTTTGGCCGATCCGGTCTAGAATCATCCTGTTCCAGGAGATAGGCATATGCAGCAGGAACGCCCCGGCATCGAACTTTCCGGACAACCGCTCGGTTTTGCCGAGATGGCAGCGATCGGCGCAGGCAAGGTGACGATTTCGGCTTCGGCGACCGGCATGGCCCGCATCGCGATCGCCCGCGAGATCGTCGAGGATGCGATTGCCTCCGGCATGCCGGTCTACGGCTCGACGACAGGCGTCGGCGCCATGAAGGATGTGGAGTGGTCGGCCGACGAACTCGACACTTTCAATCTCGGCCTGGTACGCGCCCATCACTTCGGCACCGGCACGCCGTTTTCCTGCAATGTCGTGCGCAATGCCATGGCGATCCGCGTCAATACGGCGCTGACCGGCCAGGTCGGCTGCACGCCGGAACTGATCCAGGCCTATATCACCATGCTCGAGGCCGACCTGATCCCGGTCGTGCGCCGTACCGGCTCGATCGGCTGCGCCGATATCGGCTTGATGGGGCAGATCGGCGCCGTGCTGACCGGCGTCGGCGAAGCAGTCTATCGCGGCAACCGCATGCAGGCGGCCGACGCCTTCCGGGCGGCGGGTCTGCAACCGGTGCGGATGGCGCCGCGCGACAGCCTCGCCTCGCTCAGCATCAATGCGGTGAGCTTTGCGGCGGCGGCGGAAACGACGCGCAATGCCGCGGCCTCGATCCGCGTCCTCTTGGCGACGGCGATGATGGCATCCGGCGCGCTCGGCGCCTCCCGCGATCCCTGGAAGGCGGTGCGCCATGTCGGCACGGCGCGCGAGGCGCTGATCGGCGCCTGGCTCTGCAACGCCTCCGACGACTGGAACTGGCCGGTGGCCACGCATGTGCAGGATCCGCTCAGCCTGCGCATGATCGCCCAGGTGTTCGGCGCGGTGATCGAAAACCTGCTTTCGACCGGCCACAAGATCCTGGCAGCCACCGGGCGCTCGGACGACAATCCCGTCGTCGTCGAAGGCCGGGTGATGACGTCGGGCGGTTCGCTGCCCCTCGATGTGACGATCCTGCTCGAATCGGCCGCACTCTGCATGGCGCATGCGGCGCGCAACGCCTTCAACCGCTGCGTCATTCTCGGCAACGGCCAGCGGCGCGACCTGCCGGTCAATCTGGTGCCGCCGGGGCGGATCGCCACCGGTTTCGGGCCGATCATCAAGCTTGCCGGCGAGATCTTCTCGCGCGTGCTGTCGATGTCCAATCCCGTCTCGGCGCAGTCGCTGGTCGTCGCGGCGGGCCTTGAGGACGAAGCGGCCTTCCTGCCACTGGTCATCGAACGTTTCGACCGGCAGATGCGGGCGCTGAAGCGCCTCGCAGCCCTCGAGGCGCTGCTGTCGGCCCAGGCAATCGATATTCTCGGCGACGAGCCGAAGGGTGTCGCCGCCATGCTCTACGCGGTCGTGCGCAAACATGCCGATTTCTATGTCGTCGACCGGCCGCTTTCGGCCGAGGTCGAGGCGATCGAGGAAGAACTCGGCTCGGACGACTTCCTTTCGAAGCTGACCGAGCAGGTGCCGATCGCCTCCTTCGACGACTTCTTCGCGCTCGGCTCGCTGCAGGATATCGAGGAGCGGCTGTCCAGCCGGGAGCCGGTAGCAGTCTGATTTCAGTTTAAGGAGAGCGGCATGGATTTCGATCTCGTTCTGCAGGGCACGGTGGTGCTGCCGGACCGCATTCTCGAACAGGGTTATGTCGCCGTGCGCGACGGCAAAATCGCCGAAGTCGGCCTCGGCGTGCCGCCTGCGGCGCGCGAACGGCATCTGCTCGGCAAAGCGCTGATCCTGCCCGGCGCGATCGACGCGCAGGTGCATTCGCTTTCCCAGAAGGACCAGGAGGATTTCATCTGGTCGACCCGCTCGGCGGCGGCCGGCGGCGTCACGACGATCGTCGACATGCCCTATGACGAGGGCAATCTCGTCTGTTCGGCGGCGGCTGTGCAGCGCAAGATCGACCATGCCGGCCCGCAGGCACGCGTCGATTTCGCGCTTTATGGCACCATCGATCCGGAAGAAGGCCCGGCGCGGATTGCCGAAATGGTCGAGGCCGGTGTGGCGGCCTTCAAATTCTCGACCTTCGGCACCGATCCCAAGCGTTTTCCGCGCATTCCCCCGGCCCTGCTCGACGCCTGCTTT
The DNA here is from genome assembly GCF_002531935.1 of Rhizobium chutanense. Taxonomy (GTDB): domain Bacteria; phylum Pseudomonadota; class Alphaproteobacteria; order Rhizobiales; family Rhizobiaceae; genus Rhizobium; species Rhizobium chutanense. The sequence continues at coordinate 299,928 of NZ_NWSV01000006.1, read as the reverse complement.
GCGGCCATCGCCCCGACGGGACTGACGGCCGGCGTGCACAATGAGGATGACGAGGCGGTGCGCAGCTATATGGAGCAGGTGAAGGTGAGCGGCATCACCGACTGGCGGGCGCATGGCCTGTCACGGCCGCCGATTACCGAATTACTGGCGATGCACACGATCTTCGAGACAGGTGCGGCGACCCACTGCCCGGCGCATGTGGTGCACTGCTCGCTCGGGCGCGGCTACGATATCGCCCGCGCCTATCGCCGCGACGGCTTTGCCGCGACCGTCGAATGCTGCATCCACTACCTGACGCTCGACGAGGAAAACGACGTGAAGCGCCTGGGCGGCAAGGCGAAGATCAATCCGCCCATCCGGCCGCGCGCCGAGGTGGAGAAGCTCTGGCGAAAGGTGGCCGAGGGCGATGTCTGGCTGGTCTCGACCGATCACGTCAGCTGGTCGGAGAACCGCAAGACCCATCCCGACATGCTCGCCAACGCTTCCGGTGTTCCCGGCCTCGAGGTGATGGTGCCGCTTTTCGTGAAGGGAGCCCTCGAACGCGGCATTCCGCTGACCTGGGCAGCCCGGCTGATGGCGGAGAATCCGGCCAGGCATTTCCGGCTCGACCATATCAAGGGCGCGCTGACCCCGGGCAAAGACGCCGATATCACCGTGCTGGAGCCGCGCGACAGCATCTATGATGCGTCGGCGAGCGGCAACAATGTCGTCGGCTGGAGCCCTTACAACGGCATTCGCCTGCCCTGGACCGTCTCCGCCACCTATCTCCGCGGCGAAAAGATCGCCGAGGGCGGGAAGGTGCTGGCCGAGCCCGGCAGCGGGCGGTTCGTTCGGCCGCCACCGCGCCAGGTCATTGCGGGAGCGTCCGCATGAGCCGCAATCTGCCCGTCAATGCCGGCCGGATCGCCGGGGATATCGAGGCGCTCGCCGCAATCACCGAGCCCGGCCATCCCTGGACGCGGCGTGCCTTCTCGCCGCTTTTCCTCGAAGGCCGGGCCTATCTCGAAGCGCGGATGAAGGCGGCGGGACTGGAAACGCGGATCGATGCCGCCGGCAATCTGATCGGCCGGCGCACCGGCCGCAAACCCTGGCTCGGCACGATCATGCTCGGCTCGCATTCCGACACGGTGCCGGACGGCGGCCGCTTCGACGGCATTGCCGGGGTGATCTCGGCACTGGAGGTGGCGCGGGCGCTTGGCGACCAGGCCATCGAGCTCGACCACGATCTCGAGATCATCGATTTCCTCGCCGAGGAAGTGAGCATCTTCGGCGTCTCCTGCATCGGCAGCCGCGGCATGACCGGGCAATTGCCGGAAGCCTGGCTTTCACGCGTCAGCGGCGGCCTCGACCTTGCCCGGGGTATCGCCCAGGTGGGCGGCGAGCCCGATGTGCTGATGCAGCAGAAGAGGTCCGATATAGCGGGCTTTCTCGAGCTTCATATCGAGCAGGGACCGGTGCTCGAAGCCGAAAGGGAGGATATCGGCATCGTCACCGCGATCTCGGGCATCACCCGGATCGAGATCACTGTCGAAGGCCGCGCCGACCACGCCGGCACGACGCCGATGGACCGGCGGGCGGATGCCCTGGTGGCAGCATCGCAACTGGTGCTCGACATCCGCAACGCCGCCGCCGAGCTTGCCAAGACGCCGGGGCATTTCGCGGCGACGGTCGGCGAATTCAGGATCGAACCGAATGCCGCCAATGTCGTGCCGTCGAAAGTGGTGCTGCTGATCGATGGCCGCGCCGAAATCCGCGCCGACATGGACGCCTTCTGCCGCTGGCTCGACGGCCATGTCGAAAAGCTGGCGACCGCCTACGGCGTGGCGATCGAGACGCCGAACCGGGTTTCCGACAATCTGCCGACATCAGGCGATGCCGGGCTGCTTTCGACGCTGGAGATTGCCTGCGTCCGGGTCGGCGCGAGACATCGGCGCATGGCCTCCGGTGCCGGACACGACACCGCCTGGATCGCCAAGGTGGCGCCGGCGGCGATGATTTTCGTGCCCTGCCGGGACGGCCGCAGCCATTGCCCCGACGAATGGGCCGAGAATGACGATATCGCGCTCGGCGCTGCCGTGCTGTTCGAGGCGGTGCGCGAGATGGACGAGAGCTTGAATCAGGAGAGGACCGATGGGACGCATACTGGTTGAGAAAGACGTCGAAGCCGCCGTCAAGGGCGGCTCCGTCTATGCCGCCGGCGGTGGCGGCTGGGCCGATCACGGACGGATGCTTGGGCTTGCCGCCGTCAATGTCGGCAAGCCGGAGCTGGTCTCGATCGACGAGCTGAAGGACGAGGACTGGATTGCCACCGCAGCCGCGATCGGCGCGCCGGCCTCGACCACCCCCTGGGAAATGCAGGGCATCGACTATGTGAAGGCCGTGCAGCTTTTACAGGAGGCGCTCGGCGAAAAACTCTCCGGGCTGATCATCGGCCAGAACGGCAAATCCTCGACGCTGAACGGCTGGTTGCCATCGGCGATCCTCGGCACCAAGGTGGTCGATGCTGTCGGCGATATCCGCGCTCATCCGACAGGCGACATGGGCTCGATCGGCATGGCCGGTTCGCCGGAGCCAATGATCCAGACGGCTGTCGGCGGCAATCGGGCGGAGAACCGTTATATCGAGCTGGTGGTGAAGGGGGCGACGGCGAAGATTTCGCCGGTGCTGCGCGCCGCCGCCGATCAATCCGGCGGTTTCATCGCCAGCTGCCGCAATCCGCTCAGGGCCTCCTATGTCCGCAGCCATGCCGCACTCGGCGGCATCTCGATGGCGCTTGCGCTCGGCGAGGCGATCATCGCCGCGGAGAAACGCGGCGGATCAGCCGTCATCGATGCGATCTGCAAGACGACGGGCGGCCATATGCTCGCCGAAGGCCTCATTAGCCGCAAGGACGTGGTCTACACCAGGGAAGCCTTCGACATCGGCACGGTCACCGTCGGCGCGGGCGAGACATCGGTGACGCTGCATGTGATGAACGAATATATGGCGGTGGACGATGCCGATGGCGGACGGCTCGCCACCTTCCCCGCCGTCATCACCACGCTGTCGCCGGAGGGCGAACCGCTCAGCGTCGGCCAGCTTCGGGAAGGCATGCCCGTCTTCATTCTGCATGTGCCGATGGATATCATTCCGCTCTCGGCCAGCGTGCTCGATCCGAGCGTCTATCCCGTCGTCGAACAGGCGATGGGGATCGAGATCGCCCGTTATGCGCTGGCGGCGAGGGCCTGAGCCATGGCGCGCGATCCAGGCCTCGAAGAACTGCTGCGCGACGAACTCGGCGATCGGCCTGGCCTCAGTGAGAAATCCATGTTCGGCGGCCGCGCCTTCCTGCTGAACGGCAACCTTCTCTGCGGCGCCCGCAGCGACGGCATGCTGGTCCGCCTCGGCAAGGGCAATGACGGCTGGGCGCTGGCCTTGCCGGGCGTGAATCAAATGCTGATGGGCGAGCGGGTGATGCATGGGTGGGTGCGGGCCAATGCCGAGGTTTACGGCGACGATGCGCTGAGACGGCGTTTGCTCGATGCCGCGCTCGCCTATGTGGAAAGCCTGCCGACAAAATAACGAGAGAGATCGAGGAGGATATCCATGCCCAAGGCCAATCCACGCCATCCGAAATTTCCCATTCCCGGCGGACCGGAACTGCGCGCCAAGGGCTGGCGACAGGAGGCCCTGTTGCGGCTCCTCGAAAATGTGCTCGCCGTTGGCGAAGATCCCGACAATCTGATCGTCTACGCCGCGCTGGGGAAGGCGGCGCGCAGCTGGGCGGCGCACAGGGGCATCGTCAAGGCGCTGACCGAGATGGAGGAGGACCAGACGCTGCTCATCCAGTCCGGCAAGCCGATCGGGCTGGTGCGGACGCATGCCAAGGCGCCGCTGGTCATCATGGCGAACTGCAATATCGTCGGCCAATGGGCGAAGGCCGAGGTGTTCTACGAACTGCAGCGCAAGGGATTGATTTGCTGGGGCGGGCTGACGGCCGGCGCCTGGCAATATATCGGCAGCCAGGGCGTCATTCAGGGGACCTACGAGATCTTCATGCGCATTGCCGAACGGCGCTTCGGCGGCGATCTTGCCGGCCGCTTCGTGCTGACGGCCGGCCTCGGCGGCATGGGCGGGGCGCAGCCGCTCGCCGGCCGCATGGCGGGGGCTGCGATCCTCTGCGTCGACATCGATCCGGAACGCGCCCGCAAGCGCCAGCAGATCGGCTATCTCCAGCAAATCGCGTCCGATCTCGACACCGCCCTTGAAATGATCGACGCCGCGGTGAAGGACAAACGGGCGCTCTCCGTCGGGCTCGTCGGCAATGCGGCCGAGGTCTATCCGGAGATCGCCCGGCGCGGCATCGTGCCCGACATCGTCACCGATCAGACCTCGGCGCATGACCTCGTTTATGGTTATTTGCCGAAGGGCATGAACCTCGACCAGGTCAAGGGGCTGCGCGACGATGGCCAAGGCCAGTTGATGGCGGCAAGCCGCGCCTCGATCGTCGAGCATGTCACGGCGATGCTGGAATTCCAGAAGCGTGGCTCGGAAGTCTTCGACAACGGCAATCTGATCCGCACCCAGGCGAAAGAGGGCGGCGTCACCAACGCCTTCGACATTCCGATCTTTACCGAAGCCTATCTCAGGCCGCTGTTTGCCCGGGCGATCGGCCCGTTCCGCTGGATGGCGCTGTCGGGCGAGGAGAGCGATATCGCCCGCATCGACGACCTGCTGCTCGAGATGTTTCCCGACAACAAGATCATCACCAACTGGATCCGGCTGGCGCGCGAACACGTGCCCTTCGAGGGGCTGCCGGCACGTATCGCCTGGCTCGGCCATGGCGAACGCACGGCACTCGCCCGGCGCGTCAACGCGCTGGTGGCGAGCGGTGACCTCAAAGGCCCCGTGGCCTTCTCCCGCGACCATCTCGATGCCGGCGCCATGGCCCATCCCAATATCATGACCGAGCGGATGAAGGACGGCTCCGACGCCATCGCCGACTGGCCGCTGATCGACGCGATGATGCTCTGCTCGTCGATGGCCGATCTGGTCGTCGTCCATTCCGGCGGCGGCGGCTATGCCGGCTACATGACAAGCTGCGGCGTCACCGTCATCGCCGACGGCACCGATGCCGCCGACGAACGGCTCGACCATGCGCTGACCAACGATACCGCACTAGGCGTCATGCGGTATGCCGATGCCGGTTACGAGGAGGCACTGGATGAGGTGGTCAAGAAGGACGTGCCCTATATCAGGCTTGGTTGATGTGAGGCAGGCAGCGCGTCAGGCGATCAAATTGGAGACTTCGAGGAGGTTGCCGTCGGGGTCCCGGAAATAGACCGAGCGCAGGCGGCCGGTGGCGCCGGTGCGCTCGACCGGCCCCTCTTCGATCGCGACGCCCGAGGCCTGCAGATGGGTGATGACTTCGGCAAGCGGCGTCCCGGCTATGAAGCAGAGGTCGCCGGAGCCGGGGATCGGATGGCGCGCCTTGGGATCGAATTCGTGGCCGGCCTGGTGCAGGTTGATCTTCTGCCCGCCGAATTTCAGCGCCTTGCGGCCTTCGGCGAAAATTTCGACCGACATGCCGAGAATGCCGGCATAGAAATCGCAGGTGATCGCGATATCGGCGACGGTCAGCACCAGATGGTCGAGACGGTCGATGCGGATCATGCTTTTCTCCTCGCGAGATGCTGAGCGACACAGGCTGACATAAAGGCCATCACCAGCATGACAAGCGTGAAGATAACGACGGCGGCCCAGCCTTCAACCGCAAAGAACCAGCCGCCCGCCGAACCCATGAGGCTGGAGCCGACATAATAGGCGAGCATATAAAGCGACGAGGCGTGGCCTTTGGTGCTGTGCGCCAGCCTGCCGACAAGGCCGCTGGCAATGGAATGGCTCATGAAGAAGCCGGTGGTCAACACGACGATGCCAAGGATGATGACCGGGAGCGAGGAGAACAGCGTCAGGGTGCTGCCGGCGGCAGTCAGCGCAAGACCGAAGAGAAGCACGGAAAAATGGCCGATCCGGTCTCCGATCAGGCCGCCGATCGAGGCGGCCCCGATGCCGAAGAGATAGACGGTGAAGATCAGGCCGAGTTCCGTCTGGTTGAGGCCGTAGGGCGCCGCCACCAGGCGGAAACCGGCGTAGTTGTAGATGGTCACGAAGGAGCCCATCGCCAGGAAGGCAATGGCAAAGAGGAAGGGCAGCGCCGGATTGGCGAGATGGCCGAGCCAGGCCTTGATATGGAAGCGCGGATCGAAGCCCGCCCGGCGGACGAAATTCTTTGACGGCGGCAGCAGGGCGATGAAGCCGATCGCGGCGGCAAGGCCGATGGCGCCGATGAGGAAGAGCGCCGGACGCCAGCCGAGATATTCGGCGAAGATGCCGGTCAGCACCCGGCCGGACATGCCGCCGAAGGCCGTGCCGCCGACATAGAGGCCCATGGTGGCGCCGAGGCCGCGCGGATCGATCTCCTCGGCGAGATAGGCCATGGCGACGGCCGGCACACCGCCGAGAACGAGGCCTTGCAGGGCGCGGATGACAAGCAGCAGGTGCCAGTTCGGGGCAAAAGCGGTGGCAATGGTCAGCAATGCCGCGCCGACCAGCGACAGCGACATCAGGCTGCGGCGGCCAAGGCCTTCCGAGACGGCGGCGGCACAGACGATGGCAAGCGCCAGGAAGCCGGTGGAGAGCGATAGCGACAGCGAGCTTTCGGCCGGGCTGACGGAAAATTGCTGCGCGAAGATCGGCAGCAGCGGCTGGACGCAATAGAGCAGCGAGAAGGTGGAGAAGCCGGAGAGGAAGAGCGCCAGGCTGGCGCGGCGATAGGCGCCGGTGCCGCGTCTGAGATAGTATTTTTGTCCCGGCATCGCGGCCTTGCCGGAGGTCTTCACGGCCTGTGCCGCCGGCATCTCTTCATCCCTGCCCTCTCTGGTCATCAATCAGCCCGCCGGATCCCAATAGGGCGGATCGCCAAAACTCTTCTTCAGGTGATCGGCGATGGCGCGCAGCTTGGCGGAGGGATTTCGGCCCTCGGGATGGGCCATATAGATGAATTCCGCTTCCGGCCGGTAACCGACATCGATTTCGGCAAGCCGGCCCTCGCGGATGGCCGGGCCGGCGATGAAGGCCGGCAGCAGCGCGATGCCGAGACCGGCAATCGCCGCGTCGCGGAGCATGTCGCCATTGTTCATGCCGAGCGCCAGTTTCGCACGGACGAGAATCGCGCCCTCCGGGGTCTGGAAGCGCCAGTCGGCAACGCCGCGATTGGTGTAGAAAATGCCGCGATGGCTGTTCAGGTCGATCAGCGACGACGGCGTCCCCCGGCGGGCGAGATAATCCGGCGAGGCGCAGAGAAGACGGCGGCTTCGGGTGAGTTTCCAGGCGACCAGCCTGTTATCGGCGATCGCGCCGTTGCGGATGACGGCGTCGTAGCCGTCCGAAGCGGCGTCGACCCGCCGGTCGTCGATATCGAGCGTCAGTTCGATTTCGGGATGTTCGGCAAGGAAGGGATAGAGCGCCGGTCCGAGATGCATGCGGCCGAAGGTGACCGGGGCGGCGATGCGGATCGGACCGGACAGTGTTCCGCGCCGCTCGGCCATATCGGCGGCGGCCTCGTCGATGTTGCGCACGATGCGCGTGGCGCGCTCCAGGAAGACCGCACCATCCTCCGTCAAAGTGAGCTTGCGCGTCGTTCGGTGCAGCAGCATGCCGCCCAGCGACTTCTCCAGTTCCGCCAGCCTTTCGCTGACGACGGATTTGGACAGCCGCAACCGGCGGGCCGCCTCGCTGATCGAGCCTGCCTCCACGACGGCGACGAAAGCCGCAATGCCTTCGACCTTGATCATCGTTCGGTTTTTCCGAATTCGAGTTTCACCATCTGGAGACTAATCCGAACGAGAGGAAAATGCCATCTTCCTTTCATCGAAGGGGACGGCATGGGCCGCCTCACCGCAAACACAGGAGATGGAAGCATGAACCGCTTGAACAACAAGGTCGCGATCGTCACCGGCGCAAGCTCCGGCATCGGCCGCGTCACGGCAAAGCTGTTTGCCGCCGAAGGTGCCAGGGTCGTCGTCGGCGCCCGCCGCGAGCGCGAACTCGACAGCCTCGTTGCGGAGATCAAGGCGGAAGGCGGCGACGCCATCGCCGTTGCCGGTGATGTCCGCTCGGAAGACTATCACAAGGCGCTGGTCGCCGCCGGGACGACGAATTACGGCACGCTCGATATCGCTTTCAACAATGCCGGCATCATCGGCGAAGCCGGTCCGAGCACCGGCGTCTCGGAAGCAGGTTTCAGCGAGGCGCTGGCCGTCAATCTCACCGCCTCCTTTCTCGCTGCCAAACATCAGATCGGCGCGATGGCGGCAAATGGCGGCGGCTCGGTAATCTTCACCTCGACCTTCGTCGGCTACAGTTTCGCCTTTCCCGGCGTTGCCGCCTATGCCGCCAGCAAATCCGGCCTGATCGGCCTGACGCAGGCGCTGGCCGCCGAATTCGGGCCACAGGGCGTGCGCGTCAACGCCATCCTGCCGGGCGCCGTCGATACCGACATGTATCGGGACGTGAACGATACGCCGGACAAGCAGGCCGCTATCACCGCTATGCATGCCCTGAAGCGCGTCGCCACCCCGGAAGAGGTCGCCCGCTCGGTTCTCTACCTCGCCTCCGACGATGCGAGCTTCGTCACCGGCACGGCATCGCTGGTCGACGGCGGCATTTCGGTCACGCGTAGCTGAGACGGCGGGGGCTGCCATCGACCGATGGTCGAACCACAGGAAAGACCCCTCCCCAACCCCTCCCCACAAGGGGGAGGGGCTAACCCGGAGCGCTCGCCTTGTCCCACTCGAAACGTCGCAGATATGGAAAACGGGTGCGGCAGGTTAAGCCCCTCCCCCTTGTGGGGAGGGGTTTGGGGCGGGGTCTTTGCGGAGGCAACCGGTCACCGGCCCCGAGCAGATCCGATGCCTTTCGCCCAGCCGATTGCATGTTCTCAGCCAAAGGCTTAGGGTCGGGGCCGGTCAAGAAGGCGACGGGTAGAAAAGCCATGGCTCTCAGCGGAAAACGCATCCTCCTCATCATCTCCGGCGGCATCGCAGCCTATAAGAGCCTGGATCTGATCCGCCGGCTGCGCGAGCGCGGCGCCAGCGTCCGCCCGGTTATGACCAAGGGAGCGCAGGAATTCGTCACGCCGCTTGCCGTCGGCGCGTTGGCAGCGGACCATGTGTTCGTCGATCTGTTTTCGCGCCAGGACGAACAGGATGTCGGCCATATCAGGCTGGCGCGCGACTGCGACCTCGTGATCATCGCCCCGGCCACGGCCGACCTGATGGCGAAGATGGCGAACGGGCTTGCCGACGATCTCGCCTCGACCGTGCTGCTGGCGACCAACAGGCCGGTGCTTGCCGCACCAGCGATGAATCCGGCCATGTGGGCGCATCCGGCGACCCGGCGCAATGCGGCGATGCTCAGGGCCGACGGCATCCGCTTCGTCGGGCCGATGGCCGGCGAGATGGCGGAGAGCCGGGAGGCGGGGCTTGGCCGGATGGCGGAGCCGCTCGATATCGTCGCGGCTGCCGAAACCCTGCTCGACGACGGCGAGAAGCCGCTGAAAGGACGCAAGGCGATCGTCACGTCGGGACCGACGCATGAGCCGATCGACCCGGTGCGCTATATCGCCAACCGCTCCTCCGGCCGGCAGGGCCATGCGATCGCCGCAGCCCTTGCCAAGCTCGGGGCGGAGGTGACGCTGGTAGCGGGGCCGGTGACGATCGCCGATCCGATCGGCGTCAACGTCATCCACGTCGAGCGGGCCGAGGAAATGCGCGATGCCGTGCTGGCGGCGCTGCCGGCCGACATTGCCGTGATGGTGGCGGCGGTGGCCGACTGGCGCGTCGCCTCGGCCGCCGACCAGAAGCTGAAGAAACATCCGGGCGAATCCATTCCGACGCTGGCGCTGACCGAAAATCCGGACATCCTGAAAACCGTCGGCCACCACACGATGCGACCGAAGCTGGTGATCGGCTTTGCCGCCGAGACGCAGGACGTGGAAAACAATGCCAGGGCGAAGCTCGAGCGGAAGGGCGCCGACATGATCGTCGCCAACGACGTTTCTCCTGCGACCGGCATCATGGGCGGCAGCCGCAACCGCGTCAAACTCGTCCGTCACGACGGCGTCGAGCAATGGCCCGATCTCGCCAAGGAAGAGGTTGCCGAAAGGCTGGCCGCGCTGATCGCCCGACAGCTCCACTGATCGCCAGCGTTCAGGCAGAAATAGCCACGCGCTGCGGCTTGGCAGCATTCCGCTTCTCCGGCCGGAAGTCGGCGACATCGATGCCGTTTTTGCCGACGGTGACGGCGCTGCCGTCCGGAATTTCCGCCCAGGCATCGACATCGTCGTTCAACGGCTCGGACACCAGGCAATAGCCGGCGCCGACCGGCGAGGCATAGAGCGTCGGCGCCTTGCGATCGGTGGCATAGCGGATCGCATAAAGCGTGTTGCCGTCGGAAAAAGCAGCGGTGAAGCGCAGCAGGATCGATCCGATGAGGCTTTCGGCCAGTTCCTCGACGACACCGACCATATGGGCCATGGCGGCAACCGGCGCCTCGCGCAAGCCGAACTGCAGCGCCAGCAGGAACATCAGCTCGGAATCGGTGGTGCCGCCGCGGGCATTGAACAACTCGTCGTCGAGCATCGCCTCCATCGGCCGGCGCAGGCGCTCGAAGCCGGAGATCTGGCCGTTATGCATGAAGGACCAGATGCCGTGGGTGAAGGGATGGCAGTTGTCGCGGCGCGTGCCGCCGCCGGTGGCAGCCCTGACATGGGCGAGGAAGAGCGGCGAGCGGATCTGCCGCGACAGGCTCTTCAGATTGCAATCCGACCAGGCCGGCAGGATGTCGCGGTAGCGGCCGGGCTCGGGCCTGTCGCCATACCAGGCAATGCCGAAGCCATCGCCGTTCGTCGCCGTCTTGGCGCGGGTGGCGCAGTGGGACTGCTCGATCAGCGAATGGGCGGGCGAGGATACCAGCTCCTCGAGATAGAGGGGGTCTCCGCGATAGGCTGCCCAGCGACACATGGCTTTCTTGCTCCGGAACCCGCCGCCGCACCGGCGGGCATGCTCTAAATTGTCTGACGGCGCGGCTAATAACAGCTTAACGCGCCGCCGGTTTGCAGATCGATCATGACGGATTCGTGACCGATGGCCGCTTCAAATTCAGCGAAAGCCTGTGTTCTTTTGTGAACGCTTGATTTCGCCAGATAGGTGTATCGGGCGTAATTTCTGCTTGCATCCCGGACGAATCGTCCTACCTTTGCCCTATCAGCAACAGAACGAAAGGAAGGTGATCCAATGTCTAATGAGATTTCGGACCTCGTAACGGGCATGGGAGAGGAGATGAAAGCGAGGCAGCCCTCGCTGTAATCCCCGCCTTCCCTAGGGCTGCATCGACAGTCCAGGCCAGTATGAGGCCAAACTCATGGAAAGGGTCGCCGAGGCGGCCCTTTTTTATTGCCTCGCTGCGAGCGCATTGACGGAAAAGCAAAATCCCATTATTCATATAGTCATCAGATGACTTTATGAGTAATGGTGATGCGCGCACTCACGAAGACCAATCTCGCCGAAGAGGCGATCGAAGCGATCCGCGGCGACATTCTCGGCAAACGCTGGGCGGTCGGCGATAAATTGCCGAACGAAGCCTCGCTGTCGGCCATGCTCTCCGTCAGCCGCGGCACGGTGCGCGAGGCGGTGCGGGTTCTGGTTTCCCAAGGGTATCTCGAGACACGGCAGGGGTCCGGAACCTATGTGCGCTCGACCAGCGATGCCGGCCGGCCGCTGACGATGGCGCGGCGCGCCAGCCTGCGCGACCAGTTCGAAGCGCGCCTGGCGCTCGACGTCGAGGCCGCCCGGCTGACGGCAGTCCGCAAGACGCCCGAGACCATTGCCGGGCTGCGCAAGCTGCTTGCCGAACGCGGCAGTTACGACGGCGGCGATCAGGCCGCCTTCATCGCGCGTGACCTCGCCTTCCACAAGGCGGTCATCGCCGCTTCCGGCAACCGGGCGATGATCGAGATTTACGATTTCTTCTCGGCCTCGATCGCCGATACGATCGCCGCGACGCTCGGCAAGGATATTCCGGAACCCGATATGCAGGCGCATGCCGCTATCGTCGATGCCATCGAAACCGGCGATCCCGACCAGGCGGATGCGGCGGTGCGCCGCTTCATGGCGCCGGTTCTTGCCGCCCTCGAGCGGATGATCCTGTCATGACCATGCCCGTCACCGATATCAATGCACTCGACGCCGCCGACGACCTGCTTGTCGACGCCGAGGCCGGCAGCCTTCCACCGCCGCAGGCAACACCGGTGCGGGGTGGCGCTGATCGTTTCCTGCTCGGCGCGAGCCTGGCGATGATCGCCTTCAACCTGCGCCCGGTCTTTTCCAGCGCCTCCGCACTGCTGCCGGAGATCCGCACCGAACTGGGGCTGAGTACGCTCGGCGCCAGCCTGCTCACCACCCTGCCCGTCGTCTGCCTCGGCGCTTTCTCGCCGCTTGCGCCGCGCCTGGCCCAGCGCCTCGGGACGGAGCGCACGCTGCTCGCCGTTATCCTGCTGCTGGCGCTCGGCACGGCTTTGCGCGGGCTTTCCTCCGTGCCGCTGCTGTTCATCGGCACCGCGCTCGCCGGCGCCTGCATTGCCGTCGGCAACGTGCTGCTGCCGGGGCTGGTGAAGCGGGATTTCGCCGGCCGCGCCGCGCTGATGACCGGCTTTTACACCATGGCGCTCTGCGCCGGTGCGGCAAGTGCGGCCGGGCTGACGCTGCCGATCGAGCACGCGCTCGGCGGCTCTCTCGAAGGCGCGCTTGCCATCTGGGCGCTGCCGGCGCTCGCCGTCGGCCTGATCTGGCTGCCGCGGGTTCTTCGCACCGGCGGCCAGACACGGCGAAACGGCTTCCACATCAAAGGCCTGTGGCGCGACCGGCTCGCCTGGCAGGTGACGCTGTTCATGGGGCTGCAGTCGGCATTGGCCTATTGCGTCTTCGGCTGGCTGGTTCCGATCCTGCGCGAACGCGGCCTCGACGGCGTCAGCGCTGGGGCGATCGTGTCGCTCTCGGTGATGGTGCAGGCGGCCTCCTGCCTCATCGTGCCGCATATCGCCGTGCGCGGAAAGGACCAGCGACTGATCAATGCCAGCCTCTGCGGCGTCGCCGTCACGGCGCTGCTCGGCCTGCTGTTTGCGCCGCTTTCGACGGTCTGTCTGTGGGCGGTGCTGCAGGGCATCGGCCAGGGCGGGCTGATCGCCGCGGCGATGACGACGATCGTGCTGCGCTCGCGCGATCCCGATGTCGCCGCCCATCTGTCCGGCATGGCGCAATGCGTCGGTTACCTGCTTGCCGCCATCGGCCCGCTGATCGTCGGCCTCATCCGCGGCTGGACGGGGAGTTTTTCCTGGTGCGCCGCGCTCTTCGTCGCGCTCGGGCTCGGCGCGGCGATCAACGGCTGGAAGGCCGGCCGGGCGGTGGAGATCAATGTGCACGCTGTCGAGAAGGCCGGCTGAGCCGCTCGCTGACGCGTCCTCTCGCTGGCGCGCCCATCACCATCTCTTGATGCCGGTCGCCGATCGCGGATGCTGCGCTATCTCAAGCTCACATCCCGCAGCGCCGGAGGAGATATGTTGCGTTTAAGGTCCCTGTTTCTGCTTGCAGCCCTTGCCGGGTCGCTGGCGCCTGCCCTTTCCCCGGCACAGGAGAGCGGTCACCAGAAGGCCAATGTCGAGAGCGGTGCGCGCGAGGGCGTGCTGAAACTGCTGCCGACCGATTCCGTCACCGAGCACGAATTGACGCTCGGCGGCCGGAAGCTCGCCTATACCGCCACCGCCGGCACGCTCGACCTCTTCGGCCAGGACGGCGCGCAGACCGGCGCGATCTTCTATACTGCCTATGTCGCTAGGGATGGCGGCCCGGATCGGCCGCTGACCTTTGCCTTCAACGGCGGGCCGGGTGCCGCTTCCGCCTTCCTGCATCTCGGGCTGGTCGGGCCCGAGGTGCTCGACTTCGGGCCTGAGGGGCGCGACGGCGCCCATGCGAAGCTCGTCGACAACCCGCAAAGCTGGCTCGATTTCACCGATCTCGTGCTGATCGATCCGATCGGCACCGGCTGGAGCCGGACGGCGAAGGCGGACGATGCGTCCAATTATTACAACGTCAACTCAGACGCCCAGAGCATCGCCAAGTCGATCGCGCTCTATGTCGCGCATAACAACCGCTCGAATTCGCCGAAATATCTTCTCGGCGAGAGTTATGGCGGCTTCCGCGCCGCCAAGGTCGCCTCGGCGCTGCAGGAAAACCAGGGCATCATCATTGCCGGCGCGGTGATGCTCTCACCCCTGCTCGAGGGCCAGCTGATGTTCAATGCCGATCAGTTCGCGCTCGGCGCCGCCCTGGAGCTGCCGTCGCTGGCGGCGGCCGAACTCGACCGGCGCAACGCCTTTGACGAAGAGACGCAGAAGCAGACGGAAGCCTTCGCGCTCGGCGACTATCTGACGACCCTCGCCGGGCCGCCGCCGACGGGCGCGGATGCCGCCGCCTTTTATGGCAGGATCGCCAGGCTGACAGGCATCCCTCAGGATATCGTCACCCGCAACCGCGGCTTCCCGGGCAATTCCTTCGTCAAACATTCCGACGCCGGCAGCGGCGCGGTGACGAGCCCCTACGACGCCGCCTTTGCCACCCCCGACCCCTATCCGGAATCCGACTACGACCGCGGCGACGACGCCATCCTCGACGGCTTCACCCGCGCCTATGGCGGCGCCTTTACCGACTACGCCCGCAACCAGCTCGGCTTCAAGACGGAGATGACCTATTCGCTGCTCGACAGCGATATCAGCCGGCGCTGGGAATGGGGCGGCGGACGCGGCGGCGGCTCGCGCATGCAGGCGAGCGCCACCGACGACATCCGGCAGCTGCTCGCCTCGAACCCGGCCTTCCACCTGCTGATCGCGCATGGTTATAGCGATCTGGTGACGCCTTACGGCGTCAGCCGTTATGTGGTCGACCATCTGCCACCGTCGCTTACCGGCGGCCGCGTCGGGCTGAAACTTTATCGCGGCGGCCATATGTTCTATACGAAAGCCGATCAGCGGGCCGCCTTCACGGCCGATGCCAAGGCCTTCTACGCCACGCGGCCGGCCGCTTCGCCGGCGGACTGAGGACATGCCGATGCATATTACCGGGGGATGCCACTGCGGCGCGATCCGCTACCAGGCGGAGATCAATCCGGAACGGGTCACGATCTGCCACTGCACCGATTGCCAGCGGCTGACAGGCTCAGCCTATCGCATCACCACACCGGCGCGGCCGGGCAGTTTCACCCTCACCTCGGGCGCGCCGAAAGCCTATACGAAATATGGCGACAGCGGCGGTCTCAGCCGGCAATTCTTCTGCCCGAATTGCGGATCGCCGCTTTACCGCACCGACGGCGAAGGCGGCGCGATCGGTATCCGCGTCGGCAGCATCGACCAGCGGCGGGAACTTACGCCCCAGAAACAGATCTGGTGTCGATCGGCTCTGGCCGGAGTGGAGAATATCGAGCACCTGCCGCGGTTCGAGGGCGAGGATTGATGAGATGGGGGCGCTTGGGCGCGGCCCCTTGCATCCGGCTGTGAAAGACCCCTCCCCAACCCCTCCCCACAAGGGGGAGGGACTAACCCGGAGCGATCGCCTCGTTCCACTCGAAACGCCGCAGATATGGAAAACAGCTGCGGCAGGTTAAGCCCCTCCCCCTTGTGGGGAGGGGTTGGGGAGGGGTCTTGGACGTGAACGACGGGGCAGTCTCACGCCGCCTTGGCGGCGTGGTATTCCTTGATGGCGACCATCTTGATCGCCGGATAACGTTCGGACTCGTAACGCAGCGAGAAGCCGTCCTGGGCGAGGAAGACGGGATCGCCGTCGAGGTCGCGGGCGATATCGCCGCGTTTGACGGTGAGGAATTTGTCGAGATCGGCCGGCTGGTCGGCGGAGATCCAGCGGCAGACGGAGAAGCGCGACATTTCGAAGGAGACCGGCAGGCCGTATTCGGCCATCAGCCGCTCCTTCAAGACGTCGAGCTGCAGGGCGCCGACGACGCCGACGATGGCGGGCGAGCCGTCTTCCGGCGAAAACAGCTGGACGACGCCTTCTTCGGCCATCTGCTGCAGGGCTTCCTTGAGTTTCTTCGCCTTCATCGCGTCTTCCAGGCGCACGCGGCGCAGGATCTCCGGCGAGAAGTTCGGCACGCCCTGGAAGACCAGGGCTTCACCCTCGGTCAGCGTATCGCCGATGCGGAGCGTGCCGTGATTGGGAATGCCAACGACGTCGCCGGCATAGGCGGTGTCGGCGAGCTGGCGCTGCGAGGCGAAGAAGAATTGCGGCGCCGTCAGACCGAGCTGCTTGCCGGTGCGGGCGAGCCTGGCCTTCATGCCGCGCTCGAGCTTGCCGGAGCAGATGCGGGCAAAGGCGATACGGTCGCGGTGGTTCGGATCCATGTTGGCCTGGATCTTGAAGACGAAGGCCGTCATCTTGTCGTCGGTCGCATGCACGGTCCTGGTATCGGCGACCTGGTCACGCGGCGGCGGCGCGAACTCGCCGAGCGCGTTGATCAGATCGCGAACGCCGAAATTGCGCAGCGCCGAGCCGAAGAAAACCGGCGTCATATGGCCTTCCAGGAAGGCCTGGCGGTCGAAGGGGCGGCAGGCCTCGATCGCCAGCTCCGTCTCGTCAACGAAGGCCTGCCGCTCGTTTTCCGGCAGCCTGCCGGCCACGCTCTGCGGGCCGTTGACCGGCGTTCCCTCGACTTCGGTATCCGACCCGCGCACCGTGTTGGCGGCGATATTGTAGGAGCCGCAAAAGGTCTTCGAGCGGCCGATCGGCCAGGTGATCGGCGCCGTATCGAGCGCCAGCTTCTCTTCCACTTCATCGAGGATCTCGAAGGGATCGCGGCTTTCCCTGTCCATCTTGTTGATGAAGGTGATGATCGGGATATCGCGCATGCGGCAGACTTCGAACAGCTTCAGCGTGCGCGGCTCGATGCCCTTGGCGGCATCGATGACCATGACGGCGGCATCGACGGCCGTCAGCGTGCGATAGGTGTCGTCGGCGAAATCCTCGTGACCCGGCGTGTCGAGGATGTTGAAGACATTGTCGTTATATTCGAAGGTCATCACCGAGGTGACGACCGAGATGCCGCGCTCGCGCTCGATCTTCATCCAGTCGGAGCGCGTCTGCATGCGGTCCTTCTTCGCCTTGACTTCGCCGGCGAGCTGAATGGCGCCGCCGAACAGCAGCAGCTTTTCGGTGAGCGTCGTCTTGCCCGCGTCCGGGTGGGCGATAATAGCGAATGTGCGGCGGCGGGAGACCGCCTCGGCGAGGCTTTCGGCCATGATTGTGAATCCTGTGGAATTGCGGCGTATCTAGCGATTAAAGCCCGGCAATGCAATTGACCTTGCCCGCGCTCGCGCAAAGTAATGGGCCATGACCATTCATCACGATATCAGACCGACGCTGAACCTCATCCGCCTGGCGAACGGCGAAGGCCTCGACCTGCCCGCCTATGAAAGCAAGGGCGCGGCCGGCATGGACCTGCGCGCCGCCGTCGACGCGGCAGCGCCGCTGACGCTCTCGCCCGGCAAACGGGCTCTGGTGCCGACCGGCTTCATCTTCGAAATTCCCGAAGGCTTCGAAGGACAGGTGCGGCCGCGCTCCGGCCTTGCCTTCAAACACGGCATCACCTGCCTGAATACGCCCGGCACCGTCGACAGCGACTATCGCGGCGAAGTGAAGGTGCTGCTGATCAATCTCGGCGAAGAGCCCTTCCTCATCGAGCGCGGCATGCGCATCGCCCAGATGGTGATCGCGCCGGTGACTCAGGCGCGGGTGGCGGAGATCACCGAGGCCAGCGCAACGGCGCGCGGCGCAGGCGGCTTCGGTTCCACCGGCGTGTGATTGGCCAATTAGACCATTCAAGCCATTGGTCGGTTGATGAATGGCGGGAACAGCATTCTCGGGGGGAACTTATGCGATTTAAGGGCGCGTCATGGCGCGTGATTGCAGTGCTGGCTGCAGCATTCGTTGCGACACCGACGCTTGCGATCGATTCAACAAAGCTACAGTCGATTCGCTCATCTCTGTCTTCGGAAGAAATAGTCGCATTTGCCGTGTCGAAATCGAGCGCGCCGATCCTCGACATCGACAAGACTATCGAAGTAAACATCGTCATCAACGCGAAGGGCATGGAAAAGGGCGATATTCAAACTTTGCAGCTCGAGTTTTTGCGCGTGTTTTTTGTGGTCATGGCTTACGCAGACGTCCGGCTCGATTTCAACGCCAGCCAATCGATCGATTACTCGATTGGAGCGCCGTATGCGCCTTTCGGTGACCAGAACCAGCCGTCAAACGCCCAGACCGTCGACGTATTCGTTGATCGTGAGGCGCTCAAGTTGGCAAAATTGGGCCAAATAGCCGTTCATGACGTTGATACGCTCCGAAGCAAGCCGGACACATCCGGATGCTACCATGAGCGCGGGAAAGGATATCCGGTTATCAACGTCGTCGTCGACCGCGATATCAATCCGGCAGGCTGCCTTTACGCAGTTCTGCTGCAATCGATCGGACTTAGGGATCTTTTTGGTGGAGCTGCCGCGACTTTCCGTCCGGGGGGAACTCCTGGCTTCAACCGTAATGCCGAAATGGCGGCAGCATATGCCATTCGCGAATGCCGGTCCTTCATCGATACAAAAGATCCGCTTGAGAAATGCGTGAGAGAGGTTCTGAAGGGGAACTAAGGGCCACGGGGTTGCTCGACGCCACCCAATTCCCGTGGGAGACGCCATCGGAGCCAGATTTCTCGGGCTCCTGCTCAGCCAACTCCTACCTTTTCCGAGAAAGCGGCGGCAGGCGGCGCTTGACGGGCGAGGCCTTGATCATCGCGGTGTTGGTTTCCGCCCGTTCGGCGACCTTATCGAGGAGGCCGTCGAGTTCCGCCATCGAGCGCACCACCAGGCGGGCGATGAAACAATCCTCGCCGGTGACCTTGTCGCATTCGACGATTTCGGGAATGTCCTGGATGATGCGCTCGACCATGTGCAGTTGGCCCGGCAGCGGCCGCACGCGCACGATCGCCTGCAGGGGATAACCGACGGCGGCGGGGTCGAGATCGATGGTGAAGGCCTTGACGACGCCCCGCTCCTCCAGCCGGCGCAGACGCTCGGCGGCGCTCGGCGAGGACAGGCCGACCTGCTGCGCCAATTCCTTCAGCGAAATCCGCGCATTGCCGGCCAGCGCCTCCAGCATGGCCTGGTCGATTTCGTCGAGCGATTGCACTTCATTAGCCACAGCGCCAGATTATCCTCATATTATTAGGTGATATCGATTATCGTCCGTTCTATTCTTATATAAAATCGTCTTCCGCCGCAATATCCTTATCGTCATCATAAAGGAGGCTATCATGGGTGGTGATATCAAAAGAGGTACGGCGGAAATGACGGCCGCGATGCTGATCTCGGGGACGATCGGCTGGTTCGTGGTCATGTCGGGCCAGCCGGTCAGCGGCGTCGTCTTCTGGCGCTGCCTGTTCGGCGCGCTGACTTTGCTGATCATCTGCGGCGCTCTGGGGCTGCTGCGGCCCGGCATCATCACGCTCCGCGCCTTCGGCATCGCCGTTTTCGGCGGCGTCGCCATCGTGTTGAACTGGCTGCTGCTGTTTGCCTCCTACTCACATGCGACGATCTCGATCGCCACCACCGTCTACAACACCCAGCCCTTCATGCTGCTGGTGCTCGGCGCGCTGTTTCTCGGCGAGAAGATCACCGCCACCAAGCTGTTCTGGCTGGCGCTCGCCTTCGCCGGCATGATGGCGATCGTCCAGGCAAAACCGGGTGGAAGCGGCGCTACGTCCGAGAGCTACGGCCTCGGCATCCTGATGGCGCTGGGGGCCGCCTTCTTCTACGCGCTTGCAGCCCTTGCCGCGAAATGGCTGAAGGGCACGCCGCCGCACCTCATCGCCCTCATTCAGGTCGCGACGGGTATGCTGATGCTGGCGCCGATGACCGATTTTTCCCATCCGCCTCAGGATGTGGGGACATGGGCGATCCTCGTCAGCGTCGGCGTCGTCCATACCGGGCTGATGTATGTGCTGCTTTACGGGGCGATCCAAAGGCTGCCGACGCATCTCACCGGCGCCCTCTCTTTCCTTTATCCGATCGCGGCGATCCTGGTCGACCGGCTGGCCTTCGGCCATGCGCTGCAGCCGATGCAGATATCAGGTGCGGCCATCATCCTGCTCGCCGCCGCCGGCATGAACCTCGGCTGGACGCCGCGGTGGCTGCGTCCGAGGGCGCTGGAGAGCTGAGGGCTCGAAGCCGGGCAGGCCGCACGCACGGCGCCATGCCCGGCTTGCGGCTCTATTTCTATCTGCGCGTCGTTTCGAACAGGAACCAGGTGCGGCGCTCGGCCTCGTCGATCCAGTTTTCGATCAGGCTGGCGGTTGCGACATCCTTATGCTCGTCGCAGAGATCGTGCACTTCGCGCAGCAGCGAAACCAGCTGGGCGTTGTCCTCGCGCAGTTCCGACAGCATATCCTCGGGCGTGACGAAATCCGCGTCATTGTCGGCAATACGCTGCTGGCGGGCGATCTGGCCGATCGAGCGCAAGGTCACGCCGCCGATCTTGCGGGCGCGCTCGGCGACGTCGTCGGTCATGGCAAAAATCTGCTCGGCCTGTTCGTCGAGCAGCAGATGGTAGTCGCGAAAATGCGGGCCGGACATGTGCCAGTGGAAATTCTTGGTCTTCACATAAAGGGTAAAGACATCGGCAAGCAGCGCGGTCAGCGCCGCCGAAATGTCGGTGACGGCGTTGGTCGACAGGGTGGACGGCGTCTTGAGGGGCGAAAGTCTGCGGGTTTCGGCGGAGCTAGGGGACATCATTCTCTCCTTGGTGCTGAAAAATCTCGACAGCGCCGCGCTCCTCTTGGAGAAGCGCGGAGAACGCCGGGGGCGCGTGCAGAGAGAAAACTAGCAAGGCCGGAACGCTTTCCAAGTGGATGATGGTTCAGCAGACCTATTCCTGATGCTGATGGACAGATCAGCGCCGATGCATTGATGAGACCGCAACGCGCGCCTATAGAGAGATTACCCAATCCAGTGGATATGACAGATGAGCCTGACTGCCCTGATCGCCTATGCCGGAGCGCTGTTCATCGCAGCCGCCATTCCCGGACCCGGGATCACCGCGGTCGTCGCCCGCGCGCTCGGCTCGAATTTCCGTGAGACCCTCTTCATGGGTCTCGGCCTGGTGCTCGGCGACATGATCTATCTTACCGCGGTCATTCTCGGCCTTGCCTTCGTGGCGCAGACCTTCACCGAGGTGTTCGTCGCCATCAAGATCGCCGGCGCGCTTTATCTCGGCTATATCGCCTGGAAACTCTGGACGGCGGGATTGCTGCCGCAGGATATCGCGGCGAAGAAATCCAGCAATATCGGCCTGTCCTTCCTCTCCGGCCTGTTGGTGACGCTCGGCAATCCGAAGACCATGCTGTTCTATGTCGCGCTGGCGCCGACGCTGATCGATATCGGCAATATCGGGCTGCGTGACTACGCGCTGCTGCTCGCCGTCACCTTCGTCGTGCTGATCGTCGTGCTCGTGCCCTATATGCTGCTTGCCTCGCGGGCCCGCACCATGCTGAAAAAGCCACGCGCGCTGCAGCTGCTCAACCGGGTTGCCTCCGGCATCCTCGCCGGCACCGCTGCCTTCATCGCCACACGGGCCGCCTGAAATAAATATTCGGCAAGAGCCGGTTTCCAAAGGTTTTTTTCTCCGCGTTCCGCTCCCCCGGGATGGAGCGGGCTGGCCTCTTCAAGCCTTTGATCCTATTCTCCCCTCGATTTCAGGAGCAGGATTTCAAAGGGAGAGCACCCATGTCGCACAAGCCCGGCCGCGGCCGCATCTATTCCTCGATCACCGAAACCATCGGCAACACGCCGCTCGTGCGCTTCGACAAGCTGGCGCGGGAAAAGGGCGTGGTGGCAAACCTGATCGGCAAGCTCGAATTCTTCAACCCGATCGCCTCGGTCAAGGACCGCATCGGCGTGGCGATGATCGAAAGCCTCGAAGCCGAGGGCAAGATCACATCAGGCAAGACGGTGCTGATCGAGCCGACCTCGGGCAATACAGGCATCGCGCTCGCCTTCGCCGCCGCCGCCAAGGGTTACCGGCTGATCCTGACCATGCCGGAAACCATGTCGGTCGAGCGCCGCAAGATGCTGGCGCTGCTCGGCGCCGAGCTGGTGCTGACCGAGGGACCGAAGGGCATGAAGGGCGCCATCGCCAAGGCGGAGGAACTGGCCGCGTCGCTGCCCGACGCCGTCATTCCGCAGCAGTTCGAAAACCCGGCCAATCCGGAGATCCACCGCAAGACGACGGCCGAGGAAATCTGGAACGACACCGACGGCACCGTCGATATCGTCGTCTCCGGCATCGGCACCGGCGGCACGATCACCGGCGTCGGCCAGGTGCTGAAGAGCCGCAAGCCCGAGATCCAGATCATCGCCGTCGAGCCGGCCGATTCGCCGATCCTTTCCGGCGGCAACCCCGGCCCGCACAAGATCCAGGGCATCGGCGCCGGCTTCGCGCCCAAAATCCTCGATACCGGCATCTATGACGAGGTCGTCACCGTCACCAATGACGAGGCCTTCGAACAGGCGCGCCTTGTCGCAAGGCTTGAAGGCGTGCCGGTCGGCATCTCCTCGGGTGCGGCGCTCACCGCCGCCATCAAGGTCGGCAGCCGTCCGGAGAACGCCGGCAAGAACATCGTCATCATCATTCCGTCTTTCGCGGAGCGGTATCTGTCGACGGCGTTGTTTGAAGGGTTGGGGAGCTGAGACGGGGATTTGGCTTTTTAATCCTCGCGGGGATGTTGGGGCGCTGCGGCGCCCCTTGCTCTTGCTGATGAAATCCGCTTGAGCGAACTTAAAATTGGATAAAACTTGGAGGCAAAGTCGCGCTCTATACTGTTAAGTGGGGATTTGCGTTCATCCTTATTGGATCGAAGAAAGCTAAGTGCACTGGTGTGGGAAGGAAAGAATGCTGAACGCGCAGGCGCGATTATTATGTACAGCAGTTTTGGTTCTGTCAGCTATTGGTCTGCGGCAGACTGCGGCAATGTCGCCATGTCCTAGCCAGAAAGAACTGCTTGCGAAGGCGGAGGTCGTCGTGGAGGCGAGGGTCAGATCACTTTCCATCAGCCCTTCTGGTTTGATAACGACCGACAAAGATTTCCCAGGGCAGTTGGTAAGAGCAGAGTTGGAGATCAAGAAGGTCGTCAAAGGAAAGTTCCCTGCAAAGGAGGCGATAGTGTACGGCATCCCATTTCCTCCTGGGCCGTTTACTGAGTTGACTACCATGGCACTAATCTACGGTTACGAAGGCCATGACACGTTCGAGTGGGAACTTTCGCAGGCCGACATGGACCATGGTATAGGGTGGTTCAGGATCAATGACTGCATCTATCACAAATTCCCCGAATTAGATGTCGGTCTCCGCTGACCCTGTATTACGCAGAGCTAGCCGCAGACGTTCGTCCCATCGAATTCGGTCTAGACCGAAATTTGTCGTTGATTGAAAGCATGGCTTGTTCCCGATGTCGCGTGAGCAGGGCATTGCTGTCATAGGCTTTATCACCGAGCACCGCCGTGCCCACCTGATCAACGAGAAGAGCAGGACGTCAGCGCGCCCGCGGTCCCCCATCTTGTTATGCCGCAGCCGTCAACCTCTCCCCCGCAATGCGGTAGGAGATCGCCTCGGCCAGATGCATGCGGCCAACCGTCGGTTTGTCGTCGAGATCGGCGAGCGTGCGGGCGACCTTGAGGACGCGGTGGTAGCCGCGGGCGGAGAATTTCATTTTTTCGGCGGCGTCGCGCAAGAGCTGCAGGCCGCCGGCGTCGGGTTCGGCGAGTTTTTCGATCATGGATGTGGAGCAGCGGGCGTTGGTGCCGATGCCTTTGGCGCCGGCGGCCTCGAAACGCTGCTGCTGGATCTCGCGGGCGCGGGCGACGCGGCGGGCGACGTCGGCGCTGGATTCAGCCGCCATCGGCCGGATGAGATCGGCGGCGGAGACGGCGGGTACGTCGATGCGGATATCGATGCGGTCCATCAGCGGGCCGGAGATGCGGGCCTGATAATCGCTCATGCAGCGCGGGCCGCGGGCGCAGGTGTGGCCGGGTTCGCCGGCCATGCCGCAGCGGCAGGGGTTCATCGCCGCGATCAGCTGGAATTTGGCCGGATAGGAGACGCGGTGATTGGCACGCGCAATGACGCATTCGCCGCCTTCCAGCGGCTGGCGCAGCGCGTCGAGCGCCTGCGGCGTGAACTCGGGAAATTCGTCGAGGAAGAGCACGCCGTGATGGGCGAGCGAGGCCTCGCCCGGCCGGGCACGAATGCCGCCGCCGACCAGCGCCGCCATGGTGGCGGAATGATGCGGGGTGCGGAAGGGCCGGCGATCGGAAAGCTTGCCGCCGGTGAGCTGGCCGGCGATCGAATGGACCATCGACACTTCGAGCAGCTCGGCGGCCGAAAGCGGCGGCAGGATCGACGGCAGCCGGGACGCCAGCATCGATTTGCCCGAGCCGGGAGGACCGACCATCAGGAGGTTATGGCCGCCGGCGGCCGCGACCTCGAGCGCCCGTTTGGCGCTTTCCTGGCCCTTGATCTCGGCAAGGTCAGGCAGGTTGGCGGCATTGGCGCGGATCGACGCTTCCGGGCGGGAGAGCACCTGCGTGCCGCGGAAATGATTGGCAAGGGCAATCAGGCTGCGCGGAGCGAGGATGTCGACGTCGGCGCCGGCCCAGGCGGCTTCGGCGCCGCTTTCGGCCGGGCAGATCAGACCCTTGCCGAGCGCGTTGGCGCCGATTGCGGCCGGCAGCGCGCCTGATATGGCGGCAATCGTTCCGTCGAGATTGAGTTCACCGACGACGACAAAATCCGACAGCGCATCGGCGGGAATGGCGCCGAGCGCGGCCATCAGCGCAAGGGCGATGGGAAGATCGAAATGCGAGCCTTCCTTCGGCAGATCGGCCGGTGCCAGATTGACGGTCACCCGCTTTCCCGGCAGCGCCAGGCCGGAGGCGTGAAGGGCGGCCTGGACGCGCTCGCGGCTTTCGGCCACCGCCTTATCGGGCAGGCCGACGATCTGCATGCCGATCTTGCCGGGAGCGACCATGACCTGGACCTCGACTGGCACACCTTCGATGCCCTGGAATGCCACCGTACTGACACGCGCGACCATAAACCCATCCCCTGCCCGCAAACCGTTATAGAGCATTTCCGTTTTTCTCCGAACCACGGAGATGCTCTATCTCTTTGTTTTCACGCAATTCCCGGCAAAGGGGCTTCGCGCTTTGCCAGGCAAAACCGCGATGCACTTTTGCTGGAATTGCTCTAGCCCTGCAACCCTTCAGGGCCAGCGGTTGCAATCTGGCATGGAAGCAGGAATAAAACAAGAACAATCAAGGAACTTATTCGGATACAGGCCGCGACCGGGGTTGTACCGGTCACAGCAGGCGCGTGGGGTCACGCGGCAGGATCAACCGCGTTTGCGCTCGATCGCATCCCAGAGCAGGCTTGCGATATCGGCGCCGCCGAATTTTTTGACCTCGCGGATGCCTGTCGGCGAGGTGACGTTGATCTCGGTCATATAATCGCCGATCACATCAATACCGACGAGCAGGAAGCCGCGCTCGCGCAGCGCCGGGCCGATGCGGGCGCAGATTTCCTGCTCACGCGCCGTCAACTCGGTCGCCTCGGCGCGGCCGCCGACATGCATGTTGGAGCGGCTGTCATGCTCGGCCGGCACGCGGTTGATGGCGCCGGCGAATTCGCCGTCGACCAGGATGATGCGTTTGTCGCCCTTGCGCACGTCGGGCAGATATTGCTGGGCGATGAAGGGCTCGCGGAAGAGCTGGCCGAACATTTCGAGCAGCGAGGAAAGGTTGCGGTCGTCGCGGGTCGAATGGAAGACGCCGGCGCCGCCATTGCCGTAGAGCGGCTTCAGGATGATGTCGCCCATCTCGTCGCGGAAGCGGCGGATTTCGGCCGGGTCCTTGGTGATCAGCGTCTTCGGCATCAGGTCGGCAAATTCGGTGACGAAGATCTTTTCCGGCGAATTGCGCACCCAGGCCGGATCGTTGACGACGAGCGTCTTCGGGTGGATGCGCTCGAGCAGATGCGTCGAGGTGATATAGGCCATGTCGAAGGGCGGATCCTGGCGCAGCAGCACCACATCCATGGTCGAAAGATCGACGCGCTCGGGCGTGCCGAGTTCGAAGTGATCGCCCTTGACGTCGCGCAGCACCATCGGCTCGACGCTGGCAAAGAGCTTGCCGTCGCGGAAGCTCAGGCGGTCGGGCGTGTAATGGAACAGCCTGTAGCCGCGGGCCTGCGCTTCCAGGCTCATGGCGAAGGTGGAATCGCCTGCGATATTGATGCCTTCGACATGGTCCATCTGGACCGCTACATTGGTGATCTTGGCCATTTCCGTCCCTCGCTGAATGCCGGACAGATGTAGGTCGGCCCGGTATCAAACGCAATGCCGATCAGGCCTTCCGGCGCACCCGCGATCACCGGGTTTCGAGGATGCGCATCAACCGGCCGCGATAGCTGTCGAGAATGACGGCAAGCACGATGACCGCGCCGATGACGATCGGCTTGATATTGTCGTCGGCGCCGAGCAGCTGCAACCCCGTCGACAGGACCTGCAGAATGCAGGCGCCGACGAGCGTGCCGACGATCGAGCCCTTGCCGCCGGAGAGGCTGGTGCCGCCGATGATGACGGCGGCGATGGCGTTCAGCTCGTAGCCGATACCGGCAACCGGGCTGCCGACATTGAGACGGAGCAGATAGACCATGGCAGCGATGCCGGCCGTCAGCCCGGAGATGGTGAAGACGGCGATCTTGTATCTCTTCGGCTGATGCCCCGACAGGCGGACCGCCTCTTCATTGGTGCCGATCGCGAAGACGAAACGGCCGAAGACGGTATAGCGCAGCACGAACCAGCCGATCAGCACGACGACGATCGCAATCAGGAAGATCGAGGGGAAAATGCCCCAGAAGATCAGGTTGCCGAAATCGACGAAGGGCTGAGGCAGGCCCGTAATCGTCGAATTGTCGCTGACCACGCGCGCCAGGCCGCTCGCGACATTCAGCATGCCGAGGGTGACGATGAAGGACGGAAGCTTCCACTTCTCGCAGATCCAGCCATTGACGGCGCCGAGCACGGCACCGGTGCCCATCGAGGCGAGACAGGCGAGAACGATCGCCTGCCATGGCGAAAACGCCGGATCGATCATGATCGTCGCACCGATGACAGTGCAGAGGGCCAGCAGCGAGCCGACGGAAAGATCGATGCCGCCGATGAGGATGACGAAGGTCATGCCGGCGGCCAGCACGGTGTTGATGGCGATCTGCACGAAGATCTTCAGGAAGTTCTCCGGTGTGGCGAAATAGGGCGCCGTCGCCGAGAAAAACGCCAGGATCAGGACGAGGGCGATGGCGACGCCGGCTTCCTTCATCGAGATCCGGAGAAGCTTGTCCCAGACGCTTACCTGTTTCGCCCCGGTTTGCGCCTCGGTCTGTTTTTCAATGTTGGCGGACACGGCTGTACTCCTTGTAGGCGAGCGAAAGGATCCTGCTTTCGTCAAATTGTTCCCGGGCGATTTCGCCTGATATCTTGCCGTCGGAGAAGACGATGATGCGATGGCAGATGCCCATCAACTCCGGCAGATCCGAAGAGACGACCAGGACACCTTTGCCTTCGGCGGCGAACTTCCACAAAAGCTCATAGATTTCGGCCTTGGCGCCGACATCGATGCCGCGGGTCGGCTCATCGAAAATCAGCACCTTGGGGCCGCGGAACAGCCATTTGGCAATGACGACCTTCTGTTGATTGCCGCCGGAAAAGGTGCGGACGGCCTGACGGATGGACGGGGTCTTGATCCTGAGCTCGCGCACCAGGCGCTGCGAATGATCGTCCTCCACCCTTCGATTGATCAAACCGTTGCGGGAGATCTTGTCGAGAGCGGTGATGGTGGCGTTTTCGGCGCAGCTCATATCGAGCATCAGGCCCTGCATCTTGCGGTCTTCGGTCGCGAGGCACAGCCCGGCCGCAACGGCATCCTTGGGCGAATTGATCTCGACCGGCTCGCCGTTCAGGCGGATCTCGCCTGATGCCTTGACGTCGGCGCCGAACAGGGCGCGCACCGCCTCGGTGCGGCCGCTGCCGACCAGGCCGGCAATGCCGACGATCTCGCCCTTTGCCACGGAGAAGGACAGTTCCGGGCTATGCCGTGTCACCTTCAGGCCGGAAACGCCGAGCGCCTCGCCTGAAACCGCGCTGTCGCCCTTGAAAATGCCGTGGTCGGAAAGCTTGCGCCCGACCATCAGTTCGACGATCTCCGGGATCTCAAGTCCGGAGAGCGGCCGGGTGATCACGTGCTGGCCGTCGCGCAGCACCGTCACATCGTCGCCGACCTCGAAGATCTCCTCCAGCCGGTGCGAGATGTAAAGCGTGGTGACGCCGCGGCTCTTCAGGCGCTTCAGAATTTCGAAGAGGCGATCGACCTCCTTGGAGGTGAGCGTCGCCGTCGGTTCGTCGAGAACGAGGAGCTTGCTTTCGTAGCAAAGCGCCTTGGCGATCTCGACCAGTTGCAGCTGCGCGACGCTGAGGCGGCTGGCCAGCGTCGTCGGCGCCACGTCGAGACCGACCTCTTCCAGCAATTCCGCCGCTCTGGCGTTCATCGCCTTATAGTTCACCAGGCCGTATCGGCGCGGCAGATGCTCAAACAGCAGGTTTTCGGCAACCGTCAGGTTCGAAAGCGGGTGCAGCTCCTGGTGAATGACCCGGATGCCCGCCCTGAACGCCTCCAGCGGCGAAGACGGATGATAGGGCTTGCCGTCAAACAGAATATGGCCGTCATCCGGCCTGAAGACGCCGCCGAGCAGATTGATCAGGGTTGACTTTCCGGCACCGTTCTCGCCGAGGAGAACATGCCCCTTGCCGCGACCGATCCGAATGGACACATCCCTGAGCGCCACGACGCCGGGGAAGCGCTTGCCGATCCCCTCAAGGCTCAGGATGTCGTCATCTGCTCTGTCTGACACGGCGACCTCATGCATGGTCTCTTCAAACCTCTGCGCAACGCGCATCGGGGAGGCCCGAAACGAGCCTCACCCGAAGCGATCAACGCGTCAATCGGTTGGTGGCGATGGCGTCGGCCGGCAGCCGGCGCCACGTTTGCTTTTGGGAGCCTGATATCCCGACTATTTCAGATCGGCAGCGGTGACGAGCTTGACGTCGGTCTTGACCCAGCCGGTGAATTTTTCGCCGGCCAGTTCGCGCATGCCATAGTCGATGCCCATGACCGCCATCTGCGCGCCATACTGCTCGACTGTCGCAAGCATCTTGCCGTCCTTGATCAGCGGCTGGACGGGCGGGATATTGTCGAAGCCGACGACCTTGATCTTGCCGGCCTGGCCGGCGGCATCCAGAGCCTTGACGACGCCAAGGGCCATGGAGTCGTTGGCGGCCATCACACCTTGAATATCCTTATATTTCGTCAGGAAATTCGTCATCACGGTGTTGGCTTCTTCCGTCTCCCAATGGGCGGTCTTGCTGTCGAGAAGCTCGAGCTTGCCGGATTTGACGGAATCCATGAAGCCTTCCTTACGCTCCTTGGCATTGTCGGCCTCGGGGTTGCCCTCGAGGATGACGACCTTGGCGCCGGGGCCGAGATCCTTGGCAAGCGCATCGCCCGCAAGCTTTGCCCCTTCCTTGTTGTCAGGCCCGAAGAAAGCGAGATCGATCCCGGCCTTTTTCTTGGCATCGGCGTCGAGCGGCACGTCGATGTTGATGACCTTGACGCCGGCCTTGACGGCCTTTGCCAGCGGCGTCGCCATCGCCTTGGAATCGGCGGGCGCCACGACGATGATGTCGTATTTCTGGGTGACGAAGTTTTCGACCGCGTCGACCTGCGCGGCGAAATCGCGCTCGTCCTTCATGCCGACGGCCTTGAAGTCGAACTTGTCCTTGTTTTCGGCCGCATATTTGTCGGCGCCGGCCTTCATCTGCTTGAAGAACTCATTGGACAGAGACTTCATGATCAGGCCGACCTTCGGCTTTTCGGCCGCAAAGGCGGGCGAGACGCTGCTGGACAGCGCCAGCACCAGGGTGCCGGCAAGCCCGAGCTTCAAGGCCGCACGGCGCGACGCACTGATCATGACGGATTCACGCTTAGAATTGGACATTTTTTCCTCCCGAACGGCTCTGGGCTCAGCTCCATCTGAGTTGCCCGCGGCAATGAACCGTTTCCAACGCCATCTGGGTAGCATGCCGCTCAGAATTGTCAAGCGGCCGAAAAGCAGGCTTGGCAATAGGCCGGATCGTCATGCCACGCGCATATTGACATATGCGCGATGAACCGTTTCCATAAAGCGCCTTGCCGGACGTCGCATGCAGGTTCAGCCGTCGAAATCGCCACACAGCCTTTGACTAGGGACCTGAAGACCATTAGCTGAAAGCCTCGATCGGGCGCTCTCCGGCGTTTTTCGAAAGGCGAAGATGAAGGACCACTGTTTCTATCATGTCAAAGGTCGGGATTAGGGACGTTGCCAAGCTTGCGGGAGTTTCCACCGGCACCGTTTCGCGGGTTCTGAACGATCATCCCTCGGTGACGAGGGAATTGCGGGCCCGTGTCGGCGAGATCATCAAAGACCTCGGCTATACGCCCGACCCGTCGGCGCGAAGCATGCGCAGCAAGGTCAGCCGGCTAATCGGCATCGTCATTCCGGATCTGACCAATCCGTTCTTTGCCGAACTCGTCCAATCGGCAGAACAGGCGGCGGCCAGTCACGGCTACAACATCATCGTCATGACGTCCTTCGATCATGCGGCCAAAGAGGCCGACCGCATCAGCCAGCTGACGAGCCGGAAGGTCGACGGCATCATGCTCGTTCCCAGCAATGACTTCCACAAGATCAAGCTGCCGAAGGGGGTGCCGATCGTCGTCGTCGACCGGCTGATGCCGGGATATTCCGGCATTGCCGCCGATCACCGCAACGGTGTCCGTCTTGGCGTCGAACATCTTCTGAAGCTCGGCCATCGCCGCATCGGCTTCATCTCGGGGCCCGGGCACTCCGTCCCCGCCAACGATCGCCTCAGGGGTTATCTCGATGCGATAGAGCAGGCGGGGGAGCTGGCCGACGGCGGCACGAAAATCGCAGGGCCGCCGCTGATTGCCGAGGCGGCCTTCGACTATGAGAGCGGCCGTTCAGCGGGAAATTATCTTCTGGCCCGCGCCCGCAACGAGCGGCCGACGGCGATTTTTGCCAGCTCGGACCAGCAGGCGATCGGCTGCATGCGCGCAGCCCATGATCTCGGTATCCCGGTCCCCGCCGCCCTTTCGATCGTCGGCTTCGACGGCATCCCGCTCGCCAGCATGACGACGCCGCGGCTGACGACGGTGAAGCAGCCGATCCAAGACATGGCCGCAGCGGCGGTCGCCGTTCTGCTCAACAAGCAGACCGCACCCGAGCTCGACAATCCGATCCTGTTTGCCTGCGAGGTTTTGAACGGCGAAACGACCGCCCCGCCCCAGCCCGATTAGGCGGCGATGCCCTGGTTGCCGCCATTGCGCAGCATGTTGCGGAGGCGATAGGCGATCGCCAGCGGCTTCGGGAAGGGCTTGCGCAGGAAAGCGACCTTGCGGACGTAATTGTCGACCCGCCAGCTCGCCCAGGTCCCGCCGGCGAAAAAGGCGACGTCGCCGACGCTAAGCGTTCGTTCGGTACCATCCTCGGCGGTGATATGAACCTCGCCTTCGAGGATCATCACGGTCTCGTCCCAGCCGAAGCGCCAGCGGAATTCACCCGCCGTGCAGTCCCAGATCGCCGTCAGCGAGGCCTCGTCATGGCCGCGCGAATGTTCGCCGGTGCGGGCCTCAGGGTTGCCGCTGACGATCCAGTCCGGATTGATCGGCGACGGCTTCATCGGCAGCAGGTCGCTTGCATGGGCGACGAAGGATTTCCCGACCGGCTTTGCCACGGCATAAGGCACCGTGCGCGCGGCCATGGCGACCGCACTTGCAAGCATCATCTTCCAGGCCATGAAACAATCCCCAATTGTTATCCCTGCCGTGGGGGTAGCAGAGAGGCGTAAGAAGCTGGTTCACGCGGGAACTAAAAGTTTAACGATCCGGAAAGCGATCGGTTGAAAAAAAGGGTCAGAAAGCATCCGGAAAATGCCGCGGCAGCCGGCCGGGCATGACCGCGACGATATCGTAGCGCTGGGACAGGCGGGCCTGATCCGCCTGGCGGGCAAGCCAGAGATCGCTTGCCGCCCTTATCCGTTTCTGCGAGGCGGCAGAGACGGCGTCGACAGCCGCGGCCTCGCCATGGCGGGCCTTGACCTCGACGAAGACGGCGAGATCGCCCTTGCGGGCAATGATGTCGATCTCGCCGAGCCGGGTGCGGTGGCGCAGCGCCAGGATGCGATACCCTTTCAGCATCAGAAAGACGGCCGCGATATATTCCGACATCAGGCCGCGGCGCAGCGCCTTCCGCCGGATGGCGGTGAGACCGTTATCGCCCATCGGCGCCCTTCAACTCCAGCAGGCGCTGGTAGAGTAGTTTGCGCGGCAGGCCGGTGAGGCGGGCGGCTTCCGTCGCGGCCTTGGCCGTCGGCATGGTCTTCGAGAGATCCGCCAGCACCGCTTCGACATCGGCCTCATCGGTCTCTACCGGCTCCGGCGGGCCGACGACGAGAACGATCTCGCCCTTGACGTTTTCCACCTGCTGATAGTGGGCGGCGAGTTCTTCAAGCGTACCGCGGCGGAACTCCTCGTAGGTCTTGGTCAGCTCGCGGCAGACGGAGGCCGGCCGCGTGGCCCCGAGCACATCGGCAGCGGCGAGCAGCGTCGCGCCGATGCGATGCGGCGATTCGAAGAAGATCAGCGTCGCGGGGGCTGCGGCAAATTCACCGAGACGGTCGCGCCGGGCCTTGTCCTTAACCGGCAGGAAACCGGCGAAAAGAAAGGCATCGTTCGGCAGGCCGGAGCCGACAAGGGCTGCAAGCGGCGCCGAGGCGCCGGGAATGGGAATGACGCGGTAACCTGCCGTTATCGCCTGCTGTGCCAGCCGGTAACCGGGATCGGACACCAGCGGCGTCCCGGCATCGGACACCAGCGCCACCGAACGGCCGGCTTCGAGCGCCTGCAGCAATCGCGGGCCGGCCTCGTCGGCATTGTGCTCGTGATAGGAAAAGGGGCGATTCTGGATGCCGTAGCGGTCGAGCAGCACGCGGGTGACACGCGTATCCTCGCAGGCCAGCACATCGGCGCCGGCCAGCGTTTCCAGCGCGCGCAGCGTGATGTCGCCGAGATTGCCGATCGGGGTGGCGACGAGATAAAGCGCCGGCTCCAGCGGCCGGGCCGGCACCGCCATATTGTGCAGGCGGAAGCTTCGCCGAGTGGTCGCTTCCGCTGTCGTTTCCTCATTCATGCCATTTGCTTTCGTCCCGCCGTCATCGAACTCTTATGGGCGAGCGGCAGCGCTTCGGCAAGGGTTCGGATTTCTGTGAGCATTGCTCCGGAAAACCTGAAATGCAGGCGCTTGACCCTGCATGCCTCTTGCAAAGCAATGCTGAAGTCTGCCATTTTGCCCGTCCACTCCCCCGGTCTCAAGGCCGGGACAGCATTCTCGGGTGCTCGACGCGCCCGGACAGTCACGGTCGAAAGCGGTAGCATCCCATGCGTATTACTATTGAGCGGTCAAACCTGTTGAAATCGCTGAACCACGTCCACCGCGTGGTCGAACGTCGCAACACGATCCCGATCCTGTCCAACGTATTGCTGAAAGCCGACGGCCAGAACCTCGACATGAAGGCGACCGACCTCGACCTCGAAATCACCGAGGCGACGCCGGCAAGCGTCGAACAAGCAGGCGCCACCACCGTTCCCGCCCATCTTCTCTACGATATCGTCCGCAAACTTTCCGACGGCTCGGAAGTGCTGCTCGCCACCAGCGCCGACGGCAGCTCGATGACCGTGCAGTCCGGCCGCTCGAAATTCTCGCTGCAGTGCCTGCCGGAATCCGACTTCCCGGACCTGACCGCCGGCACCTTCACCCATAGCTTCAAGCTGAAGGCGACCGATCTGAAGATGCTGATCGACCGCACGCAGTTCGCAATCTCGACGGAAGAGACGCGTTATTATCTCAACGGCATCTTCTTCCACACGATCGAGAGCAAGGGCGACCTGAAGCTCAGGGCCGTCGCCACCGACGGCCACCGGCTGGCGCGCGCCGATGTCGATGCGCCCTCGGGCTCGGAAGGCATGCCGGGCATCATCATTCCGCGCAAGACTGTGGGAGAACTGCAGAAGCTGGTCGACAACCCGGAAGCGGTGGTGACCGTCGAGGTCTCCGACGCCAAGATCCGCATGACGATCGGCTCGATCGTCCTGACCTCGAAACTGATCGACGGCACCTTCCCGGATTAC
The DNA here is from genome assembly GCF_002531935.1 of Rhizobium chutanense. Taxonomy (GTDB): domain Bacteria; phylum Pseudomonadota; class Alphaproteobacteria; order Rhizobiales; family Rhizobiaceae; genus Rhizobium; species Rhizobium chutanense. Next base: position 265,379 of record NZ_NWSV01000006.1, on the reverse strand, counting down.
CAGCGCGTCATCCCCACCGGCAACGACAAGGAAATGCGCGTCGACTGCACGAGCTTCGCCCAGGCCGTCGACCGTGTCTCCACCATTTCCTCCGAGCGCGGCCGCGCCGTAAAGCTGGCGCTGTCCGAGGGGCAGCTGATGCTGACCGTCAACAATCCCGATTCCGGCAGCGCCACGGAAGAAGTCGCCGTCGGTTATGATACGGATGCGATGGAAATCGGCTTCAATGCCAAATATCTGCTCGACATCACCGCGCAGCTTTCCGGCGAGGAAGCGATCTTCCTGCTGGCCGATGCCGGCTCGCCGACGCTGATCCGCGACACGGCGGGCGACGACGCGCTCTACGTGCTGATGCCGATGCGCGTCTGACGGGAACGAAGCCCGCCCGCCTGCTGTCCGAGCCGCTCTATGTCAACGGCGACTGTCTCTATTTCGACAATAGCGACAAGCAGTTGTGCACGCCTGTCGATGCCGATCACTGAAGCCAAAGGCTCGTCGATCTCATGCCTCGTCGCCCCAAAAGCGGCATGAGTTGTTGATGCCGATGTCCTCTTTGCGAAAATCCTTGTCCTTGGAGCGACAAGCGGCATATTAAGACAGTCGATCAACATGCGGATGGGTGGAGAATGCGCTTACGGGTCAAGGTGAAAGAACGGCTGGGCAAGAAGTTCGACGACGAGATTCGCTTCTTCCGGGGCATGATGCAGGGTCCGAAGACGGTCGGCTCGATCGTGCCGACCTCCTCGATCACCGCCAAGCGCATGGCCAGCGTCATCGACCTCAATTCCGGGCTGCCGGTGCTCGAACTCGGGCCGGGCACTGGCGCCATCACCAAGGCCATTCTCGGCCGCGGCGTGAAGCCGGACAATCTGGTGGCGATCGAATATTCGACGGATTTCCATCAACATCTGCTGCGGACCTATCCCGGCGTGCACTTCATCAACGGCGACGCCTTCGATCTCAAGACCACGCTCGGCGACTACGGCGACCGGACGTTCGATTGCGTCATCTCCTGCATTCCGCTCTTGAACTTCCCGATGGCAATGCGGGTCTCGCTGCTCGAAAGCCTGCTCGACCGCGTGCCGGCCGGCCGGCCGGTGGTGCAGATTTCCTATGGCGCGATCTCGCCGATCGCCGCCAACGCCGATCGTTACAGCATTCATCATTTTGATTTCGTCGTGCGCAATATTCCTCCAGCCCAACTCTGGATCTATCGGCGAGGATGAATGTTCGGACTTTATATCACCCACCCCCAGGTCAAAATCGATCCGGAGGTGCCCGTTCCCAAATGGGGTCTCTCCGACATCGGCGCCGAGCGCGCCCGTAAGGCTGTGTCGAGCGATTGGGCGAAACGGCTGACCCGCATCATCTCCAGCGATGAGACGAAAGCGATCGAAACAGCGGAAATCCTGGCCGAAGCTGCCGGTGTGACAATCGAGATCGTGCACGGCATGCATGAGAACGATCGCTCGGCCACAGGTTTCCTGCCGCCGGACAAGTTCGAAGAGGCAGCCAACTGGTTCTTCGCTCATCCGCAGGAGAGCTTCAGGGGCTGGGAGCGCGCCGTCGATGCGCAGGCCCGCATCGTTTCTGCCGTCGAGACCATCCTCTCTGCCCATGATGCGGCAGCACCGATCGCCTTCGTCGGCCACGGCGGCGTCGGCACGCTGCTCAAATGCCATCTGGCGGGCAGGCCGATCGGCCGTGACCGCGACCAGCCGGGCGGCGGCGGCAATCTCTATGCTTTCGGCCTTGCGGATCGCCGCTTATCATGCGACTGGACGCCCATCGAAGACTGGCGGGGGTGACTTGAAATGGACGCACGCGAGCGGTTGATCGTCGGCCTGGATGTTCCAACCGTCGGCGAGGCGGAGAAACTGGTTTCGACGCTCGGCGACGACATCCTCTTCTATAAGATCGGCTATCAGCTGGCCTTTGCCGGCGGCCTCGAATTTGCCCGCGATCTCTCTGCCAGCGGCAAGAAGATCTTCCTCGACATGAAACTGCTCGACATCGACAACACGGTGGCGTCTGGCGTGGAAAACATCGCCAAGATGGGCATGTCGATGCTGACGCTGCACGCCTATCCCAAGGCGATGAAGGCGGCGGTCGAGGCGGCGGCCGGCTCCGGCCTCTGCCTGCTCGGCGTCACCGTGCTGACCTCGATGGACGCTGACGACCTTGCCGATGCCGGCTACAACCAGGATCCGCACAGCCTGGTGCTCAGACGCGCCGGCCAGGCGCGCGCCGCCGGCATGGGCGGTATCGTCTGTTCGGCGGCGGAAGCGGCCGAGGTGCGCGAGATCGTCGGGCCTGATATGGCGATCGTCACCCCCGGCATTCGCCCGACCGGCAGCGACCACGGCGACCAGAAGCGGGTGATGACGCCTTTCGACGCGCTGAAGGCGGGGGCGACCCATCTCGTCGTTGCCCGGCCGATCGTCAAAGCGCCCGATCCGAGAGATGCCGCCCGCGCGGTGCTCAACGAAATGGTAGGCGCGCTCTGGCCGGCCAACCGCTGAATTCAAACAAAGGGAGAAGACCATGGCCAAGGGATATTGGATCGCCCGCGTCGATGTTCGCGATGCCGAGCGCTACAAGGATTACGTGGCGGCGGCCAAGCCCGCCTTCGAAAAATACGGTGCGAATTTTCTCGCACGCGGCGGCGCTTTCACCGAACTGGAAGGCAAGGCGCGCGCGCGCAACGTCGTGATCGAATTCCCTTCGATGCAGCATGCCGTCGACTGCTACAATTCGCCGGAATACCAGATCGCCGCGAAAATCCGCCAGGAAGCGGCGGATGCGGAAATGGTCGTCGTCGACGGCATCTAAGCTGCTCGCATCGCTAAAAACTGACGGCGCGTTGGGCCTTCCCGTCGCGACCGGATTCGGTTAAGACGGAGCCGATCAGCATCTCCCAAAGCCTTTCGAGGAACCTGCCATGACCCTTGCCAACCTGCCGCCGCTCGTCACCGTGTTCGGAGGGTCCGGCTTCGTCGGCAGGCACGTGGTTCGGGCGCTGGCCAAACGCGGCTATAACATCCGCGTCGCGGTGCGTCGTCCCGATCTCGCCGGCTTCCTGCAGCCGCTCGGCAATGTCGGCCAGATCTCCTTCGTGCAGGCAAACCTGCGCTATCGCAGCTCGATCGACCGCGCCGTCGACGGGGCAAGCCATGTCGTCAATTGCGTCGGCATTCTGCACGAGACCGGCCGCAACACCTTCGACGCCGTGCAGGAATTCGGCGCCCGCGCGGTCGCCGAAGCGGCGCGCAACGCCGGCGCGACACTCACCCATATTTCAGCGATCGGCGCCGACGCCAAATCCGCTTCGGATTACGGCCGCACCAAGGGCCGCGCCGAAGCCGCCATCCACACCATCAAGTCCGATGCGGTGATCTTCCGTCCCTCGATCGTCTTCGGGCCGGAGGACAGTTTCTTCAACAAGTTTGCCGACATGGCCCGCATGTCGCCGATCCTGCCGCTGGTGGGCGGCGGCAAGACGAAATTCCAGCCCGTCTATGTCGAGGATGTCGCCGAGGCCGTCGCCCGCGCCGTCGACGGCAAGGTCGCCGGCGGCAAGGTCTACGAGCTTGGCGGGCCTGAGGTGCTGAGCTTCCGCGAATGTCTCGAGACGATGCTGAAGGTGACCAGCCGCAAGAACCCGCTGGTCTCCCTGCCCTTCGGCGTCGCTTCGCTGATCGGCAGCATCGCCTCGTTGATCCCCTTCATCACGCCGCCGATCACGCCTGACCAGGTGCGGCTGCTGAAGCAGGACAACATCGTCTCCGCAGCAGCCGAAGCGGAAGGCCGCACGCTGAAGGGCCTCGGCATTACGCCGACCATGGCCGCATCGGTGCTCGGCTCCTATCTCGTGCACTATCGTCCGCACGGCCAGTACACCGGCACCGGCAAGGCCGCCTGAACAATTTTGTGAGCCTTCTGACAACGCCGTTCGCAGACAATGCGGACGGCGTTTTGCCGTTGTGGCTTGAAGTAGAGCTGGCGCAAGTTTGAAATGTTGTTGTGCCGGCCATATGAAGTGCAGTTGCATAAAAGACGCATCGGAAAATTTGTGGAATTAACGCCAAATTTAGCAGGAACATTTATTGCTATTTGCCATTCCACTGACTACCAAACCCGCGCGTCTTCCAACGGACTCAACGCTTTGGATCGCATGCGGCAATCACTGTGAAAGGCATTTCTCGATGGGCAAGTCAATCGCGCTCCTTTTTGCGTGTGCGGCGCTAATTATCCTGGCAGGCTCTTTCGTTGCGCCAGGCTCTGTCGCAGCGGTCAAGGGCGATTGCTCGCCGGCCTACGGCGTCGATCCTTGCTCGACGGCTTCGATCAGCCATTGACGAAAAGGCTGGCCTCGGCGCCGCCATTCTTAATCAAAGACAAGCAGTCAACCCGAGCGCCTGAATCAGGGCGCTTCACAATGAGTGTTCCGTTTTGGAGTGCTCAGTCTTGCCGGCTTCAAAAGCGGCGGCGACCCGTATTCTCTCAATATCCCCCATCTGCAAGAGCGGCACCTCGCCGGTCATCGGGCTTCTGTTGACGAAGCCCGACAGGGCATTGGCATTCGCGCCTGGGAGCCTGCGCGAATGCAATGCAGTGAGGTTGTCTCAGGCGATCAGGCCGGTCGCGGCCATGCCGAGCAGCAGGACGCCGAGAATGATGCGGTAGACGGCAAACAGCGTGAACCGGTTGCTTCTGATGTAGGCGAGCAGCCATTTGACGGCAATGAAGGCGACGATCGTCGAGACGACGAAGGCGATGCCGAGTGCCGTCCAATCTTCGTTTGCCGCGCCGCCGTCCTTGAAGGTCTTCAGCAATTCATAGCCGCTTGCGGCATACATTGTGGGGATGCCGACGAGAAAGGCGAACTCGGTCGCGGCGGCGCGGTTGCCGGTGCCGGCGAGCATGGCGACGAAGATCGTGGCGCCGGAGCGCGACGTTCCCGGAAAGATGCCGGCAACGATCTGGGCGATACCGACCAGAATGGCGACGAGCCAGGTGATCTCCTTGTGGGGAGCCTTACGGGCCGCAGCCCATTCCGCAAAGATCATCCAGATACCGCCGATGATCAGCGCCCAGGCGATCGGCGTCGCCGTCTCCGGCAGTTCGAAGCCGAGCTTCTTGACGACAAGCCCGAGAATTGCGGTGATGAGAAAGGCGACGATCAGCTTGGCGGCATAATCGCGGTTCTCCGGCTGGCGCCAGCCGAGCACCAGATCCAGCAGACGACGCCAGTAGATGATGGTGACGGCGAGGATGGCGCCGGCCTGAATGACGATGTTGAACATATCCGACCGGTGCCCGAGCCATTGCTCGGCAATGATCAGGTGGCCGGTGCTCGAGATCGGCAAAAATTCGGTGATCCCCTCGATGACGCCGAGAATTGCAGCATTGATATAATCCATACATTGTCTCCGGTTTAAAGTGCGGCCGGGCCTGAGCGCTTGGGTCGATCAGGCTGCCGCTTTCATTCGTTCGTTAGACGGTGTTTCGCCATCGTCAGATGGGCTAAAATCCGATTCGCTTGTATTGGCGGGGCCAAGCTCCTATAGCTTCAACCAATGAGTCATGACTAGGGCGCTATAATCGAGCTGCCACACAGTCCTGTAACAGCAATCACAAAGCCCGAGTATCGATGCCCACGCTTTATCATCATCCCATGTCATCCGCATCTCGCTTCGTCCGGCTGATCCTGGCGGAATACGGCTATCAGGCGGATCTGATCGAGGAGCAGACGTGGGAAAAGCGCCGGGATTTCCTGGCGCTCAACCCGGCCGGCACGCTGCCTGTCTATGTCGACGACAGCATGCGGGCGCTCTGCGGCGCCACCGTCATTTCCGAATATCTGGACGAGACGCATGGCGTGCTGAAACGCGACCGGCGGCTGCTCGCCGAAGACCCTTTCCAGCGGGCGGAAATCCGCCGGCTGACCGAGTGGTTCATGCAGAAGATGGAAAACGACGTGACCAAGCCGCTCGCCCGCGAGCGTGTCTATAAGTTGCAGATGACATCAGATCAGGGCGGCGGAGCGCCGGATTCGAAGATTTTGCGCACGGCCCGCGCGAATATCCGCCAGCATATGCGTTATCTCACCTGGCTTGCCGGCTCGCGCCAGTGGCTGGCGGGCGAGCGGATGAGCTATGCCGATCTTGCCGCCGCCGCCTCGATCTCGATCCTCGACTATCTCGGCGAGATCGAATGGGCGGATGCGCCCGTCGTCAAGGACTGGTACCAGCGGCTGAAATCGCGCCCCTCCTTCCGGCCGATGCTGACGGAGCGGGTGCGCGGCCTGACGCCGGTTTCGCATTATGCCGATCTGGATTTCTGACGAGGGCTCTCCATGCCCGAAGCCGATAGAAGAGATGACAAAGAGCGCCGCCGCCGCGACAATTTGACCGAGTTCGTGCGGGCGGAATCTGCCGCCAAGGGCTTCGATCTCTGCCGCATCACGCGACCGGACGCGATCCCGCAAGCCAAGCAGCGTCTCGGGGAGTTCATCGATGCCGGGCGCCACGGGACGATGGAGTGGATGGCGGAGACGCGCGAGCGGCGCGGCGATCCCCTGACCCTCTGGAGCGAGGTGAAATCGGTCGTCGTCTTCGGCCTCAATTACGCGCCGGAGGAGGACCCGCGCGGCATTCTCGACAAGCCTGATAAAGCGGCGATCTCGGTTTATGCCCGCAACCGCGATTATCACGACGTCATCAAGGGCCGGCTGAAGGAGATCGCCACGCGCTTCGCGGCGCGGGCCGGCGCCGACGTGAAGGTGTTCGTCGATACCGCGCCTGTCATGGAAAAGCCGCTGGCGGCGGCGGCAGGCCTCGGCTGGCAGGGCAAACACACCAACCTCGTCAGCCGCACCCACGGTTCCTGGCTGTTTCTCGGCACGATGTTCACCACCGCCGATCTTGCCGTCGATGCGCCGGAGATCGATCATTGCGGCTCCTGCCGCGCCTGCCTCGACGCCTGCCCGACGGCCGCCTTTCCGGCGCCTTACCAGATCGATGCGCGGCGCTGCATTTCCTATCTCACCATCGAGCACAAGGGGCCGATCGACGCCGATCTGCGGCCGTTGATCGGCAATCGCATCTATGGCTGCGACGACTGCCTTGCCGCCTGTCCCTGGAACAAGTTCGCAAGTGCGGCCGCCGAGATCAAGCTGCAGGCGCGGGAAGAGCTGAAGGAACCGTCGATCGCCTTTCTGCTGACGCTCGACGATGCCGCCTTCCGCGCCTTCTTCAGCGGCTCGCCGGTGAAACGGATCGGCCGCGACCGCTTTATCCGCAACGTGCTGATCGCCGCCGGCAATTCCGGTGAACGGGAACTCATCGGGCAATGTCGCATGCTCGCGCACGACCCCTCGCCAGTCGTGCGCGGCATGGCGGTGTGGGCGCTTTCGCGGCTGATGGAGGCTGGCGAATTTTCAGCCTTTGCCGCACAAAGGGCGGATGAGCGCGATGATGACGTGTTGGACGAATGGCGGCTGGCAGGAGTGGACTGATGCATGTGATGATCTTTGGCTGCGGTTATTCCGGCACGGCGATCGCCAAGGCCTTAGCAGGCGACGGCGTGCGCGTTTCCGGCACCACGCGTTCGCCTGATAAGATGGACGTGCTCGGCCAGAACGGCATCGAAGCTTTCCTTTTCGACGGCGAGACCATGGAAGCGGGGCTCGTCCAGGCTTTGGCCGATGTCACCCATCTCGTGCAGTCGATCGCGCCCGGGAAGGCCGATCCGCTGTTGCGGCTGCTCGGCGAAGACGGCGCAAGCCTGCTGCCCAGCCTCGAATGGATCGGTTACCTCTCCACCGTCGGCGTCTATGGCGATCACAAGGGCGCCTGGATCGATGAGGAGACGCCGTGCGTGCCGGTGTCCGGGCGCTCGAAGGAGCGGCTCGAAGCGGAAGCGGGCTGGCTGGCTGTGGGCAGGCAGCGCGGCGTGCCGGCGGCGGTGCTCCGCCTTTCCGGCATTTACGGGCCGGGGCGCAATGCCTTCTGCAATCTGGAAAAGGGCACGGCGCGGCGCCTGATCAAGAAGGACCAGGTGTTCAACCGCATCCGCGTCGAGGATATCGGTGCGGCGACCCGCTTCCTGTCGGAGCATGGCCTTAGCGGCATCTATAATGTCACTGACAACAGGCCCGGTCCGCCGCAGGATGTGATCGTCGAGGCAGCCCGGCTGATGGGCGTCGAACCGCCGCCGGAACAGGCCTTCGAGACCGCCGAACTGACGCCGATGGCGCGCACCTTCTACGGCGAGAACAAACGGGTTTCGAATGCGAAACTCAAGGCCGCCGGCTTCGAATTGTCCTTCCCCGACTATCCGATGTCGCTTGCGCAATTGTGGCAGGACGGACGCTGGCGCGGTTAAACCGGGCCGCCGCTGGCAACGAGGGTTATCGCCCAAAATGAGTAGGAAATTCCTACTTTCTGCAGTTGGCAGAACAATTCTCGCCGCATATCATGGTTAACAGCCTTTGAATTTGCGCAAATGTGGCGGGAAATAAGGCGAAGTCAGAAAAAATATTTCGTGATTTTTGTGAAGGCCGCGCCGTTTAACGCCTCCTCGGAAAAATCATTTGAATTTTAGCTGATTTCATTGCGTTTTTTCCACACTCTGCCGCACGCGGCAAATTCTCATATTTTATCAAAGACCTCACGAATATTACAGTCTGTAATATTCCGTGATCGGTCGCGGCACTTTTTCGCCATTTTTCGGCGGATTTAAGCCCCGCCGCCTGCAAGGGCGTTGAGTTCAATAGTTGAGGGATACTCTGTTTTGAAGAAAATACGTCGTTCTATTATCGCTGCCGCAACTATTGCAGCCTGCTCTTCCTTGCTTCCGGCGGAGAGTTTTGCTGGAAATGGTTGTGGCGGTGCTTCATGGTACGCACTCCACTCCAAAACTGCTTCCGGGGAACGTATGAACCCTGCCGTCTTGACTGCCGCCCATCGTTCGCTCGCTTTCGGCACCAAGGTGAAGGTCACCAACCGCAACAATGGCCGCACCGTCGTCGTTCGCATCAACGATCGCGGTCCGTTCATCCGCGGCCGGGTGCTGGATCTGTCGCGCGCCGCCGCACAGAATATCGGCATGGTAAGCTCCGGCACGGCGAAGGTCTGCTACCAGGTGATCAGCTAAAGCTTATAGCCGGGGTGATCAGCTAGAGCTGACAGCCGAGGTGATCAGCTAAGGCCAACAACCGGCTGCGCCGTCAGCGGCGCTTGCTCTTGCCGTCAATCGCGGTTACCACGCGGTTGAGACTTGTGAACAATCCGCTCCGCGACTGTCGCGGCTGACAGGATCCTTCGCAGGCATGGCAACAGGAGACTTGTGAATGCGTCTGGGCGGCCGCCTCGAAGGGGCGATTTCTGTGCTCGCGGACATCGATGCCCGCAAGCGGCCTGTCGCCGACGCGCTGAAGGACTGGGGCCTTGCACATCGTTTCGCCGGCTCCGGCGATCGCGCCGCCATCGGCAACATCGTCTACGACGCCCTGCGCATGCGGCTTTCCCATGCCTGGTTGATGGATGACGACAGTGCCGCCGCCATTGCCCATGCCGTCATGTTCCGCCAATGGGGGTTCACCCCTGACAGTCTTGCCACGGAGCTGGCGGACGACAAGTTTGCGCCGGCGCCGCTTTCGGCCGAGGCCGTCTCGGCCTTCGAAAACCGCTCGCTCGACGATGCACCGCCGCATATAAGCGGCGATATTCCCGAATGGGTCCAATCCTCCTTCGAACAGGCTTTCGGCGCCGGCTGGCTCGCCGAGGCGCAGGCGCTTGCCGCCCGGCCGACGCTCGATCTGCGCGCCAACATCCTGAAATCCTCGCGCGACAAGGCCGTCAAGGCGCTCGAAAGGTCAGGCGCGCAGGCGGCGAAGATCGCCCGCTGCGGCATCCGGATTGCCGCCGGCGAAGGCGCCTCGCGTCTTCCCAACGTGACAGCCGAGCTTTCGTTCCAGAAAGGCTGGTTCGAGGTTCAGGACGAGGGGTCGCAGATCGTCGCCGACCTGGTGCTCGCCAGGGACGGCGAGCAGATTCTCGACTATTGCGCCGGCGGCGGCGGCAAGACGCTCGCCATGGCGGCGGCCATGCAGAACAAGGGGCAGGTTCACGCCTACGACGCCGACCGCAAACGGCTGGCGCCGATCATCGAGCGGCTGAAGCGGGCGGGCACGCGCAATGTCCAGGTGCATGACGACGCCAAGGCGCTTTCCGGCCTTGCCGGGCGCTGCGACAAGGTGCTGGTCGACGCGCCCTGCACCGGCACCGGCACATGGCGTCGCCGCCCCGACACCAAATGGCGGCTGACGGCCAAGAACCTCGACGAGCGCACCGCCCAGCAGCAGGACGCGCTGGCCCAGGCGAGCGGTTTCGTCAAACCGGGCGGCGAGCTGATCTACGTCACCTGTTCCGTGCTGCCTCAGGAAAACGAGGAACAGGTGCGCCGCTTTGCGGCCGACAATCCCGATTTCCAGATCGTCAGCGCCCTGCCCGCCTGGGACGGGCTGTTCGGCAAGGACGCGCCGCGTCCGCATTCCTCCGATGGCCTGACGGTGACGCTGACACCGGCCTCCACCGACACGGACGGCTTCTTCTTCTGCCGCATGCAGCGTAAGGGCTGACGCGGCCTGACAAAAGCCAACAATGAATGAAGACACCCGCGGCGCAATGACGCTGCGCGGCGGCGGTTGCTGCCGGTTTTCAAGCAGATGCCGTTCAAAAGAGACCGGTTGGCCGGCGTCGATCCATCCTTAAAACCATTCCAAACTAGAGCGTTTGACACCAGTTTACTTTTGCGCGAAGAGACGGAGCCCGATTACAGCGCCGCGCGTCTTATCAGACGCGCAAAGGACGCTGTAACACTTTGACTCGACGCATCGTGCTTTCCGAAAATCGATTCGATTTTCGGGCCGATGCGCTAGACGGAAAATCCCGTCACAGGAGAGGATTATGAAGCTCAACCGCAAATTCCGCGCAGCCGTGCTGGCGATTGCCCCCGCCGCCCTGCTCGCCCTACCCGCCCATGCCGAGACCGATGCTGGCGCCGTGGTGAAACATTATGCCGACGTGGCGTATGCGAAATACGAGGACTCGCTGACGACGGCCAAGGCGCTCGACGCCGCCATCGACGCCTTCCTGAAGGCGCCTGATGATGCGACGCTGAAAGCCGCCAGGGACGCCTGGATCAAGGCGCGTGTTCCCTACCAGCAGACGGAAGTTTATCGTTTCGGCAATCCGATCGTCGACGACTGGGAAGGCAAGGTCAACGCATGGCCGCTCGATGAAGGCCTGATCGACTATGTCGATGCCTCCTACGGCACCGAGAGCGACGAAAATTCGCTCTACGTGGCCAATGTCATCGCCAACAAGACGATCAAGATCGACGGCAAGGATATCGACGCCTCGAAGCTGACGCCGGAATTCCTCTCGGGCACGCTCGCCGAGGCCGGCGGCATCGAGGCCAATGTCGCGACCGGCTATCACGCCATCGAATTCCTGCTCTGGGGCCAGGATCTGAACGGCACCGGACCCGGCGCCGGCGACCGCCCGGCCACCGATTACGATCTGAAGAACTGCACGCACGGCAATTGCGACCGCCGCGCCGAATATCTGAAGTCCGCCTCCACCCTGCTCGTTTCAGACCTGCAGGAAATGACCGACAACTGGAAGCCGGACGGGGCTGCGACGAAGAATGTCGAGGCCGACCCGAAGGCCGGCCTCGTGGCGATCCTGACGGGCATGGGTTCGCTCTCCTACGGCGAGCTTGCCGGCGAGCGCATGAAACTGGGCCTGCTGCTGCACGATCCGGAAGAAGAGCATGATTGCTTTTCCGACAATACCTACAACTCGCATCTCAACGACGCGATCGGCATCGCCGCCGCCTATACCGGCAACTATACCCGCGTCGACGGCACCAAGCTCAGCGGCCCGTCGCTGCACGATCTCGTCGCCGCCAAGGACAAGGCGCTCGATGCCGAGATGGAAGGCAAGCTCAACAAGACGCTCGACGCGATGAACGCCATGGCCAAGCGAGGCGAGACGGTCGAGAAGTACGACCAGATGATCGGCGAGGGCAACAAGGAAGGCAACGCCGTCGTCCAGGCGGCCATCGACGGTCTGATCGACCAGACGAAATCGGTACAGCGCGTTATTGCCGCACTCGATCTCGGCACGGTTCAGCTTGAAGGTTCCGACAGCTTGGATAATCCTAACGCCGTCTTCAAATAAGCAAAAGGCGGGCCGCTTCGACAGCCGGAGCGGCCCGGACTCTGAAATGCGGTTCATTACTTCCCTCATTCCTGTGCCCTCAGGGCTTTGCCCGAGGGATGTCACAGGAATCCAGCCACGGCGCGTCGGCGCCGTGAATGACTCGGTCCAAGGGGAGTCTTCCGCGCCCAAGGACTTGGGCGCACTGGATTCCTGTGACATCCCTCGGGCAAAGCCCGAGGAAGGGAATGAGGGAGCTGCGAGGGAAGTGCGTACCGGCACCCTTGAGTTTGCCGCTGGGGATTATCGCCTCCTTTCAAAAGTCCGCCTCTCCCTTCGCGTCGCCACTCTTGCCACCCTTGCGGGAGCGCCTGTCGCTCTTGCCGCCGGTTTCGATCTGCCGGCGAAACGCACCGATCTTTCCGAAGCGGATCTGAAACGCGTCGCCGATGTGACGCGGCCGACCGAGGATTTTTCCAAGGCCGAACCATATGAAGCGATGCAGGCGGGGGCTACGACCTCGATCGACCCGGTCACCGAGGATAGCTTCTCGCATATTTCGGCCAACATCCCCTTCGAAGAAGAGCAGAATTTCAAACTCGGCAATGCGCTCTTCCGCAAGCTCTGGGTGTCCGCTCCGTCCTCGACACAGGCCTCCGATGGTCTCGGGCCGCTGTTCAACGCCCGCTCGTGCATGAGCTGTCATGTCAATGACGGCCGCGGCAAACCGCCGGAAGGCGGTCCAAGCGCCGTCTCGATGTTCCTGCGGCTGTCCCGCGCAGCCAAAACACCCGAGGAAGAAAAGGCGATTGCGGGCGCCGATATCCTGAATTTCCCCGATCCGGTCTATGGTCACCAGTTGCAGGATCTTGCCGTTCCCGGCCTTGCCGCCGAAGGCCGGATGACGATCCGCTATGACGAGGAGACGGCGACGCTTGGCGACGGCGAGACCGTGCCGCTGCGCCGGCCGCATTATGCGGTGACCGACCTTGCCTACGGACCGCTTGATCCGGCGACGACGATCTCGGCGCGAGTTGCCCCCGCGATGATCGGCCTCGGGCTGATCGAGGCGATATCCGAGGCGGATATTCTTGCCCATGCCGATCCCGACGATGCCGATGGCGACGGCATCTCCGGCAAGGCGGCGATCGTGCGTGACCACCGCAGCGGCGAGATCGCGCTCGGCCGGTTCGGCTGGAAGGCGCAGAACGCCACGGTGCGCGACCAGAATGCCGACGCCTTCGCCAATGATATCGGTATTTCGACGCCCGACCACCCGGACGCGCATGGCGATTGCACCAAGGCCGAGGAGAAATGTCGGGCCATGCCGACCGGCGTGCAGAAACGGCTGGGCGAGGAAGAAGCGCCGGGTCCCATTCTCGACCTCGTGACCTTCTATTCCGAAAATCTTGCTGTTCCCTCGCGCCGCAAGGCGAGCTTCCCCGAGACGCTGCGGGGCAAGCGGATCTTCTACGAAACCGGCTGCATTTCCTGCCATGTGCCGAAATTCGTCACCCGCCGGGATACATCGGACAAGGCGCAATCCTTCCAGCTGATCTGGCCCTATTCCGACTTCCTTCTGCACGATATGGGCGACGGCCTTGCCGACGGGCAGCAGGTCGGCCTTGCAAGCGGACGTGAATGGCGCACGCCACCGCTATGGGGTATAGGACTGACCCGGACTGTCAGCGGACACAGCTTTTTCCTGCATGACGGCCGTGCGCGGGATCTCACCGAGGCGATCCTGTGGCATGGCGGCGAAGCTGAAAAGGCCCGCAACGCTTTCTCCGTCCTGTCGAAAGATGACAGGGCGGCCCTGATTACATTCCTGGAGTCACTTTGATGCGCCTATGGCACCCCCTGCTCTGCCTTTCTCTGCTCGGCCTCGCCACGTCAGCGGCCGCCCAGACCGCTGCTCCTCCGGCAGGGCTGAACGAGGATGCCGTTGCCGCCGTCATGCAGCGCGCCGTCGACGAGGTGATCCGTCCCGGCTATCGCAACATGCAGCAATCGTCTGCCCGGCTGACGACGGCGATGAAGGACCTCTGCGCCGACGGCACGCCGCAGTCGCTCGACAAGGCGAAATCCGCCTTCGACGATACGATCCGCTACTGGTCGATCATCGAGATCGTGCAGACCGGCCCCGTCATCCAGGACAATCTCTTCGAGCACATCCTGTTTTATCCCGACCGCAAAGGCGTCGGCCTGAAACAGGTGCAGGCGCTGATCGCCAAGGCCGACCCGAAGGATGCGACGGTCGATGCGATCGCCGGCAAGAGCGTCGCCCTGCAGGGCCTGACGGCGCTGGAATACGTGCTCTACGGCAATGGTTCCGACGATCTCGTCAAGCAGAAGGGCGGCTTCCGCTGCCTTTACGGCCAGGCGGTCGCCGGCAATATCCAGCGGGAAGCCGGCGAAGTCGTCGCCGCCTGGGAAAAACCCGACGGCGTGCAGGCGAGCTGGAAACATCCCGGCCCGCAGAGCAACGATTTCATGGACAACAAGGAAGCCGTGACCGCGCTGCTCGGCATTCTCGTCCACGGTGCGGAAAATGTCCGCGACCAGCGGTTGGAGCAGTTCTACAAGGGCAAGGACACCGCGCCGCGCCCGCGCATGGCGATCTACTGGCGCTCCAAGAACACCTGGAAATCGATGGCCGCCAATATCGACGGCCTGCGCACGCTCTGGCAGAAGGCCGGCATGGCCGAGCTTCTGCCGCCGGACAAACAGGCGATTGCCGCCTCGATCGACGAGGATTTCAAATCGCTGCTCGACAGCGTGCCGAAGCTCAACCCCGACATCGACGCCGCGACAAGCGATGCGGAGAAGGCCAAGCTGGATACGCTGCTTGCCGAGAGCCGCGACCTGATCACCCGGATCAGCGACGAATATGGCGCGGCGATCGGCCTTTCGGCCGGCTTTTCCTTTTCGGATGGAGACTGAAGCGATGATGCGAAGTGCCGCAATCGACCGACGCAGTTTCGTCAAGGCGGCCGGGATCGGCTTCCTTGCAGCCTTGACGCCAAAGTCGCTTCTGGCCCTGGAGCAGGCCGATGCGGTCTATGCTTCGGGCATGCGTGTCGCCGACGGCTCCTATGCCGTCGCCACCGTGACGGAGCGCGGCGAGGTCGTCGATCAGGTGGCGCTTCCGGCCCGGGCGCACGGCATGGCCTTCAGTGCGATCACCGGCATGACCGTCGCCTTCGCCCGCCGGCCCGGCACCTATGCGATGATTTTCGATGCCCGCAATAGGCGCGAACCGATCGTTATCAGCTCTGCGGAGGGCCGGCATTTCTACGGCCATGGCGCCTTTTCGCCCGATGGCCGCGTGCTCTACGCCAGCGAAAACGACTTCGACGGCAATCGCGGCATGATCGGCCTCTACGACGCCACCGACCGCTTCAGCCGCATCGGCGAATTCGAAACCTACGGCATCGGTCCGCACGACATGACGGTTTCCGACGACGGACGCCTTCTGATCGTCGCCAATGGCGGCATCGAGACACATCCGGATTTCGGCCGCACCAAGCTCAATCTCGGGGCGATGCAGCCGTCGCTTGTCCTCATCGATGCGGCGACCGGGGCGCTGGTCGAAAAACACGTGCTGCCGGCGCAATGGGCCCAACTCTCCACCCGCCATGTCGATCTCGACGATCAGGGCCGCATCTGGTTTGCCTGCCAGTATGAAGGCCACCGTAAGGACCTGCCGCCGCTTGTCGGCCATTTTGCCAAGGGAGAGGATCTCACCTTCATCGACCTGCCGGAAGAGACGACGCGCAGGCTTGCCAATTATGTCGGCGCAATCGCCGTCAACCGCCGCGAAGGCCTCGTCGGCGTGACGTCGCCGAAAGGCGGTGCCTCGGTGACCATCGATGCAAGGTCGGGCAAGGTGCTAGCGGAAACGACCATCCCGGATGCCGCGGGCATCGCGCCGGCAAGAAGCGGCTTTGCCGTTTCCTCCTATGACGGCGATTTCCTGTCGACCCGCAGCGATGTCGCCTGGGACCAGCACATCGTCCGGATTTCTCAACGGCCGCGCGCGTAGGCCTTCTGCTCGGCGCTGACGCATGAGGCGGCGGCCCTTGCCGCCTCATGCAGCCATTCGGATCCCCTGGCCTGCAAGTCCTGCAGGATCGTTGCTGCGGCCGCAGCGTCGTCGGAATGGCAATTGGCGATCTCGAAGCCCATCAGCTCGAGCATCGTCGGCGAAAGCAGGACTTCCGGGTGCTTGTCGATCTCGATCTTGCGGCTGTTCGGCGAAAGCCGGCGCAGGAGAATACGGCCGGAGACGCTATAATGGGGATCGGCTGAGCGCGCCCGCCCGCCGGCGATTTCGCCCGCATGGATCGCCGTGTCCTGCGGCCTGTGGCGAAGCGACCAGGCCGACGGCAGCAGCGCCTTCGCCTCGCGTAGCACCGGCCCGCCCTGCCATTCGGCGTAAGCGACGAAACGCGGTCGGCCGAGGCTGCCGGTGCCGGCGCTGCGGGGCTTCGCCACGAAGGGTCCTGAGCCGGGCGGCAGTGCATCGGCGAGCGCCTTTGTATAGGCGGCGGACGCCTCGGTCTTGCCCGGCGTCAGCGTCTCGTATTTCTCCCAGAATTGCCGACGTTCGGAATTCGGCAGCATCAGCGCCTTGCGCAGCCATTTATGATCGCGCTCAAGGATGATGGGCAGCCGATCTTCAAGGCCCCGGCGATAGCCGGCAAGGATCAGTTCGCCGATCATCGGGACCGAGGGGCCGTCGCCGTTGCGCGCCAGGATGGCGCTTGCCGCCAGGCGGACGAGATCCAGCGCATAAGGCATGACCGCCGCATCGTCGAAATCGTTGACGCCCCAGACGAGCCGGCCCTCGGCATCGCGCCAGGTGCCGAAATTCTCCAGATGCGTATCGCCGATCGCCAGCACCTCGGGCGCGCTTGCGAGTTCCGGGCGGATATCGAGGATGATTTCGCACCAGCGCCAATAGGTGGCGCGCAGGAAGACGAAATCGTCACTGCGCATCTTCTCGTGCTTCTCGCGCAGATCGTCCTCGACGAGATCGGCCCCGAGTTCGCCAGCCAGCCAGGTCTCGAAATTCCGCACCGATTGCGATATCGTCGTCATGCGCCGGCGCTCCGTCGTTTCGAGACCTGACGCGGAGAATACCCGCTGAGCGCGAAGCTGCAATCGTCTTCGCACCGGCTTGCACAGCGATAGAAAGTCGAAAGGTGGCCCGGGCGACACGGTGCGCGCTTTCCGCCGCCGTCCAGACCGATTTCGGCAATGTGCAGCTTGTCGAATCCGGCCCGCCATGCCACTTTCGCCGCTGCAAGAGGGGCAGACATGAGCGAGACTGACAGGGGCGATTTCCGCGCGCGAATCCGCCGCAATTTTGCGCGGCAGGCGGCGATGGAGACGATCGGCGCGGAACTGACACGTGTCGAACACGGCGTCGTCGAGATCGAGCTTCCCTTCGACGTCAAACTGACACAGCAGCACGGCATCCTGCATGCGGGCATCATTTCCGCCGCGCTCGATTCGGCCTGCGGTTTTGCCGCCTACAGCGTCATCGACCCCGAAGCCTCGATCCTGACGATCGAGTTCAAGGTCAATCTCATGTCGCCGGGGCGTGGTGATCGTTTCCTGTTTCGCGGGGAAATCACCAAACCCGGCTCCACCATCATCGTCGCCGACGGGCGAGGCTACGCGATCAGCGACGGGCCGGCCAAACTCATCGCCTCCATGACCGGAACGATGATGGTGATCCGCGGCAGGGAAGGAATTACGGGATGAAGTTCGAACTGAAATCGGTCGCGGGGAAATCCATCCTTTTCGTCATGGCGGCCGAGGCCGAATACGGTCCCTTCCTGCGGTCGCGCATCGAACCCTTGATGACCGGCGTCGGCCCGGTCGAGGCCGCGGTCGTGCTGACCAAGACGCTGGCGCGGCTCGATGCGGCCGACGATCTGCCAGATCTCGTCGTTTCCCTCGGCTCGGCCGGCTCGGCGAAACTGGAACAGACCGAAATCTATCAGGTGACCTCGGTTTCCTACCGCGACATGGACGCTTCGCCGCTCGGCTTCGAAAAGGGCCGGACACCCTTCCTCGACCTGCCGGCGGTGATCGAGCTGCCGCTGCGCATTCCCGGCATTGCCGAAGCCAGCCTTTCCACCGGCGGCAACGTCATCTCGGGGGCGGCCTATACCGCTATCGACGCCGACATGGTCGATATGGAGACCTTTGCGGTGCTGCGCGCCTGCCAGGGCTACAAGCTGCCGCTGATCGGCCTTCGCGGCATTTCCGACGGCGCGGTCGAGCTGCAGCATATCTCCGGCTGGACGGAATATCTGCATATCGTCGACCGCAAACTCTCCTATGGCGTCGACAGCCTGTTCACGGCGCTGGAAGACGGGGTTTTCTGGTTCTGAACCCTCGATGTCGCCGCGCGTCTTTTCAGACGCGCGAGGGACAATCGGAACAATAAAAACCCGATGCCGCCGATTTCCCGGATTGCCAGGCGAAGCGCTTTTCATTAAAGCCTCGACATGACCCAGACAGCACATCCCGACTCCGTTCTCATCGTCGATTTCGGCAGCCAGGTGACCCAGCTCATCGCACGGCGCGTGCGCGAGGCCGGCGTCTATTGCGAAATCGTTCCCTTCCAATCGGCCGAAGAGGGCTTCAAGCGCCTGCAGCCGAAAGCCGTGATCCTGTCCGGCAGCCCGGCTTCGACGGTGGACGAAGGATCGCCGCGGGCGCCCCAAATCATCTTCGACAGCGGCCTGCCGGTTTTCGGCATCTGCTACGGTCAGCAGACGATGTGCATGCAGCTCGGCGGCAAGGTCGAAAGCGGCCATCACCGCGAATTCGGCCGCGCCTTCCTGGAGGTCGACAAGGACTGCCAGCTGTTCGAGGGCCTCTGGTCCTCCGGCTCGCGCCACCAGGTCTGGATGAGCCATGGCGACCGCGTAACGGCGCTGCCCGAAGGGTTCGAGGTGGTCGCCACCTCCTCCAACGCGCCTTACGCCTTCATCGCCGACGAGAAGCGCAAATATTACGGCGTGCAGTTCCACCCGGAAGTCGTGCATACGCCCGACGGCGCCAAGCTGATCGGCAACTTCATTCACAATATCGCCGGCATCAAGGGCGACTGGTCGATGTCGGCCTACCGCCAGAAGGCGGTCGACGAGATCCGCAAGCAGGTGGGCGACAAGCGCGTCATCTGCGCGCTTTCGGGCGGCGTCGACAGTTCGGTTGCTGCGCTGCTCATCCATGAGGCGGTCGGCGATCAGCTGACCTGCATCCTCGTCGACCACGGGCTGATGCGCAAGGACGAGGCGGCCAACGTCGTCGCCATGTTCCGTGAGCACTACAATCTGCATCTGCTGCATGTCGACGCCTCCGACCGTTTCATCGGCGAACTCGAAGGCGTTTCCGACCCGGAAACCAAGCGCAAGATCATCGGCCGGCTGTTCATCGAGACCTTCGAGGAAGAGGCGAAGAAACTCGGCGGCGCCGATTTCCTCGGCCAGGGCACGCTCTATCCCGACGTGATCGAGAGCGTTTCCTTCACCGGCGGCCCGTCGGTGACGATCAAGTCGCACCACAATGTCGGCGGCCTGCCGGAGCGCATGAAGATGCAGCTCGTCGAGCCGCTGCGCGAACTCTTCAAGGACGAGGTGCGCGCGCTCGGCCGCGAGCTCGGCCTGCCCGACAGCTTCATCGGCCGCCACCCCTTCCCGGGCCCGGGCCTCGCCATCCGCTGCCCCGGCGGCATCACCCGCGAAAAGCTGGAGATCCTGCGCGAGGCCGATGCGATCTATCTCGACGAAATCCGCAAGGCCGGCCTCTACGACGCCATCTGGCAGGCCTTCGCCGTGCTGCTGCCCGTCCAGACCGTCGGCGTCATGGGTGACGGCCGCACCTACGAGTTCGTCTGCGCGCTGCGCGCCGTCACCTCGGTCGACGGCATGACGGCGGATTTCTATCACTACGACATGGAATTCCTCGGCCGCGCCGCCACCCGCATCATCAACGAGGTCCGCGGCATCAACCGGGTAGTCTACGACGTCACCTCGAAGCCGCCGGGGACGATCGAGTGGGAGTGAGAGGTGAATTGATCCCCTCCGCCAAGCCGCAGAATTGCTTCGGGAAACGGGACGACTTCTATGACTGCCAGCAACCGCATCGTCCTCTCCAGCGACCACGCCGCCATTGAGCTCCGGCAAGCCATTGCCGCTCATATCGCGGCACAGGGCTGGGTGGTGGTCGACATCGGACCGACGACACCGGAGAGCACCCCCTATCCCAAGCACGGCGAAGCGGCAGCGCGGCTCGTCGCCTCCGGCGATTGCCGGTTTGGCATCATCCTGTGCGGCACCGGCCAGGGCATCATGATGGCGGCGAACAAGGTCAAGGGCATCCGTTGCGGCGTCTGCACCGACACATTCTCAGCCCGCATGATCCGCCAGCACAATGATGCCAACATGCTGTCGATCGGCGTGCGCGTGGTGGGCGGAGGGCTGGCTCTCGATATCGTCGATGCGTTCCTCTCCGCCCAGTTCGAGGGCGGCCGGCATGCGACGCGGGTGGAGATGATCGGGGCGCTGGAAAGTTAGCGCCGTTCTTTTCCCGAACCGAACAGGCAGCTTTGCCGCAGCGAGGCTGACCTGCGGTGGACCACTTCGCTCATGATGGTTCCGAAGCGCTGCGGTCATTCGTCTTGGTCTGCGTGGCAACTCAAACTCGATCCCTCAGGCAAGACAGCGCTCCACCGATCTTGCGCTTCTGGCCGCAAAGCTGCGACGGCCAGTCTTACCGTTTCCCCTCCGAACGCCGGATCTCCTCGACCAGCATGGCGACGAAGGCCGTCACTTTCGGCGGGCGGAAGCGGGCGGCGGGATAGACGGCGTGAATGCCGCCGGACGGCAGGGTCCATTCAGGCAGAACCTCGACGAGCCGGCCGCTGCCGAGATGGTCGGCGACCTGGAAATCAGGCAGCACCGACAGGCCGCCGCCGGCGAGCGTTGCCGCCAGCACTGCCGGCGTCGTGTTGATGCTGAGCCCCTGACGCATGCGCACGACGCGGCGGTCGAAATCCCCCCTGGCGAAGTGCCAGAGCAGCGGCTCGCGCAGCGCTCCATTGGCGATGAAGGGCAAGGCTGCGAGATCTTCCGGCTCCCGGGCGGCGATCGCGCCGAACTGGTTTGCCGGGGCGACCAGACGCTGGCGGAATGAGCCGATCCGCCTGGCTTGCAGGGTGGAATCATCGAGCCATCCGACCCGGATCGACACGTCGATATGATCGGCGACGAGATCGGCTCTCGCGTCGGACAGAACGAGGTCGACGGTGCAGGCTGGGAAGCGCCGGGCAAAGCCCGCCGCCAGCGGCGCGATCATCGAGGCGCCATAGTCATGGGGCGCGGCGATGCGCAACACGCCCATCGGTTCAGCCCGGGCCTCGGACAGTTCGTCGACGGCGTCCTCCGCTTCGCGAAGGATCATGACGCAGCGTGCATACAGCATGCGGCCCGCCTCCGTCGGTTCCACCCGGCGTGTCGTCCTGATCAGCAGGCTGGTCTCGAGTTCGACTTCCAGCCGGGCGACCTGCTGGCTGACGACCGTCTTGGTGATGCCCAGGCGGTCGGCCGCTTTGGTGAAGGAACCGGTGTCGACGACCGCCGCGAAATAGGCGAGCCGGTTGAGATTGATCGCTTCCATGGTCGCCCTGACCGTCTCATTGTTAGCTTATAGCTTACAGTATGTCAGACTGAGTGCTGTTTATCCATGGCAGGCGCAAGGCTATTTCTTCCTCCACACAGTTCGGAGGCGCAGATGCGGATCACCTATCTTTTCGACCCCCTTTGCGGCTGGTGCTACGGCGCCGGCCCTGCCCTCGAGCGTCTGGCCGCGCTCGAGGACGTGACGGTGGAACTCGCCCCCACCGGGCTCTTCGCCGGGCCTGCGGCGCGATCGATGGATGCGGGCTTTGCGGCCTATGCCTGGCAAAACGACCAGCGCATCGCCCGGCTAACCGGACAGCCGTTCACGGAGATCTATCGCAGCCAGGTTCTGGGGGCGACCGGCTCCCTGTTCGATTCGGCGCCGGCCACCCTCGGGATCGTCGCGACCGGCATCGAGGCGCCCGGCCGCGAAATCGAGATCCTGAAGCGGCTGCAGCACGCCCGCTACGAAGAGGGCCGCGATATTGCCGATCGCGCCGTCGTCGCCGACCTGCTTGCCGAAGCCGTCCTCACAGACGCGGCCCAGCGTGTCCGCTCACCCGACGAGGAACTGCTTTCGGCCTACCAACGGCGGATCGACGCTGCCCGTGCCGACATGCGGCGCTTCGGCGTCGACGGCGTGCCGGCTCTCGTGCTCGACGATGGCGCCGGGCGGCGTCTGCTGCGCGGCAATGTCCTGTTCGGCCATTTCGACCTTGTGGTAGCGCAGGTGCGGGCAGCCTGACCGCTGCCCCTGCGTCAAGGATGCCATTCTCACATCACATTCCCTGGAGTTCCACATGTTTTCGCGGAGACAGATCATGAAGACCACTCTTGCCATCGGCGCCGGCGCCGTTTTTGCGCCCGCCGATCTCGGCCACGCCGCCGGATCGACGCTGTCCTGGAAACACTTCCCGGCCGGTCCCAACGGTTTTTTCCGCGCTCCCGTCCTCGTCAGCGGCCCGTCGGAAGCCCTTCTGATCGACGGCGGCTTCAGCTATCCCGACGGCCGGGCGCTGGCGGACGCCATCAAGGCGACCGGCAAAAAGCTCATCGCGATCTATGTCAGCCAGTCGGATCCGGACTATTATTTCAGCCTGAAGCCGGTTCTCGAGGCCTTCCCCGGCACCAAGGTGCTTGCCGCATCCGATACGCTTGATGCCATCAAGGGCAATGTGGAGAAGAAACTGGCGGTCTGGGGGCCGCAGCTCAAGGAAAACGGCCCGCAGACACTCGCCGATATCGTCCTTCCCGAAGCCTTCGACGGCCCGAGCCTGACCGTCGACGGTGAGACGGTGGAGATCGTCGCGGCCGAAGCCGGCCTCGCCAACCGCCGTTATCTCTGGGTGCCGTCGCTGCAGGCAGTGTTCGGCGGCGTGATGATCTTCTCCGGCGCCCATGTCTGGACGGCCGACACGCAGACCAAAGAGCAGCGCACCGCCTGGATCGCCACGCTCGACAAGATCGCAGCCCGCAAGCCGGCCGTCGTGGTGCCCGGACACCTCGCGCCCGAGGCGACGACCGACCTCTCCGGCGTCGCCCACACCAAGGCCTATCTCCTCGCCTTCGAGGAGGAGCTACTCAAGGCCCCGGACGCCGCCGCGCTGAAGGCGGCCATGGAAGCCCGCTTCCCCGGCCTCGGCATGGGTGTCGCCCTCGATATCGGCTCGAAGGTCGCCAAAGGCGAAATGAAGTGGGGCTAAGACTGCCGATCCCGACCTGATTCGGAGGACCCGTGAAGGGTCCTCCGAGAGGAGCGCTCGCCGCGTCAGACGGCGCCGCCGATCGGACTGACGATCTGGAGACCGGCAAAGTCCTTCTGATTGTCCGTCACCCCGACGCACCCGTTCGCAACAGCGACAGCGGCAACGATCATATCGAGCCGGCTGGCCGGCCCCAGAGCCAGGTTCAGCGGCCGTAGGTGACTTCGAGGGAGGCCTTGCCGAGCGTATTCGCCCTGACATAGAAGCCGACCATGGCGCCCGGCGCGGTATCGGGAAGCGGCAGCTTGTCGACCGAGAGCGCGTAGACGGTGAACTGGTAGTGGTGCGGCGCATCGCCGGCCGGCGGGCATGCGCCGCCATATCCCGACGTACCGAAATCCGTGTGACCTTCCACGGCGCCTGCCGGAAGCTTCTTCTCACCGCTGGCGCCGGTGGCGATCTTCGAAGCATCTGCGGGAATGTTGAACACCGACCAATGCCACCAGCCCGAGCCGGTCGGGGCATCCGGATCGTAAGCCATGACGGCGAAGCTCTTGGTTCCCTCGGGAGCGCCCGACCAGGTCAGTTCCGGCGAGATGTTCTTGCCCGAGCAGCCGAAGCTGTTGAAGACCTGCGCATCGGCCATCGTCTTGCCGGCGGTCAAATCCTTCGAGGTAAGCTTCATTTCGGCCTGCGCGGCGGTGGCGCCGAAGACGGACGCGGCGATAAGTGCTGCTGTGATGAAACGCATTTTTGTTTTCCTGCGGTTGACGATGCAGGAGAACTATCGTCAGCGTGCGAGCATATCTGCCCCGCTCTGCTCAACTTCTGCCCCAATCCGCTCAACATGCCCGGACCCGCTCCGCACATGGCGCGGACTGACACCAAAGCGCTCCTTGAAGCGGGCCGAGAACTGCGACGGCGAATCGTAACCGACCTCAAGAGCCACCTGCGCCATCGGCAGGGTCGTCGTATGAATAAGCCCCAAGGCCCGATTCATTCTCGTGTCGCTCAAGACCTCACTGAAACCGGTCTGTTCGGCCGCCAGCTTGCGCCTGAGCGTCGCTTCGCTCATGTTGAATGCGCCCGCCGCATGCGCCAGCGTCCAGTCAAAGGCCGGATCAGTTTCGATCATCTGCCTCAGCCGATCCTCCAATCGCGGACTATGGCTTTGGCCGAGCACGGCTCCGCACAGCGCAAACCAGGTGGCGAGTTCCATCAAACGGGCCTTGGCAATGGCGCCGGGAAGGCTTGCGAGGTTGCCGGGCCGACAGCAATAGTCGAACAATGCCGCCGCCTCCTTCGGCAGGCATTTGACGCTCGCCGAAACAGGCCGGGATGGAACGACAATTGATCCCATTCTTGTATAGGCGTCCTCGAACAACTGCCGGGGAATGGGTAGCGCCAAGGTCTGATACTTCTGCGGAGCCTTCGGAATATTCTCCATCGTCAACGGCTGATGGTCCGGCAACAGACCATAGGCGCCTGTCTCGAAGCGCAAAGGCTTATCATCCGCCATGACGATCTTCGTTCCCGATTGCACCTGGAACAACAGGGGGCTGGTATTGACGAGACGATAAAAACAGGCGCGCCCACCCTGGCGGATCAAGGCCCTGGCCGGAAGGGGAAAGACGTCGTCGAGCATATGGTCTCCGGCAACAGATGGATCGAGGGGCGACCGGCAGAACCGGCATGAAGACGCCCGCCTTGCTACCTCGCCGACCTCTTGCGGATCGGAAATATCAAAACCACGTGCCAGCGGCAACCTCGCGCCAGGAGCCACGGGACCGTATCGATCGCCTGTCGGACCCTGCATATATTTCTCGGAAGAGAGGGTGCATCGAGCTTCGAATCTCGATAGGTCTTCTGCAGCAACGGTTTACCCTACGGGAGGAGAGCTCTCCGATGCGACGGGGTAAACGCGGAAGAATGTCAGGCGAAAAACCCTTCTGAATGGATGTGCTTCGATGAAATCCAAGCCCCGAAGCTTGAAAGCAGCGGCCAAGCCGAACCAGGAACCCAAGCTGTCGCGCACCCACGCGCCCACCGACCTATCGCCGGTGGACTGGCAGCGTGGTTTGCGCCGCCAATTCGGCCGGGAGCAGGCTTTCGGGCTCGAAAATCTGACCGAGGAGCCCTTCTTCTCCGAGTTCAGGGTCAGCAATCCCGTTTCGAATTCCAGCTACCGCGTCGTCATACGCGGCCGCGGCCCCGGCGGCAATTTCTGCTCATGCCCCGATTACACCACCAGCGAACTCGGCACCTGCAAGCACCTCGAATTCACGCTTGCCCGGCTGGAGAAGAAGCGCGGCGCCAAGACGGCGTTCGCGCGGGGCTATCAACCGGTATTTTCCGAACTCTACCTGCGCAATGACGGTCAAAGGCGCATCCATTTCCGCGCCGGAAGCCAATGCCCTCCTGCCGTGAAGGAGGCCGCAGCCGCCCTGTTCGACGCCGAGCGCAACGGCATGCTGCCGGACGACCGCTTCGGCGAACTGGAGCCTTTCATGGCGATGGCGTCCGACAGCGACCATGAGTTCCGCGCCTATGACGATGCGCTCGATTTCGTCGCCGGAAAAAGGGATGCGGAGCGGCGGGCCTCAAAGCTCGATCAACTTTTCCCGCAAGGCGCCGCCGACCCTGGGCTGCAGACGCTCCTGAAGGTGCCGCTCTATCCCTATCAGGCCGAAGGCGCGCTGTTTGCGACGCGGGCCGGCCGGGCGCTGATCGGCGACGAGATGGGGCTGGGCAAGACCATACAGGCGATCGCCGCGACGGAGATCCTGGCACGGCATTTCGGCGTTTCCAGAGTGCTGGTGATCTGCCCGACCTCGCTCAAATATCAGTGGCAAAGCGAAATTGCGCGTTTTTCGGGCCGGGGCGGAGAGAATGCGGCGCGCGTCATCAATGGTGGCCGGGCGGAACGCCAGAAGGACTTCGCTCTGGATGACTTCTGCAAGATCACGAATTACGAAAAACTCAAACCCGACCTCGACCTGATCACCGCCTGGGCGCCCGACCTCGTCATCGTCGATGAAGCGCAGCGGGTGAAAAACTGGAACACCATTGCGGCGCGCGCCTTGAAAAGCATCGACAGCGCTTATGCGATCGTCCTCAGCGGAACGCCCCTGGAGAACAAGCTGGAGGAACTGGTTTCCATTGTCCAGTTCGTCGACCAGCACCGTTTGGGGCCGACCTGGAAGCTGCTGCACGAGCATCAGGTCAAGGATGAAAGCGGACGCGTCACCGGCTATACGGGCCTGGAAAAGATCGGCCAGACACTGGCGCCCATCATGATTCGCCGGCGCAAGTCCGAAGTGCTGCGGCAATTGCCCAGCCGGACCGACCAGAACTTCCTGGTGCCGATGACGGAAGGGCAGATGCTTTGCCACCAGGAAAATGCCGATGTCGTGGCGAGAATCGTCCAGCGCTGGCACAAGACGAAATTCCTTTCGGACAAGGATCAGCGCCGGTTGACCTGCGCGCTGCAGAACATGCGCATGTCGTGCAACAGCACTTATCTCCTGGACCAGGAGACCGATCACGGCGTCAAGGCGGACGAACTGGCAGCGCTGCTGGACGAACTGATCGCCGACCCCGAAGCCAAGGCTGTCGTGTTCTCGCAATGGACCCGCACGCACGATATCGTCATCCGCCGCCTCGAAGCGCGCGGGATCGGCTATGTCAGCCTGCATGGCGGCGTGCCGTCGGAAAAACGTCCGGCGCTGATCGAGCGGTTTCGCAACGACCCCACTTGCCGCGTGTTCCTATCCACCGATGCCGGCAGCACCGGGCTCAATCTGCAGAATGCCTCGACGCTGGTGAACATGGATCTGCCGTGGAACCCGGCGATCCTCGAGCAACGCATCGCCCGCATCCATCGCATCGGCCAGCCGCGGCCGGTGCAGGTCATCAATTTCGTCTCAAAGGGCACCATCGAAGAGGGCATGCTTTCGGTTCTGGCATTCAAACGCTCTCTGTCGGCCGGCATTCTCGACGGCGGCCTTGGCGAGATCTCGCTCGGCGGCTCGCGCCTCAACCGCTTCATGAAGGAGGTGGAGAGCGTCACCGGGAACATGGGTGAAGGCGAGGCCGTGACGCCGGCCGAGGAAGTGTCGAACTTCGTCACCGCCGAGGAGACCGTATCCGCCGACGATCTCAAAGCCGATGTCGAGCGCGACACGGGCGCCAAAGCGACCGCGCGAGCCGAAGCCGCCGAAGCGCCGCCGCCCAATGCGGCTTCCGATCCGTGGCAGGCCTTGGCCCAGATCGGCACGCAGGTCGTTGCCGCCTTGGCTGCGGCCAGCGACCCCGATGCGACAGCGCATCCCTGGGTCGAACGTGATGCGGCCACGGGTGCGCGGAGCCTGAAGATCCCGCTGCCGCCGCCGGAAACCGCGGCGCAACTCGCCAATGCTCTTTCCGCGCTCGCCGACAGCTTGCGAGGCCGGATTGTGTGATCGCCGACGGGCAGAGGATGGCGCATGACCCGAAAGCATCTGGGTAGGACGGCATCTACCGCCTGCGGGACCGGCCGATATAATCGACCAATGCGCGCAGCTTCAGCGGCTGCCGCTGGCGCCTGGGGTAATAGAGATAGAAGCCTGGAAACGACGGACAGAAATCCTCCAGCAGCGGCACGAGTTCGCCGCGTTCGACATAGGGCTCAAAGGTTTCCACCATGCCGAAGGTGACCCCTGCCCCGGCGCAGGCCATGCGGATCATCATGCCCATGTCGTTGGTGGTGACGGCGGGATCGACCGCGACATCGAAGTCACGATCATTTTCGGTGAACTCCCAGCGATAAGGCGCGGTGTCCGGGCGCGGCCGCCAGCCGATGCAGGCATGGTTCTGCAATTCGCGGGGATGGCGGGGATGGCCGCAGCGCTCGAGGTAGCTAGGGGATGCGGCCGCGCATTGCCGCTGCTCTTGCGAGACTGAAATCGCCACCATGTCCTGCTCGATCACTTCGCCGAGCCGCACGCCGGCGTCGAAGCCGGCCTCGACGATATCGAATTCGGCATCGGTGATGGTGATATCGAGTTTGATGTCGGGGCAGGCCTGCATGAAGCCGGCGAGCAAGGTGCCGGACAGGAAGCTCTCGGCGATCGAGGAAACGGTGAGCCTCAGCCAGCCGCTCGGGCGCGCCTGCATGTCCCGGACCGTCTGCATCGCATGCTTGACCTGCCGGACCGAGGGGCGAACGGCCTCGAAGAACACTTCGCCGGCTTCGGTCAGGCTGACGCTGCGCGTCGTTCGCTGGACCAGGGCGACACCGACCCGATCCTCCAGGCGCTGCAGGGCCTGACTGACGGCGGAGCGGGTCACGCCGAGCCGCTCGCCGGCGAGCCGGAAGTTGCGCGCCTCCGCCACCGCAAGAAAGACTGAAATCCCTTCTAGATCGTCGACCATTGGTTAGCATTACTAACCAACCCATCTCGGATTGGCAACTTAATCGCCGGGGATGAGCGAGCTATCTTTCAGTCGAGATCAAGCAAGCTTCGAAAGGAAGAGCGATGCAAATGCAGCAGCATCCCTATGTCGGCATGTGGGTGACGGATGACGGTCGCGTCCGCCATGAACTTCTGGCCAATGGCCGTTATGACGAAGCCCGCGGAAACCGGGAAAGCGCCTATCGAGGACGCTACGAAGTGACCGGAACGCATATCGAATACTGGGACGACACGGGTTTCACGGCCGACGGCGATTTCGTCGACGGCAATACCCTCCATCATGACGGCATGGTGCTCCGGCGCAAATGACGTGCCGCCCGAAGAGTGATCACCCCGAAAACCTCAACCTGCAATGGAGCTTGAAATGTCTGCTATCGACGGAAAAGTCATTGCCATCACCGGGGCGAGCAGCGGCATCGGAGAGGCCACGGCCAAGGTGCTGGCTGCCTCAGGCGCGCATGTCGTGATCGGCGCGCGCCGCACGGAACGCCTGGAGGAACTTGCCCGCGACATCACCGCAAAAGGCGGGACGGT
Organism: Rhizobium chutanense; assembly: GCF_002531935.1. Classification (GTDB taxonomy): domain Bacteria; phylum Pseudomonadota; class Alphaproteobacteria; order Rhizobiales; family Rhizobiaceae; genus Rhizobium; species Rhizobium chutanense. The sequence goes on along the minus strand of NZ_NWSV01000006.1, from coordinate 235,758 downwards.
GCGGCTGCGGCCGCTTGACGTCACCGACCGCGCCCAGGTGGAAGCCTTCGCAGGCTTTGCCAGATCCGAATTCGGACGGCTGGATGTGATCATCAACAATGCCGGCGTCATGCCGCTTTCGCCGCTCGATGCCCTCAAGGTCGAGGAGTGGGACCGGATGGTCGACGTCAACATCAAGGGCGTTCTCTACGGCATCGCGGCGGCGCTGCCGATCATGAAGGCGCAGGGATCCGGGCAGATCATCAACCTGTCTTCGATCGGCGGCCACAGTGTCTCGCCGACGGCTGCGGTCTATTGCGCGACGAAATTCGCGGTGCGGGCAATCTCGGACGGATTGCGGCAGGAGACCGATCGCATCCGCGTCACCGTTATTTCTCCCGGCACGACGACATCGGAACTGGCCGAGACGATCACCGATCCGACGGCGCGGGATGCGATGAAGGCCTTCAGGGCGGTCACCATCAGCCCCCAGGCCGTCGCCAATTCCATCCTCTACGCCATCAGCCAGCCTGACGACGTCGATGTCAGCGAGATCGTCATCCGGCCGACGGCCAGCCCGCATTGAGCAGCCGGCATGTCGCCTAAAAGCCCAGCGACTGCTGGGCAGGCGGCGGCGGGGCGAGGCTGACGCCTTCGAGTTCCAGCATGCGGGCCTTCGATGACGAGCCGCCGGGAGCGGAGAAGCCACCGATCTTGCCGCCGGCGGCCAGCACCCGGTGACAGGGGATGATCAGGGCGACGGGGTTCTTCGCCATCGCCTGGCCGACGTCGCGGGCGGCTTCCGGCCCGGCGCCGAGCTCCTTCGCCAGCGCGCCATAGGTGGTCGTGCGGCCCCAACCGACGCGTCTGGCTGCCGCGTAAATATTTCGGAAGAAGTCATCCTGGCCGGCAAGATCGAGTTCGACGCCGGAAAAATCGGTTACTTCACCCTGGAAATAGCGCTTCACGGCCGCGACCGTCTCGAGCACGCCAAGCGTCGGCGCGCCGGGCTGGGCATCCGGCAGGCGGCGCAACAGCAGCCGCTCGGTCGCTTCCGCTGATTTGGTCGGCAGCTGAAAGCGGGCAATGCCGACGTCACTCCAGGCGATACCGCAGAAACCGCCTGAAGTTTCGAAGATGAGATAGTGGTGCGTCGTCTCAGCCATGACACAGCCTCCGTGTTTCGATTTACACCAAAATCGTACGGGGCGACCGCTGTTTCAACCCGTTTCTTGCGCACCATGTTCTTTTTTTGTTCTTGATATTCGGTTTAGCCGGCGTATCTTTCATCCCGTTTTTGGAACGACGAGGTGGGTCATGACGACCTGACAGCGCATGAACCAGATTTCCTTCGATTTCGACGACGGTCAAAGTCCGCCTGGGCGACCGGGTGAAAGCCACAGCGGCGGGCACCGGCTTTTCTTCGCAATCAGCGTTCCTGCGATCGTCGAACGACAAGCGGCTTCGATCGCCGACGATTATGGCAAAGCTTATTCGCTTTCCGCAAGGCCGCGGCTGACGACGCTGCATGTCAGCGTCATCGGCATCGGCGACTACGATGCGCTGCCGGAGGACGCGGTCTTCGCGGCGCGCCACGCCGGCGCCACAGTCGAGGGCGCGCCGATCGCGATCACCTTCGACAGGATCATGAGCTTCAGACGGGAAGGCAAGGCGCGACCTTTGGTGCTCTATGGCGAAGGCGGACGGAAAGCTCTCACCCGACTGCATGTCCAGCTCGGGGTCGGCATGCACAATGCCGGATTGCCGCACAATATCGACCCGCATTTCACGCCGCATATGACGCTGCTCTACGACCGCAAGGCGGTGCCGCCGGCGAGCCTCGACAGGCCGGTTTCATGGGGCGCAGAGGAGTTCCTGCTCATTCACAGCCTTCTCGGAAAAACCGAACACCACATCATCGATCGATGGCCGCTGCTCGGCTGATCGCAATGATGTCTCTCGACCGCGGCTTGCGCGAGCGGGATTTCCGCGCATAAAACTCGGAGAAGCTGTTCGATTGCAAGCGAGACCAAACATGGACGTTTCAGAGATCACTATCCCCGGCGATACGCCGGGAACGGCGTGGCGGCTGCCGGTGCTGCGTTTTGCCAGCCGCGATCCGAAGGCGCCGAAGGTCTATATCCAGGCGGCACTGCATGCCGGCGAGCTGCCGGGAACGGTGCTGCTGCATTTTCTCTGCGAGAAGCTGCGGGAGGCGGAAAACGAAGGCCGGATCGCGGGCGACATCACCATCGTCCCGCAGGCCAATCCGATCGGCGCGGCACAATCGCATTTCGGCGAGTTGCAAGGTCGCTTCGACTTGGGCTCACGCACCAATTTCAACCGGGATTTCCCGCTGATTTCCATTAGTGACCGGGCCACGCTGATCGAAGGCCTTGATAATTACCCGGCTACCGACAGATTGAAACGACAGCTCCTGCATATGGCGCTCGGCGCCGATCTTGTGCTCGATCTGCATTGCGACGACGAATCGCTGCAATATGCTTATATCGACGAGGCCTTCTGGCCGGAGGCAGCCGATCTTGCCGCCGCGCTCGACATGCAGGCCGTGCTGCTTTCCGATGGCGAAAGTTCGGCCTTCGAGGAAGCTGTCGGCTTTGCCTGGAAATATGAAATTCCCGGCGAGCGCCGATCCCGATTGCCGGGCAGGCTTTCCGTCACCGTCGAGCTGCGCGGCAGGCGCGATGTCGATCCGGTGCTGGCGAAGAAGGATGCGGACGGGCTCTGGCGTTTCCTGGTGACGCGGGGGATTGTCGGCGAGGAGAAGGCGTGGCCTGCCGGATTTTCCGGGCCGGCCGTGCCGCTCGACAATGTCGAGATCCTTCGTGCTCCCGAAGGCGGCGCCGTGCTCTTCCATCGCAATATCGGCGACAGGATTGCGGAAGGCGACCTTCTGGCGACGATCGTCACGCGGCCGGGACAGCCGGGCGGCGGCATCGACCTGCATGCGCCGCAGGCCGGGCTGATCCTGACCCGAACCTCCGACCGGCTGGTGCGGCGGCGCGGCGACCTGATGAAGATCGCCTGCGACAATCCCAGCAAGGCCTCGCGCAAGGCCGGCACGCTGGAGAATTGAGCCGTCGGGGTGTCTGCGCGTTCGGGGATAAAACGCCGCGGGGCGTTTGCGCCGGCCTTCGCCCGTGTTATCTCGCCGCCATCACAGGAGATCGATCGGCATGGCCGCCACCATCTATGGCATCAAGAATTGCGACACGATGAAGAAAGCGCGCAGCTGGCTGGAAGACCACGGCGTCGCCTATGAATTTCATGATTACAAGTCGCTCGGCATCGACCGCGCTCATCTCGAGACCTGGATCGATCAGGCCGGCCTCGATACCGTGCTCAACCGCGCCGGCACCACCTTCCGCAAGCTGCCCGATGCCGAGCGCGAGGATCTGAGCCGGGAAAAGGCGATCGCGCTGATGCTCGACCAGCCGTCGATGATCAAGCGGCCGGTGCTGGAGACGAAAGGCAAGCTGCTGATCGGCTTCAAGCCGGAGATTTACGCGGATATGTTCAAGGGCTGAGCCATGTCCAAGACCACGCGCGCGACACAGCTTCTTTCGCAGGCAGGCGTCGCCTTCACCGTCCATGCCTATGATTATGATCCCGGCGCCGAACGCGTCGGGCTGCAGGCGGCCGAGGCGCTCGGCGAAGCCCCGCATCGGGTGCTGAAGACGCTGATGGCCGAGGTGGACGGCAAGCCGGTCTGCGTCGTCGTGCCATCGGATCGCGAAGTCAGCATGAAGAAGCTTGCGAGCGCCTTTGGCGGCAAATCGGCCAATATGATGAAGCCTGCCGACGCCGAACGGCTGACGGGCTATCATGTCGGCGGCATCAGCCCCTTCGGCCAGAAGAAGACCGTGCCGACGGCGATCGAGGAAACCGCCCTTGCCGAACCGCTCGTCTATATCAATGGCGGGCAGCGCGGGCTGCAGGTGCGGCTCGATCCGAAGGATGCGTTGAAGGCTTTGAAGGCGATCGCTGCGCCATTGATCGCCTGATCAAAGGAAGCGGTCGAGCAGGCCGGCGAGCGCCTTCGCTTCGCTTTCGGCAAGCTTGCGGCCGACATGGGTCTCGATCGATCCGGCATAGACGGTCCAGATGCGCTCCCGCAGTTGCCGGCCGGCCTCGGTGATGACAACCCAGCGGCCGCGTCCATCCCTGGCGAAGACTTCGCGCCGGACGAGACCCTCTCTTTCCAAACGGTCGATCAGGCGGGAAAGATTATACTGCGCCAGTAATGTCCGCTCTTCGATTTCATAGGGGCGCAGCCTGCCATCTTGCGCGCGCGCCAATTCCCACAGCACGTCATACCAGGCAAGCGGCGGCATGCCGGCGGCTTTCAGGTCGGCTTCAATCGCAGCAAGCAGCCGTTCGCGGGCGCGCATGACACTCGTCCAGGCGCGGGTGGAGGCTTCGCTCGGCTCTAATGCTTTTTCGGACATAAATGCAATTACATCTATCTTGAATTCTGCCGCAAGCGATATTAGATGCATTTGCATGGATTGTGACCAGGAGATTTCCATGAGCAGACTTACCCTCATCAGCCATCATCTCTGCCCCTATGTGCAGCGCGCCGCCATCGCTCTCCTTGAAAAGGGCGTAGCCTTCGAGCGCATCAATATCGATCTTGCCGACAAGCCGGACTGGTTCCTGAAGATCTCGCCGCTCGGCAAGGTGCCGCTGCTCAAGATCGAGGAGGAGGATGGCAGCGAGGCCGTGCTGTTCGAAAGCAGCGTCATCTGCGAATATCTGGAGGAAACGCAGGCGGGTGCTGCCCTGCATCCCGCCGATCCGCTCATCCGCGCCCGTCATCGCGGCTGGATGGAATTCGGCTCCTCCGTGCTTTCCGACCTCTGGGGTTATGAAACGGCGCAGGATGCGGTGCAGCTGGAGGCCAAGCGCAAGGCGCTGATTTCGAAATTCGCGACGATCGACGGCGCGCTGACCGACGGACCCTATTTCGCCGGCAGCAGCTTCAGCCTCGTCGATGCCGTCTTCGCGCCGGTCTTTCGTTATTTCGATCTCTTCGACACGTTGGGCGATAGCGGCATCTTCGACGGCCTTGAGCGGGTCAAGCGCTGGCGCAAGGCGCTGGCGGCGCGGGCGAGCGTCAAGAACTGCGTTGGCGAGGATTACCCACAGCGGCTGACGGAATTCCTCGAGAAACACAGCTCGATCCTGCTCAGGCAGCCTGCCGCCGCTTGACCTCCGGCAGCGGCCGGACAGATATCCGGCCGCTTCAATTCGCCAGCAGGACGCTTCATTTTCGCCGCAAACGGGTCTAAGTCTTCCATCCTCTTGGAGTGATTCAGCTTTTGAGGGAAGCGCAGAACCGCTCCAATCTTTTTGAATCTACGCAATTCCCGGCAAAAGCGCTTCGCGCTTTGCCTGAGAAAACCGCTTGGCACTTTTCCTGGAATTGCTCTAGCGTCGATGACAGAAGGCAGGTTGAACCATGACTTTCATGCCCCAGAGCCAGAACACCATTGATCCCGACAAGCTGGAAAAGCTTGCGGAAGTCGCCGTAAAGGTCGGGCTGCAGCTGCAGAGGGGTCAGGATCTGGTGATCACCGCCCCCGTCGTGGCGCTGCCGCTGGTTCGCCTGATCACCAAACAGGCCTACCAGGCCGGCGCCGGACTGGTGACCGCCTTCTATTCCGACGAGGAAACGACGCTGGCGCGCTATCAGTATGGCAGCGACGAGAGTTTCGACCGTGCCTCCGGCTGGCTCTACGAAGGCATGGCCAAGGCCTATGCCAACGGAGCGGCCCGCCTTGCGGTATCAGGCGACAATCCGCTGCTGCTGTCGGCGCAGGATGCCGGCAAGGTCGGCCGCGCCAATCGTGCCATGTCCACCGCCTACAAGCCGGCGCTGGAAAAGATCTCGAATTTCGACATCAACTGGAACATCGTCTCCTATCCCAACCCGTCCTGGGCCAAGGTGGTTTTCCCCGACGATCCGGAACCGATCGCGGTCGCCAAGCTCGCCAAGGCGATCTTTGCCGCTTCGCGCGTCGATGTCAGCGATCCCGTCGCCGCCTGGGCCGAGCACAATGCCAATCTTGCCAAGCGCTCCGCCTGGCTGAACGGCGAACGCTTCGCCTCGCTGCATTTCAAGGGACCGGGCACCGACCTGACGGTCGGCCTTGCCGACGGGCACGAATGGCACGGCGGTGCTTCCACCGCCAAGAACGGCGTGACCTGCAATCCGAACATCCCGACCGAGGAAGTCTTCACCACGCCGCATGCGCTGCGTGTCGAAGGCCATGTGTCGAGCACCAAGCCGCTTTCGCACCAGGGCACGCTGATCGACAATATCCAGGTGCGTTTCGAGGGCGGGCGCATCGTCGAGGCCAAGGCCTCGCGCGGCGAAGAGGTGTTGAACAAGGTGCTCGATACCGACGAGGGCGCACGCCGGCTCGGCGAAGTGGCGCTGGTGCCGCATTCCTCGCCGATCTCGGCCAGCGGCATCCTGTTCTACAACACGCTGTTCGATGAAAACGCCTCCTGCCACATCGCGCTCGGCCAGTGCTATTCCAAGTGCTTCCTCGACGGCGCTTCGCTGAGCCAGGAGCAGATCAAGGCGCAGGGCGGCAATTCCAGCCTGATCCATATCGACTGGATGATCGGCTCCGATAAGGTCGATATCGACGGCGTCACACCGGATGGTTCGCGGGTGCCGGTGATGCGGCAGGGCGAATGGGCCTGACACCGCCCGTCTTCGGCATCATCGCGCGCTGACTGAGCCAGACGCTGGCAAGCACCATGGCGAAGCCGGTAATCTGCGCCGGCGCCAGACTCTGGCCGAGCGCGAGCCAGCCAAGCAAAGTCGCGACAACGGGGCTCAGGAAGCCGAGCGATGCGGCGGCCGAAGGTTCGATGCGCGACAGGCCGCGGAACCAGAGCAGATAGGTGAAGGCCGCACCGATGAGGCCGAGCCAGGCGATGCCGAGAATATTGGCTGCCGTCGGCACCGGGAGTGCCGGCTCCAACAGCAAGGCGACGGGCACGAGCAGAATGCCGCCCGCAGTCAATTGCCATGATGTGAAGGTCAGGCTGGAAACGGGCGGCCGCCAATGGCGGGTCAGCACCGTGCCGAAAGCCATGGAGACGGCACCGGCGAGACCAGCGGCGACGCCGACCGGGTCGAGCGCCGCATTCGGCGTCAGCATCAGCAGTCCGACGCCCGCCATGCCGATCAGGCCGGCGACGACGGCGAGGAAGCTGATCGGCCTGCCGAGGAAGAGACGCGACAAGGCGATGACGATCAGCGGCTGCACGGCGCCGACCGTGGCCGCGACGCCACCCGGCAGGCGATAGGCAGAAACGAAGAGCATCGCCCAGAAAAACGAGAAGTTCAGCGCGCCGAGAATGAAGGCGCGGCCCCACCAGACGCCCGTCGGCAGCGTCCGGACAATCAGCAGCAGAAGCAGGCCTGCCGGCAGAGCGCGCAGCATGGCGACCGTCAGCGGATAGCCCTGCGGCAAGAAGGATGTCGTGACGAAATAGGTGCTGCCCCAGATGGCGGGAGCGACGGCGGTCGTCAGCACATCGGCGAAATAGCGCGAATTTATCTTCATATCAAGAATCTCTATGTCAAGACAAATTCAATATAGCGCATCTTATCTTGACGTCAAGATATCTACTGGTATCAATGTGGCATGGATGAAGAGAAGCAAGATCACGTCGACAGGATCCTGGCGCAATGGCGGCGCGAGCGGCCGGACCTCGACGTCGAACCGATGGGCATCCTCGGGCGCCTGAAGCGCCTCGGCACCCATCTCGGCCGCGAAGTCGAAGCCGTGCTGCTGAAGCACGGGCTGTCCACCTCGGCCTTCGACGTTCTGGCCACACTTCGTCGCTCCGGCGCACCGCACCGGCTTTCGCCGGGCGAGCTTCTGGAGATGACGATGGTCAGCTCGGGCACGATGACGAACCGGATCGACCAGCTGGAAAAGGCCGGCTTCGTCGAGCGCATCCTCAATCCGGAAGACCGACGCAGCGTGCTGATCGCGTTGACGGATAAGGGGCTCGCAGCCGTGGAGGAAGCGGTCGGCGCCCATGTCGCTAACCAGCAGCGGCTGACGCGCAACCTGACAGCCGAAGACAAGGCCGAATTCGACCGGCTGCTCAAGAAATTCCTGTCCGATTTCGAATAATTATCTGATCACCGACAGCATTTTGCGGACGCTGATTTATCGAGGCGCGGGCCTGTTAAAACCGGAGCAGACGCCGGTGGCCAGCCCCGTCCTTCGAGGCCCCTGCGGGGCACCTCAGGATGAGGCTGGAGAGAGGTGGCGACTCGGCTCAAGGGGAGACGAAGCGGCATTGTTGGATGGGCGGGCGTGCCTCAGAATGAGACCGAAGAGACGGCGTGCCAGCTCCAGGGCACCACGATCAGCCCTCATCCTGAGGCACGGAGGCCGCAGGCCGGAGCCTCGAAGGACGAGGGCGGGTGGCTATGCGCTATCTCTGTTTTAAGCAAAAACGCTACGCGGGAACGGTCCTAGAACAGGCTTCCCTGCTTCGGTGCGTCTGCGGGTTTTGCGCCGCGCTTCTTGGCGCCGGCTGGCGGGACGCCACCTTCCGTGGTCATCGCGCCGACGCGACCGTCGGCGAATTCGATGGCGATGCCCATGCCGGCAGAGAGGCTAGCGGCCTGCGAGACCGGCCTGTTATCGTCGTCGCGGATGACGGCGTAGCCACGCTTCAGCACGTTTTTGTAGGACAGCGACTGCAGCACGCGGTCCTGCGCGGAAAGTTCGGCGCGGGCGCGCGTCAGCTGATGGCGGATCGCCGTATCGGCATGACGCGAAAGATTGCCGAGGCGTTCGCGACTGCGGTCGGTCTGGGTCTTCAACCGTGCCGGCTGCGAGGCGAGGATGGCCTCGGCGCGCTCGACGCGCGATGTCGAGCGGTTGATCAGCCGCTCGACCATGCGTTCGGCCCGCACCATGCGCTCGTTCAGGGTCTGGCGGCGCTCGGCGATGCGGTTGGAGAGCACATCAGGGCGCAGATGCGAGGCGACACGCTCGAAGCCGCGGCGTTTGTTGATGGTGTTGAGTTCCAACCCGCGGCCGAGGCCGGCCGCCGCCTCGTCGAAACGACGGCGCGGCAGGGCGAGAAGCTGATCGAGCGACGGCAAGGCCCGCATCAGGGCGCGGACGGACTGGCGGCGCTGATCCATCTGCCGATTCATGCAGCCTTGCAGGCGCGCGGCAAGAGCCGCAAGCTGCGCCTCGAGTTCCGCCTTAACAGGCACCGCCATTTCCGCAGCCCCTGTTGGCGTCGGCGCGCGGACATCGGCGGCATAATCGATCAGCGTCCAGTCGGTTTCGTGTCCGACCGCCGAGATCAGCGGTATCCGGCTTTCGGCGGCGGCGCGCACGACAACTTCGTCGTTGAAGCTCCAGAGATCTTCCAGGCTGCCGCCGCCGCGGGCGACGATCAGCACGTCCGGGCGCAGGACGGCACCGGCCGGCTCCATCGCGTTGAAGCCGCGGATGGCGTTCGCCACCTCCTCGCCTGATCCTTCGCCCTGGACCTTCACCGGCCAGACGATGACATGCACGGGAAAACGATCGGAGATGCGGTGGAGGATATCGCGGATGACGGCGCCGGTCGGCGAGGTGACGACGCCGATCACGCGGGGCATGAAGGGCAGCCGCTTCTTGCGGGCGGCGTCGAACAGGCCTTCGGTACCGAGCCTGCGCTTGCGCTCCTCGATCAGCGCCATCAGCGCGCCGGTGCCGGCCGGCTCCAGCGTCTCTATGACGATCTGATATTTGGAGGAACCGGGAAAGGTCGTGACCTTGCCGGTCGCGATGATCTCCATGCCCTCTTCCGGGCGAAACTTCAGCCGCGAGAAGGTGCCCTTCCAGATGACGGCGTCGATGCGGGCACGGTCGTCCTTCAGCGCGAAATAGGCATGGCCCGAGGAGTGCGGACCACGATAGCCCGATATTTCGCCGCGCACGCGAACCTGGTCAAAGGCCGTTTCGACGGTGCGCTTGATCGAGCCGGAAAGCTCCGAAACCGAATATTCGGCAAGGTTGGTCGGCGAATCGCTGTCGAAGACATTGCTCATTCCTTCTTTCTAGCGCATCGGCGGCAAACGGGAAGGTCGACATCAATGCCGACGCCGTTTTCCCGGCTATTGAAATTGTCAGCGGGCCGATGTCGTCGTCGAGCCTGGACGGCGTGGCGACCGACAGCGAAATCACTTAATTCGTTTGGTTGCGGAACGGATAGTTACAATTCGCGTTTTACACGAAAGGGATTGCTAACCACCGCAATACAAAGGCTTTTCTGCTGCGATGGCCGGTAAGTCTTCGTTAGCTGGCGCTTCCTATGCTTCCCCTCGTTATCTCTGGGAAGGTGCTGAAATGATTATTCTCACAGCAGCAGCATTGGGCGTCAGCGCCGGGCAAATGCGCTCGGCCGCCGCGATCGCGTTGGTCGCCGCGCTGATCGGAATGACATTCGCGGTAGCGGCGATCACCTCGCCCGGGCCGGTGTCAATTCTGGCATTCGTCTATGCCGTTCTCGGCTATAATGGCGGCCTTATGCTCTTCGTTCTCGGCCTCTACGCCAGTGCGCGTCTTCGCCGCGCGCCGCGCGTTTCCCACTAAAGACTGCCCGACAGCTGGCGGCGTCAATTCGCCGCCGGCCGATAGCGAAAGAACTGAACGCCGGCATCCGGCGCCTTCGGCAGCGGCTCCAGATAGGGCGGGATATTCCCCTTGCCGAGCTCGGCATAGAGCCCATCCGGCTTCAGCTGGGCGAGTTGACGCGTCTGCGGGTCATCCTGGCAGAAGGCCAGCATCGTGACGCCGGCGCCTTTCAGGAAGGCTTCCGCCTCCTGCGGCTCCGCCAGGCCGATATGCAATTCCGTCAGCATGCCACCCTGATTGCGGTGATAGGGGGCGGAGAGAACCCGGTTTTCCGTGAAGCGGAGGATCGGCACGCCCATTTCCGACGGGGCGGCGATCAGCCCGGCCGGAAGCCCGGCAAGCGGCGCCAGCGCTGCTTTCGATTTGCAGGAATGCTCTTTTGCCGCCGCCTGCTTCTGCACATCATTTTCCACCTGCCGCGACACAAGCCCGCCGCCAACAGCCCAGGCGGCCGGAACGCTTGCGAGCACGGTCACGACATAGACGAAGGCGGCGGCGACATTCTCATTGTCGTCGTTGGAGATGCGCCTGACATCGATGATCAGCAAAGCAAGCGGCAGAATGGAAAGCAGGTTCGAGAAGGTGGAGCCGCGCACCTGGACCAGCGCGATGGCCCAGCTCGTGGCGAGCAGGACGAACAGGATCAGGTGAATCTGGGTGCGGTCGCGCCTGATGATGCGGAAGATGCAGACGGCGATGCCGAACAGACCCGCCGCATAGAAGGCGCCGACCGAAAAGGAATCGGTCCGTGCGAGGCCGAAAATCGACTGCGCTTCCGTAACATTCCTCAGCCAGAGTTCGACCAGCATCGGATCGAGACCGGCCAGCGGATTGCTCAGGCATTGCGGGGCGATCACAACAGCCGAACCGAGAACGCCGGCGCCGACGACGGCCAGCACCGCAAAGCGCATGGGCCGGCGCAGGCGGCTCGCAAAAACTGCTGAAAACAGCAATAGTCCGCCGCCGATCGCCGCCAGGCTGTAGTAACCGAGCGAGAGATTATCGCAGGTGACCATCGAATAAAGCCGGGGCGGCACCGTTGCGACAAAGAGGATGCTGATCGCAATCGCCAGCGCCAGTCCGAAGGAACGAGCGGCGACGGCGACGTTTTCACCCTCCCATGCCCAGAGCAGGGCAACGGTCAGGCAGACGGCAGCGACGAAGGGTGTCGTCTCGGCGCCGATGGCAATGGCGATGGCCGCCGCGATACCGGCCACCGCATAATTCCAGCCGCGACGCTCCGGGTCCAGCAGCATCGCTACCATCGTCGCGACCAGAGCCAGCTGGGCATTGTGATGGTCGATGGCGCCCGGCGCGAAACGGCTTCCGGTATAGATGGCAAGACCAGTCAGGACGAGACTGATGTGCATGCCGGCAACCCCGCCGATTCGCCGGCCGGCAACGGCCATGGCGAGCATGGCGGGCAGAATGAGCGACAGGGGCCAGACGGCGAGTGCCAGCGCCTCGGCCGTCTCGGGGGGCGCAAACAGGCCAAAGAGCCGGATCAGCGAGGCGATCGGCAGATCGATCAGCCGCGACCAGTGCATCAGCGTGCCGCCGTCGATGCCAAGACGGTATTGCATCAGATCGAACCAGCTTTGCCCGGCCAGTAGATCGCGCACCTCGACGAGACGCATTCCGTCGTCATTGTCGGGGCCGACATAATCGGTGGCGCGGTAAAACTTGGCGACGAGGATGACCGCGGCAAAAATGACGCTATAGGCAATGACGGTTGGCCAAAGCCGCGTCAGCAGGGCGGACACTTTTCCCTTGGGGGTGGCGGTCGCGAATGATGCATTGGCGATCGGCTGCACAGCGTTCATCGTGGTTAGCGGTCCGTTTCCAGATGCCAAACCTTAGCCGCCGCCGATCAAGAAAGTGTAAAGCTGTTGGCCGCCGCCACGGATTTCGCCTGCGTCATAGGGTCTTATTAACGCCGGGTGGTTTAGGCTCGGCACGGCTTTTGTGTAACGAGTAAAGTCATGGCCCGATCGCGTACCGATAAACTGGACATTGCCGTCCTGCTTCCCTGCTATAATGAGGCCGCGACGATCGGCCCTGTCGTGCGAGGTTTTCGAGCGGCGCTGCCGGATGCGGCGATCCATGTCTACGACAACAATTCCACCGACGGGACGGCGCTGCAGGCGATGCTTGCCGGCGCGCATGTCGTGCGCGAGCGGCGCCAAGGCAAGGGCCATGTCGTGCGCCGCATGTTCGCCGACATCGAGGCCGACATCTATATCATCGCCGACGGCGACGGGACCTATACGCCCGCCGATGCCGAGGAACTGGTGCGCACGCTGCTGACGGAGCGCGCCGACATGGTGGTGGGCACCCGGCGCGGCGTGCATGACGATGCCGGGCGTCAGGGCCATGCGCTCGGCAACCGGCTGTTCAACCTGCTCTATCGGATGATCTTCGGCCCCGATTTCACCGACATCTTTTCCGGCTACCGCGCCTTCTCGCGCCGTTTCGTCAAAAGCTTCCCGGCGGTGTCGGGCGGCTTCGAGATCGAGACCGAAATGTCCGTGCACGCCTCCCGGCTGAAACTGCCGGTCAGCGAGCTGGAGCTCGATTACGGCCGCCGGCCGGAAGGATCGCATTCCAAGCTTTCGACCTTTCGCGACGGCGCCAAGATCCTCTGGATGTTCGCGATGCTGATGAAGGAGACGCGGCCCTTCGCCTTCTTCAGCGCGATCAGCGCCGCCTTCATGCTGACGAGCCTCGGTTTCATGGCCCCGGTGCTGGCGGAATATTTCCAGACAGGCCTGGTCAGCCGCATGCCGACCTGGGTGCTGTCGATGGCGCTGATGATGATCTCCTTCATGCTGTTCACCGCCGGCGTCATCCTGGATTCCGTTGCACGCGCCCGCGCCGAACAGCTTCGCATCCATTATATGAACCTGGAGACGCCGAGCGCGATGAAGGCGCCGCCACTCAGCGACACAGGGCCGACAGCGCGCCCCGGTCGCGGCAAGGCGGATGCGGCATGAGAAAGCTCATCCGCTTTGCCATCGCCGGCGGCATCGGTTTCCTCGTCGATGCCGGCATCCTTTCGATGCTGCTCGAGCTGACGCCGCTCGGGCCGTTTCTCGCGCGGCTCGTCGCAATCGCCTTCGCAATGACGGCGACCTGGGCTTTCAACCGGAGCTTCACCTTCGACCGCTCGGGCCGTTCGCTTGCCGCCGAAGGTTTCCGTTACGGCTCGGTCGGGGTGACGGCAGCGCTGGTCAATTACGGACTCTATTCCGCACTTCTGCTATCGCTGCCGGCCCTTCAGCCGCTTGCGGCCATGGTGATCGCCAGCGTCGCCTCGATGGTCTTCAGCTTCTTCGGCTATTCGCGCTTCGTCTTCCGCGCCGAATAATGACAGCGCCGCGGGTCTTTTCGGACGCGCAAAGGACGCTGTAACACCTTGAATCTGCGCGTAATCCTTTCCGAAACTCGTCCGATTTTCGGGGTTACGCGCTAGACCGCTTCCCAGCCGTCCTTTTCGCTGGCGCGATAGATTGCGTCGATCACCTTCTGGTTCAGCTTCGAATTTTCGAGCGTGACGATCTCTTCCTTGCCATCCTTCACCGCCCGGGCGAAGGCTTCGACCTCACGCCGGTATTGCCGGCTGTCCTGGAAGCGGAAGATGCGCGATTCATTGTGGCTGCGATCGGTGAGCTCGATCTCCTCCGGCCCCCAGCGATTGGCGTTGAACGGCGACTTGACCTCGATATAGCCGTCGGTGCCGTGGAAGACCATGACCTGGCGGTTGGCCATCTGCGTCGAGATATAGAAGCTCAACTCGAAATCGCCGAAATCGGCCTTGACGCTGGAATAGATGTCCGTGCCGAAATCCGCATCCCGCTCGGTGATCGCCTGGATCCTGAGCGGCTCCTTGCCGGTGGAAAAACGGGTGCTCATGACGGGATAGACGCCGATATCAGGAAGGCCGCCACCACCAAGTTCGGGAATGTTGCGCATGTTGGCGGCGTCGCGGTTGAAATAGGTGAAGGCGCCCTGCACATGCCGGAGCGAACCGATCGCACCCTCCGCGATCAGCGCGCGCACCTTCTGCCAGACCGGCGAATAGGTGATCATATAGGCTTCGCTGACCACCACGCGGTTGCGGTCGCGGGCAGCGATCACATCGTCGATATCGCCTGATTTCAACGCAATCGGCTTTTCGCAGAGCACGTGCTTGCCGGCATCGGCTGCCTTGATCGACCATTCGATATGCTGCGAGGTGGGCAGCGGGATATAGACGGCGTCGATGACGTCGGAGGCTAGCATCTCCTCATAGGAACCGAAGGCATGCGGCACCGAGAAGCGGTCTGCCATCTCCCTGGCGCGCGTGAGATCACGGCTGGCAATCGCCGTGACGACGCAGTTTTCCGCATCCTGGATCGCCGGAACGACATTGTCGCGGCCGATCTTCGCCGTTGAAAGGATACCGAAGCGCAACATGATCAATCTCCCAAAGCTGATGTTCGCGAACCTTATTCAGGCCCCAGCTGCGGCGCAATGGCGCGACTGGAAATCACGGAAGTTTGGTTTCCCTGATGCCGGGATCGCGCTAGGTTCTGAACATGATGTCGTCCCGAACCGCTGACACTTTTCGGCATCATGCTCCGGGGCGGCGTTCTGCCGATCCCACGATTTCAATCGCATCACCTTATTGGAGAGCGTCATGGAAATGCGCCGGCTTGGAAAAACAGGTCTCTCGATTTCACCGATCGTCTTCGGCGGCAATGTCTTCGGCTGGACGGCCGACGAAAAAACATCCCTCGCCATTCTCGACGCCTTTTTCGATGCCGGCCTGAACACGATCGATACGGCGGATGTCTATTCGGCATGGGTGCCCGGCAACAAGGGCGGCGATTCCGAGGAGATTATCGGGCGCTGGCTGAGGCAGGCCAAAATTTCCCGCGACAAGGCCGTTATCGTCACCAAGGTCGGCTCGGACATGGGACAGGGAAAGACGCTCAAGGAAAGCTATATCCTGAAGGCGGTCGAGGATTCGCTCAGCCGGCTGCAGACCGACTATATCGACCTCTATCTCTCGCATTGGCCGGATGCCGATACGCCGCACGAAGAAACGCTCGGCGCCTATGCCAAGCTGAAGCAGCAGGGCAAGATCCGAGCCATCGGCTGCTCGAATTATGATGCTGACCTCCTGCAGGCCTCGTTCGACGCTGCCGAAAAGGCAGGGTTGCCGCGGTACGATGTGCTGCAGCCGGAATATAATCTCTACGCGCGCGCGAGCTTCGAGGGGCCGCTCGCCGATCTCTGCGTTGGCCAAGATATCGGCGTCATCACCTATTTCAGCCTCGCCGCCGGTTTCCTCACCGGCAAATACCGCAGCAAGGCCGATACTGAGGGCCGCGCCCGCGAGGGCCGGGTTTCGCAATATCTCGACGACAAGGGCCTGCGCATTCTGGCCGCGCTCGACAAGGTTTCCGCCGAAACCGGCGCCAAGCCCGCGGAAATTTCGCTCGCCTGGCTGTTGCGCAAAAAGGGCGTGACGGCGCCGATCGCCAGCGCCACCAGCCTTTCGCAGCTTGAAAGCCTGGTGAAATCGGCGACACTTGCGCTTTCCGATGTGGCGATGGCGCTGCTCGACGAAGCCGGCGCCTGAAAAGGACCCCCATGACCGTGACGATCCGCGATGCCCACCCCGAGGACGAAGCGCGCTGGCGCGAACTTTGGGCTGATTATCTCGCCTTTTACGAGGTCACGGTCGATGCCGATATCAGCGATCTGACATGGCGCCGGGTTTTCGATCCGGCGTCGGCGATTTCAATGCGCGTCGCCGAGGTCGACGGCAGGGTCATGGGCTTTGCGCTCTATCTCACCCATGAGGGTACGTGGATCCGCAACAGGGACTGCTATCTCGAAGACCTGTTCGTCGATCCCGAGGCTCGGGGAAAAGGCGTCGGGCGGGCGCTGATCGACGATCTCGTCGCGCTCGGCAAGGCGGAGGGGTGGTCGCGGCTCTACTGGCATACGAGCGAAGAGAACAAGACGGCACGGGCGCTCTACGACAGCTATGTCGAAAGCGACGGCCATATCCGCTACCGCATCACTCTCTGAGCGCCGGAAATCCCTCATACCATTCGGAATGATCGCCTTCCCAATTCGCCATGCCCGGCTTGGTCAGGATGCCGCGCGGGCTGATATAACTCTGGATCACCCGCTTCGGCCGTTCGTGCCATTGGATATTGAAGGCCCATAGCTTCGGAAAGAAGCAGAGCGAGGCGTAGGGCAGGTGGTCGTGGATCCACCAGGCGAGCCGCTGCCAGTCGCTTTCGTCGTGGTAGCGGTCGAGCATCCACGGCACGACGATGCAGACTGCCGCGCCCATGCAGCCGTCGAAGTCCCTGACATCCCAGATGTGATGTGCTGCGGTGGCGGCATTGGTCGAACAGTTGAGATTGTTCTCGTTGCCGAAGCGGTTGACGGCGGGCGAGCGATAGCCGGAGCGGATGTGCAGCCGACCGAATGTCGCTTCCAGCGGCTCCAGCAATTCCTGGCAAAGCCTCCTGCCCGCCTCGATCGCCAGATCGGGATCCTCGGGAATATTGGGAATGCGATAGAAATCGGCGATTTCGGAATGCAGGAAATCGCGGAAGAAGAAGTTTTGCGACAGCCGCACGCGGCCGAGATCTTCCAGACCCTTCATCGAACCCGGCTTTCGCATGACTTTTCTCCTCTGCATCGATGGCAGGAACCATTGCCTGGCGCAGATTTCCAGTCCACCCGAAATCGACCGGGAACAATTTGCGTGATCTTCACTTCTTAATGTGTCGCCGCATTCGCGGCCTTTCCCGGAACAAGGATCGAGAAAAATGGCCAAGGAAAAGACGTTGGAAGATCTCTTCTACGATACGCTGAAGGACATCTATTTTGCCGAAAGGCAGATCCTACGCGCCCTGCCGAAGATGACGCGCGCCGCCCAGTCTTCCGAACTGAAGGCAGGCTTCGAAAAACACCGCGAGGAAACCGAAGGTCAGGTCGAACGCCTGCAGCAAGTTTTCGAACTGATCGGCAAGCGCGCCCAGGGTAAAACCTGCGAGGCGATCCAGGGCATTATCGCCGAGGGCGAGGAAATCATGGAGGAATTCAAGGGTACCCCGGCACTCGATGCCGGTCTGATCTCCGCGGCCCAGGCCGTCGAGCATTATGAAATCGCCCGTTACGGCACGCTGAAGACCTGGGCTGCGACGCTCGGCCTCAAGGATGCCGTCCGCCTGCTCGATCAGACGCTGCAGGAAGAAACGGCCACCGACAAGACCCTCTCGCAGCTTGCCACCACGGCGGCAAACCAGAAGGCTAGAGCTGCCTGACGGCTTGCGAACGGGCGGCGGTTCAGCCCGACCGGCCGCCCGTATCCTTCTCTACATCTTGAAGAAATCGATGAAGGCGCGCAGCGCCGGCCGCATCTGCCGGCGGCTGGGATAATAGAGAAACGGCCCGGAATAGGGCGCACACCAGTCTTCCAGCACCCGCACCAACCTGCCGCCCGCCAGTTCGGCATGCACCCGCATATCGAAGAGATAGGCAAGGCCGGCGCCGTTCAGCGCCGCCAGCAGAGCCAGCCGGTCTTCGCTGACAACCAGCGGCCCGTCGACCGCAACGACCAGTTCCTGCCCATCCTTTTCGAATTCCCAGCGATAGATCGAACCATTGGTGAAGCGCCGCTTGATGCAGCGGTGATGGACGAGATCGCGCGGGTGTTCGGGTTTCGGATAGCGCTCGAAATATTCGGGCGACGCGGCGATGACAGTCGTCAGATTGGGCGAGAACCTCACCGCGATCATATCGGCCTCCAGGCTCTCCTCCAGCCTTAAGCCGGCGTCGAAACCTTCCTTGACGATATCGGTGAAACCATCCTCATTGGCGATCTCCAGGGTGATATCGGGATAGAGATTGAGAAAATCGCCGAGGCGCGGGGCGAGCAGAAGATCGGAGGCAAAGCGCGGCGCTGTGATGCGCAGGTTTCCCGCCGGTTTGCTGCGGGTGTCGCGGACGGCCTCAAGGGCAATATCGATCTCCTCCAGCGCCGGACGCAGCCGTTCGAGCAGCAGGCGGCCCTCTTCCGTCGGTGCGACGCTGCGGGTGGTGCGCGCCAGAAGCCTGACGCCCAGGCTTTCCTCCAGGCTGGAGATCGCATGGCTGATCGCCGAGGGCGCAACGAGAAGTTCCTTGGCCGCGGCGCGGAAGCTGCGATGCTCCGAGACGGCGGCGAGAACGGCGAGTTGTGAGAGCTGGGTTCTGTTCATTGATCGAAATGATAGAACAGCCCGTTAAAAACTGCATGTATTTTCTGATCGATGCCGCAGCGATATGGTTTGTCCGTACCGCAACGACCCTCTCCGAGCATGATGTTGTCCGATAACCGCCCGCGCTTTTCGGCATCATGCTCCAGCGGTTCGAAATCAGCTCACAAAGGAGCCCATGATGAAAACCCGGAAACTCGGAAACGAACTCACCGTCTCTGCCGTCGGCCTCGGCTGCATGGGCATGAGCTTTGCCTATGGCGCCAGCGACGAGGCGGAATCGGTGAGGACCCTCAATCGCGCCGTCGACCTCGGCGTCACCTTCTTCGACACCGCCGAGGTCTACGGCCCCTTCACCAACGAGGTTCTTCTCGGAAAGGCGCTGAAACCGTTCCGCGACCGCGTGGTGATCGCCACCAAATTCGGCTTCAAGATCGATACCAGCCAGGCCGGCGCCGCGGCCATTGCCGGCGTCGACAGCCGTCCCGAGCATGTGCGGGAGGTCACTGAGGCCTCGCTGAAGCGGCTCGGCATCGAGACCATCGACCTGCTCTACCAGCACCGGGTCGACCCCAATGTGCCGATCGAAGAGACGGTCGGCGTCATGGCTGAGCTCGTCAGGGAAGGCAAAGTCCGCGCGCTCGGCCTCTCGGAGGCCGGCAGCGCCACCATCCGCCGCGCCCATGCCGTCCATCCGATTGCAGCGCTGCAGAGCGAGTATTCGCTCTGGACGCGCGATCCCGAGGAGGATGTGCTTGCGACCTGCCGCGAACTCGGCATCGGCTTCGTGCCTTACAGTCCGCTCGGCCGCGGTTTCCTTACCGGCGCGATCCGCAAACCGGAGGATCTTGCCGCCGACGATTTCCGCCGCCAGGTGCCGCGTTTCCAGGCGGACAATTTCGACGCCAACGCCGCTCTCGTCGCCACGCTCGAAGAGCTTGCCGCCGAGAAGGGCGTGACGGCAGCCCAGCTGGCGCTCGCCTGGGTCTTGGGCCAGGGTGACGACATCGTGCCGATCCCCGGCGCGCGCAAGCTTCACCATCTCGAACAGAACGCCGCTGCGGCCGATATTACGCTCAGCGCGGCGGAACTCGAGCAGCTTGGCCGGATAATCCCCCTCGGCGAGGTGGCCGGCAAGCGCTATTCGGACGCCTTGCTTTCCATGACCAACCTCTGAGCCTGACGAAACAAACAGCGAAAGCCCGGCCTGATGCAACGGCCGGGCTTGCCTTCGCGGCAGGCGAAACTATCTAACGTCATCTCGGAAAACGGGATGAAAACATGTCGGACAGGCAGGCAGTCGAACAGACGGTTCACCTCTATGTCGAAGGCATGGCCTTCGGCAATGAGGCAGCCTTGAAAAAGGCCTTTCACCCGAAAAGCTCGATCATCGGCCATTACCAGAATGCGGTGGAATGGCTGACGCGCGACGAATTCATCGCCGCCATCCTGGCGGAGGAGCCGGCACCGCCCGGCACGCAGCCCTTCATGGACATCCAGAACGTCGATGTCGAAGGCGATGCGGCCAGCGTCAAGGTCACCGACGATTTTGCCGGAATGCGCTTTACGGACTATCTCTCACTGCTGAAAATCGACGGCCGCTGGACGATCGTCAGCAAGCTCTACCATCTGCATCTGTGAAAAGACCGGCCGCTTTCGCGACCGGTCCATCGTTTGCGGGAAGACGGGCAGAGCTCAGCTTCTGAGAACGCCACCGGTGAATTTCGTCACGCTGGCGACGATCTTCTGGGTCAGCGCTTCGAAATCCTCGTCTGTCAGCGTGCGCTCGACCGGCTGGATCTGAACCTCGATCGCCACCGACTTCTTGCCCTCGCCAACCGATGCGCCCTCGAAAATGTCGAAGACGTTGACCCCGGTCACCAGCTTGCGGTCGGCGCCAGTGGCGGCCTTGACGATGGCGCCTGCTTCCACCGTCCTATCGACGACGAAGGCGAAATCGCGCCGCACGACCTGGAAAGGTGAAAGTTCGAGCGCCGGCTTGGTGCGCGTTGCCTTGCGCTTGGCTTCCGGCATCGCGTCGAGATAGACTTCGAAGCCGCAGAGCGCGCCGGAGACATCGAGCGCCTCCAGCGTCAGCGGATGGAATTCGCCGAAATAGCCGAGCACCACCTTCGGCCCCATCTTGATCGTGCCGGAGCGGCCGGGATGATACCATTCCGGGCCACCCTGCTCGATCTGGATATTGCCCATCGGCAGGCCGCAGGCTTCGATGACGGCAAGCGCATCGGCCTTGGCGTCGAAGACGTCGACCGGCTTGCCGCCGCCCTTGGCGGCGTTCGACCACATGCGCCCGGCGCCTGATAGTGAGGCCGTGCCGCGGCGGATGCCGCCGGCAACGCGGCGCTGACCCTCCGGCCTGTCATTATCATAGGTGCCGGAAACCTCGAAGATGGAGACGTCGGCATAACCCTTGTCGGCATTGCGCTGGGCCGCGCTCAACAGGCCAGGGAGAAGCGAGGGGCGCATATCCGACATTTCGGCGGCGATCGGATTGGCAAGCTTCAAGGCCGGCGAACCGCCGCCGAAGAGCTTTGCCTGATCTTCCGGAATGAAGGACCAGGTGACGGCTTCGAGCATGCCGCGCGACGCAAGCGCCCGCTTGGCGATGCGGGTGCGGATCTGCAGTGTCGTCAGGATCCTGCCGTTGACGGCGGCATGGCTTTCGAGCGGCGCCGGCTTGATATTGTCGACGCCGTGAATGCGCATGACCTCCTCGACGAGATCGGCCTTGCCGTCGACATCGGGACGCCAGGAGGGAACGGCGACGGAAACGCGTTCGCCGGAACCGGAAACCTTGAAGCCGAGACGCGTCAGGATCGTATCGCTTTCCTCATTCGAAACCTCGAGGCCGGTCAGGCGCTTGACTTCGGAATAAGGGAAATCGACGATCTTCAGCTCGTAACCCTTGTAGCCGACGACCTCGGCCGTGGCAGCAGTGCCGCCGCAAAGCTCCAGCACCAGTTCCGTGGTGCGTTCGAGACCGGGGACCATATATTCCGGATCGACGCCGCGTTCGAAGCGGTAGCGGGCATCGGTGATGATGCCGAGGCTGCGGCCCGACTTGGCGATGTTCATCGGGTCCCAGAGGGCCGATTCAATCAGCACGTCGACGGTGTTTTCATCGCAGCCGGAATGTTCGCCGCCCATGATGCCGCCGATCGATTCGATGCCGTCTTCATCCGATATGACGACGTTGTTCGGGCCGAGCTTGTATTCGCGCTGGTCCAGCGCCAGCACGGTCTCGCCTTCGGCGGCGCGGCGGACGGTGAGATTGCCCTTGACCTTGGCGGCGTCGAAGACATGCATCGGCCGGCCCTGATCGAAGGTCATGTAGTTGGTGATATCGACCAGCGCGTTGATCGGACGCAGGCCGATGGCGGTGAGCCGCTGCTGCATCCAGCGCGGGCTCGGGCCGTTTTTGACGCCGCGCACGAGACGCAGCGAAAAGCCCGGGCAGAGCCTGGGATCGTCGAGATCGAGCGTCAGCTTTACCGGCGTCTCGCCTTCGGTCGCGAAGGAGGGGACGGGCCGGGTCTTCAGGGTGCCGAGGCCAGACGCCGAGAGATCGCGGGCGATGCCGTGGATCGAGGTGCAGTCCGGCCGGTTCGGCGTCAGATTGATCTCGATGACCGGGTCATCAAGGTGGGCATAAGTCGCATAACTCTGACCGACCGGCGCATCTTCCGGCAGATCGATGATGCCGTCGTGGCTGTCGGAAATCTGCAACTCCTTTTCGGAGCACATCATGCCACGGCTTTCGACGCCGCGGATATTGCCGACGGTAAGCGTCACGTCGATGCCGGGAACATAGGTTCCGGGCGCCGCGAAGGCGCCGACGAGACCGGCGCGCGCATTCGGGGCGCCGCAGACGACCTGGACCGGCGCACCGGCACCGGTATCGACCATCAGCACTTTCAGCCGATCGGCCTGGGGATGTTTTTCCGCCGAGACCACTCTGGCGATGACGAAGGGCTTGAACGCCGCCTTGTCGTCGACATCCTCGACCTCCAGCCCGATCTCAGTGAGGCGCGTGCAGATTTCATCGAGCGTGGCATCGGTTTCCAGATGCTCTTTCAGCCAGGAGAGCGTGAATTTCATCGTCTCAATTCTCCGTTCAAACGCTGAGGCCGCCGAACAATGTCGGCATGTCGAGCGGGCGGAAACCGTAATGCGTCATCCAGCGGACGTCGGCGTTGAAGAAGTCGCGCAGGTCGGGCATGCCGTATTTCAGCATGGCGATGCGGTCGAGGCCCATGCCCCAGGCAAAACCCTGATATTCGTCCGGATCGAGCCCGCCATAACGCAGCACGTTCGGGTGGACCATGCCGCAGCCGAGGATCTCCATCCAGTCCGTGCCTTCGCCGAACTTGACGATCGGACCGGAGCGGTCGCACTGGATATCGACCTCGAAAGAAGGCTCGGTGAAGGGGAAGAAGGACGGACGGAAGCGCATCGTCACACTGTCGACCTCGAAGAAGGTCTTGCAGAACTCTTCCAGCACCCAGCGGATGTTGGCGACATTGGCCTTCTTGTCGATGACCAGGCCCTCGACCTGATGAAACATCGGCGAATGCGTGGCGTCCGAATCCTGGCGGTAGGTCTTGCCGGGAATGATGATGCGGATCGGCGGTTTCTGCGTCTCCATGGTACGGATCTGCACCGGCGAGGTATGGGTGCGCAGCACCTTGCGCTCGCCATTCTCATCCGGATTGAAGAAGAAGGTGTCGTGCATCTCACGGGCCGGATGGCCTTCCGGGAAATTCAGTGCGGTGAAATTGTAATAATCCGTCTCGACGTCGGGACCTTCGGCGATCGAGAAGCCCATATCGGCGAAGATAGCGGTGATCTCGTCGACGATCTGGCTGATCGGATGGATACGGCCGCGCTCGGCGGGCGAAGAGCGTACTGGCAGGCTGACATCGACCGTCTCGGCCTTCAGGCGAGCGTTGATCGCCTCTTGCCGGAGCGTCGTCTTGCGGGCGGTGAGCGCCTCGGCCACCGCATTCTTCAGAACGTTGATCGCCGCACCCTTGGTCTGGCGTTCTTCCGGCGTCATGGCGCCGAGCGTCTTCAGGAGTTCGGAAACGGAGCCCTTCTTGCCGAGGGCAGAAACGCGCACGGCTTCGAGCGCCGTCTCGTCATTGGCGGCGGCGATTTCCGCGAGCAGCGATGAGTTGAGCTGGTCGATATCTGACATTGTCACTTCTTTCCGTCCAGTATCAGGCGGGCGATCGGGAGGCAGGCGGCGCCGGCCGGCGCCAGGAATATAAAGAAAGAAAAACCCGCGCTAGCCCAAACCAGCGCGGGTTTCCCAAAATCATAAATTCAAAGCTTGGGAAGCGCTGGTAGCGCATGTCCCGTGCGGGCGCAGCCCGCTCGAAAGGTACATGCGCCACTAAAAGCAGTTGAGCCAGCTTTTGCGCGTTCTTACGAACGCGCGCGGCTCAACGGACCGCGCCTTCAAACTCGTTCGCCGTGCCGGCTTCCTTGAGATATTCAAGGGCCTTCTTGGCGGCAGCAACCAAGGCGCCGAATGCTTCCGGCTCGTGGATCGCCATGTCGGAGAGAACCTTGCGGTCGACTTCGATGCCGGCCTTGTTCAGGCCGTCGATGAAGCGGCCGTAGGTCAGGCCGAATTCGCGCACAGCAGCGTTGATGCGCTGGATCCAGAGCGCACGGAAGTTACGCTTGTTGACCTTGCGGTCGCGGTAGGCGTACTGCTTCGAACGATCGACGGCAGCCTTGGCGGTACGGATGGTGTTCTTGCGGCGGCCGTAAAAGCCCTTGGCGGCCTTCAGAACCTTCTTATGCTTGGCATGGGCAGCGACGCCCCTTTTTACACGTGCCATATCATGATCTCCTTAAATCTAGCGTTCGCGGACGAGTCTCAGAGACCGTTCGGCAGGTAATTCTTGATAACCTTGCGGCCATCCGGTTCTGCGAGAACCATGGTGCCACGTGCATCGCGAATGAACTTGTTGGTACGCTTGATCATGCCATGGCGCTTGCCGGCAGCGGCTGCCTTGACCTTGCCGGTCGCGGTGATCTTGAACCGCTTCTTGGCAGAGGACTTCGTCTTCATCTTGGGCATTTTGCTACTCCTTCTGTCCTCCCTGCGCGCTTTATCAAAAAAGCCCTCTCGCGAAGTCCGGTTCTCCGGCCGTCGCAACAAGGTGCGGGAGCGTTTGTTGTTGATCTGCGGCATCGGCGACGAACCGTTCCGCAAGCATTCGAAACTGCCACGGCATGCCCTGCCGGTCAGTTCGGACGCGCGCTTATAACCGCAGCGTCCTGAAAGTGCAACGGGGCGGCGGAGGAATCTTCGCACGCTCAGAAAGCACCGGGGCCGAAAGCACAAAAGCCGTCCTTGCGGACGGCCTTGGGGCGAAAAAGTGCCTGGCGCTTACTTCGGCGCCAGCACCATCATCATCTGGCGGCCTTCGAGCTTGGGTTCGGCTTCGACCTTGGCGAATTCGGTCGTATCGGCCTTGACCTGCTGCAGAAGCTTCATGCCGAGTTCCTGGTGGGCCATTTCACGGCCGCGGAACTTCAGCGTCACCTTGACCTTGTCGCCTTCGTCGAAGAAGCGACCCATCGCCTTCATCTTCACGTCATAATCATGAGTGTCGATGTTCGGGCGCATCTTGATTTCTTTGACTTCGACGATCTTCTGCTTCTTGCGCGCCTCGGCAGCCTTCTTCTGGTTGGCATATTTCAGCTTGCCCAGATCGAGGATCTTGCACACAGGCGGCTCGACATTGGGGGAAATTTCGACGAGATCGAGGCCGGCTTCCTCAGCCATTCTCAGGGCCTGGTCGGTAGGCACGACACCCATATTCTCGCCGTCAGCCCCGATCAGCTGAACCTTCGGAATGCGGATTTCACGGTTCGAGCGCGGTCCGTCCTTCACGGGTGCGTCGGTTTTAAAAGGTCTGCGAATGGTCGTATTCTCCTCGCGTTGTTTTCGGAATGTTGCAGCCTCGCGCTCCCGATCAGGGTGCACAAACGTGTCGCGTCATTGCTGCAACGGAGTCAATATCATCCTTTAGCGGAAAAATCACCCGCTGTCAGCCTGCCAAGAATCTGTTTTATAGGCCAAAACAACAGGAGTTTTCGCCGATGTCCGATCAGATGCCGAATGCCCAGCCGCAGTTCCTGACGGTCGGCGAAGGTGAGGCGGCGCGTGATATCGCTATCATCGTCCGCCCGGCGCAAGCCGGCAGCGACGCACCGGCGCTCGTCTGGTTATCCGGCTATCGCTCCGATATGAGCGGCACCAAGGCCGTGGAACTCGACGGGCTGGCGGCGGAGCTTGGGCTCGCCTGCATCCGCCTCGATTATTCCGGTCACGGGCTTTCAGGCGGCAGCTTCCGCGACGGCACGATCTCGCGCTGGCTGGAGGAGTCGCTGGCCGTCATCCGCCATGTCGCCCCCGATCGGGTGATCCTCGTCGGCTCCTCGATGGGCGGCTGGATTGCGCTCAGGCTGGCGCAGGAGCTTGCCCGGCAGGGCGGCCCGAAGCTTGTCGGCATGGTGCTCATCGCACCGGCACCGGATTTCACCTCCGAGCTGATCGAGCCGAACCTCAAGGCCAGGGAGCGCAAGTCGCTTGCCGAGCGCGGCTATTTCGAAGAGCGTTCGCAATACAGCCCCGAACCGAACATCTATACCCGGGCGCTGATCGAGGACGGCCGCGACAACCGGGTGCTCGACGGCATCATCGAAACGGGCTGCCCGGTGCATATCCTCCAGGGCATGAAAGACGCCGACGTGCCGTATGCGCATGCGATGAAACTGGTCGAGCATCTTCCCGCCGACGACGTCGTGCTGACTTTCATCCGCGACGGCGACCACCGCCTTTCCCGCCCCGGCGATATTGCGCTTCTCCTCGGCGCCGTCAAAGGCATCATCCATTCGGCGGCGGATATGAAGGTGCCCGCCTGAATGGCAACGGCGGATAAATCCCGCTAAAGTAAGTCCCCCGCCCGTGGCATTTTAACCATACCGGCGAGTCGCAAGGTGCTCCCAAGAAGTAACGATTGACTCTTCTCGGCCCTCTCCATTAACACTTTGTTAATAATTAAGGGGCGATGCGAGGAAGAGCGGGCGTGCGGATCAAGGGTATCTTCGTGGCCATGATGGCCGTGTTTGCGATGGCGACAGCCGCCGTACCGGCCCCAAGCAGAAATGCTTCGATGGTCACGGGCAATGCCACTTCGCAGCCGATCGGCCACTATGATTTCTGTCAGATTCACCGCAATGAATGCGGTCCGAACCGGAATTCCGGCCCGGTCGAGATGACCCCGGCAAAATGGTCGCTCGTGCGTTCGGTCAACGCCACCGTCAACCGCACGATCACGCCGATGACCGACAAGGAAATCTACGGCAAGGACGAGGTCTGGGCCTATCCGACCACGGCGGGCGACTGCGAGGACTTCGCGCTTCTGAAGCGCCGCATGCTGATCCAGCGCGGCTTTTCGGCAGCTGACCTGCTGATGACCGTCGTGCGCAAGCCCGACGGCGAAGGCCATGCCGTCCTGACGCTTCGTACCGCCGAGGGCGATTTCGTGCTCGACAACCTCGCTTCCGACGTCAAGCCGTGGTTCGGCACGCCCTATTCGTTCGTCAAGCGCCAGTCGAGCTACAATGCCGGCCGCTGGGTCACCATCGAGAACGGCCGCGACGTTCTGGTCGGCGCGCTGCGGTAAGAATTTCGGGGGGAATGTGGGAAAAGGCCGGCGAAAGCCGGCCTTTTGCTTTTGGGAGTTGGGTTCACCTCTCCTCCCTCATTCCTGTGCTCGTCACAGGAATCCAGCCACGGCGCGTCTGCGCCGTGAATGACTTCGGTGCTTAAGGCTGCGCTGCTCTTCGGCTATTGCTCCGTCAGGCAATGAAGCCCAAATCACCAGATTTCTCTGATCTCCGGAGTCTCCTGCCGCGCGGACGCGCGGCTGCTGGATTCCTGTGACGAGCACAGGAATGAGGAAGGAGCGGCCGTTTCCCGGCCCTTCGCTTTAGGCTCAGGGCGTTCGTCGCTGCAATCGGTTCACTGGATCGATTGCTCGGCTCCGCCGACCGCAACTCACCCATTCCCAATCAAAATACCGGCACCGAGCACCAGACCGCCGCCGAGCACAACCTGGAAGGCGGCGCGCAGGAATGGGGTTTCCATGTAGCGGTTCTGGATGAAGGCGATGGCCCAGAGTTCGAAGAAGACGATGATGGCGGCGGTGATCGTTGCGGTCCAGAAGTGCGGGATCAGGTAAGGCAGTGCGTGACCCAAGCCGCCGAGCGCCGTCATGATGCCGCAGGCAAGGCCGCGCTTGACCGGCGAGCCCCGGCCGGAGATCTTGCCGTCGTCGTGGGCGGCTTCGGTGAAGCCCATCGAAATGCCGGCACCGACGGAGGCGGAAAGGCCGACGAGGAAGGTCTGCCAGGTATCCTGCGTGGCGAAGGCGGCAGCGAAGATCGGCGCCAGTGTCGAGACCGAGCCGTCCATCAACCCGGCAAGACCCGGCTGCACATAGGTCAGCACGAATTGCCGATGCACCGCCTCGTTCTCGTCGCGCTTGACATCCTCGGGCGTATGTTTGTCGCCCAGCATGCGGGCGATATCTTCATGCCCCTGTTCGGCCAGTGCCAGATCACCGAGAAGTTCGCGCGTCGAGGCATCCGAGGTGCGTTTTGCCGCTTCGACGTAGAAACGGTAGGCCTGCTCCTCCATGGCTTCCGTCTCCTGCCGCATCGCATCCAGCGACAGGTTTGCCCTGAGCCAATCGGGCTTGCGCTCGTAAAAGCCCTGCACATGCTCGCGCCGGATCAGCGGAATGCGCTCGCCGAAACGCTGGCGATGGATTTCGAACAACGACTTGCGATGCGTGTCCTCGACCTCGGCCATATCCTCGAAAACCTTGGCCGAGGCCGGGAAGTCGCGGCGCAGCCTGTCGGCATAGGCGAGATAGATACGGGCATCGTCCTCCTCGGAGGCGATCGCCAGGGCAAGGATTTCCTGCTCGGACAGCGAGTCGAAAGACCGTTTCGAGGATCTGAAAAACCGCGCCAGCATGACCTTCTCCATAATTTAGAATAATTCTAAATCTAGAGAAGGCGGCGGTGACGGTCAAGGGCATGCCGCAGGCCGGCTGACAGATTGCCGCAAGCGGCACAGGCGACTTTGGCTCGCCGCCACAAACACCTATATGAGGGCTGCCGCATCACGCGGCGCCGGGGTTTATGATGGACAATGAGATTCAGGGCCGCCCAGCCCATGTCGCGGCGATCCGCGAAAGGGCGGAGGCCGAGATGAAGGCAATCGGGGTCGACGACGCCTTCATCGACAGGCTGGTCGAGACTTTTTACGGGCGCGTACTTGCCCATCCCGATCTCGGACCGGTGTTCGATGCCAGGCTTTCCGGCCGCTGGCCGGAGCATATGGAAAAGATGAAAAGCTTCTGGTCGGCCGTCGCCTTCCGCAGCGGCGCCTATGGCGGCAAGCCGGTGCAGGCGCATACCGGCGTCTCGAACCTGACGCCCGATCTCTTTCCGAAATGGCTGGCGCTGTTTGCCGCAACGCTCGACGATATCGCGCCCTCACCGGAAGCCAAGGCCTGGTTCATGGCGACGGCGGAGCGGATCGCCAAGAGCCTGACGCTGTCGCTGTTTTACAATCCTGCGCTCGACGATCCGGCAAAGAAGACGGGCTGATCTTTATTGCCTGGCCGAAAAGGTGGCGCCGGCGCTTGCGGCGACGACCAGGGCCGTCCCGGCCATCTGCAGAAGCGTCATCGGCTGAGCCAGGATGACGAAGCCTGCGAGTGCGGCGATAGCCGGTTCGAGGCTCATCAGAATGCCGAAGGAGGCTGTCGGCATCCGCCGCAAGGCGATCAGTTCCAGCGTGTAGGGCAGCAGCGGCACCAGAATGGCAAGGCCCGCCATTTCAATCAGACCATAGCCATCGAGCGCCGGCACGGCGCCGGCAAAGCCGAAGGGTGTCGCGACCAGCGCGGCAACCATCAGCGACATGGAAAGCCCTTCCAGCCCCTTGAAGCTCGCACCGATCTTTTTCGTCAGGACGATATAGATCGCCCAGCCGGTTCCCGCCCCGAGCGCAAAGAAAATACCCTCGATATTGCCAACCCAACCGTGGCCGTCATGGGCGAGCGCCAGAACGCCAAGCCCGGCAAGCAGGGGCCAGATCAGACGCCGGCCGAGGCCGTAGCCGATGGTCGCCACGGAAAGCGGACCGAGAAAATCGATCGCCACGGAAAGGCCGAGCGGAATGCGCTCGATGGCTGCGAAGAAACTCATGGTCATCAGCGCGGTCGTCGTGCCGAGAACCAGAGCACTCGTCCATTGCGCCCTGGTGTAGCTGGCGAAACGCGGCCGCACGAAGATGGCGAGAATGATGGCCGCAAAGGCGAGGCGCAGCCAAGAGGCGCCGGCCGGTCCATAGGTGGCAATGGCCGAGGAGGACAATGCCGCGCCGAACTGGATCGACGACATGGACATGAGGCACATCAGCCCGCCGGCTGCCACGCCGCCGAATGCCGCCGATCCCTCCGCGGTCAGCGTGCCCGCTCCGCCATTTGCTTTTTCTTCCATGCTCGCCCCCGATGATGCGCTCTTCCTACAAAGACGGCGTGCGAGCGACAAATTCAAACTTCTGATCCAGGCAGAAAGAGCCTTGATGCGAAATCAGCGACGGCCGGCAAGAATGACCTCTTCGGCATCCTCGAGGCTCATCTCGAAAACCTTTCTGCCGATGTCGAAGCTGAAGCCGTTGCGGGCGAAAGCCGAAAGCTCCTTGGCCTTCCGCTTTTCGTCAAGCTCGACCCGGCGGAACGGGCCGAAGGCGCGTTTGCGGGCAAATATCGCCGCGGCATAGAAATCGTCGGCCTCTCCAAGGGCAGCCTCGACCTTGTCGCTCGCGACACCCTTGGCGGCAAGCTTCTGGGCGATGGCGCGCTTCGATTTGCCGCCGCGCACGGCAGAGCGCGTGCTGATCTCGGCATAGGCGCTATCGTCGAGCACCTTGTTGTCATAGGCAAATTTGACGGCGAAAGCGGCAACGGCCTTGAGCTGCGCCGCGCTGATATCCTCGAACTTTTCCTTGGCCTTTCGGGTGATGGCGTCAAACAGCTGCTTTTCCGTCATCATCCGCCGCTCCAGGCGATAGATGGCAGAGTTGCGGGCCCAGCTCAGCATACGGGGTGTCGGGATATCGGATGGAACGGTCTCGTCGGTCATCAAGCAATCAGGCTTCCAGACCTTTGAGGACATTGGCGACGTTGAGGCCGATCTCCGGCACGCCGTAACCGCCCTCCATGCAGGTAACGACGGGCAGGCCGGCGGCGGAGATCATCTCTCCCATGCGAATGAAGTCTTCCGATTTCAGCTGGAAGAAGGAAATCGGATCGCGCTCGAACGTGTCGACGCCGAGTGCCAAAACGATCGCCTCGGCGCCGAAGGTCTTGATGCGGGCGAGTGCGTCGGCAAGCGCCGAAGACCAGACATGCCAAGGCGTGTGCGGCGGCATCGGATAGTTGCGGTTGGCCCCAGTGCCCTCCCCTTCGCCTTGCTCGTCGGCATGGCCGAGGAAATAAGGGAAAGCGTGCATGGGATCGCCGTGCAGCGAGGCGGTGAAGACATCGCCTCTGTGATAGAAGAGATCCTGGGTGCCGTTGCCATGATGGAAATCGACATCGAGCACGGCGACCTTCTGCGCGCCACGATCGAGCAGACGCTGGGCCGCCACGCCGGAATTGTTGATGAAGCAATAGCCGCCGAAGAGATCGATGCCGGCGTGATGACCGGGCGGGCGGCAGAGTGCGAAGGCGAAGCGGTTGCCGGCATTCAGCCAATCGGCGCCCGTCACCGCGCAGCGCATCGAGGCGATCGCCGCCTCATAGGAGCCCTTGGTGATCGAGGTATCGGCGGCATTGGCATAATGGCCGATCGCGCCGACGATATTGTCGGGCACGCGCTGGCTGGTGCGGCGGACCGGGAAGGAATTGGCGATCGCCTCACCGGTAAAACCGGCCGCCACCCAGCGCTCCCAGACGGTGGCGAGGAAATCGAGATAGGCGGGATCATGGACCTTTCGGGCCGTTTCCTGCCCATGCGCATCCGGCGCCACAATATCCCGGAAACCTGCTTCTTTCAGCGCCGCCAGGATCCATTCGGCCCGGAACGGCGCCTCGAAAGGCGTCACCAGTTGGCCGGCATAGAGCTCGGTCCTGGCATCGCGCAGCTTATGGTCCTCGGAATAGATGACGCGCATTTCGGATTCGTCCTCGATTTAGATTCTAGACTTACATGGCTCGGCCGCGACAAAAAAGCCGGCGCGGCGCCCTTGATCGACACGGGGGATAACTTCACCTTCCCGATGTTTGGCCCGATGTTTGGAGACCGAAGGAAATTTCCGCATGACAGTGCTGATGGTCGATGTCGACGGCGTGCTCATCCATGGCCGTCCGGCCGACGGGCTGCCCCACTTCACTTATCTGGAACGCGATCTCGGGCTGCGGCCCGACGTGCTGCAACAGGCGTTCTTCCAGACTTGCTGGGGTGACATCATCATCGGCCGCGAACCGCTGGAACCAAGGCTCGCCGGCGTGCTGGCCAAAATCGCGCCGCATCTCAGCGCCACTGTTCTGATCGACTACTGGTTCGAGAACGATTCCCGCCTCGACCACAATCTGCTGGCGGATCTCGCCAGGCTCAGGCAACGCGGCGTCACACTCTTCCTGGCGACCAACCAGGAGCACAGGCGGGCGCGCTACCTGATGGAGCAACTGGGCCTTGTCGAATATTTCGACGACATCATCTATTCCGCAGCACTCGGTCACAGCAAGCCTTCGCCCGACTTCTTCCGGCTGGCGACCGAACGTGCCGGCGTGCAGCCGCAGGAAATCGCCTTCATCGACGATATGGCGGCGAATATCGAAGCGGCGCGGCAGTTCGGGTGGAATGCGGCGCAATGGACGGCGGGCGCGACGCTGACCGGGACGCTTCCCGTATTCGCAAAATGGGCATAGGCGGCGCGGGCGCAATCAGGCGAGCCGTTTGTAGAAAAGGGTGGTGTCGCAGAAGCCGCCTTGCGGCCACAGCGCATAATCGGGGATGACGCCGACACGCTGCCAGCCGAGACGCGGGTAGATCGCCTCGGCATCGCTGCCGGTTGCCGTGTCGAGCACCAGCAGCGTCTTGCCGCATCTGACCGCCTCGCGTTCGGCCGCCTCCATCAGCAGACGGGCGAGGCCGCGCCCGCGGGCGGAACGATGCACCAGCAGCTTCTTCAGATCGCCGCGATGCGGTTGGTTCGGCATCTGCGCGGCCCCCACCTGCACCGTGCCGACAATCCGGCCCTCCAGTTCGGCGACCAGCAGCAGGCTGCCGCCGGTGGCGACCGCGTCGGCGACATCGCGCCAATAGGGCTCGGCATCGTCAGGCCCATAGGGCTGCATGAAGCCGACGGAGGCGCCGCCGGCGACGCAATCGGCAAGCACCGCCGACAGAGCCGGAATGGCGGCGCGCGCCTCCTCGGCGGAAAGGATACGAATGTCCGGCATGTTGGTCTCCTGAAATGAAGCTGTCATCGGCCGCCGCGATCGAGCACGACGCAATAACGCGCCGGCGCGTTGCCGGGATTGTGGAAGACATGGCCCTCGCCGACCGGCATGAAGAGGCAATCGCCGGGGCGCAGGCGGTAAACGGTCTCGCCCGCCGTCATCTCCAGCTCGCCGTCGAAGAGCCAGATATGCTGCGTCATGCCATGGGATGCGGCATGCGGGGGAAAGCTGACGCGGGCGCCGGGAGGGAATTCGACTTCGACGATATCGACGTCGGAGGCCGTGCCCGGCGCCGACACCGAGCGCCTGAGATAACCGGTTTCCGGATCGCGCCAGACCTGCTGCTCCTGGCGGCGGGCAAGCGGCGAGGCCTGCTCTCCCTCCTCCGCGAAGAAGGCCGACAGCGACAGGCCGAGAGCGGCACAAATCCTTGCCAGCAACGAGGCGGTCGGGCTTGCCTCCGCCCGTTCGATGCGCGAGATCATCGCCCGGCTGACGCCGGAGGCGACAGCCAGATCATCCAGCGTCAGCCCCTTTTTGAGCCGCAGCGCGCGGATGCGAAGACCGATCGCCTGTTCGAGCTGCTGTTCCATCGTTCGATTCCCGCGATTCTACTATAAGAGAAATACATTATCCGATGATGGAATCAAGCCTGTCTCGATAGGGCAGGTCGTGCCTTGCTTTCACCACTCCGGCATCGATATATGGCAGCCGAAATCGGAGGAGAGAATGATGGACGCCAGCAGCCAGAGCACGGACACGACGGGAAGCTTCACGGCTGCCGCCTGGGACCGGATCGCGCCCATCATGGCCGAGATCGAGGTGTTGCCGCTGCTGACGCGGCTTTCGGACGGCACGCTGCCGCCGGAGGTTTTCCGGCACTACATCCTGCAGGACGCGCTCTATCTGAAGCATTATGCGCGATGCCTTGCCATCGTCGCGGCCAAGGCGCCCGACAATGCGCAGGTGCTGCGCTTCCTCGGTTCGGCGCAAAAGGCGATCACCGTCGAACAGGGCCTGCATGCCGGCTTCCTCACCCAGTTCGGCATCAGCTCCGACGATGTGACGTCAGCCGAACCCTCGCCTGCCTGCTTTGCCTATACCAACTTCCTGCTCGCCACCGCCTATCACAGCTCCTATGCGGTGGCGCTGTCTGCCATCCTCCCCTGCTTCTGGATCTACTGGCACGTCGGCGAGGCGATCAAGAACCGGCCTGCGATCGCGGGCAATGCCTTCCAGGCCTGGATCAATACCTATGGCGACCCGCAATTTGCCGCCGGCGCCCGCGAGGTGATCGCGCTGACCGACATCGCCGCCCGCGCCGCATCACCGGTGGAGCGCGCTCAAATGACCGATGTCTTCGTGCGCGCCTCGCAATATGAATGGATGTTCTGGGATTCGGCCTGGCGGCTGGAGACGTGGCCGGTCTGACAAGCGTGCGACCGGCCGCAAAATAGCGTAAACAGCAGGATAATTACCGCTTTGCGGCAGGGGGCGGCGCTGCTATATGGCGCGCATGAGCACCAATTCGACCACTCCGCTATCCCATATCCGCAATTTTTCGATCGTGGCCCACATCGACCACGGCAAATCGACGCTGGCCGACCGTTTGATTCAGACGACCGGCGGCCTTGCCGAGCGCGAAATGTCCGAGCAGGTGCTCGACAATATGGATATCGAGCGCGAGCGCGGCATCACCATCAAGGCCCAGACCGTGCGCCTGCACTACCAGGCAAACAACGGCGAAAAATACATTCTCAACCTGATCGACACGCCCGGCCACGTCGACTTCGCCTATGAAGTCTCGCGCTCGCTGTCGGCCTGCGAGGGATCGCTGCTCGTCGTCGACGCCAGCCAGGGCGTCGAAGCGCAGACGCTCGCCAACGTCTATCAGGCGATCGACAACAATCACGAGCTCGTCACCGTCCTCAACAAGATCGACCTGCCGGCCGCCGAGCCCGAGCGGATCAAGGAACAGATCGAGGAAGTGATCGGCATCGACGCCTCGGAAGCCGTGCTGATCTCGGCCAAAACAGGTCTCGGCATTCCCGACGTGCTGGAAGCGATCGTCAACAAGCTGCCGGCGCCGAAGAGCCCGGGCGGCGACAAGGCGCCGTTGAAGGCGCTGCTGGTCGACAGCTGGTACGACACCTATCTCGGCGTCATGGTTCTCGTGCGCATCATCGACGGCGTGCTGACCAAGGGCCAGACGATCCGCATGATGGGCACGGATGCGAAATACCAGGTGGAGCGCGTCGGCGTGCTGACGCCGAAGATGGTCAATGTCGACAGCCTCGGCCCCGGCGAGATCGGCTTCATCACCGCCTCGATCAAGGAAGTGGCCGATACCCGCGTCGGCGACACGATCACCGAGGACAAGCGGCCGACGGCGCAGGCGCTGCCGGGCTTCAAGCCGGCGCAACCGGTGGTGTTCTGCGGCCTCTTCCCGGTCGATGCCGCCGATTTCGAAGACCTGCGCGCCGCCATGGGCAAGCTTCGCCTCAACGACGCCTCCTTCTCCTTCGAGATGGAATCGTCGGCCGCCCTCGGCTTCGGCTTCCGCTGCGGCTTCCTCGGCCTGCTGCACCTGGAAATCATCCAGGAACGGCTGGAACGCGAGTTCGACCTCGATCTGATCGCCACCGCGCCCTCCGTCGTCTACAAGATGTACATGACCGACGGCACGGAGCGCGAGCTGCACAACCCGGCCGACATGCCCGATGTCGTCAAAATCTCCGAAATCCACGAACCGTGGATCCGCGCGACGATCCTGACCCCCGACGATTATCTCGGCGGCATCCTGAAGCTCTGCCAGGACCGGCGCGGCATCCAGATCGAGCTTACCTATGTCGGCACGCGCGCCATGCTGACCTACGACCTGCCGCTCAACGAAGTCGTCTTCGATTTCTACGACCGGCTGAAATCGATCTCCAAGGGTTATGCCTCTTTCGATTATACGCTGACCGACCACCGCGAGGGCAACCTGGTGAAGATGTCGATCCTCGTCAACGGCGAGCCGGTTGACGCGCTGTCGATGATGGTGCACCGGACCGCTGCCGAAAAGCGCGGCCGCGACATGTGCGAGAAGCTCAAGGAGCTGATCCCGAAGCACATGTTCAAGATCCCGATCCAGGCGGCGATCGGCGGCAACGTCATCGCCCGCGAAACGATCTCGGCGCTGCGCAAGGACGTGACGGCGAAATGCTACGGCGGCGACGCCACCCGCAAGCGCAAGCTGCTCGACAAACAGAAGGCCGGCAAGAAGCGCATGCGCCAGTTCGGCAAGGTCGAGATTCCGCAGGAAGCGTTTATTGCAGCACTGAAGATGGGCGACGAATAACGCTTCTCAATGAGATTTTATGCGCATATGATCTGCGCATAAAATTGAGGAGATCGTTATGGCGCAGCAGACGAGAAAAGCAGCGAACCTGTCTCTTGACGAAGGCCTCGTCTCTCAGGCGCGCGAACTCAAGATCAATATATCCCGGGCGGCGGAAGATGGGATCGCGCAGGCTATAAAAGCCGAGCGCGAGCGGCTGTGGCGTATCGAGAACGCCGAGGCGATCCGGCTGGAAAACGAATATGTTGAAAAGCACGGCTTGCCGTTCGCCAAGTATCGTCAGTTTTAATGGCCCGCTTCCACGTCTATCGCCTTAAAGGCGGAAATCTCCTGGCCATCGATCTACAAGCCAATCTGCTTGACGACCTGCCTTCGCGAGTCATGATTCCCTTGCATCCGGTGCACGAGCTGAGCTGGTCGATCTCGCGGCTGAACCCACGCTTTCCCATAGAGGGGGAAACCTATGTCATGGCCACTCAGCGCATGGCATCGGTCCCGGTCGCTGAAATCGGAGGCGTCGTCGCGAATCTTACCACCGACAGCGACCGCATCGTGGCCGCCGTCGATTTTCTCTTCCAGGGTTTCTGAAATCAACGCTGCACGCTTTTAGGCATCATGGCTCTAGCTATCGGCCACCAGAGCCCTTCGCGGAGTCTCGGAAATCCGCCGGCAATGCAGAAGATATTCCGCAGAGCGATTGTCATCGCTCCATGCATCTGTCTGCGGAATTTCCCGCCATCCGCTCAGGGTGGGATCGCGAACCATCCGGTTTTCGCCCGCATCGACAAACGGCGCTGTCTGCATCTCGATCCGTTCGATGATCCAATCATGGATCATGTCGGGTGCGTCACCGGAATGGCTGATCTGCTCGAAATAGAAGAACGGGTCGATCCCTATA
Organism: Rhizobium chutanense; assembly: GCF_002531935.1. Taxonomy (GTDB): domain Bacteria; phylum Pseudomonadota; class Alphaproteobacteria; order Rhizobiales; family Rhizobiaceae; genus Rhizobium; species Rhizobium chutanense. The sequence continues at coordinate 197,983 of NZ_NWSV01000006.1, read as the reverse complement.
TACACACGGCCTTCCAGCCATGTTCCCGGGCGCACGTCCTCGGGCGGCGGCGCATTTTGAAATGCGGCTATTCCGAAATCCATAGCCCACCAATCTTCGGATATGTGGGTGACACGCCCGCGGGCCTGATAGAACGATCCGCTCTCCCGCCGCATGAAAGCATCACCGCGATGCTCGGCAACCCTCAACGACGTTTCATTGTAGAATTCCAGGGCAAAAGGCGCTCGCTGCCCCTTTTGGAATTCACCGTAGTTTCCATCTTGGATGATCCAGGCCGAAAGACCGACGGCTAGTTCATTCAACACCCTTATTATCTCCGGATTGGTTTCTACGACCCATATACTCCTTCACCAGCCCCTCATAGGCGTCCATTGCGGGCAGCGCTTCGTAGCTGTACACCGCACCCGTCTCGGCAAAAGACAGCTTCTCGCGCGTCCATGTCTCGATGAAGGGCGTAAACCAGCTGGGATCATCCAGCATGGTTGCGCGCAGATTGACGAACCAATCCATGCCTTCCGGCCGGGTGAACATCCAGCTCATGCAATGCGGGCAGAAGTAATGCTTGGTGACGCCGTGCAGACCGCCGATCACCGGCTCGCCTTTGGTGACCTCGAAGCCTTCGCTGGGGATGGCGGCGCTCAGCGAATAGGCGCTCGCGGTCATCCTCTGGCAGCCCGTGCAATGGCAGGCCATGGTCAGCAGCGGCGCAGCGCTGATCTTCAACCGCACCCGGCCGCAGCGGCAGCCGCCTTCCATGGGTAGCTTCAGTCCGCTCATGATTTTCCTCCCGTTTTGCCTTCTCATCTAGCGGAATGATCGCCGCTGTCGAGGTGGCGGGATAGCGAAGCGCCTATCGGATGCGGGCCGGATTGCCGACCACGGTTACACCGGCAGGCACATCCTTCGTCACCACGGCGCCGGCGCCGACGATCGCACGCTCGCCGATCGTCACGCCGCCGAGGACGATCGCACCGCCGCCGATCCAGACGTCGGGCCCGATCGTGACCGGCCGGGCGATCTCGATGCCCTGGCTGCGAAGCGCTGCATCCCTGTGATGCTCGGCGCAATAGATCTGCACGCCGGGGCCGAACATGGTGCGGTCGCCGATAGTCACCCGGCCGGAATCGAGGATGGTGCAGCCGGCATTGAAATAGACGCGCTCGCCGAGAACGATATTGATGCCGTAGGAGCAGTGAAACGGCGCCTCGATGAAGACATCCTGCGCCGTTCCGGCAAAGAGCGCCCGCAGGGCCGGCGCCAGCGCACCGCGTTGGTCCGGCGGCAGCGTATTGTGCGCGTGGACGGCCAAGCGCGCCTGCCGGCGCAAGAGATCGAGCGCGTCATCGAGGCAGCAATACCATTCACCCGCCGCCATCTTCTCGCGTTCGCTTGCCGGCATCGCGTCGCCTCTCACGCGGAAGCCTCAGTCAGCGACGCGATCTCCTGGCGCTCGATCAGGTTGACCCATGCACGGGCAATGGCAAGGCCAGCGGCATCGGCAGCATCGCCATGCCTTGCCGCCAGTTCGGCATGGTTTTCCAGCCAGCCGGGGGCGATGCGCGCGATCGTCTCGGGGAAATCGGCCTTCCACTCCGCGACGACGCTTGTGTTGGCCTCGAAATGAAACTGGGTGCCATAGACGGCGCGGCCGATGCGGAAGGCCTGGTTCTCGGCGACGGGGCTGGTGGCGAGACGGACGGCGCCTTCCGGCAGGGTAAAGGTATCGGCATGCCATTCGAAGATGGTGAATTCGCCGCCGAGCGCCTGTAGCAGCGGATCGGCCCGCCCCTCGCGGGTGACCCCGATGTTATGCCAGCCGAACTCGCGGGCAGCGTCCAGCAGATTGTCGGCGCCATAGGCACGGGCGAGGATCTGGCTACCGAGACAGATGCCGAGCACGGCCCTGCCGGCATCGCCGAAACGGCGCGCCAGCCGGGCGAGTTCCGGCAGGTAGGGATGCGCCTCGTCATCCAGGGCGCTCTGCTCGCCGCCGAGGACAACGAGCGCGTCATGCCTGGATATGTCCTGCGGCAGGATGCCATCCTGCCAGACGCGAAACCACTCGAGGTCGGCTCCCGCCTCGTCCAGCGCTCTGGCGAGCGCACCGAGACCGGTATTGCGCATATTTTCGACGACAGCGACTCGCATGGGCTTTTCCCGGCTGGTGACGACGGGAAGAGACCATGCCGGAGAACGGCGCGCAAGATGCTTAAGCGCGCCATTGCATGGGCGCGCTGCAAAGGCTTAAATCCATGCAAACGAAAGGAACCATCATGACCGAAAAAGCCCGCGTCTCGATCCTCTACTGCACCCAGTGCAACTGGCTGCTGCGCGCCGCCTGGATGGCGCAGGAGCTGCTGCACACTTTTTCCGACAGTCTCGGCGAGGTGGCGCTGATCCCCGGCACCGGCGGCAATTTCGAGATCCGCGTCAATGGCGATCTCATCTGGGAACGCAAGCGCGACGGCGGCTTTCCCGGGCCGAAGGAGCTAAAGCAGCGCGTCCGCGACATCGTCGAGCCCGGCCGCGATCTCGGCCATGTCGACCGCGCCTCGCTGGAAAGCTGATCAGGGCTCAGCGCCAGCGCGAGCGGGCTCAGCGCTAGCGCGAGCGGCGTCAGCGATAGGGCGAGCGGCAGACCCGATAGACGCCTTCATAGGTGAGAAAGTGATCCGTCCTCGGATTGTAGGAGCGGTATTCATTGGTGCACCAGGCGATATGCTTGTTCGGAGCCTTCGGCTGAATCCTTTGCACCGGCGGCGGATCATAGGTCAGCTGCGGCCGCCCGGCCGCGCCCGGCAGGTAATAGGTCGGCCCCGTCGCGCCGCGCGGCCGGTAATTCGGCTGGATATAGGCGGGGCGATGCCATTGCTGCGGCCCGAAACCGAAGCAACCGCGAAAATCGCAAAGCGTCGATCCAGTGTTGAGCGGCCCGACCCCCGGCTTGCCCAGCTTCAGCGAATCAGCAGCTGCCATGGCGGGCGCGAGACCGGCTAAAAGACCGGCAAGCAACAGGGTGCGGGAGATGGGCATGCGGCATTCCTTTCGATATTTCCTTTATATAGGGCGTGCCGACTGGAGCGCTATGCCTGGCTTCCGGCCGTTCGCCGCCGGCGGCCGGCTGCTTTTTCGTCAACTGTCAGAAAAACTTCAAAAACCCAGTTGACAGTCAGAAGCCGCCCCCTTACATCGCTCTCCGTCGCCCAGATGGCGGAATTGGTAGACGCGCCAGCTTCAGGTGCTGGTACCCGAAAGGGTGTGGAGGTTCGAGTCCTCTTCTGGGCACCATTCCCGTTTCAGGCCGCCAAAAGCGGCCCAGAAACAACCCCAAAGAAGCCCGGTCTACCGGGTTTTTTTATTGTCTCCATCCAGACACTTGGTTGGCATTAAAATCAAATAATGCCCCGAGCCAAGGCCAATGGGTCGACGTCCGTCACGCGGCCATATGGGGCGACGTCTTCCGGCTGTCGGGAATAACGGTTAGAACCCCCATACCGGCTTCCCTGGCGGCGCTGAGGAGCATTTCCCGGAGTTCGTCCATCCCGATCTGGCCGATGATGGCATCGGCGCAAGCCTTCACGGCGACGACATATTCCTCTCCGTCTTCAAACGGCCAATCCACCATCAGCACCTCGGCGGCGTCGCGCAGCGTCCTGACGATCCTGCGTTTGTGCCGGCCACCGAGAAAGAGAACAAGAGGCGCAAAATCCGCCGATGTGTTCCATTGCATGGCACTTTCTCCCCAAAGGTTAGAATATTAGTAACAATGCAAGAAGCGTGCCGTCAACCGGTCGAGGCGCTTTCTGGAGGTCTCGTTCCATCCACCCGAGCACCCGCAGAGACTTTCGCGAAGTGGCCTTCACAACGTGCGAGCTTCGGCCGCGCTGGCAGCGGTCGACGGTGTTCTAATGCCGGTTACAGCGTTGCCGTCGGCACCGCATCCACTAAATCCGCAGGCCGGTTCCAGCGCTGCAAGCCTCGCACAAGAACGAAATCGGATAACGGGACAAGGATGAAATACTCTCGTTCCGTCTGAAAGGAGCCCGGGCGGCTCAAAGAGGAGCGGAAAGCTTGACTAGACACTCTGGAGTTCGCTTGGGATGAAAGTCGTAATTCTCGCCGGTGGCCTTGGCTCTCGTCTTGCCGAGGAAACCAGTATCCGCCCCAAGCCTCTCGTCGAAATCGGCGGCATGCCGATCCTCTGGCACATCATGAACATCTATGCCCATCACGGGCTCGATGATTTCATTATCTGCGCCGGCTACAAGGGCTATATGATCAAGGAATATTTCGTAAACCTTGTTCTGCACCACAGCGACATCACCGTCGATCTCGGCGCCAACAGCATCAACTATCACGGCGGCAAACGACCGAACTGGCGCGTGACCGTGGTCGATACCGGCATGCATTCGATGACTGGCGGCCGTCTCGGGCGCATTCGCGACCATCTGACACCAGGCGAACCCTTCTGCATGACTTATGGCGACGGCGTCGGCGACATCGACATTGCCGCGGAAGTCGCCTTCCATCGCAATCATGGCCTGAAGGCGACGATGTGCGCGGTAACCCCGCCCGGACGTTACGGCGCCACGAATATCGAAGGCCAGTTCATCACCTCCTTCGTGGAGAAGCCGAGGGGCGACGGCCAACGCATCAACGGCGGCTTCTTCGTGCTCGACCCTTCCGTGGTCGACCTCATCCCAAGCGACGACACGATTTGGGAAGCCGGGCCGCTGGAGTGGCTTGCCGCCAACAACCAGCTTGCCGCCTTCAAGCATGACGGCTTCTGGCAGCCGATGGATACGCTGCGCGAGCGCACCCATCTGGAAGAACTCTGGAATTCCGGAAAGGCGCCGTGGAAGCTATGGGCCTGACGGACTTCTGGAAAGGACGGCGGGTTTTCCTCACCGGGCACACGGGCTTCAAGGGCTCCTGGCTTTCCCTGTGGCTGGAGCGGCTCGGCGCAGAGGTCACCGCGGTGTCGCTGGCGCCCGAGACCGAACCGTCGCTCTACCGCAAACTCGCTCCCTGGGACGATCGCGGTCATCATATCGTCGATATCCGCGACGCTGAGGCGCTTCTTGCTGTCTCCAGGCGTTTCGAGCCGGAAATCGTCATCCATATGGCCGCGCAGGCGCTGGTACGGCGCTCCTACGAGAATCCAGCCGAGACCTTCTCGACCAACGTCATGGGAACGGCAAATGTTCTCGATACCATCAGACAAACGCCCACGGTCAAGACCGTGCTCGTCATCACCTCGGACAAGGTCTATGCGAATAACGGCAGCGGTATCCCGTTCGTCGAGACCGATATACTCGGCGGCAAGGATCCCTACAGCAATTCCAAGGCCTGCACCGAGCTCGTCTGCCAGAGCTACCGCGACAGTTTCTTCAAAGGGCGCGATCTCAGGCTCGCCACGGTGCGCGCCGGCAACGTCATCGGCGGCGGCGACTGGTCCAGAGACCGGCTGATCCCCGATTTCATCCGCGCCTTTGAAAGCAATCAACCGATCCTGCTGCGCTATCCCGAAGCGATCCGTCCCTGGCAACATGTGCTGGAACCGCTCGGCGGTTATCTCAGCTTCGCGCAGGCGCTGACCGAGAAGCGTGGCCGCGATCTGCCGGATGCGTTGAATTTCGGTCCGCATCCCGAAAGCTTCGCCACCGTTTCCGAACTTGCAGAGGCGCTCGGACGCGCACACCGCGTCAAAGACGTGTGGCGGCTGGCGCCCGGCGAACATCTGCCGGAAGCGCCAGCGCTGACGCTGAGTTCGGCGCTGGCGCTCGACACCATCGGCTGGCGCCCGCGTCTCAGCCTGCAACAGACAATCGACTGGACAGCCGCCTGGTACAAGGCCAACCGCGAGGGAGCCGACATGCGCGCCTTCTCGCTCGGCCAGATCGCGGCCTATGAGGAAGCAATATCATGACAGCGCATAATTGCCGGTTCTGCAACGCCCCGCTGATGCATCGTTTCGTCGATCTGGGCTCGACGCCGCTCGCCAATGCCTATCTGACGGAAGAGCAGTTGAAGCAGCCGGAGCCTTCCTATCCGCTGCGCGCCTTCGTCTGCTCCGAATGCTGGCTGGTGCAGGCAGACGCCTTCGTGCCGCCGGAAGATATCTTCAGCCACTACGCCTATTTCTCTTCCTACAGCGACAGCTGGGTGGAGCACGCCCGCCAGTTCACCGTCATGGCGCGCAAGCGCTTCGGTCTCAGCGAGGCATCGCAGGTGATCGAGGTGGCGAGCAATGACGGCTATCTCCTCAAGCATTTCGTCGAGGCCGGCGTGCCGGTGCTCGGCATCGAGCCGGCCGAGAACGTCGCCGATGTGGCGCGACAGATCGGCGTTCCCACGGAAGCGCGCTTCTTCGGCAAGGAAACGGCTGCCGATCTCGTCTCCCGCAGCCTCGCCGCCGATATTGTCATCGGCAACAACGTGCTGGCGCACGTGCCTGACATTAACGACTTCGTCGGTGGGCTCTCTGGCGTTCTGAAACCGGATGGCGTCGTCAGCGTCGAATTCCCGCATCTGCTGCGGCTGATGGAAAATATCCAGTTCGACACCGTCTATCACGAGCACTTTTATTATCTGTCGCTGCTGGCCGTCGAGAAGGTTTTTGCCGCGCATGGCCTCAAGGTGTTCGACGTGGAGGAATTGCCGACCCATGGCGGCAGCCTGCGTGTGCTCGCCTGCCGCACGACATCGGCCGCTCATCCGACCGGCGCCGGCGTCGCCAAAGTGCGCGCCGACGAGGCGGCGGCCGGCTTCGACACGGTCGAAACCTACGAGGCCTTCCAGAGTCGCGTGGCGCCGATCAAGGATGGATTGCTGGCGTTCCTCAAGGAAGCCAAACGCGGCGGCAAGACGGTCGCGGCCTATGGCGCTGCTGCCAAGGGCAATACACTGCTGAATTTCTGCGGCGTCGGCACCGACCTCATCGATTACGTCGTCGACCGCAACCCGCACAAGCAGGGACATTACCTGCCGGGCAGCAAGCTGCCGATCTACGCGCCGGAAAAAATGGATGAGACGAAGCCGGACTACGTTCTTATCCTGCCGTGGAATATCAAGAACGAAGTCGTGGCGGCCAATGACAGGGTCGGCGCCTGGGGCGGACGCTTCGCCGTGGCGGTGCCGGAACTGACGGTGATCGGATGAAATTCGTTGCGACCGCGGTTTCGGGTGCTTTTGTCGTGGAAGTCGACGCGCGCTCCGACGAACGCGGACTGTTCGCGCGAACTTTCGATGCCAGAAGCTTTGCCGACCGCGGTCTGGCGCCTGTCTACCCGCAGTGCAATATCTCGCAGAACCACAAGCGCGGGACATTGCGCGGCATGCATTACCAAGCCGATCCCCGGCCGGAGATCAAGCTGGTGCGCGCCACGCGCGGCAGAGTCTTCGACGTGGCGCTCGATCTGAGGCGGGATTCGCCGACCTATCTCCAATGGGCCTCGGTCGAGCTCGATGCTATCAGACACAATGCCTTCTACATTCCCGCCGGCTGCGCACACGGCTTCCTGACGCTCGAGGACGATTGCGAACTCTTCTATCAGATGTCGGAAGTCTATGTGCCGGAGCTTGCCCGCGGCGTCCGCTGGGACGATGCCGCCTTTTCCATCGCCTGGCCGTTCACGCCGAGCGTCATCAGCGAGCGCGACGCGGCACTTGAAAGCTACGGCCAGGAGAAAGCCTTTTGAGCGGCATCAAACTCAGCATCTGCATCCCGACATACAATCGCGAAGCCTATCTCAGAAACGCGCTCACCTATTGCCGCAATGACTATAAGTTCGACTTTCCTTTCGAGATCGTCATCTGCGACAACGCCTCCACGGATGGCACTCAGCAGGTTGTCGAGGAGTTCATCGGTCGCGGATTACCGATCCGCTATTGCAGGCGTGAGGTCAATGCGGGTGCCAGCGCTAATGTCACGAGTGCTCTGCGCCTCGGCAGGGGTGAATATCTTATCTATCTCGCCGACGACGACATGCTGATTGCGGATGCGGTCGCCGATACGGTCAAATATCTCGATCAGAACCGTGAGGTAACCTGCGCCCACGCGCCCTGGTTCCTTTATGACGAAGTCGCCAAAAACGACATCACGAAATTCTACAATGTCGAGGAGGACCGGAAGTTTGCGCATGGCAGCTTCACCGAGGTCTTCCAATATATCTTCGAACGCAACATCTTTCCGGAAATCGCCATCTACCGCGCGTCGGCCCTGCGGTCGGCCTGGATCCCGCGGGATATCTGCTTCTATCCGTTCCCGTTCCTCGCGCATTTCCTCGATCAGGGCGCGGTCACCTTCCTGCAGCGGCCGTTCTATCGCTCCATCGCCAATTCGGCGATCGTTCGCGATCGGCCGCAGGAAGGCACCAACGACGTCATGACGAGCTGGGACCGGTATCGCGGCGGGCTTGAATATTTCCTCTATACCGGGGTCAGGCGCGGGGCCGTGAACCTGACGCCCGAGACACGTCTCAAGTATGAGGAGATGTGCAGGATTTTCACGCTCAACCGCATGGCAGTCGCCTTCCGCTTCTGGGCAGAGCGCAAGAACTTCATCAAGGCCTACGAGCTCTATACCCGCATCATGTGGGGTGGGATGCTCGATCACCCGGAAATCCGCCCCTTCCGCGAAGGGCTGCCGCTGATGGTCGCCATTCAGACGCTGGTCAGCGAAGTGAATTCGGCGATCGGGATCAACACGCTGCTTCTCGCCGGTTTCACGGAGATCCCGGCGCTCGAAAATCTGATGCGGGAACTCGGGCTGAGCGAAAAGGTGAAGGTGACAAAGGAACTCAGCGACAGTCCGGTGGAAAGCACTGCCGTCTTCGTCAGCGTCGAACGTGATCGAGAATATTTCGTAGCACTCGGCTACCTGCCCAATCTCGTGTTGCACGAGCACGATCTCGCCCGGCACATCATCATGTGAGCCTCGCGCCAGTTTCAAAAACTAGGGTCATGGCAGGCGCCTGCGTCTTGATTTCAATTCAACAGAAATTAGCGGCATGACAAACAGGATCTTCTACACCAAGCCCTCCATCACTCAGCTTGAAACCGACTATGCCACGGACGCGGCAGCAACCGGCTGGGGCGCACGCTGTTACGACTACATCAACCGCTTCGAACGCGACTTCAAGACCTATCTCGGCAGCGACTTCGCCATCGCGACATCGAGCTGCACCGGCGCCATGCACATGGGCTTGGCTGCGCTCGGCGTCGGCGAAGGCGATGAAGTGATCCTCGCCGACACCAACTGGGTCGCCACCGTCTCGCCGATCGTCCACCTCGGCGCCAAGCCTGTTTTCGTCGACGTGCTGCCGGATTCCTGGTGCATCGATCCGGGTGAGGTCGAGCGACACATCACGCCGAAAACCAAGGCGATCATCGCGACCCATATCTACGGCAATCTTTGCGACATGGACGCACTGCTCGAGATCGGCAAGCGCACCGGCATTCCTGTCATCGAGGATGCGGCGGAAGCGATCGGTTCCGTCTGGAATGGCCGCCGTGCCGGTTCGATGGGCGCCTTCGGCACCTTCTCCTTCCACGGCACGAAGACTTTGACGACGGGCGAAGGCGGCATGTTCGTCACCAGCGACGCTGTGCTTCACGAACGGGTGCTGACGCTCAGCAACCACGGCCGCGCACGCGGCCAGACCAAGCAGTTCTGGCCCGACGAGATCGGCTTCAAGTACAAGATGTCCAACATCCAGGCGGCCATCGGCTGCGCTCAGATCGAGCGCATCGACGAGCTCGTTGCCCGCAAGCGGGAAATCCTCGCCGCCTACATGGTTCGGCTTTCCGCCCTGCCCGGCATCTCGATGAATCCGGAATACAGCGGCACGATCAACGGCGCCTGGATGCCGACCGCGGTCTTTCATCCGTCGACGGGCATTACCCGCGAGATGATGCAGCAGGCCTTCGAGGCCGCCAATATCGACGCGCGCGTCTTCTTCTATCCCCTCTCCAGCCTCTCCATGTTCGAGGACCGGCCGGAGAACGTGAATGCCTGGAGCATTCCGGGGCGGGCGATCAACCTGCCGAGTTATCACGACATGAGCGAAGCCGATATCGACCGGGTGGCGGCGACGCTGCTCGATGTGGCGGCCGCGCGGATCTATCACAACAGCGCGGCATTACAGCAGTCGGCCTAAGACAGCCATAGAGCGAAGGACAAAGAACAGTTATGACTACCAAGGACGACCGCCTCGAATTCGAAGCCCACAAGCGGGAAATGTCGCTTGCGCTCGGTAAAGACGAAGCAAGCTTCCAGCAATCGCTGAACACGCTGATCGGGCTCGACAAGTTCGACTATTTCTATCTCTGGTCGTGGATGGGCGTGCCGATCATCCAGCTTCCCGCCGATATTCTCGCGACCCAGGAAGTCATCTGGGCGACCAAGCCCGACGTCATCATCGAAACCGGTGTGGCGCGCGGCGGCTCGTTGATCTTTATGGCGTCGATCCTCGCCGCCATGGGCAACGACAAGGCCAAGGTCATCGGCGTCGATATCGACATCCGCGCCCATAATCGCGAGTCGATCGAATCCCATCCGATGTCGAACCGGATCAAGATGATTCAGGGCGGCTCCGTCGATGACGACGTGCTTGCCGCTGTCAAAGCCGAGATCCCACCCGGCGCCCGCGTGATGGTGGTGCTCGACAGCGACCATTCCTATGAGCATGTTCTTGCCGAATGCCGCGCCTACGGCCCGCTGGTGAGCGAAGGCTGTTACCTTGTCGTCGCCGACACCCTCATCGGCCACCTCACCGAGGAGCAGGCATTCACCAAACGTTCCAAGGTCTGGCTGCGTGGCAATGAGCCGCTACAGGCGGTTACGGACTATCTGGCGGAAACTGACCGTTTCGAAGTCGATCCCGTCCTCAACGGCAAGCTCGTTCTGTCTTCCTCGCCAGGCGGCTATTGCGTCTGCCGAAAGGCCTGAGCGGATAGTAGATGTGATCGCCATGGCGCAGGTCGATATCGTCAGCCTGAAAGAGAATGCAGACCCGAGCAAACGGCTCCGTCTGCCAATCAGAAGCGATAGCGGCCGGCTCGTGGGCGAACTGCAATGCATCGACAGGTCGATGCTCGGCGAGCCCGGCCTGATCTGTGATCTGACGGCATGGCGAAACCAGTCGATGCCGTTCTTCCTCACACAGTTCACCGCCACCGAGGAACGTACACGTAGCTGGCTCGAAAGCATTTCGTTACCGGCTGCCGACCGGATCCTGTTCGTCATTTGCGATCCCGAGGGCAACCGGCTCGGCAATTTCGGCGTCTGCAATATCCGGCCTGGCGCGGCCGAATTTGACAACGTCATCCGTGGCCGTATGAGCAGTATCGGTAATCTGATGTTCCATTGCGGCGAGGCATTGCTGGAGTGGATGTTTTCGGGGCTCGGCGCGAGGATGGCCGAGTTGCATGTTTTTTCCCATAATGAAAAAGCGATCGGCCTTTACAACCGGCTGGGTTTTGCGGCGGCCGAAAGCCTACCGCTGCGGCGAACCGAGGAAGACGGCGCGGTCAAATATTCGATCGTCGATCGATCGCAAGCAAATGCGGGCTTCGACTATCTGAGGATGGAGCTTCCCATCGAACGTTTGGAGGATCGCATTCGCAGGCGCTCTTGAACGCCCCCAACCCTCACCGCACCGGCTGATAATGGCCGCGCAGCGGCACCTTGTCGTCCATCGAGATGAAACCGTCGCGTTCGCAGACATACATCAGCGTCGGCATGCCGCCGGAGCGGAAGATCTCGTCGTAACGGCGGCGGATCTGAACGGTTTCGGTGCGGCAATTATAGGATTCTTCTTCCTTCTTGTCGGGCTGCGCCTTGACGCCGGGAAGGCCCTTGTAGGGATAGAGGGATTGCCCGCCGGAATCGACCGACTTCGTCCAGTCGACGGCAAGGGCGGACGACGGGGCAAGGCCGGACACGGCAACGAGCAGTATCGGAAACATCATCACAAACCGCATCAGAAGCCGCATGGCAACTCTCCTGCCGGCAACAGGCCGCTCTCAGGATGTAGGGAAAGCAAAGGCCGGCATCAAGCGGCCGCAGCGGGCGGCTTCCTGAAATAACTTCTGATGACGGGGTGGCCGAAGAGGCCGGCGAGGATCGCAAAACCCGCGCCGACGACGAAACCGGCAAGAAGACCGCCGATAATGCCGGCGACCAGCAGGATTTTCTTGCTCGGACCGTCGGCCTTGACCGGCGGCTCGGCCGGCGAGATGACGCGAATGTTACTCTGGTTGAGGTTCTGCTCTTCGCTCGTCTGGCTGGAGCGCTTCAGAACCGTCTCGTAGATATCGCGCGCCGCCGTCGCCTTGCGCTGCAATTCGTTCAGTTCCACCTGCTTGTCGGAGGTACTCGCCTGCAAGGCCTTCTGCACGGCGAGCTCCTTGGCGACGCTGTCTTCGGCAGCCTTTGCCTGCTCGTATTCGCCCCTTGCCGAGGTGGCGAGGCGCTGCAGTTCGCCCTTGATTTCGCCTGCTATGCTCTGCAGCGAGGAGCGGGCCGCCTGCAGGCGCGGATGACGCGCGCCCATCTGGCTTTCGAGGCTGCCGACGGCGGCGGCCTGGGTGGCATATTGCTGACGCAGGCTGACGAGCGGCGAGGTGACGCCGCCTTCCGCCTGGTTGCCGGCGACGACGTCCTCGACGCGGAGATTGGCGACGGCATCGGCACGGGCCTTCGCCTGGATGGTCTTTTCCTGCGCGGTTACCAGCAGCGTGTTCAGCGAGACCAGCCGCTGATCGGAGATCAAATTGCCCTCGGTCGCGGCCATGTCGTTGTCGGCGCGGAAGGTTTCGACGGCCTGTTCGGCCTCCAGCACCTTCCGGCGCAGATCGTCGAGGCGTCCGTCGAGCGTCGAGGAGGTGTTTTCGTAGATGCCGTTCGAGGCGCTGTTTTCTTCCTCGGTGAAGGAGGTGACGACCTGGTTGGCAAGCCTTGCGGATTTTTCCGGATCATTCGTCGTCGCGGCAAGCGAGACGACATAGGTGCTGGCCTCGCGGGTGATAACCAGCGCCTTCTGCAGCGTGCCGATCACGGCGGCGCCATCGGTGCGGCCGCCGGTGAATTCCGGATCCTGATCGAGCTTCATAGCCTGGACGACGCGGCGCAGCACATTGCCCGAGGTCAGGATCTGCACCTGGCTGTCGATCAGCGTCGAGATCATTTCCGGCGAGGGTCCCGAAGATTGCGCGCCCGGATCGGCAAGGCCGATCTGGCGCGGATCGAAATAGAGACTGCTGACGGCGGTGAATTTCTGCCCGATGAACGGCGCCAGCGCTCCGCCGGCAACGCCGCCGAGAAGCGCCAGAGCGAGCACGACCAACCGTCGGCTCCAGATCGCGGCGATACTGGAGCGCAGATCGAGCAAGGGCGCGTCAGGCGCAGGTGCAGCGTTCGACGGCGCGTCGACGATAGGCTGCTTCGGAGGTGGAGGTGGAGGTGGAGGTGGAGGTGGAGGCGCCGGACGCTCGGATTGCCGGGTTTGTGCAACCCTTGCCGGCGGCGGCACAAAGGCAGGTGGAGGGGCGGGTTCAGGCGGCGGAGGGACGAAATCGTCCGGACGGACGACAGGGCTGCGCATGCGCACGCCTTCCGGCGCAGTCTGAGGCGGCTCAAAACTGCGCCAGCCGGGGAGCCGGCTTACCCTGTTCCTGTCATACTGGTTCATACGCGCACTCGTGTCCCGCCCAGCGTGAAAGACTGAAGCCGAGGTGCCGAGACTTTAGAAATTCTTAGCTAACGGACCGTTAAAATAATTTCAGCGACGCGATGTTGCGATTTGACGCGGTTGCGAGGGGTAACGATGAGGGCGAGACGACATCTGACGGCGCTGCTGCTTGCCGCCGCGCTCATTCCCTCGCCGGCGCTTGCGGCGGACGCGCCCTGTTACCGCGGCGTCAATCTTTCCGGCGGCGAATATGGCGAACGCGACGGCACCTACGGCACCAACTACACCTATCCCAGCGAAGAGACGATCGGCTATTTCGCCGAAAAGGGCCTGACGATCGTCCGGCTGCCCTTCCGCTGGGAGCGGCTGCAGCCGGCGCTCGGCGGACGGCTCGACGAGGACGAACTCAAGCGGATCAAGGATACCGTCGGCCTGATCCGCAGGCAGGGCATGGCCGTGCTGCTCGACCCGCATAATTTCGGCTATTACGACAAGACCCAGGTCGGCACGGCGCCGGCGACGGATGCCGCCTTCGCCGATTTCTGGGCAAGGCTCGCGGTCGAATTCGCCAATCAGGACGGCATTCTCTTCGGGTTGATGAACGAGCCGCACGACATCAAGGCGACGGACTGGCTCACTGCCGCCAATGCGGCGATCCGCAGCATCCGCGCCGTCGGCGCCCGCAATCTCATTCTGGTGCCGGGTACGGCGTGGAGCGGCGCTCACAGCTGGGAGAAGGACGTGATCGGCGGCGCCAACGGCACTGTCATGCTCGGCGTGCGCGATCCGCTCGATTTCTACGCCTATGAGGTCCACCAGTATCTCGACGTCGATTCCTCCGGAACCCACCCGACCTGCGAAGGTGCGGACGGCGCGGTCGAAGCGATCGCCGGCGTCACCGCCTGGCTGAAGCGGAACCACAAGCGCGGCTTTCTCGGCGAATTCGGCGCCGCCGCCGACAAGGATTGCATGAGCGGGCTGACCGAGATCTACGCCACCTTGACCGGCAATGGCGACGCCTGGCTCGGCTGGTCTTATTGGGCGGCGGGCGACTGGTGGCCGGCGGACGAGCCGTTCAACGTCCAGCCGCACAAAGGCCCCGAGCGACCACAGATGCGGCTTCTGGCCGAGGCGGCAAAGGCCGATGCCGGCACGTGTTCCGCCGTCAAGCCGGTGGGGAAATGAGAATGGCGGTCAGCGATCACAGAGCGGCGACCTTTGCCGTCGCCGGCAACCGGCTCGATGCCACAGGCGCGGCGTCGCGCGTCGATTACCCGGTGCTCTGGCTCGGCCTGCTGTCGGTGCTCTATAACGGCATTCTCGCCTTCATCAACCACAACATCATGCCGCTGTCGATGACGCATGTTGCCGCCAGCGAAGGCCTGATCATGGCGAGCGCCATCATCTACATCCTGCACAAGGGGATCTACGAGACCGACCTGCCGGCCTTTCTGTTCCTGCTGTTCACACTCATCGTGACCATCTATGTCAGCGTGCTGAACCGCATGCTGTTCATCGATCATTTCCGCAACATTCTGATCATCTTCTGCTTTACCGGGCTCGGGGGCTGGAGCAACGAGAAGACGATGAAGCTCGCCTTTCGCTGGGCAAGCCTTACGGTGCTGATCTTCCTGATCTTCGAGATCATCAGCGTGCCGTTCTTTGTCAGCATCGTGCATCCGTCAGATTATTTCGCCAATACGCGCGGGCTGCTGCCGCTGAGCTACAACAAAACGGGCCTGTTTCAGAACGCGCTCGGCTTTCCCGAGCGTTTCTCCTTCGGCATCATCGACCACCGTTCCTCGTCGATCTTCCTCGAACAGGTGTCGCTTGCCAATTTCTGCGGCGTGATTGCGGTCTATCTGATTTCGATGTGGGAAAAGCTCGGCCGCTGGGACCGGCTGCTGATGATCGGCACGGCGGTACTGATCCTGGTGACCAACGACACGCGCACGATGCTGATCTTCTGTTTTGCCTGCATCGTCGGCTATTTCGTTTTTCCCAAGATCCCGAGGAATTTCAATCTGGCCCTGATGCCGCTGATCGTCGCTGCCGGGTTTCTCGTCTACACCTTGAAACCCAATGCGACCGGCGACAACTTCACCGGCCGCATCAACCTGACGATGAAGAAGATCATGGAGCTCGATCCTCTCGCCATCCTCGGGCTATCGGTCGACCGGGTCGCGGAATTCGCCGACAGCGGCTATGTCTACCTGATCTATGCGGCCACGATCTTCGGCGTCATCGCCCTCTGGCTGTTCGTCTGCCTCTTTCCCGCCGGGCGCACCGCGGCGCAGCGGCGCTGCGCCCATTCACTTTCTCTTTTCATTTTTCTGAATATGATGATCGGGGGAACCGCGGTTTTCTCGATGAAGATCGCCGGCCTCCTCTGGTTCGTCGTCGGATATATGCGCTTCCACGACAGCCCGCGCATCCGGCGGGGTGGTCCGGCAGATGTAGAGAGTTGACCGCAGCGGCACGGTTAAGACCGAAATCCGAGGGAGCAAGACGCCAGATGCTTGTCCAGCTTCAATATCTGCGCGCCGTTGCGGCGCTGATGGTCGTCTATTTCCACGCGATATTGCAGCTTGGCAAGGTCAATCCGGCGGTCGACGCCGCCGCCTTCGTCTACGGTGAAACCGGCGTCGACATCTTCTTCGTGCTCAGCGGTTTCGTCATGTGGCTGACGACGAGCGGGCGGGCGATGAGCCCGATCGAGTTCGCCCGCCGGCGCATCAAAAGGATCGTGCCGCTCTATTGGCTGGCAACGCTGTTTTCGGCTGCCGTGGCGCTGGTCGCCCCGTCACTGCTGAAATCGACGGTGTTCAACCTGCCGCATCTCGTCGCCTCGCTGTTCTTCCTGCCGTGGGCCAATCCCGCCGATCCCGCTACGATCACGCCGGTGGTCGTGCCGGGCTGGACGCTGAATTACGAAATGTTCTTCTATTTCGTGTTCGCGCTGCTGCTGCCGCTCCCGGAAATCCGTCGCATCCCGGCAATGTTCGCCGTCTTCGCCGTCGTCCTGGTCGCCTGCCGGCTCTCGCCGGAAACGACGGCCAGCCGCTTCTACGGCGAGCCGATCATCCTGGAATTCCTCGCCGGCGTCGTGCTCGGCTGGCTCTATGGGCAGAAGCTGCTTTTGCCGAACCGCTGGGCCTGGGCGGCGCTTGCCCTGGGTTTTGCGTTCCTCTTCATCAACGAGGCGCTGATGCAGCCGGAAAGCCGGTTCTACGCCTGGGGTATCCCGGCGATCTTCATCGTCTATAGCGCTGTTTCCATCGACTTTTCCAGGCTGCCGGTCATCGACTGGCTGAACTATCTCGGCGACTGTTCCTACAGCATCTATATCACCCACGCCTTCGCGCTGGCTTTCCTGAGGGTCGCCGCCGACCGCCTGCCGTTCGCCATCCTGCAGCAGCCGGTGCTCTTCGTCGTCCTGGCGCTGGTGCTCTCGTCGATCGGCGGCGCCATCATCCATGAAATCACAACGCCGCGCCGGAAGGTGGCGGCCGCCAGCCGTCCGCCGGCCTAAAACATGTCGCGACCCCTGGGATTCGCTGACCGCGCTTCACATCCTTGGCATGTCGATGTCGCAAATTGCTCAGCGACTTTGCGCGACATGCTTTATTTCAGCTCCTGAGGCGAGAATACGCATCCAAGCGGCGCTGGCGGCACAGTTTTTCGCGCAACTTCTCCTAAGCTGATACCGGCGATGAGAGAACTTGCAGACACGTGACGGTTTCTCTTGCAATTTGTCGCATGAATGAAAGCGCGCCGGCCTATTCGCGACCCGGGCTTTGATCTAAGCACGGCGGCGGCCTTGCAGAGGGAAGAGGGAAAGACATGAAAAGCTACGTATTGACGGTATCCTGCAAATCGACGCGCGGCATCGTGGCGGCGATTTCGAGCTATCTGGCCGACAAGGGCTGCAACATCATCGACTCCAGCCAGTTCGACGATCTCGACACCGGCAAGTTCTTCATGCGCGTCAGCTTCATTTCCGAAGAAGGTCTGTCGGGTGCCGAGATCGGCGCGGATTTTGCAGCCGTCGCCGCGCCCTTCGCGATGGACTACGATTTTCACGACAGCGAGAGCCGCATGAAGGTGCTCTTGATGGTGTCGCGCTTCGGCCATTGTCTCAACGACCTGCTCTACCGCTGGAAGATCGGCGCCCTGCCGATCGACATCGTCGGCGTCGTCTCCAACCATTTCGATTACCAGAAGGTCGTGGTCAATCACGACATCCCCTTCCACCACATCAAGGTGACCAAGGAAAACAAGCCGCAGGCGGAAAGCCAGCTCGTCGAGCTCGTCAACCAGACCGGCACCGAGCTGATCGTGCTCGCCCGCTACATGCAGGTCCTCTCCGACCAGCTCTGCAAGCAGATGTCGGGCAAGATCATCAACATCCACCACTCCTTCCTGCCGAGCTTCAAGGGCGCCAATCCCTACAAGCAGGCCTACCAGCGCGGCGTCAAGCTGATCGGGGCGACGGCGCATTACGTCACCGCCGATCTCGACGAAGGCCCGATCATCGAGCAGGACACGGCGCGCATCACCCATGCGCAGTCGCCCGACGATTACGTCTCGATCGGCCGCGACGTCGAAAGCCAGGTGCTGGCGCGTGCCATCCACGCCCATATCCATCACCGCACCTTCATCAACGGCAACCGCACCGTCGTCTTCCCGGCGAGCCCCGGCAGCTACGCCTCCGAACGCATGGGTTGAGCGCCGGCGGATCTCGCATCTCTTTTGCTGGCAAGCGACAATCTCCCGTTGCCTGCCAGCGGCAAGTATTTGATTATCGCGCGAGGTAATCGAATCATGCTGCGGGAGGGGTGCCATGACCGACGAGGGGCTTGTTGATCGCATGGCGCTGCCGCGTCCCGACGTCACCGTCGCGGACGCGGAAGAGATTCTCCTTGCCCATTACAGCCTCTCCGGCACGCTTGTCGAACTCGGCAGCCAGCAGGACCGTAACTATCGCGTCGATAGCGATCGCGGCCGCTATGTCCTGAAGATCTGCCACGCCGCCTACGAGACCCGCGAACTCGAAGCGCAGAATGCGGCGATCCATCACCTCAAGAGCAAGCCGGATGCGCCACGCGTTCCCAATGTGATCGCCACGAATGACGGCCGCGAGATCGTCGTCCTGACCGTGCGCGGGCAGGGCTACCAGGTGCGGCTGCTGGAATATCTGGAAGGCCGGGGGCTGACCGAACTGAGATATGTGGCGCCGGCTTCGGTCGCAGCCCTCGGCGCGCTGTGCGCAAGGCTGGCGCAGGCGCTGGCCGATTTCAACCATCCGGGTCTCGACCGCAGCCTGCAATGGGATCTCAGGCGCGCCGGGCCGGTCGCGGTGCAGCTGCTTTCCGCCATCACCGACAGCGCGGCGCGCGACCGGATCGCCAAGACCATGGTGATGGCCGTTCGCCGCATTCAGCCCTTGGCGCCGTCGCTTCGGCTGCAGGCGGTGCATCACGACGTCACCGGCGACAATGTCGTCGGTCACCGCAATGCCCATGGCCATACCATCCCCGACGGGGTGATCGATTTCGGCGACATCATCCGCGGCTGGCTGGTCGGCGACCTCGCCGTTACCTGCGCTTCGCTGCTGCATCAGGCAGAGGGCGACCCTTTTCATATCCTGCCCGCCGTCACCGCCTATCAGGCGATCTATCCGCTGACCGCGGAGGAACTGAAAGCGCTCTGGCCATTGGTGGTCGCGCGCGCGGTCATTCTCGTCGCCAGCGGCGAACAGCAGATTTCGGTCGATCCGGAGAATGATTATGTCCGCGGCAATCTCGACCGCGAGTGGGCGATCTTCGATACGGCGATGTCCGTGCCCTTCGAGTTGATGGAAGCCGCGATCCTCAAGGCGGCCGGCGCGGATGTTGCCGCCCCGGAAACATCGGGATGGCTGCCGCTGCTGCCCGATATCGATCCCGCCGGAATCGCCTATGTCGACCTTGGGGTGCAGAGCCCGCATTTTTCTGCCGGCAACTGGCTGAATTCCGACATGGACTGGCGGTTGCTTGCCCGCGCTGCGACCGAAAACGGGACGGCAGCGACGCGCTACGGCGAATATCGGCTGTCCCGAGCGGGAACCGCCAAAAAGCAGGCGACCTGCGCCCTGCATGTCGACACCTGCCTTGCCGCAGGCAGCGCGGTCGCTGCGCCCTTTGCCGGCCGCATCGGCTGGAAGGACCAGCATCTGACGCTAACCGGCGACAGCGTGACCCTGCATCTCGACGGGCTCGACCTCTCGGTCGAGGATCAAGCCGAGATTGCTGCCGGCGACCCGCTCGGCACGGTTGTCGGAGAGGCTTCATCGCTCGGCGGGCTGCGCGTCCAGCTTTGCAGCGTCGCCGGGCTCGAGCCGCCGCTCTTTGCCACACCGCGCGAGGCGGCGGCCTGGTCGGCGCTCTGCCCTTCTCCCTCGCTGCTTCTCGGCCCGGAAGCGGATGCGCCGCGAGCCGATAGCACCGAGCTGCTCGCCAGGCGACGGGCGCATCTCGCCGGCGCGCAGAAGAACTATTACGCGGCGCCGCCGCAGATCGAGCGCGGCTGGCGGGAGCATTTGTTCGACGTCGAGGGCCGCGCCTATCTCGATATGGTCAACAACGTCTCCATTCTCGGCCACGGCCATCCCAAGCTCGCGGCGGCGATCGGCGCCCAATGGCTGCGGCTCAACACCAATTCACGCTTCCACTATGCCGCGATCACGGAATTTTCCGAACGCCTCGCCGCACTGGCCCCGGATGAGCTCGACACGGTCTTCCTCGTCAACAGCGGCTCGGAGGCGAACGATCTGGCGCTTCGGCTGGCGCAAGCCCATAGCGGCGCCCGCAACATGCTCTGCCTGCTCGAAGCCTATCATGGCTGGTCGGCGGCGAGCGACGCCGTCTCCACCTCGATCGCCGACAATCCGCAGGCACTGACCACCCGGCCCGACTGGGTGCATGCCGTCATCTCGCCGAATACTTATCGCGGCGCATTCCGCGGTCCCAATACGGCAAGCGCCTATCTCAGCGCCGTAACGCCGGTGCTGGAGGCGATCGACGCCGGCGGCGGAGGTCTTGCAGGTTTCATCTGTGAAGCGGTCTATGGCAATGCCGGCGGCATTCCGCTGCCGGACGGTTATCTCCAGCAAGTCTATGGCGAGGTGCGCGCCCGCGGCGGCCTCTGCATCGCCGATGAGGTGCAGGTCGGTTACGGCAGGCTCGGACATTATTTCTGGGGCTTCGAACAGCAAGGGGTCGTGCCCGATATCATCACCATCGCCAAGGGCATGGGCAACGGCCATCCGCTCGGCGCCGTCATTACCACGCGGGAGATCGCCCAGTCGCTGGAGAAGGAAGGCACGTTCTTTTCCTCCACCGGCGGCAGCCCGGTCAGCTGCGTCGCCGGCATGACGGTGCTCGACATCATCGCCGAGGAAAAGCTGCAGGAAAATGCCCGGACGGTCGGCGATCATCTGAAGGCGCGGCTTGCGGCGTTGATCGACCGCTATCCGGTGGCGGGCGCCGTGCACGGCATGGGCCTTTATCTCGGCCTCGAATTCGTCCGCGACAGAACGACGCTGGAGCCGGCGACGGAGGAGACGGCTGCCATCTGCGACCGTCTGCTTGCCCTCGGCGTCATCATGCAGCCGACCGGCGATCACCAAAATGTGCTGAAGATCAAGCCGCCGCTCTGCCTCAGCATCGAAAGCGCCGATTTCTTCGCCGACATGCTGGAAAAGGTGCTCGACGAAGGCTGGTGACACAGGGCCACGGCGTTAACCAAATCGGTCATTTCGAGGCTTTTCGAATTTTCACGAAACGGCCCATTGCCTGAAACAGTCAGGCTTCCTATCTCTGCCGCGGTGATCGATGAAACTCTGATTCTGTCATGCGAATTTTACGAAGAGCTGATATGTTTCTTTCTGTAAGTTCAAAGTTCGGCGGAATGAATTTTTTCGGATCGTCGATATTTTGACACGTTTCGGAATATGTTTCTGGCAGGCTATCGAGTAATCTCTACCAAGTTAGTAGATTACCAAAGGCAGCCATCACCGGCTCCGGGCTCTTCCGGGACCACTCAAGCGCAACGCCAACGCAAGGAACGAGACATGATAGACATCGATATTCTCGCCGATCTGCTTGGGCGATCCGTGCTTGGCAATGACCGTCCGGGCGCCCTCTCCCGCCCGAACTGTCGAATGTGACGTTCGTCCTCCTTTCAACGGTACCAGACAAGTCAATTCGCCATGGCTGCGCATGTCGCGCGGCAGGAGTTCTATCTATGAAGAAGCAAGTTATCGAATATGCAGGCGTTCCCGTCGGGATCGTCATTCCCGATGAAGATCGGCTGAAGTTCATCGCCGTGAAATTCCATGTCCACGACCTTGACGAGCAGCGTTTCCGCTCGCCCGACGAGGTGCGGCTGGCCATCCACGATCTGATGACCCGCCGTCATCCGAAGCCGCTTCATGCCTGACGGCGTGCAGCCGCGATTGGCATTCACGGCTTTCCCCGATGTCCGACCGGTCCCGCCAAATGGGGCCGGTCTTGTTTTTTGAGGGCAATTGCAGTCCTATCGGCGGCCTTTGCGTCTAGAGCAGTTCAGCTTTAGCGAAAGCGCAGAACCGCTCTATCCTTTTGTTTTGACGCAATTCCGGACGGAAAACCGCTTCGCACTTTTCCTGGAATTGCTTTAAGGACGCACCCTTGCCCGATCTTCTCAACCTCATCACCGATATCGAAGGTGTTTCCGTCGGCCATGCGACCGACCTTGCGCTCGGCTCCGGCGTCACCGTCATCGTCTTCGACGAACCGGCTGTCGCCTCCGGCACGGTGCTCGGTGGGGCGCCGGGCGGGCGCGACACGAGCTTGCTCGACCCGTCGATGACCGTCAACGCCGTCGATGCCTTCGTACTTTCCGGCGGCTCCGCCTTCGGGCTCGATGCCGCCGGCGGCGTGCAGGCGGGCCTGCGCGAACGCGGCCGTGGTTTTGCGGTCGGGCCGGTCCGCATACCGATCGTGCCGCAGGCGATCCTGATGGACCTCTTGAATGGCGGCAACAAGGATTGGGGGCTGCACGCGCCTTATCGCGACATGGGTTATCAAGCCTTGAAGGCCGCCGCCAAGGGCGCCTTCGCGCTCGGCACCACAGGCGCCGGCACCGGGGCGACGACAGCCACCTTCAAGGGCGGGATCGGCTCGGCCAGTGCCGTCAGCAGCGCCGGGCATCGCGTTGCGGCGATCGTTGCCGTCAATGCGCTCGGTTCGGCGACAATCGGCGAGGGGCCGCATTTCTGGGCGGCGCCCTTCGAGCAGGATGGCGAATTCGGTGGGCTCGGCATGCCTGGTGTGGTCGACCACCGGATGCGGCTGAAGGGCATGAACACGCCGGCGACGACGATCGGCGCCGTCGTCACCGACGCCCAGCTGACGAAGGTCGAGGCACACCGGCTTTCGCTGGCCGGCCATGACGGCTTTGCCCGAGCGCTGCTGCCGGCGCATCTGCCGCTCGACGGCGATACCGTCTTTGCCGCGTCGACGGCCAAGCATGCAAGAGACGACATGGCGAGCCTGATGGAGCTTTGCCACCTCGCGACGATCATCATGGCGCGGGCGATCGCCCGTGGCGTCTACGCGGCAACCGCTTTGCCGGTCGAGGGCGCGCAAAAGGCCTGGCGCGACCGCTACCCGAACGCCGATTGATTGGATAGGGTCAAAACCCGGACAGATCGAATAGGCCGAATGGCGGAGAGACGTGAATGCAGATCCGGGCGCTGATGTATTTCGACGAGCTGGTCAGGACCAATTCCATGCGCCAGGCCGCCGAGAACCTCAATGTCGCGCCGACCGCAATCAGTCGGCAGATCGAGAACCTCGAATATCATTTCGGCGCGCCGCTCGTCGAACGCAGCGCCCGCGGCGTCAAACTGACGGCCGCCGGCGAGCTGCTCGCTGCCCGCGCCGGCCGCACATTGCGCGAACTCGATCACGTGCAGCAGCTGATCGAGGACCTGAAGGGCCTGCAGCGCGGCCGTGTCAGCATCTATGCCAATGGTGCGACCGTCGCCAATCTCTTGGCTCCTGCACTGGCCGAATTCAGCCTGAAATATCCGCAGCTGCGTTTCAGCGTGACGATCACCAGCGCGCGGCAGGCGGTCGATGCCGTTAACAGCGCCGAAGCGGATATCGCGGTGACGCTGTTTGCGCCGGTCATGTCAGGCACCAAGGTGCGGCTGCGATCCGAGATCGCCTATGACCTCATCACCACACCGCAGCATCCGGCCGCGGCCTATGCCGAAATCCCTATCCGGAAACTTGCCGACTACGCATTGGCGCTGCCGGATCAATCCTTCGGCTTCCGCCAGGCCTTCGACGCGCTGTTCGAGAAGGAGGGGCTGAGCCTCGATCCGGTCTTCATCACCAGTTCGCTCGAGATGCTGAAGGAACTCGTGCTCAGCGGGGCGGCGGCGACACTGCTGCCGGCACTGACCGTCCGCCGCGAAATCGAGGCCGGCCAGTTGCTTGCCATTCCGCTCGCCGGCAAGACCGGTATCCGCACCCATGTCGATCTCTGCGTCGCACCGGACCGGCAGCTGTCCTTCGCGGCGACCAAGCTGCTCGACTTCATCGAGAGGTTCATGCGCGAGCGCACGAACCGCCGGACCGAGACAAAAGCCTGACGCTTGCGGCTTGCATTGGCCGCGAATTTGCGGTGTAGCTTTTTCGGCTACACTGAGCACACAAAATCGCCATTGTGTGTGCACTGTCGCAATGACATTCTCATCGCAAGGGCCTTCGACGCGGCCGGACAGGGACATGATGACCAAACTTTCGTTTGCGCCTTCAGCACGTTTCATCAGACAGCTTTCTCTCGGTGCCGCGCTTTCGGCCGGTCTCATAATGACGGTCATGACGCCGGCGCAAGCGGCCAAGACCAGCCTCAATCTCGGCATGAGCGTCGAGCCGGCCGGCCTCGACCCGACGATCGCAGCACCCGTGGCGATCGGCCAGGTGACCTGGCAAAACGTGTTCGAGGGGCTGGTGACGATCGACCAGGCCGGCAAGATCCAGCCGCAGCTGGCGAAAAGCTGGGAAATTTCCACCGATGGCCTGACCTATACGTTCAAGCTGCAGACCGGCGTCAAATTCCATGACGGCGAGGCCTTCGATGCCGCGAGCGCCAAGTTTTCGCTCGACCGCGCCCGCGGCGCGGATTCGGTCAATCCGCAGAAACGTTTCTTCGCTTCGATCGCCTCGATCGATACGCCCGATGCCGAAACGCTGGTGCTGCATCTCTCGGCGCCGACCGGCAGCCTGATCTACTGGCTCGGCTGGCCGGCCTCGGTCATGGTCGCCCCGAAGACGGCCGACGACGACAAGGTGACGCCGATCGGCACCGGTCCGTTCAAATTCGCCGGCTGGGCGAAGGGCGACAAGGTCGAACTCGCCAGGAATGGCGATTACTGGAACAAGGATGCGGCCGCCAAGCTCGACAAGGTGACCTTCCGCTTCATCGCCGATCCGCAGGCACAGGCGGCGGCGCTGAAATCCGGCGATCTCGATGCCTTTCCGGAATTTGCCGCACCCGAGCTGATGAGCTCCTTCAACGGCGATGCCAGGCTCGTCACCCGGATCGGCAATACCGAGCTCAAGGTCGTCGCCGGCATGAACAATGCCAAGAAGCCGTTCGACGACAAACGCGTGCGCCAGGCGCTGATGATGGCGATCGACCGCAAGACGGTGATCGACGGCGCGTGGTCCGGTCTCGGCACGCCGATCGGCAGCCACTACACGCCGAACGATCCGGGCTATCAGGACATGACAGGCGTGCTGCCCTATGATGTCGAAAAGGCGAAGGCGCTGCTTGCCGAAGCCGGCTATCCCAACGGCTTCACCTTCACGATCAAATCGCCGCAGATGGCCTATGCGCCGCGCAGTGCCGAGGTGATGCAGGCGATGTTTGCCGAGATCGGCGTGACGATGAACATCGAGCCGACCGAATTCCCGGCGAAATGGGTCCAGGACATCATGAAGGACCGCAACTTCGACATGACGATCGTCGCCCATGCCGAGCCGCTCGACATCGACATCTATGCCAGGGATCCCTATTATTTCAACTATAAGAACCCCGCCTTCAACGCGCTGATGAAGAAGGTCCAGGAGACGACCGATCCCGCCGCGCAGAACACGATCTACGGCGAGGCGCAGAAGATCCTCGCCGAGGACGTGCCGGCGCTCTACCTCTTCGTCATGCCGAAACTCGGCGTCTGGGACAGGAAACTGAAGGGGCTGTGGGAGAACGAGCCGATCCCGTCGAATGTGCTGTCGGGGGTTTCCTGGGACGAGTGAGCGGCGGGTCTGGGGCGGGATGCGATGAGGTGATGGCCTTGGAGAGATCCGACATGTATTTGGCCGATATGGCACGCAGCCCTCTCCCTCCCTCACCAGGTGAGGTCAATCTCAGCCGGCATTGTCTGGTTTCGCTGGCGGATGGCATTTCTGACACGGGCATCTGCGCCCCGATTGGCCCCTCCCGCCAACCCCACACTCCGTCATGCTCGGGCTTGACCCGAGCATCCACACCACATCCATCGACAGCAGTGGCATGGATCCCAGGCTCAAGGCCTGGGATGACGGAGAGTGGGGTTAGCGTTCTCGCCAAACTCGCCGCCGGCGCGTCGGGTGCTCCGCGTGAGGGCGGAGGGGGCGTGCCGCGTTCGGTTACCGCGGTGCGCGACCCGACATGATCACCCTCCTCGCCCGCCGCGTCGCCGGTCTCCTCGTCACGCTTCTCATCGTCTCGCTGCTGATCTTCGCCGTCATGGACCTCCTGCCCGGCGACCCCGCCTCGATCCTGCTCGGCACTTCCGCGAGCCCGGAAACGCTGGCGGCGATGCGCCACGATCTCGGGCTCGACCAGCCGCTTCTCCTGCGTTACGGGCAATGGCTGACCGGCGTGCTCTCCGGCAATCTCGGCAATTCCTATACCTACGGCGTGCCGGTCGCCGGATTGATCGTCGAGCGGCTGGCGGTGACGCTGCCGCTGGCGCTGATAGCGATCATGCTCTCGGTAGCGATTGCCTTGCCGCTCGGCGTGCTGGCCGCCTCGCGCCGCGGCGGTATCTTCGACATCGTCGCCACGCTGTTTTCGCAGATCAGCATCGCCGTGCCCGCCTTCTGGGTGGCGCTGCTCCTCATCATCCTGTTTTCGACGATGCTCGGGCTGATGCCGGCCGGCGGCTTCCCGGGCTGGGGCGCCGGTCTGCTGCCGGCGTTGCAGGCGCTTGTCATGCCGGCCGTCGCGCTGGCGATGCCGCAGACCGGTGTGCTGACGCGGGTGGCGCGTTCGGCGGTGCTCGAGACGATGCATGAGGATTTTGCCCGGACTGCGGTCGCCAAGGGGCTTTCACGTCGTTCGGTGTTGTGGCGGCATGTCGTGCCGAACGCGCTGATCCCGATCCTGACGATGATCGGGCTGCAATTCACCTTTCTCGTCGCCGGCGCGGTGCTGGTGGAAAATGTCTTCAACCTGCCGGGCCTCGGGCGGCTCGCCGTTCAGGCACTCTCCCAGCGCGACGTCATCGTCATGCAGGACGTGGTGCTGTTCTTCGCGGGCCTCGTCATTGTGGTGAATTTCTTCGTCGATCTCTCCTATCTGGCGATCGACCCCAGGATGAGAAAGGCGGCTTGACGCATGACCTCCGTCGTTTCCGCCGTCACTGCCGGCCGCCGGACCTCTAGGCTTAGCCGGCGAATAAACCTGGTGTCCGGAGCGGTGATCATCGGCCTGCTGGTCGCGGTGGCGCTGCTGTCGCTCGTCTGGACGCCGGTGGCGCCTGCAAAGATACAGATCGTCCACAAGCTGCAGCCGCCGCTTGCCTTCGGCCTGCTCGGCACCGACCAGCTCGGCCGCGACGTGCTGTCGATGCTGATGGTGGGATGCTGGAATTCGCTGTCGATCGCCATCACCGCGGTTGCGATCGGCGGGACGCTGGGCTCGATATCAGGCATTTCGGCGGCAGCGCTCCGCGGCCCCTTCGAAGCGTTGCTGATGCGCATCTGCGACGTCATCTTCGCCCTGCCGCCGATCCTGTCGGCCATGGTGCTCGGAGCCTTTCTCGGGCCGGGGCGGTTCACCGCGATCACCGCGATCGCCGTCTTCATGATTCCGGTCTTTGCCCGGGTGACGCTTGCAACCTCGCTGCAGGCCTGGAGCCGCGACTATGTGACGGCTGCGCGGGCGATCGGCAATACGCGCCTGACCATTTCGCTGCGCCATGTGCTGCCGAATATTTTGAACCAGATCATCGTGCATGGCGCCATCCAGCTGGGGCTGGCCATCCTCACCGAAGCGGGTCTCAGCTTCCTCGGGCTCGGCATGGCGCCGCCGGCGCCGACATGGGGCCGGATGCTTGCCGATGCGCAGACCTATCTGGGGCTCGCTCCCTGGCTGGCGATCCTGCCCGGCCTTGCCATCGCGCTCACCGTCTTCGGTTTCAACATGCTCGGCGATGGCTTGCGCGATCTTCTCGACCCGCGCCAGGCGAGCCGCTGATGTCCTCCCGAGATGCCCGAAAGACGATGTGATGACCGAAACCGACCTTACCATCCGCGAGACCAGCCGACGCTTTGCCGATAAAACCCTGTCCCCGCTCGAATATTGGCTTGCCCTTGAAGACCATATCGCCGGCTGGGAGCCTTCGATTTCGGCACTCTACCTCTATGATCCGGAAGCGGCGCGCGCGCAGGCGAAGGCTTCGACGGCGCGCTGGGCGAAAGGACGACCGCTCGGCGCGCTCGACGGCATTCCGGTGACGCTGAAGGAACTGATCGCCACGAAGGGCCAGCCGGTACCATCAGGCACCAAGGCGATGGAACTGAAGCCCGCGGAGGCAGATGCGCCGGCCGCCGCCCGGCTGCGGGAAGATGGAGCGGTGATCTTCGCCAAGACCACCTGCCCGGATTACGGCATGCTGTCCTCCGGGCTTTCGAGCTTTCATCCTCTCAGCCGCAATCCCTGGGACATCACGCAGAATCCCGGCGGATCGAGCGCCGGGGCGGCGGCCGCGGCGGCGGCAGGTTACGGACCGCTGCATATCGGCACCGATATCGGCGGCTCGGTGCGGCTTCCCGCCGGCTGGACCGGCATCTTCGGCTTCAAGCCGAGCCATGGGCGCATTCCGGCCGACCCTTATTATGTCGGGCGCTGCGTCGGGCCGATGGCGCGCAGGGTCGAGGATGCGGCCTTCTCGATGGCGACGCTGTCCCGGCCGGACTGGCGCGACGGCACCAGCCTGGCGCCGAATAATTTCAACTGGATGGATCTCGACATCGACGTAGCCGGCATAAGGATCGGGCTGATGCTCGATGCCGGCTGCGGGCTTGCCGTGGAGGACGAGATCAGGGTCGCGGTCGAATCGGCGGCGAAACATTTCGAGAAGGCCGGCGCAACCATCGTATCCGTGCAGCCGGTGCTGACACGCGCGATGCTGGATGGGCTCGACACTTTCTGGCGGTGCCGGCTCTGGGGCGATATCGCCGATCTCGACGACAACAGGCGCGACAGCATCCTGCCCTATATCGGGGATTGGGCAAAAGGCGGCGCCGGCATCTCGGGCGTCGATGCGGTCAAGGGCTTCAACCAGACGATCGAGATGCGCAAAAGCTGCGGACGGCTGTTCACGCAAGTCGACGCCGTGCTGTCGCCGACCAATCCGATTGTCTCCTATCCGGCCGAATGGGCATCGCCGACCAACGATCCGGCCCTGCCGTTCGAGCATATCGGTTTCACTGTGCCGTGGAACATGTCGGAGCAGCCGGCCGCCTCGATCAATTGCGGCTTCTCCCGATCAGGCATGCCCATCGGCCTGCAAATCGTCGGGCCGCGCTTCGACGACATGCGGGTTCTGAGACTATCGAAAGCCTTCGAGGACTGGACGGGCGGGGTGAGATCCTGGCCGCAGCCGCCGATCATCTGATCAGATGATCGGGCGGCGATAGCCTGTGGGCTGCTCGTAGAGCCAGCCAATGCGCTTGACGGCGGCCTCGAAATTCTCGCGCGCCACCGTCATGCTGTGGCCGTTGGCGTGGAGGATGGTTTCCGGATCCTCGAAGACGGCGACATGGCCCTTCCAGAACACCAGGTCGCCGCGGCGGATGTCGGAGCGGTCGATCGGCTCACCGAGGCCGGCTGCCTGCATGTCGGTATCGCGGGGCGCAGCTCTGCCGGTCATCAGCATCGCCAGCTGGACGAGACCGGAGCAATCGATGCCGAGGCCGGAACGTCCGCCCCAGAGATAGGGCGTCTCCAGAAAACGGCCTGCGATGTCGACGTAATCGGCGCCATCCAGCGCTCCGATCGGCTGGACGTG
Organism: Rhizobium chutanense; assembly: GCF_002531935.1. Taxonomy (GTDB): domain Bacteria; phylum Pseudomonadota; class Alphaproteobacteria; order Rhizobiales; family Rhizobiaceae; genus Rhizobium; species Rhizobium chutanense. The sequence continues at coordinate 167,914 of NZ_NWSV01000006.1, read as the reverse complement.
CCTGGCGAAGATCGCGGTTCCGTCCTCGAGCACAACATAGCGATTGCCGCGCGCTTCCGCCTCGCCGGCGACATGGACGCGGCTTCCCATCGACAGGATGGCCTGGTGGGGTTTGCGCAGTTCCGGTTCCGGATAGAGAAAGCTGCGCTGAACGGTGACGATATGGGTCGGCGCGGGCCTGCCCTCCAAGAGCGCGTCTGTAGTGATATAACCGACATAACCGTCCGAGGCGGCCTTCACCCAGCACCAGCCGTCGGCGCGATCGAAAACCGTCACATCCTCGCCGAGAAGCAGTTCCGTATCGATGCCGCGTGCAAGATCCGGTTCAGGACGCAAGCCTACGACCGGAACGGCGACTCGCGCCGCCGCACCTTCGACGAAGCGCAAAGCCTCGACCTTGCCTTCGAGCCCCGCTTCCGCGAGATCGGGCCGATAGGCATGCAGGCGGCGGTCAAGCATCGTCATTGGCATTCCTTTCAGATCGCCCTTCAGATCGGTAGCCGGCGGCCCTGATCGCGAACCAGATCGCCGAGCTTTTCCAGGTAAAGCGCACCGTCGACGGTGCGCTTGATAAGCACGTTGCGTCGGTCGGCCTCGTCGCGCACCCGGTCGACCAGGCCCATCTCGCCCATCGTGTCCAAGGCCCGGGTGATGACCGGCTTGGTGACTTCAAGTGTCGCGGCAAGCCCGCGCACCGTATGCGGCGGCGGCACCAGATAAATATGCAGCAGGATCGCCATCTGGCGCAACGTCAAATCGCGGTCGTCGTGGCGGACCTGATCGAGCGCCACGCCATGCCAGAGCCCCAGCGCCTGCGAGGCGGTCAGTTCGATCGGCACGGCCCCTCCGGAAGATCGTTACGCTAGCGTTCCATTTTCCGGCAGTTGCCATGGACATGCAAGGGGCACTGGAAATTGCCGCCCGGCAAGGTGAATAAAATTTTAACGATCGGCAGCGAGGCGCAACGCGTGAACACGCGACGCGCCTAACACCTTTCGCGCACGGCCTCAGCGCAGGCTCTCGCGGATATGATGGAAGAGCGCGCGGATCGCCTGCGCCTCACCACCGCCCGGCGAATGCGGCCGTTCGGACTGGGCCCAGCCGTAAATGTCGAAATGCGCCCAGCTCTTCGTCTTGCTGACGAAACGCTTGAGGAAGAGGGCCGCGGTGATCGCCCCCGCCATGCCGCCGGCTGGCGCATTGGTGAGGTCGGCGAACTTGGTGCGGATATCCTTTTCATAGCCGGAATAAAGCGGCAGGCGCCAGATCGGATCGTCGGTTTCCAGGCTCGCTTCGGTCAGGTCATGCGCCAGATTGCCGTCATCGGTGAAGAAGGGCGGCAGATCCGGACCCAGCGCCACGCGGGCTGCACCCGTCAGCGTCGCCATGTCGATCAAGAGTTCGGGTTCTTCCTCGTCGGCATAGGCCAGCGCATCGGCTAGGATCAGGCGGCCTTCGGCGTCGGTATTGTCGATCTGGACGGTCAGGCCCTTGCGGCTGCGGTAGATGTCGCCGGGGCGGAAGGCATTGGAGGAGATGGCGTTTTCGACGACGGGGACGATGACGCGCAGATCGACCTTCAGCTTGGCGTCCATGATCATCAGGGCGAGGCCCATGACATTGGCCGCACCGCCCATATCCTTCTTCATCAGCAGCATCGAGGCGGCGGGCTTGATGTCGAGACCACCGGTATCGAAGCAGACGCCCTTGCCGACGAGTGTCACCTTGCGATGGCCCTTTTTGCCCCAGCGCAGTTCGAGAAGGCGCGGTGCATCGGCGCTGGCGCGGCCGACGGTATGGACCAGCGGAAAGTTCTGCGTGAGCAGGTCGTCGCCCGATATAACCGACACCTCTGCCTTGTAATGTGCGGCCAGGCTGCGGAAGACGGCCTCGAGCTGGTTCGGCCCCATGTCGTTCGTCGGCGTATTGATGAGGTCGCGGGCGAGAAAGACGCCGGCGAGCTGGCGCTTGATGTCGGCACTGTCGGCATCACGGGGGATCATCAGCGTCGCCGCCGGCGATTTTTCCGATTTGTAGCGGTCGAAACGGTAGCTGCCGAGCCCGAAGCCAAGGGCCAGGCGATTGGCCGTCAGCGGCGCGGTTTCGATGTGCCAGTCGCCGGCCGGCAGCGCGCGGGCGAGCCGGCCGGTGATGTAAGGCTGCTCGGACGGATTGGTGCCGAGGCCGAAAAGCGCGCCGCCGAGATGGCCTTCGGCCGTCGGGATCAGCAGCAGCGATCCGCTTTCGGCCCTGTAACCCGCCCTGCGAGCCCAATCGAGCGCGATCGGATCGATCGTGCCGGTCTCGATATGGGCAGGGGTGACGGCAAAGATCGGCAGCGTCGAACCGCCCTTCGTGTTGAAAGGGGTCGGTCTCTCGATAAACTGATAGGGGGCCATGATTGTCCTTCGGCGCGCGTCAGGAATCGTTCCTTAACGGTCTGTTAGGGTTAACAGACTATTGCTGGAGCGAAGATTGCGTCAAACCTTTCCTGTTCCGCGTTCGAGGTCAGGCGCCGATTTCGGAATCCAGGAACGCATCATGCCTGCCTCGCTCACAACCACATTCACCAATCGTATCCTGCGGGGCGCTGCGGCATCGCTGATCGTCCTTGCGCTTGCCGGCTGCTCGACGACGACCAAGGACCGGATGACGACAGGCTCGGTGCCGAAGCTCACCAAGCCGGTTGAAGAGATGGACGCGACCGAGCTGCGCTCGGCGACCGACCGGCTCGGCCAAGCCTATGAAAAGAACCCGCGCGATCCCGTCAACGGCGTCAACTATGCCAATCTCCTGCGCATGAACGGCCGCGACACGCAGGCGCTCGCCGTCATGCAGCAGGTTGCGATCTCCAATCCCAGCGACCGCAACGTGCTGGCCGCCTACGGCAAGGCGCAGGCGGCGGCCGGCCAGTTCCAGCAGGCGCTCGACACGATCGGCCGCGCCCAGACGCCGGACCGTCCGGACTGGAGGCTGATCTCGGCGCAGGGCGCGATCCTCGACCAGATGGGCCGGGCGAGCGATGCCCGGCAGCGTTATCGCGATGCGCTCGACATCCAGCCGAACGAGCCGTCGATCCTTTCCAACCTCGGCATGTCCTATGTGCTGACCGGCGATTTGCGCACGGCCGAAACCTATCTCCGCTCGGCCGCCAGCCAGCCCACCGCCGACAGCCGCGTCAGGCAGAACCTTGCCCTCGTCGTCGGCCTGCAGGGACGTTTCCCGGAGGCCGAGCAGATCGCCCGGCGCGAACTTTCGCCGCAGCAGGCCGATGCCAATGTCGCCTATATCAGAGGCATGCTCTCGCAGCAGAATTCCTGGCAGAAACTCGCCGCCAAGGACAAGACGCCGGCAGCGGCGGACGGCAGCAATACCAACTGACGAATGACCCGGATCGTGTCATCCGGCAGTCCGGGGCCTTCTCAGCGGGCGCTCAGGCCCGAAAGTATCAGACGAAGGCCAAGGCCGCCCATGACGGCACCGGCGGTCCGGTCTATCCAGCTCTTCGCGGCGAGATAGAGCCGCCGTGGGTGGCGGGCCGAAAAGGCGAAGGCCACGGTCGAATACCACCCAGCTTCCACCGCAAAGACGCCGAGCGGCAGCGCAATGATGAGATCAAGCGGTACCGTCCTGGGGAGAAGCGCGGCAAAGAGGCTGGCATAGACGATGATGGTCTTCGGGTTGCTGAGCTGGGTCAGCAGCGCGGTCGTGAAGCTGCGCATCGGCGCGCGGTGGCTATGGACGGCGTCGGAAACCTCGAGCGGCTGTGCGGCGCCTCTCCAGATGTTGACGGCGATATAGACGAGATAGGCGCCGCCTGCGACCTTCAGTAGCACATAGAGCCATTCGAACTGCGACAGCAGCGCCGTCAGACCGGCAAGCGCCAGCACGGCAAAAACCACACCGCCGGCGCCCATGCCGAGCGCGGCCGCAAAACCGTCCAGCCGCGACCGCGAAACGGCAATCCTGGAGACGACGACGAAGCTCGGGCCGGGGCTCATGGCCCCGACTGCCAGGGCCGCCATGATGCTGATGAAAACGCCTGCAGAAGACATCCCAGAACCCTCGTTGCGATAGAAGGTACTGCATAATCGCCTAAATCGGAATCGATTTAACCGCAGCAGGCATCAGAACTTGTCCGACACCTGGATGCCGGCCGGACCGAGAATGACAGCGATCAGCACCGGCAGGAAGAACAGGATCATCGGCACTGTCAGTTTCGGCGGCAGGGCGGCCGCCTTCTTTTCCGCTTCGTTCATGCGCTCGTCGCGTCCTTCCTGGGCGAGAACGCGCAGCGCCTGGGCGACCGGCGTGCCGTAGCGATCGGCCTGGATCAGCGCCTGGGTCACCGAGCGGACCAGCTCGATCTGGGTGCGCGTGGCAAGATTTTCGAGCGCCACGCGGCGATCCGGCAGGAAGGAGAGCTCGGCCGTGGTCAGCACCATCTCTTCGGCGAGCGCCGGCGACTGCTCGCCGAGCTCCTCCGACACACGACGCATCGCAGCCTCGATCGAGATGCCGGATTCGACGCAGATCAGCATCAGGTCCAGCGCATCCGGCCAGGCGCGCTTGATCGAATACTGGCGTTTGCCCATGCGGTTCGAGATATAGATGTTCGGCGCGTAGAAACCGAGATAACCGACGCCGATGATGGCGAAGAGGCGGATGGGCGTGCCCCTTTCGGCAAGATTGCCGAGGCCGAAGACCCAGAAGGCGGCAAGCGCCAGGAACAGGAAGGGCAGCAGGAAACGCGCGACGAGGAAGGTATTCAACGCATTTTCCGAGCGCAAACCGGCGGCACGCAGCTTGTTGACCGTATTCTCGTCGACGAGGGCCTTGCGCAGGTTGAAGCGCTCGACGATCTGGCGGACCGAACGGTTGTTCTGGCTCCGGAGCGATGCCTTGCCGGCTCCGGGTTCGGCATTCATGCGGGCGCGTTCGCGCGCGCGGATCTGCTCGCGCTCGGTCGATACGGCCTTCATCCGCTTGTTGAGATCGCCACGTTCGAAGAAAGGAATGGCAATCGTGTAAAAGGTGGCGAAGACGGCGATCGCGACGAGGAGCGCGATCAGCATGCTCGGATTGGTCAGGGTTGCGGCAAGGTCCTGCGACATGGTGCGTCCTTCCGGCTAGATGTCAAAATTGACCATGTTGCGCATGACGAGGATGCCGATCGACATCCAGATCCCCGAGATGCCCATGATGAGATGGCCGCGCGGATCAGTGAAAAGGATCATCATGTAATTCGGCGAGGTGAGATAGACGAGGGTCGCAACGATGAAGGGCAGAGCGCCGATGATGACGGCCGACGCCTTGGCTTCCATCGACAATGCCGAGACCTTGGCCTTCATCTTCCTGCGCTCGCGCAGCACCTTGGAGAGGTTGCCGATCGCTTCGGAGAGATTGCCGCCGGCCTGCGACTGGATGGCGATGACGATGGCGAAGAAGTTGACTTCCTGAAGCGGCATATGGAGCGTCATGCGCCCGCAGGCGTCGGGAATGCTGAGCCCCACCTGCTGCGCCTCGATCACCCGCCGGAACTCGCTCTTGACCGGCTCGGTGCCTTCGGTGGCGATCAGACGGATCGCATCGTTGAGCGGCAGCCCCGATTTGATCGAGCGGGTGATGACGTCGAGCGCATTGGGGAGCTCGTTGAGGAACTTGTTCTGGCGGCGCTTGATCAGGAAGCCGACGATCCAGCGCGGCAGGCCGAGACCGGCGACGACGGCGATACCGATCATCACCATAGGGGATGCCCCGACGACAAAGGCCACGAGCAGCAGCACGCAGGCGAAGATGGCACTGATGAGATAGAATTTCGCCACGGTGATCGCCAGACCGGCCTGCACCAGCCTAGACTTCAGCGACAGGGTCTTCTTGGTCTTTTCGTGCTGGCGCTTTTCCAGATCCTTGAGATTGTCCTGCACCGATTTACGGCGCTTCGACAGCTCCTGCACCCGATCGCGCGCAGCCTTGACCTTGACCCGGTCGACTTCGGCCGATTTGACGCGGTTGATGCGGCTTGCCGATTTCTTGTCGGCCTCGATCCGGGAAAACAACAGGGCATAGGCGACCGCCGCCGCGGAGACGGCGGCGAGGACGGTGATTGCCAGCACTATCGGATCGAACCCGAACATTTCGCCTATTCCTTCGTTTTCGCTTCCATCGCGTCGAGGGCGGCGGCAAGACGCTTTTCCTCGTTGAAGTAGCGGGCGCGATCCCAGAAATGCGGCTTGCCGATGCCGGTCGACATGTGCCGGCCGATCAGGCGGCCGCCCGCATCCTCGCCCTCGATCTCGTAACGCATCAGGTCCTGGGTGATGATGACGTCGCCTTCCATGCCGATCACCTCGGTAATCTGGGTGATACGGCGCGAACCGTCGCGAAGACGTGCTGCCTGAACGATGACGTCCACCGAACTCGAAATAATCTCACGCACCGTCTTTGCCGGCAGGGTGAAGCCGCCCATGGCGATCATCGATTCGATACGGCTCAGGCATTCACGCGGCGTGTTGGCGTGGATGGTGCCCATTGAGCCGTCGTGACCCGTGTTCATCGCCTGCAGCAAGTCGAAAACTTCAGGTCCGCGCACTTCGCCGACGATGATGCGCTCGGGACGCATACGCAGGCAGTTCTTGACGAGATCGCGCATGGTGATCTCGCCCTCGCCTTCGATATTCGGCGGGCGTGTTTCCAGACGCACGACATGCGGCTGCTGCAATTGCAGTTCGGCGGTATCCTCGCAGGTGATGACGCGTTCATCCCTGTCGATATAGTTGGTGAGGCAGTTCAAAAGCGTCGTCTTGCCCGAGCCGGTGCCGCCTGAAATGACGACGTTGCAGCGCACCCGCCCGATGATCTGCAGCACGGTCGCGCCTTCCGGCGTGATCGCGCCGAAACGGACGAGCTGATCGAGCGTCAGCTTGTCCTTCTTGAACTTGCGGATGGTGAGCGCCGGCCCGTCGATCGACAGCGGCGGCGCGATGACGTTGACACGCGAGCCATCGGGCAGGCGGGCGTCGCAGATCGGGCTCGATTCGTCGACGCGGCGGCCGACCTGGCTGACGATACGCTGGCAGATCGAGAGAAGCTGCGCATTGTCGCGAAAGCGGATTTCCGATTCGATCGTCTTGCCGCCGACTTCGATGAAGGTCTGGCCGGCGCCGTTGACCATGATGTCGGCAATATCGTCGCGCGCCAGCAATGGCTCCAGCGGACCGTAGCCGAGAACGTCGTTGCAGATATCCTCGAGCAGCTCTTCCTGCTCGGAAATCGACATCGCAAAATTCTTGATGGTGATGATGTCGTTGACGATGTCGCGGATTTCCTCGCGGGCGCTTTCGCCGTCGAGCTTGGAAAGCTGCGAGAGATCGATCGTATCGATCAGCGCGGAGAAGACCTGCGCCTTGGTGTCGTAATATTCATCGGTGCGAACAGGGCGCTTGCGCTGCGGCGTCTGCATCGGCGGCGGCGTCACCTGCTGTCGTGCAGGCTCGCGCGAGGGTTCGACCAGAATAGAGGGGGAAGAGGCCGCAGGGGCTGCGGCCGGAGCCGGCGGCGGGGGAGCAATCGCTCCTCCGACCTTTCCGGAACCTTCGTTTCCGCGTTTTCCAAACATGCCGCTTAATCCAATCTGCTCTATCTTTTTGTTTTCACGCAATTCCCGGCAAAAGCGCTTTGCGCATTGCCTGGCAGAACCGCTGCTGTTTTGCTGGAATTGCTCATCGTCTACTTGCGCTTCAGGAGGCCCAGCAGTCCGCCCTTCTTCGCCTTCCTGATCGCGACACGGCCGGTGACGATGTGCGATATCTGCGAAAAAGTTTCCGCCGTCGGCGACTTCGGGTCGACTTCCGAAATCATCCGGCCGCTATTGGCGGCATTGCCGAAAAGATTGATGTCGAAGGGAATGATGGCGATCGGATCGATCTCCAGGGGCTCGCAGAAATCCGACGGCGAAATCTCCGGGCGTTTCGGCATGCCGACCTGATTGAGGATGAGATGCGGCGGCTTGTCGTTCGGCCGCATCTTGCGCAGCGCGTCGAGCATGTTCTTGGCATTGCGCAGGTTGGCGAGATCGGGAACCGCCGTGATGACCACTTCGTCGACGCTTGATAGCACCGAGCGCGTCCATTCCGACCATGCATGCGGAACATCGAGCACGGTAACGGGCGCGCTGCGCTGCAGGACATCGAGCACCGGCTGGAAGGCCTGGCCGTCGAAATCATAGGCACGGTCGAGCAGCGAAGGGGCCGCAAGGAGGGAAAGATGCTCGGAGCATTTCGTCAGCAGGCGGTCGAGGAAGACCTCGTCGAGACGATCGGGCGCGAAGACCGCTTCGGCGATGCCCATGGCCGGATCCTGGTCGAAGTCGATATTGGCCGTGCCATAGGGCAGGTCGAGATCGGCGAGGATCGTCTCGGTGGAGAAGAGATTGGAAATGCCGAAGGCGCAATTGTGGGCGATGGTCGAAGCGCCGGTGCCGCCCTTCGAGCCGATGAAGGCGACACTGCGGCCGAGCGGCTCGGCTTCCGGATCGACGAAGATCGATGCCATCGACGCCAGGATATCGGGCATGGCGACGGGCTGGACCATATATTCGGAAATGCCGTTGCGGATGAGCTCGCGATAAAGCCCGATATCGTTGTAGTAACCGATAATGACGACCTTGGTCGTCGGATCGCAGACGGCGGCGAGCGGCGCAAGTTCGCCGAGGAGGTTTGCCGCATTCGCCTTGGTCTCGAGGATGATGAGGTTCGGCGTCGGGGCGCCGGAAAACATATTGGCGGCAGCGGCGATGCCGCCGCTGGTGATGCGCATGCTGACCTTGGCCACGCGCCGATCGTTGGCGCAGCGTTCCATGATATGCTGCAGCGCCTCGCTCTCGCAGAAGGCATGGACAGAGATGCGCGGCAGCGGCCGCATATTTTCCAGATCCGCCATGCGCACCGCCTCTTCGGCGTGGCGAAGCTCGCTGGGATTCTTGATGTCGTATTCGATCGCGCTCATCGTCCCGTTCCGCCTCAGAAGCTGCTGTCGCTGCCGGCGACCTCTTCGATCGTCGATGTCGTCGTCCGGTATTCCTGGATCGCGTTGTTGCGCCGCTGCGCGTCGATCGGGGTCATGCCGCGAGGCGCCACCAGATCCTCGGGATTGGCGACCTGGGCGGCAAGGTTGTTCTGCGAGGCGCAGCCGAAATTATAGTAATTCTGGTTGGTGAGATCGCTCGAAATGTCTTTTGGCCACTGACCGCATTGCGTCGTGATTGCGGTGGTGCCGGTAAAGCTCAGCCGGATCGGCGCCGCATCGCCGGGCCCGGCTGCGGCATAGGAGGTGTAGATGATTTTCGAGCTTGCTATCCCCCGCGAAGCCAGCTCGGCGCGGACCTGATTGCGCAGTTGATAGGCTGCCGCCGAATTCGGCGAGCCTTGCGGCGACAGCACGTAAACCGGACCCGAGGCGCGCGCGGTGTAGTTTGCGGCAAAACCGCGGATGAGGTCACGCTGAGCGCTGGTCAGGCGGCGATCGGTGGAGGCGACGGGTATATCGACCGTCTGCTCGGCCTCGGTCACGATGATCGGGTGGCGGGCGCGGTAATCATCCGGAATACCGCCTGTTGTCAGCTGGTCGTGCGGGCCGGCGCATCCGGAAAGGATCGCCACCGAAATGGCGGCTGCGGACAGCAGCGCCTTCGAGATTCCGAGGCGGGGTGTCGTCGATTTCATATGGGCCATCGCCTGATCTCTGTTCTCGTCCATTGCTGCCGATCCTGTCCCGCTCATTTGTAGATGAACCCGATCGAGCCGTGGAATTGCGCATCGGCGACGGGCGCCTCGCGGCGGCCGTAGACCTTGTTGACACGGTTGAGGAAGAAGGTTGCGCCGTCGTTCTCGGGGCTGAAATTATCGTCCGGCCGGTTGAGCTGATTGCGCGCCACCGGGCGCACGAGATACGGAGTCGCGATGATGACGAGCTCGGTTTCCTGACGCTCGAAACCTTTCTGGCGGAACAGCGTCCCGAGCAGCGGGATCTTCGAGACGCCGGGCGTGCCGCCCATCGTCTGGGAAACGTTGTCGCGGATCAGGCCGGCGAGCGCGATCGAACCGCCGGAGGGCAGCTCCACCGAAGTCTCCGCCGAACGGCGCTGATAGGTGGCGTTGCCGCTGCCGGCCACCGGTTCGGAGACGTTGGTCTTGATCTCAAGGCTGATGCGTCCCGATGACAGCACGACTGGCTTGAAGGCGAGGTTGATACCGTAGTTGAACGGCGTGACGGTGACATTGCCGTCGCTGTCCGTCGTCGAATAAAGCTGCTGGCCGCCGGAATTGAAGGTCGCGGCCTGGCCCGATATCGCCGTCAGCGTCGGCTCCGCCAGCGTCTTGACAACCTTGGCCTGCTCCAGCGCGTTGAGGTAGGTAGAGATGTCGTATTTGCCGATCGTGCTCTTGAAGAGCGCCGCCAGGCCGCCGCCAACCGTCGATGTGGCGCTGTCGGCACTGGGGCTGCCGAGCTGGGCGACCGTCATGCCGGAGGAATTGGAAACGAGATTGTCGAAGCCGAGCTGCTTCAGCACCTCGCGGCGCACTTCGGCGATCGTCACCTTGAGGGTGACCTGGTCCTCACCCTCGATCTGCAGGAGATTGACGACCTGCGAGGCCTGGCGGCCTTCGGCAAAGAGCGCCACCGAGCTGTCACCGCCGGTGCCGGATGCCGTCTCGGTTCTGGTCGTCGCCTCGCCGCCCTTCAGGAAGACCTGCGCCAGATCGGCCGCCTGCGTGGCGTCCTGCGGCGTGCGCACGGTGCCGGTCAGCACGATGTTGTCGGAGACGATTTCAACGTTGATGTTGGAATCTGGAATGAAGCGGCGGAGATTGACTTCGAGGCCGGAGACGTCACGCTCGATCTCGATGTCGAGATTAACGATCTCCTGCCCGCCGGCGCCGAAGACGAAGATATTCGTCTGGCCGACCTTCTTGCCGAACAGGTAGATGCGCCGCGAGGTGCGGGTCACGGCATCGGCCATGGTCGGATCGGATACGAGGATATCATGCGCATCCTCCGGCAGATCGACGACAACGGCCTTGTTCAGCCCGAGCTTCAGCCGGCGGTGGGCATCGCGGCCGGTCTGAGAGATGCGGATCAGGTTCTCGGAATCGGCGCGTGCCTCGCCTGCCCCGAGAAACGGCGCGAAAGAGGCCGGCGCCGCTCCGGAGACGCCGACTGCCAGCGAAAGGCAGCCTGTCAGGAGAAGCCGGGTGCGCCGCGTTGCATTGCCCATTTGCACGTCCTTTTACTCCGCCTTCGGCGCGCTGCTGGCATCCGTAACGATGGCGCCCGATTTGATGACTTGAATGATGGCACTGCCGTTGTCGCCGCTCAGCAGATAATCGGCGGCGCTGGTATCCTGCTCCTGCGCATCGGCGACCGAGCGCAGCGCCAGAGACAACCGGTCCGCCATCTGCTGGGCAACGGCGAGAACCTTCGTCTGGTCAGGGGTGAGCTCGAGGGTGGCGGTGGTGCCGACCACGGCCTTCGAGCCGTCGTCCTTTTCCTGGATCTGCTGATCGATGGCGAGGACGCGGACATTGCTGAGCACGGTTTCGGTGATGAGCTTGTCGGCTTCGGTGCCCTTGCGGACCATGATGACATCGACGCGGTCGTTCGGCAGGATGAAACCGCCGGCACCGGTCGCCACCGATATCTCGGTCGCCACGGCGCGCTTGCCGGCCGGCAACAGCGACGACAGGATGCGGCTGCTGGAATCGGCGATCTTTTCCGGCCGGATCGGTTCACCTTCGAAAATCGGCAGACGCACGACGGCGCCCTGCAGATCCTTGATCGCATCCGGCTTGTCGGTTTCGGTGATGAGGCCCGGGACGACGCCGCCCTGCGGCCAGGCCATCCAATGTACCGACCCGTCCTCGATCCTTGCGCCGACCGCCAGATTGCCGGTGGAGACGAGGACGTTGACCGTCGGTTCCTTCTCGATGACCGACTGAACCTGGGTGACGACACCGCCGCTGCCTGCCATTTGCATCGCCAGCAGGCCGGCAAGGCCGGCTGCCGCCACAGCGACAGCGAGAATTATAAGGCGGGCCGGTTTCATCGATCATTCCTCAGGGCACGATATGTTCGCCCCGCAGAATGCTCAGCAAATGGTATAATTATGGTTAATGGAACGCTTAGATTTTAAGTTAACGGGCATTTAAAATGCCGTTATTTCAGGCTTTCCAACGCAGCGAGGAACAGCGGCGAGGAGGGGAAGGCCATGAAGCCGCCGATCGCGATGGCGATGCCGTAGGGAATCTTCTTGGCCAGCAGAACCGAGTTCGGCACCGGCAGGCCGATGGCGAGGATGATGTGCGATTGCGCTCTGACCAGCAGGATCAGCAAGGTGATCAGGCCGCCGATCATGGCGACGTCGGTCATCAGGAAAACCAGCGATTCGTTCAGGCCGAACCAGAGCGCGGTGGCGCTCAAGAGCTTGGCGTCGCCGCCGCCCATCACATTGAAAGCAAAAAGGGCGAAGCAGATGCAGAAGACGATGGCCGCTGCGGCGAGATGCATGCCGATCATCTCCCAGCCCAGGCCGGAGAGCGGTGCAAGGAGAAAGAAGGAAGAAATGAGGACCAGGGAAATACGATTCGGGATCGTCATGGTGAACAGATCCGAGAAAGCCGCCGTGGCGAGGCAGAGTGGCAGTATCAGGAAGACTGCAGCTGCGATCATCGATATTCCCGATCATAACGAGATGCGAAAAGGCTCACGGCCGTTCAGCCTGTGAGCCCGCTCGAATAGTTCGGCCGGAGGAAATCCGGCCGGCATATGCCAATGCCGTTAGCCAGCAGCGATTAGCCGCCGCTCGCCGTGACCGAGCTGTCCATCTTGGTGCTCAAGCCGTTAAACGTGTTGCCGATCTTGCCGCCAAGGCTCGTTGCGCCGGTGATGAGCGCTACGGAAATGAGGGCGGCGATCAGGCCGTATTCGATTGCGGTCGCGCCGGATTCGTCCTTCAGAAAGCGGCTAAAAAGCTTGGTCATGGTAACTCCTAACTCCAGTTGATGTTCAGCACGTCCGCCAACTGTTGCCGTTGATCGGATGACTGCAACCTAGCGAATGGCCGTTTCCATCGACTTAAGGAAAAGAGTTAACGAGATGCGAACGAGACAAAAGGCCCTATACACAGTAAGTATTTCATTACCGACTCACCTCAATATTTAACAATACTTCTGAGATTATCGCTGAATTCATCCAGAAACGGAACAAGCGCGGCTTCAACCGAGCGCGCGCGGGCCCGCACGCCGCACCAAATCGGATCATCACGCCTCATAGCGGAACAAAAGGGAGGGCTTAAGGCTTCGTTCACCATTTTTTCCCATTCTATGCGAATATTGCGCTGTGATCGTGAAAGAGGACCAAATGTCATCGAGCGGCAAAACCATTTTCTTTGCCGGCATGATCGCCGTTTTCGGTGTTTCGGGAATTTCCGCGGCCGCAGACGATGACATGCTGCGCGTCTATATGGATCACGCGCGCGTATTGAAGCTCGACCGCGCGGTCAGCAAGGTCATCGTCGGCAATGCCAAGGTCGCGGACGCGACCGTCGCCGACGCCAAGACAATCGTGCTGACCGGACGCAGCTTCGGCACCACCAATCTGGTGCTGCTCGACGCCGACGGCAATGCAATCCTCGACGAGCGTATTCTGGTGTCGATCGATGAGGGCAATACGGTGCGCGTCTACCGGCAGACCGAACGCTCCGTGCTGTCCTGCACGCCGAACTGCGAGCAGCATGCACAGCAGGCGACCACCAGCACCACCTCGCCCTGATCGACTTACCGCACGTCTTCGGCCATTCGTTAAAATCGTCGCATCAGATTGAAACGGAAAATCAACGAACGGACCCTAGTGTGACGGACACAGAATGTCGCTCGGGTCCAGGCCATGACGGTAATTGATCAGAAGATGGATAAAGCGCACTCCCTAGCGCCGTTCCGTTTCTCACGGTTTCGCGCTCTCGCCCGCTCGCGCGAGGGGGCGGCAGCGATCGAATTCGCCCTGCTCGCCATCCCCTATTTCCTGGTGATTTTCGCAATCCTCGAAACTTTCGTCGCCTTTGCTGCCGAAGAACTGGTCTCCAACGGCGTCGATACGATGAGCCGCAAGATGCGAACCGGGCAGATTACCTATAATCTCGGCCGCACGACCGATATGACCCAGGCGCAGTTCCGCCAGGCTTTCTGTAATGAGATCTCGATCCTGATCCGCTGCTCGGCGAGCGAAGTCGCCACGCCGAGCAAGCTCTACCTGGATGTGCAGACGTTCAGCAGCTTTTCGGCCATTCCAACGACGATCCCCAAGCTTTCCACCGACAAATATGCCGATATCAACACGGCGGCCTTCAAATATACGCCGGGCGGTGCCGGCACCGTCAACATGGTGCGCGCCTATTACCGCTGGGAAATTATCACGGACCTGGTCCGGCCTTATATCACGACGATCCGTCCCTCCGACGGTTCGATGCCGAGGGAATATCTGATCGTCGCGACCGCAGCCTTCCAGAACGAGCAGTATCCATAATGGCGTTGCGCAACCCGTTCACCAGACTGGTACTGTCAGCGCGGCGGCTCATCGCAGACCGCAAGGGCGCCGGCGCGATCGAATTCGCCATCCTCTTTCCCGTGCTCGTCATGCTCTATATCGGCGCTTTCGAGATCACGATCGGCCTCAGCGTCAGCAAGCGGGCAACACGCGCCGCAGGTTCGATCGCCGACCTCGTCACCCAGCAGCAATCCGTCACCAAGAGCGCGCTTGCGCAGATGCCCTCGGTCGCAACCGCGATCTTCGTGCCTTACAACTCGACGTCGCTGACGTTGAAGATCACCGGCATTACCGTCGACGCCGGCGCCAATGCGAAGGTGCTGTGGTCCTGGGCGCAGGACGGCACGGCGCCCTACGCCAAGAACACCGCCGTGTCCGACGTGCCGTCCGATATGAAGACGGCAAACAGCTTCCTGGTTCGCACCGAGCTCAGCATCCCCTATACGATGTTCCTGTTTGCGCCGAACTTCATGCCGGATGGAATGCGCACGATCACCATCAGCCGCAGTTACTTCTACCGGCAGCGGCAAGGCGACTCGATCCCCTGCGGCGATTGCTGACGCCCTTATCCCTCCTCTGGAATTTGCCAAGCCAGGCTCGGCATTATATGGCTGGATTTCACCGCCGCCGACATTCCGGAGGCGGACGATCGGCTCTCTCGGGTGTAAAATGGCGCGTGCCTTTCTTTTCGTTCTGGATTCTTTCGGCGTCGGCGGAGCACCGGATGCGGCGGCCTATGGCGACGAGGGCGCCGATACGCTCGGCCATATTGCCGAGTTCTGCGCAGCGGGCGCCGCAGACCGCGCCGGATTGCGCGAGGGGCCGCTTTCCCTGCCCAACCTGTCGGAACTCGGGCTGATGCAGATCGCACGCTCGGCCTCCGGCCGGTTCCCGGCCGGCATGCCGGTGCCCGAGAAGGTCTACGGCATTTATGGCGCCGCCACCGAAATCTCCCGCGGCAAGGATACGCCGTCCGGCCATTGGGAAATTGCCGGAACACCCGTCAACTTCGATTGGGGTTATTTCCCGATAGAGGGCGACGCCTTTCCGCCGGAGCTGCTGGAAGCACTGTGCAGGGAGGCCGATGTGCCCGGCATTCTCGGCAACTGCCATGCCTCGGGAACGGAGATCATCGCCCGGCTTGGCGAGGAGCATATCCGCACCGGCAAGCCGATCTGCTACACTTCCTCGGATTCCGTCTTCCAGGTCGCGGCGCACGAGGTGCATTTCGGTCTCGATCGTCTGCTGACTTTCTGCCGTCTGGCCCGCGGGATGCTCGATCGCTACAATATCGGCCGCGTCATCGCCCGGCCTTTCGTCGGCCAGTCCGCCTCTACCTTCCAACGCACCGGAAACCGGCGCGACTTCTCCGTGCTGCCGCCGGAGCCGACGCTGCTCGACCGGCTCATCGAGCACAACAGGCATGTGCATGCTGTCGGTAAGATCGGCGACATCTTCGCGCATCAGGGCATTTCGCGGGTCATCAAGGCGACCGGCAACGAGCAACTGATGGATGCGACGCTTTCCACTATCGACGAGGCCGAGGACGGCGATCTCGTCTTCACCAATTTCGTCGATTTCGACATGATTTACGGACATCGCCGCGACGTGCCGGGTTATGCCGCCGCACTCGAAGCCTTCGATGCACGCCTGCCTGAGGTCCACAAGAAGCTGCAGCCTGGCGATCTCGTCGTGCTCACCGCCGACCATGGCTGCGACCCGACCTGGCGCGGTACGGACCATACGCGCGAACGCGTGCCCGTCATCGCCTATGGGCCCGGCATCCGGTCGCGCTCGATCGGCGTGCGCCGCAGCTATGCCGATATCGGCGAGAGCGTCGCGCGCCATCTCGGCATTCCGGCCGGACCGCATGGGAGGAGTTTTCTGTGACATTGCATTTGAAGAAGGTCGAGCTGCACTGCCATCTGGAGGGTGCGGCACCTCCTGCTCTGACCGAGGCGCAGGCGCTGAAATACGGCGTCGACATCAGCGGCGAGCTTCGTGGCGGCGCCTATGTCTGGCATGATTTCGCAAGCTTCCTCGAATGTTACGACAAGGTTTCCGAGGTCTACCGGACCGAGGAGGACTATGCGCTTCTGACCGAAACCTATCTCGACGAACTCGCCGGTATCAATACGATCTATAGCGAACTCATCGTGTCGCCCGACCACGGCAAGCGCATCGGGCTTGGCGCCGATGCCTACATAGCAGGTGTCTGCGAGGGCATCCGGCGGGCCAGGGAAAAGAGCGGCATCGAGGCCCGGCTGATCGTCACCGGCGAGCGGCATTTCGGCCCTGAGAGCGTGATCGGCGCTGCCGAATACGCGGCCAAGGCCGGCAATCCTTTGATAACGGGCTTCAATCTTGCCGGCGAGGAGCGCATGGGACGCGTCGCCGATTATATCAGAGCCTTCGATATCGCCCGCGATGCCGGCCTGGGGCTCACCATCCATGCCGGCGAGGTCTGCGGCGCCTTCAGTGTCGCCGACGCGCTCGATGCCGTGCGCCCCTCGCGCATCGGCCATGGCGTGCGCGCCATCGAGGACCTCGATCTGGTGAAGCGGCTTGCCGATCTCGGCACCGTGCTCGAAATCTGCCCCGGCTCCAATATTGCGCTTAAGGTCTTTCCCGATTTCGCATCGCATCCGCTGCGCCGGCTGAAGGAAGCCGGTGTGCGGGTAACGATCAGCTCGGACGATCCGCCTTTCTTTCATACTTCGCTCAAGCGAGAATACGAACTTGCCGCCGGGGCTTTCGGCTTCAGCGACGCCGAGATCGATGCCATGACGCGCACGGCGATCGAGGCTGCCTTCGTCGATGAAGAGACGCGCAAGGCCCTGCTCGCCCGGATTTAAGGGGAGAGGCTGGGGATGATCGGCGCAAATTGGCCTCCACTCTTGCAGTCGGGCCGATTTCCGTGAAAGAAACATTCGATAGAAAGAATGAAAGGCTTCCCCATGGACGGCGTTACGGTCATCGATCACCCGCTGGTGCAGCACAAACTCACCATCATGCGGCGCAAGGAGACATCGACGGGAAGTTTCCGGCGGTTGCTGCGCGAAATTTCCACGCTTCTCTGTTACGAAGTGACCCGCGATCTCGAACTGACGATGGAAACGATCGAGACGCCGCTGCAGACGATGGACTCGCCGATCCTCGAAGGCAAGAAGCTGGTCTTCGCCTCGATCCTGCGCGCCGGCAACGGCCTGCTCGAAGGCATGCTCGATCTCGTACCATCAGCCCGCGTCTCGCATATCGGCGTCTACCGCGACCACGAGACGCTGCAGCCGGTCGAGTACTACTTCAAGGCGCCCGAGGATGTGGCCGAGCGCCTGATCATCGTCGTCGACCCGATGCTGGCAACCGGTAATTCGTCGATCGCGGCGATCGACAAGCTCAAGGAACGCGGCGCTCACAATATCCGCTTCCTCTGCCTGCTTGCCGCCCCGGAAGGCATCCGCAACTTCCGCGCCGCCCATCCCGATGTTCCCGTCTTCACCGCATCGATCGACAGTCATCTCAATGAGAAGGGCTACATCGTGCCCGGCCTCGGCGATGCGGGCGACCGCATGTACGGCACCAAATAGTTTCAGCCTTCCTTTACCAAATCGAAAGAGTTTTAAGGCCCGGATGGTTCGTTCCGGGCCTTTTTGTATCGATATTAGCGACTTATCAGGATTTGAGGCTTAGCAAGCTTGAAGCATGAGGCCCTGCATGAAGCCGGGTTTATACAGGAAGGATTTCTGTTTCATGCTCGTGCGTACCGTCATATTTGCCAGCATCGCCGCGGTGCTGGCCACACAGGCGCCCTCCTTCTTCGGAAGCACCAGCCAGCAGCCTGCCGACGCCCTCTCCGCCAATTACCTATCGCCTGAAAGCGACAAGCCCGCCGCACCCGCGCCGGTCTCCGCCAGCAATGCGATCCGCCTGCAGGCGGATGCGCAGGGCCATTATACCGGCAGCTTCAAGATCAACGGCAAGCCGGTGCAGGGCCTCATCGATACCGGCGCCACCTATGTCGCGCTCAACGAGACGCTTGCCCGCCGGCTCGGCTACACGGCCAACCAGCTCGATTTCCGCTATGGCGTTAACACCGCCAACGGTCAGACGAAGGCGGCGCATGTGATGCTCGACCGGGTTGAGATCGGCGGAATCCGCGTGCGCGAGGTCGAAGCCTTCGTCCTCAAGGACAATGCACTGACGACGACGCTGGTCGGCATGAGCTTCCTGCGGAAACTCGCCTCCTATTCCGTCGCCGACGGTTCGCTCAGCCTCAAACAGTAGGGATCAGATAAGGCCTGTGATTACCGGTGTCGGCTCCGGCCTGTCCTCGGTGATGCGGTAATGCGCGGCCAGGGCAGCCGCCGCCTTCTCCGCCGCTGCTTCGTCGGCGGCATGAACCAGCGCGATCGGGTCGCCGGCGCTAACGCGGGTGCCAAGCGGCAGAAGTTCGGAGAAGCCGACGCGGTGGTCGATCCGGTCTTTAGGGTGGCGTCTGCCGCCGCCGAGATCGATGACGCTGACACCGATACCGCGGGCATCGCAGGCGGAAAGCCAGCCGGACCGGCCGGCCGGGACAGGTTTTTCCACCGGCGCCCTGACCAAATATCGGTCGGGATTTTCGACGAGATCGGCCGGGCCACCGAGCA
Organism: Rhizobium chutanense; assembly: GCF_002531935.1. Taxonomy (GTDB): domain Bacteria; phylum Pseudomonadota; class Alphaproteobacteria; order Rhizobiales; family Rhizobiaceae; genus Rhizobium; species Rhizobium chutanense. The sequence goes on along the minus strand of NZ_NWSV01000006.1, from coordinate 148,667 downwards.
TGGAGACCATGCGCGCGAAGATCTCGGCCGCCCTCCCCGACGACAAGGCCCGGCGCGCCATCCCGTCAGCTTCCCCGGACGAGGCGGCAATGCCTGACTTCACCAGCATTTCGGCGGCGAAGGCAAGAACGACGGTCGCAAGCCGTGTCTCCGCCTTCCCACCCGCCAGGAAATCCAGGCAGTTGCGCATTTCAACCGCATTGCCGGCACTATCGGCGAGCGGCTGGTTCATGTCGGTGATCAGCGCCGAGGTCTTTACACCGGCGCCATTGGCAACCTCCACCAGCGACCGCGCCAGGATCTCGGCCTGGGCGCGGTCGGCCATGAAGGCGCCGTTGCCGACCTTGACATCGAGCACCAGCGTCTCGAGCCCGGCCGCCAGTTTCTTCGAGAGGATGGACGCAGTGATCAGCGGAATGGAATCGACGGTGGCGGTTACGTCGCGCACGGCATAGAGCCTGCCGTCGGCAGGCGCCAAGGCGCCGGTCTGGCCGATGATGGCGCATCCCGCCTCTTTTACGACCTTGTGGAACAGATCGGCATCCGGGGTGATCATATAGCCTGGAATGGATTCGAGCTTATCCAGCGTGCCGCCGGTATGGCCGAGGCCGCGCCCCGATATCATCGGCACGGCGAGGCCGCAGGCCGCGGCGATCGGCGCCAGCATCAGCGAAACATTGTCGCCGACGCCGCCGGTCGAGTGTTTGTCGGCGATCGGACGGTCGATGTCAGCCCATTGCAGCCGATCGCCGGAGTCGGCCATGGCCAGCGTCAAGGCGACGGTTTCCTGGCGCGACATGCCTTTGAACCAGACGGCCATGGCGAAAGCGCCGATCTGACCTTCAGACAGTTGACCGGCGGCAAGTGCGGCGATGAAGGAGTTGATGTCGGCGGGGCCGAGTTCCTCGCCGTCGCGTTTACGCCGGATGATCTCCTGCGGAATCATCTCAATAGCTCGACGCCGCCGCCGATGCCGGCTGCGCTCCGCCGAGAACCGCCAGGATATCGTCGAGCAGACCGGAAGCGCCGAAGCGGAAGGTCGAGGGCATCGCCCAGTCCGGGGCCATGATGGTTTCGGCAAGGCTCAGATAAAGCGCTGCATCGGCGACCGAGCCGATGCCGCCGGCCGGCTTGAAGCCGACCTTGCGGCCGCTTTCGCGAATGGCGCGGATCATGATGTCGGCGGCTTCGAGCGTGGCGTTGACGGCAACTTTGCCGGTGGAGGTCTTGATGAAATCGGCGCCGGCCTCGATCGCGAGTTCGGAGGCGCGGCGGATCAACGCCGCATCCTTCAACTCGCCGGTCTCGATAATGACCTTGAGGAGAACTGGTCCGGTGCATTCGGCGCGCACCGCCCTGACCATGTCGGTCACCGCCTTCTCATTGCCTGATATGAGCTTGCGGTAAGGGATGACCAGATCGATGTCGTCGGCGCCGTCGGCAATCGCCTCGCGCGTTTCGGCGGCGACATCGGCCACTTCCATATCGCCGGAGGGGAAATTGACGACGGTGGCGATTCGCACGGCATGGCCGGTGCCGAGGATATTGCGGGCCTGAGCGACGAAGCGCGGCCAGATGCAGATCGCGGCGCTGTTGCCAAAAGGCGTCTGCGCACGGGCGCAGAGCGTCTCGATCTGCGCCTCGGTGCAATCGTCCTTCAGATTGGTGAGATCGAGAAGGGAAAGGGCGACCGCCGCCGTCTCCCGGCTGGAATGGCTATTCATTTTCGTGTCCTCTAGAGCATGATGCCGAAAAGTGTGAGCGGTTTTTGGACGCCATCATGCTCTAACTATATAATTGAGAACAGGATTCAGATTTTAGGCCGGCCCGGCCTAAAATCATCCTGTTCTAGCCGCAATCATGTCTTTCAGTATGGCGGCGAGACGGGCGCCGCCGACGGGCGCCATGTCCTTGGTTTCTTCATGGCTGAGTTCGTTGCCGGTCATGCCTGCGCCATAGTTGGTGATAACGGAGGCGGCTGCAACCCTCAGGCCCAGCATTCTTGCAATGATGACCTCGGGCACAGTCGACATGCCGACGGCATCGGCGCCGAGGATGCGCGCCATGCGGATTTCGGCCGGCGTTTCGAAGCTCGGACCGGAGAACCACATATAGACGCCTTGCGACAGCTCGATCTTGAGCTTCGCCGCCGCCTTCTGCATGGCTGCGGCCAGGCCGGCATCATAGGCATTGGTCATTCCGACGAAACGGTGATCGCTTTCCTCGCCGATCAACGGGTTCATGCCGGAATAATTGATGTGATCGGTGATCTGCATCAGCGAACCGGGCGGCATGTCATCGCGCAGCGATCCGGCCGAATTGGTCAGGATCAACGCTTCGACGCCGAGCGCCTTCAGCACCTCGATCGGCAGGCGCATGGCATTGGCATCGCCCTTTTCGTAATAATGCACCCGGCCGGAAAGCATGACCACAGGCTCGCCGCCGAGACGGCCGGCGACGACTTCGCCGGCATGTCCGGAAACGGCGCTGACGGGAAAGCCCGGCAGATCCTTGTAGGGAACACGGACGGCATCGTCCACCTCTTCGACGAGCGAGCCGAGACCCGAGCCGAGCACGATGCCGTGGCGCGGCTTGATGCCGCCGAGCAATGCGGCGAGCAGGTTGACCGTCGCCTTCATCCGAGTTCCGTCTCGAAGCTGAAGGGAAGAAGCTCTTCCATCGTCATGGTCTTCTTCACGCCCGCCTCGTCGCAGAGATAGATCTTTGTGTCTTTCGAGGCGAATTCGGAAATCTTCTGGCGGCAGCCGCCGCAAGGCGGGCAGAGCGGCAGCTTCTCGGCGATCACGGCCATTTCGACGATCTTCCTGGCGCCGCCCATGATCATGGCGCTGATCGCCGTCGGTTCGGCGCACCAGCCTTGCGGAAAGGAGAGGTTTTCGATGTTGGCGCCGGTATAGACCTTGCCGTCCTCGGCGCGGATCGCCGCGCCGACCGGGAATTTCGAATAGGGCGCGTGGGCAAAGGCCATGGCGCCGCGGGCCGCTTCGAACAGGTCGTGAGACATATCAACGCTCCTTCGTATAGGGCACGCCGCCGGCCTTCGGCGGGATCGCCACGCCGATGAAGCCGGCAAGCAGGACGCAGGTGAGGATATAGGGCAGCGCCTGGAAGACCTGAACCGGCACTTCGCCGATCAGCGGCACCTGCTTGCCCTGCATGAAATTCGCCAGCGCATCGAGGAAGCCGAAGAGCAGGCAGGCAAACATCACCGGCACCGGTTTCCACTTGGCGAAGACGAGAGCGGCGAGCGCGATATAGCCCTTGCCGGCCGACATGTCCTTGATGAAGGCGGCGGACTGGGCGATCGCCAGATAGGTGCCGGAAAAGCCGCAGAGGATGCCGGCGCACATGACGGCGCGGTAGCGCAGCCAGGCAACCGAAATGCCGGCTGTATCGACCGCGCCCGGATTTTCGCCGACGGCGCGCAGCCTGAGGCCGAATCGCGTGCGGTACAGCACCCACCAGGAGAAGGGCACCGCGAGGAAGGCGAGATAGGTGAGGATATTGTTGCCTGAGACGACGTTGGCGTAGAGCGGCCCGACGATCGGTATATCATGGAGGGTATCGGCGCCGGGGAGTGTGATCGGTGCGAAGCGCGCCTCCGGCAGCAACTGCGGCGTGCGACCGCCCTGGCCGAACCAGGCCTGACCGAGCACGATGGTGATGCCGGCGATGAAGAAGTTGATGGCCACACCCGAGATGATCTGGTTGCCGCGATTGGTGATCGAGGCAAAGCCATGCACGAGGCTGAGGGCCACCGAGCAGACCACGCCGGCGCCAAGGCCTGCCCAGGCGGAACCAGTGAGATAGGCGACGCAGGCGGCGGCGAAGGCCGAGCCAAGCATCTTGCCTTCGAGACCGATATCGAAAATGCCGGCGCGTTCGGAAAACAGGCCGGCAAGGGCGGTGAAGATCAGCGGAATGGAGAGCCGGATCGTCGAGCTCAGAACGCTGATGAAAATTTCATAATATTCCATCATCCGCTCCTCAGGCTCGCTTGAACTGCTGGTAGATATGCACCATTGCCGGGCGGAACATATATTCCAGCGCGCCGGCGAACAGGATCACCAGCCCCTGAATGACGAGGATCATCTCGCGGGTGATGTTGGGCATTTCGAAGGAGATCCAGTCGCCGCCCTGATAGAGCACGCCGAAAAGGATAGCAGCGAAGATAATGCCGAGCGGATGGTTTCGTCCCATCAGCGACACGGCGATGCCGACGAAGCCGGCGCCACCGACGAACTCCACCTGCAGGCGGGCCGACGAGCCCATGACCGGATTGAGCGCCATCATGCCCGCGAGCGCGCCAGAGAGCAGCATGGCGATGATGATGGTGCGCGCATGCGGCGTGCCGGCATAGTCGGCGGCTGTCGGGCTCATGCCCAGCGTGCGCATATCAAAGCCGAGTTTGCTGCGCCAGACCAGTACCCAGACGAACCAGGCGGCGAACAGGGCGATGATGAAGGAGACGTTGAAGGGGGCCGCACCGAGCTTGGAACCGAACATGGTCATGATCCAGCCGAGTTTCGGAAGCTGTCCGCCTTCGAGGAAGGTGCGGGTTTCCGGCGCCATCTTGCCAGGCACGATCAGCACATGCACCAGCAGATAGACCATGACAGCGGCGGCGATGTAGTTGAACATGATCGTCGTGATGACGATATGGCTGCCACGCTTGGCCTGCAGGAAGGCGGGAATGAAGGCCCAGGCGGCGCCGAAGAGACCAGCGCCGATAACGGCGATCGGCATCGTCACATACCATGGCACATATTTGTCGAGCGCCAGCGCCACCAGCGCACAGCCAAGGCCGCCAATATAGGCCTGGCCTTCCGAGCCAATGTTGAAGAGGCCGGCATGGATGGCAACGGCTACGGACAGGCCGGTGAAGATGAAACTCGTCGCATAATAGAGCGTGAAACCGATGCCTTCACCGCTACCGAAGGCACCTTCGATGAGCAGCGAGAGAGCGGCCAGCGGGCTTTCGCCGATCAGCCAGACGACGAAGCCGGAGATCAGGAAGGCGACGATCAGGTTCAAAAGCGGGATCAGACCGTAATTGATCCAGTTTGGTAGCGGAACGGAAGCAGTGCTCATAAAGGCCTCACGCGGCAATGCCGGCCATCATCAGGCCGAGGGTCTGTTCACCGGCATCGGGCGTCTTCTCGCCGACGACATGGCCGGCAAACATGACAAGGATACGGTCTGAAAGGGAGCGGATTTCATCGAGTTCGACGGAGACGAGCAGGATCGCCTTGCCTGCATCGCGCATTTCGATGATCCGGCGGTGGATGAATTCGATGGCGCCGATATCGACGCCGCGGGTCGGCTGGCCGATGATCAGCATCTTCGGATCGCGTTCGATCTCGCGGGCGACGACGATCTTCTGCTGGTTGCCGCCGGAGAAATTCGCCGTCTTCAGCCGCGGGTTCGGCGGGCGGATGTCGTATTTTTCGATCTTCTCCATCGCATCCCTGCGGATCGCCTCGAGATCGAGCAACGGGCCGCGGCTGTAACCCGGGCGGCGATGGTAGCCGAGCACGGAATTTTCATATTCTTCGAACTTCAGAACCAGGCCCATATGGTGGCGGTCCTCGGGAATATGGGCGAGGCCGAGGTCGCGCAGGCGGGCGGGATCTGCCTTGTCGATCGTCTGGCCGTCGAGAAGGATTTCGCCGGAGGCGGGCTTGCGGATGCCGGCAATCGCCTCCAGCAATTCGGACTGGCCGTTGCCGGCGACACCGGCAATGCCGACGATCTCGCCGGCGCGCACGTCGAAGGAAACATTGTCGACCATGGTGACGCCGCGATTGTCCTTGACCGTCAGGTTGCGGACGGAGAGCACGGCGGCGCCGGGATTGGCCTCGCCCTTCTGCACGCGCAGCAGCACGCGGCGGCCGACCATCAGCTCGGCAAGCTCTTCCACCGTCGTTTCCGCCGTCTTGCGGGTCGCCACCATTTCGCCGCGGCGCATGACGGAAACCGTATCGGTGATCGCCATGATCTCGCGCAGCTTGTGGGTGATGAGAATGATCGTCTTGCCCTGGTCGCGCAGCACCTTGAGGATGCGGAAGAGGTGATCGGCTTCAGCCGGCGTCAACACGCCTGTGGGCTCGTCGAGGATCAGGATCTCGGCGCCGCGATACATGGCTTTCAAGATTTCGACACGCTGCTGCAGGCCGACAGGAAGCTCTTCGATCAGCGCGTCCGGATCGACCTCGAGACCGTATTCCGTTTCCAGCCGCTTGAGTTCGGCACGGGCCGAGGCCACCCCTCTCGCCAGCAGCATGCCGCCTTCGGCGCCGAGCATGATGTTTTCAAGCACGGTGAAATTATCGACCAGCATGAAATGCTGGTGCACCATGCCGATGCCGGTGGCGATTGCCGCCTGGCTGTCGCGGATGGTGACCGGATTGCCGTTGACGCGGATCTCGCCGCTATCGGCATGGTAAAAACCGTAGATAATCGACATCAGCGTCGATTTGCCGGCGCCGTTTTCGCCGATGATGCCGTGGATCGTCCCCTTGGCAACGGTAAGGTTGATGTCCTTGTTGGCATGGACGGCACCGAATTTCTTATCGATGCCGACAAGCTCGATAGCGGGCTTATCTGTCACGGCAGGCTCCAAATAAGAAAAGGGCGTATGGCGAAAATCCCCTCCGCCATACGCCCGATCTCAATCGTCGATTACATCAGGGCGCGGATCACTTCGGGCAAGCATTGTCCGAGGTATAGTCGTGAACCTTGACGGTCCCCGCGATGATATCGGCCTTGGCCTTGTCGACGGCCGCCTGCATTTCCGGCGTGATCAGCGACTTGTTGTTGTCGTCGATCGCTGCGCCAACGCCGTCTTCCTTGACGCCGAGCGCCTGGACGCCAGCGGTGAACTTGTCGTTCTTGGTGTCGCTATAGGCGTTGTAGACGGCGAGGTCGACGCGCTTGACCATCGAGGTCAGCACCGAACCCGGATGCAGATGGTTCTGGTTGGAATCGACGCCGATCGACAGCTTCTTGTTGTCGGCAGCGGTCTGCAGAACGCCGAGGCCGGTGGCGCCGGCTGCCGCGTAAATGACGTCGGCGCCCTGGTCGATCTGGTTCTTGGTGAGTTCGCCGCCGCGAACCGGGTCGTTCCAGGCAGCACCGGTGGTGCCGGTCATGTTCTGGAACACTTCGACATCGGCCTTGGCAGCGCGCGCGCCCTGCTCGTAACCGCATTCGAACTTGCGGATCAGCGGAATGTCCATGCCGCCGACGAAGCCGACCTTGCCTGATTTCGATGCCATGCCGGCGAGAATGCCGACGAGGTAGGAGCCTTCTTCTTCCTTGTAGACCACCGAGCGGACGTTCGGCTTGTCGACGACCGAGTCGACGATGATGAACTTGGTATCCGGGAATTCAGCCGCGACCTTCTCGATCGCCGAAGTCCAGGCGAAGGAAACGGCAACCACCGGATTGAAACCGCGGCTTGCGAAGTTGCGGATGGCCTGTTCGCCCTGGGTGTCGCCGGTCGGCTCGAAGTCGCGATAGGCGATGCCGGTCTCGGCCTTGAATTTCTCGGCGCCGTTATAGGCCGCTTCGTTGAAAGACTTATCGAACTTCCCGCCGGTGCCGTAAACCAGCGCCGGCTTGACATCGGCGGCAAGCGCCGTCGTCGACATGGCAGCCACGGCAAGGAGAGTGAGAAGGGATTTTTTCATTGTGCAGCCCTGTTGTTGCTATTCGTTGGGGTCCTCCCGCAAGCCCTTTTCGGACATGTCTGCGGAACCACCGACCTCCCCCCGGAGGCCTGGCTGCGCGCATCCTTGCATGGCTCACGGAAAAATTCACCAGAAATTTTTCAGGTGGTAAAGATTTGCAGCGATTGCTGAAAATCCATTCCCCGGGGCTGATTTTTAGACATTTCCGCCGCCGGAATGCAAAATTTCCCGCCAATCCGACAGCCATGGCGGGCTTACGGAAACATCGGCGGCCGATCCGACCCGGCCCCGGGCCATGGTGGCAAGGTCGGCTTGCTTATGCCGTGAAACGACCGGCCACCGGCGGCTTCTTATAGCCGATCATCCAGAGAAGCAGCGCGATCACCAGGAAAACCGCAAAGGCCGGCTGGAGCATCAACCACTGGAAGATGAAGGTGTAGAAGCGCGGATGGATATAATAGGAAAGTAAGGATTGCAGCGACGTCAGGGTTGTCGGGCTGACATCCTGCCAGGCATCGGAAATCGGCGTCATCACCACGGTGGACGCCGCAACCGATTGGATCGAATCGATGGTCCCGGCAATAACGGCCGCCGCAAGCGCGACAAGGCTGGCCAGACGCAACAGGAAACGCATCAATTCCTCCGACGCTTCGCTATGCCGGACAATCCCGGCCAACCCGCGCCATTCTCCACCTGGAGAATTACATAGTCTTCGATGAGGTGAAGCACAATGGACGGGCGGAAGCGAGTTTTATCGGAAGAAGTCAAAAAACTGTTAGATTTCGGTTGATCGACAAAAATTCATCGGTATATATCGCGCCGTTCCGACGATTTGCTCCTATCCAGGCGCGAACGCCCAAGAAGGACAGGTGGCCGAGTGGTTTAAGGCGCACGCCTGGAACGCGTGTGTACGTGAAAGCGTACCGTGGGTTCGAATCCCACCCTGTCCGCCATTTTCATTAAAACCGCCGCTTCTTTCCTTCGCAGGGCCGTGCCAGCCTTTCGTAACAATCCATTGCGTGTGGCAGCGGCTCAACGCTCCTGATTCTTGCAGATATTGGAAAACCTGTCAGCGGCTCAGGATGATCGCGACTAGCGCGTCGGCCCGAAAATCGGATCGCTTAGGGCCGGCGCGTAGATTCAGAGTGTTACAGCACGCTTTGCGCGTCTAAAAAGACGTGCCACATTGTAGGTCCTATTCGAAAATTTCCGAGACGCTCGTCGCTGCAACCGCATTCCCTTGACGTCCTCCGATTGGCCGCGGAGCCGCGGAACTCAGCAGTTTGCGAGCCAGGACGATCGAAACGTAGCACAGGCCGAATATCGACGCCCATTGGCAAATCACCAGTATTGCCAAAGCGATGAGGTTCAGTTTTCCGTCCGAGAAGATGCTATCGGGTTCGTATGACATCGATGTTGCTGCCGTCATCAATAGCAAACCACCGATGAAGGGAAGAAAAAGTCCGGCAAACAACCGTAAAAAGGTGGGAACCAAGCCGCGTTTCCCTCGGCTGAAGGCAGCTGAAAGCCCGCTTTTAGAGCCCGCAATTCCGGCAATAGGCCAGGTTCCGACAAGGGCAAGAAGCAGCGGCAGGATGATTGCGATCATCGCAAGACATAGGAGCAGAAACACGTTCTTTGATAGGGAAGTGGCGCCGAATGCGACAGGGACACCAATCCCGATTCCAATGACGACCAGCATGATAAGCAAGTTCTTCCAGATGTAGCCGCCAAACCCACGCATGCCGCTGGTCAGGTTTGAAACTTTCCCCTCTCCATTTAATATTGCGTTCTGAATGAAGAATCCAAAAGACAAGGCAACGAAAAATTGCGCTGAATTGCTTTTGTTTCCACCGCTGTAATCATCAAAAGCAACCAGTGCGCAATTGGCTGCAACAACAACACACACAAACGACAGATTACGTCTTACAAAAGAAATCGCTTCACCTAACATTGCACCCCGCCATTCCTCGACTCTGGATGGAAGATATCGCCATTAAAGCATGACGCTGTCAAACGCTGAGTCTTTATTGGCAAGTTCGTGCACGGAAGGGCGGATCAAGCGAACCCGCAAAAGCCCATCGGCAGCCGCATCCGTCGAGGTGTTCGCCGACGGCACCGCCCCCATCGACACCCTGACGACTCTCGCAAGATTCCTGATTTTTTACCATGCGAGTTCACCGCGTCTTTGCACGTTTGGGTTTAGGTTCTGCCAAACCAAAAAATAGAGGTAAAACAGGTGGAAGAACTTTCGGTGAAGTCGAAGATCATCAAATCCGTCTATTTCAGCCAGGACGACGGGCGGCTGAGGATTTGTTTCAAGAATGGCGAGGAGCGCCTGTTCGATGGTGTTCCCTCCTCGGAAGCCCACGCGATGACGGCAGCGCCGTCTCCAGGCCACTATTATCTCGACCGGATCAGAACCCGGTTTCGCAGACTGGCGGCCTGAAAGCCTGGGGATGCTGCCGGCCCCACGGTGCAGGACTGCGCGGGATCGGAACAGGTCCGGTGGATATTAACCGGCCGTTAGCCATCGATAACATCTGGGTTGGATTGCACCGGCCGGAACGCGGCAACGTGTCGGCGCTGCCGGCCTGTTCAAGGTCGGTCAGCCCGGGAGGCTTGGCGGCGGACCCCAGCCAGGAAGCCGAGCCTCCCCGTCACCTGGGCCGGGTGAGCCCTAGTCACCCCCGAATTAGCGCATTGGGGCTAATCCTGTGAAAAACCCGAATTATCGACTCCGGACTCGACAATGCTTTATTAGCATGATTGCATAAATCCTATCGGATAGGACCGGGGGGTGATGATGTTCGAGAATCTGCTGGAGATGCAGGAGCGAGGCGTACGGGACCGCGCGCGCGGCCGCAGCCTGGACGACAATCCGATGTCGAAGCCGGATGTCCTGCCGATCACCGATTTCCAGGAATGGTATTCGATGTTCGACGCCTGGCGCTTCGGCTGGTCGATCGAGGATGCGATGGCGGGGCATATCGATATGCCCCGGGACGGCCGAGCCTCGGCTCGAGCCTATACCAGGACGGTCTGATCGACCCTGTCCTCGGCGCCGAAGAATTTCAGGTAACGTTCGACCTCCGCCGGTTCGCCGGTCGCCTTCTGCGGATTGTCGGAGAGTTTTACCGCCGGACGGCCGTTGGCGTCGCTGACCTTGCAGACGACCGAGATCGGGTTGAGGCCGGATATTTCGGTCGGCGCGCAACCGGAAAAATCGTTGGTCAGATTGGTGCCCCAGCCGAAGCTCATGCGCACGCGGCCTTCGAAATGCCGGTAGGTGTCGATGATGGCGTCGACATCGAGACCGTCGGAGAAGATCAACAGCTTCTGGCGCGGGTCGCGGCCCATCTTCTTCCACCAGTCGATGATCTTTTCGCCGCCCTCGATCGGCGGCGCGCTGTCCGGGCGGAAGCCGGTCCAGTCCGCCACCCATTCCGGCGCGTCGCGCAGGAAGGCAGCCGTACCAAAGGCATCCGGCAGGACGATTAGAAGATTGCCGCCATAAAGCTTGTTCCAGTCGCGCAGGATCTTGTAGGGCGCATTGCGCAGCTGCTCGTCGGTTTGCGCAAGGGCGGCAGCCACCATCGGCAGTTCGTGGGCATTGGTGCCAACGGCTTCGAGATCGGAATCCATCGCCAGCAATACGTTGCTGGTGCCGGTAAAGGCCGGGCCGATACCTTCCTTCAGCGCCTCGACGCACCAGCGCTGCCAGAGGAAACTGTGACGGCGGCGGGTGCCGAAATCGGAGATGCGCAGGCCGGGCAGTTCCTTCAGCCGTTCGACCTTCGACCACATCTTCGCCTTGGCGCGGGCATAAAGCACGTCGAGGGTGAAGGGACCGAGCGCCTTCATCGCCGAGCGCGACCTGAGTTCATTGACGATGGCGAGCGCCGGGATCTCCCACATGGTGGTTTCCTTCCAGGACCCGTGGAAATCCAGAACATATTGCCCGTCCTTCTTCGACAGCTCGTATTCGGGAAGCTGGAAGTTGGAAAGCCAGGCGAGGAATTCCGGCTCGAAGATCTGCGCGCGGCCGTAGAAGCTGTTACCCGCCAGCCAGATCATCTCCTTCTTGGAGAGTTTCAGCGTGCGGGCATGGTCGAGCTGTTCGCGCAATTCGCCTTCGTCGATCTCATCGGCGAGGCGCACGCGCTTGGTGCGGTTGATGAGCGTAAAGGACGCGTTGACGTCTGGGTAGAGCTTCCAGATCATCTGCAGCATCAGCAGCTTATAGAAGTCGGTATCGATCAGGCTGCGGACGATCGGATCGAGCTTCCAAGCGTGATTGTAGACGCGTCTTGCGATATCCGTCCTGGCCATGAAATTCCTGCCCCTGTCCACTCCGGTCAGGTGCTGCCAAGTTCCCGAGTGCTGCCAAGTGCTGGGCCGGCGCACGAAACCGGCTCGTGCGCCTTCTTATCGAAAAATCGGCAGAGAAAGTCCAGACAAATCAATAAACGTCCCGCCGCGTTACGGCGGCGGGACGCGGGTGATCATCTGGCCAACGCTCATTCCGGCGCTCATTGCGCCGGCGCGGCAGGTTGGACCGGCGTTGCAGGCGTGGCACCGGGGGCTGCCGGGGCAGTGCCGTTCTGCAGCGTTGGCGCAGGCGCCGTCTCAGGCTGCCGCGACTGCAGCTGCTGGCCGGGCTGCTGCGGCGCCACCTCGCTTGCTTCGCGCTTGCCCCAGATCTCGACCGGTATCCAGACCACGAAAGCGAGCACGAGCGCGGCAAGCAGCACCAGCAGGATGCGATAACCCATGCGCCCCTGCCTTGCCTTCACCGGCGGGATCTGCTCTTCGCGATGAAGCTTGCCGTCGGACTTTTCCCAGCGTGTTTCGGTCTGATGCGCCATCATCGTCTCCTTCCGCTGTCTTGACGGGCCGGTCCGGCCCGAAAGAATTTCCGCAGAAGAAACGGGTGGGTGTCGGGAAGGTTCCGGGAGGAGCTCAATAGCCGACGGCGCGGTCGACCACGAATTGCAGCGGTTCGCCGCGTTCGAAACGGGCGATCTGCGCTTCGACATGACGGAACAGGGCGTTTTCTTCGGAGACCGCCGCGTCATGCGGCGTGATGAAGACGTTCTCCAACGCCCACAGGGGATTGTCGGGGCCAAGCGGCTCCGCCTCGAAGACATCGAGGGAAGCGCCGCCGAGAATACCGTCCCGGACGGCGGAAACGATATCGGCCTCGACATGGCTCTTGCCGCGGCCGGCATTGATGAAGACCGGGCGCCCCAGCGCGCCATAGCTGTGGAGCTTTTTGAATAGCCCGCTATCGTAAAATCCTGTCGTCTCAGGCGTCAGCGGCAGCAGGCCGACGAGGATGTCGGTCTTGCCGAGGAAGCTGTCCAACTCGGCGGCATCGAAGGTTTCGACGCCGGCGATCTCCTTGCGGGTGCGCGACCAGCCGATGACGTTGAAACCCATGACCTTCAGCTTGGCGACCGCATCCTGGCCGAGAATGCCGAGGCCCATCACGCCGACCGTGATCTCCGCCGCCTCAGGCGCGATCAATTTTGCCCATTCACGCCGGCGCTGGTGGCTGTCATGGGCATATTGTCCGCGCAGATGCATCAGGCATTGCATGACCACCCATTCGCTCATGCGAGCCGTCAGGCTGCGGTCGACGAAGCGGACGATCGGGATCGCGGGCAGGCCGGCCATACCGATGATATGGTCGACACCGGCACCGCCCGAGAAGATCACCTTGAGGTTCGGTGCCCGCGCGAAAAGGTCGGCGTCCGGCTTCCAGAGCAGCGCATATTCGGCCTCGCGGAGATCGCGCGCCCGGTCGGACGGATCGGCGAGATTGATGCTGCCGCGATCGGCAAAGGCCGTCTTCAGCACCCGGGCGACGCCTTCGGGATTGAACTTGATATCGACGAGGATGGGAGGGTGTGCGGACATGATCTTCTTTATTGCTGCACGGCGGGGGTCGGCACCGCCTCGATGTTGAAGGCGGCGGCCATCAGCGCCTTGGTATAATCGTCCTTCGGCGCGCGGAAGATTTCCGATGACGGACCCTGCTCCACCACCTTGCCGAACCGCATGACGATGACGTCGTTGGCGAGCGCCTTCACCACTTTCAGATCGTGGCTGATGAAGAGATAGGCGAGATCGTGCTTCTGCTGCAGATCGCGCAGGAGATCGACCACCTGGGCCTGCACGCTCATATCGAGGGCCGAGGTCGGCTCGTCGAGCATGACGAAACGCGGCTTCAGCACCATGGCGCGGGCAATCGCGATGCGCTGGCGCTGGCCGCCGGAGAATTCGTGCGGATAGCGCCAGCGGGTCAGCGGATCGAGGCCAACCTCCTCCAGCGCCCAGCAGACGCGCTGGTCGCGTTCTTCCGACGTCAACGAGCGCTCATGCACCTTCAGGCCTTCGGCAATGATATCGCCGACAGACATGCGGGGGCTGAGCGAGCCATAAGGATCCTGGAAGACGATCTGCAGTTGATTGCGCAGCGGCCGCATCTCGTTGAACGAATAGCCGGCTATATCTTTACCGACAAAGGCGATCCGCCCTTGCGAGGAGATCAGCCGGGTGAGCGCGAGACCCAGCGTGGTCTTGCCGGAACCGGATTCACCGACGACGCCGAGCGTCTGGCCGGCGCGCAGCGAAAGGTCGATGCCGTCGACCGCCTTCACGTGATCGACGACGCGGCGCATCAGCCCCGCCTTGATCGGGAACCAGACGCGGATATCGGAGCCTTCCATCACCACCGGCTTCGCCGGATCGGCAAGCGGCGGTTCGCCACGCGGTTCGGAGGCGAGAAGATGGCGGGTGTATTCGTGCTTCGGATCGGCGAAGACCTCGTCGACCGTTCCGGTTTCGACGATCCGGCCCTTGGTCATGACGCAGACGCGATCGGCGAATTTGCGCACGATGCCGAGATCATGGGTGATGAACAGCATCGACATGCCGTGCACGGCCTTGAGCTGTCGCAGCAATTCGAGGATCTGTGCCTGCACGGTGACGTCGAGCGCGGTTGTGGGTTCGTCGGCGATCAGCAGTTCCGGGCGGTTGGCAAGCGCCATGGCGATCATGACGCGCTGGCGCTGGCCGCCTGAGAGTTCGTGCGGATAGGCCTTCAATCGTTTTTCCGGCTCGCGGATACCCACCTGGTTCAACAATTCCAGCACGCGCTCCCGCGCCGGCTCACCGCTGAGACCTTGGTGCAACGCCAGGATCTCGGCGATCTGCTTCTCGATCGTATGAAGCGGATTGAGCGAGGTCATCGGCTCCTGGAAGATCATGGTGATGTCGTTGCCGCGCACCTCGCGCAGCGCCCGCTCCGACGCTTTCAGGAGGTCCTTGCCCTTGAACAGGATTTCGCCGGAGGGATGGCTTGCCGAGGGATAGGGCAGAAGCCGCAGGATCGAATTGGCCGAAACCGACTTGCCGGAACCGGATTCGCCGACGAGCGCCACCACCTCGCCCTTGGCGATATCGAAGGAGATGCTATCGACGGCAAGCGATGTCTCGCCGCCCTGGTGAAAGGCCACCGAGAGATCACGGACGGAAAGGAGCGGTTCTGTCATATCACTCATTGAAACGTCTTCCTCGGATCGAAGGCATCGCGCACGGCTTCGCCGATGAAGATCAGCAGGGACAGCATGATCGACATGGCGAAGAAGGCCGTCAGCCCCAGCCATGGCGCCTGCAGGTTAGACTTGCCCTGGGCGATCATCTCGCCGAGCGAAGGTGAGCCCGGCGGCATGCCGAAGCCGAGGAAATCGAGCGACGTCAGCGTGGTGATCGAGCCGGAGAGGATGAAAGGCAGGAAGGTCAGCGTCGCCACCATGGCGTTCGGCAGCAGGTGGCGCCACATGATGGTGCGATTGTTGACGCCGAGGGCGCGGGCGGCGCGGACATATTCGAAATTGCGGGCGCGCAGGAATTCGGCGCGCACGACGCCGACGAAGCCGACCCAGGAAAAGAGCAGCATGATGCCGAGCAGCACGAAGAAGCCGGGCGGCAGAATGGCGGCGATGATCAGCAGGATGTAAAGCACCGGCATCGACGACCAGATCTCGATGAAGCGCTGCAGCAAGAGATCGGTCCAGCCGCCGAAATAGCCCTGCACGGCACCGGCCGTTACGCCGATGATCGCCGAGCAGATGGTCAGCGCCAGGCCGAAGAGCACCGATATGCGGAAGCCGTAGATGACGCGCGCCAGCACGTCGCGCGCCTGGTCGTCGGTGCCGAGCCAGTTGACATTGCCGAGCGTGCAGCCGGGATCGTTCACCCCTTGCGGATAACCGGAGCAGCGCTCCTCCTTGGTCATCAGCCAGAAGGGAGCGGTCGGCGCCGAATGCGGGATGTTCGAGTTGACCGAGCGGTAGGAATAGCGCACCGGCGGCCAGATCATCCAGCCATTGGCATTGATCTCGTCTGAGATCACCGAGGAGCGATAGTCGGTTTCGGCCAGGAAGCCGCCGAACTTCTCCTCGGGATAATCGATCAGCACGGGAAAGAGAATTTCGCCCTTGTAGGAAGCGATGATCGGCCGGTCGTTGGCGAGGAATTCGGCAAACAGGCTGAGCACGAACAGCAGCAGGAACAGCCACAGCGACCAGTAACCACGGCCGTTTGCCCGGAAATTCTTCCAGCGGCGGATATTGGTCGGCGACAACAGCCCTTTGCGCGGCGGCTTGACGGGAGTTGCGACGACAGGATTTGCGGCGGCGTCCATCAGACATCCCTCCGCTCGAAATCGATGCGCGGATCGATCCAGGTGTAGATCAGGTCGGAGATCAGGCTGACGGCGAGGCCGAGCAGCGAGAAGATGTAGAGGGTCGCGAAGACGATCGGATAATCCCGGTTGACCACCGAGAGGTAACCGAGGCGGCCGAGGCCATCCAGCGAGAAAATGTTCTCGATGAGCAGCGAGCCGGTGAAGAAAGCGGAGATGAAGGCGCCGGGAAAACCGGCGATGATGATCAGCATGGCGTTGCGGAAGACATGGCCGTAGAGCACCTGCCGCTCGTTCAGGCCCTTGGCGCGGGCGGTGACGACATATTGCTTCTTGATCTCCTCGATGAAGGAGTTCTTGGTCAGAAGCGTCGTGGTGGCGAAGGCGGCGAGGGAAAGCGAGATCAATGGCAAGGTGAGATGCCAGAAATAATCGAGCGGCTTCTGCCACCAGGCCAGCTGGTCGAAATTGTCGGAGACGAGGCCGCGCAGCGGAAACCAGTCGTAGAAGGAACCACCGGCGAAAAGCACGATCAGCAGGATGCCGAAGAGGAAGCTCGGCACGGCATAACCGACGACGATGACGCCTGATGTCCAGACATCGAAGGTCGATCCGTCCTTCACTGCCTTGCGGATGCCGAGCGGGATGGAGATGGCGTAGGAGAAGATCAGGATCCAGATGCCGAGCGAGATCGAGACCGGCAGTTTTTCCTTGATGAGTTCAAGTACCGAGGTGTTGCGGAAGAAGCTCTCGCCGAAATCGAAGCGGATATAATTCCACATCATCTCGCCGAACCGCGTCAGCGGCGGCTTGTCAAAGCCGAACTGCTTTTCGAGCTTGGCGATCAGCTCCGGATCAAGGCCCTGGGCGCCACGATATTTCGAACCTTCGTCCCCTCCTCCATCACCCAGCAGGTCGCCGCCGCCGGACAAGCGCTGATCGGCGCCATCGGCCTGGCCGCTCAATTGGGCGATCACCTGCTCGACGGGACCGCCGGGGGCGAACTGAATGACAGTGAAGGAAATCGCCATGATGCCGATAATGGTCGGGATCATCAGAAGCAGGCGGCGAATGACATAGGCGCCCATCAGCCTTCAGCCTCCGGAAATCTTCTTCTCGTCTGCCTGCCGTCCAGTCCAATGCCGCTCAATCCGTCAGCCTTCCCTTGCCGGCCCCGCCGGCGTGTGGTGATTCGCTCGTGCCATTTGGAGCCGAGGGCCCCTCTATTGCAAGCCCGCTCATTTTGCCGAGGTGGACCACCAGGCCTCCGGGAAACCCAGGCCATAGGCCGGAAACTCGGCCGGATGCGTGACCGTGTTCCAATAGACGATGTTGTAGGTATCGCGGTAGAACAGCGGGATGACGTAGTGATTTGCCAGCAATACCCGATCCATGGCTTTGATGGCTGCAACCTGTTCATCCCGGTTCGGCGCGAAGATAATCATGCGAATGAGTTCATCGACCGCCGGGTTGGCAATGCCGGCATAATTGTGGGAGCCTTGCTGGTTGACCGAAGTGGATCCCCAATAATCGCCCTGTTCGTTGCCGGGGTTCATGCTCTGCGCCCAGACATTCCAGATCATGTCATAGTCGAAGCTGCGTTCGCGATTGACAGCTTGCGATGCATCGACCGTCCGCACCCGCGCATCGATGCCGATTTTCTTGAGATTATTGGCATAGGGCACGGCCCAACGTTCCAGTATCGGGCTCGACAATAGGATCTCGAAGCTCATCGGCTGGCCGGTCTTGGTATTGACCATGCGATTGTTCTTGATCTCCCAACCGGCATCTTTCAGCAGCGCAATCGCCTTGCGGAGGTTGTCGCGGCTTTTCTGCGGATCGCCGCCGACCGGATTGGTGTAGGGCGTGGTGAAGACCTCAGAGGGAATCTTGTCCTTCATGCCCTGCAGAATTTCCAGCTCTCTCCCCTGCGGCAGGCCGGAAGAGGCAAGTTCGGTGTTCCAGAAATAGCTGTCGATGCGTTTGTAGCTGTTGAAAGCAACGGTGCGGTTCAGTTCCTCGAAGTCGAACCCATAGTTCAAGGCTTCGCGAACCCTGATGTCCTTGAAGAGATCACGCCGCATGTTGGGCACCAGCGCCTGCAGGATGCCGGTGGAGCGAAGCGGGTTGGCCACCTCCTCCTTCTTGACGCGTCCCTCCTTCACCGCGGGAAAATCATATCCCGTCGCCCAGCGGGCGGCCGTCGTCTCTTGCCAGTAGTCGCTGTTACCGGCGCGAAACGCCTCGAACTCGACATCCCGGTCCCCGAAATAGGTATAGAGGACGTTGCGGAAATTGTTCTGGCCGACATTCACGTTGAGGTCTTTGCCCCAATAGTCGTCACGCAGTTCATAACGGATCGTCGCGCCGGGCGAAAAGGATGCGATCTTGTAAGGTCCCGAACCCATCACCGGCTCGAGCGTCGTCTTTGAGATGTCGCGCGGCTTGCCGTCCGGTCCCTGCCCCTCCCACCAATGTTTCGGCACGACCACCAACTGGCCGAGAATATTCGGGAGCTCCCGATTGTTCTTCTCGTCGAAGGTGAAGGTGACATCGCGGTCGCCGGTCTTTTCGGCCTTTACCACGTGGCGATAATAGTTCGCGTTGACGGGATTGAGTTCCTTGGCCTTATCAAGGCTGAAGATGACGTCTTCGGGCGTTACCGGCTGACCATCCGCCCATTTCGCCTCCTTGCGCAGCCGAAAGGTCGCGCTGGAAACGTCAGAAGGAAAGGACAGTCCTTCGGCAAGCAGGCCGTAGGAGACAAGGAGCTCGTCATCGGCGGGCTTCATCAAAGTGTCGTATACAAGCGTCAGACCGACCGCCGTCTGGCCTTTGGCAAGCAGCGGATTGAAGGTGTCGAAGGCGCCGCTTGCGGAAAGGCGCAGGTCGCCGCCCTTTGGGGCATCGGGATTGACGTAATCGAAATGCGCAAAACCCGGCTTGTACTTCATGTCGCTGATAACCGAGCTGCCCATTTGAAACGGCTGGTCCTCAGCCACTGCCATCACGGGCGTCAAAACACCCGCAAGTGCCAGAAACAGACCGATTTTCGACCACAGAACCGCCATGCCATTTCCCCTGAATATTGACGGATTCGACAATACGAGAAATAGGGGCGAAAAACAGGAGAGAGTTTGGTTTTTGCCGGGCTCGCGAAATTTTGAGCCGCCGGCTCCGGCCAAAGGCCAGTTCCTGTCGAAGGCCAGTCCCTCTCGAAGGATTGTCGATGGTTGAGGCGCTGCGGCGATCCGTCACCGGCTGATCCTGCGCCCGGCCGGCAAATCATCGATTCACCAAAATCGCTTTTCACGATAGGTTCGAACGCAAATCACTTCGGCAGCGCTTCAAGGGAATAATATGGCTTTCGGCTTCGCTCAGGCTTTCAGGACATTCGGCAAACTGACGCTTGCCGGCGCAATCGGCGCAAGCCTTGCGGCCGGCGACGTCGGCGCCGAGCAGAAGACGCCGAGCCCCGGCAGTGCCAAGGGGCAGTTCGGCGCCGTCAGCCTGCCGACGCAGGGACCGGCGCAGCCGATCGGCTTTTACGCGAAAGGCTGCATGACCGGCGCGGTGGCGCTGCCGACCGACGGGCCGACCTGGGAGGCGATGCGGCTTTCGCGCAATCGCCGCTGGGGCAATCCGGCGATGATCGCCCTGCTCGAACGTCTTTCTGAGGATGGGGCCAAATATGCCGGCTGGCCGGGCATCCTCGTCGGCGACATTGCGCAGCCGCGCGGCGGGCCGATGTTGAACGGTCACGCCTCGCATCAGATCGGCCTCGATGCCGATGTCTGGTTTACGCCGATGCCGGCGCGCCGCATGAGCGCCCAGGAGCGCGAGGACCTGCCCTTCACCTCGATGTTGCAGAAGGACAAGTTTCTGACCGTCGACCCCAAGGTCTGGACGCCATCGCGGGCGCGGCTGTTGATGCTGGCGGCAAGTTATCCCGAAGTGGAGCGCATCTTCGTCAATCCGGCGATCAAGAAGAAGATGTGCGACACCTGGACGGGCGACCGCACCAATCTCGGCAAGCTCCGGCCGGAATACGGCCATGACTCGCATTTCCACATCCGCATCAAGTGCCCGCCGGGTGCCGCGGGGTGCACGCCGCAGGCCCCTGTCACCGCCGGCGACGGCTGCGACAAGTCGCTCGCCTGGTGGTTCACGCCGGCACCCTGGGCGGCGCCGAAACCGCCCCAGCCCGGCGCCAAGCCGCCAAAGCCGCCGCGTGAGATGATGGTCTCCGACCTGCCGAAGGCCTGCGCCGCCGTGCTCGACGCCGCTCCTGTCGCCTCGATGCAGGCCGCCACCTACGGCGGACTTTCCGCCGTGAGCGGGCCCTCCGCCGCCAGCGCGCTCACCGCCGCTCCGGCCGCGGAGCCGGCTGCCGATGCCGACGGGGAACTGCCCGATGTCGGCCCGGTTCCGAACGACAAGCCGGCGATCCAATAAGAAGCGCCGGCGCCTTGTCTTTCAAATCGCAAACTGTTGGTATAGAAGCGGTCAAATCGATTGAATTGCTTGGGCGGAGGGGTTGATGGCCGGCGGTAAATGCCTTGCATTGATTGCGCATGACCAGAAGAAGGACGACATGGCGGACTTCGCCCGCGCTAACCGGGACGTTCTCTCCCGCTGGAAGATCGTCGCCACCGGCACGACCGGCGGGCGGGTGCTCGACGCCGCCCCCGATCTCGACGTCACGAGGCTGAAAAGCGGACCGCTCGGCGGCGACCAGCAGATCGGCGCGCTGATTTCGACCGGCGAGGTCGGCGCCCTGATCTTCTTCGTCGACCCCTTGACGCCGATGCCGCACGATGTCGACGTCAAGGCGCTGATGCGGCTCGCGATCGTTTACGATATTCCGATGGCGCTCAACCACGCGACCGCTATAAAACTTCTTCCGACACTCGAAGCCTGATCAGCACGGAACCGGCCATGCCAAAACCGAACAACAGCACCGCTCCCATGCCTTTCCCGATCCTGATCGGCGATATCGGCGGCACCAATGCCCGCTTCTCCATCCTGACCGATGCCTATGCCGAGCCGAAGCAGTTTCCGAACGTGCGCACGGCGGATTTTACCACGATCGACGAAGCGATCCAAAAGGGCGTGCTCGACAAAACGGCGGTGCAGCCGCGCTCGGCGATCCTTGCCGTCGCCGGCCCGATCAACGACGACGAGATCCCGTTGACCAATTGCGACTGGGTGGTGCGGCCAAAGACGATGATCGAAGGCCTCGGCATCGAGGACGTGCTCGTCGTTAACGATTTCGAGGCGCAGGCGCTGGCCGTCGCCGCCCTTTCGGACGAGAACCGCGAACGCATCGGCGACGCCACCGGCGACATGATCGCGTCCCGCGTCGTGCTCGGACCGGGCACCGGGCTCGGCGTCGGCGGGCTGGTGCATGCCCAGCATAGCTGGATCCCGGTTCCCGGCGAAGGCGGCCATATCGATCTCGGGCCGCGCAGCAAGCGCGACTATCAGCTCTTCCCGCATATCGAGACGATCGAGGGGCGTGTTTCGGCCGAGCAGATTCTCTGCGGGCGCGGTCTCGTCAACCTCTATAACGCCATCTGCATCGTCGACGGCATCCAGCCGACGATGAAGGATCCGGCCGACATCACCTCGCACGCGCTTGCCGGCAGCGACAAGGCGGCCGTCGAGACCGTCTCGCTGTTTGCCACCTATCTCGGCCGCGTGGCGGGCGACATGGCGATGGTGTTCATGGCGCGCGGCGGCGTTTATCTCTCCGGCGGCATCTCGCAGAAGATCCTCCCGGCGCTGAAGAAACCGGAATTCCGTTTGGCTTTCGAGGACAAAGCGCCGCATACGGCCCTGCTGCGCACCATCCCGACCTATGTGGTGACGCATCCCTTGGCAGCGCTTGCCGGGCTTTCCTCCTATGCCCGCATGCCGGCCAATTTCGGCGTCTCGACGGAGGGGCGCCGCTGGCGGCGTTAGGCTCCGGGGCGCACGGCAAAGAGAGCGTTCCCGGTGCGTCCTATCCGGACGCCTGGGCGCTCTAGCCAAACCGGTCCCAACTCTTTATAGACCCCGGCAAAAGTGCGCCTCGCCTTCGCGAGCGCTTGGTCCGAGACAGGAAACCTCATTTTTGGAAGCGGCGGAAAGCAGAACGCAGAGCGTCAGCAGCGATACCGTAACCGGCATCCTGAAGCGGATCATCGCTGAAAACGGCCGCGACCATCTCTGGGGCTATGTCTTTGCGATCGTCTGTCTGATCGTGGTGGCGCTTTCGACGGCGTTTACCGCCTGGATCATGCGAGCGATCATCGACGAGGCCTTCGCCAACCGCCGCGCCGACGTCGTCTGGATCATCTGTCTTTCGATCTTCATCGCCTTCGTGCTGCGCGGTTTTGCCAGCTACGGCCAGGCGGTGGCGCTTTCCAAGGTCGGCAACAATATCGTCGCGCGGTACCAGCGCCGGCTCTATTCGCATCTGATGACGCTTTCGGTCGGCTTCTTCAGCGAGGCGCGCTCCGCCCATATCGCCGCGCAGGTGAGCCAGAACGTCAGCGGCATCCGCGACGTGCTCAACCTGACGATCACCTCGACGGTGCGCGATCTCTTGACCTTCATCTCGCTGATCGGCGTGATGATCCTCCAGGATCCGCTGCTCAGCCTTGCCGTGTTCATCATGGCGCCGCCGCTGCTTTATGCGCTGCGCTATGTGTCCAAGCGGCTGCGCTCGGCGACCCGCGAGGCGGTGCATTTGAACAGCCATGTGCTGGGCGCCATGCAGGAGACGATCCAGGGTATTGCCATCGTCAAAGCCTTCACGATGGAAGACGAACTGGAGCGCAAGGTCAACAAACTCATCACCGGCGCCGAAAGCCGGGCAAACCGGATTGCTCGGCTTTCCGAACGCACGTCGCCGCTGACGGAGAGTTTCGCAGGCTTTGCCGTTGCCAGCGTGCTCGCCTATGCCGCCTACCGCTCGATCTACTACAATGTGGCCCCGGGCGCCTTCTTCTCCTTCGTGACCGCCTTGCTGCTGGCCTATGATCCGGCCCGCCGGCTTGCCCGCCTGCAGGTGCAGATGGAGCGTGCCGTCGTCAATGCGCGGATGATCTACGAACTGCTCGACATGGAACCGCGCCAGCGCGACCTGCCGGATGCAAAGCCGCTGGCGGTGACGCAGGCGCGGATCGAATTCCGCAACGTGTCCTTCGCCTACGGCAATGACAGCGTGCTCAGCGGCGTCAGCTTCGTCGCCGAGGGCGGCGCCACCACCGCGCTGGTCGGTCCCTCGGGCGCCGGCAAATCCACCGTCATCAGCCTCATTCCGCGCTTCTACGATCCGCGCGAAGGCGAGATCCTGATCGACGGCCAGGATATTGCCCATATCACCAAGAAGTCGCTGCGTCAGCAGCTCGCCTATGTCTCGCAGCAGCCCTATCTGTTCGAGGGCACGATCCGCGACAATATCCGCTACGGCCGGCCGGAAGCGACCGATGCCGAGGTGGAAGAAGCGGCCCGGCTTGCCTATGCGCATGACTTCATCTCGGCACAGCCGCAGGGTTACGAGACGGCCGTCGGCGAAAACGGCGTGACGCTGTCGGGCGGCCAGCGCCAGCGGCTGTCGATCGCGCGTGCCCTGGTGCGCAACGCGCCGATCCTGCTGCTCGACGAGGCGACGTCGGCCCTCGACACCGAATCCGAGGCGGCGGTTCAGAAGGCGCTCGACGAGGCGATGACCGGACGCACCGTCGTCGTCATCGCCCACCGGCTTTCGACCGTGGTGCGCGCCGATAAGATCGTCGTCATGCAGCAGGGCCGCGTCGTCGAAGAAGGCAATCACGAGACGCTTGCGAAGGTCAGCGACGGTCTTTACGCTCGTCTCAACAATCTGCAGAGGCCTTCGGCCTCCGATTCAAACTGACCTGACATGAGAGACTGAAATGAGCGATGCTGCGATGAAACTGGTGGTGGTTGGCGCAGCCGGGCGCATGGGTCAGACGCTGATCCGGCTCATTCATTCCATGGAAGGCGTGACGCTGCATGCCGCGGTCGAGCGCGCCGGCTCGCCCTTTATCGGCAAGGATGCCGGCGAGATTGCCGGTCTCGGCCCGACCGGCGTCATCATCGGCGACGATCCGCTCAACGCCTTTCTCGATGCCGAAGGCGTGCTCGACTTCACCTCGCCTGCCGCAACCGTGGAATTTTCAGGGCTTGCCGCGCAGGCGCGCATCGTTCATGTGATCGGCACGACCGGCTGCTCGGCAGACGACGATGCCAGGATCGCCGCGGCCGCCCGCCATGCCCGCATCGTCAAGTCGGGCAATATGAGCCTCGGGGTCAATCTGCTCAGCGTGTTGACCGAGCAGGCAGCGCGGGCGCTCGAGCCTGCCGACTGGGATATCGAGATCCTGGAAATGCACCACAAGCACAAAGTCGACGCCCCTTCCGGCACGGCGCTTCTGCTCGGCGAAGCGGCGGCAAAGGGCCGCAATATCGATCTTGCCTCGAAATCGGTCAGGGTGCGCGACGGCCATACCGGCGCCCGCGAAGCCGGCACGATCGGCTTTGCGACGCTGCGCGGCGGCTCCGTCATCGGCGAACATTCGGTGCTTTTTGCCGGCGAAGGCGAAATCGTCACCTTGTCGCACAGTGCGGCCGACCGCTCGATCTTCGCGCGCGGCGCCATCAAGGCGGCGCTTTGGGCGCGCGACAAGAAGCCGGGTCTCTATTCCATGCTCGACGTGCTCGGGCTTTCTTCCCAATAACGATACTACGGAGGCATATTCATGAGCGGTACCCTCGTCCTCGTTCGCCACGGCCAGAGCGACTGGAACCTGAAGAATCTCTTCACCGGCTGGAAGGATCCCGATCTGACCGAGCTCGGCATTCAGGAAGCCAAAGCCGGCGGCGCCGCACTTGCCGAATACGGGATCAAATTCGACGTCGCCTATACCTCCGCACTCGTGCGCGCCCAGCACACGCTGAAGCTCATCCTCGACAAGGTCGGGCAGCCCGATCTCGAGACGATCCGCGACCAGGCGCTGAACGAACGCGACTACGGCGATCTCTCCGGCCTCAACAAGGATGATGCGCGCGCCAAATGGGGCGAGGAGCAGGTGCATATCTGGCGCCGCTCCTATGACGTGCCGCCGCCGGGCGGCGAAAGCCTGCGCGACACCGGCGCCCGCGTCTGGCCCTATTACCTCACCGAGATCCTGCCGCGCGTGCTGCGCGGCGAGAAGGTGCTGGTTGCCGCACACGGCAATTCGCTGCGCTCGCTGGTCATGGTGCTCGACAAGCTAAGCAAGGAAGGCGTGCTCGCCCTCAACCTCGCGACCGGCGTGCCGATGGTCTACAAGCTGAAGGCGGATTCCACCGTCGCTTCCAAGGAAGTGCTCGGCGACATGTCCGGCGCACATTGAATCCAGCGGCCTTCCCTGTCCCGACGGGGAAGGCTGCCCTCAATTCTCGATGGTAAACTGCACGCGGTCGGCTGCGAAGCGGCTGATCGAATACTGCACCGGCACACCGTCGAGATCGGTATTCATCGCCTTGGCGATCAGCAGGATCGCACCAGGGGTGAGCTCCAGGTCGGCTAGGTCTGATGTGTTCGCGTGGGCGGCCGTCACTTCTGTCGTCGTCCTGACATAGTCCGGCAGGCCAAGGTCGGCAAAGGCCTTGGTGATCGATTCGCGCTTGCGATAGGCCTCACCGATGCCGGCGAAGCGTGCGGCGGGAAACCAGCTCGTCGCCTTTGAAACCGGCCGCCTGTCGGCATGGCGCAAGGTTTCCAGCCGGATCACCTCTTCTCCCTGCTTCAAGCCCAGCCAGCGGGCAACCTCGGCGCTCGCCTCCTCCGTCGCTTCATCCAGCAGGAGGGCGCGCATCTCGCGCGCCTGATCGCCGATGCCTGAGGTGAAGCGCGTGCGCCGGGTGATCGGGAAATTCAGCCGCTCCTTACGCTCGATCAGCGTGCCGCGACCTTGTACCGCACGCACGATCCCCTCCTGCGCCAAGGCTGCCAGCGCGCTGCGCACCGTATGCCGATTGACGCCCAACTGCAGCGCCAGGACGGTTTCGGGCGGCACCATTCCGGTTTCGTCATAGGCTCCGTTGCCGATCGCCTCGCGAATCCGATCGGCGATCTGGCGCCAGAGCGCCACGCCGGTCTGCCTTTGCACCTGCTTCAATCCCGCCATTCGCCCCTGTCCTGTCATTCCAACCGACGACGTCACACGCTTGTCACGACATCGATTTAAGCGTAGGTATATCTTGTATAGTTGTCTATATCAATAGACATTTAGAGGAGCGGCGATGATCTCAGCGGACAGGAAAGACGCTGCGTCACAGACGGCATCCGGGCGCAAACGCGCCGCCGATCTGCTGGCGCGGGCAGAACGCAGCGAACTCCAGGCAGTCTGGGATGCCTTGCCGCAAAAGCCGGCGGCACATCCGGTGCGCGGGCCGGAGACCGGGCTGGTGATGGTGCGCGGGCGCATCGGCGGCGGCGGAGCGCCCTTCAATCTCGGCGAAGTGACGGTGACACGGGCGACGGTCCGGCTGGATTCCGGCTCGGTCGGCCATGCGCAGGCGCTCGGCACCGATCGTGAGAAGGCCCGGCTTGCGGCGATCTTCGACGCGCTCTGGCAGGAGGAGGCGACGCAGGATTTCGTCGAACAGGCGCTGCTTTTGCCGATCGCCGGGCGGATCGCCGCTACTGAGCGCCGCAAGGCCGACGAGACGGCGGCGACCCGCGTCGATTTCTTCACCATGGTGCGGGGAGACAACTGATGGGCCTGAAGACAGAAGCGCTGACCGGCGGCTTTGCCGAGCCGGTTTTCCACGCCCAGAGCGTCTTCAAGATGTTGATGGACGGCATGGCCCGCCCCGGTACGATCCAGACCGTTCAGCCCGATGCCGCGCCGCCCGCACCCCTCGGCATCGCCGCCGGCGCGATCGCGCTGACGCTTTGCGACCACGACACATCAGTCTGGCTTTCCCAGGGACTGGCGAAATCCACCGTGCCGGAGTGGCTCGGCTTCCACACCGGCGCGCCTCTGACCACCGAAAAAGCCGAGGCACGCTTTGCCTTCGCCGAGGCCGGCACCGCGCTCTGCCCCTTCGGGCTTTTTGCCGCGGGCACGCAGGAATATCCCGACCGTTCGACGACCTTGATCATCGAGCTCGCCGAACTCGAGGGCGGCCGCAGGCTGGCGCTGATGGGTCCGGGCATCCAGAGCGTGACGGAGATCGCGCCTATCGGCCTGCCGGAGACCTTCCTCAGGCTTTGGACCGAGAACCGCGCCCTCTTTCCGCGCGGCATCGACATCGTGCTGACGGCGGGCAGGCGTTTCCTCTGCCTGCCGCGCACCACCAAGATCACAGCAACGGAGATCTGAGCTCATGTATGTTGCCGTCAAAGGTGGCGAGGCCGCCATCGCCAATGCCCACCGGCTGCTCGCCGACCGCCGCCGCGGCGACCGGTCGCTGCCGGCGATCGGCATCGAGCAGATCGTCGAACAACTGGCCCTCGCCGTCGACCGCGTCATGGCCGAGGCCTCGCTTTTCGACCGCACGCTCGCAGCGCTTGCCGTCCGCCAATCGCGCGGCGATATGATCGAGGCGATCTTCCTGCTGCGCGCCTATCGTACGACGCTGCCGCGCTTCGGCTATTCGAAGCCGCTCGACACGGCCGATATGACGATCGAGCGCCGGATCTCGGCGACCTATAAGGATCTGCCGGGCGGCCAGCTGCTCGGGCCGACCTTCGACTACACCCACCGCCTGCTCGATCCCTCGCTGCTGGCCGACGAGGCGGTCGAGGCGCCCGCCCAGCGTCCGGCCGAGACCGGCCGCGTGATGCGCGTCTCCGAGATCCTTGGCGAGGAAGGCCTGATCGAGGCCGACGGCGACATGCCCGAAGATCACGAGATCGGCGACCTCACCCGCGAGCCGATGGAATTTCCGATGACGCGGGATCTGCGCCTGCAGGCGCTTGCCCGCGGCGACGAAGGTTTTCTGCTGGCGCTCGGTTATTCCACCCAGCGCGGCTACGGCCGCAACCACCCCTTCACCGGCGAAATCCGCATCGGCGAGGTCGCGGTGGAATTCGACGTGCCGGAACTCGGCTTCGCCGTCTCGCTCGGCACAATCCAGATCACCGAGTGCCAGATGGTCAACCAGTTCAAGGGTTCGGCCAAGGCGCCGCCGCAATTCACCCGCGGCTACGGCCTGGTGTTCGGCCAGAGCGAGCGCAAGGCGATGGCGATGTCGCTCGTCGATCGGGCGCTGCGCGCCGAAGAACTCGGCGAGGATATCACCGCGCCGGCGCAGGACGAGGAATTCGTCATTTCCCATTCCGACAACGTTCAGGCGACGGGCTTCGTCGAGCACCTGAAGCTGCCGCATTATGTGGACTTCCAGGCCGAACTCGATCTCGTCCGCCGCATGCGCCGTGAATTCGAAGCCACCCGCAGCGGCGGCGAAGACATGAAGGAGGCCGCCGAATGAGTGATCTCGCCAGCTACAACTTCGCCTATCTCGACGAACAGACCAAGCGGATGATCCGCCGCGCCATCCTGAAGGCGATCGCCATTCCCGGCTACCAGGTGCCCTTCGCCAGCAGAGAAATGCCGATGCCCTACGGCTGGGGCACCGGCGGCGTGCAGGTGACGGCCGCCATCATCGGGCCTGACGACGTGCTGAAGGTCATCGACCAGGGCGCCGACGACACGACCAACGCCGTCTCCATCCGCGCCTTCTTCCAGAAGGTCGCCAATGTCGCGGTGACGACGCACACCGGCGAGGCCACGATCATCCAGACGCGCCACCGCATCCCCGAGGAAAAGCTTAGCTCCGGCCAGGTGCTCGTCTATCAGGTGCCGATCCCGGAACCGCTGCGCTTCCTCGAACCGCGCGAGACCGAGACGCGCAAGATGCATGCGCTCGAGGAATACGGCCTCATGCATGTGAAGCTCTATGAGGATATCGCCCGCAACGGCCGCATCGCCACGACCTATGCCTATCCCGTCAAGGTTCATGGCCGCTACGTCATGGATCCGTCGCCGACACCGAAATTCGATAATCCGAAGATGCACAGGTCGGAAGCGCTGCAGCTTTTCGGCGCTGGCCGCGAAAAGCGCATCTATGCCGTGCCGCCCTATACCGATGTCGTCAGTCTCGATTTCGAGGATCACCCCTTCGAGATCCAGCGCTTCGACAAGCCTTGCGCCCTTTGCGGCGCAGGGGAGGTCTATCTCGACGAAGTCATTCTCGACGATAAGGGCGGGCGCATGTTCGTCTGCTCCGATACCGACCATTGCGAGGATCGCCGGGCCCATGGGCATGCCGGCGAAATGCTGGCCCGGGAGGCTGCAGAATGACCGACACACCGCTTCTCAAAGTCAACGACCTCTCGAAGTTCTACGGCAAGCGCATCGGTTGCCGGAACGTAACCTTCGAGCTCTGGCCCGGCGAGGTGCTGGCCATCGTCGGCGAATCCGGTTCGGGCAAGACGACGCTGCTCAACTGCATCTCCACCCGGCTGATGCCGACCACCGGCAGCGTCGAGTATCATATGCGCGACGGCAGCTACCGCGATCTCTACCGCATGAACGAGGCAGAGCGCCGCTTCCTGATGCGCACGGACTGGGGCTTCGTGCACCAGAACCCGGCCGACGGGTTGCGCATGGCGGTCTCGGCCGGCGCCAATGTCGGTGAAAGGCTGATGGCGATCGGCGACCGGCACTACGGCAAGATCCGCGCTTCGGCGATCGACTGGCTGGAACGCGTCGAGATCGACGCCGACCGCATCGACGACCAGCCACGCGCCTTTTCCGGCGGCATGCGCCAGCGCCTGCAGATCGCCCGCAACCTCGTCACCGGTCCGCGCCTGGTCTTCATGGACGAACCCACCGGAGGCCTCGACGTCTCGGTGCAGGCGCGCCTGCTCGATCTCGTGCGCGGCCTCGTCAACGATCTCGGCCTCTCGGCCATCATCGTCACCCACGATCTCGCCGTCGCCCGGCTGCTGTCGCACCGGATGATGGTGATGAAGGACGGCTGCGTCATCGAACATGGGCTCACCGACCGGGTGCTCGACGATCCCAGAGAACCCTACACGCAGCTGCTCGTCTCCTCGATCCTGCAGGTCTGAGGTCCGGAACCAAGGAAGAATAAATCATGCCAACGCCCCTCGTCGTTTCCGAAGTCTCGAAGAGCTTCACCATGCACCTGCGCGACGGCATCAAACTGCCCGTCGTCTCCGATGTTGCCTTCTCGGTCTCGTCAGGCGAATGCGTCGTGCTCGGCGGCCCCTCGGGCATCGGCAAGAGCTCGTTGCTCAAGATGATCTACGGCAATTATGCCGTCGACACCGGCCAGATCCTGATCCGCCACGACGGACGCATCGTCGACCTCGCCTCCGCCGATCCGCGCACCGTGCTCAACGTGCGGCGCCATACGCTCGGTTATGTCAGCCAGTTCCTGCGCACCGTGCCGCGCGTGGCGGCGATCGACGTGGTCGCCGAACCGCTGGTGGCACGCGGCGAAGAGGCCGCGAGGGCGCGGGAAAAGGCGGGCGCCCTGCTCGCCAGGCTCAACCTGCCGGAAACGCTCTGGCAGCTTCCGCCCGCCACCTTCTCCGGCGGCGAGCAGCAGCGCGTCAACATCGCGCGCGGCTTCATCACCGATCACACGATCCTGCTTCTCGATGAACCAACAGCCTCGCTCGACGCTCGCAACCGCGCCGTCGTCGTCAGCATGATCGCCGAGAAGAAGAAGGCGGATGTCGCCCTTCTCGGCATCTTCCACGACGAGGAAGTGCGCGAGGCGGTCGCCGACCGCATCCTCGACGTCCAGCAGTTTTCACCTGGAAAGATCGCCGCATGAGCCGCGAGCTGGGTGTCGAGCCCTATATCCACGAGACGGCATCGATCAGCGATTCCAGCTTCGGGCGCTATACGGAAGTTTCGGAACGCTGCCGTATCAGCGAGGCCAGTTTCGGCGACTATTCCTACATCATGCAGGACGGCTCCGTCTGGTGCGCGACGATCGGCAAATTCGTCAATATCGCCGCCGCCGTGCGCATCAACGCCACCAATCATCCGACCTGGCGCGCGACGCTGCACCATTTCACCTATCGTGCCGCTGATTACTGGCCGGACGGCGACATGGAGGAGGACTTCTTCGCCTGGCGGCGCGTAAACCGGGTGACGATCGGCAACGACGTCTGGATCGGCCATGGTGCGACCATCCTGCCCGGCGTCAGCGTCGGTAACGGCGCGGTGATCGGCGCCGGCGCCGTCGTGTCTCGGGACGTCGCGCCCTATGCGATCGTCGGCGGTGTGCCGGCTAAATTGATCCGCGAGCGCTTTCCCAAAGGGATCGGCGAGCGCATGGACAGGCTCGCCTGGTGGGACTGGGAACATGACCGTCTGCGTCTGGCGCTGCAGGATTTCCGCAACCTGAGCGCGGAAGATTTTCTGTCGCGCTACGAGGGCTAGATACTGCCGCCACGGTGCCGGGATTTGTGACACGACTTACACAAATATGACATTGGAGGTTCATCAAGCGGGACTAATGCGATGCTGACCAAGGCCTGATCGCAAGGGAAGAGCATGATGTTCGAGCTGAGGAATGTCACACGTCGGTTCGGAAAAAAGCTCGCCGTCGATGCCGTCACACTCACCATTCCACAGGGCCAGATGGTCGGCATCATCGGCCGCTCCGGCGCCGGCAAGTCGACGCTGCTGCGCATGATCAACCGCCTGCAGGAGCCAAGCTCCGGCTCCATTCATTTTTCCGGCGTCGAGGTCTCCGGGCTGCGCGGCCGGGCATTGCGCAACTGGCAGCGCGACTGCGCGATGATCTTCCAGCAGTTCAACCTGGTGCCGCGCCTCGATGTTCTCACCAATGTCATGCTCGGCCGCCTCAATCACCGTTCGACGCTGATGAGCCTGCTCAACATCTTCACCCGCGAGGAACGCGTGCATGCGATCGCGGCATTGGAACGCCTCGGCATCGAGCAGACGGCGCTGCAGGCAGCCGGCACGCTTTCAGGCGGCCAGCAGCAACGCGTGGCGATCGCCCGCGCGCTGATGCAGAACCCGAAGATGGTGCTTGCCGACGAGCCGATCGCCTCGCTCGACCCGCTGAACGCCAAGATCGTCATGGATGCGCTGCGCGATATCAACGAACGCGAGGGCATCACCGTCATCACCAACCTCCACACGCTCGATACGGCCCGCAACTATTGTGAGCGTATCGTCGGCATGGCCGGCGGCCGCGTGGTCTTCGACGGCAAGCCCTCGGAGCTGACGGCCGAAGCGGTGAAGGCGATCTACGGGACGGACAAGGACGGCGCCGGCATCGACGAAACGATGACCTCGACCTCCATCAATATCGCTTGCGAACGGGCAGACAATCAATCCGCCGGCATCCAACCGCTGGCGCTGGCCGGTCTTTAGAGACGGCCGCGATCGAGCGCCCGCGTCAAGGGCACACTTCTTCGTAACGGGAGACCGGAAACACCGGTCAATAGGAGAGACATATGTTGAAGAAAGCACTCTTTGCGGCAACGGCGCTCCTAGCGCTCGCCGGCGCCGGCCATGCTGCCGATCTCAAGGAATTCCGCATCGGCATCCTCGGCGGCGAAAACGAAACCGACCGCCTGCGCAACTATGCCTGCCTCGCCGACCACCTGAAGCAGGAATTCGGCTTCGAGAAGGTTTCGCTGTTTCCGGCCGCCGATTATGACGGCGTGATCCAGGGCCTGCTCGGCGGCACGCTCGACTTCGCCGAACTCGGCGCTTCCGGCTATGCGGCCGTCTACCTCAAGGATCCGAAAGCTGTCACGCCGATCCTGACGACGCAGCAGAAGGACGGCTCGACGGGTTACCACTCGATCGGCCTCGCGCTGAAGTCCTCCGGCATCAAGACCATCCTGGACGCCAAGGGCAAGAAGCTCGGCTACGCCGATCCGGACTCCACCTCGGGCTACCTCGTTCCGCTGACGCAGATCCCGAAGGACACCGGCATGCCGAACGACAAGTTCTTCGCTTCCACGCAGTTCAACGGCGGCCACGAGAACAACCTGCTTGCCGCCTATGACGGCAAGGTCGACGTTGCCGTCGACGATAGCTCCGGCATCGGCGATTTCAAGGACGGCTACACCTCCGGTACCTTCCGCAAGGAAGTCGACAAGGGCGCCGTCGACCCGAACAAGCTCGTTGAAGTCTGGCGTTCGCCGCTGATCCCGAACGGCCCGCTCGTCGTTCGCAACGCTCTCGGCCAGGACTGGCAGACGAAGCTCGCGGCCTTCTTCACGGCTCTGCCGGAAAAGGATCACAAGTGCTTCGCGGCGATCGAAGGCGGCGACTATAAGGGCTACTCGCCCGTCAAGCACGACTTCTACAACACTGTCGTCGAAGTCCGTAAGGCTGCCATCGGCGGCTGATTGGCCTTTCGAATGCGGGGCGGCCGGAAACGGCCGCCTTTTTTCTAGTGACCAGGCGAGGCGTTGATGACTGTTGCCGATACACAGCCGCACATGCAGAGCACGCAGGAGATCGGCACCGCCTGGGATCGGATGATCGCCAAGCGCCGCTTCTACACCATCCTCGGCCTGGTTATCCTTATTGCAGCTTTCGTGAGCTCCGTCCGCTTCGCCGACGAGAGCAACGCCGGGCACTTCTTCGAGCGCCTGCCGCATCTCTTCGATTTCCTGAGCTGGCTCATTCCCAAGGATTGGAACGACGTCTGGCGCGCGCTGTTCGACATAGCGAGCGTGAACGACAAGGGCGGCGAGGAATTCAATTTCGACAAGGGCCGCGTCTACGTCTGGGGCGCCTTCTACATTCCAGAATATTTCGAGCTGATGATCGTGACGATCAACGTGGCGCTGATCTCGACGATCGTCGCCTTCGTCTTTGCCGTTCCCTTGAGCTTCTTTGCCGCCCGCAACCTGACGGCTTCATGGCCGCTGCGCGTCTTCACCAAGCGGCTGATGGAATTCCTGCGCGCCTTCCCCGAGATCGTCATCGCCGGCCTGTTTTCGGCGATCCTGTCGATCGGGCCGGTCGCCGCCATCATCGCCATCACCCTGCATACGATCGGCGCCCTCGGCAAACTCTTCTACGAGGTCGCCGAGAATATCGACATGAAGCCCGACGAGGGCATGAAAGCCGTCGGCGCCAATTGGTGGGAGCGCGTACGCTTCGCCGCCCTGCCGCAGGTGCTGCCGAATTTCACCTCCTATGCGCTGCTGCGCCTGGAGATCAATGTGCGCGCCTCGACCATCATCGGCGCCGTCGGCGGCGGCGGCATCGGCGAGGAACTGAAGCTTTCGATCTCGCGCGGCTTCGGCGCCAAGACGATGGCGCTGGTTCTGCTGCTCTTCGTGACGATCGTCGCCGTCGACCAGTTCTCCGCATGGTTGCGCCGCCGCTTGGTCGGCGATCATGCCTTCCTCCTGCAACATTGAGGCCGCCATGACGGTGATCGACGCCAACCGCATGCATGAGATCGAAGCGCGCTATCCGGAATATTTTCACCGGTCGTTCCGCCAGCGTTTCGGCGGGCTGATGATCGTCATCGCGACGCTGCTCTACGGTCTCTATGCCGTCTGGTTCTTCGACCTGCCCAAGCTCTTCGCCGAAGCCCATTGGGAGCGCGTCGGCATCTATCTCAGCCAATGGGTGAGCTACGACGTGCAGCCGGAACTCCGCATCGGGGATGACGGCTCGATCGAGGTGCGTTATCCGCGTTTCTCGCCGCTCGGCGACAATCCGCACCCGGACTGGCTGGTGAACAATCCCGACGGCAGCATCACCATCTCGATCAGCGGCACCGGCCGCAGCGTCACCGTGTCGAAGAATGAGACGATCGTGACCGCGCATGGGCTCAGCGTCCCCGTCGAGCTTGCCGGCGGTGCGCCTGAGGTCGTCGGGCCGGTGCCGGACTGGATGACCGTTTATGACGACAATGTGCTCGCCGATCTCGGCTTTGCCGGCAATGTCGCCATTTCCGTCGACCGGGTGAAAATCCGCAAGCGTTTCATCGGCTGGGCGAATTTCATCTTCGACACGCAATCGTCCTTCTTCGACAAGCCGGTCGGCGAGGTTCTCAGCCTCATCGTCTCCGGTCCGCGCATCAAGCCCGACCAGACCAACCTGTCGCTCGCCTTCGACGACATCTGGAACAACAGCGAATGGCAGCATGGCGACGTCTGGACCAAGCTTTTCCAGACGATCGTCATGGCGTTCCTCGGAACGCTGCTCGGCGCGCTCGCCGCCTTCCCGCTCGCCTTCATGGCAGCGCGCAACATCACGCCGAACCGCTTCCTGAACCAGGTGCTGAAACGCTTCTTCGATTTCCTGCGTTCGGTCGACATGCTGATCTGGGCGCTGTTCCTGACGCGCGCCTTCGGTCCCGGCCCGCTTGCCGGCAGCGGCGCGATCTTCCTCACCGAGACCGGCACGCTCGGCAAGCTCTACTCCGAAGGGCTCGAAAATATCGACAACAAGCCGCGCGAAGGCATCAAATCGACCGGCGCCGAGACCGTGCTCGTCCATCGTTACGGCATTATGCCGCAGATCGTTCCCGTCATCGTCAGCCAGACGCTCTACCAATGGGAATCGAACGTGCGCGGTGCGACCATCATCGGCGCCGTCGGCGCGGGCGGCATCGGCCTCAAACTCTGGGAGGCCATGCGCACCAATGCCAACTGGGAAAACGTCGCCTACATGGTCATTCTGATTCTGATCGTCGTCTTCCTTTTCGACGCCGCCTCGAATGCCCTGCGCCATCGGCTGATGGGCACGAAAGCGCACTGATCCGCCGGTCGAAAGGCGATGGCGGCGCTGCCGTCATCATCATTCTGTCACGGAAATCTTTTAGCCGGGACCTGCTTGCGGTTCGCCGCCAAATCACTGCACATTGCGCTCCCCGTTTCGACGATCCCCAGGATAAAAGCCTTGCGCTACGCTCTCTATTTCTCGCCGCCGAAGGATGATCCCCTGACCGGCGCGGCCTCGCTCTGGCTCGGCCGCGATGCGTTCAGCGGTGAGACCTATGCCGCGCCGGACCATGAGCAGCTCGGCCAAGCGGAGCAGTTCGAACTGACCGCCGATCCGCGTCGCTACGGCTTTCATGCGACGATCAAGGCGCCGTTTGCGCTCGCCGCTTCGGTCACCGAGAAGGATCTCCTGACGGTTGCCGAGGAGTTTGCCGCGCGCACGCCCGCCTTCGAGATTCCCGAGCTCGTGCTCGGCCAGCTCGGCCGTTTTTTTGCCCTCATTCCCTCTTCTCTTCATCAACCTCTTCAGGATTTCGCCGCGAAGGTGGTAAAG
The DNA here is from genome assembly GCF_002531935.1 of Rhizobium chutanense. GTDB lineage: Bacteria > Pseudomonadota > Alphaproteobacteria > Rhizobiales > Rhizobiaceae > Rhizobium > Rhizobium chutanense. The sequence goes on along the minus strand of NZ_NWSV01000006.1, from coordinate 111,912 downwards.
TCCTTCGAGCCGTTCCGCGCCGCGCTTTCTCCGGCCGATATCGCCCGGCGCAACCCGGAGAAGCTCAGCGACAGCCAGCGCGCCAATCTGCAGCGCTGGGGTTATCCTTACGTCATGCAGGATTTCGGCTTCCACATGACGCTGAGCGGGCAAGTGCCCGAGACACGCGCCGAGGTGATGAAAGCGATTCTGACCGAGCGTTTCGCCGATTTCACCGGCCGGCCGCTTTCGATTTCCGGCCTTGCCGTCTTCACCGAGGAGACGCGCGGCGCCCCGTTCAAAGTTCATTCCTGGCTGCCGCTTGCCGGCGCCAAAAGCTGAAAGACCTGACGAGATGAGCAAAGAGACCGTGTTTTCCAACGCCCGCATCGTTCTCGAGGATGACATCCTCGCAGGCTCGATTCTCATTCGCGACGGCAAGATCGCCGACATTTCCGAGGGAAATTCGGTAGCCGGCGAAGATTTTGAAGGCGACTACATCATTCCCGGCCTCGTCGAGCTGCATACCGACCATCTCGAAGGCCATTACCAGCCGCGCCCCGGCATTCGCTGGAACAAGACGGCCGCGGTCCAGGCGCATGACGCCCAGATCGTCACATCGGGCATCACCACGGTGTTCGACTGCCTGCGCATGGGTGCGGACGAGGACGGCGGCTTCGAACACGGCGAAATGCGCGAGATGGCCGATGCCATCCAGTCGGCGGAGAAGGAAGGCCGGCTGCGCGCCGAGCATCTGCTGCACCTGCGCTGCGAGGTCTCGGCCGACAATGTGCTCGAACATTTCGCCGATTTCGAAAACGACCGGCACGTGCGGCTCGTCTCGCTGATGGATCATGCCCCCGGCCAGCGTCAGTTCCAGACGATGGATCAATATATCTTCTATTACCAGAAGAAGCGGGGCTTGAGCGACGAGGTGTTTGCCCGTTTCGTCGCCAAGCGCCAGGCGGAATCGGCGCGCAATTCGACGCCGCATCGCAACGCCATCGCCAAGGTCTGCGCCGAGCGCGGCATCACCGTCGCCAGCCATGACGACGCGACGCTTTCGCATGTCGACGAGGCGATCGACAACGGCGTGCGGCTTGCCGAATTCCCGACCAGCTTCGACGCCGCCCGGGCCTCGCACGGCCATGGCATGAGCGTGCTGATGGGGGCGCCGAACATCGTGCGCGGCAAATCCCACTCCGGCAATATCGCCGCCCGCGACCTCGCCGAAATGGGCGTGCTCGACGTTCTGTCCTCCGACTACGTGCCGCTCAGCCTGCTGCATGCGCCCTTCATCCTTGCCGACGAGGTCGAAAGCATTACACTGCCGAAGGCGATCGCCATGGTGACGTCGACGCCCGCCCGCACCGTCAGCCTCGACGATCGCGGCCGGATCGCCACCGGGCTGCGCGCCGATCTCGTCCGCGTCCACCGTTCGCATGGCGTGCCGGTGACACGCTCCGTATGGCGCCAGGGACGCCGTGTCGCATGACGCACGAACCTCATCCGGGAGCTGGCGCCGAGCGCGGAATCATGGTCGTCGTCGTCGGACCGAGCGGCGCCGGCAAGGACACGCTGATGAACCTCGCGGCCAAGCGATTTTCCGGGCGTGACAATGTGCATTTCATCCGCCGCGTCATTACCCGCCACCGCGATGCCGGCGGCGAGAATCATCTTTCGGTCTCTCTCCAAGGTTTTGCGGCCATGGAGCAGTCGGGCTCCTTCGCGGTCTGGTGGGAAGCGCACGGCTTGAAATACGGTATTCCGGCCGAAGTCTCCGTCGCCCTTTCGAAGGGTCACGTCGTCGTCGCCAATGGCTCGCGCTCCGCACTTCACCGCTTCCAGGCCGCCTTCCCGCGGCTGAAGGTCATCAACGTCACCGCCCGCCCCGAAGTGCTGGCCGGCCGGCTGGAGGCGCGCGGGCGCGAAACGCATGAGGATATCATGGCACGGCTCGCCCGCGGGCCGCTGACGGTGCGCGGCGACTACGACGTAACGGAGCTCGACAATAGCGGTTCGCTCGAAGAGGCCGAGCAGAAGATGATCGGGATCCTCGACGGGCTGCTTGCCCAGGTGCACTGACGGAGATCGCGAGGAAGGGCATGCGCGCCGTCAAAGTGGTCGACTACAACCCGTCCTGGCCGCGGCTCTTTGCCGAAATCAGCGCCGAAATCTCCACTCTGCTCGGCGACCTCGTGCTTTCCATCGATCATATCGGCAGTACGTCTGTGCCGGGTCTGGCCGCCAAGCCGAAGATCGACCTCGATATCGTCACGACCTCCGACGAGGTTCTGCCGACGGCGGTCGAAGCGGTGCGCGCGGCCGATTTCGTCTTCACGGCGATCGGGGAGAGAATCGCTGGGCCTTCACCCGGGATGACCAGGGTTACGGATTCAAGCTCTATCTCTGCGGACCCGACAATCATGCGCATCGCCAGCGCATCCTGTTCCGCGACTATCTCCGGGAGCACCCGGAAAGAGCTCGGGCCTATGCCGAGCTGAAACGCCGCCTGGCTGTGGAGGCAGGCGGCGATTTGGATTTCTACACCGATGGGAAGACTGGGTTCGTCAGCGAGACGGTGCGGCTGGCCATATCCGCCCCGGCCTGCTGGTTTCATCAGACGAATGACCGCCAATAGTTTCAGCGATTGACTGTTGCATCCATGTGCGGAACCGCGCCAAGGTCACTTCATTCCAGCGTTCTCGCGATCCGACGAAATAATAGCCGCCGAGCCGAACATCCGTTTCGAGCAATTCGACCAGCCGCCCGGCGCGCAGGTCGTCTGCGGCGATCAAACGCGTGGCAAGCGCTATTCCCTGGCCTGCGACCGCCGCATCGACCGTCAGATTGGCCGACCACAACCGCGGACCATTCAAAACCACTTCATGCTCGAAGCCGGCCTTATGAAACCATTGCCGCCACTGGTCGCGGCTTTCCTCGTGGATCAACGGCTGGCGCACCAGATCGTCGAGGGTACGTATTGGCGCATTCCTGCTGATCCATTCGGGGCTTGTCACCGGAAACATGCGGGGCCTCTCCAGCAAGATCCAGCGGACATTTCCTCTTGGCTCGTCGGAGTAGCGGATGTCCACATCGGCCTCATAACGCGTGAAATCCGGTTCGAGATCGGTGGCGCGCATCACGAAATCGATTCCGGGCAAGGCAAGCTGGAGCTGATTGAAGCGCGGCGTCAGCCAACGCGTTGCGAGGCCTGGCACGCACCAGATGCGCAAGACGGTGCGGTTGACCGCTGGGCGCAATTCCGCCGTCGACTTGGCAATGAGGTCGAAAGCGGTTCCGACGGTCTCGGCAAAAACCCGGCCTTCCGCCGTCAGCCTGATGCCGCGCGGTCCGGCATCGACAAGCCGCGTGCCAAGCCAGGCTTCGAGGTTGCGGACGTGACGGGATATGACGGTGTGGCTGAGATTGAGATCGTCCGCGGCCCTGCGCATCGAGCCCAGCCGGCTGACCGCCTCGAAAGCGCGCACCATGGATAATGGTGGCAAACGTCCGCGTTTCTGAACCCCTTCCGGTTCATCTGCCAACGATTTCCCTCTGCGCAATCCTGTCCCTCACAAGGAAAGTGGTTCGACCGAACCGAAGTCGGAATGCCGTTTACGCCGTCCATATTACATAGGCTTCGGACCTTCGGTGTAACGAAGAGTGGTGCACGGTGGTGCATATGATGCACCACTTACCGGCCAATTGACAATTGCAGTATCGGCCCCTCTTCACCGGCGAGTCCCGTCGAATTCGGGGGCTTGAGCAATGTCTGACCGGAGAGGTCGATTGGGAGCGGTGCATCCACGTCTCCACCGAGGGCAACAAAAAGCGCCTTTCCGCCCCTGGGGACATCGGCCAGCATTGTCCGTAGCAAAACCGTCCGCCTCTTGGAGATGACACACGGCAAGCCTGCTGCAGCCGGGCTTTGCTTATCCCACAGGCGCGGCCGACGAGATCGCCAACGATCAAAAAGATCGTGGCTGTCAACCAGGCGTCTACCAGACGCTCAACAAACAGGGGAAGCGAATGAAACTCAAGAACAGGTCTACAATGGCAGCTCTGGGACTGCTGTCATTGGCAGTTGCTACGGGGCCGAGCGTGGCCAGGGACCTCACCATAGCTTCCTGGGGTGGGAACTTTCAGGATGCTCAACGAAAGATTTTTTTCCAACCCTTCTCCGAAGGCACCGGCAAGCCCTTGCTCGATGAGGCCTGGGATGGCGGCATCGGCGTCCTTCAGGCGAAGGTCAAAGCCGGCAATCCTTCCTGGGATGCCGTGGAAGTCGAAGCAGATGAGCTTGCGCTCGGCTGTGCCGACGGTCTTTTTGAAAAGGTGGACTGGAGCAAGCTTGGCGGCAAAGATGCATTCCTCCCATCCGCCGTGAGCGATTGCGGCGTCGGCTCCATCGTTTGGTCGACTGCGATCGCCTATGACGGCGCAAAGATTGCCAAGGGCCCGGAATCCTGGGCCGATTTCTGGGACGTGAAGAAATTTCCGGGCAAGCGTGCGCTGCGCAAGGGGCCGAAATACACGCTCGAATCCGCGCTGATGGCCGATGGCGTGCCGGCCGACCAGGTTTACGAGGTTCTGGCGACACCGGCAGGCGTCGACCGCGCCTTCGCCAAGCTCGACGCCTTGAAGCCGAGCCTGGTCTGGTGGACCTCGGGCGCCCAGCCACTGCAACTGCTTGCCTCCGGCGAGGTTGCCATGACCAGCGCCTATAACGGCCGTATCACCGGCATCAACCGCACGGAAGGCAGGAAGTTCAAGGTTGTCTGGCCGGGCAGCATCTACGCCGTGGACAGCTGGGTCGTCCTGAAGGGTGCCGAAAACAAGGATGCGGCCTTTGACTTCGTTGCCTTCGCCAGCAAGTCGGAAAATCAGGCAAAGCTGCCGCAATATATCGCCTACGGCCTGACGAACACGGAAGCCGGCAAGACCCTGCCGCCCGACCAACTGGCGGACCTGCCGACGACCCCGGCCAACATGCAGGGCGCCGTCAGCCTCGATACGGACTTCTGGATCGACAATTCGGAAGCGCTGACCAAAAGATTCGACGCCTGGTTGGCACAGTAGCGGCAGAATATCGCCCCCACGGATCGCTCGTGCCGAGGATCCATGGGGGCTTCCGCACATCCTCGTCACTTCGTCTCCTTGAGCACCGATAATCCGAACGGAGGGCCGCCTTGGCTACGCCGCGCATACGCTTTGAAAGAGTCTCCAAATCCTTTGGCACGCTTCAGGTCGTCAAAGACCTGTCGCTCGACATCGAGAGGGGCGAGTTCGTCAGCCTTCTCGGACCTTCGGGTTCCGGCAAGACAACCTTGCTGATGATGGCGGCGGGTTTCGAAAACCCGACCGGCGGCAGCATCTGTCTCGACGGCCGCCGTATCGATCATCTGCCGCCGCATCGGCGCGAAATGGGCGTCGTTTTCCAGAACTACGCGCTCTTTCCGCATATGTCGGTCGCCGACAACATCGCCTTTCCGCTGAAGATGCGCGGCGTCGGCCGCAGCGAGATCGACGATCGCGTAAAACGGGCGCTCGACATGGTGCAGCTGTCTGCGATGAGCAGCCGCAAGCCGGCCCAGCTCTCCGGCGGGCAGCAGCAGCGTGTGGCACTCGCCCGCGCTCTGGTGTTCGAGCCGGCCGTCGTGCTGATGGACGAGCCGCTGGGGGCGCTGGACAAGCAGTTGCGGGAACAGATGCAACTCGATATCCGCGCGCTCCACAAGCGTCTGGAGCTGACCGTGGTGTTCGTAACCCACGATCAGGCCGAGGCGCTGACCATGTCCGATCGCATCGCAGTCTTCGACCATGGGAACATCGAGCAGATCGGTTCGCCGCGTGATATCTATGACCGCCCGCAAACACGCGTCGTCGCCGAATTCATCGGCGAAACCAATCTGATAGAAGGAACGGTGAAGACGACCGGAACAGCCGGGGCCTCAATCGAGATCGCCGATGGGCGGCATGTGATCGTATCCGGCAACGGCTCCCTCTCGGTCGGAAGCCGCGTCCATATTTCGGTGCGTCCTGAGCGGATTTCTCTGGCGGCCCGCGGGAGTGGGTCTGCGACGAACGCCTTGCCGACGAAAATACTCGACAGCGTATACCAAGGCGATCACCTGCGAGTGCAGCTTGACCACGATGCCTTCCGCTTCGTGGTTCGGACCGACAGGCGATCGATGGAGTGGCCAGCTGGCGCCGACGTGGTGGCGCATTTCGCACCGGACGATTGCTGGGTGATTGCGGCATGAGCGCGTTCCGTCAAAACATCGGCACCTTCGCCCTTGTCCTTCCTCTTACTCTGTTCCTGGCTGTCTTTTTCCTCTGGCCACTGCTGACGGTGCTCGAGCAGGCGGTGTCAGATCCGGTCGTCAGCCAGAACCTGCCCCGAACGACAGCCGCGGTTTCGGCCTGGAACCGCAATTCCGAGCCGTCCGACGAAATGCAGATCGCACTTGCCGAAGACCTGAAATCGATCGACGACGACCAGAATCTGGGCGAGGTGGTCCGAAGACTGAACAGCGCCCAGCCGGGTTTCCGCACGCTGATGAGAAAGACCGTCGCCGCCGTGAAAGACAGCGCCGAACCGATAAAACTTGGAGAGGTGGACGCGCGATGGAACGATCCCGCGTTCTGGCGGGCCATCGCCGAAGCGACCTATCCCTATACCGATCGCAATCTCCTTGCCGCGGTTGACCTTCAGCACGACACGTCGGGAACCATCGTGGCGATGCCGGATGGCGAGTCGGCCAATCGGGCAATCCTTCTCAGAACGTTCACTGTGGCTGCCGTCGTGACCGTGGCGACATGCCTGATCGGCCTGCCATATGCGATGCTGGTCGCAGCCTCCAGCGGCTGGCGGCGACAGCTTCTCCTTGCCGCGGTGCTCCTGCCGCTATGGACATCGCTGCTGGTGCGTACCGCGGCCTGGTACATCCTCCTGCAGGACAAGGGGCTTATCAATTCCTTCCTCGTCTCGCTCGGCCTCGTCCGCGACCCGCTGCCGCTTCTCTTCAACCGAACGGGTGTTATTATCGCCATGACGCATGTTCTGCTGCCCTTCATGGTCCTGCCGATCTACAGCGTCCTCATCGCAATCCCCCGAAATCTCATGCCGGCGGCAGCCTCTCTCGGCGCACGGCCGATCCGGGCCTTCCTGCAAATCCTGTTGCCTCTGACATTGCGCGGCATCGCTTCCGGCGGGCTGCTCGTCTTCATGGCAGCACTCGGTTACTACATCACGCCGGCGCTCATCGGCGGGCCGAAAGACCAGATGATCAGTTCGGTGATTGCCTTCTATGCCACCGGCTCCGCCAATTGGGGCATGGCCGGCGCGCTCGGCATCGTGCTGCTCGCCGCGACCATCGTGCTCTACGGCGTCTATGGCCGGCTCTCGACGAAGACGGCAGGTGCCTGACATGACAGTTCGTTTGCTTAAATTTCTGTACGGTGCGGCGACGGTGATTTTTCTGCTGGCCCCGCTTTTGGCGATCCTGCCGATCGCATTTACCTCCAGCAGTTTCCTGGCCTATCCCATCCCTTCTTTTTCGACCCGCTGGTTTGCGGAACTCGCAAACGGAGACGCCTGGCGCCGATCCATCGTCAACAGCCTGCTGATCGGCACGGGGACCACGTTGCTTTCAACCGTGCTCGGCATGCTGGCCTCACTTGCGCTACGCCGGCGCATTGTCTTCGGTTCGGCACTGCGGACAATGTTCCTTCTGCCGATGGTCGTTCCGGCGGTCGTGCTCGGCGTCGGGCTTCAGATCCTGTTTGCCAAGCTCGGATTTCCGAACACCTTTGCGGCCGTCATCGCAGCGCATACCGTCGTCGCCGTACCCTTCGTGCTGATCAGCGTCACCGCGGCGCTTGACGGCATCGACCACCGGGTCGAGCGGGCGGCGACGAGCCTGGGGGCTTCTCCGGCAAAGGTCTTCTGGAAAATAACGCTGCCGCTCGCCATGCCGGGTGTACTGTCAGGCGCGGTGCTGGCTTTTGCCACCTCGCTGGATGAAGTCGTGCTAACCCTGTTTGTCGCCGGCCCAAACCAGTTGACGCTCGCGCGCCAGATGTTCTCGTCCATTCGCGAAAACATCAGCCCGGCCATCGTCGCCGCGGCATTTCTCTTCATCCTCGGAACGATCTTGCTCGGCGGTCTGCTTGCCATCGTGCACAAACGCGCCACCCGTTCCGCAGTCGCGGGATGACGTGCCAATGGAGTGCAGCGCCTCACGTCGAGCCGTGACGGCGCTGCTCATGCCGATCAATCGCCGTCACCCCGGCCCGAGACGATCTCGCGCTTGCCGACGTGGTTGGCCGGGCCGACGAGGCCTTCCTTCTCCATGCGCTCGACGAGCGAAGCGGCTCTGTTGTAACCGATGCCGAGGCGGCGCTGGATGTAGGAGGTCGAGCACTTCTTGTCGCGCATGACGACCTTGACCGCCTGTTCGTAGAGTTCATTGCCATCTTCCGAGGCCATGGCGCTCTTGTCGAAGACGGCGCCGGCCTCTTCCTCTTCCGTCTCTTCCTCTTCATCGGCCGTGACGGTGTCGAGATATTCGGGGCGCCCTTGCGTTTTCAGATGGGCAACGACCTTTTCGACCTCGAGATCGGAGACGAAGGGACCATGGACGCGGGAAATCCGTCCGCCGCCCTGCATGTGCAGCATGTCGCCCTGGCCGAGCAGCTGCTCGGCGCCCTGTTCGCCGAGAATGGTGCGGCTGTCGATCTTCGAGGTCACCTGGAAGGAGATGCGGGTCGGGAAGTTCGCCTTGATCGTGCCGGTGATGACGTCGACCGAGGGGCGCTGCGTCGCCATGATCAGATGAATGCCGGCGGCGCGCGCCATCTGCGCCAGACGCTGGATCGCGCCTTCGATCTCCTTGCCGGCGACCATCATCAGGTCGGCCATCTCGTCGACGATGACGACGATATAGGGCATCGGCGCGAGATCCAGCTCCTGGCTTTCCTCGACCGGCGCACCGGTTCCCTTCTCGAAGCCGGTCTGGACCATGATGTGGATGGTCTCGCCCTTGTCGCGCGCCTGCGCCACGCGGTCGTTGTAGCCATCGATATTGCGCACGCCGAGGCGCGACATCTTGCGGTAACGCTCCTCCATCTCGCGCACGGCCCATTTCAGCGCCATCACCGCCTTCTTCGGATCGGTGACGACGGGCGTCAGGAGATGCGGAATGCCGTCATAGACGGAGAGTTCGAGCATCTTGGGGTCGACCATGATCAGCCGGCATTGTTCCGGCGTCATGCGATAGAGCAGCGACAGGATCATCGTGTTGATGGCGACCGATTTGCCCGAGCCGGTGGTGCCGGCAACGAGCAGATGCGGCATCTTGGCAAGCTCGGCGATCACAGGTTCGCCGCCGATCGTCTTGCCGAGACCGAGCGCCAGCTTGTAGCCGCTCTTGTCGAAATCCTGGCTTTCGATCATCTCGCGGAAATAAACGGTTTCACGGGTGACATTCGGCAATTCGATGCCGATGACGTTGCGGCCGGGCACGACGGCGACACGGGCCGAAAGCGCCGACATCGAGCGGGCGATATCGTCGGCAAGGCCGATGACGCGCGACGACTTCACGCCCGGGGCCGGCTCGAATTCATAGAGGGTGACGACCGGGCCGGGGCGGACATGGATGATCTCGCCCTTGATGCCGAAATCTTCGAGCACGCTTTCCAGCAGCCCGGCATTCTGCTCCAGCGTCTCCTGCGACATGATCTCGCCGAGCCGTTCCGGCGGCTCCTGCAACAGGGCGCGCGGCGGGAATTCATAGCCTGAGGCGTCGATCCTTTCGGGCCGCGCGACGAGGCGCGGCGACGGCAGAACCGCGGCGACAGGCGGCGTGCGCTGCGGCGGTGGCGAGACCTGGGGAGCCGACGCAATCTGAGGGGCTGGCGCGATCTGGGGGGCTGGCGCGATCGGAAGCGCCTGTATTGCCTGCGGTGCCGACACGACCGGTGCCTCGACAGGGATGCGCCTGGGTTTTTCCAGAGCAGGGGCGACCGGAGGACGTATGGCAACCTTTGCGGAGACCGGCGGCGGCGGCACCGGGCGGGAGGCGGCCGGAGCGGGAGCCGGTCGGCCGGGGCGCCATTCCATGATACGGAACAGCGATGTGATCGATTCGGGTGCGGTCTCAGCCTTCGGGAACGAGATCAAGGGCGGCGCGCGAACCGGCTCGGCCTCTTCGAAGGCCATGACTTCCCAGAAGGCGAAATCCGAAATGGAGGAAAGCTCGGCGGTGGCGCGGAAGGCCGGCGCGGCGGCCTCTTCAGCCAAGGGGGGCGGCTGCAGTTCGACCACGGGCGCTGCGGAAATTTCTTCCGGCTCCGGCAGATAGATATCGAACGGCACGTCGACGGCGACCGGCTCTATGCGTATCGCCTGCTGTCCAATCTGCGAATCATCGCGAACTGGCTCGTTCGGCCCGCGGCGCCTGCTGATCAGCGTTTCCGGCGTGCGGGTGAATCGGACATTCGGCGCGAGGGAAAAATTGCTCTGCCAGATCGGCGCCGCCGGCTTTTCTCCCGGATCTACCTCCGGAAGCTCCGTTTCAATCCCGCTGGAAAAGTCACCGGCGTCCGTCAAATTGGTTCTGGGAAAACGCATGCGTCCGCTACTCACTCATGCCTAACAAATTACGACCCTACCGGGATAGAAAAGGAAGGTTAATAAGTTCCTTCCTGCCGTATCGTTCCGAGACGGCTGCCTGACATAAAGTGCTGTTCTTTCAATGATTTGCGTTAGGCGGAAAAATCTTTGCCATTTTGGGGCGGCGGCCGAAGCGCGGTGCAGCGAATGTGGTTCCTGCAGACGTGCTTCAGCTTACTGTTTTCATGCATGCCGTCACCCCGGAACCGCTGCGCGTCCGGGCGGGAGGGATCAATGCGCCTCGTCCCAATTGCTGGCGGCGCGCGCATCGACCTTGAGCGGCACGCGCATTTCGAGCGCCGGCATTGTGGCGTTTTCCATCACCGAGACGATTGTCGGCATCGCCTTTTCGACATCCTCGTCCTCGACCTCGAAGATGAGTTCGTCATGCACCTGCAGCAGCATGCGGACACGCTCGGCAAGGCCGGCTTCGGCAAGGGCCGGCTCCATCTTGATCATCGCCCGGCGGATGACGTCGGCAGCCGAGCCCTGGATCGGCGCGTTGATCGCCGCACGCTCGTTGAAGGCGCGCACGGACGGATTGGACGAGCGGATTTCGGGATAGTTGATTCGCCGGCCGAAGATCGTCTCGACATAGCCCTTGTCGCGCGCCATCGCTTTTCGGCTTTCCATATAGTCGCGGATGCCGGGGAAACGCTCGAAATATTTCTTGATGTAATCGCCGGCTTCCGAACGCTCGATCGACAGCTGGTTGGCGAGACCGAAGGCCGAGATGCCGTAGATGATGCCGAAATTGATCGCCTTGGCGCGGCGGCGCACTTCGCCGGGCATGCCTTCGACCGGTACGCCGAACATTTCCGACGCGGTCATGGCGTGAATGTCGACGCCATCCTCGAAGGCCTTGGTCAGCTGCGGGATCTCGGCCACATGGGCAAGCACGCGCAATTCGATCTGGCTGTAGTCGGCAGAAATCAGCTTATGGCCCGGCGTCGAGATGAAGGCGGTGCGGATCTTGCGGCCTTCGGCGGTGCGCACGGGGATGTTCTGCAGGTTCGGCTCGGAGGAAGACAAGCGCCCCGTCGTCGTCGATGCCAGCGAATAGGAGGTATGGACCCGCTTGGTCTCGGCGTGGACATAACCGGGGAGCGCGTCGGTATAGGTGGATTTCAGCTTGGTGAGCTGGCGCCAGTCGACGATCTTGCGCGGCAGCTCGAAACCGGCGGCGGCCAGATCCTCGAGCACCTGGGCGGAGGTGGACCATTGCCCGGTCTTCGTCTTGCTGCCGCCGGCAAGGCCCATCTTGCCGAACAGGATATCGCCCAGCTGCTTCGGCGAGCCGATATTGAACCGCTCGCCGGCGAGCTGGTAGATTTCGTCTTCCAGGCGCGCGGCACCTTGGGCCAGCTCGCCGGACAGGCGCGAGAGGATTTGGCGGTCGACGGTGATGCCCCGCGCTTCCATGCGCGCCAGCACCGGCAGCAGCGGCCGCTCCAGCCGTTCATAGACGCTGGTCAGCCCGGCCGCGGCCAGCCTCGGCTTCAGCACTAGCCACAGGCGCAGCGTCACGTCGGCGTCTTCGGCGGCATAATGGGTGGCGCGGTCGATATCGACAAGATCGAAGGTGACGTTCGCCTTGCCGCTGCCGGCCACATCCTTGTAGGGGATCGGCGTGTGGCCGAGGAATTTTTCCGAGAGCGGATCCATGCCATGCGCACCGGTGCCGGCATCAAGCACGTAGGAGATCAGCATCGTGTCGTCGAAACTCCGGGTCTCGACGCCGTAGCGCTGCATTAGCAGGTAGTCGTATTTCAGGTTCTGCGCGACTTTCAGAACCGCAGGATCCTCCAGCAATGCCTTCAGCCGCGGCAAGGCATCGCGCATGGGGATCTGATTGTCGGCAAGGCCGCCGCCAAGCAGGTCGCCGACGCCGTTCTTGTGGGCGAGCGGCACGTAAGCGGCGCGGATCTTCGTGCCGGTGGGATCGGCGACATTGTCGGCGATCGCCAGCGAAAAGCCGACAAGCTCGGCCTGCATCGCATCCAGCGACGTGGTTTCGGTGTCGAAAGCGACGAGGCCGGTAGCGCGCGCATCGGCGATCCAGCGGTCGAGTGTGGCCAGATCGCGGATCGTCACATAGGCCGAATGATCGAAGGGCAGCGCCGCAAAGGCTTCGGCCCGCGCCTTGGCAAGATCGGCGGGCGAAAAGGCGCCTTCGACGGCGGGTTTCGCCTTGGCACGCGGCGGTACCGGCACCGATTCGCCCGAGACCTCGGGGATGCCGCCGGCAACGGGCTCCGGCTCCACTGCATCGAGATCGGGCCCGTGGGCCGTCTTGCCCCATTCGATGCGGACGATTGCCGGCTCGATGGCGTTGGCATCGCAATCGCAGACTTCGGCGACGCGACGCGTCAGCGTCGTGAATTCCATCGTCTTCAGGAAGCCGATCAGCTTCGGGCCGTTCTGCGGCTCCAGCACCAGCGCGTCGAGATCGAGATCGAGCGGCACATCGGTGCGCAGCCGCACGAGTTCGCGCGAGAGCCTCGCCATCTCGATATTGGCCAGAATCGTCTCGCGGCGCTTGACCTGCTTGATCTCGGCGGCACGGTCGAGCAGCGTGTCGAGATCGCCATATTCCTCGAGCAGCTGGGCGGCGGTTTTCGGGCCGATGCCCGGGATGCCGGGAACATTGTCGACGGAATCGCCGGTCATCGCCTGCAGGTCGATCATCTTTTCCGGCGGCACGCCCCATTTCTCGACGACGTCGGGAATGCCGATCTGCTTGTCCTTCATGCTGTCATACATGTGGACGTTGGATGTGACGAGCTGCATCAGATCCTTGTCGGAGGAGACGATGGTGACATCGGCGCCCGATGCCTCGGCCTGACGGGCATAGGTGGCGATGATGTCGTCGGCCTCGAAGCCTTCGGTCTCGATGCAGGGCAGGTTGAAAGCGCGGGTCGCCTCTCTGATCAGGCCGAATTGCGGGATGAGTTCTTCCGGAGGCGCGGAGCGATTCGCCTTATAGGCGTCGTAGAGATCCTTGCGAAAGGTCTTGGCGGAATAGTCGAAAATGACGGCAAGATGGGTCGGCGTGACACCGACATCGGTATTGCGCGCATCTCTCAACAACTTCCACAGCATGTTGCAGAAACCGGAAACGGCGCCGATCGGCAGGCCGTCGGTCTTGCGGGTCAGCGGTGGCAGTGCATGAAACGCCCGAAAGATGAATCCGGAACCATCGACTAGGAAGAGGTGATCGCCTTTTTTCATGCGTGCATGGATAGCGCGGGCACGGGACGAGGTCCATATAAAGTTCGGTGCGTGAAATCGATTCCCCACGCTCGGCGGTCAGGAGCCCGGCTCACCAAACTGTTACCGATTTGTAACGTGGCGTGACCCTTGAAAAACCACATTTGCGGACACAAATCGATGTCACCGGCGCTTGATCGCGCCGCGGGTCTGATCACCGGCTTGTCCCCCGCCGCGTCAGGCTTGGACAAAGGCCTTATCCCCCTCTCCGGGCCTTTGTCCCCACTTTAAGGTCGCCATGGCCAACCTCCAGGCCATGGCGACTTTTGTTTTTCCAGGCACTCGAAATTATCGTCGCGGCTTGCATATTTTGGAGCATCGCATGCGATTTGCTGCATTGTCTCCGGCATGGTTTTGAGCCTAACTTGCAATCATGGGATTTAACCGCATGGAATCGGGAGCTTACCTTGCCAGCCAGCTGGCGAAGGGTTTTGCCCGCTCGCTGCACCAGCGCGCGGTCGGGCTCGGTTTTTCTCCGGGTCAGTTCCCCATTCTGCTGGAACTCTGGGCCGAGGACGGGCTGACCCAGAAACAGCTTCTCGAAAGGGTCGATATCGAGCAGGCAACCATGGCCAACACGCTTTCGCGCATGGTCCGCGACGGGTTGATCGAACGCCGGCCACATCCATCCGACAAGCGGGCGCAACTGCTCTTCCTGACGCCGAAGGCCCGCGCCATGGAAGCGCAAGCGATCGAGACGGCGCGTGAGGCCGATCTTGCGCTGTTCAAAGGTTTTCGGGTTTTCGAGCGCGAGTTGACGCTCGAATATATCCGCCGGCTTCTGGAAAACGCCAAGGCGCTCTGACCGGGATCATTCGCTGACAAGGCGTGTGCGCCGCGGCGGCTGCATGCCGGTCCCGGCCTGCCCCGACAGGAAGCTCTTGCGGGCGGCCTGCTTCATGCTCGGCTCGATGTCCGGTTTGCCGAGCAACAGTCCCTGCACCTGCGCACAGCCTTCCTCGACGACGATCTGCCGCTGCATCTCCGTTTCCACACCCTCGGTGACGACGGGCATGCCGAGGCTGTGGCCGAGACCGATGATAGCGCGCACGATCGATCGCGCCGCCGCATCATGCTCCAGCACGCCGGTGAAGCTGCGGTCGACCTTGATCTTGTCGAAGGGAAACGAGCGCAGGTTCGAGAGCGAAGAGAAGCCGGTGCCGAAATCGTCCATGACGATGTGCACCCCTAACTTATACAGGCGCTGCAGCGTTGCCATCACCCGGTCGCGATCGCGGATCAGGGCCGCCTCGGTGATCTCGAGTTCCAGCCGATCGGGTGCGAGCCCCGTTTCGGCGAGAACCGCCTCGACCCGTTCGCAAAGGTTGGGCAGCATGAACTGCACCGGCGAAACATTGACTGCAATCGTCAGCGGCTGCGGCCAGCGCGCGGCCTCCATGCAGGCCTGCTGCAATATCCATTCGCCGAGCTGAACGATCGACCCGCTTTCCTCGGCGATCGGGATGAAAACGTCGGGCTCCGTCATGCCGTGGCCCGGCCGATGCCAGCGCATCAAGGCCTCGTAGCCGGTGATCTCGCCGCTCTGGGCATTGAGGATCGGCTGATAGCTGACATTGAGCTGGTTGCGGGTAATGGCGTGGCGCAGGTCGCTTTCGATCTGGCGGCGGTTCCGCGCCGCTTCGTCCATTTCCGCGTCGAAGAAACAGGCTCTGCCGCGACCGTCATGCTTGACGCGGTAGAGCGCGGTATCGGCGTTGTTGCAGAGTTCTTCGGCCGTGCGCCCATCTCTTGGAAAGAGCGCGATGCCGAGGCTGACGCCGACGGCCGTGGGGTCACGGGCGGTGTCCATCTCGGCGGCGAATTCGTCGATGATATCAGCCGCAAGCTTTTGGGCGGCCGCCGGTTGCTGTCCGGCGGGCTGGATGATGGCAAATTCATCGCCGCCGAGGCGGGCGATCGTATCGCTTTCATCGGCCACGCGACGCAGGATCGAGCCGACCTTGCAGAGAATTCGGTCGCCCTCGGCGTGGCCGAAAATATCGTTGACGGTCTTGAAGCGATCGAGATCGATATAGAAGAGAGCAACCTCGCTGTTCTTTCGCTCGGCCATCTGCAGCGCCTGGCGGATGCGCGTGTCGAACAACGACCGGTTCGGAAGATCGGTGAGAACATCGTGGTGGGCAAGGTGTTCGATCAGCTCCTCGGCCTGCCTGCGCTCGGTGAGATCGCGCACCGCCAGCACATCGCAGTTATGGCCGCGATAGACGATCCTGCTCGTATTCAGTTCGACGGCGATCTCCTTGCCGCTCCTGGTGTTGAGCAGCGTCTCGCCGGGCCTGTTCTGTCCCTGGGCGGCGGTCAGAACAACCGATGGCGCCTTGCCCGAGAGATCGGCAAGCTTCCAGCCGGAAAGCCCCAGGAAGCGTTCGTTGGCGTCGATGATCCTGCCTTCCCGCAGGATCAGCAGCCCTTCCTGCGAGGCATTTGCGAGCCCCCTCAGATCCGTCAGGCGACTTTCGATAAAGACCACCGCGATAGCGATCAGAATGAGAGCCGTCGCCGCCACCACGACGATCGCGGCGAGCAGGCTGGTATCGAGCACGGTTGCCGGAAGCTCCTTGCCGGGGTCCGGCACGAGCGTGATGCTGGCCATCGAAATGAAGTGGAGAGCGCAGATCGCCAGGACGAAGGTGACGGACGAGGTGAGAAGGCGCCTCAGTCCCTTCAACCGGAAGAAGGCGTGGAAGGCGGCGCTCGACAGCAGTGCTCCGGCGAGAACCGCACTCAGCGTCATCATGGGATCGTAGCGGATGACCGCCTGTGTCTCGATCGCCTGCATGCCGGTCAGATGCATCGAGGCGATGCCGAACGCCATCAGGACGCCGCCGCGGATGTGCGAAAATCTGCTGCGGCTTTGCGAAGCGATGAGGATAGCCGCCCATGAACCGGCAACCGACAGGAGGAAGGAAAGGGCCGTCAGGCCCAGCCGGTAGCTGATCGGCATGCCGCCGTCATAGGCCAGCATCGCGATGAAGTGCGTTGCCCATACGCCGGTGCCGAAGGCGAAAGCCGAGGCGCCGATCCAGAGCTTGCGCCGCCCGCCATCGAATCCTTGAGCGCGGGAAAGCGGCAGCATCGCTGCCATCGCCCCGATCAGGCAAACCACGGCCGCCGCGAGCACCAGCCGCCAATCGTGATCATCCCGAATACATGTAATGACCGAAAACATCCGTCCCCCCGAACAGTTGAATTCAGTCAGGTTATTTAGGTTGTACTAAATAACTGTAAATTGAATTAGAGAACCCTTCTATATTAACCGGCAAATCTTCTCGACGCCGATCTAAATCCGGTCACCTGTCACGCCGTCCATTTTTGCTTTTTCCGCCTCGCCTGCCTTGCCGGTTTGGTCTATCGTCCGGCCGAATTTCAAGAAGGAGTCGAAAATGACCGATGTACAACAGGTGCTTGCACGCGCGGACCAGAACCTTTCATCGAGCCTCGAAAAACTGTTCGAGCTTTTGCGCATCCAGTCGATTTCCACCGATCCCGCCTTCAAGGCCGAATGCCGCAAAGCCGCCGAATGGCTCGTCGCCTATCTCCAGACGCTCGGCTTTACGGCTTCGGTGCGCGACACCCCAGGCCACCCGATGGTGGTCGCCCACCATGCCGGCGCTTCCGCCGATGCGCCGCATGTTCTCTTCTACGGCCATTACGACGTGCAGCCGGTCGACCCGATCGAGCTCTGGGAAAACGACCCCTTCGAGCCGTCGATCAAGGATGTCGGCGACGGCCGCAAGATCCTGACCGGCCGCGGCACCTCCGACGACAAGGGCCAGCTGATGACCTTCGTCGAGGCCTGCCGCGCCTATAAGGAAATCAACGGCGCGCTTCCCTGCCGCATCACCATTCTCTTCGAAGGCGAGGAAGAATCCGGCTCGCCGTCGCTGAAGCCCTTCCTCGAGGCCAATGCCGCCGAGCTCAAGGCCGATTATGCGCTGGTCTGCGATACCGGCATGTGGGACCGCGACACGCCGGCGATTGCCGCGGCACTGCGCGGCCTCGTCGGCGAGGAAGTGGTGGTCACGGCCGCCGACCGCGACCTGCATTCCGGCCTCTTCGGGGGTGCTGCGGCCAATCCGATTCATATTCTGGTCGAGGCTCTGGCCGGCCTGCATGACGAGACGGGCCGCATCACGCTTGACGGTTTCTACGACGGCGTCGAGGAAACTCCTGACAATATCAAGGCCTCATGGGAAACGCTCGGCAAGACCGCCGAGAGCTTCCTCGGCGACGTCGGCCTTTCCATTCCTTCCGGCGAAAAGGGCCGCTCGGTGCTGGAACTCACCTGGGCGCGGCCAACCGCGGAGGTCAACGGCATCTGGGGCGGATATACCGGCGAAGGCTTCAAGACGGTGATTGCCGCCAAGGCTTCGGCGAAGGTTTCGTTCCGTCTCGTCGGCACGCAGGATCCGGCCGCCATCCGCGAAGCTTTCCGCGCCTATGTCAGGTCGAAGATTCCGGCCGATTGCTCGGTCGAATTCCATCCGCATGGCGGTTCGCCGGCGATCCACCTCTCCTATGATTCGCCGGTTCTGACCAAGGCGAAGACCGCGCTTTCCGATGAGTGGCCGAAACCCGCCATCGTCATCGGCATGGGCGGGTCGATCCCGATCGTCGGCGATTTCCAGAAGATGCTCGGCATGGAATCGCTGCTCGTCGGCTTCGGCCTCGCCGATGATCGAATCCACTCGCCGAACGAGAAATACGAGCTTGTCTCGTACCACAAGGGCATCCGTTCCTGGGTGCGGATTCTTCAGGCGCTCGCCGCCTGAGGGAAACGGCACGCGCTCAGTCAAGACACGCGATGCAATCGCTATGACAAAAAGGCCGGTGCAAACCGGCCTTTCGTCGTCCGCTCACCTCAGTGCCAGTTCATCCGTGGTCAAGGAGAAAGCGGTATTGCCGTGAGACTGGCCCCGAAAGGTTAATGGGCGGTTAACGGCCGGCCGCCGTTCGGCTATTTGCGGCTGCAAGGCGCCGACAAAAGTTTCACCGTTCAAGCTGCGTTCATCGCGAACTGCATATAAGCCATTGAAAGAAAAGATGAATGATGCCCGAATCGGACAATTGCGGGCCATCACTTCCGTCTTTTGTTTCAGCCGCTGATGCCACGGAAACGCGGCCAGGCGCTGCTGAATACCGTGCCAACAAGGACTGAGAAGCGTGAAAAATCTCTTTGTTAAAATCGCAGCGATCGGCATGCTCGTGCTGGCTCCTGCCATCGCGCAGGCCGCCGAAGGCTACTCGACGGCAAACGTCAATATGCGAGCGGGTCCAAGCACCCGATATCCCGCCGTCGCAGTCATACCGGCAGGCTCTTCCGTCGAAATCCGCGGATGCCTCTCCGAGGTCAATTGGTGCGACGTCGAGTTTTATGGCGGCCGCGGCTGGGTTTCCGGCCAGTATGTGCAGGCCCTCTATCAGCAGCGCCGGATCTATGTCGGGCCCCAATATTACCGCCCGCTCGGCATTCCGATGATCCGCTTCAACGTCGACAATTACTGGGACCGTTACTACCGCAATCGCGATTTCTATCGCGAGCGTGACCGCTGGAGCCGCGGCCCGGATTATTATTACCGCGATCGCGACAACCGGGATCGGGATGGCCGAGATCGTGATCGGGATAACCGGGATCGCGACAGAGATTGGCGCGACCGCAATCGTGACCGGGACTGGCGCGACGACAATCAAGGGGATGACCGGCAAGGGGATGACCGGCAAAGGGGTGACCGGCAACGGGATGGCCGGCGATGGGACGACCGGAGAGGCGATGATCGCAGACCGGACCGCAGGGATTTCGATTGCCGCCCCGGCGATCCCTCCTGTGACGAATAAAGCCGAGAGGGGCGGCGACGCCTCCCTCTTTCGAGTTTTGCCAAACCGAGGGAAAATTTGAAGAAAAAGCCCGGCGCTCCCGTGAGGGATGCACCGGGCCTGATGTCGATCGGCACGTGTTGAGGGGAGACGGGCCGATCATGCGCGGGACGTGAGGGGTTGTCCCGCTTGTTCTTAAACAATCGCGGAGCCTATTGGTTCCGCCAACCTGACAGAAGATATTCGGCGGAGTGCCGAAAGCGGTCTGTCGCGGCGCCGGCGGGCGCAAGCCGACGGGATACATGCTTTTTTTGTGACAGTCGCGATGAACGGCATTTACGCCTGCGAGAGATTGCCGACAATTTGCTGTGAGGGCATCGTGATGCCCTTGTCTTGCGGGATTCTTTGTTGCAATTTTGTGGCGTTGCGGATTGATTTCGATCCGCTCGAGGCTGGATCCCGATGACGCAAGACTACCTGGCTTTCCCAAGGCTTTTCGGCTCTCGGGCAGCCGCTACAGATGTGACCCTCTGGCATAAACACAATCCAATCTTTCCTGTGCGGCTTGTCGATGGGGCACGGCTCAACCCTTCCGGCCAGATCTGGCGCCGCTTTCATCTGGGCGAATGGGAATATAAGCAGGACCCGGAAACGCTCGACGATTACGAAGCCCGCCAGTTCTGAAAGTCCGCTCTCAGGAAAGTGCTGCGATCCCTTCGCGCGCCGTCCTTAATACCCCGTTAAATCGCCGCAATTACAGTTCAACCGGATGATTACGTCGCCCGCGAGGTCGGGCGCGATCGAACATGGGGTATCACCGGTCGGCGATGGCAGGCAGAGGCAGATCAGGCGACAGAATCGAACCGTCCTTCAGCGGCCGCCCGGCACGCGACGATGACGAATTTTCGCTCGATGCCGATGACCGTGTTGTCGGAAACAGATCTTCGCCGCGCCGCGGTTCCAAACCGCCGCCGGAACGCCCCACCCCGCGGCGGCGGCGAGAACCGCGCGAGCGCGAAAGCGGCGGCCTGTTCGGCTTTATGCGCCGCGTGATCTACTGGTGCGTCGTGCTGTTCATCTGGGCCGGCATCGGTGTTGCCGGGCTCGTGCTCTATTACGGTTCGCGCATGCCGAGCGCCAGCACATGGGCGATCCCGGAACGGCCGCCGAACGTCAAAATCACCGCCGTCGACGGCAGTGTCATCGCCAATCGCGGCGCCACCGGCGGCGAGGCGCTGTCGCTCGAAAACATGTCGCCCTATATTCCGGAAGCCGTCATCGCCATCGAGGACCGGCGCTTCTATTCGCATTTCGGCGTCGATCCGCTCGGTCTCGGCCGGGCCATCGTCACCAACTTCACGGCCGGCCACATGGTGCAGGGCGGCTCGACGCTGACGCAGCAGCTTGCCAAGAACCTCTTTCTCTCCCCCGAGAGAACGCTGGAACGCAAGGTGCAGGAAGTGCTGCTGGCGCTCTGGCTGGAGCAGAAATACACCAAGGACCAGATCCTTGCGATGTATCTCAACCGGGTGTTCTTCGGATCGAACGCCTATGGCGTCGAGGCGGCCTCACGCCGCTATTTCAACAAATCGGCGCGTGACGTGAACCTCGGCGAGGCCGCAGTGCTGGCCGGCCTGCTCAAGGCGCCGTCGCGGCTTTCGCCGGCCCGCGATGCGGACGCCGCCAATGCACGCGCCCAGCTTGTACTCGCGGCCATGCGCGAACAGGGTTTCATCACCGATTCCGAAGTCAAGACGGCGATGTCGCAGACTCCGGCTTCGGCCAAAAGCTATTGGTCGGGCGCCGGCCACTATGTCGCCGACATGGTGATGGACGAGCTGCCGGGCCTGATCGGCGACGTCAAGGAAGACGTCGTCGTCGACACGACCATCGACAAATCGCTGGAAAAGAAGGCCGAGCAATCGCTGGTCGACGTACTCGACAAGGAAGGCGGCAAGCTCGACGCCTCGCAGGCGGCCCTCGTTTCGATCGACGGCACCGGCGCGATCCGGGCGCTGGTCGGCGGCAGGGATTATGCGGCGAGCCAGTTCAACCGCGCCGTCAAGGCCAAACGCCAGCCGGGCTCCTCGTTCAAGCCCTTCGTCTATGCCGCAGCGCTTGAAAAGGGGCTGACGCCCTTTTCGGTGTTCAACGACGCGCCGATCCGCATCGGCGACTGGACGCCCGAAAATTACGAGAAGAAATACAATGGCGAGGTGACGCTGGCGACAGCGCTCGCCAAATCGCTGAACACGGTGGCCGCGCAGCTGGTGATGTATGACGGGCCGGACCAGGTGATCAAACTCGCCCATCGGCTCGGCATCGAAAGCGAGCTGCAGCCGAACGCCTCGATCGCGCTCGGCACCTCGGAAGTGTCGCTGATGGAGCTCACCGCCTCCTATGCCGCCTTCATGAACGGCGGCTACAAGGCAACGCCGCACGTCATCCGCCGGGTGACGACCGCCGAGGGCAAGGTTCTCTACGAAAATACCTATGACAGCCCGCCGCGCGTGCTGTCCGAGCAGATCGCCGCCCAGATGGACACGATGATGATGGGCGTCATCGACAACGGCACCGGCAAGAGCGCCAAGATCCCGGGCTGGCAGGCGGCCGGAAAGACCGGCACGACGCAGAATTCCCGCGACGCCCTGTTCGTCGGCTTCACCAGCAACCTCACCACCGGGGTCTGGTTCGGCAATGACGACGGCAAGCCGATGAAGAAGGTGACCGGCGGCGGCCTGCCGGCCAAGGCCTGGAAGGAATTCATGATCGCCGCCCACAAGGGTCTTTCACCGGCGCCGCTCTTCGGCAACGGCCAGCTGATCGGCGATCCGAACAGCGGCCAGCCGATGGCGCAGGCAGCCCCTGGTGATGGACAAGGGGGTGATGGACAAGCGGGAAGCGGGCAACCGATGACGGCCGAAGCGCCGCCATCGACGATCAGCGGCATCATTTCCGGCGTCTTCGGCGGCAACGACAATGCCAACCGCTATCCGCAAGCGCCTGTCCGGCAGCCGTCGGCAACCTCCGGCAACGGTCCTGTTCCGCCTGCAGACATTGCCGAAGGCGGCGGTTCGGGCGACGAGAACATGATTCCGCCGGGGGATGTCGGGTCGCCGCCGACGACCTCTTCCGTCCAGCCCCGGCGCACGACGCTGCTCGATCTGATCATGGGCAAGTGAGAGCCTTGCTGCGGGACCGATGCACGCGCGACGCCGCAAAACGGGTCGCCCCGGATTTGATCGAGCGAGGCCCTTTCGCGCTTGGTTTCGATGGATGGCCTCATCCTGGAACCGCTGCACGTTTCGGCGCGACACGCATGGGCAATCGGCTGCCTTCCGCTTATGGGACGACCTCGTTCCCGGCGATGATGAAAATTGAATGCAACACATTCGTTTTGCTGGATTCCGGGCCATTTCCCGCCTTGCAGTCCCGAAAACCGCTCCTTATATACGCCGCATCACCGCAATCACTATTGCGTAATCTTAAGTAGACCCATCCCGTAAGGGGCTGTCAGGGAAATGCCTTCTGGGGGTTCCGACAGCTTGCTTCAAGGAGAGAATGACATGGCAAAAGTAATTGGTATCGACCTTGGAACGACGAATTCCTGCGTCGCGGTCATGGACGGCAAGGATGCGAAGGTCATCGAGAATGCGGAAGGTGCCCGCACGACGCCTTCCATGGTGGCATTTTCCGATGATGGCGAACGCCTCGTCGGCCAGCCGGCCAAGCGCCAGGCGGTCACCAACCCGACGAACACGCTCTTTGCGGTCAAGCGCCTGATCGGCCGCCGCTACGAAGACCCGACCGTCGAGAAGGACAAGCATCTCGTTCCCTTCACCATCGTCAAGGGCGACAATGGCGACGCCTGGGTCGAAGCCAATGGCAAGGGCTACTCGCCCGCACAGATTTCCGCGATGATCCTTCAGAAGATGAAGGAAACCGCCGAATCCTATCTCGGCGAAAAGGTCGAAAAGGCCGTCATCACCGTTCCCGCCTACTTCAACGACGCGCAGCGCCAGGCAACCAAAGATGCCGGCCGCATCGCCGGTCTTGAAGTGCTGCGCATCATCAACGAGCCGACCGCTGCCGCACTCGCCTACGGCCTCGACAAAAAAGAAGGCAAGACGATTGCCGTCTACGACCTTGGCGGCGGCACCTTCGATATTTCGATCCTCGAGATCGGCGACGGTGTGTTCGAAGTGAAGTCCACCAACGGCGATACTTTCCTCGGCGGTGAAGACTTCGACATGCGCCTCGTCGAATATCTCGTCGGCGAGTTCAAGCGGGACAACGGCATCGACCTGAAGAACGACAAGCTTGCCCTGCAGCGCCTCAAGGAAGCTGCCGAAAAGGCAAAGATCGAGCTGTCTTCTTCGCAGCAGACCGAAATCAACCTGCCGTTCATCACCGCCGATGCCTCCGGCCCGAAGCATCTGACGCTGAAGCTGACCCGTGCCAAGCTCGAGAGCCTGGTCGACGATCTCGTCCAGCGCACGATCGCACCGTGCAAGGCAGCCCTCAAGGATGCCGGTGTCACCGCGGCCGAAATCGACGAAGTCGTTCTGGTCGGCGGCATGAGCCGCATGCCGAAGGTCCAGGAAGTCGTCAAGCAGCTGTTCGGCAAGGAGCCGCACAAGGGCGTCAACCCGGATGAAGTCGTCGCTCTCGGCGCCGCCATCCAGGCCGGCGTTCTGCAGGGCGACGTCAAGGACGTGCTGCTCCTCGACGTCACGCCGCTGTCGCTCGGCATCGAGACGCTCGGTGGCGTCTTCACCCGCCTGATCGAACGCAACACGACGATCCCGACGAAGAAGAGCCAGACCTTCTCGACCGCCGAAGACAACCAGCAGGCCGTGACCATCCGCGTTTCGCAGGGCGAGCGTGAAATGGCTGCCGACAACAAGCTGCTTGGCCAGTTCGACCTCGTCGGTCTGCCGCCGTCGCCGCGCGGCATGCCGCAGATCGAAGTCACCTTCGACATCGACGCCAACGGCATCGTGCAGGTTTCGGCCAAGGACAAGGGCACCGGCAAGGAACAGCAGATCCGCATCCAGGCTTCCGGCGGTCTTTCCGACGCCGACATCGAAAAGATGGTCAAGGATGCCGAAGTCCATGCGACCGAGGACAAGAAGCGGCGCGAAGGCGTGGAGGCCAAGAACCAGGCCGAAAGCCTGATCCACTCCACGGAAAAGTCGCTGAAGGATTACGGCGACAAGGTTTCCGAAGCCGACCGTACCGCGATTTCCGATGCGATCGCCGCTCTGAAGTCCGCCACCGAGGCAACCGAAGCCGATGCCGAAGACATCAAGGCCAAGACCCAGACCCTGATGGAAGTGTCGATGAAACTCGGCCAGGCGATCTACGAAGCGCAGCAGGCCGAAGGCGGCGCTGCCGGTGATGCCTCCGCGGAAGGCGGCGACAATGTCGTCGATGCCGACTACGAGGAAATCAAGGACGACGACCGCAAGAAGTCCGCGTAATCCGCGACGGCGTGGTTATGCTTCAACACCTGATCCGGCTGCTCACCATGGCAGCCGGAAATCCATTTCCGGGGTTTAATCCTTAATGGCAAAAGCGGACTTTTACGAAACTCTGGGTGTAGCCAAGACGGCGGACGAGAAAGAGCTGAAGAGCGCCTTCCGCAAACTGGCGATGAAATACCATCCGGACAAGAACCCGGATGACAAGGACGCCGAACGCAAGTTCAAGGAAATCAACGAAGCCTACGAGATGCTCAAGGACCCGCAAAAGCGGGCGGCCTATGATCGCTACGGCCATGCGGCCTTCGAGCATGGCGGCATGGGCGGCGGCGGTGGCGGCGGTTTTGCCGGCGGCGGTTTTTCCGATATCTTCGAGGATATTTTCGGCGAGATGATGGGTGGAGGGCGTGCGCGCCAGCGCTCGTCGGGAGGCCGGGAGCGCGGCGCCGATCTTCGCTACAATATGGAAATTACGCTGGAGGAATCCTTCTCCGGCAAGACGGCGCAGATCCGCGTTCCGACATCGATCACCTGCGACGTCTGTTCGGGTTCGGGCGCCAAACCCGGCACGCAGCCGAAGAATTGCGGCACCTGCCAGGGAAGCGGGCGCGTGCGTGCAGCACAGGGTTTCTTCTCGATCGAGCGGACCTGCCCGACCTGCCACGGCCGCGGCCAGATCATTCCCGATCCCTGCCCGAAATGCCACGGCCAGGGCCGGGTGACGGAAGAGCGTTCGCTCTCGGTCAATATTCCCGCCGGCATCGAGGACGGTACGCGCATCCGCCTGCAGGGCGAGGGCGAAGCCGGCACCCGTGGCGGGCCGGCGGGCGACCTCTATATCTTCCTGTCCGTCAAACCGCATGAATTCTATCAGCGTGACGGAGCCGATCTTTATTGCGCCGTTCCGATCTCGATGACGACGGCCGCTCTCGGCGGAACCTTCGATGTGGCGACGCTCGACGGCACCAAGTCGCGCGTCAGCGTGCCCGAGGGCACGCAGGCCGGCAAACAGTTCCGCCTGAAAAACAAGGGCATGCCGGTGCTGCGTTCGGCGCAGACGGGTGACCTCTACATTCAGATTCAGATCGAGACGCCGCAAAAGCTCACCAAGCGCCAGCGCGAGCTGCTGCAGGAATTCGAGCAGCTTTCCTCCAAGGAGAACAATCCCGAATCGACAGGCTTCTTTGCCCGCATGAAGGAATTTTTCGAAGGCTGAGCCGAGATCGATAGGTCCATCTCGAAAGCCGGGGGCGGAAACGTCTCCGGCTTTTTTGATTCGCCATCTTTGTTTTTACGGATGTCGTTGTCGCAAACCGCTGCACATTTTTGCGCGACCCGCTTCAGGCGCTTTGCTATTGCTCCAATTTGCGACACTTGATGCTTGCGCTGAGCAATTTGTCCCGGATCGGCACGGCGACGGGGCGGAGCATGACTTACGTTAACGCAGCCAGATGATGCCGCTTGCAAGTTTTCCAAATGAATTCAGTCTCTGCCGTCAGTCGGGAACAACAAAAAATCAAGGGTATCTGCCATGGCGTCAGCCTTTTCCTCTCAGTCCGAAGATGTCGACGTTCTCGCCGGCGCCCTCTACACATGGTGCGCCGAGCGCAACATCAAGCTTCGCAGCCAGCAGGGCCTCTCAATCGCCAGTATCGCGATCGACCTCTATCATGCCGGCTACCAGACGCAGGACGATCTGCTGGTGGCGTTGCACGAATGCGAGATTCACTGAAGCGCACGGCATAAAACCGCACGCCCCGGAGATGCTTCCGGTCTTTGTCTTGATGCCCCCCAAAATTGCCGCACAGATGCCTGTGTCCGGATATCACCCGGACCGAGGTCATGCTGTCCGTGAGACGCGGTGGAATCAGGCGGCGGTTTCTTCGGCCGCTTCGCCAACCATGAGGGTGAGGATGGTCTTGACCGCTTCCTTGCCCGCCGATGAGTTCAGCTTGTCGTAGGTCAGAGCAAGCGCATAGGCGTCAGGGCTGAGTTCGACCCGGCTGCCGAATTGCGATACGCCCTCGAAAAGAGCAGAGATCTCGACATCGAGAAAAACCGCGATCTGATGCAGCTTGCTGGCGGAAACGCGGTTCGCGCCTTTTTCATATTTCTGGATCTGCTGGAAAGTCAGTCCGAGTGCTTCGCCAAGCTCAAGCTGCGAAACACGGCGAAGGGCGCGGAACTGCCTTACGTTGCGACCAACGATAATATCAACCGGATCTGGCACTTCATTGCTCTCTAATACTTAACAGTTCGTTTACCATATCGTTTTTACAGGATAACTCAACCCTACAGTTGCAAAATTCAACCGACTTTTTTTGGGCTTTACGTTACGTCAGGAGCTGCGGAGTGACGCGTCAAAACCCCGGATATCCAGGGCTTGAGGTGACGGATACTAGCGGTGGGCCGGACCGGCTCAATGAAGCCAGCCTATCCGCGCGGTGGTTGTATTTTTGAAGAATTCGCAAAGCGGCGATATCAAGGGGAGCCGGACCTCGGTTACGAGACCTCTGCGAAATCCCTCCGTGTACTCCTTGTCGGCCGCAGCCTACCCTATCCGCCACTACCGCTGCCTGCCTCCGGCAGCAGTGGGCGATCCGGGGCGGCAAAGCTCAGTGCCTTGCCATCAACGCCGCTTAGGCTTAGCTGTCACGTTTCACGATTCCGGACATTCGATGCCGCACAAGGTTTCTCTTTCCCGTCTGAAGCTGACAGACTTCCGCAATTATGCATCGGCGGCGCTCACCCTTGACGGCCGGCATGCCGTGCTGACGGGAGACAACGGTGCCGGCAAAACCAATCTCATGGAGGCCGTCTCGCTGCTTTCGCCTGGCCGCGGCCTGCGCCGCGCTGCCTATGGCGACATTACCCGTGTCGGCGCGGCCGGCGGTTTTTCGATCTTCGCGGCGATCGACGGCATGGAAGGCGAGGTCGAGATCGGCACCGGCATCGAAACCGGCGAGGAAAACACCGCCCGCAGACTGCGGATCAACGGCACCCCAGCCAAAACAGCAGACGAACTGACCGACCACCTGCGTCTTCTCTGGCTGACACCGGCGATGGACGGCCTCTTTACCGGCGCCTCCTCCGACCGGCGCCGCTTTCTCGACCGGCTGGTGCTGTCGCTCGATCCCGCCCATGGCCGCCGCGCCAGCGATTTCGAGCGCGCCATGCGCAGCCGCAACAAGTTGCTGGATGAAGGCCGCTTTGATCCCTCCTGGCTTGCCGGCATCGAGGAACAGATGGCAAGCCTCGGCATCGCCATGGCACTCGCCCGGCAGGAAATGCTCGGCCTGCTGACCCGGCTGATCGAGGAGACCCGCGAGAGTTCGCCTTTTCCATCGGCTTCGCTGCAGCTCTCGGGCTTCATGGACGGTCAGTTTTCACGCCCTTCGGTCGATCTCGAGGAGGATTATGCGGCAATGCTGGCAGAGAGTCGCTACCGCGACGCCGGGGCGGGGCGCACGCTTGACGGGCCGCACCGGGCCGATCTCATCGTGCACCACCGCGAAAAGGCGATGGAGGCGGAACGCTGCTCGACCGGCGAGCAGAAAGCTCTGCTTGTCGGCCTGGTGCTTGCGCATGCGCGCCTCGTCGGCAATCTCACCGGCCACGCACCGATCCTGCTGCTCGACGAGATCGCCGCCCATCTCGACGAGAACAGACGCGCCGCGCTGTTCGATCTCATCGACGGTCTCGGCGGCCAGGCCTTCATGACCGGCACGGATCGCTCGATGTTTTCGGCGTTGGGCGACAGAGCGCAGGTCTTCACAGTGGCCGACGGAAGGGTGTTCGAATGACTGAAGCGGCTTTTCCCAGCCTCGCGCGTCATGATAACATCGGCGCCATGGAACCGCTCAGCCCCGACGAAATCGCCCGTTATCACCGCCACATCCTGCTGCCGGAGATCGGCGGCGCGGGCCAGCAGAGGTTGAAGGCCGCCCGCGTGCTGGTGATCGGCGCCGGCGGCCTCGGCGCACCGATCCTGCAATATCTGGCGGCAGCCGGCGTCGGCACGCTCGGCATCGTCGATGACGACCGAGTGTCGCTTTCGAACCTGCAGCGCCAGGTGATCCATGATTCCGGCACGATCGGAGAATTGAAGACGGAAAGTGCCGCGCTTGCCATCACGAGACTCAATCCGCATGTCCGGCTGATCCGCTTCGAGGAACGTTTTTCCGGAGAGGCTGCCCGCCGGCAACTTTCCGGCTTCGATCTGCTGATCGACGGCTCCGACAATTTCGACACGCGTTACGCCGCCGCCGATGCGGCGGAAGATGCGCGCATCCCGCTTGTCACCGGGGCCGTCGGGCGCTTCGACGGTTCGCTGACGGTTCTCAAGCCCTATGAGAGCGGCGAGGACGGAACCCCCAACCCCCGATATCGTGACTTGTTTCCGGAAGCCCCGCCGGCAGGGCTCATTCCCGCCTGCGCCGAGGCCGGCGTCATCGGCGCGCTCACCGGCGTCATCGGCACGATGATGGCGATGGAAGCGATCAAACTCGTCACCGGCACCGGCGAGCCGCTGGTCGGACGGCTGCTACTCTATGACGCGCTTGCGGCCCGCTTCGACACCGTCCGCTATAGAAGACGCCGCACGCGGGAAAGACAGGCCGTATGACGATCGTCCGGCTCGACCAGGACTTCACACGCTGGGGCGAATTGCTGGCGCTCATCCTCGCCGCCTTCGCCTCGATGAACGGCAGGATCGATCCCCCATCCTCGGCGCTCAAGCTGACGACCGAGTCACTGGCGGAAAAGGCCAGGGCCGAGATCGGCCATGTCGTCCTCGACGGCGAAAAGTTGATCGGCTGCCTGTTCCTGCGGCCGGAAACCGATTGTCTCTATGTCGGCAAGCTTGCCGTTCTGCCTGAGGTGCAGGGCAAGGGCCTCGGCAAACGGCTGCTGGCAATTGCCGAAGAGACGGCCGCGTCACTGGGGCTTGCCGCCTTGCGGCTCGAGACGCGCATCGAGCTCACCGACAATCACGCCGTCTTTGCCGCCTGGGGATTTTCCAGAACCGTCGAGAAGGCGCATCCCGGCTTTGCCAGGACGACCTTCGTCGAGATGCGCAAGGTCCTTGCATCTCGGACCCGCACCGCCTGATTAAGCCTTTAACGCCCCGGCAGCACCCGGTTGGGCGGCCTGTGGCCGTCGATGAAGGTGCGGATATTGATGATCACCTTGTCGCCCATGTCGATGCGGCCTTCGATCGTCGCTGAACTCATATGCGGCAGCAGCACGACCTTGCCCTCATTGGCGAGCTTGACGAGCTTCGGATTGACCGCGGGTTCGTTTTCGAAGACGTCGAGGCCAGCGCCGGCGATCCGGCCCTCCCTTAGAGACTTGATCAGCGCGGCTTCATCGACCACGTCGCCGCGCGCGGTGTTGACGAGATAGGCCGTCGGCTGCAGCAGCGCCAGACGGCGCGCCGAGATCAGATGGAAAGTCGCCGGCGTCGACGGGCAATTGACCGAGACGATGTCGACGCGGGCGAGCATCTGGTCGAGGCTTTCCCAATAGGTCGCCTCCAGCTCGTCCTCGACGGCCGGATTGACACGCTTGCGGTTGTGATAGTGGATCGACAGGCCGAAGGCCTTGGCGCGGCGGGCGACCGCCGTGCCGATGCGGCCCATGCCGACAATGCCGATGCGCTTGCCGTGAATGCGGCGGCCGAGCATCCAGGTGGGAGACCAGCCGGCCCATTCGCCCGGCTTGTCGGTCAGCACCCGGGCGCCCTCGCCGAGCCTTCTCGGAACCGCGAGAATCAGCGCCATCGTCATGTCGGCGGTGTCCTCGGTCAGGACGTTCGGCGTGTTGGTGACGGTGATGCCCTTGCGCGCCGCCGCCTCGACGTCGATGTGGTCCGTGCCGTTGGAGAAACTCGCAATCAGCTTCATCTGCGGCCCCGCCGCATCGATCAGCGCCGCATCGATACGATCGGTGACGGTCGGCACCAGCACGTCGGCGGTTCTGACGGCGGCGATCAGCTCGGGAACGGAGCGCGGCGTATCATCGATGTTCAGCTCGGCGTCGAAGAGTTCCCGCATGCGGGTTTCGACGGCGTCGGGCAACTTGCGGGTGATGTAGACCTTCGGTTTTTTCTTCGCTGTCATGGCTGACTGTGGTGCCTTGTTCAGAGGTCTTTAACCAAGAGGGGTGATAATTTTCCCATCCGGGCATTTTCTACCAGACCCGCACGCGAAGACAAACAAAACTCGCGGTGCAGCCGGGGAATGTCAGAACCCGGACCGCGAACAGGCCGGGCCTGCCCGCGAATTCGAGCAAACGGAAACTTCCATGCGCAGCAAAGTCCTGAAGTCCTGCCTCGCCCTTGTCATCGCTCTGGCCGCATCCATGGGAACCGTCGAATTTGCCCATGCGCAGGCCGCCAAGGGGCCAAGCGGGCTGCCATTGCCGCGTTTCGTCACGCTGAAATCCAAACGCGTCAACCTGCGCATCGGCCCGGGAACGGATTACGCGGTTTCATGGATGTATCTGAAATCAGGCCTACCGGTCGAGATCATCCAGGAATACGACAACTGGCGCCGCATCCGCGATGCCGACGGCACCGAAGGCTGGGTCAACCAGTCGCTGCTGTCGGGCCAGCGCGCGGCGATCGCCGCGCCGTGGATGAAGGCCAAGGGCAAGGGCGTCTTTGTCAATCTGCGCCGCGAGGCGTTGCCCTCCGCCTCGATCGTCGCCAAGCTGGAACCCGGCGTGATGGTGACGATCGGCGAGTGCAACGGCGACTGGTGCCGCGCCGAAACCGACGGCGCCTCTGGCTGGGTGGCGCAGTCGGAGATCTGGGGCGCCTATCCCGGCGAAGCCTTCAAATAAGCCCAGCCTGTTTGGCGGCCTCGGACAGCGAGGTCATCGGGCGCGGACCGATCTGCTGGATGACGATGCCGGCGGCAAGGCAGCCGAGCTTGCCGCAATCTTCCAGCGACCGTCCCTGCGTGTAGCCATAGAGGAAGCCGGAGGCGAAGAGATCGCCGGCGCCCGTGGTATCCACAACTTCCCTGATCCTGATCGCATCGACGTAATAACGCTCGTTGCCCTTGAGAATGACGGCGCCGTCCTCGCTCATCGTCACGGCGGCGATCTTGCAATCGGCGGCGATCCTGTTCAGCGCCTCTTCGAAATCGTCGGTTTCGTAGAGCGACAGTGCTTCCTGGCGATTGGCGAAGACGATATCGACCTTGCCGGAGCGCATCAGATCGAGGAATTCGCCGCGATAGCGACCGACGCAGAAGCTGTCGGACAGTGTCATCGACATTTCGCGGCCGTTTGCATGGGCGATGCGGGCACATTCGAGGATCGCTTCCTTGGCGCGCGGCGGATCCCAGAGATAACCTTCGAAATAGGTGACCTTGGCGTCGGCCACGACATCGACCTCGACGTCCTCGGGACCGAGCTCGACGCAGGCGCCGAGATAGGTGTTCATCGAACGCTCGCCGTCCTCGGTGACGAAGATCATCGAACGCGCCGTCGGCGGGAACGTGCCCTTGGGCTTCGTCTGGTAGTGGACGCCCTGGGCGCGGATGTCGTGCGTGAAGATGTCGCCGAGCTGATCGGCAGCGACATTGCCGAAATAGGCGGCCTTGCCGCCGAGGTTCGCCACGCCCGCCGCCGTATTGCCGGCGCTGCCGCCGGAGGCTTCGAGCGCCGGCCCCATGCGCGAATACAAGAGTTCGGCGCGCTCGGCATCGATGAGGTTCATCGCCGCCTTGGTGATCTGATTATCAATAAGGAACTGGTCGTCGCAGCGGGCGATGATGTCCACGATTGCGTTGCCGACTGTCAGAACGTCGAATCTTGTCATGAAATGGGGAGTCCCGGATTAGTGATAGCCGGGGTTCGGTCTTAGCGATATTTCCGCGGTTTGGAAGGATAAATGGCGCATCGCCGCCTATTTCTTCGCAAAAGTGCCGCTTATTCGTCATGTCTCCGTCATCTTCAAAATCTAGATATACTCGCAGGAAGACCGGCATGAGCAGCTTTCAATTGCAGCCGGGCGCACGAGGGATGATCCCTTCGATCTTACCGGCGCGATGCTGACCACGGATGAACTGGCAGCTTCGCGATCCTTCCGGCAGCGCCGGAGCGGAAAAGCGGGCCATGCCCGCTTTTTTTGCTTTGCGGATGCCGCCGCTGCCCGATCGGCGGCGATTGCCTTTTCAATCCAGACGGTTTGCTGCTAGAGGTCAGATACTCCCCCCCGCGCAAAGCAGCCCCCCAATGTCAGCCATCATTCTCGATGTCCTTCCCATTTTCATCCTGATCCTCATCGGCTGGGTGATCGTCCGCAGCGGCTTGATGGCGTCGAATGTCGGCGATGCGCTCAGCGAATTCGTCTTCAAGATCGCCGTGCCGCTCTTACTTTTCCGCACCATCGCCGAGGCGGATTTTCACGGCGCCTCGCCTTTCCGGCTGTGGATCGTCTATTTCTCCGGCGTTGCCATCACCTGGGCGGCCGGCCATGTCGCCGCCACCCGCTTTTTCGGCCGCGACGAGCGGATCGGCGTGCTGGCCGGCGTTTCCTCGGCCTTCGCCAACAATGTTTTCATCGGACTGCCGCTCGTCCAGCGGACCGTCGGCGACGAGGGGCTGGTGGCATTGTCGATCCTGCTCGCCGTGCATCTGCCCGTGATGATGGTCGCCGGCACGGTGTTGATGGAGCATGCGGAGCGGAAGATCGCCGGCAAAAGCGACCGCAGCATGGTGTTCGTCCTTCGCCAGATTGCCATCAATCTCATCCGCAATCCGCTGGTGATCGGGCTTGCAGCCGGCATGGCCGTGCATCTTTCCGGTCTCACCATGCCGACGGCGATGGCATCGGTCGTCGGGCAGATCGCCGGCATTGCCGGTCCGGCGGCGCTGATCTCGCTCGGCATGGCGCTGGAGAAATACGGCGTCTCCGGCAATCTCGGCATCGCCAGCGTCACCTCGGCCTGCAAGCTGCTGCTGCTGCCGGGCTGCGTCTGGACCGCGAGCCGCCTGCTCGGCCTCAGCCCCCAATGGACGGCAGCGATCGTGCTGACCTCTTCTGTACCGACAGGGGTCAACGCCTGGCTGATCGCCAATCGCTTCGGCGTCGGCCACAGCCTCGCCGCCTCGACGATCACCGTGACGACGGCGCTCGGCGCCATCACGGTCTCGCTCTGGGCCTATTTCCTCGGCGCGTGAAATTCACCGCATATGAAAAAGCCCGGCTTGTGGCCGGGCTCGAGTGTCATCGGAAGATGGTGCAGCGTTACTGCGTCGCCGTCTTCGGATCCGGCAGTGGTACCGGCGAATCGGCCAACGTGTGCAGATAGAGGATGACGTTGGCGCGGTCCTGATCCTTCGGGAGACCGGCAAAGCCCATGGCGGTGCCGGGAACGTCCTTCTTCGGCGCCATCAGGAATTTGTTGAGGAATTCGAAAGTCCACTTCTCGCTGCTGCCCTTGGAGAAATCCTTCATGGCGGCGGAATAGGCGAAGCCTTCATGCGAGGCGATCGGGCGATCTACGACACCAAAGAGGTTGGGACCGACCTTGTTCGGTCCCCCTTTGGTGCCGTCATGACAGGCCTGACACTTCTTGAAGACCGTTTCACCGGCCTTGGCATCGGCAGAAGCGAGCAATTGCGCGATCGGAACGGCAGCAGCGGCAGGCGCAGCTTCACCGCCAGCGGCGGAGGCCTCTTCGGCAACGATCGCAAAACCTTCCTTCTCCGGCGCTTCGGAATGGAAGATCCCCTCGGACGCGATAGAGACCGACATCAGAACGAAAATCGTTCCGAGCAGCGCCCCCACGGCCGTATTGACGTATGAATTCATCTGCAATGCTCCCCTTGCAGCCGGCAGACCATAAACCGGACCATCTTGAAATCGCGCGGAACCTATGTCTTTTGGTTGATCGTTGCAACTGTCTAAATGGTCTTGTGCGTGAGACTTTTTGACACTTTTCAGCCCGGAATAGAAGGCCCGAACAATGAGTGATTCAAATTTAGACGGCGTGCTCGTGTTGATCCCGGCGCGCATGGCCTCCACGCGGCTTCCGGGCAAGCCGCTCGCCGACATTTGCGGCCTGCCGATGATTGTGCAGGTAGCGCTGCGCGCCAAGGAAGCAGCGATCGGCCGCGTGGTCGTTGCCGTCGACGATCAGCAGGTGTTCGATACCGTTTCTGCCGCCGGCTTCGAGGTCGTCATGACCAGCAGGGATCATCAATCGGGCTCAGACCGTATCTTCGAAGCGCTGACCAAGGTCGATCCGGAGGGGAAGGCGAAATTCATCGTCAACGTCCAGGGCGATTTGCCGACGATCGAGCCGGAAACGGTGCGGGCGGCTTTGCGCCCCCTCGAGGACGAAGCGGTCGATATCGGCACGCTGACCATCGAAATCGACAATGAAGAGGACAAGACCGCGCCACACATCGTCAAGGTCATCGGATCGCCGATTTCCGCCACCCGCCTGCGCAGCCTCTACTTCACCCGCGCCACGGCGCCTTACGGCAAAGGGCCGCTCTACCATCATATCGGCCTCTATGCCTATCGGCGCGCCGCACTCGAACGCTTCGTCTCGCTCGGTCCCTCGACGCTCGAAAGGCGCGAATCGCTGGAGCAATTGCGGGCACTGGAGGCCGGCATGCGCATCGACGCCGAGATCGTTGACACGGTTCCGCTCGGTGTCGATACTCCGGCCGATCTCGAAAAAGCGCGGCGCATCCTCTCCGCAAAGTCGAACTGACGGAACCATCATGAACATCAAGACCAACAGGATCGCCTTCCAGGGCGAATTCGGCGCCAATTCCGACATGGCCTGCCGCGACATGTTTCCGACCATGGAGCCGCTGCCCTGCCAGACCTTCGAGGATGCGTTCACGGCGGTCGACAACGGCGACGCCGATATCGGGATGATCCCGATCGAGAACACGATCGCCGGCCGCGTCGCCGATATCCACCATCTGCTGCCGGAATCGCGCCTCCACATCATCGGCGAGTATTTCATGCCGATCCGCTTCCAGCTGATGGTTCTGCCGGGAGTGACCAAGGACGAGATCCGCACGGTGCACAGCCATATCCACGCACTCGGCCAGTGCCGCAAGATCGTGCGCTCTCACGGCTGGAAGCCTGTCATCGCCGGTGATACGGCGGGGGCGGCAAAGCTGGTGAAGGAAACCGGCGACCGGTCGATGGCGGCGCTTGCCCCGCGCCTTGCGGCCGATCTCTATGGACTGGAGATCGTCGCCGAGAATGTCGAGGATACGGAAAACAACGTCACCCGTTTCGTGATCCTGTCCCGCGACGAGGAATGGGCGCAACGCAATTCGGCCGAGGAAAAGGTCGTCACCACCTTCGTCTTCAACGTCCGCAACATTCCGGCCGCGCTCTACAAGGCGCTCGGCGGATTCGCCACCAACAACATCAACATGACGAAGCTGGAAAGCTATCAGCTCGGCGGAAAATTCGTGGCGACGCAGTTCTACGCCGATATCGAAGGCCATCCGAACGATCCGAACGTCCGCCGGGCTTTGGAGGAGCTGCGGTTCTTCTCCGAGAAAGTCCGCATCCTCGGCGTCTACAAGGGACATGTGATGCGCGGCCTGCTTTAGGCAGGCCGCGTCATTCGGCAGTTATTTGTCCGGCTCACAGACGCGAAGGCGATGACCATCGGGATCGAGCACGACGAAGGTCGGGCCGAAATCGAGTTCGGTCAATTCCTGGGCGATCGGCAGGCCGCGCTGGCGCCAATCCTCATATTGCCTGGCGACGGCGTTTTCGCCCGCCACCATGAAGGCCACTTCGCCGCGGTTGCCGATGGCGGAGGGCTGCGGTTCGACCTTGCTGCGCCGCCAGAGGCCGAGCGTGAAGCCGCCTTCCAGCGGAAAGGCGACGAAATTCGGCGCTTCCACCGCCGGTTCGCGGTTCAGCAGGCTCCGGTAAAAGCTGGCGCTTTCGCCCGGGTCCTTGACGTAGAGGATAATCAGGTTGGGGCTGGTCATTTCGGTTCTCCCTTTGCTGTGAAATGCGGTCGCTGAGGATCAGCTGCTGACAATTTCTGGCAGCAGCATGCCAAGGGCGTTGCCATCGCAACGCCCCGGTCTCGTCGGGCGGAATGTCGATGATAAGACGGATTAGAGCGAGAAACGGCCCCCGCGGCGCGGGTCGCGTCCATCGATGAAGCCGAGATCGCGCTTGCGGGAATCCGGCATCGCCTCAAGGTCGAGGTTGGAGCGGTTTCCCCTGGGTATACGGAACAGGTCCATGGCCAGGCGCAACAGGCCGAAGTGCGCCGACTGCCGAACGTCGGCAAAGGTTTCAGCCGAAATAATATCGGCAAAACTATCGGAGGCGAAGCGATCGCCGGCCCGTTGAATGACTGGAGGCGTTACCATGATCAGTGCTCCTTGGTGAATTGAGACTGATAATAACGCTACCTGCTGACAGTTTATGGCAGCAGCGTTCAGGTCTCCAGCGGTACGTCTTGGGTCTCGCGCCATTCCTTGAGGAGCGCGGTGCGGCGGCGCGGATAGCGCATCTCATGGACCGCCATATCGATGATGCGATCGGTGCGGAAATGGCGGAAATCCTGGCGCAATTCGCACCAGGCCATGATGATGCGCACATGCTCGAAATAACCGAGCGCGAAAGGCCAGACGCGGCGGCGCGAGATCCGGCCCTGCTCGTCGCCATAATGCAGTTCCAGGATACGCTCCAGTCGGATCGCCTTGCGGATGGCCGAAACGTCGGCCTTGTCCTCGTCCTGGCGCTTGCGGCCAACGAAGAGTGTCGCCGAATCGATCGTCTCCCGCATATCCGCCGGCAGCACGGCGGCAATCTTGGCAAGCGCATCGGCGCCGGCGCCGGCAAGGCGCGGTTCTGCGGCGCGGGCGACCCAGCGCGAGCCGAGCACCAGCGCCTCCAGCTCCTCTTCGGAAAACATCATCGGCGGCAGCATGAAGCCCGGCTTCAGCACGTAGCCGATGCCGGCTTCGCCTTCGATCATCGCACCCTGGGCCTGGAGGCTGGCAATATCGCGATAGAGCGTGCGCAGGCTGACGCCGGTCTCCTGGGCGAGAACCGTGCCGGTCACCGGCCGCCGGTAACGCCGAAGCGTCTGGAGCAGCGTCAGCAGCCGTTCCGAGCGGGCGACCGGCATGGCGCTAGCGCTTCCACTCCACCCAGTCGCGCATCAGGCGGTGGGCGATCGCCCCTTTCGGCGGCGAGGCCTTGCCTGTCGCGCTCGGGCGTTCCAGCATCTCGATGGTTTCCTCGCGGGTGAACCAGCGGCAATCCTCGAGTTCCGTCTCGTCGCGGCTGATTTCGGTGGATTTGGCCTCGGCGTAACAGCCGATCATCAGTGAATGCGGCATCGGCCAGGGCTGCGAGGCGTGATAGCGGATGCGGCCGGTGCGGATGCCGGATTCCTCCAGCGTTTCCCGGCGCACGGCATTCTCGATGGTCTCGCCGGGCTCGAGGAAGCCGGCAAGGCAGGAATACATGCCGGGCGCGAAATGCGGGCTGCGGCCGAGCAGGCAGAGGTCGCGACTCTCATCGATCGTCAGCATGATGACGACGGGGTCGGTACGGGGGAAGATCATGTGTTCGCAGGCGGCGCAGACACGCTTGTAGCCGCCGATATGGATCTCCATCGCCGCGCCGCAGCGGCCGCAGAAGCGGTTGTCGCCATTCCAGCGGATGAGGCTTGCGGCCTGGGCGAATTCGCCGAGCAGCACCTCGTCGATCAGCATTTCGCGAAACAGCGTGCGGCCGTCGGAAGGCTTGTATTGGCTGGTGAGGTCGTCGACGCCGATGCCGACGGGCACGGCAAGGCGCGGCTCGCCGGATTTGCGGTAGCCGAGAAGCACCGTCTCGTCCCAATCCGGCTGCAATTCCTGGAGTTCGTAACGGGCAAAGAGCGGATCGAGCACCTGGCCGTCATGCTTCAGCACCAGCTTATCCCCGGCGAAGGCGAAGATATGGGTGCCGTCCTTGGCCAGCGCCTTTTCGACGGAGCGTTCGTCGCGATGCTCGGAATCGCGATTGAGGTCGTTGGCGGCAAAGGCCGTGAGATTGCTGGGTTCGGGATGCGGCACATCCGAATCGAAAAGCGAATGACTCATGATGAAAGGGCTTCCCGCAGCTTCGCTATGAATTCGTCTCTTTTTCCGTCTTCGTAAGGCTCCGCGCGCCCGAAGCCCCAGACGGGGCCTGGCCAGTTGGCATCGCCTTCGAAGCGGGCAATGACATGAACATGAAGCTGGCGGACGATATTGCCAAGAGCCCCGACATTGATTTTTGTCGCGCCGGTGATCTCCTTCAAGGTCTTGGCGACCACCTCCGTCTCGAAGGTGAGCAGCACCTGGTCGAGCGGCGTCAGTTCGAAGATTTCGGTGATATCGGCCCGGCGCGGCACCAGAATGAGCCAGGGCCAGCGGGCATCCCGCGATAATCTCAGATCACAGAGACCGGTGACCATGACGCTGATGCTGTCGTTTTCCAGCCGAGGGTCGAGCGTAAAGCCGTTCAAGGGGCATTCCTCCTGTCTTTTCCAACGACTAGCAGTTTTTTTGCATGTTGGCTTGCTTTTGATGACGATATTGCCGATATGTGCATT
Source organism: Rhizobium chutanense (assembly GCF_002531935.1). Taxonomy (GTDB): domain Bacteria; phylum Pseudomonadota; class Alphaproteobacteria; order Rhizobiales; family Rhizobiaceae; genus Rhizobium; species Rhizobium chutanense. The sequence goes on along the minus strand of NZ_NWSV01000006.1, from coordinate 72,061 downwards.
CGGGAGGTTGGTGGTGGACGAGCCACTCGCCAACCGGGTCAGGTCCGGAAGGAAGCAGCCCTAACGAGCCCGGCACGGGTCATCGTGCCAGCCTCCCACCTTCTCTCCACGAAATGCCCGACGATCCCGGGCGACAAGCAGGGCGATGAGCGACACCGAGCGACAGTCAAAAGATGCCGCCTCGACGGGCACCGGATACCGGGTGCTGGCTCGCAAATACCGCCCCAAGGATTTTACGGACCTGATGGTCGGCCAGGAGCCGATGGTCCGCACGCTCACCAACGCCTTCGAGACCGGCCGCATCGCCCAGGCCTATATGCTGACCGGTGTGCGCGGCGTCGGCAAGACGACGACAGCGCGCATTCTGGCGCGGGCGCTGAATTACAAGACGGCTGACATAGACAAGCCGACGATCGACCTGCGCGTCCCCGGCGAGCACTGCCAGGCGATCATGGAAGGCCGGCATGTCGACGTGATCGAAATGGACGCCGCCTCCCATACCGGCATCGACGATATAAGAGAGATCATCGAGCAGGTGCGCTACCGTCCGGTTTCGGCGCGCTACAAGGTCTATATCATCGACGAAGTGCACATGCTGTCGACACAGGCCTTCAACGGGTTGTTGAAGACGCTGGAAGAGCCGCCGGAGCATGTGAAATTCATCTTCGCCACCACGGAAATCCGCAAGGTGCCGATCACCGTGCTGTCGCGCTGCCAGCGCTTCGACCTGCGCCGCATCAGCGCGTCGGATCTCGTCGGGCTGTTTTCGACGATCGCCGCCAAGGAAGGCATCGAGGCGGAGCCGGACGCGCTGGCAATGATCGCGCGCGCCGCCGAAGGCTCGGCCCGCGACGGCCTGTCGCTGCTCGACCAGGCGATCGCCCATGGCGCCGGCGCCGTGCAGGCGGAAGCCGTGCGCGGCATGCTCGGCCTTGCCGACCGCGCCCGGATCGTCGATCTCTTCCAGCATGTGATCAAAGGCGATGTCGCCGCCGCCCTCGGCGAATTCCAGAACCAGTACGAGGCCGGCGCCAATCCGGTGGTGGTGCTGACCGATCTTGCCGATTTCACTCATCTGGTGACCCGGCTGAAATATGTGCCGGATGCGGCAAACGATCCCTCGCTCAGCGAAGTCGAGCGCACCAAGGCGGCGGAATTCGCCAAGGGCGTTGCGGTGACGACACTGTCGCGCATCTGGCAGATGCTGCTGAAGGGCATTCCGGAAACGGAAGGCTCGTCGCGGACGTCAGGTGCTGCCGAAATGGTGCTGATCCGGCTTGCGCATGCCGCGCATCTGCCGGCGCCCGAGGATGCGGCACGGCGGCTTGCCGATTTTTCCGGCGACAATGGCGGCCAGCGGCCCTCCTCCCCGCCTTCCGGCAATGGCGGCGGCGGCACGCGAGTCCCCTATCAAAGCAGTGTCGCGGCACGGGCGCCTGAGATTGCGCCGAGCAAGCCGCAGCCTTCGGCGCCGGTGGCGATGCTGCGCGCCGTGCCGAGCAGCCAGCCGGAGACGATGCCTGTCGGGCGGATCGAGGCGAAACCGGCGGAAGCCCCGAAGCCCCTCGTTCGAGTCAATTCGGTCAGCGATATCGTCAACCTCGCCACCGAGAAACGGGATGTCAAGCTGAAGGCACTGGTGCGCAATTTCGTGCGCCCCGTGCGGATCGAGCCCGGCCGGCTTGACGTCAGCCTCAGCGAGGGCGCGCCGACGACGCTGCTCAACGAGCTTGCCGTCAAGCTGAAGGAATGGACCGGCATCCACTGGATCGTCAGCCTCAGCCGCGACGCGGGCCAGCCGACGCTTGTCGAAGCGGAAGCCAGGACCCGGGAACAGCACGTCATCGATGCCCGCCAGGACCCCGACGTGGCGGCGATCCTGGCGCATTTTCCGGGCGCGAAAATCATCGACGTGCGGGTGCGGGCGCCCGAACCGGAGGAGGAAGGCGAGGTCAAACCGCCTGATGCCGCCGAATCCGAGGAAGGCGACATCCTGCCGGGCGACGACATAGAATTTTAGAAGTTTCAACAAGGAGCGAGACGATGCGCGACATCATGGGCATGATGGGCAAAGTCAAGGAAATGCAGGCCAAGATGGAGCAGATGCAGGCGGAGATCGCCGAGCTCACGGCCGAAGGCAAGGCGGGCGGCGGCCTCGTTACCGTCGTCATCTCCGGCAAGGGCGAACTCAAGAGCCTGAAGATCGACCCCTCGCTGTTCAAGGAAGACGACGTCGAGATCCTCGAGGACCTGATCGTCGCCGCCCACAAGGACGCCAAGGACAAGGCCGAGGCGCTCGCCGCCGAAAAGACCAAGGCGCTGACCGCCGGCCTGCCGATCCCGCCGGGCTTCAAGCTGCCGTTCTGACAAGCAGCGGGTCGACCCTCAAAGCATTTCCGTTTTCCGCAGATCACGGGAAATGCTCTATACGTTTGTTTCAAGCAATTCCTGGCGCGAAGCCACGCCATACTTTTGCTGGAATTGCTCTCAATTTTTCAGCAAGTAATTTCACAGATCTCATAAGGTTTTTCATGAAGATCGCGGGCGTTTTTCGCCTTTTCCTCGCCGCTACCCTGGCCGCGCCAACTGCTGTCAATGCAAGTCAATGCGATCCAAGCAAACCCGTTTATGTCTTTGACCAATTTAAACCGGGTGACGACACCAAGATTTTCTACAAAGTTCGCGATGGCGAACACAAGTGGTATATGGAGCTGGTCAAATTTGAAACCTGGCGAAAATCCAGGCTAGTCTGGTCTATCGATGGCAATGTAATATGCAGCGATGTCATTCCGATCTGCAATTTGACCTTGGCCTCCTCCAATAAAAGTGAACCCGATTCTGCGGTTTACGACTGCCTTAAGGAGTTAGAACAGAACCAGGAGCAGGACACGCCGAAAGTAGCGATATCCTTTGCGATCCCCGTGACCGAGATTTCCGCAAAAGACGAAACGTCGCACATCGCATTCGGCTTTTTGACTGCTCTATCCGTAGCGTGCGGCAAGCATATGAACATTCACGTTGAACGGAAGGCGCTCCTAAATGAGGATGAGCGAAAGGGTATGTTCCTGTTGCCCTCTTTCGTCCGGCGAGTTCCGTGCTTGAAATAACTGATACTTATCCACGGCTTCGATGCGCGGCTAGAAACTGCTTTTAGCACTGCGCTTCCAGAATCGCCCGCAGCTTGTAGTGAATTGGAGCGGCGAGATATCGCGCCCGGTCCACCTCCGAAAGCTGCCGCCCGAATGTTTTCATCAGCTCCGGCATCGTCACCTTCTCTCCGGAAAAGGGCTGATGCTCCACCGGCGTTCCGGCCTCGGCGACGCCGCCGCTGATAACGCGGCAATAAAGGCCGGGGCGGGCGGCGGCGGTGTAGCGCTTGACGAATTTCGGATCGGCCATCCTGGCGGCGAAGGTGGCGCAAGGCATGCGGCACGACGTGACTTCGAGGGTGAGATCGCCTGACACAAAGCGGTCGCCGACGGCAACGTCGCGATTGTCGAGACCTGAGATCACCAGGTTTTCACCGAAGGTGCCGGGCTCGTATGGCCTGCGTAATTCCCTGCTCCACCAGTCGAGTGTCAGCGATCCCTCGATATAGACTGCCTGATCGACGCCGCCATGGTGTTTGCGGTTGCAGATGGCATCGCCGACCAGACCTTCGGTATCGATCATCACCGCGCCGTTGACCGCGTGTTTGAAGATGCCGGTCTTGTAGTTCTTGCCGGCCAGCCTTTCCGGATTGCCGGTGCAGAGCGCCAGGATTTTCATGGGATGGCCGATCCTTCCGCGATTCCGTTTTCGTTCCATATCAGCTAAGAACGGCGCATGGCAAAACGAGTCACCGGCCCCGAAATCGAAAAACTCATCCAGCTTCTGGCGAAGGTGCCGGGCCTCGGGCCGCGCTCGGCCCGCCGAGCGGCGCTGCATCTGATCAAGAAGAAGGACCAGCTGCTGGGGCCCCTATGGAATGCGATGGGCGAGGCCTATGACAAGGTGAAAATCTGCTCGCGCTGCGGCAATGTCGATACAACAGATCCCTGCACCGTCTGCACCGATACGCAGCGCGATCAGTCCGTCATCATCGTCGTCGAGGACGTTTCGGACCTCTGGGCGCTGGAGCGGGCCGGCGCGATGAACGCTGCCTATCATGTGCTCGGCGGCACGCTGTCGCCGCTCGACGGGATCGGGCCCGACGATCTCAATATTCGCGGGCTGATCGACCGGATCGGCGAAGGCGGTATCCGGGAACTGATCATCGCAGTCAATGCGACCGTCGAGGGTCAGACGACGGCGCATTACATCACCGACCAGTTGCAGGGGCTCGAGGTGAAGATCACCCGGCTGGCGCATGGCGTGCCGGTCGGCGGTGAACTCGACTATCTCGACGAGGGCACGCTGGCAGCGGCCCTTCGGGCGCGGACGGTGATATGAGGGGGATTCGTATGCCGAAGAGTATTCCACGCCGGCTGCGAATACTCGCACTCGCTATAACAGCCGCCCTCCTCCCTCTCCCCTGCTACGCAGCCCCTTCGAAAGCCGATGTCGAAGCGCAGTTCGAAACCTGGGTGCAGAAAGACCTCTGGCCCGAGGCGAAGGCGGGTGGTATCTCCGAAAAAACTTTCCAGGCGGCTTTCTCCGGCGTCACGCTGAACTGGAACCTGCCCGATCTCGCTCCGCCCGGCTTCCCGCCGCCGAAGGAGCAGAAGCAGACGCAGGCCGAGTTTTCCTCGCCCGGTCCCTATTTCAACGAGGACCGGCTGAGGAAGCTTGCCGCGACAGGGCGGAGCTTTGCCGCGCAATACGGCTCGACGCTGAAGCGGATCGAGAAGACCTATGGCGTGCCGGGCTCGATCGTGCTTGCCATCTGGGGCCGGGAGACCGGCTTCGGCGCGGCGAAGATCCCGAATTCGGCGGTCGAGGTGCTGGCGACCAAGGCTTTCATGTCGACGCGCAAGGAGATGTTCCGCACCGAGTTGGTGGCCGCGCTGCATATTCTCGACGGCGGCGACGTCACACCTGCCGATTTCAAAGGGTCGTCGGCCGGCGCGCTCGGCCAGCCGCAATTCATGCCGACCAGCTATCTGAAATATGCCGTCGATTTCGACGGTGACGGCCATCGCAACATCTGGACCTCGGTGCCCGATACGCTCGCCTCGATCGCCAATTTCCTGGTTAGGAAAGGCTGGCAGCGCGACCGCGACTGGGGCTTCGAGGTGTCGATCCCCGAAGCGGTCTCCTGCGCCCAGGAAGGACCCGATCTGGCAAAACCGCTGTCGCACTGGGCCTCGCTCGGCATCGAGCGCATCTCCGGCAAGGATTTTCCGTCGTCGGAGATGAAGGCTCAGGGGATGATGCTGGTTCCGGCCGGCCGCGACGGGCCGGAATTCATCGTCACGCCGAATTTCTACGTCATCAAAGAGTACAATAACTCCGACCTCTATGCCCTCTATATCGGCAATCTCGCCGACCGCATTGCCTCCAACGGCGGCACCTTCGAGGGCCAATGGGGCGATGTCGGCAAGATGCTGCGCTCGGATGTCGCCGCCATGCAGAAGGCGCTGGAACGGCAGGGCTACGATGTCGGCGGTTCCGACGGCCTGCCGGGCTACAAGACGCGGCGTTCGATTGGCCAGTGGCAGGCAAAGAACGGCATGAAGCCGACCTGTTTTCCCGAGGCGACGATGAAGGGCAAGCTGAAGTAACCGGCTTCTGTTCTCAATGATGCAGATCGATCGGCGCCTTATGGAAGACGTCGTTGTCGGGCGGGATCGCCTGGCGTTCGATCATGCGGTGGACATGCGGCAGACCTTCGCCGCGATGAAGGGCGCGAATCCTGTCGATGTTTTCGGCATCGGCCTGCGTGCGCCGCTGGTTGTGCCTGATATATTCGACCCAGGTCGACGTATGGTAGGTTTCCGTCCAGAGCCCGGGATTTTCGAGATCGCGCATCAGCGCCCAGTTGCGGGCGCCGTCGCGGATGCGGATACGGCGGCGCTCGCCCATCAGCTCCATGAACTCGGCAAGGTCGTCATCGCCAATCTCGTAATCCACCTGGATGACGATCGGGCCGCTGCGCGGCGTGATGTCGAGGCTCAAGGCCGGCTCGGTGAAGCGGTTCAGCGGATCGAGGTTGAGCGAGGCGAAGGCCGGCATGGAAAAACGCAGCCCGATGGCGATGCCGAGCAACATGACAACGGATGACATCAACAGCGCGTCGGCGACGCCGTAGCGATCGGCGGCCACGCCCCAGAGCCAGCTGCCGCCGGCGATGCCGCCGAAGGTGACGGTCTGATAGAGCGACAGCGCCCGGCCGACCACCCAGCGCGGCGTCGACAGCTGGACGATGGTGTTGAACAGCGACAGGGCGGAGACCCAGCAGGCGCCGGAGACGAGCAGCCCGGCGGAGGTGAGGATAGCGCTTGGGCTGAAGGCGGCGATGACGGCGCTCAGCGCAAAGCCGGCAAAGGCCAGGCGGATGATCGTCTCGCTGGAAAACGCCTGGCGAATTCTCGCGCTCAGCACCGCGCCACCGATCGCGCCGATGCCGAAGGCGCCGAGCATGAAGCCGTAGGTCAGCGGGCCGCCGGCAACCAGGTTGAGGGCGACGACCGGCAGCAGTGCCAGGATCGAGCTGGCGCCGATGCCGAAGAGCAATCCCCTGACGAGAACTTTCTCGAGATTGGGCGACATCGAGACATAACGCAGGCCGGCGAAGATGGCGCTGCCGAGCGCCTCGCGCGGCAAAGTAGAGACCGGCGTACTCGGGCGCCAGCGCAGCAGAGCATAGATCAATGCGAGGTAACTTGCGGTGTTCACCGCGAAGGCCGCGGCGGCGCCTGCGGCTGCGACGATGACGCCGCCGATCGCCGGGCCGACGCTGCGGGTGATGTTGAAACCCATGCTGTTTAGGGTGACGGCGCCCGGCAGATCGGCGCGCGGCACCATGTCGCCGACCGAGGCCTGCCAGGAGGGATTGTTGAGCGCGGTGCCGCAGCCGATCAGGAAGGTGAAAAAGAGCAGCAGCCAGGGGGTAATCCAGCCGAGAAGGGCTGTGGCTGTCAGCAGCGCAGAAACCGCCAGCATCATGCACTGCGCCGTCAGCATGACCCGGCGGCGGTCGTAATTATCGGCCAGGGCGCCCGATATCAGCGAAAACAGCATGATCGGCAACGCGGTCGACGTCTGCACCAGCGCCACCATATCCTCCGAGGCGGTGATCGTCGTCATCATCCAGGCAGCACCGACCGCCTGGATCAGGCCGCCGAAATTCGAGGACAGGCTGGCGAACCAGATGGTGCGGTAGGTATCGTGGCGCAACGGCGCCAAGGTCGAGGAAGTGTAGGCCACGATTTCTCCCGTTTTTGTTATTGCGCCGCACCGGCAATATATGCGCAAGACCGGCGCTGGCCATAGGTCTGTTGACGCGCGGCGAGCGAATTGACGGAATCGGTCGCGGACCTTGCAATTTCGGAAAAACCCGACTATATGGCTCTCAAATTCTTGATCGCTTGATGAAGAGTGGGCCGCAAGGACCCGCTCTTTTTTATTAGCTCGATCGCCCGAACAGCATGAAATTGCGAGGAGCACACCGCTTGTCGGACATGACGAACGCAGACAACGAACTTGAGCCGCGGCTGATTACCGAAACCGGGCTTGACCAGCGTCTTGCCGATATCATCGAACCCGTCCTCATCGGCCTGGGCTTCCGGCTGATCCGCGTCCGGATGCTGAACCAGAACGGCGCGACGATGCAGGTCATGGCCGAACGCAACGACGGCACGATGACGGTTCAGGACTGCGAAGAAGTCTCGATGGCGATTTCTCCCGTCCTCGATGTGGAAGATCCGATCGATAAAGAGTATCATCTCGAAGTGTCTTCGCCCGGCATCGACCGTCCGATGGTGCGGAAATCTGATTTCGTCCGCTGGCAGGGCCACCTTGTGAAATGCGAAACGTCGATCCTGATCGATAATCGCAAGCGCTTCCGCGGCAAGATCGTCGAAGCAGGCGCAGATGGTTTCACGCTCGAGCGTGACCAGGTCGCTTACGGGGAAGAGCAGAAGGTCACCATTCCCTTCACGGCGCTCAGCGATGCGAAGCTCATTCTGACCGACGACCTGATCCGCGACGCGTTGCGCGCCGACAAGCTGGCGAAAGCCCAGGCCGCCAACCAGAACGAAGCGGACGACCAGGAATAACCGATCAACAGACCGCTCCAGGGACGGGAACCCTGGAGTAAAGACGGAGAAACAAGACAATGGCAGTCAGTGCGAACCGGCTCGAACTTCTGCAGATCGCAGATGCAGTGGCGCGCGAAAAGGTCATCGACCGCGAGATCGTGCTGGCCGCAATGGCCGACGCTATCCAGAAGGCGGCACGCTCCCGTTACGGCACCGAATCCAACATCCGGGCCGACATCAATCCGAAGACCGGCGAAATCCGTCTGCAGCGCCTGCTCGAAGTCGTCGACAAGGCCGAGGATTATTCGACGCAGATCCCGCTGGAACTCGCCCGCGACCGCAACCCGGACGCCGCCCTCGGCGATTTCATCGCCGATCCGCTGCCGCCGATGGATTTCGGCCGTATCGCCGCACAGTCCGCCAAGCAGGTGATCGTGCAGAAAGTGCGTGAAGCCGAGCGTGACCGCCAGTTCGACGAATTCAAGGATCGCACCGGCGAAATCGTCAACGGCACCGTCAAGCGCGTCGAATACGGGAACGTCATCGTCGATCTCGGCCGTGGCGAAGGCATCATCCGCCGCGACGAAATGATCCCGCGCGAAAACGTCCGTTACGGCGACCGCGTCCGTGCCTATGTCTACGACGTCCGTCGCGAGCAGCGCGGCCCGCAGATCTTCCTGTCGCGCACGCATCCGCAGTTCATGGTGAAGCTGTTCACCATGGAAGTGCCGGAAATTTACGACGGCATCATCCAGGTGAAGTCGGTCGCCCGCGATCCCGGTTCGCGTGCCAAGATCGCCGTGATTTCGAACGACAGTTCGATCGATCCGGTCGGCGCCTGCGTCGGTATGCGCGGCTCGCGCGTCCAGGCCGTCGTCGGCGAGCTCCAGGGCGAAAAGATCGACATCATTCCGTGGAGCCAGGATCCGGCGACCTTCGTCGTCAACGCCTTGCAGCCGGCCGAAGTCGCCAAGGTCGTTCTCGACGAGGATGCCGAGCGCATCGAAGTCGTCGTTCCCGACGAGCAGCTGTCGCTGGCGATCGGCCGCCGCGGCCAGAACGTCCGCCTCGCCTCGCAGCTGACCGGCTGGGATATCGACATCATGACGGAAGCCGAGGAATCGGAACGCCGTCAGAAGGAATTCAACGAGCGCACCAACCTGTTCATGGATTCGCTTGACGTCGACGAAATGGTCGGCCAGGTTCTGGCTTCGGAAGGCTTTGCCGCGGTTGAAGAACTGGCTTACGTCGATCTCGACGAAATCTCCTCGATCGACGGTTTCGACGAAGAGACGGCGCAGGAAATCCAGCAGCGCGCCCGCGAATTCCTCGAGCGTCTCGAAGCCGAGATGGACGAGAAGCGCAAGGCGCTCGGCGTTCAGGACGAGTTGCGCGAAATCGACGGCATCACCGCCCAGATGATGGTGGCGCTCGGCGAAGACGGCATCAAGACCATCGAAGACTTTGCCGGTTGCGCCGCCGACGATCTGGTCGGCTGGACGGAACGCAAGAACGGCGAAACCAAGAAGTTCGAAGGCCTGTTCTCGAAGTTCGACGTCTCGCGCGTCGAGGCCGAGCAGATGATCGTCCAGGCCCGCCTTTCGGCCGGCTGGATCACGCAAGAGGATCTGGCGAAGGAGACCGAAGAAGAGGTCACCGACGCTGAAGCCGAACAAGAAGCATGATGACCGCGCATGAGCCGGACGCTCTCCCTGATGAGGACGACGATCTTGCAGGTTATGACGTGAACGGACGCATGTGCATCGTGACGCGCGAAAGCGGATCGCCGGAAGAACTGATCCGCTTCGTTGCCGCTCCCGATGGAACCATCGTCGCCGACCTGAAGCGCGAGCTTCCGGGACGCGGATGCTGGGTGAAGATCGACCGGTCGCTGGTCGACAGGGCGGTGGCGAAGAAACTCTTCGCCCGCGCGCTGAAAATGGATGTGAAGGCGGCGGACGATCTCGGTGCGAGCGTCGACCGGCTGCTCGCAGCGCAGTTGATGCAGATGATGAACATGGCGCGCAAAGCCGGCCAGTTCGTCAGCGGGTCCGCGAAAGTGGATGCCGCGGTCAGAAGCGGAGCAGCCGTTGCGGTGTTCCACGCGACCGATGCAGCGGACGACGGTGTGCGGAAAATCGACCAGGCCCGCAAGGCCTGGCACCTCGGAATGGAGACCGAGGAGGAGATACCTTCCTTCCGTCTCTTCTCGGAGAGCGAAATGGAAGGCCTGATGGGCCAGAATGCTTTTATCCATGCCGCAGTGCTTGCAGGGCAGGCGGGTGAGGGTGTAGTGAAGCGCGCAAAGATGCTCGAACAGTACCGTATTGGCGGTCAGTCCCGGGCAGCGGGCGGCGCTGGCCGGCAAAAACAATGAGGCGGTCACCGGCATCGGCCGGTCCTATTCTCATTGATCGACAGTATTTGAACGACAGGGTCTGATCTAGTCATCGCTCCCTGTCCGAAGGAACGGGAACGAATGACCGATAGTAACGACGACAAGACAATCAGCGTGACGGGCAAAAAGACGCTTACCCTGAAACCATCGGGGATGAGCCAGGGCACCGTTCGCCAGGATATGGGTCGAGGTCGCACCAAGGCGGTCGTCGTCGAGACCCGCAAGCGGCGCCCGATGCGCCCGGAAGACGAAAAGCCGATTACACCAGCCGCGCCGGTGGCCCCCATCCGTGCTGCCGAACCGGCGCCCGCACCCGTGCAGGCCCGCCCACCCCAGCCGACGCCGGCACCGCGGGTTCAGCCGAGCAATAGCAGCCAGGCCAACCAGCGTCCGCAGCAGTCTTACCAGGCGCCGCGCCAGAACGATCGCCCGCGGCCGGTGGTGCTGAACCATCTGTCGCCGGAAGAGATGGACGCCCGCCGCCGCGCGCTGGCCGACGCCCAGGCGCGTGACGCCCAGGATGCGATCCGCCGCGCCGAGGAAGAAAAGCGCCGGGCCGCCGAAGAGATTGTCCGCAAGGCAGCCGAAGCCGAAGAAGCCGCCCGCAGGGCCGCCGAAGAGGCGATCCGGCAGGCCGAGGCACCGGCCACCGTTGCCGAGCCGGCAGCCGCCGCACCGGCTCCGGCCGAAGCACGCTCTGAAACGCAGCGTCCGCAGCAGCCTGCTTCGTCGGCACCTGCCGCCCGCCGGTCCGATGCGGCTGGAGCACCTGCTGCTGCCCGTCCGGCAGCGGGCGCGGCTGCCCCCGGCGCCGTTCGCGGCCGTCGCGACGAAAAAGAAGACGACGATCGTGGCGGCGCAGCGCGCGGCGGTCCCGTCCGTGGCCGCGTCGTTCGCCCGGAACCGGCAAAGCCGGTCACGACCCGTCCGAAGACCGATGACGAACGCCGTCGCGGCAAGCTGACGATCTCCACCGCCAACGTCGACGGCGAGGACAATGCTCGCGGACGTTCGCTCTCGGCGATGCGCCGCCGGCAGGAGAAGTTTCGCCGCGGCCAGATGCAGGAAACCCGCGAGAAGATCTCGCGCGAGGTCGTTCTGCCTGAGACCATCACCATTCAGGAACTGTCGCAGCGCATGTCCGAACGCGCCGTCGACGTCATCAAGTACCTGATGAAGGAAGGCCAGATGATGAAGCCGGGCGACGTCATCGACGCCGACCTTGCCGAACTCATCGCCGGCGAATTCGGCCATACGGTCCGGCGCGTGTCGGAATCCGACGTCGAGCTTGGCATCTTCAACGTGTCCGACGAGGATGGCGAACTGGTTTCGCGCCCGCCTGTCGTCACCATCATGGGCCATGTCGACCACGGCAAGACCTCGCTGCTCGACGCCATCCGACATGCCAACGTGGTCTCCGGCGAAGCCGGCGGCATCACGCAGCATATCGGCGCCTATCAGGTGGAGCAGAACGGCCAGAAGATCACCTTCATCGACACACCCGGTCACGCCGCCTTCACGGCAATGCGTGCCCGCGGTGCGCAGGCGACCGACATCGCCATCCTGGTGGTCGCGGCCGACGACAGCGTGATGCCGCAGACGATCGAATCGATCAACCACGCCAAGGCGGCCGGTGTTCCGATCATCGTTGCGATCAACAAGGTCGACAAGCACGAGGCCGATCCGCAGAAGGTCCGCAACCAGCTGCTCCAGCACGAAGTCTTCGTGGAATCCATGGGCGGTGAAGTGCTCGACGTCGAGGTTTCGGCCAAGACGGGCAAGAACCTCGACAAGCTGCTCGAAGCGATCCTGCTGCAGGCCGAAATTCTCGACCTCAAGGCCAATCCGAACCGGACGGCGGAAGGTACCGTCATCGAAGCCCAGCTCGATCGTGGCCGTGGTTCGGTCGCGACCGTGCTCGTCCAGAAGGGCACGCTGCGTCCGGGCCAGATCATCGTCGCCGGCGACGTCTGGGGCCGCGTGCGTGCGCTGGTCACCGACAAGGGCGACCATGTGAAGGAAGCCGGCCCGGCAACCCCGGTCGAGGTTCTCGGTCTTTCCGGCACGCCGCAGGCGGGCGACAAGTTCGCCGTCGTCGAAAGCGAAAGCCGCGCCCGCGAGATCTCGGAATATCGTCAGCGTCTTGCCCGCGACAAGGCGGCTGCCCGCCAGTCGGGACAGCGCGGCTCGCTGGAACAGATGATGATGCAGCGCCAGAGCGCCGGCATCAAGGAGTTCCCGCTGGTCATCAAGGGCGACGTGCAGGGCTCGATCGAAGCGATTGCCGGCGCACTGGAAAAGCTCGGCACCGACGAAGTCCGTGCCCGCATCGTCCATTCGGGCGCCGGCGGCATCACCGAGTCGGATATCTCGCTCGCCGAAGCTTCGAACGCCGCCATCATCGGCTTCAACGTTCGTGCCAATACCCAGGCACGCCAGTTCGCCGAGCGCGAAGGCATCGAAATCCGCTACTACAACATCATCTACGACCTGGTGGATGACGTGAAGGCAGCGATGTCGGGCCTCCTGTCTCCGGAACGGCGCGAGACCTTCATCGGCAATGCCGAAATCCTCGAGGTGTTCAACATCACCAAGGTCGGCAAGGTCGCAGGCTGCCGCGTCGTCGAAGGCAAGGTCGAACGCGGTGCGGGCGTGCGTCTCATCCGCAACGATGTCGTCGTTCACGAAGGCAAGCTCAAGACCCTCAAGCGCTTCAAGGACGAAGTGTCCGAAGTGCCGATGGGCCAGGAATGCGGCATGGCCTTCGAAAACTACGAAGACATGCGCGCCGGCGACGTCATCGAGTGCTTCCGCGTCGAGCATATTACGCGCACGCTCTAAACGGTAAATGTCTCAACACGACAGCAAGCTCCTAAGAAAGCCATCCGCCAAATTGGTGGATGGCTTTTGGCATGTCGAAACCGAATCGAGTTTGAGCGATACGACAGCGGCCTCTCAAGCGCTGGATGTCGTTCGCCGATTGAACCGACCGAAAATCTGGACGTTCGTAACGCGGATTTTTGTCATTTGGCTTATCCTATTTTATTTCGCAGCGATTTTTGCTTCGTCGCTGTTGATCGCCGGCGTTGTCTTCAAGCTCAGCCCCTCCAGCTTCGACACGGCGTTGTTCGGACATTATTTCGCCTTCCTGTTCTGGGCAGCGATGCTGTCGCTCTATCTGCTGCTTCCAAATCTCTATCGATACCATAACCGTTCTATGTTGCCGCCCGGTAGCAAGGTCACACTTCCGCGAGTCCAAATCATAGGGAAACATACGATCGTCAACGAACTGCCAAACGCGAGAAGCGAGTGGCATTGGACTGCCGTCTCGGAGTTCATCGAGACAAAAAGCTATTTTTTCATAACTCATACGGTCGGCTACTTCGTCGCTGTTCCACGATCCGCATTTTTGAACGAAGCCGATGCCGCCTCTTTCGCAGAGCTGTGCCGTAATGCGCTTGCCGCCGCCCGTAGTCAGTAGGATGGTGGCTTCACTTTTGATACCTGCCGACTTGACCTTTTCGGCCAAAAGAGTCATGGACGCTCTCCTTTGACGGGTTCGATTCCCAGCCGCAGCGGCAAATAGAGATAACAATGACCAGAGCAACTTCTTCCGCGCCTTCGCAGCGCATGCTGCGCGTTGGCGAACAGGTTCGCGCCGCAATCACCCAGGTGCTGCAGCGGGGCGAAGTGCGCGACGACGTCATCGAAGCGACCGTGATCTCGATCTCGGAAGTGCGCATGTCGCCCGACCTCAAGATCGCCACGGCTTACGTGACGCCGCTCGGCGTTTCCGACCACAGCGTCGTCATCGAGGCCTTGAACCGTCATGCGAAGTATATCCGCGGCCGGCTCGGGCAGCAGCTTCGGCAAATGAAATACATGCCGGAGGTGCGCTTCCGCGATGATACCAGCTTCGACAACTACAAGAAGATCGACGAGCTGCTGCGCTCGCCCGAGGTGCGCCGCGACCTCGACAGCGATAATGACGAACAATAAACAGAAGAGACTGATGTCCAAACCACGCAAACCCAAGGGCCGGCCGATTTCCGGCTGGCTGATCCTCGACAAGCCGGTGGATTTCGGCTCGACGGAAGCTGTTTCCAAGATCAAGTGGCTCTACAAGGCACAGAAGGCCGGTCATGCCGGCACGCTCGATCCGCTGGCCTCCGGCATGCTGCCGATCGCGCTCGGCGATGCGACGAAGACCGTTCCCTATGTGATGGACGGCCGCAAGGTCTATGAATTCACAGTCAGCTGGGGCGAGGAACGCGCGACCGACGATCTCGAGGGCGAAGTGACCGAAAGCTCGGACAAGCGCCCCAGCGAACAGCAGATCCGCGATATCCTGCCTGGATATATCGGCACCATCAGCCAGGTGCCGCCGCAGTTTTCGGCCATCAAGATATCGGGTGAACGCGCCTATGATCTGGCGCGTGAAGGCGAAGTCGTCGAAATCCCCTCGCGCGAAGTCGATATCTTCCGGCTGACCTTGCTCGCCTGCCCGGATGCCAATACCGCGCATTTCGAGGTGGAATGCGGCAAGGGCACCTATGTCAGGGCGCTCGCGCGCGATTTCGGCCGGGAGCTCGGCTGCTACGGCCATGTATCCGGGCTGCGGCGCACCTTCGTCGCGCCCTTTTCGGAAGAGGCCATGGTGCCGCTCGCCAATCTCGTGGCGCTGGAGGCGATCGAAGATATGGACGAGCGGCTGGCAGCTCTCGACGCGCTGCTGATCGACACCTGCGAGGCGCTCTCGGCCCTGCCCCATCTCGTCATCAACGACGATCAGGCGCACCGGCTGAAGATGGGCAACCCGATCCTGGTGCGTGGCCGCGATGCACCGGTTGCCGAAAGCGAAGCCTATGCCACGGCCCGCGGCAGGCTGATTGCGATCGGCGAGATCGGCCAGGGCGAGTTTCGCCCCAAGCGCGTTTTCGGCTGAGCCTGCAACGATAGCGGTTGTCAGCCGGCAGCGATGCGATATCTTCCCTATTGGGCTATGGCGGCCCGATAGGGGGAAGAATATGCGCGTAACTGCGATCGCCACATTGGCGTTCTTTTCGATGTTCCTGACTTTTACAGGCGCTCAATCGGCCGAGCGCTGGGCCGAGCTTCCGGCCTTTCCTTCGATGCCGGCGGCCAAGACAAGTGGCATGGCCGATGTGAACGACATCAAGATGTATTACGCCGAATATGGTGAAGGCGAGCCGATCCTCTTCATTCACGGCGGACTTGGAAATGCCGAGGTCTGGGGTCATCAGGTCGCCGATTTTGCGAGGGATCATCTGGTCATCGTTGCCGACAGCCGCGGCCATGGACGGTCGACGCGCAGCCAGCAGCCCTTCGGCTACGACCTGATGACATCGGATTATGTCGCCCTTCTCGACTATCTGAAGATCGACAAGGTGACGCTTGTGGGATGGTCGGACGGCGGCATCATCGGCATCGACATGGCGATGAAACATCCGGAAAAATTGACCCGCGTCATTGCCCAGGCGGCCAATGTCACGACCGACGGCGTCAAGGCCGACGTCATGGACAACGCGACCTTCAACAACTACATCAACGTCGCCGGCGAACAGTACCGCAAGCTTTCGCCGACGCCGAACGAATACGACGCCTTCGTCAAGCAGATCTCCGAAATGTGGGCGACCCAGCCGGCCTGGACGGCCGCCGATCTTGCCAAGATCTCGGTGCCGGTCACGCTTGCGATCGGCGATCACGATGAAGCCGTAAAACTCGACCATACGGAAATGATGGCAAAGCAGATTCCGGGCGCCAAACTCGTCATCCTGAAAGATGTGAGCCATTTCGCCATGCTGCAGGATCCGTCAGCCTATGACGGGATGATCCGGGGCGCCATGGCGGGCCGCTGAAGCCGCCAGGGACGATCCCTCTTTCCATCGATCCATATTTGGTTTATAGGCAGCGCCAGCATCGGGTACGCCCGTTTGCATTCACGGCCAAAGCTGGACGGCATCCCGGCTTTTGGCGACCTTAATCTCCTCTCTTAGAAAGGATCACCCGATGTCGATTACTGCTGAGCGTAAGGCTGCGCTGATCAAGGAATACGCAACCGCCGAAGGCGATACCGGTTCTCCGGAAGTCCAGGTCGCGATCCTGACCGAACGCATCAACAACCTGACCGAACACTTCAAGGACCACAAGAAGGATAACCATTCCCGCCGTGGCCTGCTGACGATGGTTTCGAGCCGCCGCTCGCTTCTTGACTATCTCAAGAAGAAGGATGAGGGCCGCTATTCCAAGCTGATCTCCAGCCTGGGTATCCGCCGCTAAGATTGACCGGCGGGCGCTTTCCGAGCGTCCGCCGGATCTGTTTCGGGACACGGTTCCCGATGAAATGTTCCATCCGCGCCCTATCTCCAAGCGGTGGAACGATCGGCAGACCCGGATGGGCCGGTTCTGCCAAACCAACCGCTGACCTGTCATGGGGCAGGATTGCCGGATGCTTTCGGCCAGGGCTTCTCAGAGCTTTGGCCCAGTTTCCCGGGAACTGGGTTCCCTGGGGAAGCTGAGATAAAAGCCTCTCGTTGTCTTGCCCGTGATACGTCACATTGCTTGCGGTCGACTGTGCGCTGCGCCTTGATATCGGCGATGGCGCGTGCTCCCGCACTGAAGGACAAGTCATGTTTGATACACACACAGTCGAAATCGAGTGGGCCGGCCGCCCGCTGAAGCTCGAAACCGGCAAGATCGCCCGTCAGGCCGACGGCGCGGTTCTCGCCACCTACGGTGAAACCGTCGTTCTCGCCACCGTCGTTTCGGCCAAGGCGCCGAAGCCCGGCCAGGACTTCTTCCCGCTCACCGTCAACTACCAGGAAAAGACCTACGCAGCCGGCAAGATCCCCGGCGGCTACTTCAAGCGCGAGGGACGACCGAGCGAAAACGAGACCCTCGTTTCCCGCCTGATCGACCGCCCGATCCGCCCGCTCTTCCCGGAAGGCTACAAGAACGACACGCAGGTCGTCGTCACCGTCATCCAGCACGACCTTGAAAACAACCCCGATATCCTGTCGATGGTCGCCACCTCGGCGGCACTGACGCTCTCCGGCGTTCCCTTCATGGGCCCGGTCGGCGGTGCCCGCGTCGGCTACATCAACGGCGAATATGTTCTCAACCCGCATCTCGACGAGATGGACGAATCGAGCCTCGACCTCGTCGTCGCCGGCACCTACGACGCCGTGCTGATGGTTGAATCCGAAGCCAAGGAACTCAACGAAGAGGTCATGCTCGGCGCGGTCATGTTCGGCCACAAGGGCTTCCAACCGGTTCTCGACGCGATCATCAAGCTCGCCGAAGTGGCCGCCAAGGAGCCGCGCGACTTCCAGCCGGAAGACTACTCCGCTCTCGAAACCGAAATGCTCGGCCTTGCCGAAGGCGAGCTTCGCCAGGCCTACAAGATCACCCAGAAGGCCGACCGCTACGCCGCCGTCGACGCCGTCAAGGCGAAGGTGAAGGCACACTTCCTGCCCGAGGAAGGCGAAGCCAAGTACACGGCCGAGGAAGTCGGCGCGATCTTCAAGCATCTGCAGGCGAAAATCGTCCGCTGGAACATCCTCGACACCAAGAGCCGCATCGATGGCCGCGATCTCGAAACCGTTCGTCCGATCGTTTCGGAAGTCGGCCTCCTGCCGCGCACCCATGGTTCGGCGCTGTTCACCCGCGGCGAAACCCAGGCGATCGTGGTTGCCACGCTCGGCACCGGCGAAGACGAGCAATATGTCGACAGCCTGACGGGCATGTACAAGGAGCGCTTCCTGCTCCATTACAACTTCCCCCCCTACTCGGTTGGCGAGACCGGCCGCATGGGCTCCCCGGGCCGCCGCGAAATCGGCCACGGCAAGCTCGCATGGCGGGCGATCCGTCCGATGCTGCCGACGCCTGAGCAGTTCCCCTACACGCTGCGCGTCGTCTCGGAGATCACCGAGTCGAACGGCTCGTCCTCGATGGCGACCGTCTGCGGCACCTCGCTCGCCCTGATGGACGCCGGCGTTCCGCTGGCAAAGCCGGTGGCCGGCATCGCCATGGGCCTGATCCTCGAAGGCGATCGCTTCGCCGTCCTCTCCGACATTCTCGGTGACGAAGACCACCTCGGCGACATGGACTTCAAGGTCGCCGGTACCGCCGACGGCATCACCTCGCTGCAGATGGACATCAAGATCGCCGGCATCACCGAAGAGATCATGAAGGTCGCGCTCGGCCAGGCGCAGGGCGGCCGCGCCCACATTCTCGGCGAAATGGCCAAGGCCATCACCGAAAGCCGTGGCCAGCTCGGCGAATTCGCTCCGCGCATCGAAGTCATGAACATCCCGGTCGACAAGATCCGTGAAGTCATCGGCTCCGGCGGCAAGGTCATTCGCGAAATCGTCGAAAAGACCGGTGCGAAGATCAACATCGAGGACGACGGCACCGTCAAGATCGCCTCCTCCTCCGGCAAGGAGATCGAAGCGGCCCGCAAGTGGATCCACTCGATCGTCGCCGAGCCCGAGATCGGCCAGATCTACGAAGGCACTGTTGTCAAGACCGCCGACTTCGGCGCCTTCGTCAACTTCTTCGGCGCCCGCGACGGCCTCGTCCACATCTCGCAGCTTGCTGCCGAGCGTGTCGCCAAGACCCAGGACGTCGTCAAGGAAGGCGACAAGGTCTGGGTCAAGCTGCTCGGCTTCGACGAACGCGGCAAGGTTCGCCTGTCGATGAAGGTCGTCGACCAGGCCACCGGCCAGGAAATCGCGAACGAGAAGAAGAAGGAAGAAGCGGCCGAATAAGCCGCCTTCCAGATTTGAATCGGGGCGCGGGAATGCTTCCGCGCCCTTTTTGTATTCTAAAGCGCGGCGCGATTTTTCGGTTTCGCTGCCACGCTTTAGGTCCTTGATTTTCCGCATGTCGTGATCGCAAAACCGCTGAACACTTTTGCGCGACATGATTAACGAGACGAGATCCATGAGCCGCGAGACGCTGAAGACCCTGTTCCATCCCTTTGCCAGCGGCACGGTCGAGGCGCCCGGCGAGGGCGAGCGCGTGCTCTTTCTCGGCGCCGAAGCAGGCTTTGCCCTGCCTGACGGTTTTGCCGCCTCGCTCAGCGCCGTCCAGGGCTTCCGGCCGCTCTACCGGCAGCTGCTGGCACAGCGGATCGAAGCAAAGCCCGAGATCGACGGCGAAGACTATGATGCCGCCCTGGTGCTCTGCACCAAGCACAAGGGCGAGAACGAGGCCAATCTCGCCGCCGCTATCGCCCGCACGCGGCTCGGCGGCCTGATCGTCGTCGCCGGAGCCAAGGAAGACGGCATCCAGCCGCTGCGCAAGCGCCTCGAAGGGTTCGGGCTCGCGATCGACCACATGCCGAAATATCACGGCGTCGCCTTCTGGTTCGGCCGCCCTGCCGATGCCAACGAGATCATCTCCAAACTGGCAAAGGCGCCGGTGCGCGTCGACGGCCGTTTCAATGCCACCGCCGGCATGTTCTCGCATGATCGGATCGATGCTGGATCGGAACTGCTCGCCTCGCGCCTGCCGCAGGATTTCAGCGGCGATGTTGCCGATTTCGGCGCCGGATGGGGTTATCTCTCCGTCGAGCTGGCACAGAGATCGCGTGGACTGACCCGTCTCGACCTCTACGAGGCTGATCACGCCGCTCTTGAGGCCGCAAGGGACAATCTGGCGGAAAACTGCCCGAACGCGCCTGCGCGCTTCTTCTGGCACGATCTCGCAGGCGAGCCGGTCAAGGACAAATACGACCTCGTCATCATGAACCCGCCCTTTCATGAAGGCCACGCCGCCGAGCCGGCGCTCGGCCAGGCCATGATCAAGACCGCCGCATCCGCTCTGCGCGGCGGCGGCCGGCTGATGCTGGTCGCCAATCGCGGCCTGCCCTACGAGCCGGTTCTGGCGGCGAATTTCCGCGAAAGCGGCGAAACTTGCCGCAACGCCCGATTCAAGGTTCTCTGGGCGAAGAAATAAGCTTTACGCAGCTTCGATTTCCTTGCGGGCAGCGCTCGCAAGGAAAGCCGAACGGGTCAGGCCGCGCTCTTTCGCGGCCTTGTCGATTGCATCCAACATGCCTTTGTCGAAGGTGACATTGGCTCGGACGGTGCGCGTCGTATCCTCGATAAAGGGAATACGCGTCAGAAAAGCACCGGCGGCCAGTTGGTCGCGGATATCCTGTCTGGAACTGATCTCGTCGTATGAGGAGGGCATCGGCAGAGGTTCATCCTCCGCCCAGAGACGCAACGCTTCGATGGCGTTTGCCGTCAGGTCCTCTTCCTCATCGGCAGCGGAGAAGATCGACGGCAGATCTGGAAAGCTGATCCCGAAAGCGCTGTCGCTATCCTTATGCACGAGGGCAATGAAATATTTCATGATTTGTCACTCGCGTTCCATCCGGCCTGATAACTCTCCCAGACAAAAGCAACAAGGCCATGCGCATTATAGTGCGCATGGCCTTTCAGAGCTATCGGAATAAGATTCTTATTCGACGTCTGCCCTGCGCAGCGTTTCCAGTGTCGGCATCGAGGTGACGTTGAAGCCGGCGTCGACGAAGTGGATTTCGCCGGTGACGCCGGCGGACAGGTCGGAGAGCAAGTAAAGCGCCGAGTTGCCGACCTGGTCGATGGTCACGGTCTTGCGCAGCGGCGCATT
The DNA here is from genome assembly GCF_002531935.1 of Rhizobium chutanense. Classification (GTDB taxonomy): domain Bacteria; phylum Pseudomonadota; class Alphaproteobacteria; order Rhizobiales; family Rhizobiaceae; genus Rhizobium; species Rhizobium chutanense. The sequence goes on along the minus strand of NZ_NWSV01000006.1, from coordinate 50,824 downwards.
GCGCTGGTTCCAGGAGAGGATCGCGCGCGCATCCGAGATGCCGGCGCCGGCCAGCGTGCGGATCGGGCCGGCGGAGATGGCGTTGACGCGGATGCCGCGCGGACCGTAGTCGGCGGCGAGATAACGCACCGAAGCCTCGAGCGCTGCCTTGGCGACGCCCATGACGTTGTAATTCGGGATGACGCGCGTCGAGCCGTTATAGGTCAGCGTCAGCATCGCACCGCCGTCTTCCATCAGCGGCGCACAGCGCTTGGCGATCTCGGTGAAGGAGAAACAGGAAATGACCATGGTGCGGCTGAAATTCTCCCGCGTCGTATCGGCGTAGAGACCCTTCAGTTCGTTCTTGTCGGAGAAGCCGATGGCATGGACGATGAAATCGAGCTTGCCCCAGCGCTGCTCGATCGAATCGACCAACGCATCGACCGAGGCGACGTCTTCGACATCGCAGGGCAGCACGAAATCCGAGCCGACTTCGGCTGCCAGCGGCTTGACGCGTTTGCCGAGCGCGTCGCCCTGATAGGTGAAGGCGAGGTCCGCACCCTGTGCGGCGAGAGCTTTTGAAATCCCCCAGGCGATCGAGTGGTTATTGGCGACGCCCATGATGAGGCCGCGCTTACCCTGCATGATTCCCGTCATTTTGTTATCCGTTATAACGCTGGAAGACCAGCGTGGCGTTGGTGCCGCCGAAGCCGAAGGAGTTGGAGAGGGCGATATCGATCTTCGCATCGTCGATACGCTTGCGCACAATCGGCACGCCTTCGAATTCGGGATCGAGCTCGGAAATGTGAGCGCTTTCGCCGATGAAGCCTTGCTGCATCATCAGCAGCGAATAGATCGATTCCTGCACGCCGGCTGCACCCAGCGAGTGGCCGGTCAGCGACTTGGTCGACTGGATATGCGGGATTTTGGAGCCGAAGACCTCGCGGATGGCGCCGATTTCCTTGCTGTCGCCGACCGGCGTCGAGGTGCCGTGGGTGTTGATGTAGTCGACGTCGCCTTTGACGGTGGCGAGCGCCTGGCGCATGCAGCGGATGGCGCCTTCGCCCGAGGGGGCGACCATGTCGTAACCATCCGAGGTGGCGCCGTAGCCGACGATTTCGGCGTAGATCTTGGCGCCGCGGGCCTTGGCGTGCTCCAGCTCCTCGAGCACCAGCACGCCGGCGCCACCGGCGATGACGAAACCGTCGCGGTTGGCGTCATAGGCGCGCGAGGCGGTGTCGGGCGTATCATTGTACTTGGAGGACATGGCGCCCATGGCGTCGAAGAGGTTGGACATCGTCCAGTCGAGATCCTCGTGGCCGCCGGCAAACATCACGTCCTGCTTGCCCCACTGGATCATCTCGGCAGCGTTGCCGATGCAATGGGCCGAGGTCGAGCAGGCCGACGAGATCGAATAATTGACGCCGTGGATCTTGAACCAGGTGGCGAGTGTGGCCGATGCGGTCGAAGACATCGCCTTCGGCACGGCGAAGGGGCCGATGCGCTTCGGGCTGTTGTTCTTCATGGTGATCTCGGCCGCCTCGATCAGCGTGCGGGTCGACGGACCGCCGGAGCCCATGATGATGCCGGCGCGCTCATTCTGCGCGTAGTCCTTCTCTTCCAGGCCGGAATCGGCGAGCGCCTGCTTCATGGCCACATGGTTCCAGGCGCCGCCCTGCGACAGGAAGCGCATGGCGCGGCGATCGACCAGTTCGGCCAGCTCCGCCGCGCCGAGCTTGGGGCTGCCCCAAACCTGGCACTTGAAGCCGTGCTCGGCGAAATCGCTGGAGAAGGAAATACCCGACTTTGCCTGGCGCAAGGACTCGGTGACTTCGGCGGCGTCGTTTCCGATCGAGGACACGACACCCAGACCCGTGACAACTACCCGTCTCATCTGATCAAACCTTTTTTGTTTCGTGAACCGCTTGAAGTGCGGTTTCAGGCCGTCTTGTCTTTCGAGAGACCGACGCGAAGGTCGGCCGCCTGATATATGGTCTCGCCGTCCGCCTTCAGCCAGCCGTCGGCGGTGCCGAGGACCAGGCGGCCGCGCATGACACGCTTGAAGTCGATGCCATATTCGATCAGCTTCGTATGTGGCTTGACCATGCCCTTGAATTTCACTTCGCCGGTCGAAAGCGCCATGCCGCGGCCTTCCTCGCCGAGCCAGCCGAGGAAGAACCCGGTCAGCTGCCACATGCCGTCGAGGCCGAGGCAGCCCGGCATGATCGGATTGCCTTCGAAATGGCAAGGGAAATACCAGTCGTCGGGACGTACGTCGTATTCGGCCCTGAGGTAGCCCTTGTCGAAGGCCCCGCCGGTTTCGGAAATATCGGTGATACGGTGAACCATCAGCATGGGCGGCAGGGGAAGCTGCGCATTGCCGGGGCCGAACAGCTCGCCATGGGCGCAGGCAATGAGTTCGTCGTATGAGAAGCTGGACTGTCTGGTCGTCATAAAGTTTCTTTTTCCCCCCGCGTGAAGCCGATGGATGTCAACATTTAGTCCAAGTTCCTCAGAAAATGAAGCACGAGCAAGGCGGCTTCCTTCATCGTCCCGGACCAGGCTTACGCCATTATTTGGTGGTCGAATACAGGAAGGCCAGGGCCGCGACCAGACCTATTTACGCCAAAAGCCCGTTTTTGCCGCGTTTATCAGGCTCTTGTCCCCATTGAACTATTGAAAGGCTCCGATGCAAAAGTTATACCGCTTGAAGAAACATGATTGCTTTATGCAGGAATAACCGGAGTTGGTCTTGATGACGGGTACACTCCCGATCGCAATAGAGGTGAGACTGCGCGGCGCGGGCCTTCGCCCCACCCGCCAGCGCGTCGCGCTCGGCGACCTCCTGTTTGCCAAGGGCGACCGGCATTTGACCGTCGAGGAACTGCACGAAGAGGCGGTTGCCGCCGGCGTGCCGGTTTCGCTGGCAACCGTCTACAACACGCTGCACCAGTTCACCGAAGCTGGCCTCATTCGCGTTCTCGCCGTCGAGAGCGCCAAGACCTATTTCGACACCAATGTTTCCGACCATCACCATTTCTTCATCGAAGGTCAGAACGAGGTGCTCGACATTCCCGTCAGCAACCTGACGATCGGCAATCTGCCCGAGCCGCCTGACGGCATGGAGATCGCCCATGTCGACGTGGTGATCCGCCTGCGGGCAAAGCAGGGCTGACGTCAGCCAAGGCCGCCCAAGTCTTCACATGACATCGTCGGGATGCCGGCCGGGCTTGTGCCTGTACGTCGGGAAAGTCCAGCCGAACCACAGGGCGCCGCCGCGCACGGCAAAGGCTGCGACGACACCGCAGGCAGACGCCAGATAGAGCGGCATTCCGAGCGCATTGGCGAATGTGAAGACGCCAGCGCCGACGAGGGCTGCGGTCACGTAGATTTCCGGCCGCAAGAGCACCGAAGGCTCGTTTGCCATCAGATCGCGCAGGATGCCGCCGAAAGTCGCCGTCAGCGTGCCGGTGACGATCGCGATCGTCGGCGAACCGGTGGCGGCGAGGCCCTTGGCAGCGCCGATTACGCAATAGGCGGCAAGGCCGATCGCATCCAGCCAGATCAGCAGGCGATAGCGCGATTCCAACAGATGCGCGGTGAAGAAAACGATGACGCCCACGATGCAGCAGACGAGGATATAGGCGGGGTTCAGCACCCAGAAGACCGGCACGCGGCCGAGCACGATATCGCGCACGGTGCCGCCGCCCGTTCCCGTCACCATGGCGAAGAACAGAAAGCCGATCAGATCCAGCTGCTTGCGCGAGGCGGCAAGCGCGCCTGTCGCGGCAAACAGCGCAATGCCGGCATAATCGAGATAGACGAGCAGAGACATGCGAGCCCCGGAACCGCGGAATGTTCCACCAAAAACCACGGCGGCAAGGGCGGCGCAAGGCGGCGCGGCCATAAAGCCAGCTGATAGAGCCTTTGTCCAAAAGAGGAAAGCCGTGAAAACGCTGGTGCTCGCCGTTCTGAATATCGTCCTGCTGCTTGTCATGCCGGCTGTCGCGCTTGCCCAGCAATCGCTGATTTCCGATCCGGAGATCTACGAGAAGAAACATTTCCAGGAGCAGTGCAAGACGGCCGAATTCGCCGACGGCTTCGTCACCCGCCAGGACATCAACAATGACGGCCTGATCGATGCGGTGGTCAACGAGGGCCTGCTGACCTGCGACGGGCAGAAGGGGCCGCAATGCAATGATGACGGCTGCACCTATAATTTCTATCTGCAGGTCGCCGAAGGCGGTTATTTCATGATCGCCACGGCGCAGATCTATGGCTACGACTTCGTCCAGCGCTTCGGCAATATGGTGCTGGCAATGAAGATGCATCCGCGTTTCTGCGACCGCACCGAAGGTGATCCCTGCATCGTCACGGCCCGCGTCCGCGGCACGAAATTCGTCACCATCTCGAAGAAATAACTCACCACGTATCCCGAAAGAATTTCGGGATACGTGGATTCAAAGTGATAGAGCGCCTTTGCGCGTCCTCACGGACGCGCGGCGTTCTATTGCGGATAAAGCTCCGAGGTGCGGCCGGCGAGATAATAGCCGACCAGGCCGTACCATTCACGGATCGCCGTCGCCATGTTCTGCGCATTGAGGTTCGGCTGGGTGAAATCGAAGCCCGGCCTCACCTGCCCGTCGGTGCGATAATCGGTCGGCCAGGGCACGATATCGATGCCGAGCTTGCGGAAGATGCCGACGGAGCGCGGCATATGGAAACCCGAGGTGATCAGCAGGCAATGGGACAGCCCCTGGCTTGCCAGGAATTCCTTGGTGTTGACGGCGTTTTCGAAGGTGGTGCGCGATTGCGTCTCCTCGATCAGGCGATCCTTGCCGATGCCGAAAAGCGGGAAGAAGCGCTGGGATGCCGCCGCATCGCCTTCATAGATGCCCGAGATGGAGCCATCGCCACCCGATACAAGAATGCGCGACTGCGGAAATTTCTGCGCGAGCCGCAGGGCTTCGACGAAGCGGTCGGCCGCGGCATTGAACTCGATGCCGTGACGCGCCGTGTTCACCTCGTTTTCGAAGGCGCCGCCGAGCACGATCATGCATTGCAGGTTTTCCGGATCAGCGGCGGGCTTTGCGAAGCGCTGCTCGAGACCCTGCATCATCAGATTGCCGGCCGTGGTGTAGAGCGTGACGAAGAGGATGAGGGCCGCCCCCGCGGCGCCGAGGATACTGAAGGCCCGCCAGCGCAGAAGGCCGGCAATGAGGGCAAGGAAGACGAGGAAAAATGCCAGCGACAGCGGCTGCGCGAAAATCCAGACAAGCTTCGAAATGACGAACAAGACCTACTCCTCGAGGATGGGCGGCGATCCTTCCTATCCGATTCGACGGTAACAGGAATGCGACGATCCTATCTCGCGCGCCGGACGGCCGATTGGTGCGGCGCGAGCTTCTGGTTGAAGCGCCGCTGCAACGGCCGGGGAATAAACATAGCGGCCAGCGCCAGCGCCATGGCGAAGAGCGAGACCAGCCACAGCGCATGGGCGCCGGTCAGCCGCGTCAGCACCGCACCGGCAACGGCGCCGAGCACCATGCCGCCCCAGGGGACGATCTGGATCGTCCATTCGAGATGGCGGTCGCCGATGATCCAGCGGCCGATGCCGCGGCCGAAGCGCGACAGCGCACCGGTGACATAGGTCAGCCCGATCGGCAGGCCTTCGATATGCTCGACGGCAGCGTTCACCATGCCCATGGAAAAAACGATCATGGAGAAGCGGGCAAGCAATAAGTCCTGCAGCGTCATCATCGAGGCGAGCGCCAGGGCGAGGCCGACGCAGCCGAGCACCACGAAGATACGACGCTGCGAGATATGGGCGATGACGATGCCGGCCGCATTGCCGAGCACGAAAATGATGATGGCGGAGATCAGCACCGCCGCGTGATAAAGATTGCCCTGGCTCAAGGCGAGTGCCGCCCGCGTCGTATTCCCCGTCATGAAGGAAACGAAATCGCCGGTGAGCAGAAGACCGGTCGCATCGGTCATGCCGGCCAGAAACGAGATCGAGCCGACGAGGGCGACCCCGGTCATGGTTCGCCGGGTGCGGATGAGACGGCGGCGTCTTGCTCTGGTCATGGGCGGAGGGTCCTGAAGCCGAATCGCTGAGATTGCGGCAACAAGGATAATTCCTTTCGTTGAGGAATTGGCAAAGGCGATTGGAATGGGTGGGGACGGCTTTATCGTCAGGATGGGAGGTGGGAGGTCGCCGGCGGGCTATGAGGGCGGCCTGCCGGAGTTGAGGTGGCGTGGTTAAAGCTTAGCGAGAATCAGAATCGGTTTTCCCATTGGCCGGGCGACCCGGATCCAGATTCGGCTGGACCAATCTCTTGCCGGCAAAAGCCCTGCCGGAATGCGATTTCAGATAGGTTTCGAATTCCAGAGCTTTGTGCTTGTCGGGAAAGGCGCAATACCAGATCAAATTCCATGGTGCGAATTTGGCAGTGTGGGTGGATTTTCCGGCATTGTGAGCGGCAAGCCGCTGTTTCAGATCTGCGGTAGACCCGGTATATTCCTGGTCGGGAAAATCGATGCTGCGGAGAATATAGACATACCACATCAGCGCTTCAGCCCGTCGTCGCCCTTCGGGCTATGCCGGGCACTGCTTCGGCCTAACGGTTTCTCGCGGCTGCGCCACGCGAAGCCCGTAAGGGCGAAGCGTGGTGGAGCTAAGCGGGATCGAACCGCTGACCTCTTGCATGCCATGCAAGCGCTCTCCCAGCTGAGCTATAGCCCCATCAAGGTGGTCCGGTCTGGCCGGCCCTGGGATACTCCAGAGGGCGTTCCCTCTGGGGTGGCGGCTTATTACTTCCGGTTTTCGGAGATAGCAAGCCTAAAAAATCCGGCCCGGAGAATTTTTTCCTCACCGGGCCGAAATGCAGTCGTCAGACTTCGTCTTCGTCGCCGGTCACGCCGATAATGTCGCTCATGTCGTCGTCGTCATCGTCTTCGTCGGGTGTGAGGAAGGTATCGTCGTCGTCATCGCCTTCGATTTCGACATCGTCGTCGCCCATATCGGGGATGTCGTCGCCGGCGGCGCCGTCATCGGCATCCTCAAGCGAAACCAGTTCGACTTCGGTGTTTTCGGTATCGACTTCCGCAACCTCGTCTTCCTCGGCCACATCAGCGATCGCCGAGGTTTCTTCGAAGAAGGACAGGGGGTAGGACTTGCCGGTATAAGGAGAGACGATCGGATCCCGGTTCAGATCATAAAACTTCTTGCCGGTTTCCGGATCGGTACGCTTGGTTCCAAGTTCCGCTTTCGCCACTATAAGCCTCGTGAGAATGGCCGAATCCGAGATTCGGCAAATGCCGTTCAAGCCGGCGTTCCATCGGAATTTATAAGCCGGTCCCCTTAATCGCTGTGGCTTCCCATGTCAAAGCCAAACTTTGTCATCGCGGCGCCGGGTTTTTCCGGCACCGGCGGATGACCCCCCGGCACGGATATGGTAACGAGCCGCAGCGGCCGCGGAAGCGGGCGAAGATTGCCGCCGAAAAGGACGGCGTTGCGAATGAAATGCTAAGCCTTTACAAGGGATTGCGCCACGCACAGCTTCGCCCGAGGCCTGCCGCCGCCCGCAAGCCCCCTGCCGCAGGATGGATCATATGACAACCAAGACGTTCACCATCGCCATCGATGGCCCAGCGGCGGCCGGCAAGGGCACGCTGTCGCGCCTTATCGCCGAGCGATACGGCTTTCACCATCTCGATACCGGCCTAACCTATCGCGCCACCGCCAAGGCGCTGCTCGACGCCGGCCTGCCGCTTAACGACGAGGCGGTGGCCGAAAAGATCGCGCGGGAGGTTGAACTCGCAGGGCTCAATCGCGATATACTTTCGCAACACGAGATCGGCGAAGCCGCTTCGAAGATCGCCGTCATGCCGGCGGTGCGCCGGGCGCTGGTCGAAGCGCAGCGGCGGTTTTCCGGCAAGGCGCCGGGAACGGTGATTGACGGGCGCGACATCGGCACGGTCGTCTGCCCGGATGCGCCGGTGAAACTCTATGTGACGGCGTCGCCGGAGGTGCGCGCCAGACGCCGTTTCGACGAGATCCTCGGCAAGGGCGCGACAGCGGATTTCGAGGCGATTTTCGAGGACGTCAAGCGACGCGACGAACGCGACATGGGACGGGCCGACAGCCCTTTGAAACCAGCTGATGATGCGCACTTGCTTGATACGTCGGAAATGAGTATAGAGGCCGCGTTTCAAGCCGCAAAGTCGATCATCGACGCCGCCTTGAACCGAAATGCCTAAATAAGCGATTTTCCGCGCTTCGTGTGCGGGACGCTCATGCAAAGCAAGCCTGAAATTCCGTCCAAGCGCCGGATTGCCTTCGTGAAAGAGGGCGGACTGGGTTCAGGCCCATTCAACTCGAACCAACCGGCGCATACGTGGGCCTTGAAGCTATCGAAGGCCACGCAGGAGATTTTATGTCAGTAGCAACTCCCTCTCGCGAGGATTTCGCGGCCCTTCTCGAAGAGTCCTTTGCCAAGAACGATCTGGCTGAAGGCTATGTTACCAAGGGTATCGTCACGGGCATCGAAAAGGATGTCGCCGTTGTTGACGTCGGCCTGAAGGTCGAAGGCCGCATCGCGCTCAAGGAATTCGGCGCGCGCGCCAAGGACGGCTCGCTGAAGGTCGGCGACGAAGTCGAAGTCTATGTCGAGCGCATCGAAAACGCTCTTGGCGAAGCCGTTCTGTCGCGCGAGAAGGCTCGCCGCGAAGAAAGCTGGATCAAGCTCGAAGCCAAGTTCGAAGCCGGCGAGCGCGTCGAAGGCGTGATCTTCAACCAGGTCAAGGGCGGCTTCACGGTCGACCTCGACGGTGCGATCGCCTTCCTGCCGCGTTCTCAGGTCGACATCCGCCCGATCCGCGACGTCACCCCGCTGATGCACAACCCGCAGCCCTTCGAAATCCTCAAGATGGACAAGCGCCGCGGCAACATCGTCGTATCTCGCCGTACGGTTCTGGAAGAGTCCCGTGCCGAGCAGCGTTCTGAAATCGTTCAGAACCTCGAAGAAGGCCAGGTAGTCGACGGCGTCGTCAAGAACATCACCGATTACGGTGCGTTCGTTGACCTCGGCGGCATCGACGGCCTGCTGCATGTCACCGACATGGCATGGCGCCGTGTGAACCATCCGTCGGAAATCCTGAACATCGGCCAGCAGGTCAAGGTTCAGATCATCCGCATCAACCAGGAAACCCACCGCATCTCGCTCGGCATGAAGCAGCTCGAGTCGGATCCGTGGGATGGCATCCAGGCCAAGTATCCGGAAGGCAAGAAGATTTCCGGTACCGTCACCAACATCACCGACTACGGTGCATTCGTCGAGCTGGAGCCGGGCATCGAAGGCCTGATCCACATCTCGGAAATGTCCTGGACCAAGAAGAACGTTCACCCCGGCAAGATCCTGTCCACGAGCCAGGAAGTCGAAGTCGTCGTTCTCGAAGTCGATCCGTCCAAGCGCCGCATTTCGCTCGGCCTCAAGCAGACGCTGGAAAACCCGTGGGCAGCATTCGCCCGCAGCCATCCGGCCGGCACTGAAGTCGAAGGCGAAGTCAAGAACAAGACCGAATTCGGCCTGTTCATCGGCCTCGACGGCGATGTCGACGGCATGGTTCACCTCTCCGACCTCGACTGGAACCGTCCGGGCGAACAGGTCATCGAGGAGTTCAACAAGGGTGACGTCGTCAAGGCCGTCGTTCTCGACGTCGATGTCGAGAAGGAACGCATCTCGCTCGGCATCAAGCAGCTCGGCAAGGATGCAGTCGGCGACGCCGCTGCATCGGGCGACCTGCGCAAGAATGCAGTCGTTTCCTGCGAAGTGATCGCGGTCAACGACGGCGGCGTCGAAGTGAAGCTCGTCAACCACGAGGACATCACTTCCTTCATCCGCCGTGCCGACCTCGCCCGCGACCGCGACGAGCAGCGCCCCGAGCGCTTCTCGGTCGGCCAGGTGTTCGACGCCCGCGTCACCAACTTCTCCAAGAAGGACCGCAAGATCATGCTGTCCATCAAGGCTCTGGAGATTGCGGAAGAGAAGGAAGCCGTTGCTCAGTTCGGTTCGTCCGACTCGGGTGCTTCGCTCGGCGACATCCTGGGCGCAGCCCTGAAGAACCGCGGCGGCGAATAAGCCTCGCATCCGCTTCTGAATTGAAGAACCCGCCGGAGCGATCCGGCGGGTTCTTCATTTTCAGGCGGTGAAAAGTTTTAAGGTGGGCCTCGACTATTCCCAGCCGACCATCCGCTGATAGAGCGCATAGACAGGATCGGTGGGCGCGCCCGGCTGATGCGGCGTCGGCTCGGCATCGATCATCCTCGGCGCCCGGCGTGCGGGCGCCGCATCGGCTGCTTCGGCGTCGGGCTTGGCCTCCTCGCCACCGGACTGAGCCTGCTGCTCATCCTCCTGCTGCTGATCCTGCGGCGCACCGCCATGATGATGCTGGTGGCTCGTTTCGCCTGCCGTCTCGTTCGACAGCGTATCCTTGGCGAACTGATAAGGCAGCTGGGTATAGGCAAAGCCATCCGGCATCCGCGCCGCGAGCGGCACATAGGCAGCCTCGACCGTCTCTTGCATCGGCATCGCTTGCGGCTCCGCGGCAATGTCCTTCGGCTGCCGGGCAGCCGGAGCCACGATCTCGCCATTCATCTCAGACGGGCGGGGTGCTGCCGACGGGCGAGCATCCGGCACCGCGACTTCCGCCGGCTGCCGGGTCAAGGTCTCGGTCGCGTCGCTGATGACGGCTTCATCGAGGATCGTATCGATCTCCACCGCCGCTTCGACTGCAACATCCTCCAGCACGGTTTCGATGTCCTGCTCGCGGATGATGGTGGCGATCATCTCGGAGGCTTCTTCGGTCATCGAGGCGACAATGCCCGTCCAGTTCCTCGGAATGACGGGATCGGCCTTTTCCGACGTCGCGCGCGGCTGGGCGGCAGGCGGCTCCGTCGTCTCCATCAGGTCGTCGGCTGCGGCTGTCTCCGTCGATGGAGCTTGCCCAGCCTCGATCTCCTGCAATGCGGATTTTTCGGAGACGGCCTTCCTTGCCGAAGCGGACTGAGCCCGGTTTTCGAGCTGCGGCGCGGGATCGGCAGCTTCCACGGCTTCGGCGATGACCGCTTCCTCGGCGGCGGCAAACACCGCAGCCTCCACCGGCGCATCGGCCGGCACGGGGGGCTTTTCTGCCGATGGGCGGATGGCCGCAGGCAGGCTGGCCTCATGCAGCTCTATCTCGGGGCGGGCCTCGGCGCGCATCGGCGAAGCGTCGTTCTGGCCATAGGAACGCACGACAGCGCGGGCGGCGAGATCGCGATCCTTGTAGCGGACGATTTCCAGATAGGCGACGATCCGGGCCGCTTGCGGGCCCGCCGGGTTTTTCAGGGCTTCGGCAATCATCCTGAGCGGCAGGCTATGGCCTTCTCCGGCTAGCTGGCGCTCGATCTCGTCGATCCTGGCAGCCGGCAGCTCCCGGATGGCGTCGGCGAGCCGGGACGCAAAAGCAAGATTGGTCTCGTCCTCGCCGCGATCCAGCGAGATCGACCGGCCTGCCGCATCGATGACATCGAAAAGGGCCTCGACCATGCGCTCGCGCGCCGCAAGGAGCAGGATATTCAGCTTGCCGGCAATGGCGGAATTCAGGTCGGCAGCTTCGACGGGGTTGACGGGCGCGGGAGCAATGACGGAACGGCCGATGCTGCCGGCGACGATCGCCGCAGTCTGGCCTTGAGACGAAAAGCTCGCATTGGACGCTGCACGAACGGGAGTCAACATGGCATGCTCCTTTCGTAAAGTGACGATGAAAGCAGGCTCTATAAAAGGACCGCGCTCATCCGGCCCCCTTGCATCCAGCAGATCCTCCCGTCCGCATGACGCAATTCCAGCGTCATCGAATGCATAAATATTAAGAGGAATTTTAGGAAAGAGGCGTTAACGAATCGCTAACGGCCACGGACAGGTCTGTCCATGGTCCCGGGTTCATGCATATCGCAGGCAATTTGATCAGCTATGGGCGAAAATATCGGCCTCTTCCCAGCCGAGCAGATCGAGCTTGGCGCGGGTCGGCAGGAATGCGAAGCAGGCCGTCGCATGCTCGAAGCGGCCGTCGCGGATCAGGCGCGCCGTCAGCTTGTCGCGAAGCGCGTGGAGATAAAGCACGTCGGAGGCGGCATATTCGAGCTGGGCCGGAGACAGCGTCTCGGCCGCCCAGTCGGAAGACTGCTGCGCCTTGGAGATATCGACGTCGAGCATCTCCTTGAGATTGTCCTTGAGACCGTGGCGATCGGTATAGGTCCGGCAAAGGCGCGAAGCGATCTTGGTGCAGAAGACCGGGGTTGCGGTGACGCCGAACGTATGGAAGAGCACGGCAATATCGAAGCGGCCGTAATGAAAGATCTTCTGGTGGGTCGGATCTTCGAGCAGGGCGACGAGATTGGGGGCGTCTTTCTGGCCGGCGGCGATGCGGATGACGTCGGCGGTGCCGTCACCCGGTGAAAGCTGGACGACGCAGAGACGGTCCCGCCGCGGCACCAGGCCGAGCGTTTCGGTGTCGATGGCAATCGCGCCGGTGTAACGGGCGGCATCGGCCGCGGAAATATCGCCTTCGTGATAACGTATGGTGGCCGCCATGAGACAATCTTTCCTTCGGATATTTTCCACTCGCGCTATAGCGCAAAGGCGCAGAGCGCGAAACCGCTTTCCTCTCGCAGGTGGCTCAGAAGGTCGGCGGCGTGTTGATCCAGAGAAGCACGGTTTCGCCGTCGTGGCGGTTGCGCCAGGAATGATAGCGGCGGCTCTCGAAATACAGTGAATCGCCCGGGCCGAGATCGAAGAACTGATCGCTGTCGAGCACCAGTTCGAGCCGGCCGGAGAGAACATGCATGAATTCCTCGCCCTCGTGGCGATAGGCGCCCTCGCTGGCGGCGCCCGGCGCCAGCACGAAACGATGGCAATCCATCATCCTGCGGCCTTCGGCGAGAAGCTGCACCGTGACACCAGGCGTCGTTTCCGGCCAGGTGCGCCATTCGCCGGTGCGGATCATTGCCGGCACCTCCTCGCTTTCCTCGCCGGAAAGGCGGGAGACGGTGGTGCCGTAATATTCGGCAAGATCGTGCAGCGTCTTGAAGCTGACGCCCTGCGAGGTGCGTTCCAGCGTCGAGAGCGTCGAAGCGGTAATGCCGATATCGCCGGCCACCTGATCCAGCGTCTTGCCGCTCGCATGGCGCAGGCTGCGCAACTTGCGGCCGAGGCCGCTGCCCTGGCCCGCCTCGGCGCCATCGGCCGAGGGCTCCTCGCCCTCCAACGCCTCGCGGATGGCTGCGGGATTGAGGCCACGCTCGACGCGATACCAGGAGATGCGCTTCAGGCGCGCCACATCATCGGCGCTGTATTGCCGATGGCCGGTTTGCGAACGGCCGGGAACGAGTAGGCCCTGGCTTTCCCAGAGCCGCAGCGTCGAGGCCGAAACGCCTGCCAGCCGTGCGGCCTCGGCCACCTTATAGCGTACCGGCCCGTTCTCATTCATCCCATATCCCCGATTCCAATCGCCCGCGAGCATTCATCAAAACGCGTGATGTTTGAAGCAAAAAATCCCGCTTGTTTTCTTGCAGGAAAAATGTAGGAGTTTTCTACATGCCTTGCAGAATTTATGCAAGATAGTTCTCGACCTTTCAAAACAGGAGCGCATCGATGACCGCGACCAGCCTTACCGACCGGAAGAACGCCGCTATTTCCCGCGGCGTCGGCATGACGACCCAGATTTATGCCGATCGCGCAGAGAATGCCGAGATCTGGGATAAGGAAGGCCGCCGCTATATCGATTTCGCCGCCGGCATCGCCGTTCTCAACACCGGCCACCGCCATCCCCGGGTGATCGCAGCCGTCAAGGAGCAGCTCGATCACTTCACCCATACCTGCCATCAGGTGGTGCCCTATGAAAGCTACGTGCATCTTGCCGAACGGCTGAACGCGCTGGTGCCTGGTGATTTCGCCAAGAAGACGATCTTCGTCACCACGGGGGCCGAAGCAGTCGAAAATGCCGTGAAAATCGCGCGTGCCGCGACCGGCCGCTCGGCCGTCATCGCCTTTGGCGGCGGCTTCCATGGCCGCACCTTCATGGGCATGGCGCTGACGGGTAAGGTCGTGCCCTACAAGGTCGGCTTCGGCGCGATGCCGGGCGATGTCTTCCATGTTCCCTTCCCGGTCGAACTGCACGGCGTCACTGCCGATCAGTCGCTTGCAGCGCTGAAAAAACTGTTCGCCGCCGATGTCGATCCGCAGCGGGTCGCAGCCATCATCCTCGAGCCGGTGCAGGGCGAGGGCGGTTTTTATCCGGCGCCCGCCGCCTTCATGAAGGCGCTGCGCGAACTCTGCGACCAGCACGGCATCCTGCTGATCGCCGACGAGGTGCAGACCGGTTTTGCCCGCACCGGCAGGATGTTCGCAATGGATCACCACGAGGTGGCGGCCGACCTGACGACGATGGCAAAGAGCCTTGCCGGCGGCTTTCCGCTCGCCGCCGTCACCGGCCGCGCCGAAATCATGGATGCGCCGGGACCGGGCGGGCTCGGCGGCACCTATGGCGGCAATCCGCTCGGGATCGCCGCCGCCCATGCCGTGCTCGACGTCATTGCGGACGAGGACCTCTGCAACCGCGCCAACCAGCTCGGCGGGCGGCTGAAGCAGCGGCTGGAATCGCTGCGCGAGGCGGTGCCGGAGATCGTCGATATTCGCGGACCGGGCTTCATGAATGCCGTCGAGTTCAACGACCGGACGAGCGGATTGCCGAGCGCCGACTTCGCCAACCGGGTGCGGCTGATCGCGCTCGACAAGGGCCTGATCCTGCTCACCTGCGGCGTCCACGGCAACGTCATCCGCTTCCTCGCGCCGATCACCATCCAGGACGAGGTGCTCGGCGAGGCGCTCAATATCCTCGAGGCCTCGATGCTGGAAGCAAGCGCGGGCAAGTGACCGCATCGAAATCGCATTCCACGGCTGCCGGTGCCGGCAGCCGCATTCCCAATGAGGATATGACATGGCCTTCACCACCGCACTGACGAAACACGTTCCCTTCTCTTCTCCCCTGCTGCGCGACGCCGGTTACATCAACGGCGCCTGGACCTCAGGCAATGCCACTGGGACTTTCGACGTGCTCAACCCGGCAACGGGAGAGCTGCTCGCCTCGCTGCCCGATATGGGCGCTGCCGAGACGCGGAGCGCGATCGATGCGGCTCATGCCGCCCAGCCGGCCTGGGCTGCCCGCCCGGCCAAGGAGCGCAGTGTGACCTTACGCAAATGGTTCGACCTGATGGTCGCCAATGCCGACGAGCTCGCCGCGATCCTGACGGCTGAAATGGGCAAGCCGTTCGCAGAAGCGCGCGGCGAGATCCTTTATGCCGCCGCCTATATCGAATGGTATGCGGAAGAGGCCAAGCGCATTTACGGCGAGACGATCCCCGCGCCTTCCAACGATAAGCGCATGATCGTCATCAAGCAGCCCGTCGGCGTCGTCGGCACGATCACGCCGTGGAATTTCCCAGCGGCGATGATTGCCCGCAAGATTGCTCCGGCGCTTGCCGTCGGCTGCACCGTCGTGTCGAAGCCTGCCGAACAGACGCCGCTGACGGCGATCGCCCTTGCCGTGCTCGCCGAACAGGCCGGCATTCCCGCAGGCGTCTTCAACGTGATCGTCGGCACCGACGGCCCGGCGATCGGCCGCGAGCTCTGCGGCAATGAAAAGGTGCGCAAGATCAGCTTCACCGGCTCGACCGAAGTCGGCCGCATCCTGATGCGGCAATGCGCCGACCAGATCAAGAAGGTGAGCCTGGAGCTCGGCGGCAACGCGCCCTTCATTGTCTTCGACGATGCCGATCTCGACGCCGCCGTCGAAGGCGCGATCGCCTCCAAATATCGCAATGCCGGCCAGACCTGCGTTTGCGCCAACCGTCTCTACATCCAGTCGAACGTCTATGACGCCTTCGCGGCCAAGCTTGCCGCCAGGGTCGCCGCAATGTCGGTCGGCGACGGCTTTACGGCGGGTGTCGAGATCGGGCCGCTGATCGACGAGCAGGGCCTTGCCAAGGTGGAAGACCATGTCGGCGACGCGCTTGCCAAGGGCGCCAAAGTGCTGACCGGCGGCAAGCGCATCGACGGCGCCGGCACCTTCTTTGCGCCGACGGTGCTGACCGGCGTGACGCGCGGCATGACGGTGGCGCGCGAGGAAACCTTCGGGCCGGTGGCGCCGCTCTTCCGTTTCGAGACGGTCGAGGATGTCATCGCTGAGGCCAACGATACGGAATTCGGGCTTGCCGCCTATTTCTATGCCGGCGACCTGAAGAAGGTCTGGCGGGTGGCGGAAGCGCTTGAGTACGGCATGATCGGCATCAATACCGGCCTGATGTCGTCCGAGACCGCGCCTTTCGGCGGCATCAAGCAATCCGGCCTCGGCCGCGAAGGCTCGCGCCACGGCGCCGACGACTATCTGGAAATGAAATATCTCTGCATCGGCGGCGTCTGATCCGCCTTCTCATGGGGAAAGTACGCGGCATTCAGCCGCGTGCTTTCAATAATGCGGCGGGCGGGTGATCGCGGGCGCGTCCAGCGACTGCTCCTCCAGCGATAGGAAGCGTTCCGTCAGCCGGTCGAGCCTGGTGCGCATCTGCTCCACCGTCTTCCATTGCTCGGCGAGCTGATCGGAAAGCTCTTCGATCGTCTTTGCCTGATGGGCCAGCATTTCCTCCAGCCGGGTGATGCGGTTCGTCTCGTCGGACATCGATCCTCCTTTGCCGAAACCGGCGGTACAGATGGCTCTCCCAAAGCGGAAATAGGTCATCGCGTCAATGCTTTCGATGGCTGATGCCGCTATGCGCAAAACTGAACCGTTTGGTTACTAAAAGACCTTGCCGCGCCTGATGTTGTGGGGTAGGGCCTTATCCATCAGGGAGGAATACTGATGGATGTAGGAAACGGCTTTCTTCATCCGGACCGGCTCTTTCCGGCCGATCCGGCAACACGGACAATCGCGCGCGACCTCTATGAGACGTTGCGCAATCTTCCGATCGTCAGCCCGCACGGGCATACCGAACCGTCCTGGTTCGCCGACGACAAGCCCTTCGAAGACGCGGCCTCGCTGCTGGTCATTCCCGATCACTATCTCTTCCGGATGCTGCACAGCGTCGGCGTCACCCTGGACGAGCTCGGCGTGCCCAGGCTCGACAGCAAGCCGGTGGCCGAGGGGCGGGCGATCTGGCGGGCCTTTGCCGCGCATTATCACCTCTTCCGCGGAACGCCGTCGAGCCTCTGGGTCGATCATGCGATGTCGGCGGTGCTCGGCTGCACCGAGCCGCTGGCACCGGACAATGCCGATGCGCTTTACGACCATATCAATGCTCAGCTTGCCCGTCCCGAATTCCGCCCGCGGGCGCTGCATCAGCGATTCGGCATCGAAACGATCGCAACGACGGAGGGCGCGCTCGACCCGCTGGTCCACCACCAGAAAATGGCGGCCGACGGCTGGATCGGCAAGGTGCGTACCACCTACCGGCCGGACAGCGTCACCGATCCGGACGCCGTCGGCTTCCGCGACAATCTGATCAAGTTCGGCGAGATCACCGGCGCCGATGTCACGCGCTGGGACGGCCTGATCGAGGCGCATCGGCGCCGGCGCGCCTATTTCCGCCAGTTCGGCGCCACCGCGACCGATCACGGCGTGCCGACAGCCTTCACCGCTGATCTGCCGCTTGCGGAAAAACAGGCGCTGCTCGACAGGGCGCTGAGGGGTCCGCTTTCGGCTGCCGATGCGGAGCTTTTCCGCGGCCAGATGATGACCGAGATGGCCGGGCTTTCGGCCGAGGACGGCATGGTGATGCAGATTCACGCCGGTTCCCGACGCAATACCGACAGCGGGCTGTTTGCGACGCGCGGCCCCAATATGGGCGCCGATATCCCGACCCGCACCGACTGGGTCGGCGGCCTGAATGCACTGCTTTCCAGATACGGCCATGCGCCGGGGCTCAGGGTGCTGCTCTTCACCCTCGACGAGACGACCTATGCGCGCGAGATGGCGCCGATGGTCGGCCATTGGCCCTGCCTGATGATCGGCCCGCCCTGGTGGTTCCACGACAGCCCGCTCGGCATTCGCCGCTATCTCGACCAGGTGGTGGAAACGGCCGGCTTCGCCAATATGGCGGGCTTCAACGACGATACGCGGGCGCTGCTGTCGATCCCGGCGCGCCATGACGTCTGGCGCCGCGAAGTCTGCCGTTTCCTCGCCGGGCTCGCCGCCGAACACCGGATTTCCAAGAAAGACGCCGAGATCGTCGCGCGCGAACTCTCCTATGACAATGCGAAGAAGGCCTACAAGCTGTGAGCGATAGACTACAAAACCTGACCGGCCTTGCGCCGACGGCGAAACTTCCCGCCTATGACAGGAATACGCTGAAGGCCGGCATCCTGCATCTCGGCCCGGGCGCTTTCTTCCGTGCCCATTTCGCACCCTTCACCGACGGCGCGCTCGCCGCTGCAGGCGGCGATTGGGGCATCGAGGTGGCAAGCCTGCGCACGCCCGATGTCGCCGACAATCTCTCCGCCCAGAACGGGCTCTATACGGTGCTGATCCGCGATACCTCGGGCACGACGGCCGAGGTCATCGGCTCGATCCTGAAAGCGCATGTGGCGCCGCGCGATCCGGCCGGCCTGCTGGCGCGGCTCGAAGACCCCGCTATCCGCATCGTCAGCATGACGGTGACGGAAAAGGCCTATGGTTTCGACCCCGCAACCGGCGGCCTCGACCTGAAACACCCCGATATCGTCGCCGACCTTGCCAACCGGCATGCGCCGCGCGGCGTCATCGGCTATCTCGTCGAAGGCCTTGCCCGCCGCCGGCAGAAGGGCATCGCGCCCTTCACGCCGCTGAGCTGCGACAACCTGCCGAGCAACGGCGCCGTGCTGAAGCGCCTGGTACTGGAATTCACCTCCCGTATCGATGCCGACCTGCATCGCTGGATCGAGGCGAATGTGCCCTTCCCGTCGACGATGGTCGACCGCATCACGCCGGCCAGCACCGAGGCGACCTATGCCGATGCCGAGCGGCTGATGGGCCGCACGGATATGGCAGCGATCGAGACGGAGCCCTTTACGCAATGGGTCATCGAAGACCATTTCGCCAATGGCCGGCCGGCCTGGGATAAGGTGCGCGGCGCGCTGATGGTCGAGGAGGTCTCGGCCTATGAGAAGATGAAGCTCAGGATGCTGAACGGCGCGCATTCGCTGCTCGCCTATCTCGGTTATATCGGCGGCTATGAATTCATCCGCGACGTCATGGACGATGCCGGCTTGGCGGCGCTCGCCTACCGCCACATGCATGCGGCGGCGCGGACGCTCGATGCGGTGCCCGGCATCGATCTCGATGATTACGCCAATGAATTGATAGCACGCTTTGCAAACAAGGCGATCGCCCATCGCACCTATCAGATCGCCATGGACGGCACCCAGAAACTGCCGCAGCGGCTGCTGGAACCGGCATGCGAGGCGCTGGCACATGGCGACAGGGCGGAGACCTATGCGATCGCCGTCGCGGCCTGGATGCGCTATACGCTCGGCGAGCGCGGCAACGGCGAACGCTACGAGCTGCGCGACCCCCGCGCCGGCGAAATCGCCGCGCTGATCGCCGATGTCCCGCGCACCGGCCCGGCGATTTCGGCGGCTCTCTTCACCCTTCCCGGCCTTTTCCCGACGGCTTTGACGGGACATCGGGCCTGGACGCAGGATGTGTCGGATAAGCTGGAGATCCTGATTCAGGACGATCGATTGCCGCTGTTTTGAGGCTTGAAATCTTTTCTTCAGCAGAAGAGAGGGCGTGCCACACGACATATCCTCTCCTCCGTCATCCCTGTGCTCGTCACAGGGATCCAGTGCGCCCAAGTCCTTGGGCGCGGGAAACTCTATCCAGTTTGTAGGGAGCCTTTCACCGCGCCGACGCGCGGTGGCTGGATTCCTGTGACGGGCACAGGAATGAGGGAGTTTGGGGTTACCGGCTCGTCTCAGCCATACCGGATATCACGCCTTCACCCGCACCATATCGGGATCGTAGAGCGGCGCCAGCGACACTTTGCAGGGAATGCGCTCCCGCGCGACATCGAGCTCATAGGTGCCGGAGAGCACAAAATCCTCGGTCACCCCCTCGGGGCTGCGGACATAGCCGTAGCCGATCGGCTTGCCCAATGTGTAGCCGAAGCCGCCGCTCGACAGCCAGCCGACGCGCTTGCCGTCGCGATAGATCGTTTCGCGGCCGAGCAGTACGGTATCAGCATCCTCGGGGACGAAGCAGGCAAGGCGCTTCTTCACGCCGCCCGAAAGCTGCCGCTCGATCGCCTCGCGGCCGCGGAAGGGGATGTTCTTCCGCATCTTCACCGCCCAGCCGAGGCCGGCTTCTACAGGCGTATGGTCGGGACCGATATCGGAGCCCCAGGCGCGATAGCCCTTTTCCAGGCGGCAGCTTTCGATGGCGCGGTAGCCGGCATTGACGAGGCCGAGTTCGCCGCCTGATGCCATCAGCGCGTCATAGACGGTGGTCGCATATTCGATGGGGATATGCAGTTCGTAGCCAAGCTCGCCGACATAGGTGATGCGCAGCGCCCGCACCGGGCAGCCTGAGATGCCGATGGTTCTGACCTGGCCGAAGGGAAGGGCCGCATTCGAGACGTCGCTGCCCGTCACCTTTTCCAAAACAGTGCGCGCATTCGGTCCCATCAGCGACAGCACGCAATAGGCTGAGGTGACGTCGACCAGTTCGGCATGCATGCCCGCCGGAATATTGCGGGCGATCCAGTCGAAGTCATGGGTGGCGAAACCGGTGCCGGTGACGATGTAATATTCATCCTCGGCGATCCGGGCGACCGTCACGTCGCATTCGATGCCACCCTTGTCGTTCAGCATCTGGGTATAGACGAGCGATCCCACCGGCCTTGCGACATCGTTGGAAGCGATCCAGGAGAGCGCTGCCTCGGCATCCCTGCCCTTCAGCACGAATTTGGCGAATGAGGTCTGATCGAAGATGACGGCCGCCTCGCGCACCGCCTTGTGCTCGCGGCCGACGGCGTCGAACCAGTTTTGTCTGGTGTAGCTGTAGACATCCTTCGGCTCCTCGTTGGCGAAGAGATCGGCAAACCAGTTCGGCCGCTCCCAGCCGAGCTTTTCGCCGAAACAGGCGCCCTGCGCCTTCAGCCGGTCGTAGAGCGGCGATTTGCGGCAGGGGCGGCCGCTCGCATATTCCTCGAAGGGGAAGGCCAGTGTGTAGTGTTTGCCATAGGCTTCCAGCGTGCGGGTGCGCACCCAGTCGGTATCGAAATGCGGACGGCCGAAACGGCGGATATCGACCGGCCAGAGATCATAGGGCGGCTCGCCCTTCGTCACCCATTCGGCAAGCGCCATGCCGGCGCCGCCGGCAGAGGCAATGCCGAAGGCGTTGAAGCCGGCGCCGACGAAGAAATTCTTCAGTTCCGGCGCCTCGCCGAGAATGAAGTTGCCATCGGGCGTGAAGCTTTCAGGGCCGTTCAGCAGTTGCTTGACGCCGACATTCTCCAGCGCCGGAACGCGGCCGAGCGCCTGTTCCATGATCTGCTCGAAATGGTCGAAATTGCTGTCGAGCAGCGTGTAGTGGAAACCCTCGGGGATGCCTTTCTCCGCCCAGGCAATCGGGTTCGGCTCGTAACCACCCATGACGATACCGCCGACCTCCTCCTTGTAATAGGTCAGTCGATCGGGATCGCGCAGGGTCGGCAGGTTGGAGGGCACGCCGAAGGATTCGGTGATGATATATTGATGCTCGACCGAGACCAGCGGCACGTTGACGCCGAAGCGGGCGGCAAAGGCGCGCGTCCATTGGCCGGCGCAGACGACGACGCGTTCGCATTCGATGCGGCCCTCGGCGGTGATCACCGCGCGGATCTTGCCCTTGTCGATGTCGAGGTCGAGGACTTCGGTATCCTCGAAGATCGAAACGCCGGACATGCGGGCGCCCTTCGCCAGCGCCTGGGTGATGTCGGAGGGGTTGGCCTGGCCGTCCGTGGGCAGGAAGGCGGCGCCGACGAGATCGTCAATCGTCATCAACGGCCAGAGATCGAAGGCCTCCTGCGGTGTCAGCAATTGCATTTCGAGACCGAAGGATTGAGCCGTGGTCGCCTGGCGTTTGACCTCCGTCCAGCGCTCCTCGTTGCAGGCCAGGCGCAGACCGCCATTCATCTTCCAGCCGGTGCCGAGGCCGGTTTCCTCCTCCAGCCGCTTGTAGAGATCGACGGAATAACCGAGCAGCTGGGTGATGTTGGCGCTGGTGCGCAGCTGGCCGACCAGGCCGGCGGCGTGGAATGTCGTGCCCGAGGTGAGCTTCTTGCGCTCCAGCAGGACGGTATCGGTCCAGCCGAGCTTGCCGAGATGATAGGCTGTCGAGCAGCCGATAATGCCGCCGCCGATGACCACGGCTTTCGCCGTCTTCGGTAATTGTCTCGTCATTTATCGATCCTGTTCAAAGGCTTGATAGGCGCGTTCGAAGCGCCCGAGATTTTCGGCCGTATAGGCGGAATAATCGAAATCGATGGTGGAATGGATTTGCGAAATCATGCTCCACAGCGTCTCGCGCAGCAGCGAGGCGCATTTCATCGCGCTATAGCGGCGGCTGAGATCATCGGTGAGCGGCCGGTCGAAATAGCTCTCCAGCATCATTTGCTCGGCCGCTTGCGAGAGCTCGTTGTTGGAGGCCAATCCGCCGAGATCGAACAGCGGCGTGTTGAAGCCGGCATAATCCCAGTCGATCAGCCAGAGCCGCTTGCCGTCGTCGAGAAAATTGGCGGCGAGCAGATCGTTGTGGCCGAAGGCGATCTCGAAAGGCCCTGCCGCTTGTTCCAGTATTTCCGCTCTGGCCATCAGTCCCGGCAGCAGCGGCAGATAGGCGCTGCCCGACTCCTTCAGACTGGCGGCATAATCGCGGATGACGTGGAAGACCCAGAAGATCATCGCCTGGCCGCGGAAATGCCGCGCGATATCATGGTGGCAGGCACGCACCAGCGGAACGACCCGGGCCAGCATATCCGGCGTCCTGATATCCTCCGGCGAAAGCGCCCTCGCTTCGATATAGTCGAGCACAAGCACGCCGGGCGAATGGTGGATGACGGCAGGCGATATGCCGGCGGCATGGGCGGCATAACTTGCGGCAAGCTCGTTTTGCCGGCTGATATGATGGATCGGGATATCGGTGCCGAGCCTGACCACGCAACGCGCAACGGCATCGCTGACCAGATAGTTCCGATTGGTGATGCCACCCGAGATCGGCGAAATTTCGATCGGGCCCTGCCAGATGCCGAGCGCATGAATCCTATCTTCAGGCGTCATGCTATCCCCCTTGCCCTCGGGAAATGATGGGGCAGAGGGGGATCCGATGTCAAGCAGCGGGATTAGATCGTCTTGCCCGCGGCATCGAAGACGTGGCAGCGGACCGGATCGAAGAAGGTGGTGACGTTGGTGCCGCGCTCGACCTTCTGCTGACCGTCGAGCGCGATGGTCAGGAGCTGGCCATCCGGCGTCGTCGTATAGAGCATGGTGGCGCCGCCGAGATTTTCGACGAGATCGACATTGACGGTCGAAAGCGTGATGGCGCCGCCGGCCAGCGACAGATGCTCGGGGCGGATGCCGAAGGTGACCTCCTGGCCGGCCTCGCCGTTCAGCCGGCGCGGCAGGTGAACGGAATTGCCGCAGACATGGATGCTGGTTTCGACCGCGCCGACCTGCTCGATGCGCGCCTTCAGAAAGTTCATCTTCGGGCTGCCGATGAAGCCGGCGACGAAGCGGTTGGCGGGATTGTTGTAAAGATCGAGCGGCGCGCCGACCTGCTCGATGCGGCCCGAATTCAGCACCACGATCTTGTCGGCCATCGTCATGGCTTCGACCTGGTCATGGGTAACGTAGATCATCGTGTTGCCGAGCTGCCGGTGCAGGCGGGAGATCTCGACGCGCATCTGTACGCGCAGTTCCGCATCGAGATTGGACAGCGGCTCGTCGAACAGGAAGATGCGCGGTTCGCGCACGATGGCGCGGCCGATCGCGACACGCTGGCGCTGGCCGCCGGAGAGCGCCTTCGGCTTGCGCTCCAGAAGCTTCTCGATCTGCAGGATTTCGGCAGCGCGTTTGACCTTCGGCTGGATCTCGGCCTTCTTGTAACCCGCCGTCTCCAGGCCGAAGGCGAGGTTCTTGTAGACCGACATATGCGGATAGAGCGCATAGGACTGGAAGACCATGGCGATGCCGCGCTTGGCCGGCGCCACCTCGTTCATGCGCTCGCTGTCGAGCAAGAGCGCGCCGCCCGAAATCTCCTCGAGACCGGCAATCATGCGCAGAAGGGTCGATTTTCCGCAGCCGGAGGGGCCGACGAAAACGACGAATTCGCCGGGATCGATCGTCAGGTCGATGCCATGGATCACATCCATCGCGCCGTAGCGCTTCTCGACCTTCTGAAGAACGACACTGGTTGCCATCTTCTCAAAACCCTCTCTTTTGCGGTTACTTCGTTCTTGCGCGCCAATCGGCGTATTTCGGACTGTCCGGACCGACCGGCAGCGGCACTTCAGCGCCGCTGTCGGAAGACTGATAGATGGCGGTGACGAGTTCCAGCGCGCGCCGCGCATCCACCGTCGTCACCGGCAGCGGGCCATGGCCGCTGAGGAAGGCATGGAACTGGCCCATCTGGGTGGTGAAACGCGGCGCGACCGGCTGCCAGTCGGCAATCACCCGGTCGATCTTCTGCCGCACGTCGTCATTGGCGGCGATGATCTTCCAGGGATCCTTGCCGGGCGTGTAGGGCTCGTGGCTGCTTTCGAAAGTGACGTTCTCGAAGTGCAGCCTCAGCCGGCTCAATTGTTCCTGCGAACCCAGCGTGCAGGACAGCGAAACAAAGGCGCCGTTTTCCATCAGCAGGCTGGCGGAGGCGCAATCCTCGACCTCGATGTCGTTGACGCGGGTGGCGACGCGGCCGAAGACCCTGGCCGCCGGGCCCATCAGATGCATCATCATGTCATGCAGATGCAGCGCATGGGTGACGAGCACGCCGCCGAGTTCCGTCGCCCATTTGCCGCGCCAGGGCACGGCATAATATTCCGGCTTGCGCAGCCAGAAGGTTTCGACCGAAGCCGTATAGGCTTTGCCGGCAATACCGGCGTCGATAATCCGCTTGGCCTTCTGGATACCGTCGCCGTAGCGATATTGGAAAATCGGCATCAACACGCCCGGGGCCGCTTTTTCCGCTTCCATGATCGTATCGACGCCGGCAAGCGAGCCGGTCAGCGGCTTTTCGCAAACCACATGCTTACCGGCGGCGAGTGCTGCGACCACCTGTTCGAGATGGATGCCGGGCGGGGTGCAGATATCGATGATGTCGATCGTCTCGTCGGCCAACAACTCGGCAAAGGAGGTGGTGCGGCGTTCGATGCCGAACTCGTCGCCGACCGAAGCCAGGCGCTCAACGTTCAGGTCGCAGATCGCCACGACCTTGAACTTGTCGGCATGCGGCAGATAACCCTCGACGATATGCGAGCGGCCGATGCCGCAGCCGACGATCGCGACCGTCTTCACGCCCATGTCACTCTTTCTCATGGCCGCCATCAACGCTTCATGCCCGTCGTGGCGATGCCTTCGATCAGCAGGCGCTGGAAGAACAGGAAGAAGAAGAACACCGGCACCAGCGTCAGGGTCGACATGGCGAACAGGCCGCCCCAATCGGATGCGCTGGTGGAGTCGACGAAGGTGCGCAGGCCGAGCTGGATCGTATAGGTGTTCATGTCGTTCAGGTAGATCAGCGGACCGAAGAAATCGTCCCAGGTCCAGATGAAGGAGAAGATTGCGGCGGTCGCCAGCACCGGCAACGACAGCGGCAGCATGATCTTCCAATAGATGCGCCAGGCGCTGCAGCCATCCATCATCGCCGCCTCGTCGAGTTCGCGCGGGATACCGCGGAAGAACTGCACCATCAGGAAGATGAAGAAGGCATCGCTTGCCAGGAACTTCGGCACAACAAGCGGCAGGATGGTGTTCACCCAGCCGAGATCGAGAAAGAGCACATATTGCGGGATCAGCGTCACGTGATAGGGGATCATCAGCGTGCCGAGCATGATCGCGAACCAGAAGTTCCGGCCGGCAAAGCGCAGCCGCGCAAAGGCGTAGGCCGTCAGCGAACAGGCGATGACATTGCCGGTCACCACAAGCAGCGAGATAACGAGCGAATTCCAGAAGAACCGGCCGAAGCTGATATCGAGGCCGTTCCAGCCGCGCGCATAGGAGGAAATATCGATCGACGACGGGATCAGCGAGGTCGACGAAAAGATCTCGTTTTCCGGCCTGACCGATGCCGAAACCATCCACAACAGCGGGTAAAGCATCAAAAGCGAGGCGGCGATCAGCAGGGCGTGGATGACGAGCGACGCCGGCAGGCTGCGTTTGGTGATATCGGATGGCGGCCTGGCCGCCGTGACGGAAGCGGTCATCTCAGTCATCGTAGTGCACCCAATAACGCGAGGTCAGGAAGGAGAAGGCCGTGAAGATCGCGATGATCACCACCAGGATCCAGGCGAGCGCCGAAGCATAGCCCATGCGGAAATTGCCGAAGGCTTCCTGATAGAGGTAGAGCGTGTAGAACAGCGTCGAGTTGATCGGCCCGCCGGTGCCGCCCGATATGATGAAGGCCGGCGTGAAGGCTTTGAAGGCTTCGATCGTCTGGACGACGGCATTGAAGAAGATCACCGGCGTCAGAAGCGGCAGGGTGATCTTGTAGAATTGCCGGAATTTCGAGGCGCCGTCCAGGCTCGCGGCCTCGTACATATCCTGCGGGATCTGGCGCAGGCCGGCCAGGAAGATGATCATCGGCGAGCCGAACTGCCAGACGGACAGCGCCACCAGCGTGTAAATCGAATAGCTCGGATGCGAGATCCAGCTCGGACCTTCGATGCCGAAATGCGAGAGAGCGGCATTGACGAGGCCATCGCTGGCGAAAAGCTGCCGCCAGAGCACGGCGATCGCCACGCTGCCGCCGAGCAGCGACGGGAGATAGAAGATGGCGCGATAGATCGACAGCCCACGCAGGCCGCGGTTCAACGCCATGGCGACCAGCAGGGCGAAGGTCAGTTTGAACGGCACCGAGAAGACCACGTAGGTCAAGGTGACGTGCATGGCGGCCGAGAATTTCGGATCCGCCGTGGCGATGCGCACGTAATTCGCGGTCCCCACCCACCTCGGCGACTGCAGCATGTCGAAGTCGGTGAAGGAGAGGTAGAGCGAAATCAGGGCCGGCCCGAGCGTCAGCCCGAAAAAGCCGATAAGCCATGGCAGAAGGAAGAGATAGCCGGGGGCATTGGCATTCCAGAGACGCCGGAAGCGTCCTTCGGCTACGGCCCCCTGATATCTTTCCACGGTTATGGCCCCTGCGGGCGTGCGCATCGCATTGCTCATACGGGATCAGCCTCGTGCGAGAATTCGCGTGATTTCATCGACAAGCTGCTTGCCGCCATCGGCAGGAGACAGCTGTCCGAAGGCGACCTGTTCGGCGATGTTTCGCAGAATAAGGGTGCCTTCGCCTGCGCCGGTCGGCGGCGGGGGCGGCAGCGGGCCGGCGAGATCACCGAGGCCGGCAACATAGTCGAGCGGAACCTTGCCGGTTTCGTCGAGTTTGGCGGCAACGACATCACGCATTGCCTTCGATTCCGGAATGCCGCGCTCGACGTCGAGGATCACCGCGGCCTCCGGATTCTTGACGAAGAAGTTGACGTAGTCGACCGCCTGATCCATCACCTTCGACTGCGCCGAGACAGAGAAGAACATCGACGGCTTGCGGTAATGGCCGCCCTTCGAGTCCGGGGTGATGCGCATGTAGTTGGTCAGAGCCAGCTTATCCTTGACCATGGCCTGATAGCCGACGAACTGGTTGCTGTGCGCATAATCGCAGGCAGCCTTACCAAGCGTAAGCGGGCTGGTATCGATCGTGTCTTTATACAGAGCCTGGATATCGGGTGTGACGCAAGCTCCGGCTGCGCGGAACTTAGCCCACATATCGAACCATTCAGACGCTTCTTCAGGACCGAACGCGATCTTCGAGTCCGCCGTATAGAGCGCCTTGCCGCGTTGGCGGAGGTAGTTTTCAAGGGCCGGTTCGACACCGCTGCCGTCGGCAAAGCCGAAGTAACCCTTGCGCTTACCGGCCTTGGTCATCTCGGCGCCGATCTTGCCGAATTCTTCCCAGGTCGTCTTCTGCGTCGGGAGATCGATGCCGGCTTCCTTGAAGGCGGCGGCGTTCAACACTGTTGCGGCCGAGTTGGCGCCGAGACTGACGCCATAGAGATGGCCGTCGACCTTGCCGCCTTCGATCTGCGCCGGATCGAAATCCTCGAGCTGCAGCTTCGACGGCATGTAGGATTCCAACGGGGCGAGGGCGCCGCGCCGGGCATATTCGACGATATAGCGATAGTCCATCTGGATGATGTCGGGGGCGTTGCGGCCGGCGACCTGGGTCGCAAGCCGTGGCCAGTAATCGGCCCAGCCGAGAAACTCGCCGGTGATGGCGGTGCCGGTATTCTTCGCCTTGTAGAGTTCCGACACCTTGTTGGTGCGGTCGGCGCGCGGCTGCGAGCCCCACCACAGGAGACGCAGGCGCGTTTCCTGTGCCATGGCGCTGGTTCCGAGCGCCGAGAGCGACAGAAGCGCCGCACTTCCCGCAACGAAATTACGTCTGCTTACACGTAGAGTCATTTTTTCCTCCTCCAAAGGGAAGCGCCTCCACACGCTTCCAAACTAGTTTCGCTTGCGCAAATAACTAATTGGTTACAAGCTACGGGCAAAGCGGCAAGCGTGTCAAGCGGTGTGTCGGCTCGCGAGCCAGCCTTCAAATTCGGTTTTTACAATTTCGCACCGAAGGCTTATGAGCGCAACACGTGAAGACGGAGGGTGGAGCGATGAACGACAGCGGGGGGAATGCGGAAAGGAAACGGCTTCGACGTCCGTCGCAGGAGCGGACGAGCCAACGCGATCCGGAGCGGACACGCGCCGCAATCCTGGAAGCGGCCACCCGGGAATTCGCCGAAAACGGCATGGGCGGGGCCCGCGTCGACGCCATCGCCGAGCGCGCCGGTACCAACAAGCGCATGCTCTACCATTATTTCGGCGACAAGGAGCAGCTTTACCTCAAGGTGCTCGAAGAGGCCTATGTCGGCATCCGCACCGCCGAGCGCGCGCTCCATATCGGTGACCGCAGCCCGGAGGAGGGCATTGGCGAACTGGCGCTCTTCACCTGGCGCTACTTCCTCCAGCATCCGGAGTTCCTGAGCCTGCTCGGCACGGAAAACCTGCACCGCGCCCGCTGGCTGCGCCAGTCCGTCCGGCTCAAGGAGCTGCATTCACATCTGATCGGCGAGCTTTCCCAAGTGCTGGAGCAGGGAAAGAAACAGGGTGTTTTCATCGAGACCGCCGATCCGTTGCATGTCTATCTGACGATCGCTTCGCTCGGCTATTTCTATCTTTCCAACCAGTACACGCTCTCGACCATTTTCGGCCGAGACCTGATCGAGCCGGCCCATCTCAATGCCTGGGAAAGGCATATCGTCCACGTCACGCTCGCCTCGATCAAGCGCTGAAACTCAAAAGTCGGATTCGACTCTTGACAGGCTTGGCGCTCTTCTGCCATCAAGTAACTGTTTAGTTACCGGCTTGGGAGGGCCGGGCCGCATGCCCGCTCCCCGCCGCAAAAGATTCCAGGGAGGAAAAAATGGCACGCTTGGGGATCATCTTGCACGGCGTTACCGGCCGCATGGGCTACAACCAGCACCTGGTGCGTTCGATTCTGGCCTTCCGCGACCAGGGCGGCATCACGCTGAAATCCGGCGAGAAACTCGAGATCGACCCGATCATCGTCGGCCGCAACGGCGCCAAGATGGAAGAGCTGGCGAAGAAGCACGGCATCAAGCGCTGGTCGACCGATCTGAATGCCGCGCTTGCCAATCCCGACGACACGATCTTCTTCGACGCCGGCACGACGCTGATGCGCGCCGAGCTGCTGTCCAAGGCGCTCGACGCTGGCAAACATGTCTATTGCGAAAAGCCGATCTCCGACGACCTGCAGGTGGCGATCGATCTCGCCCGCAAGGCGCGGCGCTCCGGGCTCAAGCACGGCGTCGTGCAGGACAAGCTCTTCCTGCCCGGCCTGCGCAAGCTGGCGCTGCTCAGGGATTCCGGCTTTTTCGGCAAGATCCTCTCGGTGCGCGGCGAATTCGGCTACTGGGTCTTCGAAGGCGATTGGGGCGTGCCGGCCCAGCGCCCCTCCTGGAACTACCGCAAGGGCGACGGCGGCGGCATCATCCTCGATATGCTGTGCCACTGGCGCTACGTGCTCGACAATCTGTTCGGCGAGGTCAAGGCGGTCTCCTGCCTCGGCACCACGCATATTCCGCGCCGCATCGACGAGCAGGGCAAGCCTTATGATTGCGATACTGACGATGCCGCCTATGCGACCTTCGAACTGGAAGGCGGGGCGATCGCCCAGATCAATTCGTCCTGGGCGGTGCGCGTGCGCCGCGACGACCTCGTCACCTTCCAGGTAGACGGCACGCATGGTTCGGCCGTCGCCGGCCTGACGAAATGCTGGAGCCAGCACCGCGTCAACACGCCGAAGCCGGTGTGGAATCCCGACCAGCCGCAGACGATCGACTTCTACAAGACCTGGGACGAGGTTCCGGATACGCAGGCCTTCGACAACGGCTTCAAGGCGCAGTGGGAGATGTTCATCCGCCATGTCGTCGAGGATGCGCCATGGCCCTACGGCCTGGAAGCCGGCGCCAAGGGCGTGCAGCTCGCCGAACTCGGGCTGAAATCCTGGGCCGAACGCCGCTGGCTCGATGTTCCCGCACTGGAGTTCTGAGCCGTGACCACGATCAATCTCCCCCTCGACGGCAAGATCGTCCCCTATACGCTGACCGGCACGCCGATCGAACTGAAGAAGCGCGACGCCAAGAGCTTTCCGCGCATCGCCTTCGCCGCCGCCCATGTGGTCGCCGATCCGCTCGCCGACAATGATCCCTGGCTGACGCCGGCGATCGACTGGGAGCGGACGCTCGCCTTCCGTCACCGCCTCTGGGATCTCGGTCTCGGCGTCGCCGAAGCGATGGATACGGCGCAGCGCGGCATGGGCCTCGGCTGGCCGGAGGCGCGCGACCTCATCCGCCGGGCGCTTGCCGAGGCGGCCGGCCGCAAGGACGCGCTGATCGCCTGCGGCGCCGGCACCGACCACCTGTCGCCTGGTCCCGACGTGACCATCGACACGATTATCAGGGCCTATGAAGAGCAGATCGAAACGGTGGAGGCGGCCGGCGGCCGCATCATCCTGATGGCCAGCCGCGCGCTCGCCGTCGCCGCCAAGGGGCCGGACGACTATGTCAGGGTCTATGACCACATCCTGCGCCAGGTCAGGGAACCCGTCATCATCCACTGGCTCGGAGAAATGTTCGACCCGGCGCTCGAGGGCTATTGGGGCAATGGTGATCACCTGAAGGCCATGGAAACCTGCCTTGAGGTGATCGAGGCCAATGCCGCCAAGGTCGACGGCATCAAGATCTCCCTGCTTTCCAAGGAGAAGGAAGTGACCATGCGCCGGCAGCTGCCGAAAGCGGTGCGCATGTATACCGGCGACGACTTCAACTATGCCGAACTGATCGCCGGTGACGAACAGGGTCATTCGGATGCGCTGCTCGGCATTTTCGATGCGATCGCCCCGGCGGCCTCCGCCGCACTCGACGCGCTCGGCCGCAAGAGCAACCACGAGTTCTTCGACCTGCTCGAACCGACCGTGCCACTGTCGCGCCATATCTTCAAGGCGCCGACCCGCTTCTACAAGACCGGCGTCGTCTTCCTCGCCTATCTCAACGGGTTGCAGGATCATTTCACCATGGTCGGCGGCCAGCAGAGCACCCGCTCGCTGACGCATCTGGCTGAGCTCTTCCGGCTGGCCGACAAGGCGCGGGTCCTGGCCGATCCGGAACTGGCGGCGAGCCGCATGAAACAGGTGCTTGCCGTCCACGGCGTCCACTAAACGCCGGCGCGGCAATGGGAGGAAATGGTATGCAGGTCGAAGGACTTTCGATCAACCTCGCGACGATCCGCGAGCAATGCGGCTTTGCCGAGGCCGTCGATATCTGCCTGAAGCACGGCATCACCTCGATCGCGCCCTGGCGCGACCAGGTCGCCAAGGCCGGTCTCGACGAGGCGGTGCGGATCGTCAAATCGAACGGCATCAAGCTGACCGGCCTTTGCCGCGGCGGCTTCTTTCCGGCGGCGAACGAGGCCGACTGGCAGAAGAACCTTGACGACAACAGGCGCGCCATCGACGAGGCGGCGGCGTTTTCCGCCGATTGCCTGGTGCTCGTCGTCGGCGGCCTGCCGGGCAGTTCGAAGGATATCGTCGCGGCACGGCAGATGGTGTTCGACGGCATCGCCGCCGTGCTGCCGCATGCGCAGGCCGCCGGCGTCAAGCTCGCGATCGAGCCGCTGCATCCGATGTATGCCGCCGACCGGGCCTGCGTGAACACGCTCGGCCAGGCGCTCGACATGTGCGAGCCGCTCGGCGAGGATGTCGGCGTGGCGATCGACGTCTACCATGTCTGGTGGGATCCCGACCTTGCCCACCAGATCGCCCGCGCCGGCCGGATGAACCGCATCTTTGCCCATCACATCTGCGACTGGCTGGCGCCGACCAAGGACATGCTGCTCGACCGCGGCATGATGGGCGATGGCGTCATCGACCTCAAAGGCATAAGACGGATGATCGAGGCTGCCGGCTTCTTCGGCGCACAGGAAGTCGAGATCTTTTCGGCCGAAAACTGGTGGAAACGCCCGGCCGACGAGGTGATCGCCACCTGCGTCGAGCGCTTCCGGAGCTGCTGCCAGATCTGATTTCACTATTTGTTTCATCACGCATGCAGGAGGATATTCGATGGAGAAACGCCGTTTTGCCCTGATCGGCACCGGAAACCGCGGCACCACCATGTGGGGCAAGGACCTGCTTGCGGGCTGGCGCGAACATGTCGACCTCACCGCCATCGTCGAGAAGAATTCGCTGCGCGGCGAGCGGGCCCGCAACATGATCGGCAGCAATGCGCCGCTCTATGACAATATCGATTCCATGCTGGCCGAGCAGAGGCCGGATCTCGCCATCGTCTGCACGCCCGATCATACGCATGACGATATCATCGTGCGGGCGCTGGAATCCGGCATCGACGTCATCACCGAGAAGCCGATGACCACCTCGGTCGAGAAAATTCGCCGGATTCTCGACGCCGAAAAGCGCACCGGCCGCCGGGTCGACGTCTCCTTCAACTATCGCTATGCGCCGACGGCGGCCAAGATCAAGGAATTGCTGAATGCCGGCGAGATCGGCCGGGTGACCTCGGTCGACTTCCATTGGTATCTCAACACCAAGCACGGCGCCGATTATTTCCGCCGCTGGCATGCCTATACCGAAAATTCCGGCAGCCTGTTCGTCCATAAGGCCACCCACCATTTCGATCTGCTGAACTGGTATCTCGACAGTGATCCTGAATCCGTCACCTCCTTCGCCGACCTGCAGAACTACGGCCGCAAGGGGCCGTTCCGCGGACCCCGCTGCAAGCTCTGTCCGCACACGGGGGAATGCGACTATTATCTCGATCTCGAAGCCGATCCCTTCCTCGATCAGCTCTATGAAGATCCCTCCGAGATTGACGGCTATTTCCGGGACGGCTGCGTTTTCCGCGAAGACATCGACATTCCCGATACGATGGTCGTTTCCATCCGCTACCGCAACAACGTCCATGTCTCCTATTCACTGAACACCTTCCAGCCGATCGAAGGCCATCACCTCGCCTTCAACGGAACGAAAGGCCGTATCGAAATCCGCCAGTACGAAGCGCAGCCCTGGGAAGAGCCGAAGCAGGATACGATCCTGCTCATCCGCAATTTCCCGAACGGCAAAGAGGCTGTGGAGCGCATCGTCGTGCCGCATTTCACGGGCGGGCACTACGGCGGCGACGACCGGATGCGCAACATGATCTTCAAGCCCGATATGGAAGACAGGCTCGGCCAGCGCGCCGGCACGCGAGCCGGCGCCATGTCGGTGCTCTGCGGCATCGCCGCGCTGACGAGTTCGCGCACCGGCAAGGTGGTCGATATCGCCGAGCTGATGCCCGAGCTTGCCAATGACGGTTCGCCGAATTCGCTAAGGACACCACGCTGACGCAGGCCCCGCTGGAGGGGGAATGAACGTCAGGCGATGTTGTCCAGATTCTCTCTGCGGATCTGGTAGAGCAGCGGCCGGCCGCTCATGAAACGCTCGACCTCGTCCGCCGCCATCTCGCCGAGGCGCCCCCGCTCCAGCCCGATGGCGCCGGCGATATGCGGTGTCAGGAAGACGTTGGGCAGATCGTAGAAGGCGGAACCCATGTCTGGAATCTCCGGATCGGTCACGTCGATGACCGCGTCGATGCGGCCGGTCTTCAGCTCCGAAAGCAGGGCGGCCTCATCGATGAGAATGCCGCGCGCGGTGTTGATGAGCGTTGCTCCATCCTTCATCAGCGACAGTTTTCGCGCATCGATCATATGCTGCGTCGACGGCAGTGACGGCGCGTGCAGGGAGACGATATCGGCTCGTCGCATCAATGCGTCGAGATCGACCTTTTCCGCGCCCAGTGCGGCTGCCTCGGCGGCATCGAGCATGGGATCGAACAGCAGCAGCCTGTAGTCGAAGGGTTTCAAGAGCTCGATCACCCGCCGGCCGATGCGCGAGGCGCCGATGATGCCGAGGGTGCGGCCATAATTTCCGATCGCTTCACGCTGCATCGGATAGGTCCGATCGCGGTTGCGGTCGGCGACGTAGAGATCGCGAAAACGGAAGGCGCGTTTGCCGGCGAAGAGGATCGCGGCAAGCGTGAATTCGGCAACCGGCACGGCATTGGCCTCGGCCGAATGGCTGACCGTTATCCCGGCTTCGAAAATGGCGTCGTCGATGATGCCCTTCACCGTGCCCGCCGCATGGACGATGAGACGAAGCTGCGGTGCGGCCGCGGGAATCTCAGGCCCGACATAGGGTGCGCCCCAGCCGGTGATCAGGATTTCGGCTTCGGAGAGCAGGCGCCTTGCCCGCGCGTCGTCCAAGCGCTGCAGCGGCTCGGGGTCCAACAGGCGGCCGATGGTATCGAGCCGGCGCAGGATCTGATCGGGCAGGACATGCTCCGTGCGCGACGGCTCCATGGCAAGGACAATGGCCGGACGGTTCATGGCATCTGTCCGGGCGCTTCGATGGCGCTGACGGTGACGCCCTTTTCCCGCAGCAGGGCCTCCAGCGCCGCGATATCAGGCGCTTGCGGCGGCCGCGTCCAGGCGGACGAGACCGCGGCGGGATCGTCGAGCGCCAGCACCGCGGTCATCAGAATGGTTTCACCGGCCGGAATCTGACCGCGCAGCTGCGGCACGATGGTCTTGGCAACGATCACATTGGTGTTGGGTTGCGCCTTCTGCGCCAGGCCGGCGCGTTTGACTGAAGAGCCGAGGTCGAGAATGCCGGTAAAATCGGCTTCGCCGATCGCATAGGCCGCCCCTTCCGAAGCCGACAGCCTATCCTGCTCGAAGTCGCGGCGGCCGATGGCAAAGCCGCCTTCGGCAACCCGCAGCGGCCGGCCTGACCTGATCCGGTGGAGGCGGATATGCCAAGGGGCGGCGGGCAGGAGCCAAGTTTCGACGTCGGCATCGGGGAAGGGCGACCATTTCGAATACAGCACATCGCCCGCAAGCCGGGCTTCCTCATTGGTTTCGCGCACGCGGTAGTGCAGGCCGTCATCGCTGAAGGCCAGCATTGAATCGAAGGCGGCGAGGCCGAAGGCACGTTCGTCGGATTCGACGCTGAAGCCGTAATGAGTGGAATAGGCGAATTTCGCGTATTTCTCGGTGCCGAAACGCATCTGCAGGTTTTCCTGGCCTGATGACAGCGCCACGACATCGCCGCCCGCCCGCATGATCACCATGCCGGGGTGACGCTGGGGAACGACGTCGGACGCCTGCTCCGGTGCCTTCTCGCTGGCGGTCCAGAACGGATGATCCCCAGCGATTGCGAGCGGCAGAAAGGCTTTGAGCGCCCAGTAGGGCGAGCCGGCGGAATTGTAGCTCTCCGACATCAGCAGGTTCGGATAGCCGAAACCGATCGACAGCACGCCGTCGCGATCGGCAATCGGCTTGTCCTTCCACCAGCGCAGATGCTGCAGGCAGAGATGCTTGATCTCACCCCAGGGCAGAGCCTCAAGATCGGCAAAGGCGAGTGCCGACCAGAAGCCGGCGCAGGCGAAACGATAGGTCAGGCTGCGGCCGAAGGGGATGGTGGCACCGTCGGCGGCAAACCAGTGGCGGAAATCCCGGGCAAAGAGAATGGCGCGCTCACGGTAGCGCTTGGCATAGTCGTCGTCGACGAGCTTCGAATAGATCAGCCCGTAGAAATGCATGGCGAAGGGAATGTAGTGGTCGATGCGGCGCACGTTGCCGTCGCGATACCAGCCGTCGCCGATATAGAAGCCTTCGAGCTCCTGCAGATATTGCCGCGTCAGGCTGCGGTCGAAATCGGCGCCGAGGCGATCGAGCGCGATATCGACGAAAATCCGGAAGAATTTCCAGTTGTTGTCGGCATAATCGAACTGCCTGGCATGTTTGAGATAGGCGACGACATTGCCGCGGGCGCGCGCGTCGAGCGGCTCCCAGATCTTTTCCGGCACCAGCGCCAGGGCAAAACCGAGGGCGGCCAGCTCGACCATCCGTTGATCGCGGCCATTCACCGTTCCCCAATATTCGGGATGGGCGGGATCGGTGCCGTTGGCGAGACCTTCGGCAAAACGATGCCAATGGGCGAAGTCGCCGCCGCCGGCGCCAAACGGCGCCAACCCCCAGAGCGGCCGGGCGAAGCCTTCGAGATCGGCCGCCGCCCGGTCGAAATGGGCGGCGGCGCCACTCAGCCTGACGCGGGCATTGCCTTTCGAAAAACAGGCAAGCAGCGGATCGAAGAGCGCCAGAAGAGCGCGGCTCATATCGGCGCGGGTTTCGAGCGGATTGCCTGCAAGCGGATTGGCGCTGGCGGGATCATAGGTCATCGGCATCACTCACGGGGTTCGACGTTCACAACGGTCCCTCCCGCAACGGGAACGACGGCCTGACAGATGTGGCGCGCCGGCACCGTCCGGTTGCGGAAACGGGACAGCATCAGCGAAACAGCCTCGCGCCCGAGGGCGGCGCGGTCGACGCGCATGGTGGAGAGCTGCGGATTGGTCATCAAGGCACAGGGCAGATCATCGAAGCCGACGATCGCAAAATCCTCCGGCACACGCAGACCGGCTTCGGTGACGGCCTCGAGCACGCCGACGGCGATGAAATCATTCATGCAGAAGGCGGCGGTGAAGCCGGCATTCTCGGCAAGGATCGCGGCCGCGCGTTCATGGGCCTCGTGACTGGCACCGCCCTTTAGCGCCAAGGACACGAAGCGGCCCTCGGCGCCGGGGACGGCGGCGATGGCCGCCTCGAAACCGCGGATGCGCTCCCGGATCGTATGGCGGTGGGAGCCGCTCAGATGCAGAATTCGGCGATGGCCGGCCCGCGTCAA
The DNA here is from genome assembly GCF_002531935.1 of Rhizobium chutanense. Lineage (GTDB taxonomy): Bacteria > Pseudomonadota > Alphaproteobacteria > Rhizobiales > Rhizobiaceae > Rhizobium > Rhizobium chutanense. The sequence goes on along the minus strand of NZ_NWSV01000006.1, from coordinate 13,159 downwards.
GCGCGTGGTCGCCTCATAGGCGCCGAAGAAATTAGCCGGCGAAACGCCGTCGAACTGCATCCTGGGATCGGTGCCGTTGACGAGAACGGCCGGCGTCATACTGGCCTGCAGCCAGTCGCGCAGCATCTCGTTCGGATCGATGCCGACGAGAAAGAGACCTTCGGCCGCTGTGGCCTGCATATAGTCGCGCACCGAGTCCGGGGTGATGCGATCCTCGCGGACCATCCGGATTTCGAAGGGCATGCCGGCTTCGGCGGCCCCGGCCCGCAGGCCGTCGACGATCGCTTCATAAAAGACGCTGAGACCGCCGGTGACACCGTCGCTGGCAATCAGCGCCAGTGCTCCGGCCACGGATTCCGAAGCCGGCTTGACCGGATAGCCGTGCTCGGCGGCCACCTTCAAGATCTGACGGCGCACGGTGTCGCTGATACCCGGTTCGTTGGCAAGCACGCGCGACACCGTGGAGACGGAGACGCCGGCCAATGTGGCGATATCGGCCTGACGCGGCCGTCTGATTTTTTCATCGTTCATAGGCAAAGCTTATGCAAATTACGCAAATTTGCAAGATAATAGTTATTTCTTGCAATAATTATTTTTTTGCGTACTCTTCTCGCCGAATGCCTGCCACGGCCATTGGAGGATGGCAGCAGGCATATTGGGACAAGGAGGATATCATGCAGGTCAATCGCCGTTCATTCCTGATGGGCTCGGCCGGTGCCGCCGCCGGCCTCGCTTTCGGCGCGGGATGCGCCTTTCCGGCCTTTGCCGAGGACGCTTCGCTGCGCGCCATGTGGTGGGGGTCCAACGACCGCGCCAAGCGCACACTCGACGTCGCCAAGCTCTATCAATCGAAAACGCCCGGCGTCACGATCGTCGGTGAATCGCTCTCGGGCGACGGTTACTGGACGAAACTCGCAACGCAAATGGCCGGCCGCTCTGTCGCCGACGTCTTCCAGCTCGAACCGGGAACGATCTCCGACTATTCCAAGCGCGGCGCCTGCCTGCCGCTCGATGAATTCGTCCCTTCGACACTGAAGGTCGACAGCTTCGGCGCCGATATGCTGAAGCTGACCACCGTCGACGGCAAGCTCTATGGTGTCGGCCTCGGCCTCAACTCCTTCTCGATGTTCTTCGACACGGTCGAATTCGAAAAAGCAGGCATCCCGCTGCCGACGGCCGACCTCACCTGGGATGAGTATGCCAAGCTCGCCGTCGAACTCGCCAAGTCCTCGGGCAAGGGCGGCGGCCCCTATGCGGCGCGTTACGCCTATGTGTTCGATGCCTGGCTGCGCCAGCGCGGCAAGAGCCTCTTTTCCAAGGAAAGCGTCGGGTTCGGTTTCACCGCCGACGATGCCAGGGAATGGTTCGACTACTGGGAGACGCTGCGCAAGGCGGGCGGCACCGTTGCTGCCGACGTGCAGACGCTCGATCAGAACACGATCGACACCAATTGCCTCGGTCTCGGCAAATCGGTGATCGGCATGGCCTATTCCAACCAGATGATCGGCTACCAGCTGATCATCAAGAACAAGCTCGGAATCACCATGCTGCCGCGCGAAAAGAAGGGCGGCCCCTCCGGCCACTACTATCGTCCGGCGCTGATCTGGAGCGTCGGCGCCACGACGAAGAACGGCGAAGCGGCCGCGAAATTCATCGATTTCTTCGTCAACGATGTCGAAGCCGGCAAGATTCTCGGCGTCGAGCGCGGCGTGCCGATGTCGCCGACCGTGCGCGAAGCCATCTTGCCGCAGCTCAACCCGACGGAGCAGGAAACGGTCAAATACGTCAATCTTCTCAAGGATCAGGTCGGCGAATATCCGCCGCCGGTGCCGATGGGCGCAACCCAGTTCGACCAGCGCGTGCTGCGGCCGATCTGCGACGAACTCGCCTTCGAACGGATTTCGCCGGCCGATGCGGCGACCCGGCTGATCGAAGAGGGTAAGGCGACGATCAAGGGATGATCGATCGCCTGACATGAGAGGAGAGGCCCGCAACCCCGGCGGGCCTCTCTATAGAGCGTTTCCGTTTTCCCAGAGTCTCGAAAACGTTCTATCTCTTGGTTTTCACGCAATTCCGGACGCAAACGCTATACAGTTTGGCCGGAATTGCGTGGCGTCAGTTGGCCGCCGGGCTCTCGACCACGCGCCAGTCGGGCCGGCCGAGATCGAACGGCCAGGCATGCACATCGCGGTCGTTGAAATAGACGACTTCCTGCAGGTTCGGGAAAGCGCTCTGCTTCAGCGTCGCGGTTTCCATCCAGGGCTTCATATAGGCGTCGCCGCCCTGGTAGCCGAGTTCCGCCACCCAGATGGGCTTTCCGTAGCCAGCGACGAGATCATAACCCTGCTTCAGCGCTTCGGAGAATGTCCGGTGCTGGTTGTGGGCGAGCTCATCGTAGCGCTCCAGCCCGAAGACCGAGAGCCCGACGAGATCGACATAGTCGTCGCCGGGATAATAGTCCTGCAGGCCCGGCTCGCCCTTCGGCGACCACATGACCCGGGTGCCGGGCGCCTCCTCGCGGACGATGTCCATCATCCGCCTATAGGCCGCGATATAGTCCTGCGGGTTCCAGCCGGCCCAGGAAAACCGGCCGGATTTGTCTTCCATCTCCTGTCCCCAGCGGACGATCACCGGGCTTTTCAACTGAGATATCATCTGCGCGATCGCCCGCATATTGACATCGTAGCCGCCGCGCAGAACCTTTGCGCGAAGCTGGGCGGAGCTCAGCCGCCAGTCGACGTCCCAAGACCAGGGCTCGATGGTAATCAGCAGGTTGCGGCCTCTCGCCAGTGCGTAGGCATCGGCGACGCGCAGCGTCTCCAGATCGACGTCTTCCCAAGGCAGGAACAGGTGTTCCGTCGCGACATTCGTCTGCGCGCCGAAATCGCCGTTCGGATCGTAGGCGCCGAACTTAATGCCGTCGGCATGAACGACCGGACGTTTGTCGATGATCGTCCGCACGCTCGCCGCCGGGTTCGGGACAATGCCTGCATATTGCATCTCGCTTCGGCTCGGCAGATCCGCGACCGACAGCAGCAGCAGCGCTATCGCTGCGGTCGAGAGGTTCTTTTTCATCGGCTTCTTCATGGCTCGCCCTCCTTTTCGGGCTACTCCTGGCTCAGCAGGACCTGCTTCAGGTCGCGCGCCTTCGCGCTCACGGTATCCACAGGAATGAGCTTGCGGAATTCGTCGTCATCACGCGCCTTTGCATGGCGGAAGACGTACCAGTTGCCGTCCGGCTGGCGCCGCTGATAGATCGTGTTGCCGAGCTTCTGGTGACCGAAACAGGTGCTGGCGCGGGCCGCACCCTCGGCATTGGTCCAGGTGGCGCGCATGCAGAGCTGACCGAGATCGTCGACCACCCATCTGCCTTCGGCGAAAGACTGCTTGCCCTTGTTGTTGGTCCAGGCGACGAAGCGCCGGCCCTCGTCGAAGAAATGGCCGCCGCCGGTGTCCCAGGTCCAGGTTCTGTCGCCATACATCCGATAGAGCTCATAGGCGCTGAGCGGCGTCGGTGCCTTCGTTCCCGCCGCCTCGGCACCCAGCGCTGCCACGGGCAGACACAGGCTGAGGGCGAGGGCTGCCCCATACAGTCTCGATCCGATACTCATTACGTCCTCCTACTCAATACTTGCCGGTTCCGCCGGCTCAGACACCTTGTTGATCCCGCCCCGTGTTTCCAAAGCCATTCCATCTGATGCGGAACTTCACGGTCCTGGTCTTGCCGCCCAGACCGGCGCCGGCAACGGCAAACTGCGATTGGCTGAAACTGACGATCGTCTGGCCGTGGGAAAGGGCTTCGAGGCTGCGCAGACCGTGGTTGCCGGCCTGCATGCCGCCGGTGACGCAGATCGCCAATCCGGTGGCCGTCGCAAGCCAGAGCCCGCGTGATTGCGGCCGCAGCGGCAGACCGTTTTCGATCGCATGGCGCATGACGATCAGCACCGTCAGCGACAGATAGATGGCAAGGTTCATCGCGGCGAAAATATAAAAGCCCTGGGCCGATGCAGCCTCGTTGGGAATAGCCATGGCGGCAGCGCAAAGCCCGGCCAGCCCGATATAGGGCGCGACGACGCGCAGCGGCAAAGACTGCTGCTGCTGCCTTCCCTTCGGCGTAATGCGAAAGTCGACGAAGGAACCGGAGATGTGGTCGCGAACGGCCGCCAGACTGCCGGCGAGCGACCATGGCCAGCGCAGGAAAATGAAGGCAAGCCCCTCCCAGCCGAACAGTTTGGCATTATGCGGCCTGAAGGTTCTCGTCGCCCGCCAGAAGAAGGCAAACAGCGTCAGCACGATCGATATCGGCGCGAAATGCAGCAGGAAATCCGGATAGGTGACGGCGACGAAGACATGGCCCGTCAGCAAGGCGGCAACCGGCAGCAGGAACATTACCGCCATGAAGGCGGAAAACAGCGGATACCACAGCTGCGAGAACACGAACTGCAATCTCAGCCGCAAAGGCAGACGCACGATATAGCGGCGGGAATGTTGCAGCAGAATGGTGACGAGGCTGCGCGACCACTGGAATTCCTGGACGACGAGATCGGCGAAATTCGCCGGGCCGTCGCCATGGGCAATGGCATCGACGGCATGCACGCCACGCCAGCCGCCGGCATTCATCATCAGCGTCGTCGAATGGTCTTCGGCAAGCTCGGGGCCGAGGCCGCCGATCTCACGCAGCGCCGACGTGCGAACCGCATAATGCGAGCCGATGCAAAGCGGCGCCCAGCCATTGTTATATCCGGTCTGCAGCGAACCGTGCAGGCTCGCCTCCGCATAGAGCCTGCCGCGTGCCGCCCAGCTTGCCGCTGCATTCGCATCGCAGATGCTGGGCGCCGAGACATAGCCGATGCCGGGATCGGCAAAAGGGCGCAGGATCTCGCGGAGATAGGTGGGCGTCGGGACGTGATCGGCATCGAACTGGGCGACGAAGTCGTAGCGCGCATAGCCGTAATGATCGTAGAAATAAGCGAGATTACCCTCCTTGCACCGCGTCCGGCGCGGCCAGACGGTGCGATGATAGTCCGCCACCCCTTTTCGGGTCGAGATCAGCACGCCGTGCTCGGCGCACCAGCGCCTGGTTTCCTCCGAAGGATCCTCGTCGGCCAGCCACACATCGAAATCGACGCCGACCTGGTCGAGCATCGCCTGCAGCGTGGCGCGGACGACGGCGAAAGGTTCGGACGGCGCCTTGGTGACCACCATCGCCACCCGGCCTTCCGGAAGCGGGGCGCCGGGACTGACCGTCCGCGCATCGAGGAAGATGAGGATGAAATAGGCCGGCACGAGCGTGATCCAGGCAAGCACCAGGGTGATAAGGATGAAGGCGGCCCAGGAAATGACATGGGCCGACTGGCACCACCAGATCCAGAAGTAGCCGAGCGACGCCAGCCAGCAGACAATGCCGAAGCCATAGGCAACGCGGTTCCAGCCGGTGAAAACAGGATCGAACGTATCCGCGGCGGTGGCGGCTTTTGCCGTCCTGGCGCCGTAGCCAAGGCGCGAGACGTCACTCATGCGATGACCCCCAGTCCGAAGGTCGGGCTGGCGGTGCGAATGATCGTATCGATATCCGAAAGCGCCGGCGTGAAGCCGAGTTCCGCCTTGGCCCGTGCTGTGTCGGCAAAGAGGACCGGCGGATCGCCGGTACGGCGGGGGCGATAACGCACGGGGACTTCATGGCCGGTCGCGCGATGGATGGCTTCGAGAATCTCACGCACCGAGGTGCCCCGGCCGGAGCCGAGATTGACGCTGAGCGAGGCGCCATCCGCCATCAGATGATTGACGGCGGCAAGATGCGCCTGGGCGAGATCGCTGACATGAATATAATCGCGCACGCACGTTCCATCCGCGGTCGCATAGTCTGTGCCGAAGACATCGAGCCACTCCAGCCGGCCCGCGGCAGCGAGAAGGGCGCGAGGGATGAGATGGGTCTCGGGTTGATGGCGCTCGGCAAGCTCACCCTCGGGATCGGCGCCGGCCGCGTTGAAATAGCGCAGCGCGGCGAAGCGGATCCCATAGGCGGCGGCAAAATCCTCGAGCGCCATCTCGAATATCAGCTTGGTGCGCCCATAGGGGTTGACCGGCAGTTGCGGGCTTTCCTCGCGGATCGGCAGAGCGGCGGGAATGCCATAGGTGGCGCAACTGCTCGAAAAGACGATCCGGCCGATATCCTGGTCGAGGCAGGCCTCGAGCAGCGTCAGGCTGCCGACGACGTTGTTCCGGTAATATTTCCTCGGCATCTCGACGGATTCGCCGACATAGGCATGGGCACCACAATGGATGACGCAATCGGGCGAAAATTCTGCGAGAGTCCGGCGCAGCGTGGCGGCGTCGCCAAGCTCGGCCCGAATGAGCGGTCCCCAGCGGACACTATCGGCGTGTCCGGTCGAGAGATTGTCGTAGGTAACAGGGACCATGCCGGCGCGCGCCAGCGCTTTGCAGATATGACTGCCTATGAAACCGGCGCCGCCGGTGACCAAGATGTAGCGGGGCATCTCATACGACCTCCGCCTTCTCTGTGCCGGCGAGCACGCCGTCGAAATAGTCGACGGTGCGGGTGAGGCCGGTTTCGAGCCCGATGCAGGGCTGCCAGCCGAGCTCCGCCGCGGCCCTGGAAATATCCGGCCGCCGCTGGCGGGGGTCGTCGACGACCCGCGGCAGATGGACGATCCGGGAACGGGAATTCGTCAGGTCGCGGATGATTTCCGCCAGGCGGCGAACGGTGAACTCGGCCGGGTTGCCGAGGTTGATCGGACCGATGCAGGCGCTGCCGGCGGCCGAAAACCGCAGGAAACCGTCGACGAGATCGTCGACATAACAGAAAGAGCGGGTCTGCTCACCATCGCCATAAATCGTCAGATCGGCATTGCGCAGGGCCTGCACGATGAAATTGGAAACCACCCGCCCGTCGTCCGGACGCATGCGCGGCCCGTAGGTGTTGAAGATGCGGCCGACCTTGATGTCGACGCCGTAGGTTCTGTGATAGTCGAAAAACAGGGTTTCGGCGCTGCGCTTGCCTTCATCGTAACAGCCGCGCGGTCCGATCGGGTTGACATTGCCGCAATAGGATTCGCGCTGCGGGCTCTGGTTCGGGTCGCCATAGACCTCCGATGTCGACGACTGGACGACGATCGCGCCGGTCTTGCGCGCGCAGTCCAATGTATTGACGGCGCCGAGCACATTCGTGAGGAGCGTGCCGACCGGATCCCGCTGATAATCGGGCGGAGAGGCGGGCGAAGCGAAGTTGAAGATGAGCGACGCCTGGATATCGAAGGGCTGGCGGACATCATGCTCGACGATCTGGAAGCGGGTGTTCGAGGTGAGGTGATCGACATTGGCGCGGCGGCCGGTGGAAAAATTGTCGAGACAGATGACTTTATGGCCGCGCTGCAGAAGTCTTTCGCAGAGATGCGAGCCGAGGAAACCGGCCCCGCCGTTGACGAGGACGGTGCGCTCCCCCTGGGGCACCGCTATGCCTGATGCTTCAGAATAGCCTTCGCTGGGAACGATACTACGCATTACAAACTACCTCCCATGTTTAGTCTTTTGATTTATTGAATGCGCTACGTTCCTCCATTATCCTTGTCGATAATTCGCCTTCAGGCTATCACAACACGAATAACGTTCTAGTTATTCTTTTGATAACAGAATTACTATTCAAATGATATGACGATAACAGCCAAGGTCAACTTTAAAAATTACAACCATCCAAAATAACTACGCAACTATTCTTAATTTTAACGAGTGATTAATCACTTTCTATCTATTTTGCACTTACAGCGAGCATCCCGACATTTGCTCAAGCTTCACTCAATGAAGTTGAGGTAAAAGAAACAGGAAGGTCGGCCGCGCTGAACTGCGCACCGAGCTTGCATCCGGAAGCGCCCTATGCGAGGGGTTTTGGCCATGTTGAAAAAACAAGCTGCAGGGCAGCCGAAGGGTTGGCGCCTGATTCATTTTGCGATGTTCGCATGGGGAACGATGTTTTTTGCGATCGGAGCGACGGCCTGCACGGTCGTTAACGAAGACATCGCCGCCATCGCGAAAAACAACGCGGTCGAGACGCCACGCGTCTCGAAGGCTTATGGCTATCCCGCAGATCGGCCCGAACCCCCGGCCACAGCAACGGTTCGCGTCGCCTATCACGGTTCAGCGCCCTACATCTGCTCTCCAAGCGGCTTCGGACAGAAGTCCCGCTGCTTTGCGCGCCCTTCGATCTGAAACAACAGCACCGGTGCATAATTCCTTAAATCGGAATCGGTCCAGGGCCCAAATTATGCAGCGATTCCAAGTGCGACAGCGCCCTCAGCGCGTCTGATGGAGACGCGGCGCCGTCAATCAATTGCGCCACCGGCCGGACATGTCGTCGTCGCCGGTAGGATGCTCGTTGAAGAAACGGGATGCCGCTTCCGTGCGGTTTCGGACGTTCATCTTCTTGTAGATGTTGCGGACGTGAACCTTCACCGTGTTTTCGGAAAGATGCAGCTTGTCGGCGATGATCTTGTTCTGCGTGCCCTTGCAGATGAGATCGAGGATCTGAACCTCGCGGGTGGTCAAAGCGGAAATGCTGTCGCGCCTCAGCTTCAGCGCATTGGTACGCGCCACGTCGACCGACTTCGTCTGATAGAGTGACGGCTCCAGCTGGGCGTTGTTGTTGGTCAGACGATTGAGAAGCGCTGACGGAAAATGTTCGCCGCCCTTCATCAGTAGATCCACCGCGGCCATGAAGACATCGAGCCGCAGGTTGAGCGGCAGGACCCCATCGATGATCCTTGCCTCCACAAGCCGGCTGACATAGGGTTCAAGCATGTCGATGGCTTCGACGACCAGTCCGACAGAGGTTTCCGGGTGATTTTCGCGGGCTGCCTGCAGCGCCTCATGAAGCTCCGGCGCAGGTATATGATAGAATAAAACGAGCTTCAAATCGCCGGTATCTTTTTCCAGCATCGGCTTCGTGCTCGTTATGCTTGCTACTTCGCAGTTGGGAAACTTCTTCGCCAGCGCTTCTACCATGCATTCTGAAAACAGATCCGCCTTGGCGACCACGAGGATAGTATTTCCTGAAGAACCTAACTTCCTTCCCTGGTCTGCATTCTCCATTCCTGAGCCTGTCATGAACATATACGCCTCCCCTAGCGTTACACTTTACTCAAACGTGGAGCGATGGCGGGTATTAAATATTATGAAATGCCGGCCCCTGATGTCACCGCTTTATTTTTTAGACATTTCTTAATAATGTTAATACGGATTGAGAAGGAAGGAAATGGCCCAAAGTGATTAGTTTTAGTGGGCAAAAAACGATAATATACAAAGTTTTGGTTGCATTTTTACTGTCGGTGATACTTCAAGGTTATATCTGCTCTTAATATAGATGAGCGCTCGATGTAATAATTCAGTACAGATTGTTATATTTTTCTGCAGTCGGGAAGTGTCGAATATGAGACAGGCAACCGTCGAACGGCGCCGCTCAACCCAGCGGCGGATGCCGGTATCCGGGATGCTCGCGGCTCGGCGGGCGAAGGGCCAGCCTCGTCTGCACTGACGATATGCCGGGCGTGCAGTCGCCATGGTCTTTGATTTTGCGTTGCGATCGTTGTTAAAAGAGGCGCAAGCCAATTTTGCAACTCCTCAGTGGAAACTCATGCAGACCAATGCAGATCGCGCCGAAAGGGAACGGCTTCTGGCCATTCTCGATTTCTGGCACAAGATCGAGTTCTTCATTCCCTACGATCTCTCCAGTCGTATCGTCACAGGTGAAGGGCGCAGTGTCTTCTGGCTGCATAGAAAGACGCTCGAAGATGACGGCGCCGCACTCCGTCGTCCAGCGATCCCCGAAGAGAAACAGATTACCGGTTTTACCCTGTTCCTCGGCGTTTTCAACAAATCCGAAATTACCGGCATCCGCAGGCATTTCGACAGTGTGGCGGCCGATATGTCAGAATATGAGGATGCCGAGCGCAGCGATCTCGATGGCGATACCTGCTTTGCCAGCCTGCAGCTTACGCCCCTGGGGCAGCCGATTTTCGAAACATTTTCCGTTTCCACGCTGCCATGGGCTCTGGGACGCGTGCGGAAATCCGGCCTCTCCTCGCTCAGTTCCGAGGCATTTGCCGACAGTAAGCGGCAGCTATCGGAGTTACTGCAAAATTTTCGGGCGCAGCGGCATTTGAGATCTTCGTCCTGCGGGGACATGGACGATCGGCCGATCAATGCCGGCGAGATCCTGACGCTGCATGAATTGCTCTGCGATTGGGCCAAATTTGCCTCCCATCGGGAGAAGCCCATCGCCGCCGTTGAAATCCGCTACAAGGACAAGGTGGAAAAACCGGAAGTCCTCTCGCTGCCGCCGCAGCAGGAGAGTCCTTCGCCCGACGCCGACGATGCGGAGGATGAGAGCGCAAATGTTGAGGAAGAGATCGGTATCCTGAACAGCTTCTTCATCGAGGATATCGAGCGGGCGATGTTGCGCGTCAAGCAGGGCGATATTCCCGAGCCGCTCAGGCGATATCTCACCGCGCTTGCCCGGGAGAAGCGGACCGACCTCTACTCGGAGGATGGACGCCGGGCGATCGTCCGGGCCTTGCATCCTGGCAATCTCAACCGCGGACGCTGGCTCGGCGAACCGCATCGGGCGATGAGCCTCATGCAGCAGTTCGCGATCAATTCAGCCATCGGCGACCTTGCGGAAACCGGGCTTTTCTCGGTCAATGGTCCACCGGGAACGGGAAAGACGACCCTGCTTCGTGACATGTTCGCGGATAACATCGTTCGGCGCGCCCGGGTTCTCTCCTCGTTGAAGACGGCGCGCGATGCCTTTGACGGATCGGTGCACCGTGCCATTTTCGCAGACCGGAGCACCGCCACCCTGTCGGCGCTGATCCCGGCCCTTGCCGGTTTCGAAATGGTCGTCGCCTCCTCCAACAACGCTGCCGTGGAGAATATTTCGCGTGACCTTCCCAAGCGAAGCGCGATCGCCAGAGGGTCTTCATTCCAATATCTGCAGACGGTCGCGCACAAGATCGCCTGCCAGAAGGACAATGGCGCCACCGTCAAGCTTTCCGATGGCGACCGACCATGGGGGCTGATCGCCTGTGCGCTTGGGAATTCCAGGAACCGCCGCGCCTTCAAGGAACGTTTCGCCTTCATGGAAATCACCGACCGGCCGAAGCCCGGCTGGTCCGGCACGGACAAGCCACAGACCATTTGGGAATGGCTGAAGAGCTATGAAGGACCGACCTTTGCCGAAGCATCCCTGGCTTTTCATGCCGCCGACGGCGCTGTTCGCGACAAGATCGGCCAATATGCACGTTATGCCGATCTCCATGAGGAGATCACGCTCGTTTCGCAGGACAGCTTCTGCGGCGAGGCGCTTGAAAGGGTGGCGGCGGCTGCAGGCGAACGTCGAGATGCGCAGGACCGATGCGACAGGATCGCCGCCGAAATGCTTCGCATCAGCAAAGGTTTGTCTGATCTGAAGGACGAGGAACGGTTGCTCGACCGCAGCGCTCCTGCGCGATGGAAGAGAGTCCTGGCGACCAACCCCGCCCGACAGCATCGGCAAGATGTCGTCGCCAATGCCCGGAGGCAACTGGAACTGCGCCAGGCGCTCGCAGAATGCGAGCATCAGCTTGCCAAAACCGATGGCCCCGGGCTGGAAAGGGCTTTGCGGGAGCATGAGCGAGCTGAACGGGCACTGCGGTCCCGACAGAAAATCTGGTCCGCGAAAAGAGAAGAATTCGAGCGGCTGGCGGAGATTCTCGGTCACCCCGCCGCACCCGGGCGTCTCGCTGATCTCGAGACCGAGCAGGTCCAGATCGACGGCCTGTGGCATCAGGACGAACTGGCGGCTTTGCGTTCGGCATTGCTCGAAGCGGCGTTGACGCTGCATGAGGCCTGGCTGGCGGATGTCGGCAGGAAGGGCGGAGGCTTCGGCGGCAACATCGTCGCTATCAGCAAACTGCTTTCCAACAACAATCCTGTCGACAGCGACCGTATTGCATTGATCTGGCAGAGCCTATTCATGATCGTTCCGATCGTGTCGACGACGTTCGCATCCTTCTCCCGGCAGTTCCACGGTCTCGAAGCCGGGTCGATCGGCTGGGTTTTCATCGATGAGGCCGGTCAGGCCGTGCCCCAGGCCGCTGTCGGGGCCTTGCTGCGGGGACGCCGCGTTATGGTGATCGGCGATCCCCAGCAGATCGAGCCGGTCTTCACTCTGCCGAGCGCGCTGATCACCGCCACCGCTGCCCTCTCACCCCATACGGCGACAGGACAATATTCACCGAACATGGCCTCGGTGCAGATGCTGGCCGACGCCGCCAACCGTTACGGAACGATAATCGAGGGCGAGGAAGCGGACGGACTCTGGATCGGCACGCCTCTCAGGGTGCATCGGCGCTGCATCGATCCGATGTTCGGTCTTGCCAACCGGATCGCCTATCAGAACAAGATGATATTCGGGCTGAAGGAGCGCCGGCCGGCCGGCGATGCGACTCCGTTTTACGGCGACAGCGCCTGGATCGACATCAAGGGCAAGGTATCCGGAAAACAGGCTGTTGCCGAGCAGACGGACTTCATCGTCGATCTCCTCACCGCTACGTATTACCGCGACGGCGCACTGCCGGATCTCTATCTCATCTCGCCGTTCAAAGAGATCAAGAACCGTCTGAGGGAGGCTCTGACCCATGCAAGATGGATCGACCCGGACGGCAATCCGCGTTCATCCCCGCCAAGACTGTCGAGGTGGCTGCGGGAGCGGATCGGCACGGTGCACACTTTCCAGGGCAAGGAGGAGGACATGGTTTTCATGGTGCTCGGCGCCGATGCCGACCACAGCGGAGCGGCAGCCTGGGCCGCATCGAAGCCAAACCTCCTGAACGTGGCCCTGACGCGCGCCAAGCGCCGATTCTACATCGTCGGCGACCGGACCCTCTGGGAAACCCTGCCTTATTTCCGGGAGACGGCGAACGCCTTGGATAGGATTCAGGCGGTGGATTTCCTTGCTGCAATTGCTTGGAACTGAAAGGGCGTTTTGAGGAACGGTCAGTCCGTCCGCAGTTTGACTCCAGGGCCAAAACGCAAAAAAGCCCCCGCGGGGGCTTTTGAGATAGTGAATGGAATTTGGTTGCGGGGGCAGGATTTGAACCTGCGGCCTTCA
>NZ_NWSV01000069.1 GCF_002531935.1 Rhizobium chutanense | reverse complement strand
AACCCGCCCATGGCGCCGGATGCATTTCATACAGCGATCATGAGCCAACGTGTGAGTTGGGTGCTCGATGCCGACCCCGTATCCTGCAACTATCAAACTATGCCTGCTGTCAAGCGAAGTGAAGATTTGACCCCGTAGGCGAAACGAAGAACTGACCCCTTCATTGATTTGCTGTTTCGTTTGTCTCAAGCGCTGTTCCGGCCTTCTGCAGAAGGCCGGAACGGCGCTTTTCGCGAAGCCTGTAGCTATCACCTCGGATGGTGATCACCGTCGAATGGTGCAGCAGGCGGTCCAATATCGCGGTGGCGACGACAGGGTCTCCAAAGACGCTCCCCCACTCTCCGACCGATCGATTGGAGGTAATCAGGATCGATCCCCTTTCATAGCGGCGAGAGACCAGTTGGAAGAACAGGTGGGCGGCGTTAGCTTCGAAGGGCAGATATCCCAGCTCGTCGATGATCAGCAGTTTCGGCCGCGATAGGATTGTCAACTGCTTGTCCAATGAGCCATCGTTATGGGCCTTGGCGAGCATCGCAACCAGAGTGGCCGCCGTGACGAATTGAACGTTGTAGTTCTGGCGGATTGCTTCTCGGCCAAGACTGACAGCAAGGTGCGTCTTACCGGTGCCCGGAGGTCCGAGGAATAGGACGGTGTCGCCGTGAGCAATCCAGCGGCAGGTTGACAGCTCCCTGATCTGTCCTCGATCCAGCGAGGGCTGTGCCTCGAAGTCGAAGCCATCGAGTTCGCGTACGAAGGGGAACTGCGCCAACTTGCTCGACATCGAGATGCGCCGTTCATCGCGCCGGGCAATCTCTCGTGAGACCAGGAACGCCAGAGCTTCGCGCAACGTCATCTTCGAGCGCCTCGTCCAGCAACGTGTCGAGTTGATCGCGGATCGCCGTCAGCTTTAGCCGATCGAGTGTCGCGATGAGTAAATCGTGATCGACGGTCGTCATCACCAGCCACCTCCAACAACGGCCTCGTATTCCGCAAGAGGTCGCAGCAAGGCGGCTGGTGCCAGCTCGACTGGAGCGGTGCGAACCAGTCCTTCGCTACCCGCGAAGCCAACAAAGTGATCCCGGTCGACGATCCGTTGTCGCCGTCCCTGGCAGAGAGGATGATCGGCCACAACCTGGCCAGCGTGACGGATAATTACACGGCCAGCCAATACAACGACTTGGACGCTCTCGCCGATGAGACGCCAGGGTACGGAATAGCTGTTTGTGTCGAGATCGATGGCGCAGTCCGCCTGCACTTTGCGCACGAGGTCGCGTAGTTGTCCAAACGGTACGCGGCCGGATAGCGGCCGAAGGGCTTCGGCCTCCGCAGCAAAGCGTTCAATTGGTGCTTCACCAGTCGTGCCGTGTTCTCGTCGGTCTGCGATCTCTCGTATCCATCGGTCAAGGTGCGCCTCGAACGAAGCCCAGTTCTCAAACCGGCGACCAGCGATAGCATTCTTCTTGACGTACCCGACCCCGCGCTCGTCCTTCCCCTTTGTTCGCGCCCGGTAGGGAGCGCAAGCGCGTGGCGCGAAGCCCCAGTAACGGGCAAACGCCCAGAGTCGCGCATTGAAGCGAACCTCCCGGCTAACCGCGTCGTGATGTTCGACAAGTGCCTTCGCATTATCCAGCAAAACCTCAACGGGAACGCCGCCAAACCGAAGAAACGCGCCTTCCATCCCCTCGAACCAATCTGTCTGCCCTTCTCTCAATGAGGCACGGATATGAATGCGTCTGGAATAGCTTAGCGTGGCGACAAAGACGTTTACCCGAAGCCGCTCGTCACCGATCCAGACACGCGTCTGCCCGAAGTCGATCTGCAACTGACGACCAGGCGGCGTTTCAAACCGCACTGTCGCACGCTTTTGCGCCTTGAGTTCCCGCCGCCATTCCCGGACTCGAAGCTCTACCGAACGCAAACCGATGATAATTCCATGCTCGCTCGCCAGCTCCTGCCGGATCACATCGGCATTGCCATCATGGCGAAAGAAGCGTTCACGAAGCCAATCATCAAGGCCATCAAAAGCACTCCTCCGAACCGGCTTCTTGAAGGGTACCGCTCCACCCTCACGAAGATATCGACGGACAGTGTTGCGAGCACATCCAAATTCCTTCGATAGACGCTTGGCACCCCAACCAAGCTCGTGCAGCCGCAACATTGCCACCACCTCATCTGCCTCAAGCATATCTTCGCCCTGCATCGTTCCCCACGATGCAGGATGCGCTGAAATCGCACTTGTCATCCATCTCTCCTCGTTGTCACACGAGGGGGCAGTTCTTCATTTCGTTAGGGGGTCAGTTTCTCATTTCGCCTGACACCTGCGGGCGGGTGCCGCGGTGGACCGACTTGTTCATCACGCAACGATCATTCGAAATGAACGTCGAAAGCTGTCGACGACGTTCCGCCATGGAGGCCAAACGCCAGCGCGGCAGGCCAGCCTCATTCGCGACAATCAAAGGCACCGCACAGTTTGTCGCGGAGCGGCAATCAGACCACGATGAAGCTCTTGCCAGCGACAATCAACATGATAACTTCATCCCGACCGCGACATAAGAATCTCATCCAGATTGTCGCGCGCGTCTCATCCTGATCGCCGCCCCATAGGTCGCATAACTATCAGGCGCGCAACGGGTTCTGTCAGCAGCTACACCGCAATGGTTCCGTTGCCTGAGGCGGCGAAATCAGAAAGGCCGGCGGAAAGATTGGTTGGAATCGGAAATTCTGACGGCACCCTTCGCGCTGCATGTTCCACACATCACCCGAAACTGCTGGCGAGCCTCTCAAGCCATGTGCCGGCCTGATGGTCGAGTGCAGACGATTGTCGGCAAGCCGTCGCCATATGGTGTTCGGCCATGCCTTGAGGGCATGAT
>NZ_NWSV01000068.1 GCF_002531935.1 Rhizobium chutanense | reverse complement strand
TGACCCTGGGATCCATGCCGCGGCTGGTGGAGGCCAAGGTGGATCCTCGGGTCAAGCCCGAGGAGGACGGAGCAAGGGGTGAGCGCTGTGGCAAATCCACGGTAGCCGCGCAACGACGCTGCCCGGTTCACAAACCTGGACGAATGGCGCATCGACCGGACGGCGCCGGCATGGTCGCCATCCTTATGGATTCAAATTTCGCAGCTTGGATTTACGGTAGTCATAACGGATGTGTCAGGGGGTGATCAAGAACTGATTGCGGTTCTCGCGCCAGTTTAAAATCGACCCTGCTCGCCTGGTTGGGCGTCAGATTTCTCTACCCCGCGCCGACGAGGGATTTGGCAAAACGCACACCCCACCCTCCGTCATCCCAGGCCTTGAGCCTGGGATCCACCTTGCTTCCACCAGCAGCGGGTATGGGTCCCAGGGTCAAGCCCTGGGATGACGGAGCAAGGGGCAGCCGAACGCCACCCGCTTTTGCCAGTCCTTCAGCTCAGGCGTACAATGCCCAAGCTTCGGTCAAACGGTGGAGGCGTTCCGTGAAAACCGTGAGACTTTTTCTTTGCCTTGCCGCGTTTCTCGCCGTCACGCTCGCCGGAAACCCGGCCGATGCCGACGAGGTCGTTCACTTCGAAAGCGCGCCGGTCAAGCTCAGCGCCTTTCGAATCAGCAAGGCCAGAGAACAGGGAGAAATTCTTTCTCAACCGCCGGGCACGCCGTTGCTCGGATATCTGTCCCGGCCGCAGGGGGACGGCCCCTTCCCGGCCGTCGTTCTCCTGCATGGATGCGAAGGCATGCGTTTGAGCGTCAAAGACCTTTGGCCGCAACGGCTCGTCCGATGGGGTTACGCTGTCCTCGTCGTCGACAGCTTCACCACCCGTAACATCCGGGACACCTGTCAAAGCCCTCTTCCCGATCGCGTCTTCGACGCCTATGGCGCTTTGAATTTCTTATCGAAACAAAGCTTTGTCGATATCGGGCGCGTCGCCCTGATGGGCTTTTCGGCCGGCGGCACCGCGACGCTCGCGGGAACGAAAATCGAAGGCAACGAACAGCTGATGGACCACAAATTCAGGGCGGCGGTTGCCTACTATCCGGTCTGTGCGACAAGTGAGGGCGATGCGACGGTACCGATCCTGATTTTGACGGGCGATCGGGACAATTGGAGCCCGGCTGAACCTTGCCGGAAGAGGCTTGCCCGCCTCAGCGACAACGGCCCGCCGATCGAGCTCAATATCTACAAGGGCACTTACCACGATTTCGATGCCCCGGAATTCAAGATGGGACGGAGGGTGCTGGGTCATATCGAAAAATACAATCCGGACGCCGCAGAAAAGTCGATCCGCAGCGTACGCATCTTCCTGCGAAAATACCTCTCGAACTGAAGTTCGCTTGAGCTGCGGGCAAATCGAGGCCGGCCGAGTTCGGCACCAACGCCCCCAACCTCCGTCATTCCGGCCTTGAGCCTGGGACCCATGCCCGCCGCTCGCGCGCCCTATCGCAAAATTAGATACCGCTCGGCCGCCCGGCTGTCGTCGCCTGGCTCGCCGAAGACAGAAACGCCTCTTCCGCCGTGGGCACCTTCCCCTGCGGGGTCAGATCGTCGACGGCCTTGGGAAGATCGCGGCTCAGCCGCCCGAGGATTTCCTCACGCGAGAGGCCGGTATTTCTGGCGATCTCGTTCAAAACATCGGGGCCGAGGGCTTCGGCCAGCTGGCCGTCATTGATCTCGGCATTCTGCCCGGGCTTGACCCACGAGTCGATCGTGTCGCCATGGCCGTTCTGCTGAAAGGTTTTGAGGAGATCGCCGAGACCGCCGCTGACGATGCTGCCCGAAGTCAGCCCGCCGAGCAGTCCTCCCAAACCACCGGAGCCGCCCAATCCGCCGAGAATGCCGCCAAGCCCGCCCGGCTGCTGACCGTCGGGCCCTTGCTGCGGGTTGGCCTGCTGCGGGTTCTGGATGCCGCGCAGGAGTTCCCCGATCTTGTCTCTGTTCTGATAACCGGCAACGGCAAGAACGGCGAGAAGCGCCTTCAATTGACCGCTCATCATGATGAAATCCTCCCATGGCGTTAAAAACCGCAGGCGCAAGCAGAGCGCTGCATGGGCAGCAATGTGCGGAGCGGCCAAAGGTTCCGCGCCGGGCGCCGAAAGGCCCGGCCTTCCACCCTGCCGCCGATCCGCCGGTCAGATTTCCGGGCAGCCGCGCCGGTTGGCAAAGAACATCCGCTCCGGTCCCCGGCGCGTCATCCCCTGGACGACGATGCTGCGCGGCGACATGCGGACGATCTGGGCCCGGCGAAGTCCTTCGCCGCGGGCGATGTCGAGCGCATCTTCCGGATCGCAGCCGCGCGGCCCGCGGCGGTATCCGTCATAGCGCTCACGGTCGCGATCCCGATCGTAAACGCCGACGCCGCCGGGGCCGATCCGAAATTCCAGATCCTGCGCCGCCGCGATCGTCGGCGAGACCGTCAAGCCGGTCATGGCCGCCAGGCCGACCAAGATGAACTGAAGAGATTTCCGCATGAGTTCCTCCCATGGTTTTGCTGATCGCAATCCCAACCTCGCCATGCGGATTTTGTTCCTTGGCTGCGTGTCGCAAGCTCCCCCGGGCAAAGCCGCAAGAGCCCAAGAGAGCCTCATCCTTGCTGAGGTGCCCCGCAGGGGCCTCGAAGGACGAGGCGGGTGCACCGGCGTCGGATCGATGCAGGGAGCAGCGTTGCGGCGTGTCCTTCGAGCCTTCGCCCTCCGGGCTACGCCTCAGGAAGAGGTAGGTTGGCGGGCGCCGCGACCTTGCCGCCTTGGGAAACCGGACCTCACCCCGCCCTCATTCCTGTGCCTGTCACAGGAATCCAGTGCGCCCAAGTCCTTGGGCGCGAGAGACTCTTCTACGGACGCAGAGAGTCATTCACCGCGCCGACGCGCGGTGGCTGGATTCCTGTGACGAGCACAGGAATTGTCTCTCAAATCTATGCTTTACTGTTGGGGAAGCTGG
>NZ_NWSV01000067.1 GCF_002531935.1 Rhizobium chutanense | reverse complement strand
TTGTCGTTGATGGTGCAGGAGGCGCTGAAGCGCGACCCGATGTGTGGACACCTGTTCGTATTCCGCGGCCGCGGTGGACAACTACCGACATTCTGCATACGTTTCCCGTTATTCGACGATTGCCTATCCTTGGCACCCGCTGTTCGGGAAGAAAGTGCAGGTCTCACCGTTCAGGCGTGGCAAAAGTTTAACCTGCATCTACACGGATGAGCGTCCAGATCTGTGCCGCGAGTTGCCGAATTGGATGTTCGATCAAAGCTATTGCACTATCATGGCGCTAGGGCTGCCTGAGATCAGCATTGCCGGTCTCAACGAATTGGCAGCGGCGCTGGCATCGTTCGGCGCGACTCACGCAAGAGGAGCAAAATCCCGTCCTTCGAGGAAGAAGGAGAAGGATGATGCGAAGCAAGCGACATCAAAATCGCGACCAACTCGTTCTGCAGTTGGAGCGCCAAAATCTTCAGGTTCCGGCGGTCAAGAACGTCAAAGGGTTGGTGGAAGCGCTGGCGGATCTTCTGCTGGAAGCTTTGGACGCGAACAGAATGACGAAGACGGGAGGCGTTGATGAACACGAAGATCACGCCTGACCATCTTGGCCGCGCCGCTGTGGTCTATGTCCGCCAGTCCACAATGACTCAGGTCACCGGCAATCTGGAAAGTCAGCGCCGGCAGTATGATCTGGCTGGAGCTGCCGCAACGACCGGCTTTGCATCGGTGACCGCAATCGATGACGATCTCGGCCGCTCCGGCTCAGGCAGCATGGAACGGCCTGGATTCGAACGGCTTGTGGCACAGGTCTGCTCCGGCGATGTGGGAGCGGTCTATTGCATCGAGGCATCCCGCCTGGCGCGCAATGGCAGGGACTGGCATCATCTGATCGACCTTTGCGCACTTGCCGGTACGCTGGTCATCGATCCGGATGGTGCCTATGACCCGCGGCTCGTCAACGATCGTCTGCTGCTTGGATTGAAAGGCACGATGTCGGAGTATGAGCTTAGCTTGATGCGTCAGCGCGGCATCGCAGCACGCGATTCCAAGGCAGGACGCGGGGAACTGCGGTTCATGTTGCCGCCGGGCTTGTGCTGGAGCGAAGTGGGCAAGATCGAGATCGACCCGGACGAACATGTGGCTGAGACGATCAGGCTGGTCTTTGCCAAATTCCGGGAGCTGGGAAGTGGACGACAGGTCTTTTTGTGGCTGCGGTCGGCCGATATCAAGATGCCGGTCGTTCTGCGCAATGTCGACGTCTGCAAGCTCGTCTGGAAAGCGCCGGCGTACCACAGCGTCATGCAGATCCTCCACAACCCACTCTATGCGGGCGCCTACGCCTTCGGAAGACGCGCACAGCGAACGCGGATCATCGATGGTCGCGCTCGCAAGGCCACTGGGGTGCGCAAACCCCGGGATGAATGGAGCGTGTTGCTGCGCGACAATCATCAAGGTTACATCAGTTGGCGGGAATACGAGGAGAACCACAAGCTCCTGGCCGAGAACGCGCACATGAAGAAGAACTGCGATCGCAAGTCAGCGCGTGGCGGTCGTGCCCTTTTGACCGGGCTGATGCGATGCGGTCGCTGTGGCCGAATGATGCGCGTCTTCTACGGCAGCGCGAAGGGCAACGCGCATCGCTATCAGTGCCGCGGCGACGATGCACACGTGGGTGTCGGCCTTTGTATCGGCATTGGCGGCGTCAGGGTCGATCGCGCCGTTGCGGTCCAGATTCTGGAAGCGGTGTCTGATCGTGCCGTCGAAGCGGCAATCTTCGCCTCGGATCAAGTCGAGCGGTCCCGAAGAGATGTCATTGCGGCACTCGATCGGGACCTCGAAGGCTCACGCTACGAAGCGCTGTTGGCCAGTCGCAGGTATGAGCTTGTGGACCCGGCCAAGCGGCATGTTGCACGCGAACTGGAGGCCCGATGGAATGATGCCCTGGAGCGAGTGGGCGTGCTTGAGCGCAAGATCAAGGACCTGTCCGCGCTGTCAGCAGCGCGCCCCGTCATCGATCGTGGCCGACTCCTGCAGCTTGCCCAGGATCTCCCGACCGTCTGGAATGCGCCCTCCACTGAGACGAGAACAAAGCAGCGGCTCATTCACATCCTGGTTCAGGAGATTATTTGCGATCTCGACGATGCGACCAACGAGGCGGTGCTGTTGATCCATTGGACCGGAGGTCGGCACACAGAGGTGCGTGTGGCGCGCGTCAAGACCGGAAGATATCCTGCTGAGCTCGCACCATCGGCCGTCGAAGCACTGCGCAAACTGGGCGGACATTGGCCAGATCGGGAACTCGCGGTCTCCCTCAATCGGATGCTTTGCAAGACAGGTGATGGCGAGAGCTGGACGGCCGTGCGTGTTCGTGACATGCGCGAGCGTCTGGGAATTCCCGAATATGATGCCACCAAAGTGGAGATACCGATGATCAGCTTGATGAAAGCGGCGGAGAAACTCGGTATTTGCGTGGGATCGGCCAAAAGCCTGGTGCAGAGAGGAATTCTTCCTGCAACGCAAATCCTTCCCGGCTCGCCGTGGATGGTTCCGGTAGATGCGTTAACCTCGGAAGCCGTCCGGATAGGGGTGCAGGGTGTCGTCGATCGACGCCCCAAGTTTTATGAAGATTATCAATACGATAAAGTCGTCCGGTTGCCCGGAATTTGATGGAGGGATGCATTATGAAGCGCACTGTGGCGGTCTGATCAAGGTGATCTGGCATGACGGCCAGGGCGCTTGCCTGTTCACGAAGAAGCTGGAGCGCGGCCGCTTCATCTGGCCATCAGCGGCCGATGGCACGGTGGTGATCACGCCTGCGCAGCTCGGTTATCTGTTGGAAGGTATCGACTGGCGGATGCCGCAAAAGACCTGGCGGCCGACGTCGGCCGGATAGGCAAAAACACTGGAATGACAGGGTCGAATATGATTCCATCCTGTCATGAGCAATGCGACCGAAGAGCTTCCGGACGACCTTGCCAGTGCGCTTGCACTGCTGGCCCAGGAACGCGCTCGACG
>NZ_NWSV01000066.1 GCF_002531935.1 Rhizobium chutanense | reverse complement strand
AGATGGGTGATATTGTTGGGCACGGTGCTGCCGAACTCCGACGCCGCAACCTTCTTCAAGCCGTCCAGATCGATCTTCAGATCGGCAAACAGGCTGCCGCCGGGCCCGAGCAGCTGGTCGGAATCCACCACCGGCAGGACGGAGCCCAGCCCCTTCAGTTCCCGCTCGGTCTTGTCGCCTGCCAGTCCCATCCGGATCAGGCCATCGAGCGCCGTCGTCGGATCGGAGATCGTCGGCAGCACGTTCTTGTCGAAGAATTCGGCATAGGCCTTGTCGGCGATCGCCGAGCGGCTCTTCACGAAATCGTCGGGAAGCACCATGGAATAAAAGCCGAGTGCGGCGTTATATTCCTTGAGAATGGTGGTGACGTCCTTGCCGGATTTCAGGCCGTCGTTCAGCAGGCCGCCATTGACGATGTCGTGCTCGAAGGCATCCTCGACCTTCTGACGCAGGTCCTTCATCTTCTCATCGCGCGTGATCGTATCGTTGATGATCTCGGAGGCGTCCTTGTTCGTGTCGGCCGGTGCGACGCGATAACCGGAGAAGATCAGCTTGAAGGCCTTCAACGCCTTCTCGGTCATCAGCGAGTTGACATCGGGGTCCGAGCCCAGGATGGCGATCGACTTGTCGAGATCCTTCAGGATCTCCTGGTCGTTATAGATGCCGCGCTGGTTGTCGCCGAGGCTGTCCTTGTATTTGCCGAAGGTCGCCTTGGTCTGAAGCAGATCGAGATACATGATCAGCTTCTGCTCGGCGGTATAGTTCTGAGGATTTTTGACGACGTCGATGCTTTCGAAGGACTTGTCCTTGTCCTTCAGCCCTTCCATGAAACCCTGGTTGATCTCGTTCATGAAATCGGAATTGAACAGGAGATCGATGACGGACTGGATCGGCGCGGTCGGGCTGGAATCGCCGTTCGATGTAGCGGCGAGCGAAACGAACTTCGGGCTGGTCGTCTGTGCCGATGTCGACGAGAAAATCGTCAGGCCCGCCGTTGTCGTCCCGTCAGAGGCAAAAGGCGATGTCTTCTTGACCGCAATGCTCGTGGTCTTGCCCTGGCTTGCGGAATTGTCGGACTTCGAACTGGAATCGGCATTTAGCCGGAGAAAAGAAACCGTATCGGTATCCGAGGATGTTGGCGCGATCGATGACATGCGTTCCCTTTGTTTTCTTTTCCGCTTTTTTACGGATGACGTCATTTACCTTACGTTAGGCATAAAAACGATCTTTGAAAAATAATTCAAGTCTGGGATGCAGAGATCGACGGAGGCCTATCGGTTTTCCTTCGCGATTTGGACAGTCCGGGAAATTGCGGGCGGTTGACGCGGCCGCGCCGGTGCAGGGTCTCACGCGCCGGGACCGATCGATGACGAAGAGATTTGCGGACAGTGGAGCTCCTCTCGGAGAAGAAGCTATCGCTGCAACACTCGCTTGCATCGATTTATGATGGAAGCACCGCGGCGCTTCGGGAGGCGGCCATCTCTCGACGGCGGAAGCCGCGATGCATCACCAGATGAACGACGGATCCGGCCGGAACTCGAGGTGCACGGACTCGCCCGTGTATCGCTCCAGCTTCTCGTTCAGCTGTTTCTCCATCTTGTCGAGCTTCTTCACGCCGTTGGCCATATCCCACAGGCCGAGGGCCAGCCCGACACCTGAAGCAACGAGGCCGGTGACCAGTCCGGCCGCGGCAAGGCCGGCTTTGGCGGCGTTGCTGAAGATGGTCACCACTTCGGGCGCCACTGTTCCGAGCCCCGAGAAGGCGCGGGACATGGCATTGGTCAGATAGAGCATCGCCTCGGAGAAGCCGATGAGCGCATTGCCGGTGCCGGCAATGCCGCCGATGATTTCGAGCGCGCCCTTGGCGCGGTCGCCGGCCTTCATTGACCGCGATGCCGAGTAGAAGCCGAGGCCGGCCATGGCGAGGCCGCCGGCCGCGCCGAGGATCTTGCCGGCCGCTTCCATCGCCTTGGGCGAGAAGCTCATCGAGATGCCCTTGCCCCAGCTGCCAGGCTCATTGCCGAAGGCGCTGAACGGCTTGCCGGCAACGTCGAGGTTCTTGCCGAGCCCCTCCATCGTCATGCCGACGATCTGCGTCGCCGAGCCGACCGCGGCGGCGATATCGGCCGACGTCCACTTGCCGCCCACGCCGAGGCCGCGCGCCACCAGCACGCTCGACATGCTGAGCATCTGGACGGCATGGACGAGGCCGGCCTTGTAGACCTCGGCATCGATGCCGGCGGGTGTCCGGGTCTGGCGCGGCAGATCGAGCGAATCCTTGAAGGAGGCAAGCGCGTCGTCGAGCTTCATGCCGCCGCGCACCATGCGCAGAACGCCGTCGACGTCGCGCGCTATGTCCTGCGCCAGGTTCTGTTTCAGCTTCTCGCCATCCGCCGGGCCGTTCTGGCTGATGAAATCCTGGGCAAACTGGTTTGCCAGCTGGCTGATGGCGTCGTTCGTCGCGCCGGGCACGAAGGTGTCATCCGGTCCCGACAGCAAGGGCTGCAGATCGACGCCCTGGCCGTCGCCGATATAATGTTCCTTGACGATGTTCGAGAAGGTGACGTTGGCGGCGTCGAGATGCGCATCGATGTAATCCTGGGGCAGGAGATCGACGAGTGTGTTGAGTTCGGAATAATAATCCTTCAGCGCATCCTCGAAGCTCTTGCCGGCGGCAAGCGCCCGGTCGATCGCCTTGCCGCCGCCGATATCGATCAGGTAGGCGTCTTCGATGTTGGTGAGCAGATCGGAATTTTCCGGGCGCTGCAGATATTCCTTCATGCCGCTTGCGAAGATATCCGAGAGATGCTGCTGTGTCGCAGGATCAGCCGTCAGCTTTTCGATCCGCGCATCGAGATCCTTGCCGACACGCTCGCCATCCGGCACGCTGTCGCCATACTGGCTCATATAGCCGTTGAACTGCTGCTTGATCTCGATGAGATCGTAAAGCAGGGTCGCCTTCTGCTCCGGCGTCAGCTGGTCGAGGTGGTCCATATTGTCGGGCGCGACGAAGTCCCGGTTCACGTCCTTCACGGCGTCGCCGAGAATGCCGTATTTGAGTTCGTCGAGCTTCTTCAGCGTCGGTTCATAGGCGGTCGACGGAACGTAGCCGCGCAGCACCTTGCTTTCCAGGATATCGTTCTCATCGATCGGCCGCTGCACGACCGGCTCGATGGCATCCGAGCCCGACATGGAAAGCCCCATCTTCTTGAGGCTCGACGTCAGATATTCGCTGTCGATATAGGGCAGGTCGAGCGCCTGAATGGTCTTGCTCCAGCCATTATCCTTGGTGCCGAACATGCGCTCGGCGATCCAGGCATCGCCGCCGCTGCCAATGAA
>NZ_NWSV01000065.1 GCF_002531935.1 Rhizobium chutanense | reverse complement strand
GGCAGCTAACCACGGTAGGGTCAGCGACTGGGGTGAAGTCGTAACAAGGTAGCCGTAGGGGAACCTGCGGCTGGATCACCTCCTTTCTAAGGAAGCTGTGGAATTGGTAAGACGCCGGACTTGATCTGGATGAACCTTCCCGTGCTTTTTAGAACATAGATGGCACCAGTCAGGTGACCATCGCAACGTAATACGCCGCGTAGACTTCGGTCACGACGGTATGGCGAGCTTTCGCCGTCCACGTTTCTCTTTCTTCAAGAAGACAAAAGACCGTATCGACCGGTTCCCCCCGAATGGGCCCGTAGCTCAGTTGGTTAGAGCACACGCTTGATAAGCGTGGGGTCGGAAGTTCAAGTCTTCCCGGGCCCACCATTTGCATCGGCAAATGAGGGTTAGGGATGATGGAATGTGGCTGATGCGGATGTTGCCGAACCTGGAGTGATCCAGGCGATCGAGCTGATGGGGCTGTAGCTCAGCTGGGAGAGCACCTGCTTTGCAAGCAGGGGGTCAGCGGTTCGATCCCGCTCAGCTCCACCAAATCGATTGGTGTTGAGACTGACGGTTGACGGTTTTGTCTTTTGAAGAAATACAAGTTTTGCATCGGCTTAGCGCCTGATGCCTGTTCTGCATATATCGTGAAGAGAAGATTGATCTGGAGGCTTCCAGGTGTTTTGGGTTTTGCCCATGACGTCCGAGCCCAGTTCTTGTGAAACCATGGATGGCCTAGCCGGCCGGATGTGGTGGAGGGACTGGAGGTAGGAAGGAAGCTTGTCGCTCTGGATCGTTTATTGTTCGGTGCCTTCGGGCATCGTCTGATGAGCGATCGGATTACCGTTGCCTGACCGCGCGGTATCGGATCCAATCTCGAGAAGCTGGTCTTAAGATCCAGCCCGGATGTCGCTCGGCGTGACATCTTAAACAAGGGACTGGATCGAACACGTCGATGGCATTGTTGGATTGACTGGGTTGTAAAAGGTAACCCGGTCTGTTGCCGTTTCCTTCGGGAGGCGAGCAACGAGATGATGAGCATTGGCAATGAGAACGATTAAGTGTCGTAAGGGCATTTGGTGGATGCCTTGGCATGCACAGGCGATGAAGGACGTGATACGCTGCGAAAAGCCGTGGGGAGCTGCGAATGAGCTTTGATCCATGGATCTCCGAATGGGGCAACCCACCTTAAATGCTTGGGAATCTGGCGCCGTCGGCGCCGCGAATAGGATTTAGCGAATAGCGAATAGGGTTCAAAAACTATTCGCTACTCGCTATTGGCTATTCGCTAGCGTCGCAAGGCGACGCCAGGTTCCAAGCATTGTGATAAGGTATCTACACCTGAATACATAGGGTGTAAGAAGCGAACGCAGGGAACTGAAACATCTAAGTACCTGCAGGAAAGGACATCAACCGAGACTCCGCAAGTAGTGGCGAGCGAACGCGGACCAGGCCAGTGGCAATTTTGATTAAAGTGGAACGCTCTGGAAAGTGCGGCCGTAGTGGGTGACAGCCCCGTACGCGTAGATATCAAGATTGTCCTAGAGTAGGGCGGGACACGAGAAATCCTGTCTGAACATGGGGAGACCACTCTCCAAGCCTAAGTACTCGTGCATGACCGATAGCGAACAAGTACCGTGAGGGAAAGGTGAAAAGCACCCCGACAAGGGGAGTGAAATAGAACCTGAAACCGGATGCCTACAAACAGTCGGAGCCTGAAAGGGTGACGGCGTACCTTTTGTATAATGGGTCAACGACTTAGTGTAACAAGCAAGCTTAAGCCGGTAGGTGTAGGCGAAGCGAAAGCGAGTCTGAATAGGGCGATATAGTTTGTTGCATTAGACCCGAAACCGAGTGATCTAGCCATGAGCAGGTTGAAGGTTGGGTAACACCAACTGGAGGACCGAACCCGCATCTGTTGCAATAGATTGGGATGACTTGTGGCTAGGGGTGAAAGGCCAATCAAACTCGGAAATAGCTGGTTCTCCGCGAAATCTATTTAGGTAGAGCGTCGAGCGAATACCCCCGGGGGTAGAGCACTGGATGGGCTATGGGGACTCACCGTCTTACTGATCCTAACCAAACTCCGAATACCGGGGAGTACTACTCGGCAGACACACGGCGGGTGCTAACGTCCGTCGTGAAAAGGGCAACAACCCTAACCTCCAGCTAAGGTCCCCAAGTCATGGCTAAGTGGGAAAGGATGTGAGGATCCCAAAACAACCAGGATGTTGGCTTAGAAGCAGCCATCATTTAAAGAAAGCGTAACAGCTCACTGGTCTAAATAAGGGTCTTTGCGCCGAAAATGTAACGGGGCTGAAGCCATGCACCGAAGCTGAGGATGTGTAGCAATACACGTGGTAGCGGAGCGTTCCGTAAGCTGATGAAGGGAGACCCGTGAGGGCTCCTGGAGGTATCGGAAGTGCGAATGTTGACATGAGTAACGATAAAGAGGGTGAGAGACCCTCTCGCCGAAAGACCAAGGGTTCCTGCTTAAAGTTAATCTGAGCAGGGTTAGCCGGCCCCTAAGGCGAGGCAGAAATGCGTAGTCGATGGGAACCACGTTAATATTCGTGGGCCTGGTGGTAGTGACGGATTGCACAAGTTGTTCTGGTTTATTGGATTATCAGGGCAGCGGAGCGGTTCCAGGAAATAGCTCCACCGTATAGACCGTACCCGAAACCGACACAGGTGGTCAGGTAGAGTATACCAAGGCGCTTGAGAGAACTATGTTGAAGGAACTCGGCAAATTGCACGCGTAACTTCGGAAGAAGCGTGACCCCAATTTACGCAAGTATTTTGGGGTGGCACAGACCAGGGGGTAGCGACTGTTTATCAAAAACACAGGGCTCTGCGAAGTCGCAAGACGACGTATAGGGTCTGACGCCTGCCCGGTGCTGGAAGGTTAAGAGGAGAGGTGCAAGCTTTGAATCGAAGCCCCAGTAAACGGCGGCCGTAACTATAACGGTCCTAAGGTAGCGAAATTCCTTGTCGGGTAAGTTCCGACCTGCACGAATGGCGTAACGACTTCCCCGCTGTCTCCAACATAGACTCAGTGAAATTGAATTCCCCGTGAAGATGCGGGGTTCCTGCGGTCAGACGGAAAGACCCCGTGCACCTTTACTATAGCTTTACACTGGCATTCGTGTCGGCATGTGTAGGATAGGTGGTAGGCTTTGAAGCGGGGACGCCAGTTTCCGTGGAGCCATCCTTGAAATACCACCCTTATCGTCATGGATGTCTAACCGCGGCCCGTCATCCGGGTCCGGGACAGTGTATGGTGGGTAGTTTGACTGGGGCGGTCGCCTCCGAAAGAGTAACGGAGGCGCGCGATGGTGGGCTCAGACCGGTCGGAAATCGGTCGTCGAGTGCAA
>NZ_NWSV01000064.1 GCF_002531935.1 Rhizobium chutanense | reverse complement strand
CCAAGCACCTCGAAGATCAGCGCGATGCCGACAAGCACAAAGGCCATCGACATCTCGCTCTTGAACTTCCGCTTAACTGTCAATCCTGCGGCGTCAGAAGTTGTGGTCATTGTGCGGCGAGCTCCATGATCTTGACCTGGTCCGCGTCCGCGCGGTCGAGGATGCCCGCCAGCCGTCCCTGGCGGATCGTGACGATGCGGTCGCTCATGCCAAGAATCTCCGGAAGTTCGGAGGAGATCATGATGACGGCGACACCTGTAGAAGCGAGTGTGGAGATCATTCGATGAATCTCCGCCTTGGCGCCGACATCGATCCCGCGGGTTGGTTCATCGAGGATAAGCACCTTGGGTTTTGTCAGCAGCCAGCGGCCGATCAGCACCTTCTGCTGGTTGCCGCCCGAAAGGTTGAGGATCTTCTCACCCATGCTTGGGGTTTTCACGCGTAGCGTGGTTTTCATCTCTTCGCATTCTTCGGAAAGGCGCTTCTGCTGCACGAAACCGTGTTTGACATACCCACCATGAAGCGCGGCCAACTGCATGTTCTGTTGGATGTCCAACAGCAAGAAACAGCCCGATTCCTTGCGGTCTTCGGTGAGGAACGCCATGCCATTCTCCATGGCGATGCTCGGAGAGGTGATCTTGATCTCCTTGCCGCCAATGGCGATGCTTCCCGAAGTTGCGGGCGTCACACCGAAGATCGTTTCCGCGATATTGGAGCGGCCGGCGCCGACCAGTCCGGCTATCCCGAGGATTTCGCCGGCATGAAGATCGAACGATACGTCTTCGAACACACCCTTCAGGCCGAGATTTCGGACGCTGAGAACAACCTCTCCGATCTTCGATTCCACCTTGGGAAACATCTGGGAGATTTCGCGCCCGACCATCATGCGAATGACTTCGTCGCGCGTCAGCTCCCTGGAGGCCTTGGTCGCGATGTGCCGGCCGTCCCTGAAGATCGATACCTCATCGGCAATCTCAAACAGCTCGTTCATCTTATGCGTGATGTAGATGATACCCTTGCCTTGTTCCCTCAGCGTGCGAATGATGCGAAACAGGTGCTCGACTTCACGTTCGGTCAGCGCCGACGTCGGTTCGTCCATGATGAGGACGTCTGACTGGTAGGAGACGGCCTTGGCGATCTCGACCATCTGCCGGCTCGCCACCGACAACTGCCCCACTCTCTCGTCGGGGTCGAGATCAATTCCAAGCTCCTTGAACAGGCGATGTGTGCCGGCACGCAGTTCCTGATGATCGACAAGACCGAAGCGATTTCGCGGTTCGCGGCGGATCCAGATATTTTCCGCGATCGTCATGTGGTTCATCAGGTTGAGTTCCTGGTGAATCATCGCAATACCGTTGTCGAGTGCGTCGAGCGGACTGCGCAGCTTGATCGGCACGTTGTTGAGATAAAAGTCCCCCGCATCGGGCGTGTAGATGCCGGCGATGATCTTCATCAAGGTTGACTTGCCCGCGCCGTTCTCGCCCATGAGCGCGTGAACGGTGCCGCGACGAAGCCGGAAGGAGACGTTGTCGAGGGCAACGTTCCCGGCGAATTCCTTGCGGACGTTTTCGACCTGCAGGAGAAATTCGGCTGTTGGAACGGCCCCGCTCTCTCTTACGGCTTTGATAGTTGAGGGGGAAACCTTCGTCATGTAACCAAACCCTTCCGTGACCCGTCTGCTGAGGCTGGCAGACGCGCCGACGGCGCGCCTGCCTGTTCATTTGGCGCTAGTTCTTGCTGAGATAGCTTTCGACGTTTGCGGGATTGACCAGCTCGTAGGGAATCCAGAGCGGCGATTCGACTTTCTCACCCTTTGCGAGCTTCATGGCCACCTCGAGCGATCCGGCGCCCTGTCCGATCGCATCCTGAAAGACGGTAACCTGCAGATCCCCGTTCTTCATGTATTGCATCGCTTCCTTCGTGGCATCGACGCCGGCGACGATCACCTGCGAGGCGTCCAGGCCGGATGCTTTGAGCGAATTGATGGCGCCGATCGCCATCTCGTCATTGTTCGAGATGATCGCGGCCGGTTTGTATCCGGCGGTGATCCAGTTCGTCACCAGATCCTGTGCCTTAACCGGATCCCAGTTTGCCGACTGCTCGTCGATGATCTTCATGAAGTTGCATTCGGCCGTTGCGGCAACCTCGTGCACGGCCTGGCTGCGCAGCACCGCCGTTTCGTTGGCAAGCACGCCCTGGATGATCAGAATATCGGCAGAATCGCCCTTTCCACGCTCCTTGAGAACACGGCAAACTTCCTGTGCTTCCAAGGTGCCGGCAACCTTCTCGTCCGAGCCGACGAACGCCGCTTTCGGGCCGAGCTCGTGGACGTCGCTAGGCGTATTGTTGACGTAGACGAGCGGGATGCCGGCGTCGGCTGCAAGTTTCGTCATGGTTGGCGTCGCGGACGTCTCGACTGTGTTGACGATAATGGCGTCGACCTTAGCAGCGATGAAGTTCTGCACCTGCGACAGTTGGCGATTGACATCGCCTTCAGCAAACTCGATCTGCAGCGGCTGGTTTGATTGTGCAGCCTTGTCCTTGATACCCTTGACCAGTACGGCAAGGTTTGAATCGCTGTGAGAGATGCTAACGCCGATGTCGCCGGCGAAGGCTGTCGATCCAAGAAATGCCATGGACGCTGTCAGAATAATCATTCGGTTCATCATCTATTCCCCTTTAAAGGGTGTCCGGCAGCACCCGATTGTTTGTCCGGAACGTCCACCTCCACCGAGGACGTCTCTTGGTTCAGGCGGATTGCCGAACCTTCAGCTCGAATGGCAAAATGATACTTCGACCGTCTTCGAAACCGGGTTTGGGCGTTTCGATCAACTTGGCGATCGCCGGACCGAATTCGAGTGCCGGTACCTTTACGGTGGTCAACCAGGGGGCCAACCACTCGTTCAATCGGTTGTCGTCAAAGCCGAATATGACAAGGTCGTCGGGCACACGAAGATTGCGCTCCATAGCCGCCCGGTAGAAACCGTAGGCGATCATGTCGTTTGCGCAGAAGACGCTGTATTTCTTCGGTTCGAGGTCGAGAAGTCGGCAGGCATGCTCGTAGCCGGCCTGCATCGTGTAGGGGCTCTCGAGCTGCAGCACGCGCGAGGCATCGCCCACGCCAGAAACGAAACCGTCAAGTCTCGCAGTACTACCAAAATAATGACGCGGGCCGTGGATCGCGACCCAGTTCTCATAGCCACGCTCAATGAAGTAGCGCCCCACTGCCAGCCCGGCCTGAAAGTTGTCGATTCCCACATAAGGGGCGACAATTCCCTGAGCCGGCCGCCGGTTTGCGAAGAT
This sequence comes from Rhizobium chutanense, assembly GCF_002531935.1. Classification (GTDB taxonomy): domain Bacteria; phylum Pseudomonadota; class Alphaproteobacteria; order Rhizobiales; family Rhizobiaceae; genus Rhizobium; species Rhizobium chutanense. The sequence continues at coordinate 530 of NZ_NWSV01000064.1, read as the reverse complement.
CAGGTTGCCCTGCTTTGCCACCAGTTCCCGGAGCCTTGGCGTGTCGATCGCACCCTGCAATACGATTGCTCGTGCGCGCAGTCCTTGCGCGTCAGCGAGAAGGCGATCTTGCTGCGCGGCGTTTTCGCCGGTGTTTGCCAGAACCATCGACAGGCCAATGCCCTTGAGGGCGCTTTCCACCGAGACAGCGATGTCGGCGGTGAAATGGTTGGTCGCGTCCGGCACAAGCATGACCACGACGCGGCTTTGAGCAAGGCGTAAAGACCGGCCGATTTCCGAGGGGGTATAGCCCAGGGACTTCGCCGCTTGGCGGACGCTCTCGATCGTGCGAGGAGCGATCGCGTCGGCCTTTCCGGAGAAGTAACGCGAGACTGTCGCGGTCGAGACGCCCGAGAGACGTGCGACATCACGTATGGTTGGTGGTTTCGTCATATCGCAGTCCCGAGTATTCGAATGTCAACGATTACATCGCGATTGTAAGCTATCGCTTATTTTGTTGTTTTAGCCTTGGCATTTGCGGCGTCGACGAG
>NZ_NWSV01000063.1 GCF_002531935.1 Rhizobium chutanense | reverse complement strand
CCGAAAACTGCGACGCTTTCATCGTCTTCTGGTCCCTTTCCCAGCCAGGAAAATGCACCGGAAAACTCTAACCAAAACTGGTCCAGTTTGAAGGGTTCAGATCAAAGTGCACAAGATGGTGGCGAATGGGAACGTAGGGTCGTCGCCTCGATCGCCAAGAAATTGAAAAGGGGCCAGCGAGGAGCGCCTTTTGGCTCGCATCGCCGGGTCCGCGATCAAGGCCCTCGACGGAGCGGTGCCGAAATTGCCGAACAGGCGATACTTTCGGCTCTGGTCCGCAAATACAAGACTGGCGGTTCCTAAGCAGCGAGCCCAGGCGGTGCCACGTTCCTCCTACGGCATTTCATTATCCACGCATGTTGCCGAGGCTGCTGAGCCTGCTCGAATTCCGGAATAATGCAGCACATCGGGTCCGCCATCGCGGCGCTGGAATGGCTCAAGCGTCTGATCGACGAGGACGACAGACGGATCGACCCGTATCGATCCGAGACCTGGCTGTAGGCCTGAAGGCCTAGCATCCTGCCGTATTTCACGTTTACCAGGGCGTCGCCTTGCGCTGTGGCGGCAAATAATAGGCCGTCGCTCGAAGCCGGAGTGCCCATGGATCGGTAACCCCGCCTGCGCCTCGACCACCCTGGCTAGCGCCCGGTCGTAGGCTTCGCTCTCGACATGCCACTGTCGAACACGGATTAACACCCACAAGGTGTGGGTGTCTGTGGCATCGGCCATCATGCGCAGGCCAAAGCTAGTCTCTTCTGCGAGGATGACGTTCATCGCAGGGCGCTCCTGTACGCAGATGACTGAATGCTTCGCAGAAGCCAGTCGCAGCATCCACGTCTGGACGTCGCCTTCGCAATCGAGCCGCCCGGAATCGTAACAGCCCGAGCTGGCGCGGCCAAGCTCGCGTAACCGGATGTCGAGGTGAGCTTGAGATTTGCCAGCTATCCTCCTGTCGCAACGGCCCCGCGAGACGATCGCTGTCGGCCACAGCCTGGGCCGGAACAAGTGCAGGTCTGAGATCGCCATAGCGTCGGGACCCGCCCAAGCATTGCCCAATAGGTCTCGTGTTTCTTTTCGCATCCGGTGGATCTTTTACTTGACACATCCGGCCATAGCATCTGCCAATAGGGACAAGGCCCGCGGCACCAAGCGGCGCATCCGCGCCCACTATCGTGCGGAGGGCCACTAACAATTCACCAGGTTTCAGAGTGAATCAGCAGCAACAAAAATCGACGGCAAACTCGATGGGGGCTACGCGGATGGGGGCGCGCTTACTGAGCGCCGAGTCTCAACTGTACCGTCGCCACCGAACTTTGGAGCTGTCGATCCTGTTCAGGACGTTCATTCAGAACCCTACTCGGTTTGTCGTGCTTGCGACAGCGTGATGTGCGGTTTGGCACGTCTCGGCGCTCTAGGGCAGCCATTGAATAACATACAGAACAGTTTTCTGATGCTTTTCGCTCCTTCTGCATTGGCACGAATCTTGAACCTTTTTGTTGCGCGCCGCTAGGAGCTCCCAACGGGGGCCTTGGCATCTTCTCAATCCAGCTCTGAACGGAGACACCAATGATGAACAACATGGCAGCCTATCGTGTAACCGAATTAACCCCTCAAGAAGCAGCTGAAACCTCCGGAGGTTGGTATTTTTGGGTTTACTTGTTTTTGCGACGTTACGGACACTTGTTTGGTTGATAAGCGAGCTGGCTCTCGATGGCTCCTAGTGACTACAGACTAGCAGTTCCCCTTTCTGCTGAAACGGCCAGCTGCACCGCAGAAAGCATACTGGCGCGACGATCAGGACGATCCTTGAGCATTTATAGGGCGATCTTGCTCTTCGTCGCCGCGGCATTTGGCTCACTGCCACTCGTTACCATACCGGTCTCCATGCAGAGTGTCGGTACTATTCGCCCGATCGTGGAGAAGACGCCCCTGATAGCGCCCGTCTCCGGACGCATCTCCCGTGTCCTTGCCTTTGAGAACGATGTCGTTGCTAAGGGGAAGGAAATAATCGCCTTTGACGATCATGTAATCGAGGAAAAGCTCAGCGGGGTTTTAGCCGACATTCATGCCAAGAGCGATCTTGCCCATGACTTCCAAACGCTGATTTCTTCCGGCGCAAGGCTCAGCGTCTCGCCCCCCCTCCAAACCGAATCCGCGACGGCTGAAAGGGTGCATTTTCTCAACTTGCTGCGCGAGAACCAAAATGCGCGCAGTAACGCCGCGGCGGAACTCGACCGCGCAAAGCGACTTGTCTCGGCTGCTGCGGCGCCGGCGAAGACCGTTGACGAGAAGGCTTTCGCTCTCCAAAATATCGAGGTCCAAGGCGAGATCCTCGTGCGACGCAAAACCGCTGATTGGAACCAGAAGCTCCTTGATGCTAACCTGCGCTTAAAGGAACTCACGGCCACCTTGCATCAGCTCGAGCACGAACGGGACCTGCACCGCATCCGCGCCCCAGTATCGGGTGCTCTCGAGCAGTTCTCCGGCCTCGCGCACGGAAGCTACGTGCAGAGCGGGCAAACCGTTGGTTGGATCTCGCCGAACGACGATCTGGTGGCGGAAATCTACGTCTCCCCCAACGACATTGGCTTTGTGCAGCCTGGTCAGCCGGTGCGGCTCCAAGTGGATGCCTTTAACTACAACCAATGGGGTGTCATCAAAGCAAGGGTGGTCGAGGTGGCGCAGGACTTCACTCTGCATGACGGGAACCCGGTCTTCAAGGTCCAGTGCGCGCTCTCTCGCAGCGAACTCGCGCTGAAAAGCGGGGCCATCGGCCACCTGAAGAAAGGCATGACCGTGCGGGCTCGCTTTCTGTTGGCCAATCGCACTCTCCTGCAACTGCTCTACGACGAGGCAGACGATTGGCTCAACCCGATGCTGGCGGGGCGCTAATATTGTCCCAACAGCCAGCGAGCCTCCATGTCGAGTAAGGCCATTAAGTTCAAACAGCGTGACATCACGGATTGCGGCGCCGCCAGCCTCGCATCTGTCGCAGCCTTCTATGGCTACAAGTTGCCATTGGCGCGCATCCGCCAGTATGCGTCGACCGACCGCTCCGGTACGAGTGTGCTGGGGCTCACGGAAGCGGCGCAGAAGCTGGGCTTCATCGCGAAAGGCGTCAAAGGTGGCTTCGACAGCCTGTACAAGATCCCCAAGCCCGCTATCGCGCACGTCGTCAAGGAGGACCTGCACCATTTCGTAGTGGTCCATGCGATCGACGCCAAGTGGGTCATCGTCATGGACCCTGCCTTGGGCGAAATCTGCAAAGTGCCGCATCAGGAATTCATGGAGCAATGGACCGGCGTTCTGGTTTTGCTGGTTCCGGCAGACACATTCAATCGTCGAAACGAGACCACGTCGCCCCTCGCCCGATTCGCCCGCCTACTCGCGCCACACCGCACGGTGATGGCGCAGGCTCTCGTCGGCGCTCTTGTGACGACCGTCCTCAGTCTCTCGACGGCGATCTACGTTCAGAAGATCGTTGATCACGTGATCCCAGCGGGAAACCGCAACCTGCTCAACTTGATGAGCATCGCAATGCTGCTGATCCTAGCGATACAGATCCTGATCAACCTCCTAAGAGGCCGACTCGTCCTGCAGACGGGGCAGAAGATCGACGTATGCTTGATCCTCGGCTATTACAATCACATCCTGGCCCTGCCCCAGAAGTTCTTCGATAGCATGCGCATGGGAGAAATCGTGTCGCGCATGAACGACGCTGTGAAAATCAGGAGCTTCCTGAACGACGTTTCGATAAACATGTTTGTTGACATTTTAATGATACTGTTCTCGTTCGGAATGATGTTCATCTATTCCTGGAATATTGCTTTGATCGTGGCGCTCGCCATTCCAATGTACATCCTGGTATATTGGGCCATCAATCGGATGAATCGAAATCTCCAACGAGTCATCATGGAAAATGACGCCAAACTCGAGGCGCAACTGGTAGAATCACTCGGAGCTGTCTCCACCATTAAGACTTCCGGCGTCGAGAGCTTCGCAAACTTCAAAATGGAGACCCGCTTCGTAAAGATGCTGCATTCCGTCTACAGCTCCGGGCTGATCTCAATCTGCGGCGACAACGCCTCGACGTTGCTGTCGGTCCTGTTCACCATCGTGCTGATGTGGTTTGGAACCACGCTTGCGCTCGAACAGGCCGTCACGCCCGGCGAATTGCTGTCCTGCTATACGTTGCTTGGCTATATCACCCGGCCGGTCGCCCGCCTGATCCAGACCAACCGGATCGTTCAAGACGCGTTTATCGCGGCGGATAGACTTTTCGAGATCTTTGAACTGGAGTCGGCAAGCAGCAGCGGCATCGATGCTACGAAGACCGATCTCGGAGATATTCGCCTGGAGAACGTCACATTCCGCTATGGCGCGCAGGCGGAGGTTTTCAGCGATCTAAGCGTCTCCTTTCGCCAAGGAGAGTTGACGGCCGTCGTGGGTGAGAGCGGCTCGGGCAAAAGCACCCTTGCGGCTCTGCTGCAGAATGTCTACCAGCTTGAGGATGGATGCATTCGGATCGGCCAATATGCCCTCCAGGATTTCTCGAGCGCATCACTGCACAAGGTCATGGCTGCAGTACCGCAATCGATAGACGTCTTCTCCGGTTCCGTGATCGAGAACATCGCCCTGGGCGAGTTCGAACCGGAGTTCGATAAGATCGTACGCATCTGTGATCGAATAGGACTGCGGGAGTGCATCGAGCGCTGGCCCGGGCGGTTCCAGGCCCATCTGGGCGAGAACGGGGTTCGCCTCTCCGGAGGTGAGAAGCAGCGCCTCGCATTGGCTCGGGCCCTGTACCGGGATCCCGACGTTCTAATCCTTGACGAAGCGACCTCCTCTCTGGACTCGGCAGCCGAAGAATTTGTGCTGCGGGTTGTTGAGGATCTGTCTCGCGCTGGGAAGACCATCATAGTCATCACTCATCGGTTGAGCACCGTTCGTGGGGCGGACAATATTGTGGTCCTGGACAAGGGGCGGGTCATTGAGGAGGGAAAGCACGCTGACCTAGTGAGAACTGATGGCCCTTACGCTCGATTATGGCGGGCGCCAAGGTCGTGATCCGTGTAGGCCCTGTCGGCTCGAGGATTGAAAACGGTTGTGAACGTCACGGTTAAGCAGCATGGCAACATTGTCGGCTGTGAACTTGAAGCGGCGGTGATCGGAACGTGGGCGATGGACTTCGTTCACGACCAACTCGCAACGGGTAAGAAACTGCGCGTGCTGACGGTGGTCGACACCTTCTC
>NZ_NWSV01000062.1 GCF_002531935.1 Rhizobium chutanense | reverse complement strand
CTCCCGAAAAACCATTCCGGAACTGTCAGGCATGTCTCCGAACATCTGTCAGGTATGTATCCGGGCTTTACATCAAGCCCTGGGATGACGGAGAGTGGGGTTGGCGTTCTCGCCAAACGCTCCGCCGGCGCAGCGGATAGGCATCGGGTATCTTGAATGACGAAGTCTGGCAGCGAGATCAGAAAGTGTGATTGCATCAGGTTTGCCGAACCTCACCCTGTTACCGCAGGGCATCTCACACTCTCCGTCGTCCTCGGGCTTGACCCGAGGACCCAGCCTCCATCGCCGTCGTGATCGAAGACTCGCTGGTCCGAGTTGCCGACGACGATTGATAAAATGTGGAAATATATGGTTGAAGTGTAATGCAGCCGATGCGGATCGTTATTCGAAGCGCGCTATCATCTCGATGGAATCGAAAGAAGGAGGAAGGGTGAAGCGACTCGTCGGTAAATCAGTCGGGATCTTGTTGGCCGTGTGGCTGTTGCCGGGAATGCTTGTCATTTTCGTGAGGATGTCTGGCTTTATCTTCCTGCCATCCGTCGAATGGACATCAAAAGCAAATCATCCTTCGATTGTGGCTGGTTTGCTCCCCGCGGCGTACCTGTCATGGCGCGCCTGGAAAGCCATGGACGTTACTCCGATCGGCGATGGGAAAATGGCCATAGCCATGTTATCAGCCCCTTTTTTTGCTTACTTTCTGGGAAAGAACCTTGTTGCCGTTGCCTTGCCGATGACGTTCGCCATCGTCGCGGGCCATCAGGTCGAACTCTCGTTTACCGTGGCAAATGCCGATCAATGGGGCGACTCCAAATGCCGAACACCAGTTGAGCTCGAAGGCCTACCCTTTCTCTTCGACACAGTTTGCCGTGTCCGAGACGATGTCAGGATGAGCCTGTTGCCGGGTAGACCGACTGTCGTCACCGGTCGAGGCACCAGCCTGGGTCTCTTTGCGGGAAGTCTGAAGGCCAGCGGCGAAAGCAAAAAGCGCGATCGCATTCGGATTCCTCCAGATGCCGCCCTATTGCCGCAGAACACCTCCCATCCCGGTCGTCCTCCGGCTTGACCCGAGGACCAGGCGACCTTCCAACGGCAGCGGTTATCGAGAGCATCCTTGCTCAAAGAGCCGTCAACCCGTCTTCAGTTGCTCGGGCAGCTGTCCGTAAGCCGTCAGAATCGCCCTGATCAGGCCGGGGAAGCGCTCATCCAGCTCGGCGCAGCGGGTCTGGTTGCGCATCTCCACGCCCTGGCGTTCGCTGCGGATCAGCCCGGATTCGCGCAGCACCTTGAAATGGTTGGACAGCGATGACTTCGGGATGACGCGGTCGCCGAGATCGGCGAGCGCAGAACAGGTGCCGCCGCAGGCCGCGCCGGCAAGCTTCGCATAGATGGCGACGCGCTCGGGATCGGAGAGCGCATAGAGGATCGCCTCGGGCTTGATGTCCTCCAGGGCTGGGTGAAAGAGCGGTCGCATGAATTTTATATAGTGCCCCTTGAAACCGAGATCAACAGTTCCGAATTTCTGAACTACGGAACATGGCCGTCAATTCCGGCGGCCGTCCGGATCAGAAGGAAGAAGAGATGGCTAAGCTCACAGGGAAGGTCGCAGTGGTCACGGGAGCCTCGAAGGGCATCGGCGCCGCGATCGCCAAGGCAATGGCGGCCGAAGGTGCGCAGGTGGTGGTCAATTACGCCTCGAGCAAGGCGGGAGCCGACGCCGTCGTCGAGGCGATCGGGGCTGCCGGCGGCAAGGCCATCGCGGTGCAGGGCGATGTTTCCAAGTCCGAACAGGCCCAGGGTGTGGTCGATGCCGCGGTCAAGGAATTCGGCAAGCTCGACGTGCTGGTCAACAACTCCGGCGTCTATGAATTCGCCCCGATCGGCGAGGTGACCGAGGAGCATTATCGGCGCATGTTCGACGTCAATGTTCTCGGCGTCCTCCTGACCACCCAGGCTGCGGCCAAGCATCTCGGCGAGGGCGGCAGCGTCATCAACATCTCCTCGGTGGTCACCAGCCTCGGTCTGCCGGCTTCCGCCGTCTACACCGGCACCAAGGGCGCCGTCGAGGGCATCAACAGCGTGCTTGCCAAGGAGCTTGGCCCGCGCAAGATCCGCGTCAACGCCATCCTGCCGGGCATGGTCGAGACCGAGGGCACGCACACGGCCGGCGTCATCGGCTCGGATTTGCAGCAGACCATGGTCGCCCAGACGCCGCTCGGCCGCATCGGCCAGCCCGACGATATCGCCGACATTGCCGTCTTCCTCGCGTCCGACGACGCCCGCTGGCTGACCGGCGAACGGCTGGTGGCGAGCGGCGGTTTCCGCTGAGACGGGAGTGAAAGGCGCGCGCTTCTCGAGCGCGCGCATACTCGGATACCGGTCCACCCAGCCTCCGTCGTCTTCGGGCTTGGCCTGAGGACCACGCCGGCGTCTTCGCTCTCGGCCATGGATTCCAGGCTCAAGGCCTGGAATGACGGAGAGTGGGGGTGCGTTTCCGCCCAACTCGCCGGCGGCGCGGCGCTTCGCAAATCGCGACAGGATGGATCGTTTTGGATGCGGTCAGCCCCGCCGGCAATTCGAGAAGAGCTCCTACGTCTCCAGGTCAAAGCGTTGTGAAACCGAACACCTCTGGCGCCTTGCAGCGGTTCAGGGCATCTTATGATGGCTGAAAATTGTGTTCATGGCAGTTGGAGGAATGCCGATGCGCTGCTTTACCGTGCTTGGACCCTCGCAGACCGGAAAATCGACAGTCGTGGAAAAGCTCGGCTCCCTGGAGGGGGAGCCGAGAAAATCCAGGTCCCCTTATGGATTGAACCTCACGGAATTCACCTTTGGAAACGAGGCGTGGTGTGCGCTGGATGCGCCAGGACCCAACGAAGCGTTGGCGCATGTACAGCACGCGCTTCTTGCCAGCGACGCCTGCATCCTGTGTGTTTCCTCGGCACCGGAGGAGGCTGTGCTCGCCGCGCCCTATCTGCGGATAGTCGAAGCCTCGGGGACGCCGTGCATCCTCTTCGTCAACCGAATGGACGAACCGAGAGGCCGGCTGCGGGACGTGATCGCCGCGCTTCAAGACTACGCCAACCACACGCTTTTGCTTCGCCAGATCCCGATCCGCGAGGGAGACAGGATCATAGGCAGTTGCGATCTGATTTCGGAACGGGCGTGGCGCTACCGGGAAGGCCAGACTTCGGCGCTGATCGCAATCCCCGAAAGCGCCGCCGAGCGCGAGCACGAAGCGCGCAGCGAGCTGCTGGAACACCTGTCCGAATTCGATGACTGGCTTCTCGAGGAACTGGTCGAAGATCGCGAGCCGCCGAGCGACGCCCTCTATGCCATTTCATCGCGCGTTCTCAGCGAAAACAGGATTATTCCAGTCCTGATCGGTGCCGCAAGTCACGGCAACGGCATGATGAGGCTGATGAAGGCGCTGCGCCACGAAGCGCCGCCGGCAGGCGTTCTCAGACAGCGCCTGGCGCGTGCGGGCAATGTCGATGAAAACAAGCTGACCGCCGTGAGCTTCCATGCCTATCATCGTCAGAATATCGGCAAGACGGTGCTGGTGCGTGCGTTTGGCGAGGGACTGCGGCAAGGCGCATTGCTGGGCGGCTCCAGCCTCGGCGCCGTGCAGGATCCCGCAAACGGACGGTCCGGCTCGGCGATCTCGCCTGCACCGGGGGATGTCTTCGCAACGGTCAAGTCCGACCACTTGCCCGTCCCGTCGCTGTTGACGTCAGGCGCAACGATCGCCCCGCCCGAATGGACCGAGCCACCGACGCCGATGCTTGAAAGGATCCTGGTCCCGGGCAGCGACCGCGATGAAAACAAGCTCTCCGAAACGCTGGCAAAACTTTCCGAGACGGATCGCGGTCTTGTCGTTTTGCAGGAGGAAGGCACGGGCGCCCAGCTCGTCCGCGCCCAGGGCCCGGTCCATCTGCGCGATCTCTGCCGAACCCTGTCCGACGTCTTCCACATCGACGTCACCGATCGAACGCCCAGCCCGATCTACCGCGAGACGATCGCCAAGCCCTCCGAGGTTCACTACCGGCATCGCAAACAGACCGGCGGTGCCGGGCAATTCGCGGATGTGAAGCTGAGCATTCGCCCCAACGAGCGCGGCCGCGGCTTCACCTTCAGCGAAACCGTCAAGGGTGGCGTCGTTCCGCGCAACTACATCCCTGCCGTCGAAGCAGGCGCGCGCGAAGCGATGGAGAAAGGGCCGCTCGGCTTCGAGGTCATCGATGTCGGCGTAACGCTCTTCGATGGTCAGTACCATGCCGTCGACAGTTCGGAACACGCCTTCAGGACTGCGTCGAAAATGGGCGTGCGGCAGGCGCTTTCCGAAGGGGCGGCCGTTTTGATGCAACCGGTCTTCCGCAGCGAAATTCACATTCCGTCGATCTATTCCGGCAGCCTCGTGCAGATCGTCTCCGCTCTCAAGGGTCAGGTTCTCGGCTTCGACCGCGATGAAACCGCCAAGGGATGGGACATCTTCCGGGCACTTGTTCCGGGCGGCGCACTTGACGATCTGGCGCGGTCGCTGCGCTCGGCGACGCAAGGCATTGGTTACTTTTCCAAGACCTTCGATCACTTCGAGGAGCTGTACGGCAAGGAAGCGGACGCCATCGTGAGGGCACACGAGGAACCAGGCGCCGCACACTGAAACCTGTTTGCGCCCAACTCGCCGCCGCCGCGGCCTGTGGCGCGTCGAGCAGGCTCAAGCCCCGGATCGGTTCGGCGAAGCCTAACGCGAGGTTTCCAGGCGGCGATCGCCGCGCAGAATGTTCAGCCAGGCGCGCGACACTTTCTCCGCGCCTGAGCCCCCGATATGGCAATCGTCGTAGCGGTCGTCTCCATTGAGCAGCGCGTCGGAATCGACGCCCTCCCGGATACCGTGGCCGCTTTTTGACAGCGCCAGTTGCGCCCGCACAATGGCATTGTCCGGAATATGCTCCTTGAAGCCGCCGTTGCTCGGTTCGAGGCACTTCGATGCGATCGAAATGTAAACGGGTGCTTCGACGCCGTGCTGACGCAATGTGTCGACCATCGACATGAAATGGTCCTGATAGGCCTGCGCAGTGGTGCCCAAAACCAGGTCGGCCTCTCCTTGCACCCAGAGGACGCTCGTTATCCGGTAGCCGGAATCCTGAAGCTGTTTGACCGTATCGACCAGCACCGGATTGATGTCGCCGCCTGTCGCCCATCGTGCGACCGCAGATCCGGAATAGGCAAGAGGCGCGAGGACGACGCTGTCATTTTGCCCCGATGCGATCAAATCATTGCCGAGCAGCGTCCAGTACTCTCCCTTGGTATCGGTCGATCCAAGAAGTGGCGACGCCGCGATGAAGCACTGTTTGTCAAAGGCGTTGACAAGGTGAGCGCCATAATTCGACCGATGCCGTTGTCCACCATCATTGGCCGCGTTCGATTGGCCAAGAATGAGCAGGACAGCCGTTCGATCGGTTTGAACCGGGCAGGTCACAGGCGTTTTTGTTTCATCCCCGATCAATCGTTCCTTGTCGTCGAACGTATATCGGCTTGGAGCGGCTGCCTTCTGTCCGACAACCATTTTCCTCACCGCCGAAAGTTGCGGCCAAGGAAAAATCTCATGTCTCGCGCTCATGCCGCCGAGAAAGTACATGGTGATCAAGGCGGTCAGGCCGACTGCGAGCGTTTTGCGCATGTCGTCACCTTTTCATCATCATCCGATGACGAATCGAGGCTGGTCCAGCCACGAAGCTTCTTTTACACCAGCCATATTTGCTTGCTCGGGCGCGTGATCGTTCAGAAAGAATTGGTCGTGAAGATCGGGCCCCGTCGCTGCTGTCAATTATAGCCCGGACCAGCGATTACAATCATCCAGTTGGGTGATAGGTCACAGATTGGCGGCGCGTGATGATCGTTCCGGAAGGGGCTTACGGCCTGTTTCCTTGGAGCGCTTCCACGAAACGGATCACCTCACCGATCATGCTGTCGTTCCAGATATCGTTGTGCCCCGCACCGTCATAGATCACCATCCGCTTGGGCTCGGCTGCGATCTCGTACAACGCCTGGCCCGAAGAAAGCGGGATGCTGTCGTCAAGCCGACCGTGGAGGAACAATTTCGGCTGTCTTACCTTGGCGATCTTGAGGTCCGAGCGAAAGGGATCCTTGAGAAGGGCCTTGACCGGGAGGAACGGATAACGCGCCTGCGCAACCAACAGAACCGACAGGTACGGAGACACAAGAATGACGCCCATGGCCGGCCTGTTCCCGGCCGTATTCACAGCAACGCCGGTGCCGAGTGACCGGCCGAGCACAACGATCCGGCTTCCGGCGCGTGCCGAAAGCCAGTCGAACGCGGCGAGGCCGTCTGTCAGCAGCCCCCGCTCGCTGGGCGAGCCGGTCGATCCGGGATAGCCGCGATAGGAAATCGCCAGCAATCCAATCCTGCGCGTGGCCAGCGCCTGTGCGAGGAACCCGTAATTGCCGGCGCGATCGCCGTTTCCGAAAAACAGGAGCACGCAGGGCTTGTCGCTGTCGCCCTGGCTGTACAGTCCCTGAAGCATCTCTCCGTCGGGCGTCTTGACGTGGACCGTCTCGCCCCAGCTCGTGGGCTCCGGAGCAGCTGTGGCGCCGGCGCCGGGATAAAGCAGCGCTCGCTGAGAAAAATAGACCACCCCGACGAGCGTGATGTAGGCGACGACCGCCGCCAGCGGCAGGATCAGCAAGTACCTTATAGCGCTCACGACAGAATATACCGGTTTGACGTGCCCAGAACTCTTTGCAGCAACCGCGGCCCGTTGCGGCGTGGTGTGCTCAGCGTGGCGGCAATATAGGCACGAAGTATTCATGGAGAGAAGAGGGGCGAGACGGCGGAGGAAGAGGGGAGATTGCCGCAGCCTCCGGCACCCGCCCCGTCCTTCGAGGCTCCGGCCTTCGGCCTGCGCACCTCAGCAACCGTATTGCTTTTTGCGAGCAGGCGTAGGCTGGGACACGCCGACGCTGCAGCGAGGAGCGCTGCCATATCGCCACCCTCACCAAGTCAGTTTATGCCGGGATGGGCGCAATTTGATTTTGCTGTCGCAAGGCGTCCCTGACGCGTGCG
>NZ_NWSV01000061.1 GCF_002531935.1 Rhizobium chutanense | reverse complement strand
GTTGTAACCGGAGGGACTACGGGCGACTTCGCCACGCCTCTGGCCGGGTGGCCACCCGGCCAGAGGCTAAGGCGCTTTCATCGCACGAAATCACTAACGTGCAGATACAAGGGAGATTGGGAAAGCGCCGGCGATTCTTCGCTGTCGTGGCATGGCCCCGCCTGTCGCCCCAGCCATCAGCGAAATTTCACGTAAGCATCAACGCTTCGCCTTTGACTGCGGCGGCCGGGTGCCGGTATCAGCACGGCGAATCTTTCTTGCGAGCCCCCATGTCCCTCGATCGCCTTGCCCCCGCTCTCTTCGTTCTGCTCTGGTCCACGGGCTGGGTGGTGGCGAAATATGCGGCGCTGCATTCCGAACCCTTCACCTTTCTTTCGATCCGCTACGGGCTGTCGGCGCTGGCATTCCTGGTGCTCTGCCTGGTGATGCGGGCACGGTGGCCGACAAGCCGGGAGACGTGGCTGCGCGCCATCTATTCCGGTTTTTTCCTGCATGGTTTTTATCTCGCCGGCCTGTGGTGGGCGATCGCCAATGGCGTGCCGGCCGGGATATCGGGGATCATCGCGGCGCTGCAGCCGCTGATGACCGCGATGGCGGCGCCCTTTCTCGTCGGCGAGCGGTTGCAGCAGACGCAGAAATTCGGCCTTGCGCTCGGCTTTATCGGCATTGCCATTGCGATTTCGCCGAAGCTGTTCGATCCGGCGACATCAGATCTCGGCCATGCGGCTCTGCCGCTGGCGGTCAATCTCATCGCCATGGGCTCCGTCACCTACGGCACACTCTATCAGAAGAAACACCTGCAATCCGGCGACCTCAGAACGATTGCGACGCTGCAATATGTCGGGGCGCTGCTCCTCACCCTGCCGTTGTCGCTGATCTTCGAGCATCAGCATTTCGATGGCACCGCACAGGCCTTCGGTGCACTCGCCTGGTCGGTCTTCGGCCTGTCGATGGGCGGTGTCGGGCTGCTGCTTTATCTGATCCGCCGGGGTCAGGTCTCCCGCGCCGCTTCGCTGATCTACCTGATGCCGCCGGCCGTCGCGCTCGAGGCCTTCGTCGCCTTCGGGGAGCCGCTGACGCTGCCGTTGATCATCGGCACGGTGATTGTGGTTACGGGCGTATATATGACAAACCGCAGGGTCGTTCAGCATGCGCCGGCGAGTGCATAGGCCGATGGCTGTGCCAAGGTCGAACAACCGGATGGCTTGAACTTTCAGGCTTCCTTTCAGCCTGAAAGCAGAAGGCGAGTCGGTTATTGCAGACCGAAGCATTCGGGGTCGCCGGCGATTGCCGACGACCTCATATCCGGAGCGCCTTGGCGCGCTACGTGGCCACCGTCCACGGCCCAGCTGGCGTCTTACCAGATGTACAGAGGTCTCGCAGGAAGCAACGATCAGTTGCGGGGCTGCAGCAGCGCCAAGGCGATCGTCGACGCAGCCAGGAGCGCCGTAACAGTCAATGGTCCCACGGCGCCGTAGTGGTCGACGACATAGCCGCCAAAAACCGCGCCGATACTGATGGCCACCTGAAAAGAGACGACCATCAGGCTACCCGCCGCCTCCAGAGCGTCGGGGGCCGCGCGGGAAAGATTGGTCGGCAGCACTACCGGCGCCATGCCGAAGGCAAAGCCCCAAAGCGTGACGAACGCGAACGCGACGCCGGTATGAGCGCCCCAAAGCACCAGAGCGAGTGCTGCAAACGTCATCAATACCGCAGTGACAGCCAGGGCTATGCGGATGCTCGCATCGGCCATCCGGCCACCGGCAACATTGCCGATCACGGAGGCGATGCCAAATCCGAGCAGTGCCAAGGCGATCGATCTGGTTTCAAGGAGCGTTACTTGTTCGAGGAAAGGACGCACATAAACCGACCCGGCAAAGTGCCCGCTCATCAGCAAAAGGATGGCAAGCATTCCCAGTTGAATACCGCCCCGTCGTGTCAGACGGAAAACATCAGCGAGACTGTTGCTTGTGCTTGCAGGAAGCGTCGGCAGGCTGAGCACCTGCAGCAGCATGGCAAGCGCGGCAAGCCCGGCTGTCATCGCCATGGCGCTGCGCCATCCCAGCCAATCGCTGATCAAAGCACCCATTGAGGGTGCAGCTATCGTGGCGAGCGAGACGCCGAGGGTGACGATAGCCATGCCCCGACCTGTCGCATTGACGCCGACCAGCCTCGCCACGACGGCTACTGAAAGTGCCCAAAAGCCGCTCAGCGCGATGCCCAACCCGGCCCGGCCCAACAACAATAGCCAAAAATCGGTCGCCAATGATGCCAGAATATTGGAGCCGATCGCCAGCGCAGTGAGGCCGACCAGCACGGTTTTGCGGTTCAGTCGGCCGATGAGGACGTTGCTCAATAGGGCCGCCACGGCGCCGACAGAAGCGGTGGCGGTGACGACTTGTCCGGCCGTTCCCTCGGAAATGCCGAGATCGCGCGCCATCGGCGTCAACAGACCCGCCGGCAGGAACTCAGCGGACACCAGTGCAAAGCTGGTCGCCGCCATCGAAACAACGGCAAACCAAGTCGCCGTGTTCCACGCGGATGGTTCATCCGTCTCCAGGCCAATTGCGGCCCCGTCAAACTGTGATGTTGAGTCCGTCATTGAAGTATCTCCTATGTTCGGAGATTTGATAGACGAAGTTTTCAGGATGATATGTGTCTTAAAATCCGAAATCCATATCCATTCGTCCGGAACTTGTGCGGCGCACAATCCCCGGTGAAACCTTGGTGACGCGTTTGAAGGCGCGCGCGAAAGACGCCTCGGACTCATAGCCCAACCGGGACGCAACTTCGGCAATCGACATGCCGTTGTGCCCCAACAAATCGCGGGCAAGCTGCATACGCAGACGGACGAGGTAATGTGCCGCGCCTTCTCCCAAGATAGCGCTGAAGCGCTCGGCGAAGATCGAGCGCGACTGGCCGGCCACACCAGCGAGGCGTTCGAGGGTCCAGTTATGGCCGGGGTCCCGGTGCATGGCCGCCAACACACGACCGATATGAGGATCACGGATGGCGGCGAGCCAGCCGGTGGTCGAAGCTCCGCTGCAATTGACCCAGCAGCGGATAAGCCGCGCCGCCAGCAAGTCCGCCATTCGCGATAAGACGGTCGCGCTTCCCATTTGGGGCTGTGTCGCTTCCGCCGACATGGCCGCCAGAAGGGGGCCAACGATCGGGTCATTACCGGCCACATCGCAGCCCTTGATGATTGGCGGCATCAGAGCGATCAAGGGGTGAAGCGCATGCGCGCCCAAAGCCATGGAACCGCAGAAGAGGGTGCTATTCGCCCCCATTCCCTCCCGCACAACATCGCAGACATTGCTCCCCAACCTTGTTATCTGGCAGCTCTTAAGCGAATCTCCTTCAACATCCGGCGCGCTGGCCAACCGATGTGCGATGCCTTGAGGCAGCAGAACCAGATCGCCATCATTCAACTCCTGCCATCCTTGGACTTCGGTATGGATCCAGCACGGACCTTGGCTGACGAAGTGGAAACGAAGCAGCTGTTGTTGCGGAAAGGCGATGCTCCATGGATGCCTGAGCTCGCAGCGGCCATAGTTGACCCCGCTCAAGCGAAAGTCTTGCAGGACTTCGCTCAGGGCATCCATTGGGATAGTTGACGGCGACACCGGCCGGGACGGATGGTCAAGCATTTAGCCAATTTAGGTCTCAGGCGTCCGGCATTCAAGCGGATGCGCCCGTCTCGATGTGCGGGCGAAGGACCGGTTCGGCTCCGGACTGCCCTTGCCATGTTGCCACCACAAAGAGAAAAAGGCCGGCGCACCAATCAGATGCTCCGGCCTCGTAACGTATAGACCGAAGTTATTCGGCCTTCCTTAAATCAATCGGCGCTCAGGCGCGTTCGCGGCGCTGGCCGCCATTGCGGGAGCCGGAGCCGCCGCGGCGATTGCCGCCGTTGCCGTCGCGGCGCTGTTCGCCGCCTTGGGCCTGCTGCGGACCGCGGTCCTCGCCGTGCTTGCGGGCTGGGCGGCCGTGGCGGCCGTTGCCGCGGTGATGACCGCTCGGCTCGCCATTGGCGTGATGGCCATTGGGGCCGTTATGCACAGGGCGCTGCGGCTTTGCCGGACGGAAGTCGGAGGTCGAGACCAGATCGTTATCGGGGCCAAGATTCGGGGTGGCCTCGCCGCGGCGCTGGCCGCGGAAATCCTCGTTGCGGCTTGTACGCTCGGGACGCGGACGGCGTTCGCGGCGTTCTTCGCCGCCGGCGCGGGTTTCGCTGCCGCTGGCGCGAAACTCGCTGCCTTCGCCGTCACGGCGTGGGCGGCGTTCCTGACGGCTGCCGCGATGTTCAGAGCGGTTCTGATCGCCACGGCCTTCGCCGCGACCCTGGCCATCGCGACCCTGGCCGCCACCGCGATTGCGGTTGTTGCCATTGCCGTTGCCGCGGCGTGGGCCGCCGGCGCTGATCTGTGCCGGCGGTTCGCCGCTGGCGACCGTGATGTCGATGCCCATCAGGCGCTCGATATCGCGCAGCAGCCTGGCTTCATCGGGGGCGCAGAAGGCAATCGCGATGCCGTCGCGGCCGGCGCGCGCCGTGCGGCCGATGCGATGGACATAGGCGTCCGGCACTTCGGGCAGGTCGTAGTTATAGACGTGGCTGACGGCCGGGATATCGATGCCGCGGGCGGCGACGTCGGTTGCGATCAGCGTCTTGATGCTGCCGTCGCGGAAAGCCTTCAGCGCCCGCTCGCGCTGGCCCTGGCTCTTGTTGCCGTGGATCGAGGCGACGGAATAGCCGATGTTCTCGAGATGCTTCATCAGCTTTTCCGCACCGTGCTTGGTGCGCAGGAAGACGATGGCGCGTCCGTCAGGGTTTTCGGTCAGCGACTTGCGCAGCAGTTCCGTCTTGTCGTTCTTGCCGCCGACGAAATGCACGTATTGCTCGACCTTATCGGCAGCCTTGCCGGGCGGCGTGACTTCGACCTTGAGGGGATCGACGAGATATTCGCCGGCGAGATCGGCAATCGCCTTCGGCATGGTGGCCGAAAACAGCATGGTCTGGCGCTTCTTCGGCACCAGCTTGGCGATCTTGCGCAGGTCGTGGACGAAGCCGAGGTCGAGCATCTGGTCGGCCTCGTCGAGCACGAGATAGCGCACCGTCGTCAGCGTAATGGCGCGACGGTTGACGAGGTCGAGCAGGCGGCCGGGGGTGGCGACCAGCACATCGGTGCCTTTTTCGAGCTGCAGCTGCTGCTTGTTGATCGAGACACCGCCGACGACGACGTTGATGCGCAGCGGCGATTTGCGGATAAATTTCTTCAGGTTCTCGGCGATCTGGTTCACCAGTTCGCGAGTCGGCGCCAGGATCAGCGTCCGCGTCGTGCGGTTGTCGGGGCGGCGCTCGTCGGCGAGCAGCTTTTCGATCAGCGGCAGGCCGAAGGCGGCTGTCTTGCCGGTGCCGGTCTGGGCAAGGCCGATCAGGTCGCGGCCCTGGAGGAGCAGAGGAATGGCCTGTTCCTGGATCGGCGTCGGCGTTTCGATGCCGAGCTGGAACAAGGTGGCGACGATCGGCTTGGAGACACCAAGCGATTCAAAATTGGTCAAGGCATAACCTTTCGGGGCGCCACAATGAACATCGCCGGAGCGCACCATGCGATCCGGTTTCATTCTGGCGTCAAGAACCCCGCGTGAAGTGGGAACTTGTGAGTTGGAAAAAGCTTTCCAGCGCTTCTGGCCGCTCTTGGGAGTGCGGCGCTCTATCGAAATGCGCTTTTGTCCCTTCTTCCTGCGTTTCGTATTTTCGAGCAGGGGCACGCTCACGCGGCGGCCGGAAGGGTGAAAGCTGAGCCGCATTTGGGCTAGTTCACTGGAAAAGTCAAGTGCAGTGCACAAAAAGGTATTAGGCCCGGTGCTTCTGGCGGAAGGTCGGCGCAGAAGTTGATGGAAATAAGCCCGCGGATCTTGCCGGCATGAAACACCCACTTAGGCGCCTTCGAAGCTCGCGGGTTTCATGGTAGTACCGTCGGGAAGATCTCTGACCCGATTGTGAGCCGCCTTGAAACGGATACCGCTTATACGATTTGACGCCTTTGCCGCCTATGCCAGGAAGCCCATGATCCGCCTGCTCTGCGATGAGCTCTCCTGGTTCGAGCACGGCGGCGAGCGCGTTCTCGGCGTCGTGGTCAGGGATAGGTCGGACGATGATTTCGGCGGGCACATCTTCGGCAAGGACAGGAACGCGCGTTACCGCTGGATCGGGAGCACGGGCTTTCACGAGCGCAGACGTCACGCGGAGGTGGATCTGCGTCGCGAGATGGAACGCCACGCGGCAATGCCCGACGAAGAATATTATCAGGACGACGAGCAAGGGCAGCCGGTCGATTTCTTCGCGCCGCTTGCGAATGAAAACAAGCTCCACCCGTCCTTCAAAGCTCTTCGCGATGCGGAAGCGTATTCGGCGGCGCGCGGCATCATAGAACCCATGATGCGCTGGTATCAGGATGCCGACGGCAATTTCATCGAACAGTTCCAGACCGCAGGGTTCGATGCCCGAATCTGGGAGCTGTATCTTTTCGCCGCTTTCACCGAAATGAATTTCGAGATTTTCCGTATTCACGCTGTCCCCGACTTCTGCTGCTCCAACCCTGTCGGCGCATTCACGGTCGAGGCGGTCACCGTCAATCCGTCGCGAGATGCGACCGGCGCCATCGTGCCGCCGCCGCCAACCGAAACGCCTGAACAAATCCAGGCGTTCATCAGGGATTATATGCCGATAAAATTCGCCGGGCCCCTGAAAGCGAAGCTGGAAAAGCGTTACTGGGAAAAGCCCCATGTCGGCGACAAACCGCTCGTGTTCGCCATCCAAGATTTCTCTGCACCCGGATCAATGGTGCACTCCCGCTCGGCCTTCGAGCGTTATATCCACGGCTACGAGCACGACTGGGAACGGCGGGACGACGGCACGCTTGTTATCAAGCCGCGCAAAATCGGTGTTCATAAGTGGCGCGCGAAGGAAGTCCCATCCGGCTTCTTCGATCTACCGGACTCGGAACACATATCTGCCGTTCTGTTTTCCAATAGCGGCACCATCTCGAAGTTCAACCGAATGGGAGCGTTAGCGGGCTTCGGCTCCGAGCGATTGAGATTGGTGCGGGTCGGCACCGCCTTGAATCACGATCCGAATGCTACCGCCCCTTTCGTTTTCGAGAGAGCCGTGAAGGATCCGCGTTACAAGGAGAGCTGGGCTGAAGGGATCGACGTCTGGCATAATCCCCGGGCGGTTCATCCCCTTGACCCGAACCTGCTGCCGGACGTCGCCCATCATTGGCTCCTGCCCGACGGAAATGTGAAAAGCCTGGCGCCCGACTGGCATCCGTTCGGGTCGATGACGCTGCATAGCCTCGTAGAGGACGAAGCGGTCGTTCCTTACTAGATTGCCGGTTCAATTGAAATTCCTGGAAGCTCGGTCAGCCGATGACGCGGGAGGATACCCCAGGGCTTCATGAGTTTTGTGGCGAACGTTGTGTCGACGAGATATTCCAATGGAGCATATGCAATTTGTAGTTTAATTTCGAGCGACGTCATCTCGGCGAATCAGTGAGTAAATTTTATGTCTGATAGCGAAGCACTACAGCGTCTTCCCGACTATTCGTCCTTATGCCAGGTTCGGGAGGCTCTATGGGGGCAAAACGAAGTTCGAGGCGCGGCTATCATGGTCGGTGCCGGATTTAGTCGTTGCGCAAAGAAAGTTTCTGAATTCAGCCCCTTACCTCCGCTGTGGTCCACCTTCGAGAAGGCGATGCTTGGCCGACTTTATCCCGGAGAGCAGAAAAGCTATGACCCGCTAAAGCTCGCCGAAGAATACAAGGCTGCTCTGGGGGCGCATGCTCTCGACGCATTGATCCGGCAACTCGTTGCAGATGGGCAGTGGTTACCGGGTGATCTTCATACCCGCCTCTTATCTCTGCCATGGGCGGACGTTCTTACGACCAATTGGGATACCCTCCTTGAACGCACTGCATTGCCTAATCCTGATAGATCGTATGATGTCGTTCATACCGTTCATGATATTGCCAGGACGCGCGCTCCGCGAATCGTAAAGCTTCATGGTAGTCTGCCGTCTCACCAACCTTTCATTTTTACCGCTGAAGATTTCCGAACATATCCTCGGAACTACGCGGCGTTTATAAATCTCGCGCAGCAGGTTCTTCTTGAGAATGATCTCTGCCTTATCGGTTTTTCTGGGGATGATCCGAACTTCCTGCAGTGGGCCGGGTGGGTTCGTGACCAGTTGGGAAGTAATGCACGCCGTATACGTCTTGTCGGAGCGCTAAATCTTTCAGTTTCCCAACGGCAGGTTTTAGAGCAAAGGAACGTCACCCCCATTGACCGTAAGCGACAAGCTGACCCCATCTGGCGTCAGTAGCGTTGGCCGCTGTATTGCGGACAGACGATTCACAAACTGTG
>NZ_NWSV01000060.1 GCF_002531935.1 Rhizobium chutanense | reverse complement strand
AGCCATGTGGACAAAACCAAAAGCCCCACCCGCCAACAGCAGTGATCACCGTCGCAAAAGCCACCAAACAGGCGCGCATTTGCTATCGGAATCTAGGCGGAGTCGCGCAGCTTCAGTTCGAAGGGCAGGATGATATTTGCCGCGCCCTCGGCGGGATCGCCCGGCTCGCACACGAGGCTTGCAATCGCCGGTCCAAAATCGAAGGCCGGAACCCTGACGGTGGAAAGCCACGGCGCGAGCCACTCGTTCAACCTGTTGTCGTCAAAACCAAAAAGCACCAGGTCATCAGGGAAGCGCATCTGACGTTCAACTGCCGCGCGGTGCACACCATAGGCGATCATGTCGTTTCCGCAGAATACGGAGAAGCGGGTCCGCTCTTGAGAGAGCAACTCCCTACCAACCTCGTAACCGCCTTCCATGGTAAAGGCCGTTTCGAAATGTCGCACGGTCGTCTTACGTCCCAGCCCGTCGAGGAATCCCTGAAGACGCTCGCTGCTTCCCGAAAATTCTCGTGGGCCGGAGATCGCGACGCAATTTTCGTATTCTCGGTCCCGGAAATAGCGACCGACGTCGTGACCGGCCGCATAGTTGTCGATGCCGACATAGGGCGCCAATACCCCCTCTGCCGGACGACGGTTGACGAAGATAAGATTGTTCTGCCGTCCGGCCATCTCGCGCAGTTGCGGCGTATCGATCGCGCCTTGGAGGATGATGGCCCTTGCCCGCAGACCGAGAGCGTCCGTCAACAGCCGATCCTGTTGCTTCGGATCTTCCGCGGCATTCGCCAAAACCATCGACAGCCCGTATTCTTTAAGCGCCTTTTCCACGGACGCTGCGACGTCTGCGGTAAAATGGTTCGTCGCATCCGGAACGAGCATCACCACCACGCGGCTCCTGGAAAGCCGCAAAGATCGCCCGATTTCCGAGGGTGTATAGCCGAGCGCTTCCGCAGCGTTGCGAACGCTTTCCAGCGTGTCAGGGGCTATTGCGCCGGCCTTGCCGCTAAAATACCGCGAAACGGTTGCCGTCGACACACCCGACAGGCGCGCAACATCCCGTACAGTGGGTGGCTTCGTCATCTCTAAATTGCTCGTTCAACATGTAACAGTGCAACGGCAACGCGCATCAGCCACCGCGTCACCATTTGACCAGCTAGAACGAAGCGCGTCAACGATCGGAAATCGGTTTCGCACCGGTCAGTTCATCCATCAGAGGAGAAGTCGTCTTGTTGTCGTCGGCAGCCGCCTTAGCATGGAAAGGGCTGGATGTCCGGGTCTTGGAGGGTTGGAAACCGGCTGCGGTGCGCCGGTGCGCAGCGATTGCTCGATTGCGACGAGAACCTTGAGATCTGCCAATCCCTCCTCGCCGTCCGGTTCCGGACGTGTTCCGGTGAGGATGCATTGTGAGAAATATTGGACCTGCCCGGCGAACTGGTCGTGAATGTCATAGGATATGTGATCGATATTGCGCTTCGTCTTCACGATGAGCCGAGAAGGCGTGTCGAAGCGGAAGCCGTTCTCCATGATCAATTCGCCCTCGGTTCCAGCGACCCGATAAGTGTCGACATCGAAAACCCCGAAGCTGCAGAAGAATTGCGCCAGCCGGTTCTGCGGGAAGCGCAAGGTGACAGCTATACTCGCATCGATCTCCTCGAACCGCTGGTCGTTTTGCGGTCTTGCCGCCATCGCAAACACCTCGACAGGCTCTGCCTCGAAGACGTGCCGAGCGGCATTGATGCAATAAATGCCGATATCCTGAAGCGGCCCGCCCCAGAACTCGTTCTTCAGACGATGATTGCCGGTTTGCGACTGGAAGCCGAACGATGCGGAAAAGGAGATCGGCTCTCCAATCTTTCCCGCGCGCAAAACATCAAGAGCCGCTAACGTCGCCGGTTCGTTGTGAAGCCGGTAACTCGTCATCAAAAGCACGTCGTTTCGAGCGGCTGCGTCAATCATCGCGATCGCCTCTTTCTCAGAAATGGCGATCGGCTTTTCGACCATCACATGCTTGCCCGCGTTGGCGGCGCGGACCGCAAAGTCATGGTGCATCGGATTGGGAACCGCGATGTAAACGGCATCGACGACATCCTGACGGAGCAGCGCATCGAAGTCTTGATAGTCGCAGACATGGTCGATGCTGAAAAACGCCGCAAGCTGGGCGGCGCCCTCCCGATTGCCCGAAATGATCGCCGTAACGCGAGAATTGCCCGTTTGCGGGACCGCCGGCAAGAATGCCTCCTGGGAGATCCATCCGGCCCCGACCACGGCATATCTTACCGGCATCAACATTCTCGCACCTCTTCTTATCAGCCTGGGATCAGCGATAGAGCGCCGGAACCGCTTCGGGGACCAGTTTTGCGTCAACGCCGTTCGCCATGGCGGCAACGATTTCATCGGCTATCTTCGTGGTCAGATAACCGTCCCAGGCACTCGCCCCCTCGCCCGGAAGCTGGCTGCGTATGCTTTTGACCCATTGATCGAGCTGAGCAATGTAGGCGTTTCGAAAACGCGGGATCCAATTGTCGGGATATGTGCCTCTCGAGAAACCGGAGAGATTTTCCGTGACTAGGCGCGGCGTGATCGTCTGCAGCGTCCCCTTCTGGCCGACCAGTTCCGCATGGACGTGGTAGCCATATCCGCAGTTCATGAACACCTCGGTCGAGACGACTTCACCTCGGTCGGTCTCCATCGTGATCAGCAGCGGATCGCCTGCGCCGAGCGAACGCACATGAGCCGAGACCATCTCAGAGCCGAGCAACCAGCGGCTCGCGTCGATTTCGTGGACGAAAGCGTTGGTCACCGACATCGGCCCGGCGAACCAAGTGGGCACAACCGGATTGCGGTGCACATTGTGCAGGATGAGGGGTGAGCCGATCGCGCCTTCGTCCTTTAGCCGCTTCATCTCGGCATAAGCCGGATCGAAACGGCGCATGTAACCCACCTGAACCAGTCGACGCGAAGCCTTGATCTCCGCTTCGACGACGCCGCGGGCTTCCGCGGCCGTTGTTGCCAGCGGCTTTTCGCAAAGCACCGGCTTGCCTTGCTCGATGCAGGCCAGGACAAGACTGGCATGGGTGATATCAGGCGCGGCGATGACAACGGCATCTGTCCGGTCGGAACGGATGAGTTCAAGAGCATCCGTCGTCACCCAAACGCCGCCTGCCGCCTGGCGCGCCCGCGCCACGTCAGCGTCGCAGACGCCGGAAAGATGCGCTCCAGGCGTCGCTTCCCTCAGAATACGGGCATGCTCCGAGCCCATGACACCGGCGCCAATCACTCCAACGGCCAAACTCATTGCATACTCCTTCGGATGTTCGATATCTGTATGAGCGAAAGATTCTGCGGAAGCCAATGCCTCCAACCACCTTTGACGGGAGCAATGTTAACGTTTACATATTTGGGGGAAATTTCCGAGCAATTGGCGTCATTTGTCTCAATCAATCAGATTTTGCACGGATGTCAACGATAACATACTGTTTCTGACGGAGCGGGATCATGTTTAGCCTACGCAGTCTGGAAGTCTTCTACTGGGCGGCCCACCTTCACAGCTTCTCACGGGCCGCGGAAAAACTGAACACCACGCAGCCGGGCGTCTCGCAACGGATAAGTGCGCTGGAAAATCTGGTTGGTGAGCCGCTCATCAATAGAACGAGCAAGCCGATCACGCTGACAAGCGTCGGACGAGTCCTCTACGGTCACGCCGAAGTGGTGCTGCGACAGGTTTCTGCGATGGAGAAGGATCTCGCCCTCAACAAAAAAACCCAACGTCGCGTTCGGCTTGGCGTTTCGGAAACAATTGTTCAAACATGGCTCGCAACATTTCTCGAACAGTCGTCGCGCGAGTTTTCGAACATCGACTTCGACATCACCGTCGACGTGACGCCACCCATGCTGCGGGGGTTGCAAGAAGGCGAAATCGATATGGCCCTCGCACTGGGGCCCTCTATCGTGGACGGTTTCACGCAGCGAAAGCTCAACGACTTCCCGCTGCATTTCTATGCGAGACCGGGACTTCTTGAGGGCGAAGCGCTCACTTATGCGAATGCCGCTGGCTTTCCGATATTGACCTACCCTCGAAACACTTATCCATATGAATATCTACGCGACATGCTGCTTCGAAATACGGAACGGCCGCCGCGGATATTCACCAACTCCTCGATCTCCACGATTGAAAAGATGGCGCTCGACGGAGTCGGTATTGCACTCGTGGCGGAAGGCTCCTTGCGTACCGACACGCAGAACCATGACCTCGAGAAGCTGTCGACCGACATCGTCCTACCACCGTTGAGCTTCTATGCATTTTATCCTCTTGGCGTGGGCGGAGAAATTCTCGGAGAGCTTGCGCGGATCGCTGAAACGACTGCTGACAGCTATGCTCGCGGCGTGAGGTGACGCGCGGCCATTCGTTTCCGTTATACCAACTGATGCAATAATATAATTTCACATTAAGTGGGCGGAGCGCTTCAATCCCTGGCAAGCATCTGGGAGCTTGAAGTGACCGTACAAATTTCCATATCCTATGACGAACCGACCGAAGCTGCGATAGAGGCGGCACGCGAGCGCATTGCGACGCATGCATTGAAGACGCCGCTGCTCACCAATGAGGTGCTCGATAAAGCCCTCGGCGCCCGCGTTTTCATCAAGCCTGAAAATCTGCAGCATTCGGGTTCGTTCAAGTTGCGGGGCGCCCTCAACCGCGCGCTTCAGCTGTCGCCGCAACAGCGTCAGGGCGGCATCGTCGCCTGGTCGTCGGGCAACCATGGCCTTGCCATATCCTATGTCGCGAAGAAGCTCGGAATCAAGGCGACCGTCCTTATGCCGCAGGAGGCTCCAAAGACCAAAATCGATGGTGTCCGGAAGAACGGCGCCACGGTTCGCCTCTACGACAAAACGAAGGAGGTTCGCGAGGAAATCGGCGCGCAGATAGCCGCGGATACCGGCGCCGTTATCGTCCCTCCCTACGACGACCCCTTCGTGATTGTAGGTCAAGCTACGCTTGGGGCGGAGATCGCCGAGCAGGTGCGCGACATCGGGCAGGATCTCGATCTGGCGCTCTTTCCCTGTTCGGGGGGAGGCCTTGTCTCAGGTGCTGCCTGCGGCA
Organism: Rhizobium chutanense; assembly: GCF_002531935.1. Classification (GTDB taxonomy): domain Bacteria; phylum Pseudomonadota; class Alphaproteobacteria; order Rhizobiales; family Rhizobiaceae; genus Rhizobium; species Rhizobium chutanense. Next base: position 4,196 of record NZ_NWSV01000060.1, on the reverse strand, counting down.
TTCATTCGCTGGTGCCGCGGACGGAGGTCTATAGCGTCGAGCCCGCCGGTTTCGACGGAATGGCCCTTTCCCTTGCGGCCGGAGCGGCCACGCGGGCGCCTGCACTGGGGGCGTCGATTTGCGATGCGCTGCTCGTCCCGATCCCCGGCCAGTTGACTTTCCCGATTTGCCGCAAGCACTTGGCGGCCGGCGTTTCGGTGACCGACGAGGACGTGAGGGCAGCGATGCGGTTCGCTTATGGCGAGCTCAAGCTCGTCGTTGAGCCGGGCGGCGCGGTGGCTCTGGCTGCCCTACTGGCAGGTAAGGTCAAAGTTGCCGGCAAGTGCGTCGCCATCCTCCTGAGCGGAGGTAATGTGGATGCGGACAAATTTGCGAACATCATTAGCAGCCAGAATTGAGGGGTCTCATCATGCTTGACTTGGAAAGTGCAAAGGGCAGGAACATCGCCCAAACCATCGAAAACTTCATGACGCTCGACCTGACTGGTGTCGGTCTGATCGGCAAGATTTACCAGGCGCTCCAGGCGCGCCAGCCCGGACCGGCCTGCATGGCGGGCGCCAAGATCATTTGTGATCGTGTTCGCGAGCATCGCGGCCCCGTGATCATCGCGACCGGATTTCCCGAAGGTGCCGGCGTGCCCGAAACCGATGGCCCTGTTGGCGCTGCGCTTTTGGCGCGCGCTCTTTTTCTGGGCCTCGGCGTCGAAACGATTATCCTGACCGACAACGATTGGGTCGAGATGACCGTGGGAACCTGCCGTGGCGCGGGTCTGGCTCCCCTTCCCTTTCCCGATGACGGCATCATCAAGCCGGTCGACTTCGTCCGTCCCGTCTATATCCGCGCCGTGCCGAAGGAAGCATCGGGCTGCCAGGCAATCACCGATGCACTTCTCGAGATCACCAGACCGTCCCTCGTCATCGCCATCGAGCGGCCCGGCCGGAACGATCGCGGCTTGTACCACGGTCTCGGCGGTCGTCCTCTCGATGGCATGGTTGCCGATCTTGATCAGTTCTTCCTGCGCGCAAAAGCCGAAAAAATACCGTTTCTTGCGATCGGCGACGGCGGCAACGAACTCGGCATGGGCGTCATCGGCGAGGAACTCAAGAGCTTTTCTCCCAAGGCGAAGGACAGCGGCCATCCCGGGCGCGGTGGGGTTGCGGCTGCGACCGCCGCAGATCATCTGATCGTGTCGAACGTCTCCAATTGGGGGGCGACCGGTCTTATCGCTGCCCTGTCGGCGTTCCTTGAGAAGCCATCCATTTTTCATGATGGCGATCTCGAACGCAGATGCATCGAGCAATGTGTTTCCTTCGGTGGTGTAGACGGCATGTTCATGGGACCAGAGCCGGCGGTGGACGGTATCGCTGCGGCTGAATGGGCAGGGCTTGTGACCACTCTCAGGAACACGCTCGAGCGGCTGGCCGGCCGCGTGACTGGCTGGAAGGGTGACAGTGGCGATTGGCGTCAGCTGAAATGAAGACAGGTGGCCGATGAACTCCGTCGACAGGCAGTTGGCGAAGCTCGGTCTTGAGCTTCCCGAAACCAATCCGCCGCAGGGCAACTATCGTCCCTTCGTGCGAGCCGGATCACTCCTGTTCATCGCCGGGCAGGGCCCTCGCAAGGGTGGCGAACTTGTTTTCAAAGGCATCGTGGGCGATACGGTCACGTTGGAGGATGCGCGCCAAGCCGCGAGGCTGTGCGCCCTCAACATCGTCACTCACGTCAAGACTGCTTGTGACGGCGACTTTGATAAGGTGAAGGGGTTCGTTCGTCTGGCAGGCTTGGTCCGATGCGCAGCTGAATTCGAAGACCAGGCGAAGGTTTTGAATGCTGCATCGGACCTTATCTGCGAACTCTTTGGCGAACGAGGACCGCATGCGCGAATTGCGTCGGGAACGCATGCTCTTCCGTCAGGAATGGCGGTTGAGATTGAAGCCGTCGTTGAGCTCGTCAATTGAGAATTGGGAATAGCCGCCCTCAGCGGCTATTCCTGCTTTGCAACTTCGTCTGGGGTGGTCGTGCGTTTCAACCTGCCCATTGGCGCCGAGAGCATGGCGCGCGAGACGATGGTCGCCTGTTCGGCAATCGCGTCCAGATCCGCGGCGTCACCATTCCATTGGCCCCAATTGCTGCCAGCATCGAGCATTGACATGATCATATTGACCCTGCCGCGATCAACCGTGTATCCGATCGCCGCAGCGCTCGCCTGAAAAAGGCCAGCGCAAAGATCGAGCCAATCATCGATCTCCTGCCGGAACTCCACTTCCAAAAAGCCACCAACTCGGTCCATCCGCACCAGCAGATCCCAAAGGTCGCTGGCCGGGATGCTTATCTGAGACCGCGCTACCGCCGACACCAACGCATCCCAAAATAGCTCGGGTTCGGAGATCTTATCGATAGCTTGCAGTATGCTGTAACCCCAGTTCGAGTAATGCCAACGGAGCGACTGGCAGACAATTTCACTGCGACCGTCAGGAAAATGGAAATAAATGCTTGCAGCCTTGACACTTGCCTCCTTGGCAAGGGTTCTCATCGTGACAGCCGAATAGCCTTCAATGCTCGCAAGCCTCAAGAAAACCTCGAGGATTCTCTTCCGTCCGGCCGTCAGTTCGGACCAATCACAACTGTCCAGATGTTGTTTGAAGCGGTTCCGAGCGTCGCATAACAACGTGGGGAGGGTCATCGAATTTCCAATCCGGCGCGATGACTATGGTTTCCCATAGCCGAGATCGATCTCGACCAGCCCCCGAATTCCTCCAACGCGACACCCTTTCCCATTCTCTTCATTCCCGTCAGCTCAAAATGGATCGCGGGCAGCCGCCAGCCACCCTCCGTCCATGACATAATCGCTTCCGTGAACATAGTCCGCATCGTCGCTTCCCAGAAATGCAGCAAGCTTGGCGATCTCTCCCGGCTGGCACCAGCGTCTTGCAGGCACTTTGCTGATTGCAAGGTCCATGTCGGGCGAAGCGGCGTTGTGTTCGGGCAACGCCAAAGGCGTTGCGGTTGCGCCCGGGCAAATGGAATTAACTCGGATCCCGCGCGCACCATATTCAAACGTCAGCTGGCGAGTGAGACCGATCACACCGTGCTTAGAGGCCGTATACGCAGAACCACCTCCGGCCGCGCTGAACCCTGATGTTGAAGAGGTGTTGATAATTGCGCCTTTCCCTTGAGACAGCATCTGCGGAATGACCGCGCGCGCCATCAGAAACGGACCGGTCAGATTGACTGCCAAGACCCTATTCCACTCGGCGAGACTGACTTCGTGAGCCGTCGCATGACCATCAAGAATACCTGCATTATTGCAAAGAAGATCGACACGCCCCCAGCGAGAGATGACGGCGTCCACGCCTCGCTTGGCGCTGTCCTGGTCGCTGACATCGACTTGAAGCGCAAAGGCCATCGATGGATCGCTCAACCCATCGACGGTTTCTTTCGCGCGCTCCAAATTGATGTCCATCGCAGCAACCCGCGCACCTCGGGAGACGAATTCCCCGACCATGGCTCGTCCCATGCCGGATCCCGCTCCCGTGATGATAACAACCTTATTCTCGTAGTCATTCATGATAGTGCTCTCAGAGTTGTGGGTTTCAGACATTGTTTGACCGGCGCCTTCAGGCGCCGCCCCGCTTGATGGTCTTTACGATTTCGTCGTTGACGGTTGATGCGGCTTCCATCTGGGGCATGTGGCCGGTCCCGGGGATGTTGACGAAGGTCGCATTGGCGGGGATTTCGCCTTGCTGCGGCACGGGCACGATCTGGTCCTGGTCACCCCAGATCAGTGTGACCGGGCATGACAGGCCATTGAGCGTGGCGCCGATCGATTGCTTCTGGCCGCCGTCGTCGGCAATGGCGTCGGCAATGGCCGAGAGTGCTTCCGGAACACCTTCCAGCCGCTTGAAGCGCAACGTGCCCTCGACCATGTCGTTGGTGATCTTGGACGGATCGGCAAACAGCCGCTCCAGGACGTTCTGCAGCGGGCGCCGGCGTTCTGCTGCGATGAAGTCGGTGAGGAAGTCCCGGCTGATCTGCTTGCTCAGGCCGATCGGTGCGATCAGCGTCAACGATCCGATGCGCGAGGGCAGACGTGCTGCCAGAGCCGCAGCAATGGCGCCACCGAAGGAGTGCGCGACCAGATGGATCTTTCCAGAAGCGATCGGGGTGACCGCCTCTTGGATCGCTACGGCAATCTC